>SCTY01000027.1 GCA_004297625.1 Betaproteobacteria bacterium | reverse complement strand
GCCGCGCGTCCTCCAGATCGTGCCGACCTTCATCCGCCACCACACCTGCTTCGGTGTTCGATTGCCCCTCGCTCCTCAGGCGGGAAGCGGCGCCTGCTCCGGTGCGAGTGTGGCCCAGAGATAGCCGACGAGCTCGCGTGCGGCGGCCACGACGATTTTCGGCTGCGGCTTGCCCCGCGCGCTCATGCGCACCCAGCGACGCGACAGCCGCTCCTGCGCTCGATCGGCGATGGCCAGTACGCGATCGGGCTGCCCTTCGCGCCGCCGTCGGAGCGGCAAACTGAGCGCGGGCCGATGGCGGTTGTGCCACGCCGCCTCGACGAGTAAGCGACGCACGTGACGGTTGCCGGCCTTGGTGATCGATCCTCGCTTCTCGCTCTCGCCGCTCGAGTGCTCGCTGGGGACCAGGCCCAAGTAGGCCATTAACGCGCGAGCCGAGCGGAAGCGTCGGAAGTCGTGGAGCTCGGCCACCAGGCTCACCGCCGTCACCGTGTCGATGCCGCGGAAGCAGCGCAGCCACGCCACCGGCTCGCGGTAGGGCTCCTCGGCGCCGAACTCGGCCAGCCGGGCGTCGAGCCTCGCCATGCGTTCTCCGTTCTGCTGGATGGCGAGGAAGTACGAGTCGAAGGTGGCCTGGCTCGCCCCGTCGTCGAAGCGCAACTGCTCGAGCCAGTGCATGTGACGCGTGCCCCAGTGGTGCTTGCTGCCGGTGAACATGCAGTGTCGCCGCAGCAGGAACTTGCTCATGCGGTGGCGCGCCCTGAGGAGATCGTCGCGCACGTCGTCGCGGCAGCGGCACAGGTCTCGCAGCGCCTCGTCGCTCTCCGAGGGGGGCTGGACTTCGGTGAGGAGCCCGGCCCGCCACAGCTCGGCGAGCTTGCGCGCGTCGCGCCGATCGGTCTTGATGCGTGCTCCCGGCTTGACCGGGATCAGCGACGGGGCGATCACCGCGCAGCGCACCCCGAGCGCGGTCAGCTGCCGCCACAGCGCGTAGCCCGTGGGGCCGGCCTCATAGCAACAGGAGATCTCCGTGCCGCCTTCACGCTGGAGCTTGCGCACCAGGCGGTGGATCGCCGGGATCTCGTTGCGCTCCTGCCACTCCACGGGCTCGCCGCCCCCGGCGGGCAACAGGGCGACCGCGATCGAGCTCTTGTGTACATCGAGGCCGACGTAGGTGATAGCGTGTTCGGACACGACCGGCTCCCTTCGTATGCGGCTCTGGCGCCGCAGGGTGCTAACCCGCGATCGAGCGTGGCGGCCTAACCCGCCACCGGTCAGACGCTCTCGCGAGCGGACCTGACCCTACGACCGCGAGCCGGTCGTTCCATACTGTCTGATCTCCGGCCGGGGCTATCCCGGGCCGACCCCTTTCCGGTAAACTGCGCCCCATGAAGAAGATGACGTCCAGCGAACTGCGGGCGCGCTTTCGCGATTTCTTCGCCGCGCGCGGCCACACCGTCGTGCCCTCGTCGCCCCTGGCGCCGCTGGGCGACCCCACGCTCCTGTTCACCACCGCCGGCATGGTGCAATTCAAGCCCTACTACGGGCTCGACCCCGATCGCCTGCCGTACCGCCGCGCCTGCTCGGTCCAGAAGTGCGTGCGCCTGACCGATCTCGAGAACGTCGGCAAGACCCCGCGCCACGAC
>SCTY01000081.1 GCA_004297625.1 Betaproteobacteria bacterium | reverse complement strand
GGCATCGAGGCGCAGATCCCGCTCGAATGGCTGCTGAAGCAGGTCGAGCTGACGCTTTCCGAAGAGGAAAAGGCGCAGATCAAGGCGCTCGGCGGCTGGGAAAAGCTGATGCAGACCCTGAAGCAGCGTCTGGAGGAACAGAAAGGACGCCACCAGGGCGGCTCGAAGTGGATCGGCACCGGCGGCACATCGCCCTTCGGTGCATACGGTTACAACCCGGAAGGCATCCGCATCGGCCAGGACCGCAGCCGCAACCGCAGCGCGGTCAAGGTCTGGGACCAGCGCGCGTACCAGAACCTCGACGACTCGGTGGAGCTCGGTACGCGCAACATCAAGGTCGCGCTGCGGCGCCTGCGCAAGTTCGCGCGCGAGGGCGCGCCGGACGAGTTCGATCTCGAGAACACCATCAACGCCACGGCGAAGAAGGCCTACCTCGACATCCACATGCGGCCCGAGCGCCGCAACGCCATCAAGGTGCTGATGCTGATGGACATCGGCGGCACCATGGACGACCACATCAAGCTCGCCGAGGAGCTTTTTTCGGCGGCAAAGACCGAGTTCAAGCACCTGGAGTTCTTCTACTTCCACAACTGCCTGTACGATTTCGTGTGGAAGGACAACCGCCGGCGCCATTCCGAGCGCACGCGCACCTGGGATCTGCTCCACAAGTACGGCCACGACTACAAGGTGGTGTTCGTGGGCGACGCGACCATGAGCCCCTACGAGATCCTGCAGCCGGGCGGCTCGATCGAGTACTTCAACGAGGAAGCAGGCGCCGTGTGGCTGAAGCGCGTCACCGACATCTATGCGAAGTGCATCTGGCTCAACCCCGAGCCGGAGGAGATCTGGGCCTATCGCCAGTCGATCCAGGTGATCAAGGAACTGATGGGCAACCGCATGTTCCCGACCACCATCGACGGCCTCGAGCGCGGCATGAAGGCGCTGGCGAAGTAGCGCCCGGCGAACGCCGGTTTCAGCCGTTCAGCTTCGCCATCGCGCTCGCGGGATAGCGTGGCCCCTGGGCCGCGCCGGGCGGACACGCCGCGTCGAGCGCGGCGACGTCTGTCGCCGTCAGCGCCAGGTCCGCGGCCGCCGCGTTCGCCTCCAGATGATCGATGCGGCGCGTGCCCGGAATCGGAACGATGTCATCGCTCTTCGCGAGCAGCCAGGCGAGCGCCACCTGCGCCGGAGTGCAGCCGTGCGCCGCGGCGATGCGCTTCACCGGTTCCACCAATGCCACGTTGGCGCGCAGGTTGTCGGCCTGGAATCTGGGGTGAGCGCGCCGGCGATCCCCTTCCGCGAGGCTTTCCGGTCCGGCGATAGCGCCGCCGAAGATGCCGCGTCCCAGCGGCGAATAGGCGACGTAGCCGATCCCGAGTTCCCGGCATAGCGGCAGGATCTCGAGCTCCGCGTCGCGCGTCCAGAGCGAGTACTCGGTCTGCAGCGCCGCGATCGGATGCACCGCGTGCGCGCGCCGGAGAGTCTGCGCCGACGCCTCCGACAGACCGAGATGGCGCACCTTGCCCTGCTCGACGAGCCGCGCCATCGCGCCGACCGTTTCCTCGATCGGCACCTTCGGGTCCACGCGGTGCTGGTAGTAAAGGTCGATCGTCTCGATACCGAGGCGCTTCAGGCTCGCTTCGCAGGCGGCGGCGACGTATTCCGGCCGGCCGTCCACGCCGTAATCCGCGTCCGGCCGCCACACGTTGCCGAATTTCGTGGCGATGATGTAATCGCCGCGACGCCCCTTGATCGCGCGCGCAACCAGTTCCTCGTTCCTGCCGTTGCCGTAGGCATCCGCCGTGTCGATGAAGTTGACCCCGATCGCCGCGGCCCGGTGCAGCGTGGCGATGGACTGCTCCTCGCTGCCGGGAAAGTAGAACCCGGGCATCACCATGCATCCCAGGCCGATGGCGGGCACCTCGAGCGCACCTAGCTTGCGTCGTTTCATTAGGCGATCTTCGCATCGCGGTGCGCCGCGACGCAACTCCATGCAGTTCGTGGGCGCTCGCGCGTCCCGTTGGCAAGTCGCGATGTGCTTGACACCGCTCAATACGGGCGCGCTGCGCAGTGGCTGAATGGAGACTGACCTGATGGAGGCAACATGAAGAAGCTTGGAGCCATGGGCCTTCTGATGTTGTCGTTGGCGGCTCTCCCCTTTGTGGCGCAGGCGCAGCAGCTGGCATACACCTCCAAGGAGGTGCATCTGCGCGCGGGCCCGGGACGCGACTATCCGGTGGTTGCCATCCTGCCGGCGGGCTTCGAGATCTCGGTGCTGGGTTGCCTGAGCAGCTACAGCTGGTGCGACGTGCTTGCAGCTTCGAGCCGCGGATGGGTCTATGCGGGCAACATCTACTATCCGTACCAGGGCAGCAACGTGCCGGTGCTGAACTACGGCGTCCAGCTCGGCATCGCCGTCCTCAGCTTCATCCTGCTCGATTACTGGGCCGACCACTACCACGATCGCCCGTTCTACCGGCAGCGCGAGCAGTGGGTCCATCGACCCCGACCACTTCAGCAAGTCCATCCTGGTGCGCCGCGTCCGCAGCCGCCGCGGCAGATCCGTCCCGGGACACAGCATCCACAGCCGGCTCAGCCAGACAGGCCGAAAGCGCAGCGTCCGCAGGCGCCTCAGAAGACGGGCGCGGACGGACCGCGCCCGCAGTCACCAAGACAAGAGGGTCCTCGCAAATAGACATTCGTGGCAGCGCTATTCGATCACGCGGTCGGCGCGCGCCAGAACTGATTGCGGGATCTTGATGCCGAGGGTCCTGGCGGTCTTCAAGTTGATCACCAGTTCGAATTTGGTCGGCCGTTCCACCGGCAGGTCCGCGGGCTTCGCCCCTTTCAGGATTCTGTCCACATAGCTTGCAGCGCGACGGAACAGTGAGCGAACGTCGCTCGAATAGGTCACTAGGCCGCCGTCGACCGCGTACTCCAAGACCGGATAGGCCGAGGGGATGCGCAGCCGGGCAGCCATTGCGATGACCTCCAATCGGAAGTTCTGCAGATTTGGATCCAACAGAACGACCAATGCCTCGCACTGTTCGCGCTCGCACAGCGCCGATACCTGCGCGAGTTTCGCCGGGCTGTCTGCGAGAGCTTCGATCAGGGTCATGCCAAAGGCCTTGGCGGCAACGCGCGATCCCTGCCGCACCTCCGGCTCGGCTGCAGAGAAGCCCGATGAAAGCGTCATCACCCGCTTCGCATTGGGCGCGATTTCCTTCAGGAACTCAAGTTGCTTGGCGGCAAGCTCGTCGAGTTGATTCTGCAGGCCGGTGACATTGCCGCCAGGATGCGCGAGGCTCGCGATCAAGCCCAGGCGCTGCGCCCCGGCGCCGCTCGCGATCACGATCGGCACGCTTCTCGATTCGCGTTGCAGGGCCTGAGCTGACAACACCGGAAAGCCGACGGCAACATCGGGGTTCTTGGCCAGAAGCTCGCGCGCGAGCGCAGGCAGGCGATCCAGTTGGTTGTCGCTCCAGCGCACTTCCATCCGGCAGTTTCGATTCTCGACGTAGCCCAGCTCGCGCAACCCCTCGATCAGCCCCTCCAGCCGGTTTCGAAGCGCGTCTTCCTTGCCGTGCATGAGGACGACGATCAGAGGCAAGCGCGGCTGAGCCAGCGCGGCACCGTCGGCAAACACGGTTCCCAGCGCTAGTAGCATCGCGAGGACGCCTCGCCGCATCAATCGAACACCCCCCGCATGGCGCACGTCGAGCAGATACAAAACCGCCGCATGGGATTCGGGCCATGCCCCACGCGGACGCGCTTGTCAGAAAGTCTACGCTTGAACGTCTGCAATGGGGTGCAGAACCTCTCATTTGACTCGGCGCAAACCGGACTTTTAAGACGGGCGCAGCATGAATTCGTGGACACAAGACAGGCGTATGTTCTTCTTATTACCGCTTTTCTTCTGGCATCAACGCCGTCTGCCGGCCCAATTTACAAGTGGGTAGACGAAAAGGGGGTAACGCATTATTCGGAAAAGCCGCCTCCCGGCATCAAGACACCGTTGCGCCAAATCGAATCCCCAACACCTCGCATCGAACCCGAGGCCGCACCCTTAGGACCGAGCTTGCAGGAGCAAGAGCAGCAATTTCAGGAGCGTCAGCGTGCCCGCCAATCCGCTGTGGACGAAGAATATCGGGAACGACAACGCGCTCAAGATTCAAAGAACTTCCTCAGCACGGTACCGGTGCCAGGTCAAACAATTGCGGAGCCGGGGTTGCAACAGCGAGTCCTAGTGGCCCTTCTTATGATGGAGGGCGCGGCGGACAGGCTGTGCGTCGAGCACAGGGTTGTCGACACGAACACCATTGAAGCAACCCGTGCCACAGGAAAGGCAACTGAACGCTGGACCGTCAATCGATGCGGACAGCCCGTCCACTATCGAGTAATGTTTCAGTGTCCAGCGGGGCTTTGGATGAGTTCCCGCTGCAGCTCTGGCCTAATGAGGGAGTAAGGGTCGGACACTCGCAGCCTTACTTGTACGTGCGAGGGTTAACGGCCGCCGATCGGATCAAAAGTCCCAAGGACTGCAAACCCGCCGCGCCGCGGCAGTGCCGGGTCAGGTTGCGAGCGCGCGCGGATCGGCCTGCGCGCCGCGCGCGGAAAGTTCCTTCAGCAACCCGAGGTCCTTCTTCAGGTGCGCCTGGATGTGCGCCACCTGCGCCGCGTCCAGGTGCCGGTACTTGCCGACCGCTTCGAGATACTCGTCCACCGGGCGCAGGTCGTCGACCGATCGCGTGAAGCGCAGCCCGCTCGCCGGCGTGTACTCCCACAGCGCTACGAAGCCCGTCTCCACCGCCTTGCGCGCCACTTCGATGTTGGCCTGCGACGGAAAGCGCCAGCCGGACGTGCACGGCGAGTAGATGTGCAGATAGGCGAAGCCGTGTTTGGCTGCCTCGATCGCGGCCGCGAGCTTCTCGTACAGGTCCTCCATGAACGCCGTGGACGCCGTCGCCACGTAGGCGCAGCGATGCATCATCATCAGCAGCGGCAGGTTCTTCGCTTCCTGCGCCTTGCCGTGCGAGCGCTCGCCGACCGGCGTGGTCGAAGTCCACGCGCCGTACGGCGTGCAGCCCGAGCGCTGCATGCCGGTGTTCATGTAGCCTTCGTTGTCCACGCAGACGTAAAGGATCTCCTCGCCGCGCTCGGCGGCGCCCGAGAGCGACTGGAAGCCGACGTCCGCGGTGCCGCCGTCGCCCGCCAGCGCGAGCGCGGTGACGTCCCGGCCCTTGCGCTTGTACGTGCGCCGCACGCCCGCGAGCATCGAGGCCGTGTTGGTGAGCAGCGGATGGAACACCGGCACCTTGGTTCCGGTCTTGCCGTTGTAGCCCACCGTACCCATCCCGGGAATGCAGCCCGGCGGCGCGGCGACCACGGTTTCCGGACCGACCGCGCGCAGCACGTGGCGGATGAGCAGTTCGGTGTTGCAGCCCTGGCAGCCCGAGAGCCCGGGCACGAACAGGTCTTCCAGTTCGCCGTAGTGGCTGTAGATGCGCGCGCTCCGCACGTGCCGCAGCGCGCCTTCGCTGCAGGCGGTGACGCAGGCCGGATCGCCGCCGCACAGGTCGCACTTCGTGACATGTCCGGCGCGCGCGTCGAAAGCGATGCCGGCGTAGGTGCAGCCCACCGTGCACAGGAGGCAATTGACGCATTTCGTGCCGTCCCAGGCAACGACGCCGGTTGTGCCGTCTTTCTCGAGCGCCGCTGCCGGGCACACCGAGACGCAGCCGGGGTCGCCGCACTGCCGGCAGAGCGCCAGCTCGAAACCGTCGTTCGCCGAGGGCAGGATCTGGATGCGCGAAGAGGCATGCTCGAAGCTGCCGGTCTTCACCTGCGCGCAGGCGCTCATGCAGTCGCCGCAGCCGGTGCACTTCGCGGCGTCGAAGGCGATCGTTTCGTAGGCGGCCATGACTCTAGCGCCAGAGCTGCGACATGAGCCTGCGCGCGCTCTGGCGCGGTTCGTCGAGGAACGCCTGCTTCACCGGCCCGAGATCGACGCGCCGCAGCACCAGTTCCACCATGATGCCGGGGTCGAACGGCGCATCGATCGAGAAGATGCCTGACAGACGATCGTCCTTGAGCACGATCTTGCGATAGCGGCCTGCCGCCTCGTCGCATTGCACATGCGTCTCGCCACCTTCGATCGCGTCCACGCCGACCGAGAGCGCCTGCCGGCCGAAGAAGTGATAGGTGTTGATCGGCACCGCGCCGCGGAAGTCCCTGGCGCCCGGATCGGCCGCCATGTCCATGCCGGCCACGCGCCCCTGCTCGACCGCGTTCGGCAGGATGCCGTTCACCACCGGCGCATCGCGATAGAAGCTCGCCGCCTGCGCGACATCGCCTGCGGCCCAGACATTGGCGACGCTCGTGCGCATGCGCCGGTCGACGAGGATGCCCCGCTCCGCGGCAACGCCGGAGCCCGCCAGATAGTCGATCGCCGGCCGCACGCCGGTCGCCACGAGCAGCAACTCGCCCTCGACGCGTTCCCCGCCGGTGAGCTTGAGCGCAAAACCCTGCCCGCGCGGCGCGGCACTGATGACCGCCTGACCGCAAAGCATGCGCGCACCGCGTTGCCCGAAGGCTTGCGCGATCAGGCTGGCGGCCTGGGCGTCGAAGTATCCGGGCAGCACCTGCGGCTGCATCTCAACTACCGTCGTCTCGGCGCCCGCGTTCACCAGGTTCTCGGCGGCATGCATGCCGACCAGCCCGGCGCCGAGCACCACCGCCTTGCGCGCGCTGCCGAGCGCGGCGCGCAAGCGCAGCGCGTCCTCCAGCGTGCGCAGCACGTGGTACGGCACCTGCTTCAGCCCGGCAATCGGCGGAATCGCGGGACTGGCTCCGGTCGCGAGCAGCAGACGCTCGTATTCGACCTGTTCGCCGTCGGCGAATCGGGCCACGCGCGCCGCAGTGTCCAGCGAGGCGAGCGCGCTGCCGCAGCGCAGCGCCACTTTCTGCTCCTCGAAATAGCGCGCACCGCGCAAGCGCACGCGCTCCGCATCGGATTTGCCGGACACCACGTACGGCAGCACGGTCGGCGAATAGGGCGGCGCCGCATCGCGCGTCGCGAGCAGCACGCTGCCTTCGGCGTCGTGCATGCGGATCGCGGCTAGCGCCTCGAGCGCCGCATGGCTGCTGCCGACCAGGAGATATCGCGCCTGCAGCATGTCAGCGATCGTCCTCGTTCAGCCAGACCGGCGCCAGCGGCGGCGCGCCGGCCAGTGCCTGCGCAGTGGTCTGCAGCGCGCGCGCGAAATGCGCCGGCGTCAGGTCGGCGCCCGCGAGGCCGCCGATGAAACTCACCGCCGCAACGCGCTGCGGCAGCGTCGCCAGCGTGCCGAGCACATCCTGGTGCAAGGGGCCGCAGTTCCAGCCGAAGCTCACAGAGCGGTCCACCACGCCCACCGCCTTCACCTTGGCGATCGCCTGCGCCATCGCCTGCAGCGGGAACGGGCGGTAGGTCTTCACCTTGATCAGCCCCGCCCGCTGCCCGAGCCGGCGCGCTTCGTCCACCGCGTCCTTGGCCGCGCCCGTCATGCTGCCGATGGTGACGATCGCGTACTCGGCGTCGTCGAGCCGGTATTCCTCGATGAGCGGCGCATGCCCCCGCCCGAAGCGCGCGCGGAACCCGCGGTGCACGTCCTCGATCACGCCGAGCGCGTTCTGCATGCCGCGGCATTGGCCCTTGCGGTAGCGCGCGAAGAGCGCCGGCCCCGGTCCGCCGCCGCCCCCGGTCAGCGGATCGACACCCATCGGCCGGTCGGGATCGAGCGCCACGTGCCAGTTGGTGTCGGGCTGGCCGAGAAACGCATCGACGCCGGAGGACTCCGGCAGATCCACGCGGCAGACGCCGAAGGACAGGTAGTTGCCGTCGTGGCAGACATTGACCGGCAGCATCACGTCGCGATGCTCGGCGATTTTGAAGGCCATGATCACGGTGTCGAGAATTTCCTGGACCGTCTCGCAGTACATCTGGATCCAGCCGATCTCGCGCACGCTCATCGCGTCCTGGTGCCCGCCCCAGACGCATTGCGGCGACAGCGTGTCGCGCGTGACCAGCGACATCACCATCGGCAGCCTGAGGCCCGGCGTACGGATGTAGGGCTCGAACATGAACGCCAGTCCCGGGCCCGAAGTCGCGGTGTAGGTGCGCGCGCCAGCGAGGCAGGCCCCCTGCAGCACCGAGAGCACGCTGTGCTCGCCCTCGGCCGCCACCATCTCCGCGTCGAGGACACCGTCCGCTGCGAATTGCGCCAGAGCCTCGACCAGCGAGGTCTGCGGCGTGATCGGATAGACCGCCACCATATCGGGACGCGACAGCACCACGCCCCAGGCTGCGGCTTCGTTGCCGTCGCAGACCACGTGCTGCGGTCTCGCCTGCGGCAGCGCGCTCACGCGGCCTCCTCGATCATGGCGATGGCGCGCTGCGGGCATTCCTGGGCGCAGATGCCGCAGCCCTTGCAGGTGGCGAGGTTGAAATCGAACCAGCGCGGCTTCTCCACCACACATTGCACCGGGCAGTAGAGCCAGCACACGGCGCACTTGACGCACTTGAGGCGATCCACCACCGGACGCAGCGTGCGCCAGTCGCCCGGCAGCATCGGGCTCGCCTCGGTCGCGATCGGCGCCAGGTCGCCCGGGATGCGCGTGGCGTCGAAGAACGGCTTCGCCTGGCGCTTCACGCCGCCGCCCTGCGCTCGATCGCGTGCACGGCCGTGACCTCGTAGCCGCGCGCCAGCGCCGCGAGGTTCTGCTCCAGCGCGGCGTCGCGCAGCCCCCCTTCGCCGCGCAGTGCCGCCTGCAGCGATTCCAGGCGTACCAGCCCGGTGGTGCGCGCGAACGCGCCGAGCATGAGGGTGTTGGTGATCGGCCGGCGAAAGATCTCCAGCGCGATCCCCACCGCGTCGCACAGCCCTGCGCGCGCCACCTGCCCGGGGAGATTCAGCTCGCCGAGCGGTTTGCGGGTTGCCTGTACCAGCGTCGCATTTTCGCGGATGCCGTCGAAGATGTTGACGGCGCGCGCCACCGTGGGATCGATGCACACGATGCAGTCGGGCTCGTAGATGTTGGTCATGCGCCGGATCGGCGCGTCGTCGAAGCGCAGGAAGGCGGCGACCGGCGCGCCGCGCCGCTCGAAGCCGAAAGAGGGGATCGCGACCACGTGCCTGCCCTCCTCGACCAGCGCGTGCGCGAGCAGGTTGGCCGCCATCACCGTACCCTGCCCGCCGCGTCCGTGAAGCCGGATTTCGTACACCCGAGCGTTTGCCTCCTTGAGCGAGGAGGTTGGGCGCTGCGGCCCGGTGCGTGTTTGATTTAGGTCAAGCGAAGCAAGGCGGCGCGTTGATGCCGCACGCGCCTTGGACCGCGCGGCGCCTCAAATCCCTAAGCGCGCCGTGAGCAAGACCAGCCGCGGCACGGGATTGCCGATCGCGGCGTTGTCGTTGAAGACGTATTGCTCATGGCGCCTGCCCTGGTTGAGCAGCACCAGCGCGACTTCCGCGGGCCTCGCTGGCGTGCCGAAGCGGTACGCCAGACGCGCATCGAACGCGGTGTAGCCCGGCACCGGCAGCGAACCGCTGCCCCACTGGTACGCGCCGTAGCGGATCGCAGTGAGCGTCCCGGACCACCGGCTCGACCAGTCCTGGATCCAGGTGAGCGTCGTCGTGTGTTTCGGGGTCTGGCGCGCCAGCGAGCCGCCGCCGAGTTCCGAGCGTGCTTTGACGCTGGCGTGGCCGGCGACGAACTGCGCACCGTTCACGGGCCGCGCCTTGTAATGCCATTCGAAACCGCTGAAACGCACCGGAAGGTCGCTGTTGATGAACGAATTGGAGCGCGCGAAGAGCACGCCCGGCGGCGGCGCCACCGCGACGTCCTGCGCAAAATCGGTGATCTTCTCGCAGAACATGCGCAGGTCGAGAACCGCCTCCCAGGTCTTGAACTGGCCGACATAGCCCAGTTCGTTGGCGTGGATGCGCTCGGGACGGATCGCCGGCTGGCCGATCCAGAAAACCTGCAGCAGCGTGCCCGAATAGCCGTTGGAATAGAACCGCATGTCGGCCCTTTCCTCGAACAGTGACGGCGCGCGGTAGGCGACCGTGCTCCCGGCGCGCACGGTGTGCCCCGGCACGACGTGCCAGTTGGCGAACAGCCGCGGAGCGAGCTTCGCGTTGCGGCCGGCGTAGCGCTCGATCATGGCGCCGCCATTCAGGGTCAGCTTCGGGTGCGGCCGCCATTCCAGGTTGCCGAACAGGCGCGCCAGTTCCTGCTTCTCCGTGCCGCTGACGTAGAAGAAGCGCTGCGACCGGATGCGGTCACTGCGCAGCTCCACGCCCCAGGCCAGCCGCGTCTGCGCGGACGGCGCGAACAGATGCTGGAAATCGAAGTTGTCGCGCACCGAGGTGCGGTTGTAATCGACCGGCACCACGGGAAAGAATGGCGGCAGATAGACCTGCGATTCCTCCTGCGCGCGCTCCTCGTTGCGGTAATAGCCGATCTGGAGTTCCTCGGCGGGACCGAGCGCGCGCCGCCAGCGCAGATGGCTGAAGCTGTAGGCCGCGCGATGCGCGCGCAGGCCGTTCGTGTTGGCCGGCTCGCCCGCGTATCCGAAGCCGCGCCGCGAATCGTTGATGCCGGCCCAGAAACTGATTTCGCTCTGGCTGCTCAACTGGTAGTCGAGGCGCAGCGTGGCGATGCCGTGCCGGGGAGAATCGACCAGCGTCGCGTGCCCGTGATCGTAGCGCACCTCGGCGTTCAGCCGCAGGCTGAGATCGCCGCTGCGCAGTTCGTGCCGCGCGCCGAAATCGCGCAGCACATCGTTGCCGAGCGCCACGCTGAATTCGCTGCCCGGATGGTCGCCGGCCTGCTGGGTGACGATGTTCACCACGCCCATGAACGCATTCGAGCCGTAGGTGGCGGAATTCGAGCCGCGCAGCACCTCGATGCGCTCGATCTCGTCGATCGTGACCGGCACCAGGAACCAGTCGACGCCGCCGTAAAAGCTCGGCGAGTAGACCGAG
>SCTY01000026.1 GCA_004297625.1 Betaproteobacteria bacterium | reverse complement strand
AACGAACGCCCTCGAGAAACCTTAAACTGGCGTACGCCGTCGGAGGCGTTAAAAGCTACTGTTGCCTCGACGGGTTGAAATCACCCAGACCCCATTTCAGGACGCGCAGCGTCAACCGCGCCAGCATGAGGCGCGTTGCCGCCATATGCCCAGAACTGCGCGGGTTGTCCTGCCGGACGTAGCGCTCCACGTGATCCAGCGGGGCAACAACCGCTCGGCCTGTTTCGTGGCTGGGTCCGATTACCGAACGTACCTGCGCTATTTGCGCGAGTACGCGCCCGAGTTTGGCTGTGCGATCCATGCCTACTGCCTGATGACTAACCATGTGCACCTGCTTCTCACGCCTGCGTCCGCGGCCGCGTGCGCAAAGCTCATGAAGCACCTCGGGCAGTGCTATGTGCAGACCTTCAATATGGCGCACGGCCGCAGCGGCACACTCTGGGAGGGCCGCTTCCATTCCTGCCTGGTGCCAACGGAAGACTACGTGCTCGCGTGCTACCGGTATATCGAGCTCAATCCCGTGCGCGCCAAGATGGTGTCGAATCCCGATGCGTATTCCTGGTCGAGCTTCCGCGTGAATGCGCTTGGACACGAGGACCCCTTGATCACGCGGCACGCGGCACTTGAATCGATCGGCCGCGGATACCGCTCGCTATTCGAAGTCCCGCTGGATAGCCGCATCGCAGAGGAGATCCGCAAGGCCACGCGCAATGGCTGGCGGCTCGGCGTGCCGGCAAAGCCACGCGGCCGCCGTCCGGCAAGCCTGAAATAGGGTCTGTCCCCATTTAGGGCGTAGTCCTGACGCTCCAGAGAAATAGGAGGTACTGGCTTTTTGTGCAGGGTAGCATCTCACCGATGACCAGCCACTGGGAAAACCCGATCGACACCGACGGCTTCGAGTTCGTCGAGTACGCCGCGCCCGACCCCAAGGCGCTCGGGGCACTCTTCGAGCGCATGGGCTTCAAGGCGGTGGCGAAGCACCGGCACAAGGACGTGCTGCTCTACAAGCAGGGCGACGTGAACTTCATCGTCAATGCCGAGCCGCGCTCGTTCGCGCAGAACTTCGCGCGCCGCCACGGCCCGAGCGTGTGCGCGATGGCCTGGCGGGTGAAGGACGCGGCACGAGCCTACGACAAGCTCGTCGAGCGCGGCGCCTGGGGCGTCGAGGCGCGCCCGGGCCCCGGCGAGCTCAACATCCCGGCGATCAAGGGTATCGGCGACTCGCTCATTTACCTCGTCGACCGCTACCCGGAGAACGCGTACGGCAACACCATCTACGACGTCGACTTCCGGCCGCTCGCCGGCTTCGAGGCGTTCTGGCGCGGCGAGGCACCGGCGCCTGCGGGAGCGGGCCTCGCCTACGTCGATCACCTCACCCACAACGTGCACCGCGGCCGCATGGCCGAGTGGGCCGAGTTCTACGAGCGGCTCTTCAATTTCCGCGAGATCCGCTACTTCGACATCGAAGGCAAGCTCACGGGCCTCAAGTCCAAGGCGATGACGAGTCCATGCGGCAAGATCCGCATCCCGATCAACGAATCCTCCGACGACCGCTCGCAGGTGCAGGAGTACCTCGATGCGTATCATGGCGAGGGCATCCAGCACATCGCGCTGCACGCCGCGGATATCTACAAAACGGTTGATGCGTTGGGTGTCGAGCTGCTGGATACGCCGGACACGTACTACGAGCTTCTGGACAAGCGCTTGCCTAACCACGGTGAACCCGTGGAGGAACTGAAGAAGCGAAAAATTCTCCTGGACGGCAGCCCGGGCGGCGGGCTGCTGCTCCAGATCTTCACGAATACCATGATCGGCCCGATCTTCTTCGAGATCATCCAGCGCAAAGGCGACGAAGGCTTCGGCGAGGGCAACTTCAAGGCGCTCTTCGAATCGATGGAGCTCGACCAGGTGCGCCGCGGCGCGCTGCGCGTGAGTCCTTGAATTTCGAGCGCACGGCGCTCGATTTGCAAGGACGGCGGGAACGCGGTTAGCCCTGTAAATTGTCCGCTGCATGGATAATCTTCAAGGCTATGTTTCCGCGCCTCGCCGCCGAGCCCCTGCGCCGCCTCGCCCGCCAGTTTCCGGCGGTGGCGATCCTTGGGGACGAGGGGCTGCGCTCCACCTACCAGGCGTTCCTGGAAGCCGCAGCCTGAATCCGCGGCGTCCTATCGCGGGAGGAGCGCGCCGGCGCCGAGCCGCTCAAGCAAGCCATCCAGCCCGACGAAGTCCACGCGCAAGCCCGCGTGGGTTTCGCTGAACGGCTTCGTCACGTCGCGCGCCACGGCGAGGTTTTCGCCTTTGGGGTAAGCGGCGCGGAAGGATACGAGATTCGCGGGATCGAAGCCGGCCGCGCTCCACTTGCACTCGATCGCGCTAGTTGGCCGTTCAGCGCGACGATCGTCTGCAAGGTCGCCGTCATTTTTCGCCGTAAAATGACGGCATGGTGGCAAAACGCTACCCGCGCCTGCTCGTGCCGCCGCGCGGCAGCTTCTTCCTTTTCGGCGTGCGCGGCGTGGGCAAGAGCACCTGGGCGCGCGAGCAGTTTCCCGACGCGCACGTCGTCGATCTGCTCGACGAGTCGCGGTATCACGCGCTTCTCGCCGACCCGGGGCTGCTCGCGATGGAATTGCGCGCCGTGCCGGCGCGGCGCACCATCGTGCTCGACGAGGTGCAGCGCGTGCCCGCGCTGCTCAACGAAGTGCACCGCGCGATCGAGGCCGAGCGCCGCCGCTTCGTGCTGCTCGGATCGCGCGCGCGCCGGTTCAAGACCGCGGCGACCAATCTCCTCGCCGGGCGCGCGACGCTCGAGACGCTCTACCCCTTCGTCCCGGCGGAGCTCGGGGCGGACTTCGAGCTGGAGCGCGTCCTGCGTTTCGGGGCCATTCCGATCGTGTGGCAGTCCGCCGATCCGCGCGCCGCGCTCGAAGCGTACGTGCAGCTTTACGTACGCGAGGAAATCCGCGCCGAGGCGCTGGTGAGGAACCTGCCGGGATTCCTGCGCTTTCTTCCCGTTGCGGCGCTGTTTCACGGGCAGGTCGTCAACACCGCCGGGCTCGCGCGGGACGCGGCGACGGCGCGCACGACCGTCGAAGGCTACCTCGGCATCCTGCAGGACACGCTGCTCGCGACGCTGCTGCCCGCGTTCGAGCCGCGCCTGCGCGCGCGCGAGCGCCGCCATCCCAAGCTCTACTGGGTCGACCCGGGCCTCGCCCGCGCCGCGAAGCGCCAGCTCGGCGAGGTGGGCGCGGAGGAGCGCGGCCCGCTGCTCGAAGGATGGATTCTCACGGTGCTGCATGCTCATAACCAGGGCTCGAAGCTCTTCGACGAAGTCGTCTACTGGGCGCCCCTGGAGGCGCGCCAGGCCGAGGTGGACTTCCTGCTGCGGCGCGGGCGCGAATACCTCGCGCTCGAAGTGAAGGCGCAGGCCCGCTTCTCCACGGCGCAGCTCTCCGGCTTGCGCGCCATCGCCGATCTGCCACGGCTCGCGCGCCGCGTGCTCGTATACCTCGGCGAGCGCCGGCTGCGAACGGCAGACAGCATCGAAGTGTGGCCGCTTCAGTACCTGCTGACGGCGCTCGCCGAGAAACGGCTATGGCCTTAGGAAACGTGCGGCCTACGGCTGACCCCTTAGAATAGCGAGCGGTGAAAGGCACGATTCTCGTCACCGGCGGGCTCGGCTACATCGGCTCCCACACCTGCGTCGCGCTCGCCGAGGCAGGCTACGCGCTCGTCATCGTCGACAACCTCGCGAATTCGAAGCTCGCGGTGCTCGATCGGCTGCGCGAGATCGCGCCGAAGGCGCAGATCGATTTTCACAAGGCCGACATCCGCGACGCCGCTGCCCTTGGAAAGGCATTCTCGGGAAAAAACATCGAAGCGGTGATCCACTTCGCCGGCCTCAAGGCCGTGGGCGAGTCGGTCGAAAAGCCGCTGCTCTATTACGAGAACAACGTCGGCGGAACGGTCACGCTCTTAGCCGCGATGGCGAAGCACGGCGTGCATCGTCTGGTGTTCAGCTCTTCGGCGACCGTCTACGGCGAGCCGGAGAAGCTGCCGATCCCCGAGTCGCACCCACTGCGCCCGCAAAACCCGTACGGCAAAACGAAACTGATCGTCGAACACCTGCTCGTCGACGACGCCACGTCGGATTCGAAATTCCGCTACGCCGCGCTGCGCTACTTCAACCCGACCGGAGCGCACGCCTCGGGCCGCATCGGCGAAGACCCGAACGGGATACCGAACAACCTTTTTCCTTACATCGCGCAGGTCGCAGTGGGCCGGCGCCCCGCCTTGCGCGTCTGGGGCAAGGACTACCCGACGGTCGACGGCACCGGCGTGCGCGACTACATCCACGTCGTCGATCTCGCCGAAGGCCACGTCGCAGCCCTGCAGTACCTTCAAGAAAAGGATTCTTCGCTTACGGTCAACCTCGGCAGCGGCCGCGGCTACTCGGTGCTCGAGGCGGTGCACGCCTTCGAGCGCGCCTCGGGCAAGCGCATACCGCTGGAGTTCGCCACGCGCCGGCCGGGCGATGTCGCCTCGTGCTTCGCTAATCCGTCCCTCGCTGCGAGCGAGCTCCGCTGGAAAACCCGCTTCGGCATCGACGAGATGTGCCGCGACGTGTGGCGTTGGCAATCCGCGAATCCGAACGGCTACCCATGAAAAGGGGTCATGAAAAGGGGTCAGGACCCAATGATTCGAAAACCTGGCAGTCCTTACGCCTGCCGAATGCTTGAGGAGAACGACATGGCAGCCCTGATCATCCGCATGCCGGACGGCAAGCGCGAGCGCCTGAAAGACCTTGCTCGCGCCCGCAAGCAGAGCGTCACCAAGCTCTTCGATGAAATGGCTACGGTGCTGCTGGCCGAATATGACGCCGAAACGCGGTTTCGCGTCCGCGCGGCGCGCGGCGCGGGCAAGGTGAAGCGCGGGCTTCAGTTGCTGGCGAAGGCCCGTGGCGAGGGCAGGGCGCGGCGCTCCGGCTGAACGTATAACGCTGCCTCTTGTGAAAACCGCCCTCATCTGCGGCATTTCCGGCCAGGACGGCGCCTACCTCGCCCGGTTGCTGCTGGAGAAGGGCTACAACGTGGTCGGCGCCTCGCGCGACGCGCAGCGCGCGAGCTTCGAGAACCTGGAAAAGCTCGGCATCCGCGATCGCGTGCGCATGGTGTCAGTGGCGCTCAACGACTTCCGCAGCGTGCTCCAGGTGCTGGACGCCAGCGACCCGAACGAGGTGTACAACCTCGCGGGCCAGAGCTCGGTCGCGCTGTCCTTCGAGCAGCCGGTAGAGACGCTCGAGAGCATCAGCGTCGCCGCGCTCAACTTGCTGGAAGGCATCCGCTTCCTCAAGAAAGACGTGCGCTTGTACAACGCGGGCTCAAGCGAGTCGTTCGGCGACACGGGAAACGCCGCTGCCGACGAGCGCACGCCGTTTCGCCCGCGCAGCCCTTACGCCATGGCAAAGGCCGCGGCGTTCTGGCAGGTGGCAAATTACCGGGAGGCGTATGGGCTCTACGCCTGCTCGGGGATTCTCTTTAACCACGAGTCGCCGCTTCGCCCGGAGCGCTTCGTCACCCAGAAGATCGTGCACGGCGCCTGCCGCATCGCCGCGGGGCGGCAGAAGGTCCTGGAGCTCGGCAACCTCTCGGTGCAGCGCGACTGGGGCTGGGCGCCAGAATACGTCGACGCGATGTGGCGCATGCTCCAGCAGCCCAAGCCCGACGACTATGTCATCGCGACCGGAGAGACGAACCGCCTCGAAGACTTCGTCGAGGAAGCGTTTCGACTGGTCGGGCTCGACTGGCGCAAATACGTTCAGACGGATCCCTCTCTCCTTCGGCCGACCGACCTCGCCGTCGGCCGCGCGAATCCCGCCAAGGCGCTGGAGAAGCTCGGCTGGCAGGCAAAATACAAGATGCGCGACGTGGTGCGCGAGATGGTGGCCGCGGCGCAGGAAGAATTGAAAACGGAAGCAACGAAATGACACAGAAAATCGCTTTGATCACGGGGGTCACCGGGCAGGACGGCGCCTACCTCGCAGAGTTTCTGCTCGCGAAGGGCTACATCGTCCACGGCATCAAGCGCCGCACCTCGCTCTTCAACACCGACCGGATCGATCACCTGTACCAGGATCCGCATACCCGCGGGCGCAATTTCTTCCTGCACTATGGCGATCTCACCGACGCCTCGAGCCTGGTGCGCGTCATCCAGCAGGCGCAGCCCGACGAGCTCTACAACCTCGGCGCGCAAAGCCACGTCGCGGTGTCGTTCGAAGAGCCTGAGTACACCGCGAATTCCGATGCGCTCGGCGCGCTGCGGCTGCTCGAAGCGCTGCGCATCCTCGGCATGCAGAAGAAGACGCGCTACTACCAGGCGTCGACTTCCGAGCTCTACGGCCTGGTGCGGGAGACACCGCAGAAGGAAACCACGGCCTTCTATCCGCGCTCGCCCTACGGCGTCGCCAAGCTCTACGCCTACTGGATCACGGTGAACTACCGCGAGGCGTACGGCATGTACGCCTGCAACGGCATCCTCTTCAATCACGAATCACCAGTGCGCGGCGAAACCTTCGTCACGCGCAAGATCACGCGCGCGCTCGCCCGCATCGCGCTCGGCGCCCAGGATTGCCTCTACATCGGCAACCTGAACGCGCGCCGCGACTGGGGCCACGCCAAGGACTACGTCGAAGCGCAATGGCTGATGCTCCAGCAGCCGCAGCCCGAGGATTTTGTGATCGCGAGCGGTGAGCAGCGCAGCGTGCGCGACTTCATCGAGGCCGCTGCGGGCGAGCTCGAGATGCAGATCGCCTGGAAGGGAACCGGCGCCGACGAAGTCGGCTACGTCGCGCGCCGCGCGGCGCGCTGGCCGGCGCTCAAGGAAGGCCAGGCGATCGTACGCATCGATGCGCGCTATTTCCGTCCGGCCGAGGTGGAGACGCTCCTCGGTGATGCGACGAAGGCGCGTACCAAGCTCGGCTGGAAGCCCCAGATCGGCTTCGGCCAGCTCGTGGCTGAAATGGTCAACGAAGACCTCAAGCTTGCCGAGCGCGATCAGCTCGCGCGCCGGCACGGCCACAAGATCCACGACCGGCACGAATGAAATGGGGACAGACCCCATTTCCGGTTCCTGACATCTTTCCATGACCCCCGACTCGAAAATCTACGTCGCCGGCCACCGCGGCCTCGCCGGCTCGGCGCTCGTGCGCCGGCTGAAAGCCAAGGGCTACAGGAACGTCATCGGGCGCACGCACGCGGAACTCGACCTTATCGACGGGGGCGCGGTCGAGCGCTTCTTCCGCGATGAGCGCCCCGAGGTGGTGATCCTCGCCGCGGCGAAAGTCGGCGGCATCATGGCGAACAACACCTACCCCGCCGAGTTCATCCACTCCAACCTCGCCATCCAGACCAACGTCATCCACCAGGCCTGGCGCGCGGGCGTGAAAAGGCTGCTCTTCCTCGGCTCCTCGTGCATCTACCCGCGCGAGTGCCCGCAGCCGATGAAGGAGGACTACCTCCTCACCGGCCCCCTAGAGCCCACCAACCGCCCCTACGCCGTCGCCAAGATCGCCGGCATCGAGATGTGCTGGTCGTACAACCGCCAGTACGGGACGCGCTACCTGTGCGCGATGCCCACCAACCTCTACGGTCCCGGCGACAACTACGATCTGCAGACGAGCCACGTCCTGCCCGCCCTGATCCGCAAGTTCCACGAGGCGAAGGTCCGCAACGAAGATACGGTCACCGTCTGGGGCACGGGCACCCCGCGGCGCGAATTCCTGCACACGGACGACATGGCCGACGCCTGCATCCACCTTCTGGAAAAGGAAAAGCTGGGCGTGCTCGAAGACCTGAACCGCCCGCCGCTCGTCAACATCGGCTGCGGCGAGGACCAGACCATCGCCGAGCTCGCCGAGCAGGTGCGCGCCGCGGTGGGCGCTCGCGCCCGGATCGTCTACGACCGCTCCAAGCCCGACGGCACGCCGCAGAAGCTCCTCGACATCGGCCTCATCAAGTCCTTGGGCTGGCAGCCGCGGCTCTCGCTTGCCGAAGGCCTGAGATCCACCTACCAGGCGTTCCTCGAAAAAGGGTCCTGACCCCTTTTCCGCCCGTCCCAATTTGCGAGGACGGCGGGATGGGGATCATCCATACCGCGGATGATCTTCAAGGCGAGGTTCGCCGTGCATCATCACGAGTAAAATGCGGACAGACCCTGTTTCAGCCACCGCTAGGAGCCGGTCAATGAGCGTCCATCTTCCCGAGAAGCTCCTCACGCGCCGCGCCGAGATCGCCCGCGTTTGCGAGCAGCTCGGCGTTCGGCGGCTCGAGCTTTTCGGCTCGGCGTCCAGAGGCGCTGGCGCAACACCCGGGGATCTCGACTTTCTCGTCGATCTGGGCGATCTCCCGCCGCGCGCATATGCCGACGCTTACTTCCAGCTCAGAGCGTCGCTGGAAGCCCTGCTCGAGCTCCCCATCGATCTCGTCACTCCGGCAAACCTCGGCAATCCCTACTTCCGCCAGCGTGTAGAGCAGGAAAAGACCTTGCTCTATGCGGCTTGAAGCCCGGAAGTACCGGTTCGATATTCACCGCGCGGCTGAAAGCATCGAGGCGTTTTGCCGGGGAAAGAATTTTGCCGACTACCGGACAGACGAGTTGCTGCAGGCGGCCGTTGAGCGAAAGTTCGGCATCATTGGCGAAGCTCTTGCCCGTTTGCACGCTGAAGATCCTGAAACAGCCAGTCGCGTTCCCGAGTATCGGAAGATCATCGCCTTCCGCAATATCATCGTCCATGGCTATGCGAGCGTAGACGAGCGCATCGTGTGGGGCGTCATCGAGGCCGACCTATCCGCTCTGCGCACCGCCGTAGCATCCCTGCTTGCCGAAGCGTCCGCCGCCTGAAAGCCAAGGGCTACCGCAACGTCTTCGGCAGAACCCACGCCGAGCTCGACCTTACCGATGGTGGCGCGGGCGGCACCCCGCAAAAGCTCCTCGACACCGGCCTCATCAAGTCTCTCGGCTGGCAGCCGCGGCTCTCGCTCGCCGAGGGCCTCGAGTCCACCTATCAGGCGTTCCTCGAAAAAGGGTCCTGACCTCTTTCCGCCCGTTCCGGCGCATCGTGGTGCTGGACGAGGTGCAGGGCTGAAAATGGGGACGGACCCCGTTTTTCTCATCTGGCGATGCGCCCATGATTGGCCCTCAGCGGCTGACATTTCCTGTTTTGTACAAAACTACGATACCGGCGGACATGAAAGTGACCGCCAGCTACGCCCGCCAGAACTTCGCCGCCCTGCTGGAGCGGGCGGTTGCGGGCGAGGAGATCCTGATCGAGCGGCATGGCCGCCAGGTCGCGCGCCTGCTGCCCGCCGCCGCGGCCGGGGGCGCCGCCCTGCCGGCGAAGCAGGCCGGGGTCGCCGAGGTGCGCGGAGTGGACCCGCGCTCGGCGTTGTCGCGGGTGCTTCGCGAGCGCGCGCTGAAGAGGCTCGCGGTCGCCTACCCGCGCGCGCAATCGTGCGTGGCGCAGCTCTCGAAGCGGGGGGCGAAGGTCCGGATCGTCGGATCCATGGCGCGAGGCGCGTTTCGCCAGAGCTCGGACGTCGACATCCTGGTCGAGGATCCGGGGCCTTTGCAGGAGTAGGAGATCGAGCGGATCGCGCGGCGGGAAATGCGCGATTTTCCGTTCGACCTGATCTACGCGCACAAGCTTCCGCCCGGGCTGAAGAGGCACTTCTCGCAGTGACCCATCCCATATTCGCGCGCCTCGATGATCAGCTGCGCCTCGTCGAGCAGGAGCTGGAGAATCTTCGCACGTCGCACGCCAAGTCCCGGGAGCTGAAGGCGAAGCACCCGCAGCTCTACGACGAGTGGACCCACCGTTCAGCGACGGCCGAAGGGGTCCGTTGTACTGGCTGATTTTCAGCCCTTTCAGGAAGTCCTCGGCGAGCACCACGCCGGGATGCACCGGGGGAAATTTGCGTTTGGCCATGTCGCTCTCCTCAATGGTAGTCCGTGATCTCGACCTCGTAGGCGTCGCCGTCATCGGTGCTAAAGGCGGCGATGGATGGCTTCGCGGCGACGTACGACGAGCAGCATCGCTTCACTGCCGCGGCGATTCCGGCGTTGATGGACGACTACAGCCGGAGCAGTGCTCGCGAGGCGCACTCCACGCCGCAGCGCCGAACGAGCGCGGATGGGGAGCGCACTTGCCGAAACGCACGTCGAGCTCGTTCTGATCCATCCGTTTCGGGAAGGCAACGGCCGCATCGCCCGCGCGCTGTCCACGCTGATGGCGTTGTAGGCCGGGCTGCGGCATGGATCGCAACCACCAGCCAATGAAGAAGCTCTTCGCCGAGACTATCGGCTGGAGTCTGGGCGCGGCTTGACGGGTGCCCGATCCTGTCGGGTCGCGCGATCGGACCAAGCTTGGCAAAGATGGGATCAAATCCGCCGACTCCGACCCTGTCCTTGCTGTGTCGCGCGTGTCCACCGCCCTCATCCGCCCCGGGCGGGCAGCGGCGGGTCGCGCTTTTCCGCGCTTGACGCTTTTTGTCAAAGCGCGGGGCGGCTCGAGCAAGAATTACATTCGGCCTTAAACTTGATCGGCGGCTGCCTTTCTTGGCTAGAATGGCTCCGCAGCCGCCCTAGAAGCAAAACGCCAAGGCCTCGCAGCCGGGGACGGCAAGAGGATTCCGCCGCCGGCAGGGGCCGGTGCGCGGGGAAGGAAGTCAGCAGCATAAGGGGCGGGACGTGCAGTTCTCAAGAACGATATTCCGTACGCTTTGCGTCATCGGCTTGGCTATTGCCGCGCCAGCCGCGCTCGCGCAGTTCTATCCGCCGCGGCCCGGAGATCCGATGACGGCTCCGGGCACCGCGCCGCAGTTTCCGTCGACGCAGACATCGCCGGTACAGACGCCGACAATCAACAACAGCCTTCAATACCCGCAATACCCTCAGCAAAAACCCGGCCAAATCGCACCACGACCGGGCCAGGAGCCCGCGCCCACTTCCGCGCCTTTCCTCGCACCGAGGCCTTCGCTCGAGCGCAACGAATTCCAGGAATTCATCTTCGCCTCCACCGGCCAGCGCCTGCCGATCTTCGGCCAGGAGCTCTTCGAAGGCTCGCCCAGCACCTTCGCGCCGGTCGAAAACATCCCGGTGCCCGCCGACTACGTGGTCGGGCCGGGCGACGAGCTCATGATCCGCGCCTGGGGGCAGATCGACGTCGATTACCGCGCGGTCGTCGACCGCAACGGTACGATCAACATCCCGCGCATCGGCTCGCTCAACGTCGCGGGCATCAAGTACGCGGACCTCACGAACTACGTCCGCAACGCCGTCTCGCGCAACTACCGCAACTTCGACCTGATGGTCACGCTGGGGCAGCTCCGCGCGGTGCAGGTCTTCGTCGTCGGCTACGCGCGCCGCCCGGGCAGCTACACCGTGAGCTCGCTCAGCACGCTGGTGAATGCCATCTTCGCCGCGGGCGGCCCGTCGCTTGCCGGGTCAATGCGCGGCGTGCAGCTCAAGCGCGGCCCGCGCACCGTCACCGAGCTGGACCTCTACGACCTGCTCCTCGCCGGCGACAAGACGAAGGACGCGTCGCTCCTCCCGGGCGACGTCATCTATTTCCCGCCGATCGGCCCGCTCGCCGCCGTGTCCGGCAGCGTTAACCACCCGGCGATCTTCGAGCTGAAAGGCCAGGCAACACTCGACAACGTTCTCGGGTACGCCGGCGGCCTTTCCACCACCGCGCAGTCGCGGCAGATCACCATCGAACGCATCGACGACCGCAAGGCGCGCGTCGTCGAGCAGTTCGATTACGCCCCGAGCGCCGCGCAGCGCCCGGTGAAAGACGGCGACGTCATCTCCGTCCTTTCCATCCTGCCGAAGTTCGAGAACACCGTGACCCTGCGCGGCAACGTCGCCACGCCGCTTCGCTACCCGTTCCGGCCCGGCATGCGGATCCGCGACCTCATTCCGGACAAGGAAACGCTCATCACGCCCGAGTACTACCGGCGCCAGAACCTCGCCGCACGCAAAGAACCGACTGCCCAGGCGCAGCCGATTTCCAATGTGAGCGGCCAGCTTCCAGGCGCGGTTCGGCAGGGAGAGCTTTCCGCCCAGGAGAAGGCACGGCAAGAGCGCGCGGTGACGCAGGAAGAGCTCATCGGCAGCGTCCGGCGCCTGTCCGATGAAATCAACTGGGACTACGCCGTCATCGAGCGGCTCAACAAGAACGACCTCACCACGTCGCTGATCCCATTCAACCTCGGCAAGGCAATCCTCGAAAATGACCCGGCGAACAACTTGCCGCTCATGCCGGGCGACGTCGTGACCGTCTTCTCCAAGACCGACGTTGCCGCCCCGTCTGGTCGCCGACCAATCATCGTGAGCCTCGAAGGCGAGTTCACCTTCGCCGGCGTCTATCAAGCCCGACCCGGAGAAACGGCGCGCCAGCTCGTGGTGCGAGTAGGGGGCGTAACGTCGCAGGCCTATGTCTTCGGCGCCGAGTTCACCCGGGAATCCACTCGCCGGGACCAGGAGCAGCGTCTAAAGCAGGCGACCGACCAGGTCGAGCAGGAAGTCCAGCGCGCTGCCGTAACCCGCGCCCAAAGCGTCATTTCCCCGGAAGACGCCGCAGCGCTCAAGCAGGAGGCGGAAGCGCAACGTGCACTCGTTGCTCGCATGCGCACGTTGAAGCCTACCGGGCGCGTGGTTCTTGAAATGCCCGAAGACGCAACGGTGGCCAACCTGCCCGACATCGCGCTAGAGGACGGGGATCGGCTGCACATCCCCAAGCAACCTTCGATGGTCAACGTCTTTGGAACGGTATTCAACGAATCAGCGTTCGTATATAGCCCGGACAAGAACGTCGGAGACTACCTGTCTCTCGCGGGCGGCCCGCGAAAGCAAGCGGACGAGCGCAGCATCTATGTACTACGTGCGAACGGTTCCGTGGCTAGCTCCCGGCAAAGGGGAATTCTGGTTGGATCAGTTTCGGGCCTGCGGTTGATGCCAGGCGATACGATCGTCGTGCCAGAGGACTTCGAACGAACGACCTGGATGAAAGATCTGAAGGATTGGACACAAATCTTCTATCAATTTGGCCTAGGTGCCGCCGCGCTCAAAGTGATAAAGGAGTGATGGCATGACTGAAGCTCAGGCGGCACCCGAAACATCGGGCGCAGATGGCGAGCTCAGTTTTCTCGATTTGGCGCTTGTACTGGCGGAAAACCTTCGTACGCTGATACTCGTGCCAATCGCAGCGGGTCTCGTTGCGCTCGGCATCAGCTTCCTTATCACGCCGACGTACACCGCCACAACGCGGGTCCTGCCGCCGCAGCAGCAGCAAAGCGCTGCCGCCAACCTCCTCGCCAACCAGTTCGGAGGTATCGCAGGATTTGTCGGGGCTGCCGCAGGCATCAAGAACCCGGCCGACACCTATGTCGCGATGATCAAAAGCCGCACCGTGGCCGACAAGATGCTGGCGCGCTTCAAGCTGCGTGAACTTTATGACGAAAGGTACGACGACGACGCACGAGACGAGCTCGCCAAGCGTACGAGAGTCACCGCAGGGAAAGACGGGCTCATCGTCATCGAGGTTGATGACCACGACGCAAGACGCGCTGCCAGCATGGCCAATGCCTACGTTGAGGAGCTCCACGGACTCACGCAACGGCTTGCAGTGACGGAAGCGGCGCAGCGGCGCCTCTTCTTCGAGAATCAATTGAAGCAGACCAAGAACGATCTCACGAAGGCGGAGATCGCGCTGCGAGGCAGCGGCATCAGCGAGGCCACGCTCAAGACCGTACCGCAATCGGCCATCGAAGCGCTCGCCCGCCTGAAGGCGCAGGTCACCGCGCAGGAGGTAAAGCTCGGCGCAATGCGCGGCTACATGACCGAATCGAACCCCGAGTTCAAGCAAGCCCAGCAAGAACTCGCGGCGGTGCGTGCACAGCTCGCCAAGGCCGAGCAAATCGACCCCGTCAAAGCCACGAGCATTGGTGCGGAATACGTCGCCAAGTTCCGCGACTTTAAGTATCACGAGACGCTCTTCGACTTGATGGCAAAGCAGTACGAGATGGCGCGCCTCGACGAAGC
This sequence comes from Betaproteobacteria bacterium, assembly GCA_004297625.1. Taxonomy (GTDB): domain Bacteria; phylum Pseudomonadota; class Gammaproteobacteria; order Burkholderiales; family SG8-39; genus SCGC-AG-212-J23. Next base: position 266,676 of record SCTY01000026.1, on the reverse strand, counting down.
GCGCGAAGGCGCGGTAATCCAGGTTGTGGACGCTGCGATACCGCCAGAGCGCAAATCTAGCCCCAAGCGAGTCCTCACCGGGATCCTCGCCGCCATCACAGGGTTATTCGTCATGATATTTGTGGCGTTCATGCGCCACATGCTGCAGAGCGCCGCCAACGAGTCCGGATCGGCTGAAAAGCTTAAACGGCTACAGCGACTACTGCGGCTACGCCGGGCGTAGCCTCATCGGGCGATGGCGAATCTTGTCTCAGTACAACGAGCGGTAAGGAGCGCGCTGCGTGTTTCGCCGCGCCTTTATGCGGCTCTCTCTACCGCCAAGTTCAGGGCCGAGCGGACGGCGCGGCGGGTAAAGCTGTGGTTTTCCCCGAAGCGGGAAGCGCACTCGAGTGCCACGCCCAGGGCGGTAGACGACAAGGACACGCTCATTATTGAGATAGGTTACGGCGGCCTGGGTGATTCGTTGCTGCACAGCCATCTCCCGCGAATCGCGAAAGAAACCGGGAAGTACCGTGCAGTGTTCTTGTCGAACCTAATACCTTTCAGAAGGGCGGTACACCGCCGGTTCGTCTGGGAAATGAATCCCTACGTCGACGGCTTCACCGATAGGCCAGGGCTGTCATTTCAGGAGCTGCTCATCAAGAAAGGAATCTCGCCTACGAGATTTTCGATACGCGAAGGAATGAATATTTTGGACGAGATCATGCTCGCATACGGCCTGGATGACGGCCTTAGATGTCACGAGCCGGAAATGTATTACAAGCCCAGACCGCTTCTCGATTACTCGAACAAGATTCTCTATGACCCAAACTGGGTTTCGCCTTTGAACGATACTGTTGGGGCGGCGCGCCTCGAAGAATATTTTCGCGCGAACGAGATAAGAGTCGATATGCAGTTCGCACCGCGGGGCAACAGTAATCCGCTGAAGTCATGCACCCGGCTCATCCACGACCAGTCTTTCGAAGAGTTCTGCGACATTTTGCATTCCTGTGGCGATATCTATTGCTTCGCGACCGGCACTGCGGCGCTTGCCGCAGCTCTTGGGAAAAGAGCGCACGTCTTTTATCACAGCGGGATAAAGGCCGATTTTCTGTTTTCGACGCGCCATGAGTACATTTCGCTGGATGCACGCGAGGACGCTGGCGCGACCTAGGTGTTGAAGGATTGAGTTTCAGATCAACGTTTGCGCAAACACACCTTCGTAGGGCTTGGGGACGCTTGTAAGCGCAAGAAATCGAGCCTTGTGAAATAACGGAGAACAAGTATGCATGTCATTTATAGAAAGACGTGTCGTGTCTGCGGATCCCCCGCTCTGACGAAGGTAATCGATCTTGGCGAGCAATACCTGCAAGGATCTTTTGTGAAGGCTGGAAAAGAGATGCCGCCCTTACGAAAAATCCCCACCTCGCTGGTACGCTGTGATCCAACTATGGATGAAAAGGCATGCGGCCTACTGCAGTTGGCGCACACCTTGCCGCCGGAAGTGCTCTATTCAGCCTACTGGTATCGGTCCGGCACGAACGAGACGATGCGTCGACATTTGCAGGAGATCGCCGAGGATGCCGTCTCGCTAGTTCGCAAAGACAACGCGATAGTTCTGGATATCGGGTGCAACGACGGTACCCTCCTGTATTGCTATCCGAAGAGCTACAAGAAGTACGGTATCGACCCGTCGGATGTTGCCCGAGAAATAACGGGCGAAATAGATATCACCGTGGATACCTTTCCGTCAGAGGAACTCTCGAAGAAATTACAGGGGCGGAAGTTCGATATCGTCACTTCGATCGCGATGTTCTACGACCTGGAGGATCCAGTAGCTTTTGTCGCGTCGATCAAGGATTGCCTGGCAGAGGATGGGCTGTGGATATTCGAGCTGTCATACATGCCGGCAATGCTGAAGTTGAACTCGTATGACACGATATGCCACGAGCATCTCGAGTACTACAGCCTCGCCGTCTTAGAGCGCATCGTGAAACAAGCCGGCATGAAGATGGTCAAGGTGGCTTTGAACGACATCAACGGCGGAAGTATTCGGTGCTACGCGACGCACAAGACCAGCTTCAAATTTGCATCGGCTGATTTTTCCCAGACTTTGGCTAGATTGCGGACGGAGGAATTCGATGCAGAACTCGACAGCGACAAGCCATACGCCGCATTTCAGCAGAGGATAGTGCACCTCCAGGACCAATTGACTTCATTGCTGAAATTTCTGAAATGGCAGGGGAAGAGGATTCACGTGTATGGGGCATCTACGAAAGGCAACACGATTCTCCAATGGTGCGGGATCGATAAGTCGATCATCGATTGCGCCGCGGACAGAAATCCTGACAAACACGGCGCCCGCACGCTGGGCACTGATATTCCGATAGTCAGCGAAGAAGAATCGAGAGCCATGAATCCCGACTATTACTTGGTCTTGCCTTGGCACTTTAGGAAGGCCTTTCTGGAGAGAGAAAAGGAGATGCTCAAGCGAGGGGTCGGCCTGATCTTCCCGTTGCCGACGGTAGAAGTCGTGAAGGACGAGCGGTGATTGGGCAGTGCCGGCACGGCGCAACGTAAGCATATGACGACGGCCCTTATTCTGGGCGTAAATGGGCAGGACGGTACTTTCCTGGCAAGGCACCTCATCAGAAAGGGTTATAAGGTTGTCGGCATAGGGCGGCAAGAGACCTCGCGGCGTGACATTGAGTCTTCTTTGTTCAGATACCATCAAGCCGACTTATCCCAACGAGAAGCGCTTGATGCCACTCTTCACGAATTCCGGCCGGACCTGATTTTCCATGTGGCAGCGGTACACACGAGTGCCGGTGGGCAATACGAGCCGATTTGGGATCAGTCACTAAAGGTAAACGTCGCTAGCGTTCATTCTTTGCTTGAGTACCTGCGCTGCGTCAACCCAGAAGGGCGCTTGATCTACGCGAGCTCGGCTAAGGTGTTTGGCGAACCATACCCGCCTCTGATGGATGAGACAACGCCGATCAAGAACGCGTGCCTGTATTCGATTACCAAGAACGCAGCCTTTCACCTGATACGGTATTACCGCGATCGCCATTCGATCAAGGGATCGGTGGTTTACCTCTTCAATCACGAGTCGGAGTTCAGACCATCGGATTATTTCATTCCCAAGATGCTAAGGTGCCTAGCGGCCGCAAGACGCGACCCAGCTCATGTCGCTTCGGTCAACACTCTTGATTTCTATTGTGACTGGGGAAGCGCAGAAGAGTACATGAGCCTATTGATAGAGATGATCGAATCCGCACCCGCAGAGGATTTTGTACTGGGGACTGGTATTTGCACTTACGCGAAAGATCTGGTCCGCAACATGTTCGAGAGATATGGGCTTGACTGTGGGCGCCATCTGATTGAAGCCAATACGCCAGGCAAGGCACTAAATAGCCCTTACATTGTTGACACGCGAAAGCTGCAGCGGGCAATACACCGTCGGCCCGTAAGGCGTATATATGACGTATGCGTCGAAATGTTGGAAAAACTAGGAACTACCTAGTCTTGAATACTGGCCGTCCGCAGATAGCCTCGAGGCCTGGCTTCACGGGCTGCTTTTGTCGTCAGCTTATATGCAGCAAACCACACAATCATGTATAGCAGCCATTGTGCGAAGCATCCAACGAGTATCTCATTGGAGTAAATCGCCCAAAACCACGCAAAGAGGGCATAAAAGATCGCAACCCACAAGTTTTTCCCGATTCTTATTCTGGTCTCTTCAACTCCTCTCATTACATATCCAAACAAGAAGAAGGCTATCCCGACCCCAATTATTCCAAAATCCCAATAAACCTCCCCAATGGTTGTTGAGCCCATAGCCCCCGTATCTTCAACGGCCCCGGGCCAGAAGTATTCATTGAACAACATGGTCCCGTAATTAGGTTTATTAGGCCAAATGGCGTGCGGCACAAAACCTAGTAGGAGAGAGGGCACGAGATATTGGCCATATTGATACGCGCCGGTACTGCTCAATTTTGACGTGATCGCGGTGATTGCCTCCATGCCATTTGCATGTCCCAACATCCCTATCACTGCAAAAAAGTAAAAGACATCAATGTCCTGATAATAGGAAATTGCAAATTTCAGCTGCTCAGCCCAATTGCTAATGTTTTTGTCTTCACCGTATCCGCCTCGTAGACCCAATGAAACAGGCCCAAGAAACAAGATTATGAGAATCGCTATAAAAACGTAGCGCATCTTGAATTTAAATGGTTGCATGGCGTGTTTGATAGCGAGCGTTCCGACCACGAGGATCGCCATATTTAGCCTAGCAGCGGAAAGGAAATTGAAAACCGCTGCGAGGATAAATAGAAGAGAAACAACCAGTCGCTTATTGCGCTGCAGACCCATCGCGAGAAACACTGCCATGTTCATTAATACCGTCATTGGAATGTGATAGAGCCCTTTTCCCAGGAACTCCTCTGTTGCCCTAATAGCTCCAATTCGGTGCACATACGAACCGAGATCAACGTCTCTCGCAAACATAATGAAGAACACCACAGCGAGGACGGCCAAGATCCCGATCACCACGGTGAGTGTTGTTTGATCTAAGACGCGCTCTTGTGTCCGGGACAAAAGCAGACGTACAGCCCTACCTGATGACAAGGCGTACCCATTGCCCATGGCCATTACTGCAACAAACACCGTGATAAGCGCGTAATTTAAGTCCCTGACCGTCCACGTCGTGAACCCGATTTGGAGAAAGGGTGCATCGAAGCCCTCCCCCAACATAAATACCGCATACATCAGAAAAGTTCCGGAGAAGATTAGCCCGAACATGCTAACGAGAGAAATCAACCCATAGCCCCGAGCGTAAGCGATAGCGCTCAGGATAACGAGAGTGGCTACTATTGAATATATTGTGAAGTGTGTAGTGGACGACGCTTCGGGATATGCCGCTCGCACCCACACATTCAGAACGAACAGAACGTTCGCTATGGAAATAAGTAGTGGAGCGACTAGGCTCCTCGTACTAGGTTTTTCGTGAATCGAATCGCTACGCTGCAAATTTTGCACGGTCACCAACACTCACTAGGAAAGTCTCACGGGCACTACGGGAAGTAGCACCCCCTCCAGCGCTTTCAATTCATCCACTTTATCCATTGTGCCTTGATTAGACGCCGCTTCGACTTCGGAAGCAGGTTCAAGGCCAGAGATCGTAAATTCTTCAGGAATACCATCACTGTCTGATAAACAGACAAGACACTTCTCTCACTCAAATCAACTCTTATCCCCATATGCCTTAGGCTGCGAGCGACGCCTCTCTGCCATTTCCCTCTTACGACTCCATTCCGCACGGGAAAGTAGTTGCGGTGAGTTGCGTAAAACCCGTCGTAGATATCCGACCGTATAGAGCCTGAATCCTCGAACTCCCAAGCACTTTCTCCACATGTTAGAAGTGCCTGAAGTGTATTTCGGTTCCACAATGACATGACGGTCGAGACTCGGTACAACGAGCCTTTGGATACGGAACCGGCTAACTCGTTGCAAGGAGCATCAGCACAGTGTGCTCCAGTGCTATCCGCGATCGGTGTCACGAACGGGTTCATGCGCACACAGTTTGCCCCCGAGGCACACGCCCAATTAAAGACCTGCAACAGAGCAGTCGTGTCCACCCTGCCGTTTAGGAACAGATCGTCTAGAAATAGCAGGACGTAGTCTTCCGGCACTTTCGATAGTGCCCGCTTGACACCATCGGACCATGATTGGTCATCTCCGACAAGTAGGTTCTTGACTCCTTTGAACGAATCTGCACGGTGATTGCTTACAAGATAGACTGGGTATGGACAGTCAGGCCAAAATCGCGCAAACAGTGTAAAGAACGGTGTCCAGAGGTCCGCGTACTTGTCGCATGAGACGACGAGGATTGCGACAGAATTCTCCATGGGCTCCATGCTCATTCGCTCCGAGGCCCTCTCCCCTGATCGATAGGAAAACCGATCCCGCCCGTCTCTCTCGCGTGGCCGTTCAACTTGATCGGCGTCCGATCGGGAAGTTAGTGGTGTTCGTGTCTCGGAACATTTTGTCCATGGCTGCGCCGGATTCGCAATGCTCTTTAGGTCAAATTGCACTATTGCCTCTCGGTACTTGGTGCCCGCACGTATTGTAATATCACGAGCCTGTATTCAGCACTTCGGAAGAAGGCGATCTATGGGCGCGTTGGAAAAAATTTCGCCTTTGTTCCTAAGGGACTCTGGACGGACCGAGTGCATGCCGCGTGGATGCGGCACGCGCTTGTATCTGCCAAGACTTTAGACGACACGAATTAACCAACCACAGATAAGCCGCCAGCCAAGAGCGCGGGTTCCGCTTAGGCGTTAACGCCACTGCGGTTAGACGAGGGCGTTAGTCGCCGATGTTGAGATGGTCAAGCCGTCCATAATTATTAGCACGATCTCGGCTGCTACGGCTGGCCTGAGTTTTCTCAACCAGGTCGTAGTGGCATCGCTGTTCGGCACGACGCAGCAAATGGATGTCTATCTAGTCGCGACAAGCCTTCCTTTGATGGTGAGCGGCATACTGTGCGGTGGTCTTAATTTCGCATTGGTGCCGTTGCTATCTGCCGGCGTCTCATCGAGCTCTTCGACAGGGCAAGTTAGGCGTAATGTCCTAAAGGCTACGATACTCATTTGTGTCGTTGTTTCCGGAGTTGGTGCGGCCGCCGCGGACCCCGTCATACGTACGTTCCTCGGGAAATTTCCCGAGCACGTCATTGCTGAGGGTATTTGGCTTCATAGAATTTCTTGGCTCACCGCAGCATTCCTAATTGCTGGCGCGTACTTTGTGGCTTTGCATAACGCGAACCGCAGATTTTTTCTCGCGGCTCTATCCGCGGTCATTCCATATGCCGCCATGCTGGCCACTATCGTGCTGTTCGGATCGGCAATCGGCGTACGGTCGATCGCGCTTGGAATGCTTTTAGGTTCCGCGGCTGCCGTAATCATTCTGTTCGCGAGTGCATCGGGCGAGCTCGGCTTACGCGGGACAAACCGAGGCGAAGAGAACAAAGTAGTCCGCTCGTTCCTGAGGAACCTGCCGTTTCTTATGACCGGCATGTTGACGTTCGCTGCATACCCGCTTGTGGATGCGTTCTGGGCAGCCCGACTTGGCGAGGGCGCCGTATCCTACTTAGGCTATGCCCAACGCATACTGATAGCTATTGGGGGGCTGGTGGTCGCGGGTCCCTTTGCAATATTGGCCACGAAATTCGTTGAAACCGAGAGAGAGGGAACACGACGCTTCAATGAAGCGATGCTTGCGTCTTTGAGCTGGCTGCTGGTCGTGCTTTCGCCGACTGCGCTGATCCTGGCTGTGCTAGGGGACCCGATTGTTATGATCCTCCTTCAGCGCGGGCAATTCACTGCGGATTCCACGCGATATGTCGGTACGCTGTTGCTGCTGATGAGTCCAGGAATGGTGGCGATGCTGTGCGGAACGATTCTTTTCCGGGGCTTTTTTGCTCGGAACGATTACAGAAGTCCGGCGTTGATCGGGGTGCTATGGACCGCGGCCTATTTTGGGTTGGCGGGAACGCTCAGCACCTTCATGGGCGTGAGTGGTCTCGCAGTGGCGTATTCCGTTGTGTGGGTGTTAACACTAGTGTTGGGGTTTCGCCTATTTCTGCGGGAAGACTTCAAGAAACTTTTTATGTGGCGTAAGGCGGCCTATGTGTCCAAGCTCGCAGTCAGTATCGCGATTACCTTCGTGACAATGCAGGAAGTGCGCGACTTGCTGATGGACCCATCCGAAAGTTATGCGATGATTTCCTTGATTACAAGAGCGGCGGTGACCGCGTTCATCGCTCTCGTGGTGTTCGGCTTGGTGAGTTGGAAGATATTGAAGATTGTCCCGCCACGGTCAACTTAAATCTACGTAGAGCGCCACATGATGAGGACCATTAACTCGCCGCCATGCAATCGCTGCATCCTCTATAGGCCCGATGATGATGAAAACTGAGCGGGCCCACTTGTAATGCGCCTATGGGCAAGGAGAGTCACGCGTTGCTTCCGCTGGGCACAAGGGAAAGATCAGGCATGGCCGCCAGTGCAACTGGGTTGCCACTTACATCGGTCGTTCTAGCGGTAAGGAACGAAGAAGAGCACATCGGACGAATCCTGGATCAAATCTTCAAGCAAGATTACCCTTCGCATCTCCTCGAAGTAATTATCGTTGATGGGCAGAGTGACGATCGGACAGCGGAGATTGGCTCGTCGTATTCGTACTCTGGCAAGAAACCTATTCTCTTGCGGTTAACCGAGCGCGGCCGTTCTCAGGGGCTAAACCGCGGCATCCTCGCCGCAAAGGGCGATGTAATCGTGCGAATTGATGCGCGAACGTCGATTTCGAGCGACTACGTTTCGCGATGTGTTGAGACTCTCGCTCGGACCGGTGCCGATAATGTCGGCGGAGTGCAGCGGCCGCTTGCAAGATCGCACCGCCAGGAGGCAATCGGGATTGCGATGTCTCACCCGTTCGGAGTAGGAAACGCGCAATTTCGGCTGGGGAAAAAGAGCGGCTTTGTCGATTCAGTCTACCTTGGGTGCTTCAGGAGAGAAATCTTTAATAAGGTCGGTCTCTTCGATGAACGGGCCGCCGTGATAAGTGAGGATTCGGATATCAATCAGAGAATCCGTGAAGCAGGCGGAAAGGTATACCTGAACAAAGACATCGTTGCTTACTACTATCCGCGGGAGCGATTTCTGGACTTCTGGAAGCTCTATTTCCGGTATGGCGGTGCGAGGGCCGGAAATTTGCTAAAGCATCGTAAGCTCACGTCGTGGCGGCAGGCGGTGCCCCCAGTTTTCCTGGCGACGGTTGCATTGTCTCCTGTGTTAGCGCTCATCGATGGCCGGTTTTTGTATCTAGCCGTCGCTACGCCCGCTGTCTATGTCGTGGCGAACTTGTCGGTGTCCGTGGCGCTCGCTGCTAAAGAAAAGAAGCCATGGTTAGCACCTTTGGCGTCATGTGCCTTCGCGTGCATGCATTTTGGCTGGGCCCTCGGTTTTTGGAGGAGGTTGCTCGTGCCCGAAAAGGCCGGAAGGTACTGGGGCAACTAAGCGATTAATCTTTGTCCGCAAGGCAGTCGATTGCGGATGTGACGCAAAAAGGGGGAAAGAAGTGCCAAGAGTCTTCGTAACCGGTTCTGCGGGGTTCATTGGCAGTAACCTTGTAGACCGGCTGCTTGCTGACGGTTATGAAGTCGTGGGTTACGACAATTTCTCGACGGGACAGCCGGCGTTCATGCAAGCGGCTCTGCAGAGCGGACGATTCACTCTGGTCGAGGGCGATGTTCTCGAACTGTCGCTGCTGTCCCAGGCGATGGCGGGTTCCGAGAGGGTGTTCCATTTGGCGGCAAACGCGGACGTCAGGTTCGGAACGCAACATCCCGGCAAGGATCTCGAGCAGAATACCATCGCCACCTATAACGTCTTGGAGGCAATGCGAAAGAATGGGATAAGGAGAATCGCATTTTCTTCAACCGGATCCGTATACGGTGAGCCGGATGTATTTCCGACCCCAGAAAACGCGCCTTTCCCTGTTCAAACTTCTTTGTATGCGGCTTCAAAGCTCTCCGGCGAGGCGTTAATTTCAGCGTACTGCGAGGGCTTCGGATTTCAGTCGTTCATATTCCGTTTCGTCTCGATTCTTGGCGAACGCTACACGCACGGGCACGTGTTCGACTTCTACAAGCAGCTTTGGCAGGACCCGACTCGACTGCGCGTGCTCGGAAACGGCAAGCAGCGAAAGTCGTACCTCTATGTGCAGGACTGTATCGACGCCATGCTTCTGGCCATGGAGAAGAGCAGCGCAAAAGTCAACATCTTTAATCTCGGTGTCGACGACTATTGCGAGGTCGACAACTCGATTCAATGGATTTGCGAGGCGCTCGGTGCAAGGCCTACGATTGAATACACTGGTGGCGACCGCGGATGGATAGGCGATAGCCCTTTCATTTTTCTCGATACCAACAAGATTCGTAGCCTAGGCTGGTCGCCCAAGCTAAGTATTCGCGAAGGCGTGGTTAACACCGTTAATTTCCTGCGCGCAAACGAGTGGGTCCTTGAGGCCAGGAAATGAATGTCTGTGTGCAGGGCCTGTGGCACCTTGGATCTGTTACTGCCGCTGGCCTTGCTTCATTAGGGCATCGCGTCCTCGGGTTGGATTTCGACGCGACCAATATCGACCGGTTAAATAAGGGCACACCTCCGCTCTTTGAGCCCGGGCTGGAAGATCTCATCAAGAGCGGGCTTGCGTCAGGACTGCTCCGCTTTTCGGAGAATCCGGAAGCCGCCGGAGAAGCGCAGGTCCTCTGGGTTGCATATGACACCCCGGTCGACGAGGAAGATAATGCGGACGTTGATTTCGTAGTTCGGCAGGTCGAGAAGTCGCTACCTCATTTGGCGTCAGGCTCGATGGTCCTCGTCTCGTCGCAAATGCCGGTTGGGTCCGTCAGGCGGCTGGAGGAAATCGCACGCCGCCGATTTCCCGGCAAAGGCGTTGAGTTCGCCTGCTCTCCGGAAAATCTGCGCCTTGGCAAGGCGCTCGATGTTTTTCTCAAGCCCGATCGGATTGTAGCCGGCGTGAGGTCGGACGCGGGCCGCCAAAAGGTCGAGCGCTTGCTGCGGCCCATTACGGACCGGATCGAATGGATGTCTGTCGAATCGGCCGAGATGACAAAGCATGCGATCAATGCCTTCCTCGCGACGTCCGTGACCTTCGCGAACGAAATCGCGTCCATCTGCGAAGGCGTCGGAGCGGATGCGAAAGAGGTTGAGCGCGGCCTCAAGACCGAAGGGCGAATCGGCCCAAAGGCGTACCTTTCTCCAGGTGGCGCATTTGCAGGGGGTACGCTCGCTCGCGATATTGCCTTTCTCGGTAACGCTGCCGCGGACTTGCATCTCACCATTCCGCTTCTGACCTCCGTCAGGCCGAGTAACGAAGCGCACAAACAATGGGCAGCTCGAAAGCTGCAATCCCTGTTTCCCGATCTTTCGAAAACGCGCGTCGCGATCTGGGGCCTTACTTATAAGCCCGGAACCGACACATTGAGGCGCTCGATGTCCGTAGAGTTGTGCAATTGGCTGATAGCGCGGGACGTCAAGGTGATCGTCCACGACCCGGCAGTCAAAGCGCTCCCTGCCGAGTGGAGCGGCAAGGTTGAAAGGTCCGATCACCCAGTCGTCGCCCTCAGCGGTGCTCAGGCGCTTGTGATGGCAACGGAGTGGCCAGAGTACCGCGACGTGCCGGCGAATCAAATCGGCGAGACTTCCCCAGGCATCGTGGTCCTCGACGCCAATCGATTTCTTTCCCACTTGGCTGGCCATGGAGGATTGAAGTACGTCGCCGTAGGAATGCCTAGCCAATCCTCGGCTGGCTCGCAAAGAAGCAAATGACAAAACCGCTGGAAGACAAGACGGCCGTTATTACAGGCGCTAACCAGGGATTGGGACTGGAAATCGCCAGGAAATATCTTGAGGCAGGCGCCAGCGTATCTATCTGCGCGCGCGACGCAGAACGGTTGGCCCAGGCCAAGCGCTATCTGCAGGGCTTTGCGGGCTCGCGACAGGAAATTGTCTCCGTTGCCGCCGACATTTCAAGGAATGACGATTCCATGGCGGTCGTGGAAAAGACCAATAGCACATTCGGGCGCATCGACATCCTGGTGAACAACGCGGGCGTCTACGGACCGAAGGGAACCGTGGAGGAAGTTGGCTGGGAAGACTGGGCCCGGGCAATGGAGATTAATCTTTACGGATCCGTCCTGATGTGCCGAGCAGTGCTTCCGCACATGAAGCGGCAGAGGAAGGGCAAAATCGTCCAGCTGTCCGGCGGGGGAGCGACCAAGCCGTTACCGAGGCTGAGCGCCTACGCAGTTTCCAAGGCGGCCGTCGTCCGGTTTGCTGAAACGCTGGCCGAGGAAGTCAAGGAATACAACATAGACGTTAATGCCATCGCTCCGGGGGCGCTCAACACAAGAATGCTGAAGGAAGTGCTCGACGCCGGGCCGGGAAACGTCGGGCAGGCGTTCTACGACCAAGCGGTGAAGCAGGCGCAGTCCGGCGGCACCTCGCTCGAGAAAGGCGCGGACCTCGCTGTTTTCCTGGGGTCGAGCCTGAGCGATGGGATTACCGGAAAGCTCATTTCGGCTGTGTGGGACCCGTGGGCATCGCTAGTTGAGCACAAGGAGGATTTGCGCAAGACGGACATCTATACCCTGCGTCGCATCCTGCCGGACGATCGCGGCAAAAATTGGGGTTCGGAATAATGAAGGTGGGGATCATTGGATGCGGCCTGATTGGGCAGAAACGGGCCAAAGCGTTGGCGGGCGCGCGCCTGGTCGCCTGTGCGGACATGGAGAAAGGACGAGCTGAGCGGCTCGCACAAAGCGTCGATGGTTGCACGGCTATCGCCGATTGGCGTGCGCTGGTGCGTCGGGACGATGTGGAGCTCGCGGTCGTAGCTACGCCTCACGATGTGCTGGCAGAGATGACCGCACAGGCTGTGAAAGCCGGCAAGCACGTTCTGGTCGAAAAGCCGGCCGCCCGGCATGTATCTGAGCTTGAGCCCCTCCTCTCTGCTGTCAAGAAAGCGCGGGTGCTTGTGCGCGTAGGTTTCAACCACCGGTATCACCGCAGCTTTCGACAGGCCCGTAAAATCGTGGACTCGGGCGCCCTCGGGCCGTTGATGTTCCTGCGAGCGCGTTACGGGCATGGCGGTCGGATCGGATATGACCGGGAGTGGCGAGCGCAGCCGCGCATCTCCGGCGGCGGGGAATTGATCGACCAGGGCATGCACCTCATCGACCTTGCGCGCTGGTTTCTCGGCGACTTTGCCGAGGTTGACGGTTACGCCCACACCTATTTCTGGGACATGCCCGTGGATGACAACGCTTTCCTGCTGCTCAAGACGCCGGAGAAGAAAATTGCCTTTCTCCACGCAAGCTGCACAGAGTGGAAAAACACGTTCTCCTTCGAGCTTTACGGGCGCGACGGCAAGCTGCAGATCGACGGACTAGGAGGCAGCTACGGCGTCGAACGGCTTGCTTGGTACAAGATGCTGCCGCAGATGGGCCCGCCGGAAACGACGATCTGGGAGTACCCGATGGCGGACGACTCATGGGACGTCGAGATGAAGGAGTTTCTCGAAGACATACGGCTCGACCGCCAGCCAGCCGCGAACCTCGAGGACGCCGCGGCGGCGTTAAGAATCGTGGATCAGGTCTACAGGAGCTCCGGCTTTGATCATCGCGCGTAGCCCGTTACGCATCACGCTCGGCGGAGGCGGGACGGACCTGCCTTCGTATTACCGGGAGCACGAAGGCTTTCTCATCGCCGTGGCGATCGACAAGTACGTGTATGTGACCGTAATGCGCCCGTTCAAGCCCGGCATCTACCTCAAGTACTCCCAGATCGAGCACGTGGACCGCGTCGAGGATGTTCGCCATCCGATTGTGCGCGAGGCGGTTCAGATGCTCGGTCTGAGAACCCCGCAGGTAGAAATCACCACGCTGGCGGATATCCCGGCCGGTACGGGGCTCGGGTCTTCGGGAAGCTTCACCACCGCCTTGCTCAAGGCGCTGTATGCGCATCGCCGGCGCCTGATCCATCCATCAGAGCTGGCCGAGCTGGCGTGCCACATCGAGATCGATCGCCTTCGGGAGCCGATCGGGAAGCAGGACCAATACATCGCTGCGTACGGCGGGGTAACTTGCTTCACGTTCAACAAGGACGATTCCGTGGAAGCGAAGCCGCTGGCGCTGAGCATGGACACGCTGTTCGACCTGGAAGACAACTTGCTGCTCTTCTTCAGCGGCTTCGCGCGCAGCGCCGGAAGCATCTTGAAAGACCAGAACGACCGCACCGTCAAGAGCGACGCGGAGATGCTGAAGAACCTGCACTACGTCAAGGAGCTCGGCTTGAAAAGCAAGGAGGCTCTGGAAGCCGGCAAGCCGGCGCTCTTTGGCGAGCTGATGCACGAGCATTGGGAGCACAAGAAGCGCCGTTCGGCCGGAATGAGCAATCCGCAGATCGACGAATGGTACGAGCTCGGCAGGAAGAATGGCGCTATCGGTGGGAAGCTCGTGGGCGCCGGCGGAGGAGGATTCCTGATGTTCTACGCCTCCGACAGAAACAAGCTGCGACACGCCATGGCCAATGCAGGCCTGGAGGAAGTTCGCTTCCGCTTCGACTTCGAGGGGACGAAAATCGTATTGTCATGATGCTCCCCGTGGCGATCCTGGCGGGAGGCGTGGCAAGCCGCTTGCGCCCTGTCACCGAGAAAATTCCGAAAGCGCTGGTCGAGGTTGCGGGAAAGCCGTTTGTCTTCCACCAGCTCGAGTGGTTGCGCGGGGAAGGCGCGCGCAAGGTCGTGCTCTGCGTCGGTTATCTCGGCGACCAAATACGGGAGGTCGTAGGGCACGGACAGCAGTTCGGGCTGGCGGTCGACTACTCGTTCGATGGCGAGCCCTTACTGGGTACCGGCGGAGCGCTGCGCAAAGCGATGCACAAGCTGGGCAAGGACTTTTTTGTTCTGTTCGGCGATTCGTATCTCACGTGCTCGCTTCAGGACGTGGAGCGCGCGTACTTCAAAGCTGGGCGATCTGCGTTGATGACGGTATTCAAGAACGACGGAAAGTGGGACCGGAGCAACGTGATATTCAGGGATGGACGAATCCTGCGCTACGACAAGAAGAAATCTTCGTCCGAAATGCAATACATCGACTACGGGCTGAATGTCTTGCCGGCCAGCGTATTGCTGGCCCCGGAGCTGCCTGATGCCTTCGACCTGGGCGACGTCCTGACTGGTCTCTCCGAACGCGGCGAACTTGCCGGATACGAAGTGAACCAGCGCTTTTACGAAATCGGTTCTCATGACGGCCTCAAAGAAACGGATGAATTTTTTTCACGGCGGAGAAAATGACAGCGAGCTACGCGCGGCAGCACCTCGAGGAAGCCGTTTCAATCATCACCAAAATCGACACGGATGCCGTAGAGCGCGTCGCCGACATGCTCGCAGCCGTCAAGCGCGAGGGTGGACGCCTTTTCTTCCTGGGCGTGGGCGGAAGCGCGGGAAACTGCTCGCACGCGGTCAACGACTTCCGCAAGATCGTGGGCATCGAGTCGTACGCCCCGACCGATAACGTCTCGGAGTTGACGGCACGCACGAACGATGAAGGCTGGGCGACGATTTTTGTGGAGTGGCTCAAGACAAGCCGCCTCACGAGCCGCGATTGCGTGTTCGTGTTCTCGGTCGGCGGGGGCAACCTGGAGAAGAACATCAGCCCCAACCTGGTGGAAGCATTGAAGCATGCGAAGCAGGTTGGCGCGAAGGTCACGGGTATCGTCGGTCGCGATGGCGGCTATACCGCCAAGGTGGCCGATGCCTGCGTCATCGTGCCCACGGTGAATCCAGAAACCGTGACGCCACACTCCGAAGCCTTCCAGGCGGTCGTCTGGCATCTTCTTGTCTCCCATCCCAAGCTCAAAGCGAGTCAGACCAAATGGGAGTCGACCATAAAGCGCTGAGGCGCGCGGTTTTTCTCGACCGCGACGGGGTGCTCAATCGTGCGCTCGTGCGAGACGGGAAGCCGTATCCACCCCGCTCGGTCGCGGAAGTCGAGATCCTTCCCGGCACGCGGAGCGCGCTCGAGCGCCTGCGAGCAGCGGGATTCCTGACCATCGTCGTCACCAACCAGCCCGACGTCGCGTCGGGAAAGCAGCGGCGCGAGGTGGTCGAAGCGATCAACGCGCATCTGCGCGCGCATCTCCCGATCGATGCTGTAAAAATTTGTTATCACTTGGACCAGCACGGCTGCGAATGCCGCAAGCCCAAGCCTGGAATGCTCCTGCAAGCGGCAAGCGAGCTCGGGATTGATTTAGCGCAAAGCTATCTCGTCGGCGACCGGTGGCGTGACATTGCGGCCGCTCAGGCGGCGGGCTGCAGCGCCTACTTCATCGATTGGAAATACTCGGAAAAGAGGCCCAACGAGCCTTATGTTGCGGTAAAGTCACTCAGTGACGCCGCAGATCAAATCCTGCGGTAAGGGAAACGAACGACAAGCAGCGCTCCTAGGGAGGGAGTCCGTCATGAGCGACGTCAAAGCTTTGAAGGTAAAACTGTTCGCCGACGGCGCGGATCTCACCGGTATGAAAGAGATGGCGGCGAACCCGATGATCAAAGGCTTCACCACCAATCCGACGCTGATGCGCAAAGCCGGCATCGCAGACTACAAGTCGTTTGCGCGCGATGTATTGAAGGCGATCCCGGACCGACCAGTGTCGTTCGAGGTGTTCGCCGATGATTTCGAGCAAATGGAAGCGCAAGCGCTGGAAATCGCGTCATGGGGAAAAAACGTGAACGTGAAGATTCCCGTCACGAACACGAAGAAGGAATTCAGCGGGGTCCTGATCGAGCGACTCTCGAAGGCCGGCGTAAAAGTGAACGTCACCGCTGTCATGACGGCGGAACAAGTGAAACGCATCACCGAGCGGCTCGATGCCAAGACTCCCGCGATCATCTCCGTTTTTGCCGGACGCATCGCGGATACCGGGCGCGACCCTATGCCGATCATGGCGCAGGCGGTCCAGATCATGAAAGCGAAACCGAAGTCGGAGTTGATCTGGGCGAGCCCTCGCGAGCTGCTGAACGTTTTCCAGGCCAATAGCGTCGGCTGTCACATCATTACCGCGACCAACGACATCCTGAAAAAGCTGTCGCTCGTGGGCAAGGATCTGGAGCACTACTCGCTCGAGACGGTCGAAATGTTCTACAAGGACGCGACGGCCGCGGGCTTCAGCATCGCCACGCGCCAGGCCGCTTGACAATAACGTAAGGGAAAGATCGCTTGACCGCAGCAGTTCTCGGGGGAGTTCTGGCCGCCGCAGTTATCGGATACCTGATCATCTGGTATACGAGCGCACGCGGCGCCGTTTCCTCCTGCGATCTTCCCGAGAGCGGCCCACAAAAGTTCCACACGAGGCCGACCCCAAGAATCGGCGGAATCCCCGTTCTGGTAGGCCTGATCGGAGCGGCAGTGCTGCTCCGCGACGAGTTGCCTTCGGTTTTCGGGCTTATCGCCATCTGCCTTGTTTGCTCGATCTTCGCCTTCGCAGGCGGCTTGGCAGAGGACTTCACGAAGCAGGTCCGTGTTCGCTTGCGACTGCTGCTCACCTTCGCTTCCGCGACGCTCGGTTTTGTGTTCCTGGACGCGCGGATCGCGCAGCTCGACATTCCGGGAATCGACTGGGCGCTGCAATTTACTGCCGTCTCGTTTGCGTTCACGCTGTTCGCGGTGGGTGGCTTCGCACATGCCCTGAACATCGTCGACGGGTTCAACGGCCTCGCCGGAGTAGTGTCGCTCATATTCCTGGCGGCGATCGGCTATGTCGCGCATACGGTGGGCGATATGCCGCTCATGTGGAGCTGCGTGCTGCTCGCTGCGGCGATTGCCGGATTCCTAATTTATAACTTCCCGCGCGGGCTGATTTTTCTTGGGGACGGCGGCGCCTACCTGCTCGGCTTCCTGATCGCCGAGTTCGCCGTTCTGCTGGTGCAGCGTAATTCCGAAGTATCGCCCTGGTTTGCTTTGACGCTATTCAGCTATCCCGTCACTGAAGTGGTGTTCTCGATCTATCGCAAGCGCATCCTTCGCGGCCAATCGCCCGGCGAGCCGGACGGCCTGCATTTGCACATGCTCGTGCATAAGCGCCTGGTGCGGCGCTTCCCGCTCGACCGGGATGCGAAGTCCCGGCTTACTGCAAACTCGCTGACGTCGCCCTTTCTATGGATCCTGGCTGCTCTTGGAGCGGCCGCTGCCGCGTTGTTCTGGGAACACACCAGCATGCTGCAGCTGTTCGCCCTCCTTTTCGTCGGCCTATATGTCTGGTTGTACTGGCGAATCGTGCGTTTCCATACCCCGCGAGCCCTCGTGCTTCGGCGAAGACGCCTCGGTCGACGGCATGGGCCGGAACGAACGGACTTCAAAGCCTCGATTCATTGACTTAAGGCTTGCAGTTCAGTATTCGTTGACAGAGAATTCCAAGAGGCCTTGGGGAAGGCCAAGCTCTAGGGAGGTCTCGATGCACAAACTACTCGGGAAGGTACTTTTCTTTTCGCTATTCGCCCTTGGCTTGCCCGGAATTGCGCTCGCGGATGCCGTCGTGCAAACGGTCCGCGGCGATGTAAGGGCGAACGGCGCCGCGGTGACTCAAAACCAGCGCATCACTTCTGGAAGCACCGTTACGACCGGAGCTGACGCTCAATTGCTCATGCGCTTTGATGACGGCCAAAGCGTTCTTCTAAATCAGAACACAGAGTTCCGCATCGCAGACTTCCGCTATAACGAGGCGGCGCCTCAGGAGGACCGCTCGATTTTCGACATCCTCAAGGGAGCCGCGCGCTTCGTGACCGGCGCGATCGGTCGCCGCAGCCAGGCGGCGTTCCAGCTCCGCGCGCCGCAGGCGACGATCGGCATCCGAGGCACCGACTTCATGGTCGCGATCGTGAATCCGCTGTACCTCAACGTCACGCAGGGCGTAATCGCGGCGGCCAACTCGGCCGGAACCGTTCCCTTCGCGGCCGGCGCTATCGGCCAGGTGACTTCGGCGACAGCGCTCGCCACGGCGATCCCGGTCTCCGCGCTTCCCGCAGCCGCTTCGAGCGCATTCAGCAGCATGAGCCAGGTGACGATAGCCGCGGCAGGTGGCGCAGCCGGCGGCGCGCCCGGTGCTGCGACTGGAGCCGCGGGTGGAGTCGGCACCGGCACGGCAATCGCCGTCGGTGCCGCAGCGGCAGCCGCAGCAGCCGCGTTGAGCGAAGGCACCACGACGACGCACACCACCACGACGCATCACTGATTTAATAACGGCAATTGAGAAGGCCCCTGACCGGGGCCTTTTTTTTGAACTCGAGAACGCACCTCTTCCTCTTCGTCGCCGCCGGGATCGCGCTGATGCCTGCGGCTCGGGCGGACACGCCGAGCGTCACCGGCCAGACAGGGCTCATTAGCATGCCGGATGCGCGCGTTCCGGCGGACGGCGCTTGGCGCTCGGGTTTGAGCTTCATGCGTCCCTACCAGGCGATCTGGTCGAGCGTCGCGGTGTTCCCCTGGCTCGAAGGTTCCTTCCGCTATACACGGGTCTACCACGTAGCCGCATTCACCAACCGCACCGATACCAACTATGGCGACTACAAGGACAAGTCATTTGACGCGAAGGTTGTTGTTTTTCCCGAGCGAGGTGTCTGGCCGGCGGTCGGAATAGGAATGCAGGACGTCGGTGGCGGCACGGGTGTATTTCGTGCGGCGTATGCGGCGGCGTCCAAGCGGATGGGGGAACTCGATCTCACACTTGGTTACGGCAGTAAGCGGATCGACGGTGCGTTTGGCGGCCTGCGTTGGTCGCCGGGCGCCGTTCCGAACTGGAGTCTCGTCGCCGAATACGACGCGTACGACTACAAGCGTGACTTCGGCTCCGCGCTTTCCGGCGCTGGCGACTACAAGAAAGAGCCGGCCGTCGGTGTCGAATACCAGAAGGACTGGTACGGTGCGAAGGCATTCACCTCGCACGGCAACCTCGGCTTCAATGTCTACGTGACCGTGCCGCTCGAGAAGCGGGAATTCGTGCCGAAGATCGACGAGCCGGCGCCTTACACGAAGATCAATCCAAGGCCGACGGAAGAGCAGTGGCGCGAAGACAGCGCGCATCGCGATCGCCTGGGACGCGCGCTGCTTGCCCAGGACTTTCGCGATTTGAGTCTTAGCTATGCGAACGGGCGGCTCGAAGCGTCGCTGACCAACATCCGGATTTCCTCCATGCCGCGCGCGGTGGGACGTGCGGCGCGAACGATGCTCTCGTTCGCGCCGCTCGAAGTGCGCGAGATCCGCATCACCTACAAGGAGGGCCCGCTGCCGCTCGCGACGTACACGTTCATCGACACGCGGCTACTGCAGCGCTACTTCAACGGCATGGCGTCGCGCGAGATGCTCGCCCCGTACGTCGGCATCGAATACGCGCGGCCAGCGGAAGCGCGCGAAGAGAAGGATCGGGCGGAAATGCTCACCGCCTTCCAGGAGCCGCTGCCCGAAGGCATCGTCATCACGCGCGAAGAGGCGGACGTCGTGGCGCTGAAAGGCGAGAACATCGCCGGCGGCTTTCTGCGCGTGCGGCCGAGCATGTCGACGTTCTTCAACGATCCGAGCGGCGCGTTCAAGTTCGATATCGCCGCCGCGGCTACTTACGACCGCCGCCTCGCGGAGCGCACGTTCCTGAATGCGGAGACGCGCCTCACGCTGTACGAGGACATCAGCGACGTGACGCAGCCTTCGAACAGCCTGCTGCCGCACGTGCGCACCGACGTCGCGGAGTACAAGCGCGGCGGCAGGTTCAAGCTGACCCGGCTCCTCGTCAATCGCTTCTATCAGCCGCGCGAGCGGGTGTACGGGCGGCTCTCGGCCGGAATCTACGAAGAGATGTTCGGCGGCGTCGGCGGCCAGATGCTCTACCTGCCGGGCGACGGCCGCTGGGGCGTGGACATCGACGCCAACTGGGTGAAGCAGCGCGCGTTCGATAACTGGTTCGGCTTCCGCGACTACTCGACGGTCACCGCGATCGGCTCGCTCAACTACCGCCTGGCGCAGGGCGTGACCGGAACGCTGCGCGTGGGCCGCTTCCTTGCGAAGGACGAAGGCGTGCGCGCGGAGGTGAAGCGCCGCTTCCCCTCGGGCTTCGAGGTCGGCATGTGGTACACGTTCACCAACGGCAAGGACATCACCTCGCCGGGCTCGCCGGACAATCCCTACCACGACAAGGGCATTTTCATGGCGATGCCGCTCGACACCATGCTCACGCGCGACACGCAGGCGACCGCGGGATTTGCGCTTGCGCCCTGGACGCGCGACGTCGGCCAGATGGTGGCCTCGCCCGCCGATCTTTACGGCATGCTCGAGCGTCCGGTGGTGCAGATGCACACGGCCGACGGCCTGGTGCGCTTCGGCGATCGCGACGACGATTACAGCCTGCCCTCGCTCGGCACCGGCTACGACCGGCGCTGGCCCGATTTCGTCGCGAGCGATTTCTTCAGCGCCGGGCGCGCTGCCGGCCGCTACGACTGGATTGCGACCGCGGCGCTGGCAGGCGGCATCGTGGTGGGCTCCGCCGCGCTCGACAACCGGGCGTTCAATTACGCGGACAAGCACAAGGACTCGAGGTGGATCAAGCGCGGCGTCAAATGGGGCGACGCGTTGCCATTCGCCGCGCTCGGAATTTCGGGCATCTTTGCCTTCGACGAATCGCGGCCGCAGCTATCGGATGCCGGCGTCGCGGCGCTCGAGGCGGGCGCAGCCGCATTCGTCGCGAACGAGGGCCTGAAATATGGCGTTGGCCGCGCGCGCCCCAACAGCGGGCTCAAGCACACGGAGTTCCGCCCCGGCAGCTCGGAGGACCAGTTCCACTCCTTCCCCTCGCGCCACGTCTCGATGATGTGGGCGGCGGTGACGCCTTACGCGAAGGAGCTCGGAATGAACTGGCTGTACGGAGTGGCGGCGCTCACCAACGCCGCGCGCGTCGGCAGCCGCGAGCACTGGGTCTCCGACACGGTGGGCGGCGCGGCGCTCGGCTACGCGCTCGGCAGCATCGCGTGGGAAGCGCGCCGGGATTCGCGGCTGGGGAGGAACGCGCCGAAGATCGCGGTCGGGCCGAACAAGGTGAGCGCGAAGTGGGAGTTCCAGTGAAGGAAAAAATGGGGTCGGACCCCTTCCTCTAAACGGCTGCCGACCTGCTAAAGGAAGGGGTCTGACCCCAATTTTTCGAGCCAGAGCCCGATTTCCGGATCGACGCCTGCCTCGCGCTCACCCTGTGTCGGCGGGCTACTCGCCTTCCGCCGAGTCGGGCATCAAAAATGGTGACTGTCACCATTTCTTTAGACGGGGCGACAGACAGCTTTCGGCGATAGGGTCAGTTCTCATGACCAGTTGTAAAATGTGGCCATGAAACAGGTATCGGCAGCCAAATTCAAGGAACAGTGCCTGGCGTTGATCGACCAGGTGGACCGGGACGGGATCGTGATCACGAAGCGGGGAAAGCCCGTGGCGAAGCTGATTCCGCTTGCCACGGACTCGGGGAGCCTGATCGGCTCGCTCAAGCACAAGATCAAGATCAAGGGCGACATTCTGTCCACCGGCGTGCGGTGGGATGCTCAACGTTGACACGCACGTCCTGCTGCACGCCCTCGCCGGCAAGCTGAAGCCCCGCGAGCTCACGCTGCTCCAAAACGACACTTGGAGCATCTCGACGATCGTGCTCTGGGAGATCGCCAAGCTTGCGCAGCTCGGTCGCATCGCCGTAGATCTCGATGACCCGGAGGTCGTGCGCGCGCTGGCCCGGCTGCACGTATGGCCCCTGACGCGGGAGATCGCACGCGAAAGCACCCGCATCGACGTGCGCGGCGACCCCGCGGACGAGCTCATCGCTGCCACCAGTGTCGTGCACAAGATTCCCCTGGTAATGCGCGATCACGCGCTGCTGCGCTCCAGGATCGTGCCGCTCGCGGGCCGGCGCTAGGCCAGCGCCACACGGTGGGCGGCGCGATTCGAGGCCGGGGCGCAACGTTCCTGAGCTTCCCCATCAGCTCGATCAGACGCTTCTGGTTGCGTCGGGCAATGAACTCCTCAAGCGCAAGGCTGAACGCCGAAATCAAGCCGCCGTGCGAACGCGCGATCTCGGGTCGACCGCGGCTCCGGCGGCGAGAAGCGCAGCGCGCGCGCCGCCATCACTGAAGGCGCACGCCTTGCAGTTCGATGTTTCGCTGCAGAGCGGGATTCGAGTAGCTGTCCGGGTGCGCCCACTCGTCTTCCCAGATCGGAAGCGGCTGGATGCGTATACCCGTTTCGAGCAGGACGTCGTAGGCGAGATCGGCCATCGCCAGCTTGGTCCTCACGAACTCGCCCGGCGGGCCCGGCAACAGCACGGCGATATCGGCGTCGCTGCCGGGACGGTGGTCGCGGCGCGCCCGGCTCCCGAAGAGGATGGCGCCCGTCACTTCGTATTGGCGGGCGACGCGCTGGAGGAACAAGCGCGCGGCGTGCTCGGTGTCGGGCTTGGATTTTCTTGGCTGCGAAAATACACAAGGTCCGTGTTATATTAGCGAGCATCGGCTCCAAGGACCCATGAAAAACGTGACCATCACGCTCGACGAGGACACCGCCGCACGTGCGCGTGTGGAAGCGGCCGAGCGCAAGATGAGCCTCTCGCGCTACGTCGGCGAGGTGCTGCGCAAGGAGCTGCGGCACGCCGATGAGTACGAGGCCGCCTACCGCGCCTGGCGCGCCGAGAAGCCCTGGCCGCTCAAAGGGCCGCCCCGGCCGTACCCGAAGCGCGAGGAGCTGTATGACCGGCCCGTGTTTCGTCGACGCTAACGTTTTCGTCTATGCGCGCGACCCGCGCGACCCCCAAAAGCGGGAGCGCGCGGCGCAGTGGATCGACCTCCTGTGGAGCGAGCGGCTGGGCCGCACGAGCGCGCAGGCGATCGCGGAGCTCTACGTCGTCGCTACGCGCAAGCTTGGCATCGCGCCGGAGCGCGCCTGGCAGCAAGTCGAGCGATATCTGACGTGGAAGCCCTGCCCGGTCGACGAGCAGGTTCTGCGCCGCGGGCGCGAAATCGAGCAGCGCTACCGCTTGTCATGGTGGGACAGCACGATCGTTGCCGCAGCGCAAATCCAGGACTGCGTGCTGCTGCTCACCGAGGATCTGCAGGACGGAGCGACCTTCGGGTCCGTCACCGCGCGCAACCCGTTCACGCTGGAAACGAGGGAGGCTGCAGCCGTGTACGCGGTCGAAAGGCGCGCGCCCATCCTGCACCGTCCGCGCGGCAGACCGAAGCGGGCCGCGCTCGGCTGATGCACGCGAAGAAAAATGGGCCCAGGGCAAGAAATGGGGTCAGACTCGGTCAGACCCCATTTTTCCTAGCGCAGCGCCGGATGTCGAGCGCGTAACCAAGTCTGGAATTCTTCCCTCAGTTTCCCGACAAGGGCGAGCGCTCGACGGCCAACGTGCGCCGGCTGCGTGCCGCTCACGCGGAAATCGAGGCCCGGATTCGACGCGCGGCGCTATAATTTTTTCATCATCCAGACTCATTAAAGTCGCCATGACCGCTGCTGCCCCTCTACGGAAGACTGCTCGCCCTAAGGGCACGCATTACGAGGTCGCGAAACGCCTTGGTCTGATCGGCTGCATTGACGGTCCGCGGGACCTCGCCAAGAACCGGCGCAAGTACATCCGGCAAGCGTTACGTGCAAAGTACCGTCCTCGTTGATGCCGGAGCGATAGTCGCGCTACTGAACCGGCGCGACCGGCACCACAAGGCGATTGCCGAGCTGGTCGAGAATTTCGAGGGGACTTGGCTGACCACCTGGGCGGTGATCGGCGAAGCCTGCGCACTTCTATGCCGCGCGGCGGACGAAAGTACGGGACATATGGTCCATCGACTCGGACTTCGGCGTCTACCGCCTACCCGACCGTTCGCGCTTCATCGTCCACCCATGATGCTTGCCGAACCTGGGCATCAGAAAAAAAATGGGGTCAGACCCCTTTCTTTAAGCCATCGCCGAAGGAAAGGCGGAAGGGGTCAGACCCCATTTTTTTTGTTGCTCCTGTTCCTGCCGGCGCTTGCGCAGGCGCAGTCCTGCCGCGTGCTCGACCCGGAATTGCAGCAAAGCTACAGCGGCCCGTGCGTTAATGGCCTTGCCGAAGGGTTCGGCTCCGCGGCGGGAACGGCAGAGTATCGCGGCGAGTTCAAGGCTGGGAAGAAACACGGCAAGGGAGTGAAGACCTGGCCGAACGGCGACCGCTACGAAGGCGAGTTCGTCGACGACTACAAGGAAGGCCGCGGCGTTTATGTCTTCGGGCGCGGTCCCTGGAAGGGGGAGCGCTACGAGGGAGAATTCGTCAAGGACCGCCGGCATGGATACGGCATGTATCGCTGGCAGACGGGCGACGTTTACTCCGGCCCTTGGGCGAACGACATCGCGACGGGCCCGCCTACGCCGATGATGCAGGCGCGCGTGAAGTTCCTTGCCGAAGCGCGCGCCGCGGTCGGCAAGGAAGGCACGAAAGTGTGCCGCGAGGTGCCGATCGGCATTGCCGAGCGCGATTGGGTGCGTGGGACCGTCGCCGCGGTGTCGGGCGAGAAAGTCGGCATTCGCATCGACCAGGCGGGGCGCTATCCGCATGTCGTCGCCGGGGTGGAGGCCCGGCAGGGTGAAGTGCTGTGGGATTCGCCCGACGAATGGACGCCCTGCCTCTAGCGAGATGTGGTGAAATACGAGGTTCCCGGGGGGGAAAATGAAACAGCTCCTGATCGCTTTGGCGCTCGTCGCCGCATTGGTGGCGCTCGCCCAGATGTATGTCGCCGGCCAGACGTACACGCCGGTTACCCGGCTCGCAAGCCCGGACGGCATGACCTTCACCACGGTTCAGGATACGACGAGCGAGCGCACCGCCTGCGGCGCCGCGAACGACCGATTCCTTCAGCCGATCAAGCAGCAGTGCAAGGACTGCGAGATCGTGTTCGCGCGTTGCGAGCGCGATTACGAGAACGTGCAATCCGCGCTGAGCGACATCGCCGGCATTCCGCACCATCAGGTCAGGGCGCCGGGAATCCGCGTGCACATCACCGGGCCTGAAGCTCCCGCGAAGTTCACCTGCGAGTACATCGCGCAGGACATGGCAAAGCGCGGCTTGCACAGCTCCTGCATCGCGCCGGCGAGCAAGAGCTCCTGAAATAAAAAAGGCCCTGCTGCCAGGGCCTTTGAAACCGTCCAGCGATCGCTGGACAGATACTTTAGTGGTGTACCGTAGTCGTCGAGCTTCCGCCCGACGCCGCGATGGCCGCTGCCGCTACTCCGGCCGCAATCATCGCCGCGGTTCCGATCGACACACCACCTATCGTGCCGGCCGTACCCGCTGCGGCACCGCTCGCAGCACCACCCGCCGTCCCTTGAGCCTGTGCGACTTGCACCGGCTTTTGCGGAGTCGGCTTCGTGGTGGGCGCGTTGGTCTGCGCCAGGACTGCGTTCCACGCGAGAAGCGCGGAAAGTGCCAACGTCAGTTTCATGCCCGAAAGCATGTCAAATCCCCCTAGTTGACGGGGCGTAACCTCTGCCCCCCTCGCTTCATCACGGCCCAAAATGAACAACGTGACTTACTGCACGAACAAGCTATCGCTAATTTAGCGACATGGCAATACTTCTTTCATCAGAAATTGACCTTAAATCTGCAACATTTACAAAGCCTTAAAACATTCCGTGGCGGCGCGGCAATTCAAACGGCTGGACTAACAGCTTGAGAGCAGCGGGGAAAAGGCATCGTCGGGTTAGAGCTCAAGTACTTGAGCGCTTTGATAATTCTCGAATAGACCCTCGGCCGTAGAAAACAAAAAGGCCCCGGATTGCCCGAGGCCTTTCGAGCTGCGCGCCGCGCTGAACTATCTGCTTGGGTTGTGCGTTACTGCGAAGTGCGACACCGTTTGGTCGCCGGCTCCAGCCGCCGCCATTGCAGCCACGGCTGCGCCGAAGGCCGCCGCCATGGTGCCGGCTCCAATGCCTCCAGCTACACCTGCCGCACCCGCCGCGGCGCCGGCGGCAGCGCCACCGGCCGCGCCAGCAGCCGGCGCCGCCTGAGGAGCTTGCGCGACTTGCGTAGGCTTCTCCTGCGGAGTGGGCTGCGTGGCTGGATCGGTGTTCTGCGCAAGGGCCGCATTCCACGCAAAGAGCGCGGATAACGCCAACGTGATTTTCAGGCCGCTTCGCATATGAATCTCCCTAGTTGACGGGAGTAACCGTCTACCCCCGCTTGATTTCATGGTGCGACAGAACGACGTGACTTACTGCACACTTAAGCTATCCCTAATTTAGCCGGATCGCAATGGTTCTTTCGACTGGAATGGATTGCTTCTTCACTCTATGTTTGTGCAGACGAGGCTCCGTGGCGGCGCGCAGATCACGCTGCTTGGACGAAGCGATAAAGAACGAGCGTTAGGGACATGAGTGCGACCGCGGCTAAGCTTGAACTCAAATATTTGAGCGGGTTTGGTAATTCGTTCGCCTCGGAAGCCGCAAAAGGATCGCTCCCGGTGGGGCGGAACTCGCCACAGCGCCCGCCGAAGGGCCTTTATCCCGAGGTGCTGTCCGGCTCGGCGTTCACCGCACCGAGAGCGGAAAACCGCAGTACCTGGCTCTATCGCCTGCGTCCCTCCGCCGCGTATGGACCTTACGAGCGGATCTCGGATGGCCTGCTGCGCTCGGGTCCGTTCAATGAAGTGGAAGTGCCGCCGAATCGCTTGCGCTGGGATCCGTTTCCGATACCGGCGAAGGCAACGGACTTCGTCGATGGATTGGCAACGCTCGCCGGCTCCGGCGACCCGGCGATGCAGGCGGGAATCGCGGTGCACATCTATCGCGCGAACCGCTCGATGAGCGAGCGCTGTTTCTCGGACGCGGATGGCGAGCTGATGTTCGTGCCGCAGCAAGGGCGGCTACTTCTTTTTTCTGAAGCAGGAAAACTCGAAGTCTCGCCCGGCGAGATCGCCGTCGTGCCGCGCGGCATGCGCTTCAAGGTCGAGCTGCCCGAAAGACAGGCGCGCGGCTATCTGTGCGAGAACTACGGCGCGATGTTCCGGCTGCCCGAGCTCGGGCCGATCGGCTCGCAGGGACTCGCGCAGGAGCGCGATTTCCTCGCGCCGGTGGCGGCGTTCGAGGAGCGCGACGAAAAATGCCAAGTCGTGGTGAAGTTCATGGGCGGGCTATGGGCGACCGAGCTCGATCATTCGCCGCTCGATGTGGTCGCGTGGCACGGCGATTACGTGCCGTACAAGTACGATCTCGCGCGCTTCATGGTGATCAACACGGTGAGCTTCGATCATCCCGATCCGTCGATTTTCACGGTGCTCACCTCGCCTTCCGGCCAGCCCGGCGTCGCGAACTGTGACTTCGTGATCTTCCCGCCGCGCTGGATGGTCGCCGAGGACACGTTCCGGCCGCCGTGGTTCCACCGCAACGTGATGAGCGAGCTGATGGGCCTCGTGCGCGGCGTGTACGACGCGAAGGCCGAGGGCTTTCTCCCCGGCGGCGTGTCGCTCCACAACTGCATGTCGGCGCACGGGCCGGATCTCGCGACCTTCGAAAAGGCGAGCGCCGCAGAGCTCAAGCCGCAGAAAATCGAGAACACGCTCGCCTTCATGTGGGAGTCGCGCTACGTGTTCCGGCCGACGAAGTTCGCGATGAGCGCGCGCGAGCTGCAGAAGGACTACGACAAGGCCTGGAGCGGTTTCAAGAAGCTCTACAAATAGGGACAGACCCCATTTCAATCTTGAAATGGGGTCTGTCCCTATTTCAGGCGACGCGCCAGAGCGCGCTTACCGGCAGTGCGATCAGGCGATCGCCGAACGGGACCGCCTGCTCGCCCGTATACAAGACAACGCCGCACGCGAAGCGGGCGCGGAGTGACTGCTGCAGCAGGAGCAGTCCGGAGAAGTCGCGCCGCCCGACGCTCGCCGATGCCTTGACCTCCACGCCGGCTACCCGCCCGCGGCGGTCCTCGAGCACCACATCCACCTCGGCGCCTGCCGGACTGCGAAAATGGCCAAGCGATACGCGGGTTTCGGCCCAAGCGGCCTGCTTGCGCAGCTCCCCGACGACAAAGCTCTCGAGCAGCGCGCCCAGCGCATGCCGATCCTGCGCCAGCCGCTGCGCCGAGAGGCCCAGCAGATGCGCGGCAAGCCCGCTGTCCACCAGGTGGAGCTTCGGCGACTTCACCAGGCGCTTGCCGAGGTTGGTCGACCAGGCGGCAAGCGGCCGCACGAGAAAAACCAGCTCGAGCAGCGCGAGGTAGCGCTTGAGCGTCGTATTGGCGATGCCGGAGCTGCGCGAGATCTCCGAGGCGTTGAGCAGCGCCGCCGAGCGCGCCGCGAGCAGGCGCAGCAGCCGCGGCAGCTCGGTCAAGCCGTCGATGCGCGCCAAGTCGCGCACGTCGCGCTGCAGGAGCGTCGCGATGTAGGAGGAGAACCAGGCTTCGCGGCGGCTTTCCACCGCGCGCGCGAGCGCTTCGGGGTAGCCGCCGGCCGCGACCATCGCCTCGATCGAGCGCTCGCCGGCCGGGCTGCGGCCGAGCCGCGGCAGCTCCCGGGCGAAGAGCGCGTCGATAAAACGCTCGCGGCGGCCATGGATCTCGCCCTGCGACAGCGGCCAAAGCGTCGCGAATTCGATGCGCCCGGCGAGCGATTCGGAGATCGCGGGCAGCGTGCGCACGTCGGCCGAGCCGGTGAGCAGGAAGCGGCCGGGACGCCGGTCGCGGTCGACCTCGGCCTTGAGGGCGGCGAACAGCCCCGGCGCCTTCTGCGCTTCGTCGATCACCGCGGCGCGTCCCAGGCCGCGAATGAACCCCACCGGATCCGATGCCGCGGCCGCGTGCGTCGCGGCGTCGTCGAGCGTCCAGTACCCGGCTTCGATCCGGGCGGCGATCTGCTGCGCGAGCGTGCTCTTTCCGGTCTGGCGGGCGCCGGTCAGCGCGACGACCGGCGTGTCGGCCAGGGCTTCGAGCAGTTGCGGGGCGAGATTACGCTCGAACACGGTTGAATATTAACCAGGTACTGGCTAATTTTCCACCTGGGTCTTTTTGGAATTCCCCTATCTACGACCTTGAAAATCCCGCATCAAAAGCGGGAATTTCAAGGTATCGTCGCGGCATGCCCGTCGAGCGCGCCAACCTGCGCGCAAGAATCGCTGCCGCGACCTGCGCCTCGACGCCCTCTACGCCGTGTACCCCGGCGACCGGCGCTATGCGCTCGCCGAGCGCATCGAGGCGGTGCCGCTCGCGGCGCTCGTTCCCACCAAGTAAAACGCCCGAAGCTCGCGAGGCTCAGCCGCGAGCCCGGCGCCTGGACCAGTCCTGCAGCTCGACGTCCTTGAAGCGAGCGAAATCCGCGGTGTTCAGCGTGACGAGAACGAGTCCGTTGGCGTAGGCGACAGCCGCGATTTGGCCGTCCGCATAAGGTGCCGGCCGGCCTGAGGCTTCCAGACGTGCACGCTCGGCGCCATGCCAGCTCGCCGCGGCCTCGTCGTAAGGAAGGATGGGAAACGACGCCTGCACCACCTCGCGCAGATAGGCTTCCAGCGCATCCTTCCGCTTGCCCGCGGGCAGGCGGCGCCATCCGAATGTCAGCTCGTGCCACACCGGCGCGGCAATGGCGCACTCGTGCGCGTGCGCCTCGAGCCGGCGGAGGATTTCCGGATTCGGCGCTTTCGATGCCGGAGAGGAAACGACGCCGGTGTCGAGCAGATAACGCAGGGTCACAGGGAGACGCTGCGCCCGGCACCCTTATCGCGCAGCGAGGCCGCGAACTCCTCGTCCAGTCCCTCCTCCGCGAGGTTGTGCTTATCCAGGAATTTCCTGTAGGCCGCAGCAAAGCTGCCGCCCGCGCCTCGCAAGCGCGCGAGCTCCCTGACGGAGACGACCGCGGCGACGGGCTTGCCGCGCCGGGTGACCTCGATCTCCTGGCCGGCTTCCGCCTGGTCGATGATCGCCGGCAGGCTTGCTCTCGCTTCTGCAATCGAATACCTGCGGCTCATGCGAAAAGTGTACATCATCATGTACATCCCGTGCAATTCTCCCGCGTCGCTGGATCTGTCCCCATTTCGGTTCCGGAAATTGGGGTCCGTCCCTGATTTTGGTTCGGTTTATGGATAACCTTGGGGTTCCATGAAACTCGACGAAACGCACGACCCGTCGTTGCAGAGCTGGGTGGAGTCGGCGAACGCCGAAGGCGCCGAGTTCCCGATCCAGAACCTGCCGTTCGGCATCTTCAGGAGAAAAGGCGAAAGAACCACGCCGCGCGGCGGCGTGGCGATCGGCGAGCAGATCCTCGATCTCGCCGCGCTCGGCATCAGGACCGGACCGACGCTGAACGCGCTCGCCGCGCAGGGCCGGCCGGTGTGGCGCGGCGTGCGCCGGGAGCTCTCGAAGCTTCTTTCGACGAAGAACAAGGGCTACAAAAAGCTCGGCGAATTCCTCGTACCGATGAAGGATGCCGACTTGCTTCGCCCTGTCTCCATCGGCGACTACAGCGACTTCTACACCGGCATTCACCACGCCTCGAACATCGGAAGCATGCTGCGGCCGGACAATCCGCTGCTGCCGAACTACAAGTGGGTGCCGATCGGCTACCACGGCCGCGCTTCTTCGATCGTTGTCTCCGGCACGCCGATCACGCGGCCGAAGGGGCAGACAAAATCGATTGGACAACAACAACCCTCTTTCGGGCCGAGCAAGCGGCTCGACTACGAGGCCGAGCTCGGCTTGGTCATCGGCCTCGGCAATCGTCTCGGCAGGCCGGTCGCGGTGAAGGACGCGCTCGAGCACGTGTTCGGCGTGGTGCTCCTCAACGACTGGTCGGCACGCGACATCCAGGCCTGGGAGTACCAGCCGCTCGGGCCCTTTCTCGCGAAGAGCTTCGCCACGACCCTCTCGCCGTGGATCGTGACGCTGGAGGCGCTCGCGCCTTTCCGCTGCCCGGCCTTCGAGCGCGCGCCCGACGATCCCAAGCCCCTGCCCTACCTCTTCGGCGAGGCCGATCAGCGCGCGGGCGGTTTCGCCATCGAAGTCGAGATGCACCTGCGCAGCACGAAAATGCGGCAGGACAAGATGGCGCCGGTGCGGCTTTCGCGCGGCAGCTTCCGCGACTCGTACTGGACGGCGGCGCAGATCGTCGCGCACCAGGCCTCGAACGGCTGCAACCTGCAGGCGGGCGACCTCCTCGGCTCGGGCACCATTTCCGGAACGACGCCGGACTCGGTCGGCTCGATGATGGAGCTCACGGCTGCGGGGAAGAATCCACTCAAGCTGCCGACCGGCGAAGCGCGCGGCTTCCTTGAGGACGGCGACGACGTGATCGAGCGCGGCCGCTGTGCGCGCGAAGGGTGCAAGACGATCGGCTTCGGCGAAGCCGCGGGGCGCATCGCGCCGTGCGTGTCCTGACCGGCATCGCGGCGCTTGCCGCGCTCGCGGTCCTGAGCCTGCTCGCCGTGCAGCGCGGCGCCGCCGATCTCGCCGCCTTCGGCGCGCGCCACGGCCTCGATCGCGCAGGTCTTCCGACCCTCGAAGCAAGCGAGCGCGCAAGGCGCGGGCTCGAGCGCGCGATCGAGCTCGATCCCGGCAACCCCGATCACCACGAATATCTCGCGCGCTGGTACGAGTACGCGGGAGCGTATCGCCTTGCGCTGGACCACTTGAGGCTCTCGGTCCAAAGGCGGCCGGGATGGCCCTACGCCTGGGCCGAGCTCGCCCGCGTGAAGCTGCGCCTTCGCGAGCTCGACGCCGAGCTCGACCGCGCCGTGCGGCAGGCGGCGCGGCTCGGGCCCTGGGAGAGCGGCGTGCAGCTCGCGCTCGCGCAGATCGCCATGCAAGCCGATTCGCGTCTCACGCCGCAAGCGCGCCGCGCCGCTCTCGGAGTCATGGGCAACGCGTTGAAGTGGCAGGAGCGCGAGATCGCCAACCTCGCCGTGCGAAGCGGGCGGCTCGATCTTCTTTGCGACATCCCGGGCATCGCCGCTTATCGAGCCGGCCTGCGCTGCATCTGAATTGAAAAGCGGTTCGCTTTCCGGTACGGTGGAGCGGATCAAGAACCAGGGGGCGTCCATTAAGGCGTTGTTGGCCGTTTGGGGGTGTCTGCTCTTGGCCGCCGCCACCGGCGCTCAGGCGCTCGGCTACGTGCACGAGCTCACCGGCAGCGCGAACGTGCGCACGGGTTCCGCCTCGCCCCGGGCGCTGAATGTCGGAGACCTGGTCGACCAGGGCCAAACCGTCGCCACCGGCCTCAACAGCACGGCGATCATCAAGTTCGAGGACGGGCAGGTCATGGCCATGCACGAGCAGAGCTCGTTCGTGGTTCAGCAATATCAGTACAACAAGCAGCAGGTCAGCGCGAGCCGCATGGCGTTCGAAGTGCTGCGCGGCGGCCTGCGCTTCATCACCGGAGTGATCGGCGCCACCAACCGCAACGCGGTGCGCATCAGCGCAGGCAACGCGACGATCGGCATCCGCGGGACGGACGGCACGATCGTGTACGACCCGGCGACCCGCGTTGTCAGCACTGCGGTCAACGCCGGAGCGATCGCCATGACGACGCCGCTCGGCACGCAAACCATCGGCGTCGGCGCGTTCTCGACCGCTTCGCCGAGCGCGCCTCCTGCGCCGCCTGCCCCTATCGCCAGCGCGGCCCCGGCCGTGCAGCAGGCGGTGACTGCGCTGATACAACAAGCCGTTCCCGTCAACACGCCGGTGGTGGTCCAAGTTTCCGCGCGTGCAGTGGCGGCGCAGGCGCAGGCGTTGGCGCTGCAGCAGCAGGCGGTTCAGCAGCCTGCTGACACCGCCTTGCAGCAGGCCGCGCAGCAGGCGCTGCAGCAAGCACAGCAGGCGGTCGCGGAAGCCGTCGCCGCCGCGCAGACCGCTTATCAGCAGGCGATCAACGCCGGCGCCGTACCGCCCGCGCCGCCCGCGCCGGTGCCGGGGCAGCCGCCGGTACCCGCGCCCAAGCCGCCGGCCGCCGCGCCGAAACCGCCGGCCGAAGCGACTGTGCCGGTAGTGCCGCCGCCCCTGGTGCCGCCGCCGACTGCTCCGCCGGGCGGCGGCGCCGCAAGCCCGAGCTAGACGGGTATTTCTTACAAATCCTGATCTTGTAGAGGATCGATCACCCGGACGTCATTTGCGTCGGCATCACGCCTCTCTATAGAATCGTGCGAGACGGAGGAGGGAGAGAGAAGAAAAGTGGGCGACGCAGTCGTTTTTCTGGTTGTTTTTGCCTTCACGCTCGCATTGACGCTGCTGTTCAGGCAGCACGCCAAGCGCTGGCAGCTCGTTGATCTTCCCGACACGCGCAAGCTGCACCATGGCCCAGTCCCGGTAGTCGGCGGCCTCGCCATGGGCACCGCGTTTCTCGCCGTGTTCGCGGCGGCGCGCCCCGCTGGCGAGCCGTCGCAGTACATCGGCGTTGCGGCCGCGATCCTGCTCACGCTGATAGGCGGAGCACTCGACGACCTGCGCGGGCTGCGCGCTACGCCCAAGTTCGCGTTCCAGATCTTCGCCGCGCTACTCCTCGCCACGTGGGGCGGCACGCTCCTCACGCACTTCGGCAGTCTCTTCACCGGGAACGTCTTCACGCTCGGGCGCTGGTCGGTGCCGATCACCGTCGTCGCCATCGTCGGGCTGATGAACGCGATCAACATGACCGACGGCCTCGACGGTCTCGCGGGGAGCGTCGCGCTCGCCGCCTGTCTCGGCTTCGGCTATGCCGCCGGCGCGGCGGGCGACGCCGTGATGTTCACCGCGATCTGCATCGCCGCAGGCGCGATTGCCGCGTTCCTCGTCTACAACGCGCGCGCGCCCTGGCGCGGCCCGGCAACGGTCTACATGGGCGATGCCGGGAGCCTGCTGCTCGGATTGCTTCTAGCGTGGTTCTCCATCCGGCTGGCGATGTCGCCCCGGCCGGCGCTCGCGCCGATGACCGCGGTCTGGATCCTGGCGCTGCCGCTCGCGGACATGGGCACCATCATGGTCCGCCGGATGCTGCGCGGAAGAAGCCCGTTCGTCGCCGACCGCGAGCACATCCACCACATTCTGCTCGCGATGGGCCTCTCGCCCCATCGCACGACGCCGGCGCTGTTCGCCGCCGCGATCGTGCTGGCCGCCGTCGGCATCGGCGCTGAACGCCTCGGCGTTCCGCCCTACGTCATGTTCTACGTGTTCGTAGGCGGGCTTCTTGTCTACGGTGCGGCGGCGGAAGTGCTTTGCCGGCGGCTGGGGCTGCGCATTCCGCGATAGCGGCTAGGCTCGCGCAATTTTCTCGAGCAGCACTCGCCAGCGCTCAACTCCGATCGGCTTGTCGTAATGCGCTTCGAAGGCCGCTCGGGCCCGCTGCCCCATTTCACGGCATATCTCGCGATGCGCCTTTAGATCGAGAACTACCTTCGCCAAGCCCTCGGCGTCGCCAGCGGCGACCGACAAGCCGCATTGGTGATCGCGTAGCATCCGTGCGACCTCGCCATCCAGGTCGCCGACAAACAGCACGGGCCGCCCCGCCGCCATCGCCCCATAAAGCTTGCTCGGCATGATGAGGCCCTCGAGCTGGGGTAAGAGCGTCACGAGGTGCACATCGCTCGCCGCCAGGTTTTCGGACAGACGTTCCTGCGGCACGTAACCCCGGTGCACCACGTTGGGCAAGCCGACGATGCGCGGGAAGTGGTGGCCGCCGCCGGTGAAGGAGAACGCCAGCCCGGGCTCGTCGCGCAGCAAGCCGATTGCGCGCACCACCGTTTCCCACTCGTGCGCGCGGCCGAAATTACCCGAGTACCCCACGACGAACTTGCCCGAAGGAAAGGCGAGCGGCCGTATCGCCTCGCCGTCGGCCCAGTCGGCAATTCTTTCGAGCCTCGTGCCGGGAACAAGCCGCGCCACTTCGGCCTCCATCCGCGCGCCGAGCATCACATTCGCGCTTGCGCCGCGCACGCTTGCATTGCGCAGCCATTTCGCAATGAGCGCTACCGGCCCCAGACGCATGCCGACGTGCTGCGCCACTTCCGGAAACACGTCTTCCAGCCAGTTGACGAGCCTCGCGCCGCGCATGCGGGCGGCGAGCAGCGCAAAGACCGAGATGAGCGGAGGGTCGGTCTTGGCGACGACGACGTCGCCTTTACGCAGCAGGCGAACGAGCGCCAAAGTTGCGCTTACGTAGAAGCTGGCGTAATCGAACGCCCGCCCAAGCGTACCGGCCCGTCCGAAACGCGTGCTCCACACGCGATGCACGCGCACGCCGCTGATCGTTTCGCCGGCAGGCAGCCCTGCGCCCGCATCCTGGTAGCGCTGCCGGCTCGTGACCGCATGCACTTCCCAGCCGCGCCGCGCGAGATCGAAGGCGACATCCGCCGCGAGGAGCCCGGTCGGCGCGAGATCGGGATAGAAAAAGCGGTTGACGAAGACGGCCTTCAAGCCTTGACGATGTTGCCCGCAGGTTCTGCATAGCGCCCACGGGTATCCACCACCAGCCGGGCGTGCGCGGCGATCAAGGCGTAGTCGAACGCGTCGTGGTCGGTGACGAGGACCACGCCGTCGTACGCGGACAGCGCCCGCGCGGTCAACGAAACGCTTTCCAGCTCGAACGCGTGCTCGCGCATCCTGGGAAATACCGGCACGTGCGGGTCGCTGTAGTCGAGCGCTGCGCCGCGCGCGCGCAGGATCTCCATGATTTCCGCCGCCGGTGATTCGCGCACGTCGTCGACATTCTTCTTGTACGCGATGCCAAGAACGAGGATGCGGCTGCCGCGCACCGGCTTGGAGCGCACGTTGAGCGCGTGGGCAAGCTTTTCCACCACCCATTCCGGCATGGCGCGGTTCACTTCGCCGGCGAGCTCGATGAAGCGCGTGTTGACGCCGTACTGCCTCGCTTTCCAGGTGAGGTAGAACGGATCGATCGGGATGCAGTGGCCGCCGAGCCCCGGCCCCGGGTAGTAGGGCACGAACCCGAAGGGCTTGGTCGCGGCGGCCCGGATCACCTCGTGGATGTCGATGCCCATCCGGTCGGCGACGATCTTCATTTCGTTCACCAGCCCGATGTTCACGGCCCGGTGGATGTTCTCCAGCAGCTTGGCCATCTCGGCGACGCGGGTCGAGCTCACCGGAACCACCTGGTCGACCGCCGCCCGGTAGAGGGCGAGGCCGACCTCCAGACAGGCCGGCGTGCTTCCGCCGCAGATCTTCGGGATGCTGCGCGTGCTGAAGTGCTTGTTGCCCGGGTCTTCGCGTTCGGGCGAAAACACCAGAAAGTAGTCCTCGCCCAGCGCAAAGCCGCGGCTCTCGATGCGCGGGCGCAGCTCCTCCTCGGTAGTGCCGGGATAGGTCGTGCTCTCGAGCGACATCACCTGCCCGGCTCGCAAATGCGGAAGCAGCGATTCGACCGTGTTGATCACGTAGCTCAGATCCGGCTCGCGGGAGCGGTTGAGCGGCGTCGGCACGCAGATGATGAGCGCGTCGGCCTGCTTTGCCCGCGCATAATCGGTGGTCGCCTCCAGTCCATGCTCGAGGGCGCCCGCAATGCGCCTCGCATCGACGGTCTTGATATACGTCCGGCCTTCGCGGAGCGCACCCACCTTTTGCTTGTCGATGTCGAAGCCGAGCGCGCGGAATCCCGCTTCAGCGAAGCACATTAGAAGCGGCAGGCCGACGTAGCCCAAGCCCACGACGCCGATCAGCGCTTCCTTGCGCCTGATTCTCTCGACGAGCGCTTGGCCATGGGCGCTTTCGACGCTCACGGTATCGCCGGGCTGCCGCGCCGTAGGAACCAGTTTTCCATCACCAGCACGTCCATTTTCGTGCGCAGGAAGCAATCGAGCGCCTCCTCCGGCCTGCATACTACCGGCTCGTTCTCGTTGAAGGACGTATTGAGCACCATCGGCACGCCGGTGAGGTCGCGGAAGCGCTCGATCAGCCCGTAGAAGCGGGGATTCGCCTCGCGCGTCACGGTCTGGAGACGGCCGGAGCCGTCCACGTGCGTCACTGCCGGAATCAACGCGCGCTTCCCAGGACGGATCGGGTAGACCTGCGTCATGAAGGGCACGTCGTCGTCGACCTCGAACCACTCGGGCACCGCCTCGCGCAGGATCGACGGCGCGAACGGCCGGAACGACTCCCGCCGCTTGATCTTGAGGTTGAGGATGTCTTTCATGTCGGTGCGCCGCGGGTCGCAAACGATCGAGCGGTTGCCTAACGCCCGCGGCCCCCATTCCATGCGGCCCTGGAACCACCCCACGACCGCGCCAGCGGCGACTTCCGCGGCCGTCGCCGCCAGTAGGTCCGGGTCGGATTCGAAGCGTCGTACGGTGCAGCCCTCACGCGTCATTTCGGCGCGCCGCCTCGCGAGCATCGTGGCGATCGCCTCATCATCGAACTGCGGACCCCAGTAAGCGTGGTCCATGCGAAGCCGGACCGGCTGTTGCCCGTCGAGCCGTCCCAGGGCGACTAGCGCGGCGCCGATCGCGCCGCCCGCATCACCCGCCGCCGGTTGAACATAGAGCTTCCTGAACGCCGAGCGCTGGTACACCTTGCCATTCGCCACCGAGTTCATCGCGCAGCCGCCCGCCAGGCATAGCGCGTCCAGCTTGTACGTCTCATGCAGGTGAGCGAGTAAATGGAAGAACGCCTCCTCGTACATCGCCTGCACCGAGCGCGCGATATCGCGGTGTCGTTGGGTGAGATCCTCCGAAGGGCCGCGCGCGGGTCCGAGCAGGTCGACTAGCGCCGCGGAGTAAAGAGTCCCTACTACAGGCGAGCCGCCGTCCCATTCGTACTCCACCTTGTCGGTGGCATGGCGAAAGAAGGAAAGATCGAGCTCGAAACCGCCGCCGTTCGTAAGCCGCACGATCCTGCGCATCCGGGGAAGGAAGCCTGGCTCGCCGTAAGGCGCGAGGCCCATCAGCTTGTACTCGTCCCCATAGTGCGGGAAACCGAGGAATTGGGTCAGCGCCTGGTAAAAGATGCCGAGCGAATGCGGGAAATAGACGCGCTCGTCGACTTCTACCGTGCTGCCCCTGCCAACACCCCATGCGGCGCTGGCAAAGTC
Organism: Betaproteobacteria bacterium; assembly: GCA_004297625.1. GTDB lineage: Bacteria > Pseudomonadota > Gammaproteobacteria > Burkholderiales > SG8-39 > SCGC-AG-212-J23. The sequence continues at coordinate 228,021 of SCTY01000026.1, read as the reverse complement.
GCCGAAGCCGTCGAGCGACGCGGCCACCGCCTCCGGGAACGGCGACGCCAGGTAGGCGGAGGCGAGATGCGCGAGGTGATGCTCCACGGCGACCACCTCTCCCTTGAACCTTCCTCCGACCCCCTGCTCGAGCACCTGCGCTACCCCAGCGCGTTCCTGCTTGTTGCGGATCCGGTCAAGGACCAGCCCCAGGCTGGGCCGCTTCTGCAGGACGTACGACGCTTTGCGCCAGATATTTGCCTTCGCGTCCTGGTTGAGGGCGACTGCATGGATATCCCCGAGCCCGACTCCGGCCTGGCGCAGGCAGGCCTGGATCGCTTGCGACGGAAAGCCCGCCCAATGCTTGACCCGCCGGTAGCGCTCCTCCTCGGAGGCCGCGACAAGGATTCCGCCGTCCAGCAGGCAAGCGGCAGAATCGCCGTGAAAAGCGTTGATTCCGAGTATGAGCACCGCGTGGCCTAATCAGGCTGCCGGTCCCACAGCGCCAGGTCGCCTGCAACAGCAGCCAGCAATGCGGATGGTTGCCGCTTCGCTATCGCGGCGCGCTGCGCCGCAAGCGCGCGTTTCGTCGCAGCTTCGAGATCGGCTATGTCGTATACAGCGACCGCGTTGCCCCCTTCCTCGAGTGCCCGCGCGTTTGCCACTTGATGGTCGTCTACCACCTCGCCGTGCCGTCGGAGGCGAGGCACGACCACCGGCACCTTCCCGGCGAGATTCGCCAACAGGACTGTCCCGCCGCCTGCCTGGCAAACGACGAGCTCCGCGTCGCTGACCGCGCGCTCGAATTCATCCATGCTCGGAAATGGAACGACGGTGCAGTGCCTCGAAGAAAACCGGGTATGCCCGCATTGCACCTTGACCGGTGCGGGTAGCGCGCTCCGTTTCGCCAGCTCGTCGACCGCTGCAAGCAGGCGCATGAACGGTGCCCGCCCCGTGCCGACAGCGACAAACGTGCTCATATCAACGCACCCACGTAGCTTCCTTTCGGATAGAAACGGCGAAGCTCCTGCCGCTGGTAATAGAACCTGTGCGCCAGGAAATACATTATCCGGCCGGTAAGGGATGGCGCTTCGACCCGCGTCATGGTCTCAACAAAGATGATCTTTGTCCCGAAGAACAATCGTCCAAGAATCGCGAAAGGAACGATCGGACTGGCTCCCGTGCTGATCAGCACGTCGGGGCGCTCCTTGTTCAGAACCCGGAATGCTTCCCAGAAATTGACGATTTGCCTCCAATCGCGCTCTGCATGCGTCAGGAAGTACGTCCTGCCCAGCATGTCCTTGGCAAGGGAAATGCGGTCGTTCAGGGCGTAGAAATGCCGATGCTGCCCATATGCGGACCGGAAGCAGCGAACCTCGGTCAGGTGCCCGCCGGGTGAAGAGACGATTCCTATCTTCAGCATCGCGCCATCGACTCGGCATAGACCGCGACCATTTTGCTCGCGATCACCGGCCATGCGAACGCCTCTCGCGCCCATTCCCGTCCCTTTGCTCCCATTGCGGCTCGATCGGCCCGAGCCAACGACTGGATCGCTGCGGCCAGCGCTTCCGGCGTATTTTCCGTCCACAGCCCGCAGCCCCTCGTTTCCAGCTCCTTCCACGGGGTGCCGCGCGCCGCAATGACCGGCACGCCATACGCGAGCGCCTCGGCCGCCGCGACGCCGAAATTCTCGCTGTGAGATGGAAGAACGAGCACATCTGCACGCAGGAATGCCTCGCGTTTGCGCTCGCCCTCAACGTGACCGGCAAATTCCACGCGATCTTCCAGTGCGAGCTCCCGGGCAAGCTCGAGAAGCCGGGCAGTGTATCGGGCGTCCCCTTCCCCGCAAATCAGCAGCCGAGCCGCGCCCGGTGCGCTGCGCGCAATCGCGCGCAGCAGATTGTCGATCGCCTTGATCGGGTGGATCCTTCCCATGTAGAGCACATGGAGCGGAGCCATCGGGTCCCGAGACTTGCCTGGCAATGAGGCTGGACAGTCCACCCCGTTGGGAATGACGGCGAGGGCGGCATTGGGCATGCGACTTTTGCTCGCCTTGCCTTCTTCGTCGGTAGTCACGTGCAAGACCATCGATGATGGCGACGTCAAGCGGCATGCGCCTTCCCAGACAGCCTTCAGGGCGGGACGTGTGCTCCCTTGCCATCTCTGCAGCGCGCCGCGAGGCGACCAAACGATCGGTCTGCGGAGGATCCGGCAGAAGGCGAGGGTCGGAAGCGTCGGCGACGAATAGACGCCGGTAAGGTGCACCACATCCGCCCATCGAATTGCGGATGGAAGGACTGCAAGCATCGGCAGGGAGAAATCGGCGCCGACGCTTTTTCGGCAGTAGCGGATCGCGTAGCCGTTCAGGCTGCGGGCGCCGGCGACCCGCGGCTCCAGCCTCTGGGCGGACTCTCTCCCGGAAGTGTCGGTCGTGAGCACGCGGATCTCGATGCCGGGAGACGCGGCTAATGCGTTGCACAGTCCGTAGGTCGAGAAGATCGGACCGCCAAAACGCGTCGCCGGAAAGAAGGAGGGCGTGACGTGCAGGATCCGCATCCGGGCTCGATCTCTACATGGCCCCGGCGGGCTCCAGGACTACGGCCCTGCCGGGGACTCGCATCACGGGAACGTACTTCTGCCGAAGGTAGTCGATGGCCGGAAATGCGATCTCGGGCCGGTCGCTCGGCACATCGGTGCGCCACGCCACGCGCGGGAAAGTGCAACCGAAATTTCCGGGGATTCCCCATAGCGCCCAGCGCCCGTCCGGGGTGTCTGGAGCGACGACCGCGCGAGGCGGAGAAATCTCCAGCCGCCTCTTTTCCTGCGCGAGACGCGATTCGGAAGGCGCAAAGAGGAAGGTCTGGGTAAGGAACAAAGGACTCCGCGAATGCAAAGCGAACGTCCAGCCCCCGCCGTACCCCAGCTCTGCCAGGAATTCTCCTTCCTTCACTCGGCCCTCAAGATAGGGGTAGAGCTTTCCATAGAGTTCTGCGTCCGCGTTGTTGACGTACATAGTGCCGGCTCGGGTTTGCAGCGCCACCGGCGGCCAGGGATCGAAGAGCCGGACAAACCCCGCTACGCGAGCGACCGAGTAAAGCAGCGCCATGATCAATATCGCCAATGTCGCGCGAGTAATGCGGCGCCTCTGTATTTCCGGGTTTTCACAATACGCAAGCACGCCGCGTGCGACGACGAGTGCCGACACACAGAGCAATGGATAGCTGGCGATCGCGGCCATCGGAATGGAATTGACCGAATTTTTTGTAAATAGCGAGCGTACCGAGGGAGCCACAGTCACGGCGAATAGCAGCAATTCGGCCTGCAGGGCCGGGTCGCGCAGCGCGATGCCGTTGCCGCCAGCCGTCGCCTGCCAGACGCGCAACAGCAGCCAACCCAGCGAGATCCAGAGCGCGACCAGCATGGCGTTGGAGAAGTTGGCGATTTGCCGCGCGATGGCCAGGGGACCGGGGCCCTCGCCGTACAGGTATGCGAAAAACCAGAGCGCAGCGAGCGAAGCGGGGATGCCGATCGCGAAGAGGATCAACGGCACGCGCCCGCGAGTCGACGCCGCGTCCAATGCAGCCAGTCCCGCGAGCGCAGTCACACCCATGACAAGCGCGCCGGCCACGGCGACCAAGCCGGCGCCTGTCGGCCACCATGGGCACGACAGCCCGCTGATGCCGTAACCCATGACGCCCTCGAGCAGGGCCGGAAATCCCGCCTGCGCCGCGACCCAGCCATAGAACGCGATCGCAGGCGCAACGAACGCGGTCGCGACGATGAGGGACCGGACGGCCACACGGGAACGCTCGCGCGAGGGCGTCGCGGCGATATCCAGAGCAAACGCGATACCGAGGCCCACGACGGCGCTGATCGCGAACTCGGGCTTCGCCGACAGGCAAATGAATGTTCCGAGGACGACCAACAGAACATCGCGCAAGCTCCATGCTCGCGCGCGCACGAATCCGTCGAGCCCGAGCACGAGCGCAAGAACGCCGCCGTACCCGAGGAGCATCGCCGGGCTGTAGATACGCAGCCCGAACAGCGCAAAGTTCTTGAAGTTGAAGCCGCCAGCGGTGGCGAATAGCACAACTGCTGCCACCGCGAGAGGCCGGTCGAGAAACCGCCGCGCTACCGCGTACGTCAATAAGACGTCAGCGGTGGAAAGGATGGCGCCCAAAAGGCTCGCGGTGCCATACGTGGCCCCGAATGCCGAGAACGCCCATCCGTAGAAGTACGCCGCAAGGGGTGGAAATTGCCATGAAAAATCGCGGTACGGCGCCTCTCCGAGGCTTACCCTATAAGCCTCTGCCAGCCAGCGTGCCACGTCGCCCGAAAAAGCAAGCTCCGGCGGCATGACGGCCCAGTTGAACCAAGAGAGAAATACGCAGTACATCGCGAGCCCGGTCCAGGCGACGAAGTCGCGGCGATCTTTCACCGACTTCATTGTGGTTGTTGACCTCCGCGCCCAATGTTTGACACGCTTCCGTCAGTTTTGCCCAAGATACGGATTAGCCCGGTTCGTTTACCCAAAAATACAGTCCAATAACACAATGGCGCAACCAATGCTCCCCGACCGCGGCATGCGCTTGCCGTTGGCTGCGGTTCTTCTCGCGACTGCCGGGTGGCTCATCTTCGGTGCCTTCGCGCCACCGTTACCTGGGTACACCGACATATTCTTGTTCAAGGACGCGGGCGCCAATCTGGCGCTCGGCAACGGATTCACGTCGCGACTTACCTACGGCAATCCAACATTCGATCGAGTTGGCTACGCTTTTTACCCGCCGGGCTACCCGTTCCTGTTTGGCGTCTATTCCAAGCTCGTCGGCGTAGGAGTCGCGCAGAACGCAGCCTTCAACACGGGAATCGCCGCCCTCGCGCACATATTCGGTTGGGCTGCCCTTGCCATGGGAGCGGCTTCCATGCTCAAGCGCGGACTGCTAGTCCTGGTCTGCCTTACATTGCCGCTCGGATTCAGCGCATGTGCGTATGACCGGCCCGACACCCTGGGCCTTGCCTTGGGACTAGGCGCTCTTCTCCTGCTCTGCCAGAGCGCCGCACCACTGCGTCTCTTCTTCTCGGCGATTCTCTGCGGCGTCGCCGTAGTCGTATCGCCGCCAGCGGGGGCATTGTCGGCACTTGCAATCGTCTTGCTTTGGGCGAGCGATCGTTTGCCGCCGGGCCGTGATCGCCGCTGGCCCCCTTTCCCTCTTATTGGTGCGCCTGCGGTTGCCGGATTTCTAATCGCACCGTCGCTCGCAGTGTATCTCTTGATGCAACTCGACCCAACCGCGATCACGCGTTTTTTAGGCGTGCTGCCAGAGCCAGGCAGATTTTTTATGGCCCTTGTCGACGGAGACTGGCGGACTTGGAGTGGCGGGCTGCGGACCCAGATCGCAGCCGAGCCTGCCCGGCTCGGGATCGCAAGCCTTGCCTTCGTTCTCGGAAGTGGCATGGTTTTCTTTACCTTGGCTGCAATGCGAAGCAGAAATTGGTCGCTGCTCATTCCGTGCGGCGGCTTAGTCCTGTTCGTTGCAGTCCCATTGACCATCTCTCCCTCCCAGCCAAGCTATGTCCCGATCGCCACGGGGCTCTTGCTCGCGCTCTTCTCGATCGCGAGTTCGCGACTGGAGGGCGCCTACGCAACAGGCCGAAGCGTTGCGCTAGTCGTCGCGTTTGTCGGCATGACAATCTTGAACGCGCCGACCTTCGCACGCATTCTCGTCATGAATGCGAATCTCGGGCCGTCGCTCGCGCGCATGCGCATAGTGATCTCCGACTTACAGCACAGCGAGGAGGGCGAACGCCTTGTTGCCGTTGCGCCCCAGGGTTACATGCTCTTCAAGGAAGCGGGATTCGACGTGGTCAACTTCTGGCCCGGGCTGGACGATGCGGAAAATCGAGCGCGAATCCCGCTCTTCGCTTTGAGCTTTATCGGCAGCGGCGATGCGCTACGGCCACAGTATCCGCCATGGTGGAACGAAGCCGACTATGAGCTCGTCTACTGGCCCCACCTGCCGCAACGCGCGACCGTTTTCGGACGCGAGGTCGGCAACAGCAGCATCACATGGGAGCACGCGGTGTACCGCCGGCGTGACACATCACGCACGGCCGCAAATCCAAGATGACGAGCGCGTGGCGTAAAGACGCCGGCCCTGCGTCAACCGTGCGGCTATCTCAAACGATTCGAGCAGCATGGCCAGGTGTCTTGTTGTGCGCTCTGTCCTTGCTGCCGTTCTTGCATTCTGCCTTCACCATCGATGACACGGTTTTTCTCCTCGAGGCAGAACATGCGATGGAGCATCCGCTTGCGCCCCCGGATTTCGAGATTGTTTGGTTCGACCGTCCGGAATCGATATCCGCCCTACAACGTAGTGGACGGATGATGGCGTGGCTCTTAATACCTTCGATTCTTGCCGGCGGTTCCGAATGGGTAGCACACCTCACGCAGATCATCCTGTTTAGTTGTGGAATTCTTGCCACCGTGATCATTGCACTGAGGTGTCAATTTTTGCTCGTTGAAGCACGGCTGGCAGGGCTGCTCGTCGCTGCAACCCCAGCGTGTTTGGGCATCGCAAGCACCAGCATGCCCGACATCGCAGCAATGACGTTTGGTGTGTTGGGCGCAGAACGCCTTACGGCATGGCTTATCTCGAAGCGCTGGCATCAACCTGCGCTTGGCCTAATGTTCTTGGGCTTAGGTGCCTACTCCCGCGTCCACATTGCCCCGCTCGCTGTCGTGCTCTCGCTTGCTTGCCTCCTTCTTCAGCAGCGGCAGGCAGCCGCGGAAAACAGGCCTGACATGCTGGGACCTGTCACATTTCGGCAATCTATGCTTCCTTGGGGTATTGGGCTGCTCCTGCCGTGCGCTGTCCTCGCTGCTCTTTGGCTAAGAACATTCGACGTCGTCAGCGCTCTGCGGTTGTTCCGCCCGCCCTACATTGCCAGCAATGCAGTCGCGTTCCTGGTCCACTGGGCAGTTGCAGTTCCACTCGTCATACCGTGGCTTGTGATACGAGGACACGTGATCAATTGGAAACTCGCGCCGTTTCTTGGAGTGCCAGTTTTCGCGGCTCTAATCTGGCTGCATCGCGAGGCGCGTGTCTCGGTCGCCCTGGTTGCGATTGTCAGCCTGCTATGTCTAATTGACATTATTAAGTATTGCGTGAGCAGGCGTACATGGTTTCACTGGGTGCTCCTCGCTTGGCTGTTTGTGCCGTTGCCGGTCATTATTTACCCTCATTTCCCGTCCAAGTACCTCGTCGTGTCCGTGCCCGCGGTTGCACTACTCCTGATCGAGGCGATGCGGTCGTCGAGTTCCAGACTGAAGCATGTAACAATTGCAATCACATTAATTGCAGGCGCCACTCTGGGAATCGCGATTGTGAGTGCGAGCGCCGCGCTGGCGGAACCAGGCCGCATGATTAGCCGAGAGCTCATTGCGCCACTCGCACAACAGGGGAGGCGCGTTTGGTTCCACGGCCATTGGGGATTTCAATGGTATGCCCAAAGGGCGGGCGCGCGTCCGCTCGCGTCTGTTCCGCCATTTCCGCAGCCCAATGACATCATCGTGGCAAGCAGTAGCTCTGCTTATGGGGCTTCCCTAGATCAAGTTGCGCCCCACCGAACCCTACTCGGCAAAGCGTTCACATTTCATCCCGGTGGACGCGTGATGGGTGATGGAGCGGGTTTTTTTCCAATCACTGGGGTTATTGGCCATGGACATGGGGATCGAGCGACATCGATCAAATGACACTATGGGAAGTCAAAGCGCCTTGACGGGACAGACAATGTGGCGGTGCCGAATTCGTCGGTCGCGACTCCAAAAATACCGAACGTGACGTTGCCGTGACCGTTACCGTATTGCTCCTCAGCCTGATCAGCGCGTATTACGCGATGGAAGGGCACAGATATTTGCGCCTCGAGCGCATTGCGGAGCCCGCTTTCGCGGTCAACGTGGCCTACCTGCTGAACTTCCCGGTACGTGCCTTGGTCCTGCTGGTCTTCGGCGATACCATGGAGACGGCACCCGCGCTGGAGTGGGACTTCGACACCTGCAACACGGTGCTCCTCTACGCGACGGCGTGCGTGCTGGTGTTCAACGTCAGCTACCAGTACTTTAGCGGCGCACGCGTGCTGCCGGCGGCTCCGGCCGTGCGGGCGCTACCGCCGCTTCAGTCGATTCCGCTCCCGATACTGGGCTACTTCGCGTTGTGGGCTTCGGTGGTCCTGTATTTCCTGCTCAGCTCGCATACGAGCATCAACTTTATCAACGACCTCGGGGAAAGCGACATCCCGCAGATTGTTAATGCGGTGTGGTTCGCCATCGATGTCTCAATCAGCGGCTCGCTGATCATGTGGCTGATCACGCGGCGGCTCGGCTACTTGGCGGCTTTCGCGGTGCTCGCCGGTTTGTTCGTGTACTACGGTTTCATGCTGACGGCGAAGCACATACTATTGGGTTGCCTGGTGATTTTCCTGCTCGTCCTAAGGCGTGTCGGGTTTTCGATCCGGCCGGCGTATCTCCTGGCGACCCTACTGCTGGCGGTCCCCTTTGTCGTCGCTTCCTACGCCGTGCGTGACTTCGACATCAGTGTCATATCGCCCAACGAGACACTTGCCGGGCGAACAACGCTGGTGTTCGGCTTGCTCGACGAGTCAAGCCTCGGAGATGTGCTAACCAACCTTTTCCTAATCAAGATGACCGACCGGTTCGCGTATCTTGACGCTTTCATGATGTACCTGCAGGGGCTCGACCAGGGGGTCGCGCTGGATCTGTACGACCGGGTCGGGAGCCTGCCTACCTACAAGCTGGCCATCCCGAGCATCTTCGGCGTGGACAAGAGCACGATCCAGAACATCCACGTCTGGTTCGCGAACAAGTACTGGTACGGCCTGCCCTACGACGGCTATGGGGTGCTCGTGCCGTTCGGCAGGACTACCGAGAGCTTCATGATCTTCGGTTGGGCCGGATTCCTGATGTTCGCGTTCTACGGGTGGCTGTTCGCTTGGCTCTACAGGCGGTTCTACTGCTCTGCGGACCCGGCCATGGTCATCTACTACCTGCTGCTCTTCAACTACTACATCCTCGCGGACGATAACCTGCTGTTTAACATTTCGGCAATCGTGTGGGGATCTGTATTTTTCTGGGGCAGCGTATTCGCCCTTAGGCTTGCCATGAAGCACACAATGGCCGAAGCGACGCGCCCGGAAGTGCTAAAACAACGATCAGAACGTATCGGATACTGATCTGCGCGGGTCATTCTAGACGGCAGTCGCTTCGCTATACCGGAGATGACCCGCCAGCCGACCTATCGCGTGCAGATTCTTCGCTGAGCCTCCAGGTCAAACGGCCGGCGTTGCCATTAACAAGGGCAACGTCGAGCCGGCTTGAGGCGTAACCTCTACCTGGTAGCCTATCCGCTCAAGGGCTTCGCGGCAGGTAGTCGCGGTGAGTGCTCCATCAACAAAATGCGGTTCAATGATCAGCCGGGGTTTGAATCGCGCAAACAACCCGCGCGCGGCGGGGATGACCACTCTTTCCGCCCCTTCAATGTCGCACTTCACGAAGTCGATTCGGTCGAGAGCGTGCGTGCGGACAAAGCCTTCCAGCGTGGCGGACGGTATGCGGCATGTGGGGTGCCGTCCAGAAACGGTGACCATAACTCTCGCCCCCATGTTGCCGTCGGAAAAGAAGTCGACCCCCTGGTCATGCTCCCAGATCGCTAGGTTGTACACCGTGATGTTGTTCTTCCCTGTCAACTCCGAATAGTGACCGATGTTTCGCATCGTTATCCGAAAGCTCGCCGGGTCCGGCTCGAACGCAAATACGCGCCCCGTTCTGCCCGCGGCTTCCGCAAACAACATGGACGTGAGACCGGAATAGGCGCCCAAGTCCATCACTACGTCTCCCTCCTGTAGTCGCGCAAACCTGAGGTATTGGTTGGCTGTAGCCAAAGGCTCCGCCAGCGAAGAAAAGCAAACCGGCATGAGCTTGAATCCTTTTACCCAATGCAACCTCGGAGTCGAGAAATCGACAAAGGCGCAACCGTCCAGCTCAAGAGGCTCGACCGCATCAAAATAATGCGAGAAATCTGCACACACGTCCGCGAGGTAGAACGCGTGTTTCCGGCTTATTCGAAGCCACTCGCTGCCCCGGCGTATGTCGATGTAGGCCGAATGGAACGTGATGTCCAACCCCCTTCGATGCCAAATGCGGGCGGTTCGCTTTCGATGCACCCAGTGAACCAGTCTTCCGAAGGCGGAATCGGGTGCAGCTTTGCCCAGGTATCTGAGGAGGCGGCGGGTCACCGCTCGGTGCCTGCGATGCCCATGAGCTTGAGAAGGGACGTCGCACTGTTCTTATAGGTGTAAGGTGCGACCGCTTGCATGCCGGCCCGGCGGATCTTCTCTCGTTCGGCCTCGTTCTCCAGGTAGTACCTGACCTTGTCAAGCATGTCGTCCATCGTGTTATAGAACACGCACTCCTTGCCGTCTTCGAACAACTCCGCCTGTTCTGGCGTCCAGTTGGTCAGCATGAAGCCGCCGCAGGCGGGTATTTCCAGCGTTTTTGCCGAGTAGGTGCAGCCGTGCTCGGCGCGCGTCATGTTGAAAATAATCCGCGAGGATGCGATCGCGGCGTTCATATCGGCCTCGAGCCCCTCTCCTCTTGCCCAGCACGCGCGCGCCCGGCTCGTCCTCGAAGCATGCTGCCATCCCCAGCCATAGATGCGCAGCGCAAATTCGGCGGCGATCCTGTCGAGCCACATTTCCTGAAGCGGTCCCCAGGATCCAAGGTAAGCCACAGCGTTGTAAGGCCCCGATGCGGCTCTGGGAAAGTGGAATTTCGGGTTGTAACTGAACCCGTACGTCGCCACCCGTTTCGCTCCCAGCTGATAGAACGTGGCGATGGCCGCCTTGGCGGGCACGAATACCGTGTCGAACTCGCCCAAGCCCTCGAGCCATGCGAGCGACTTCAGCCCGGGCACGACCGTGGGGTCGTCGGTTGCGAGGACCACGACCCGCCCCTCGCACATTTCTTTAACTTGCCGAATCAACGCTGCGTCCCAGCCGGCAGCGCCCATGAATATGGCAAGCGCGGGTCGAAAGTCCGCGGCAGCCTTCACCAGCTGTTTCCTTTGACGCGCTTCCGTGACCCGGATGAAAGGCTTCAGCCGCTTGATCCTGTAGGCCGCCCTTCCCCGCAGGGTCAACCACGGAACATCCTCCAAGCCATGGAACAGCACCTCGTGTCCCAGTTCCGTGAAAGCTTGGGCGTAGTGGTAGCCGAGCCCGCGGACCCGGCGATTGGAAACCACGATCAATATCCGGACGGATGCTTTCAATGCGGTTCAGATCGATTCGTAATCGCCGAAATCGCGCCTGAACCCGTGCTTTTGCTGCAGGTGATACCGGATCGGCTCGTAGTGATTGTCCGCCGTGAAGGGCTCGCAGAAAAGCCCGCCGACGACATCGCGCCTCACGAAGAACGCGTTGACGCCGTGGAAGTTGCACCCCACGAGGCAATATCCCTTGCTCTCTCCCAGCCTGCCGAGCGAGCTTAGGCTCGCGTTGAAGTAGCTGCTACCGTCCCAGACATGAGACGGCTTGTACTTCATTACCCACCTCACGCTGCTGCCGAAGAGCGCGTTGTACTCGATCGCCACTACCCGCGGGCTGAAGCGCTCCATCGACTTCCATACCCAATAATCGTTGCCGTCAATGTCGATGGAGAGGAAGTCGAATTGCGAGGGGGCGCCGGCTTCCCGCAATGTGGACTCCACGTTTTCCGCGGTGACCCGGACCTGCTCGAGCTTGAGCTGCTGGTTCTCCAGAGGCGTGGAGAATTTTTGCCGGATGGCCGCCGCGTCCTTCGCGTTCGCTTCTATCCAGTGCCCGCTCCATCCCTTGAGCAGCAGGTACGTGGTATTGCACTCGAGGCCGTCCTGCACGCCGATCTCCACGAATACTCGGTTGGTGGTTCCTATCCTGGCGAAAATCTCCTCGATGATGCCGTCCTCGCCGTTCTGCGAATACACCTGGTACTCGTGCCTGTTGAGGCGCTTCGGATCCTGGTAGCGCGGATTGCCGTACAGGTTGGCGCGGATATATTCGTCGACCATCACGGCGCGCAGCGCGCTCACGTCGGAGCCCAGCTGTATGGCGCGCCTGCCGCGCCGCCGCGCGAATTCGATGATCGCGTCGAGCGGGCTTCTCATTGCAGGTAAGCCTCGATGAGCGCTCCCGTCTGCTCCCAGGTGAGCGCGGCGCGATACAGCTCGGCAGCCTTCGCGGACAGGGCGGCGCGCAGACCGGCATCCCGGTAGACACGTTCCAGAAGCTGCCTCAGCGCGGCGCGATCGCCCGTCGGGTAGATGAGGCCGTATTCGCCATCGTTCACCACCTCGGGCAGCGAGCCGCCGTTCGATACGATGACCGGCAGCCCGAAGCTTGCGGCTTCTAGCACGACCATGCCCCATCCCTCGTAATGGGAGGGGCACACGAGCACCGACGCGTGCCGGTAAAAGCCCATCAGTTCCTGCAAATGCCTGCGCCCCCGCAAAGAGACATTGCCTCCGAGGCCGTGCTCTTCGATGACACGCCGCAGCTCGGTCGTCGAGACGGGGTCGACCTGGTCGTTGCCAACGATGTCGAGCGTGATCGCACGGCGTTCCGCAACGTCCCGGACGGTGTCGAGAAAATCCGCGAACGCGACCAGCAGATCCATGATCCCTTTGTGCGGCGCGATTGACGCCACGCACAGCACCCTGAACCCCCCCTTGAAGGGATCATAGCCGGAAGTCCGGTCGACCCACACCTCCTTGTCCAGCCCGGGGGCCGCGAGCACATAGTCCGTCCCGCTGAACCCGAGATCGGTCAAGCTGCGCAAGGTGCTTTTGCTGATGGCGATCGCATGGTCGGCGATCTTGAGCTGGCACCATTCCTTCAGCCGCCAGACGACCCGGTCTCTCGTTGCGAGCTCCGGCTGGATCGAGGTGCGATGGAACCAGAAGGCAACGATTTTCGACCCGCGCAGCTTGGACCACAGCAGAAAGGCCGGGCAATCCCACGCCCCGCTGACGAAGATGTACTTGTAGCGCTTGCGCCCGCGCGCGATCAGCAGGTACAGCGACCCGAGGCGCAGCTTCGTCAGCACTCCGAGCTGGCGCGCGGACAGCGACGATATTCCGTCGTCGTCGACCTCGTAGCGGCCGCGGCGGCGAAAGTAGTCCCAGGCCATGCAGGCGTAGTACATGCCTCCGGTCCTAGCCTCGGCCAGCCTGGTGCCGTCCGGGGCAATACCCAGGAAGAGCAGCCGGCTCACGGATGCAGCAGCGCCGCCACGAGAAACTTGGCCTTCAGCGCGACGGACCTCTGCGGTGCGACCGCGCGGTAATTGCGCAGGGCGATCAGAAACGACCTCCAGTGAACGATGGAATCGATCTGGTCCCGGTAGAAGCGGGATACGTCGGCGATGAATTGCTTCTCGGCCTCGTCGAACGCCGGACTGTCGCGCAAGCTGTCCAGCTTCTCGATCATCGCGCGGTAATCGTGCCTGCGCTCCTCGCCCGCGCGCCGGTTGCACAGGTTCCTGAGCGTGCCGGCGAACTCGCGCAGCAGCGAGAATCGCGTGACGGATCCCGTAACGTTGGCGCCATGCTGGCGGTAATGGACCAGAGGCTCGTCGAGGTACTTTATGCCGCCGCGTTTCGCCGCGAGGATCGTGATCCAATCGTCATGGGTTACCCGGTCCGGCATCGGCGGCGCCGCGCCCAGCAGATCGCGCGTGAATAGGATTTGAAAGCCGCGAATGAAGGGCCGGAACACGAGCTCCTTGAACGGCTTGCCGGTCAGCATCGGCAAATTGACGTAGCGCATGTACGAGGGCGCGATCACGGTGCCGGCCGCATCGATGATGGCCGCGTCGGAATAGATCAGCGAATATTCCTGAATCTCGCGCATCAACGTCTCGATCTTGTGCGGCAGGAATATGTCGTCCTGGTCCGAGAACGCGATATAAGCGCCGCTGCACATGCGCGCCGCCTTCTCGAAATTCTTCGGATAACCGAGGTTGGTTTCGTTGACCCGGTAGATCAAGCCGCGCGCGCGCCGGTAATCGTCCAGTATGGCAACCGTTTCGTCGGAGGAGTGGTCATCGCTCACGACGACCTCGATGTTCGGGTAGGTCTGCGCGTAGATCGAATCGAGCTGCGCTCGCAGGAATCTCTCGCCGTTGTAGGTGGCCGCGGCAACCGATACGAGCGCAGGCCGCGGGCTCATTTGGACGCCTTCAACACGATCTCTTCGCCGGTGTCCCCGCGCCGCAGCGAGCATAGCAGCGCGCGCGCCTGGAACAGGAAAGCGCGGCAGGCGGTCGAAACGGCGGCAGGGCTTTCGCTGAGCCGGAATCGGGCTCCGGTCCGGATGGCTTCGCTGTCTATGAAGGTCGACTCCGCCTGGGCCGGCGTCGTAAACGCTTCGACGCGCGAAATACCAGCGGCGAGGGCCGCGCGACGCAGAGCGCTCAGCGTGAACAGATGCAGGTGGCGCGGCGGGTCGAGGTGCAGCCAATGCTCTCCGAACCATGCGTGCCCGAAGCTTGCGGCATTCGGCGTGACCAAGACGAGGCAGCCGCCGCGATTGAGAATTCGCCGACACTCACGCAGCAAGGCGACGGGATCGTGCACATGCTCGATGACATGGCTGAGCACGACTGCATCAAAGGTGTCGGCTGCAAAGGCGGCCTGCGCAAGCGTCCCCTGCCGCACGCTTAGCCCCAGGTCGCGGCGTGCGCTCTCGACGGCCTTCGGGTCGACCTCGACGCCTTCGACTTGCCATCCCATCCCGCGCAGCCTGTCGAGCACGGCACCGTCGCCGCAGCCCACATCGAGCAGTCGGCCCGGTTTCATGCCAGCGAGATATATGGTCGAGGCGAGGAATCGCTTGCGCCTGATGCCCAGCGGCAATAGCAGCAAATTCAAGCACCGGACGATGTTCCGGACAAAGATCGCCTTAAGCGAGCGCCTTGCGTCGCCGCTAGCGTCGTGCGTGTAATACGTGGCGTAGGGTTTCCCGACATCATCCTCGACAGGGGCCGGATCGAGCCACAGCAGCCCGCAATCCGGAGCGCCGCACTTCCGAATGGACCAGGTGCCGGGAATCCCGAAGAGCCGGTCGTGCAAGCCTTGATGCAGCATTCGCCCGGCGGTCCCGCACAGGATGCATGCGTCGACCTGCCGCGTCCGCATGGCAGCCGTGCTAGTCATTTGCGGCTCCGGACTTCGCTGCCGCGAGGCGCGCGTTCAGGCCGTAGAGCGCGGCCTTTTCATCCGGCGTCAGCCAGTACCTCCACGCGACGACGGCCGCGAGCAGGACTATCACTGCCGCCGCCACCCAGCGCGAAAGCGGCCCCGGCATTGCCGCGACGGCTGCTTCCATTGCGACATAGAACACGCCTGTCGCCACCACGAAGGCTGCGAGAAAGGTCGGGCGATGCGCGGCGACGCGCGTGAGCCTTCCTGCGGCGACGAACAGCAGCGCGGCGTCGACGCTGACGCGCGCTACCCATGCCGTCGCGGTGCCGACTATGCCGTATCGCTCGGTGAACCAGAAGAGCAGCGCAAAGTAGGGCACCAGCTCGAGGAGGTGGAACTTCGCCGTGACGTCCGGCCTGCCCGAGGCCTGGAGCACGGCGTAAGGCACCTGGGCGAGCGAGTTCACCAGAACCCCTAGCGCCAGCAGGCTCAACACCGATGCGCTCTGCCGGGCGAAATCGGCGCCGATCCACAGCGTCATGAGGTCGCGCGACAACACCATCAGCCCCACGGTCAGCGGCATCATCGCAAAAAAGACGCATCTCACGGTTCTGCGGTACGCCTCGCCAAACGCCGGACTGGAAGTGGCGGCCATCCCGCTGAAAACCGGGAATAGCACGGGCAAGAGGCTTCCCGGGATGATCCAGAGCTGCGTGACCAGGCTGTAAGGCGTCGCGTAATAGGCGACGGCCGACATGGTGAGCAGGCTGCCGATCAGGAAGCGGTCGGCGTAGACCATGAGCGGGCTGACGACATTGCTCACCGTGAGCCAGCCGCCGAACCGGAGCACGTGAGTGAGGTGCTCGCCGGATAGCGTCGGGCGGCAAACGATTGCTGGCATGACGCGGAGCGCGCATACGAAAAGCGTGACCCACACCAAGCAGCGCAGCGCCCACAGCGCCGCCATCACGACCGCGAGATCTTTGGTGTAGACCAATACCAGGAGCGGCACCACGTAGCCAAGGATCGCTGCCGGAATCTGCACGAGGTTGCCCAAATCGAAGCGCTGGCGCGCCTCGAGCACGCCTTGCAGGCCGGGCTGAGTGAGCAGCAGCGGCAACATCGCCGCCAGCCAGTACAGGCTGCGCGCCGCCTCCCCTTGCAGATGCGGCGGGACGCTGAGGACGCGCGAGACTAAGAGCGGGGTGGTCGAGGCGAGCACTGCGCCGGCCGCCATGCCGAGCGCCGCCATGGCAAGCCACGAAGTCCAGACGAGAGCGGGAATGGCATCGAAATCCTTGAGCGCGAGCCGCTCGGCGACGAACTTGGTGGTCGCTCGGCCGATTCCCATGTCGAACAGGCCGAAATACGCGGCGATCACCCAGAACAGCGCGAGAAGCCCGAACCTGTCGGTCCCGAAGCCCTTGATCTGCAGCGGTATGGCAACCAGCGCCACTGCGAGCGGCACCACGCGCCCGGCGAGGTTCCAAAGCGCGTTGCGCGCGAGCGTGGCGAACCCGACCGCGGCCGCGTTGGACCGCATGCTCATTTCTCGGCGACGGTGAGGAAGTTCAAGGTGAAGATCGCGTCCGCATCGCAGCTTCCCGTTTCCACTATGCGCGCAATACGGCAGGCCTGGCGCAGCAGGAACTCCCAAAGCAGGTAGCGGACGAGGCTCTTGAGGCCATGCACGACTGGCTTGTCCTCGTACGACGAAACCTTGCGGAAACTGCTCGACAGCAGCAGTTGCGCGATGGATTGCCGCGTGAACCCGGTCTCGTGCGTGAAGTCCCAATGGCGCATGAAGCTGCCGAAAGGTCCTTCGGCGTTCGGCTGATGGGTGATCAGCCGGCCGCCCGGCCTGAGGACTCGATAGAACTCATCGGCGAGCCCCGACAGTTCCTCCTTGGTGAAATGCTCGATGACATCGAAGGCGACGAGCACGTCGAGCGATTCGGCGGGGATCGTCTTCAGGTGCTCGGCCACATCTGCGCTCTGCACCTCCGCGATGCCCAGCCGGCGCGCCTCCTGCACCTGCTCCGGGCTGTCGTCTATACCGGTTGCGTTCACGTAACCGGCCTGGCACATGAAGTACAGGAACGCCCCGTGGCCGCAGCCGATCTCCAGAATGGCCGCGGAACGCGCCGCCGGGAAATACTCGCGGATGAGCTTGCGGAAATAGGGGGCGCGCGGGCGGAACCCTTCCACGGTTTCTGGCGCGAGCCTGCCGAGCCTGTCGGAGGAGTAACGGCGGTAGATCTTGTCGCGGTACGCACGCCTCATACGCGCTCGTGGATCACCTGGCGCACGAGGCCCGCGACCCGCAGATCGAAGTTTCGCTTCGAGAAGAACTGCAGCTTTTCAGGCACCGCGCGCGGCCGGCGCAGCGCCTCGAGCACCCCTTCGATGACCTGCCTCGGCTCTCCGGGGTCCACGAGGACACCAAGGTCGCCGGACAGCAAGGCCTCGCGGCCACCATCTATCTTGCTGCCCAGAACGGGCGTGCCGCACGCCATCGCCTCTAAAAAAACGATGCCGAAGCCCTCGCCACGACTCGGCATCACGTACGCATCCGCCAGGCGGAAGTAATCGGCCTTTTCCTCCTCCGGTATGAACCCCGTAAAAACCACGTTGCGGCTCAATCCGAGCGCAGCCGTTTTCGCCTCCAGGCGTTTTCGATCGTTCCCTTCGCCGACGATCAGGTATACGAGCCCCGGCACCCGGGTCATCAACTCGGGCATCACGTCGAGGATGGTGTCGAAACCTTTGTAACGCTCCAGGGCGGAAAGCCGCCCTGCGGTCATGATGACCGGCCGGCCGCAGACGCCTAGCCGCTGCGCCAATGCGCGAGATTTCGGCTCGGGACCGTAGCGCTCCAGCTCTACGCAATTCGGTACGACGTGGCACCTTTGCGGACCTATGCGCGACCACGAAGCGAAGCGCTCGAGCGTCACACGGCTCACGGCTGCAATCGCGGACACGCGCGGCAGGCTGAGTCTGACGAGCGCGCTCGAATGGCGGCTCCATGCGTCGATTCCGTGGATGACGAGCAAGAGCCTCCCACCCGCCAGCCAAGCGGCGACCGAGGCGAGCGGCAGCAAGTTGACGTGTCCGGCGATCACCAGATCGAAACGCTTTCCGAGCACGGCCCGCAATACCGTCCATGTGTAGGCCAATTTGCCGCGTGCCGTATTTGTCAGGAAGGTCAAGCTTTCGGGTAGCGGTTCGGTCGGCGCCAAGATCAATCGCGGTATGGCGACGACCCCGCCACAGTCCTCCATTGCGCAAAGCGCCTCCAGCAGGTCGCGATTGAACTTTGCGATGCCTCCCCTGCCGCCATAGGCGTCCGTGACGAGCGCCAGGGCACGGAACCGGCGCGCAGGCGGCAACACCCTGCATGCCCATCCACGCAGCCCGCGCGCACTGCCCGTGCCTCCCGCTGTCCATGCTCTGACCGGCGTCGCGAAGCCGGTCTTCGGCCGTTGCACCACCTGCTGCGGCGGCGGCCGGAGCAACGCGCTCGCGACATCGCGTTTGGCAGGCGGGTGCGGCAGGGCAAGGGTGGGCGCGACCTTGCGGAAAAGATCGACGTCGAGGAATGGGACCCTGATCTCGACGGAGTGAGCCATCCCGGCCCAATCGGCATCGCGCAAGAGCTGGTTGCGCAAGTACCACCCGAGCTCGAGCGCGGCCACTCGCTGGCGCGGCGTGCTGAGGCCTCGGGCCGTCTTGTCCAGCGACAATAGCGGCTGCAGCTCCTCGAGCCCGTTCTCCACCATCGCTGGATCCAGCAGCTCATCGAGCTCCCATGGCATGAACAGCGACCGTCGAAGGAGATAGGCGCCGGGGTAGCTGCCGCCGTATTCGAGCAAGCCCGCGGCCTTCGGCGAAGTGATTCGCCGCAGCAGCGGCGCGGACAAGACGCGGAATGCGCGGCCCAACGAGGGAACCGCACGCGCGAATCGAAGCCAGCGCGCCAGGCGGGGAACATGGCGGAATGACGGGTAGCCGGCGAACAACTCGTCGCCGCCCAAGCCCGAAAGGGCGACTTTCATGCCGCCCTCGCTGGCCGCCTTGCTCACGAAGTAGGTATTGACGCCGTCGGTCGACGGCTGATCCATGGCCGCCAATATCTTCTCGAGATCGCGCTCAAACTCTGCTCTCTCGATCCAGCGCGTCCGGTGGCTGATGGAATAATGAGCTGCCACGACCCGCGCCAGCGGCACCTCGTCGTGCTCGGCGCCCTGGTACTCGCGAAACCCGAGCGTCAGCGCGTTCAGCGTGCTGCCGCTTTCGCCGGCCGCAACCCCGGCGATGACGGCGGAATCGAGGCCGGACGACAGAAAGAGCCCGACGGGCACGTCGGCGACGAGGTGACGCCGCACCGAATCGCGCACCGCCTGAGCGAGCGACTCGCGGGTTATCTCGGTCCCAGCCTTCGCAATTTCGTGCGCTGTGGCGAGCTCGGACGCGATGTCGAAAAACCTGGTGGGCCCCGCTATGCCGGAACGACTCACCGACATGTATGTTCCTGCGGGGAGCGCGCGTATGCCGCGGTACAAGGTATAGGGCTCGGGAACCGATCCCCAAAGATAGAAGCCGACATGTCCTGCTGCCTCGGGCGTCTTGTCGATGGCGTCTCCCTGCAGTAGCGCCCGGACTTGGGATGCGAAGCGAAACACGCCGCCCTTGTCGGAGTAATAGAGCGGCTTGATGCCGAACGGGTCGCGGGCGAGAAAAAGCGTCTTGTTCGATGCATCCCATAAGGCGAAGGCATACATGCCGCGAAGCGCGTGCACCATATCGGCACCGCGTTCGGCGTACAGGTGAAGCAGCACCTCCGTGTCGCTCTGCGAGCGCAAGCGCACGCCCTTGCTCTCGAGCTCCTCGCGAATCTCGCGGTAGTTGTAGATCTCGCCGTTGAAAATCACCACGAACCGTCCATCCGGCGAGGACATGGGCTGCGCACCCGCTTCGGAAAGCTCAATGATGGCGAGACGGCGGTGTGCCAGCCCCACTGCCTGATCGTCTGCCACCCAGAGCCCGGCGCCATCGGGGCCGCGCGCAGCCATTGCCTCGCGAACCCGGACGAGCTCCGAGCGGTCCACGGGAGGCGCCGCGTCCGCGTAGGCAACGATTCCTGCGATGCCGCACATGTCTAGACGGCCGAACGGTCCCTGAAGTACGAGATCGTCTTGTTGAGGCCCTCCGCCAGGGGGATCGCCGGTTCCCAGGACAGCGCGCGCGCCGCGAGCGAGATATCGGGCTTGCGCTGCAGGGGATCGTCCGCGGGCAATGGCTCGAACGCGAGTTGCGACTTCGAGCCGGTGAGCTTCAGCACCTCCTGCGCGAGCTCGAGGATCGTGAACTCGCCGGGATTACCGAGGTTCACCGGCCCCGTGAAGCCGTCATCCGTCGCCATCAGCCGTACCAGAGCATCGGCGAGGTCGTCGACGTAGCAAAACGAACGCGTTTGGCTGCCTTTGCCGAAAATCGTAATCGGCTCGCCCTTCAGCGCCTGCACGATGAAGTTCGACACCACCCGCCCGTCGTTCGGGTGCATGCGCGGGCCGTAGGTGTTGAAGATGCGCGCGACCTTGATGCGCAGCTTGTGCTGCCGGTAGTAATCGAAAAAAAGCGTCTCGGCGCAGCGCTTGCCTTCGTCGTAACAGGATCTCAGGCCGATCGGGTTGACGTTGCCCCAGTAGTCTTCGGTCTGCGGATGGACCTTCGGGTCGCCATAGACCTCGCTGGTCGAAGCCTGCAGGATCTTCGCCTTGACGCGCTTGGCGAGGCCCAGCATGTTGATCGCGCCGTGCACGCTCGTCTTCGTCGTCTGCACGGGATCGAACTGGTAATGGATGGGTGCGGCAGGACAGGCGAGGTTGTAGATCTCGTCGACCTCGACGTAGAGCGGGAAAGTCACGTCGTGGCGCATCATCTCGAAGTGCGGGTTGCCGATCAGGTGCGCGATGTTGTCCTTCGTGCCGGTGAAGAAGTTGTCCACGCAAAGCACATCGTTCCCTTCGGCGAGGAGCCGCTCGCACAAGTGCGAGCCGATGAACCCGGCGCCGCCGGTCACGAGGACTCGCTTGCGGAGGTCGTATACCCTCATGCTGTTGATCTCCCTTTCCCCGGGGATTGTATTGTCTTTGACGGAATCTGCCGTCGGGCTATAGTGTTCAGTCGAAGGGGGGAATGGGATGCGGACAAGGCGGTCTGTAAGTCGCGTTTTCGTCGCAGCGCTGGCAGTCGCGGCCTCGGGCGCCGGCACCGCGGTTGCACAGCAAGCGAGCGGCCCGGCGGGTGTCCATGTCGGGCCGCTCATGGCAATTCCGGGTGTTGACTTCGCCGTAGGGCACGACGACAACCTCTTCTATAGCGGCATCAACAAGCGCGGCTCGAGCGTCCGAATCCTGAGCCCCTATGTCCGGATCGAGGGTACGCCCGGGCCGCATAAATTCGATGTGGGGCTTCGCTACGATCTGGGGCGCTACGGCAACAGCTCGAACGACGACTACGACGACTACACGCTCTCCGGCAACGCGGACGTCGTCTTCACCGGCCGGACGGGCCTGAAGCTGCACGCCGAGGACCGCCGCAGCCACGACCCGCGCGGGTCGACCGACCGGCCGTCCGCGGACAGGCCCGACGTCTACAAGCGCACGGGCGCGGAAGGCCTGTTCCACTACGGGGCACCGGGTGCCCAAGGCGCGGTGGAGCTGGATGGCGGCTATTTCGAGAAGCGCTATCAGAACAACCGGGCCGTGACGGAGGCGAGCGACTACAACACGGGCTCGGGGGGAGCCACGTTCCTGTGGCGCGTCCAGCCGAGGACCGACCTGCTCTTCCAGGCGCAGCGCCGCAACTACGACTACCAGCTCGCCTCATCGACCCTCGATTCGACGGAGGATCGCCTGTACGCGGGCGCGCGCTGGCAGGCGACCGCCAAGACCGATGGGACGGTGAAGATCGGCCACCTTAAGAAAGACTTTCGCGACAGCACACGCACGGACTTTTCGGGAGGAAGCTGGGACGCGGGCGTGCGCTGGAGCCCCCGGACCTATTCGGTGGTGGATCTCCTCACGTCGAGGCAGACCAACGAGTCCACCGGCTTCGGCGACACGATCCTGACAAAGCTTTACGGGCTGTCCTGGACGCACGACTGGAACAGCCGCTTCCAGAGCCAGCTTCTCGGAAACTGGCGCAACGACCAATTCCAGGGCGCCGGAGTCACGCGCGAGGACGACACGGGAACGCTGGGCGTCCGGTTCATTTATCAGTTCCGGCGCTGGCTGCGCTTCGGCGCCGAGTACGCGCACACCAACCGCGACTCCAACATCCAGACGTTCGACTACAAGCGAAACCTCCTGCTGTTCACCGTAGGCGCAACGCTCTGAAAGGTCCCCGTCAGGGGCTTAGGGCGCTTCGTTTGGCGCTATACTTTTTTGGCTGGGAGATTGCCTTTCCCGCTGGAAAAAAATGGGCGTTACGCGATTCATATTCCTGTCGATCATGGCGTGGCTCCCGCTCGGCCACGCTGCGGCGGACCATAGCGGCGCCTTGTCGAACTACCGCCTCGGCGCCGGCGATGTGGTGACCATCCAGGTACTGGGCGAAGAGGACCTCAAGCGGGAGAAGATCCGCCTCTCCGACGCCGCGACCATCTCGTACCCCATCGTTGGGGAGATCCGTATCGCGGGCAAGACGGTAGCCGAGCTTGAACGATTGATTCGGGACGGCCTGAAGGGCAGGTACCTGGTGAACCCGCAGGTCACCGTGACCATCAACGAGTACCGGAATTTCTTTATCAATGGCCAGGTTGAAAAACCGGGCGGCTATCCGTTCATCCCCGGGCTCACCGTGCGCAAAGCCGTCTCCCTCGCCGGCGGTTTCCGCGAGCGTGCGTCCAAGGAGAAGATCTTCGTGATCCGGGACGACGACCCCAGCCAGTCGGCCAAGCGCGTCGATCTGAACGCTCAAGTCAACCCCGGCGACATCATCACCGTCGAGGAGAGCTTCTTCTAATCCTGCATGAGCACGGAACCGATGCCGCCAAATGCCGGCGCGCCGCCTGAGCGTGATGACGAGACGCTCGATCTCGTCCGCTACTGGCGCGCAGTGAACCGCAACAAATGGCGAATTATCGCCTTGGTTGCCGCCGTCGGCGTGCTGGCAGTGCTGATCGCCAACAGCATGCCGCCGGTGTATCGGGCGACAGCCACGATCCTCATCGAGCCGAATAAGCCGAAAATCGTGTCGATCGAGGAGGCATACAACATCGCGGCCGGCATGAACCGGGAGTTCTACCAGACGCAGTTCGAGATCTTGAAATCGCGCGAGCTGGTCGCGAAGCTGGTCAAAAAACTGAACCTGACGGAGCACCGCTTATTCGACCCACGACGCCAACCGCCCAGCGTATGGCAACAGTGGCTGCCGGACGGATTCTTCAGCGCGCCTGCTAAGGCGGCTCAAGCTTCGCCGGAAGCTGTCGAGCAAGGGGTCATAAGGGCAGTGCAGGGAGGACTTAACGCGCAACTTGTTCGCAACAGCCAGCTTATACGCGTCAGCTTCGAAAGCACGGACAAGGAGCTCGCCGCGCTCATACCGAACGAGCTTGCCGAACTCTACATCGACACCGATCTAGAGGCTCGCATGCAGATGACGCAAAAGGCTATGGCCTTTCTCAACACCCAGTCGGGCGAGCTGCGAAAGAAGCTGATCGATTCGGAGCAGGCGCTGCAGGCGTTCCGCGACCGTGAGCGCATTCTCGACACGAAAGGCCTCTCGCAGAGCGGCGCAACACGTCAGTTGGAAGAAATTTCCAAAGCGCTCCTGGAAGCCCGGGCGCGCCGCGCGGATGCCGAGAACATGTATAACCAGGTAAGCGTCGCATTGAAGCCGGGCTCGGAGGCGTCCTTGCAGAGCTTGCCGGCGATTCAGAAGCACCCCTTGGTGCAACGCTTCCGGGAAGCGGAGCTCGAATCCGAGAAGCGCCTCAATGAGGCCGTGAAGCGCTACGGACCCGAGCACCCGAAACTGATAGCCGCCGAATCCGATCTCAAGTCTGCTCGCGACAACCTACGCCGCCAAGTGTCCGCGGTTGCTCAGACCGTGACTCGCGAAGTCGAGGTTGCCCGCGCGAACGAGCAGAGCCTGGATCGAGCGCTTAGCACCGCGCGGGCGGAAATCCAGGCTCTGAACCGCAAGGAATTCCAGTTGGCGGCGCTCGAGCGCGACGTGGCGACCAATCGGCAGCTGTATGAGCTCTTCTTGCAGCGATTCAAGGAAACCAATATTCAGAACGATATTCGAAGCACGATCGCCCGTGTAGTGGATGCAGCGGTAATACCGCAATTCGCTGTGGGCCCGAACAAGCGGCAAACCGTCGTGCTGTCGGTGCTCGGAGCGTTGCTCCTTGGCGTTTTCCTCGCGCTGCTCATCGAGCGGCTCGACAACACCGTCAAGTCGAGCCACGAGCTCGAGAGCAAGCTGGGATTGCCGACGCTGGGGGTGGTCCAGCACACCAAGGTGGCGCGCGGCCAGCACATCGAGCGGCTCTTCCTGGAAGATGGCCAGACCTCGTTCGCCGAGGCGATCCGCACCATCCGCAGCGGCGTGATGCTCTCCGCGCTCGACAATCCGAAGAAGATCGTCGTAGTGACCTCGTCGCTGCCCAAGGAAGGGAAGACCACCATTGCGGCGAACCTCGCCTTCGCGCTCGGGCAAATCAAGAAGACGCTGCTCATCGACGCCGATATGCGCCGGCCGCGCATCGGCCCGGTGCTGGGCGGGCAAAAAGCGCTGAAGGGACTCGCCGAGCTCTGCAGCGGCGAGGCAAAGCTCGATGAATGCGTCTATCCGGCCGGCAACACCGGGGTGCACGTGGTGCCCGCCGGCAAGATTCCTCCGAATCCCCAGGAGCTGCTGGCCTCGCAGCGCTTTGCCGAGATCATCCGGCAGCTGAGCGAGCGCTTCGACTTCATCGTGCTCGATTCTCCGCCGGTGCAGCTCGTGAGCGACGCCGTGGTCCTGTCGAAGGTCGCAACCGAGGTTGTCTATCTCGTGAAGGCGGACGAGACGCCCTACCCGCTCGCGCGCCGCGGGATCCGCAAAATGCGCCGCGCGAGCGCGCCGCTCATCGGCGCGGTGCTCAACGAGCTCGACGTCCTGAGGGCGGACCGCTACTACGGCGAGTACAGCGGCTACGGCAAGCGCTACTACGCCCGCAGATACGGCTACGGCTACACCGGCAAGCGCTGAAGCGCCCGGCGGGTCGATGATCGACCTGCATTGCCATTTGCTGCCCGGAATCGACGATGGCCCGGCGACGCTCGCCGAGGCGCTCGCCATGGCGCGCCTTGCGGTCGCGCACGGCATCCGCGAGGCGCGCGTGACGCCGCATCTTCACGTCGGGCGCTGGGACAACGATCTCGCCTGCATTTCGGCCGCCGTGGACGCGTATCGCAACGCACTCCGGGAAAAAGACATTACGTTGAAAATCAGTTTCGCTGCGGAGGTGCGCGCGTCCTACGACATCCTGCCGCTGATCGAGGAAGGCCGCGTGCCGTTCGTGGGCGCGCTCGGCGGCCACAAGGTGCTGCTGCTCGAGCTGCCGCACGGCCACGTGCCGGTGGGTGCCGACAAGCTCGTCGACTGGCTGCTCGCGCACGGCATCCGCCCGATGATCGCGCACCCGGAGCGCAACAAGGACATCCTGCGCGACGCCGACAAGATCCTGCCTTTCGTGCGCCAGGGCTGCCTGCTTCAGCTCACCGCCGACGCGGTCGCCGGCGGCTTCGGCGAGGACTGCGCCGCGCGCGCGCGCCAGTTCCTCGAGGAGGGCTGGGTGACGGTGCTCGCCTCGGACGCGCACGACACCGAGCTGCGCCCGCCGCGCATCACGCCGGGGCGCGAAGCGGCGGCGCGCATCGTGGGCGAGGAGGAGGCGGCGCGGCTCGTGGAGGAGAACCCCGCGCGCCTCCTGCGCGGAGACTGACGGGTGGCCCAGCGCGCCGCCCTCTATCTCTTCCTCGGATTACTCGTTTGGGCGCCCTGGCCGCTCGGCAGCAACCGGCCGTGGGCCTGGAGCCTTCTGGAGGGGTGGGTCTTTGTTTGCGCGGCGCTCTGGCTCATCGCCTGGATGCGCCGCGACCTTCGCTCGCTCGGCGTGCTGCGCGACGCGTGGCCGGCGCTCGCCATCCTCGGCGCCTGGCTTGTTTACCTCGCGCTGTACTGGATTCCGCTGCCGGCCGGCTTGCTTCGCATGCTTTCGCCGGAATCGGCCGCGCTGGGCGCCCGCACGCTCTCCATCGACCCGAACGCGAGCTTCGTTTTCTGGCTGAAGAGCTGCGCCTACGCGGCTGCCTTTGCGCTCGTTCTGGCGCTCGCCACGACGCGCGAAAGAGCCCGGATGATCGCCTATGCGCTCGTGCTGAGCGGGCTCTTGCAGGCGGTCTACGGCGCGCTCATGCACCTCGCCGGCACCGATGTCGATCTCTTCGGCGCGCGCATCGCGCATTCTTCGCAGGCGAGCGGCGCCTTCGTGAACCGAAACCACCTTGCCGGGTTCCTGGAAATCGGCCTCGCCATGGGGATCGGGCTGCTGGTCGGGAGCCTGCAGGAAAGCGGCCGGCGCACCTGGCGGCAGTTCTGGCGCGACACGGCGCGCATGCTGCTGAGCGCGCGGGCGCCGCTGCGGCTTTTCCTGGTGGCCATGGTGATCGGCCTCGTCATGACGCGCTCGCGCATGGGGAACACCGCGTTCTTCTCGAGCCTCCTCATCGCCGGCTCGGTGGCGCTCCTCCTGCGCCGGCACGCGACGCGCAGCACCGTCATCCTGATCGCGAGCCTGATCGTCATCGATATCTTCATCGTCGGCACCTGGTTCGGCGTGGAGAAGACCCTCGATCGGCTCCAGCAAACGACGGCCGTCGACGTCGAGCAGCGCGTCGAGCCCTCGGTGTACGCGCTCGACATGCTGAAGGATTACCCGGTGCTCGGCGCGGGCGCGGGAAGCTTCTACGGCGCGTTTCCGCGCTACCGCGGACCCGACATCGGCGCCTTCTACGACCACGCGCACAACGACTACACGCAGTTCCTCGTCGAAACGGGGCCGCTGGGCGCGCTCCTCATCGGCACCCTGCCGCTCCTCGCGCTCATCAATGCGGTCCTCGTGCTCTCGCGGCGGCGCGATCCGCTCGCGCGCGGCTTCGCGTTCGCCGCGCTCATGGGCGTCACGGCGATCGCGATCCACAGCACGGTGGACTTCAACCTGCAGATCCCGGCGAACGCGCTCGCGTTCGTCGTCCTGCTCGCCTACGCTTGGATCGCGCTCTTCAGCGCTTCGGGCCCGTCTGCCCGGCACTCGCCGGAGCGCCGGCCATGAGCGCGGCGGGAAGCGCGGCGAGCACGGGCTGGAAGCGCCGGTATTCTTCGATCCGCCGCACGCTGTCGTCCAGATTATCGAGCACGTAGCGCTCGTCGACGACCAGCACGACGTGGCGCCGCCCCATCAGCTCGAGCTCTGCAACGCGCATGCGGGAGGCATCGATGCCGGCATCTTGCAAGGCATAAGCCTTCGCCATCGCGTAGCCTTTGCAGTCGAGAAAGCGGGTGCGCGCGAGCTCGTCGCGGCTCGGCAGGCTCGCCTGGCAAGGCGAAATCAGCGCGCAGGCGGGCGCGCGGTTCGTTTCGACGTTCACCTGCGACAGCGTGCGCTCGAGCGCCGTGTCGCCCGCGTAGCGCTCGGCGGGAAAGCGTGCCGGCTCCTGGAAGGCCGCGCAGCCGGCGATGGCAACAACGGCAAAGAAGAAGACGAGGGGGTTCATGGATCTTTACCGGCGGGTGGAACCGGTGCTGGCGCTGGCTTCGGCGAGATGGCGGCTCAGCATCTCGGCCATGGTGCGCTGGCCGATATGGTCGTAGCCTTTGCAGTGAAGCTCCTCGTGCTCGACCACCGAGGCGGGCGGCGGGAAATCCGCGCTGAACCACATGTCGCAGCGGTTCGCGGCGAAGTTGAATTCGGCGCAGGCGTCGGGCAGCATGCCGTAACCGACGTACGGCGCGCAGCGGTTGCGCATCTCTTCGGCCGGGACGTAGTGGGCCACGACGTCCATGCGCGGCCAGCCGAGGACTTTCTCGTGGCCTACGATGGTGCATGCGGAAAGGACCATCGCGAGGAACACCATGCTGGCGCTGCCGCCGAGCTGCCGTCTGCGTTTCATGGCGGCGATTCTGGCGAGGGGCTGTTGCAGCCCTGCCGGGAAGCGCCGGTCCGATCAACCCATCTGGGATAATCCGGAAGGATTCGTTGTCCATCCTCCAACATGAACTGGCTTAGTCCACGCAGAGCATTCCTTCTCGCCGCCGCGGTGCCCGCGGCGCTTCTCGCCTTCGGCTATTTCCTGCAGTACGTGCAGGGGCTGCAGCCCTGCCCGCTGTGCCTCGTGCAGCGCGGGTTTTTCTACGGGGTGATCGCGGTGTGCGTCGTCGCGGCGCTACACGGACCGGGCAGAAAAGGCACGATCGCCTATGCGACGCTCGCCGCAATCGTCGCCATCGGCGGCGCGGCGACGGCGACGCGCCAGGTATGGCTCCAGCATCTGCCGCCCGACAAGGTGCCCGCCTGCGGGCCGGATCTCTTCTTCATGCTCGAGAATTTTCCGCTGGCGAGCGTAGTGAAGAAGGTGCTGATCACCGGCACCGGCGAATGCGCCAAGGTGGACTGGACCTTCCTCGGCTTTTCGATCGCCGAGTGGTCGCTCTTCTGGTTCACGCTGCTGGTGGTTTATATGATCTGGCTTGCGACGCGCAGCACGCGCTCGCTGCCGGCCGCGGCCTGAAGCGCTTCGAAAACGTCGCCGATCAGCAGTAGCGCCGGGCCGCCCTCGCAGCGCGCGGCCAGGCTTTGAAGCTCCGCCAGCTTGCCCGCATGCAGCGCGGCAGCGGGCATGCTTACGTCTTCCGCCACCGCGACCGGCGTGTCCGGCCGCATGCCGGCGGCGAGAAGCTCGGTCTCTACGAACTCGGCTTCGTGCGAGGCCATGTACAGCACCGCGGTATCCGCGCCGGCCACCGCGCGCACCCAGTTCGATGGCGGCTCGCCGGGTGCCGCGCGCGGGGTCGCGAACACCACGCTGCGCGAAACGCCGCGCTGCGTGAGCGACACCTGAAGCTCGGCGGCGGCGCCGAGCGCTGCGGTAATGCCCGGGACGATTTCGACATTGATGTTTTTCGTCTTTAAAAAAGAAACCTCTTCCTGCGCGCGGCCGAAGAGCATCGGGTCGCCGCCCTTGAGGCGCACCACGACCCGGTATTTGCGCGCAGCGTCGGCGAGCCGCTTGTGGATGAAGCGCTGGGCGGTCGAGTGGCGGCCGCAGCGCTTGCCCACGGCGACTTTCTCGGCTTTCGGCGCCAGCGAAAGCACTTCGTCCGGCACCAGCGCGTCGTGAAAGACGATGTCGGCCTGCGCGAGCAGCCGCGCCGCGCGCACGGTGAGAAGGTCCGCCGCGCCGGGGCCGGCGCCGACAAGGTACACCGTGCCTGAATTCGGGGTCAGAGTCTTAATTCGGATAGCTCCTCGTCGCGTGAATTAAGACTCTGACCCCGAATTGCGAATCGCTGGTACGCAGCCGAGATATCTTCGAACGCGGCGAGCGCTTCGGCGCGGTCCTCGCCTTCGCGCAGCTCGTAGGCGTCGAAGCCGACCTTTTCCATGAAATAAAGAAGATCGCGCGTAATCTGCCCGACCGCGCGCAGCTCGCCCTTGTAGCCGTAGCGCTCGCGCAGGAGCTTCGCCGTCGAATAGCCGCGGCCGTCGCCGAACTTGGGGAAGCTCACCGCGACCAGATCGAAGTGCTCCAGGTCGGCGGCGAATTGGGCTGGGTCGTCGCCCGGCTCGAGCCGCAGCCC
This sequence comes from Betaproteobacteria bacterium, assembly GCA_004297625.1. GTDB lineage: Bacteria > Pseudomonadota > Gammaproteobacteria > Burkholderiales > SG8-39 > SCGC-AG-212-J23. The sequence continues at coordinate 197,875 of SCTY01000026.1, read as the reverse complement.
GAGCCTGCCGCGTCGCGCGAGCAGATCATCCCGGCGCAGCGCCCAGAGCTTCGGCGCAACGATGAGCTCGGCCGCATCCGGAAAATCGGGCACCAGGCCGTCTTCGCCGACCTGCAGCCAGCGTTGGGCGTCAAGCCGCTGCCACTTGTCGTTGACGATCCGCCGGCCTTTGATGAGCGTTGCCATAGACGTATTCCTTGAAAGGCTCGATGCCGATGCGCTGCACGATATCGATGAAGCGCTCGGCTTCGCTGTCGCGCCGCTCGAGGTAGCAGGCGATCAGCTTTTCGATGACATCGGGGACCTCGGCGCGGGCGAACGAGGGTCCGATGACTTTGCCGAGCGATGCCGGCGCCTGGTTGCCGCCGATCTCGATCTGGTACCACTCCTCGCCGTTCTTGTCGACGCCGAGGATGCCGATATGGCCGATGTGGTGATGGCCGCAGGCGTTCATGCAGCCCGAGATATTGAGGTCGAGCTCGCCGATGTCGAAGAGATAGTCAAGCGCGTCGAAGCGTTCCTGAATCGCCCGCGCGACCGGGATGGATTTCGCGTTCGCGAGCGCGCAGAAGTCGCCGCCCGGGCAGGAGATGATGTTGGTGAGAAGCCCGACGTTCGGCGTCGCGAGCCCGAGCGCGCGCACCTCGCGCCAGAGCGCCGGCAGATCGCGCTGGCGCACGTCGGCGAGGATCAGGTTCTGCTCGTGCGAGACGCGCAGCTCGCCGAACGAATAGCGCTCGGCGAGGCCGGCGATCGCGTCCATCTGCTCGCTCGTCACGTCGCCCGGCGGCACGCCGGTTTTCTTGAGGGAGAGCGTCACCGCGGCGTAGCCCGGCACCTTGTGCCCGTGGACGTTGCGCTTGCGCCAGGCCGAAAAAACAGGGACGGACCCCATTTCAGAGATTCCTGAAATGGGGTCTGTCCCTATTTCGTACGCGGGACGGGTGAAGCGCGCTTCGATCTTCTCCACGTCTTCGCGCGTGAGCGTGCCGGGGCCATCCTTGAGATGCGCCCACTCGGCCTCGACCTCTTCGCGGAAGCGCTCCACGCCGCGCTCCTTGAGCAGGATCTTGATGCGCGCCTTGTGGATGTTGTCGCGGCGGCCGAAGCGGTTGTAGGTGCGCAGCACCGCGTCGAGGTAGGTGAGAAGGTGCGGCCAGGGCAGGAAATCACGGACGGCCTGACCGATGATCGGCGTGCGGCCCAGGCCGCCTCCTACGATTACGCGAAAACCGGTCTCTCCTGAAGCATTCTTCAAGGCATGCAAACCGATGTCGTGCACGTAGGTCGCGACGCGGTCCTCGAGCGCGCCGTTCACGCCGATCTTGAACTTGCGCGGCAGGTAGCTGAACTCGGGGTTGAAGGTCGACCACTGGCGGATGAGCTCGCACCACACGAACGAATCGACGATCTCGTCGGGCGCGACGCCGGCGAAGTGATCCGTGGTCACGTTGCGCACGCAGTTTCCCGAGGTCTGGATGGCGTGCAGCTGGACGCTCGCCAGCTCGGCCAGGATGTCGGGCACCTGCTCGAGCTTCGGCCAGTTGAGCTGCAGGTTCTGCCGCGTCGAGAAGTGGCCGTAGCCGCGGTCGTACTTGCGGGCGATCGCCGCAAGTTTTCTCAATTGTTTGGATGACAAGAGGCCATAGGGGATCGCGATGCGCAGCATCGGCGCATAGCGCTGGATGTACAGGCCGTTCCGCAGCCGCAGCGCCCGGAACTCCTCCTCCGAGAGCTTGCCGGCCAGGAAACGGCGCGTCTGGTCGCGGAACTGCGCCACCCGCTCGTTCACCAGGCGCTGGTCGACCTCGTCGTAGCGGTACATGGCCCGGTATCGTAAGATCGGGACTTATAGCTACAAAGACTATTGTGTTAGGATCTTATGCGAATTAGGTTATATGAAGATCCAGCAGCTCCGCTACCTCGCTGAAATCGCCCGCCGGGGCCTCAACGTCTCCGAGGCGGCCGAGGCCCTGCACACCTCGCAGCCGGGGGTCTCGAAGCAGATCCGCGCGCTGGAGGACGAGCTCGGCATCGAGGTGTTCGTGCGCCACGGCAAGCGCCTTTCGGCGATCACCGAGCCGGGCAAGGCGGTCATTGCGATCGCCGAGCGCATCCTTGCAGAGGCGAACAACCTGCGCCGCGCCGGCGAGGAGTTTGCGAACGAAAAGCTAGGCACGTTGACGATAGCGGCCACTCACACTCAGGCGCGCTATGCGCTTCCCAGGGCGGTCGCCGCGTTCAAGCGCCGGTATCCCAAGGTCGAGCTCGTCATCCACCAGGGCAACCCGACGCAGATCTGCGAACAGGTGCTCTCGGGCGAGGCCGACATGGGGATCGCCACCGAGATGATCTCGCTCTATCCCGAGCTCGTTTCGCTACCCGTGTACCAGTGGAACCGCTGCGTGGTGGTGCCGCCCAAGCATCCGCTGCTCAAAAAGACGCCGCTTACGCTCGAAGCACTCGCGGAGTACCCGATCGTCACCTACGACTTCGCGTTCGCCAACCGCTCGCTGGTGCAGAAAGCCTTCGAGAACCGCGGCCTGCAGCCGCACGTGGTGCTGAGCGCGCAGGATTCCGACGTGATCAAGACCTATGTCGAGCTCGGCATGGGGATCGGCATCCTCGCCAAGATGGCCTTCAATCCGAAGCGCGACAGCCATCTGCGCGCCATCGACGCGAGCCACCTCTTCGAATCGAGCACCACGCGCCTGGGGATCAAGCGCGGCGCGTATCTGCGGCGCTACGCCTACGACTTCATCGAGATGTTCGCGCCCCAGCTCCCGCGCTCGATCGTCGAGCCGGCGGTGAAGGGCGAAGAAGGCTCGCGTTACGAGCTCTAGGAATTCGGGGTTAGGAATTCGGGGTCAGAGCCTTAATTATTGCCGGGCGCGTCAACGCACCCACGGCGCGGGGCGTTCTCCGCCATATGCCGAGACCGTTGCGGCTCATCCTGCCGGGCGTGGCCGTTCACGTCATTCAGCGCGGCAATAACCGAGTCGCCTGCTTCAGGCAGGACAGCGATTACCTGGTCTATCTCTCGCATTTCCATGAGCTCGCGGAAAAGCACGAATGTGCCGTGCACGCCTACTGCCTCATGACCAACCATGTGCATCTGCTGCTTACGCCGGGCGCGGCGCGGGTGTGCGCTGCGCTCATGCGCGATCTGGGCAGACGTTACGTCCAATATTTCAACCGGCGATATGAACGCAGCGGTACGCTTTGGGAGGGGCGGTTCCGCTCTTGCATCACCGAGTCCGCCCGCTACGTCATCGCCTGCTATCGCTATATCGAGTCCAATCCCGTACGCGCCGGCATGGTGGAGCATCCGATGGCATACCGCTGGTCGAGCTATGCGGTGAACAGCGGCATGCGCGGAGATCGCCTGGTTACGCCGCACGTCGAATACCTGGCGCTGTCGGTCAGCGGCGAAGCGCGCCATTCCGCGTATCGCGGCCTCTTCGAGCGCGGGCAGGAGCCCTCCGTGGTAGCAGCGATTCGCGATGCGACCAACGGCGGTTATCCGCTTGCCAGCGACGCTTTCAAGGCGAGCGTACTGACGCCGCTCGGAGCGAGGACCGGGCGTGGGAAACCGGGACCCAAAGTGTCGCCCGCCGGGAGTGGGCGGGGAAAAGAATTAAGGCTCTGACCCCGAATTGCGCTCGATGAAGTCCCGTACGCGCGGGTAGATCATCTCGCGCCAGCGCCGGCCGGAGAAAATGCCGTAGTGACCGACGCCGGGGGCGAGGAAATGCTCGCGCCGGCCGCGCGGGATGTTGAGGCACAGCGCGTGCGCCGCCTCGGTCTGGCCGTTGCCCGAGATGTCGTCGAACTCGCCTTCCACGGTGAGAAGCGCCGTCTCGCGGATCGCCTGCGGGCGCACCAGCTCCTCGCGCACGAACATGCGGCCCTTCGGCAGCGCGAAATCCTTGAACACGGTCTTCACCGTGTCGAGGTAGTACTCGGCCGGCATGTCGAGCACGGCGTTGTACTCGTTGTAGAAGCGCCGGTGCGCTTCGGCCGAGTCGCCGTCGCCGACGAGCAGATGGTTGTAGTAGTCCCAATGCGCGTTCAGGTGGCGGTCCGGGTTCATCGCCACGAAGCCGAGATGCTGAAGGAACCCTGGGTACACGCGCCGCATGTAGCCCGGATACTTGGGCGGCACGCGGTGGATCAGATTCTGCTCGAACCAGGAAAAGGGCTTGACCGTCGCGAGGTTGTTGACCGCGGTCGGGCTGCGGCGCGCGTCGATCGGCCCGCCCATCATGGTCATGGAGCGGGGGCAAATTTCTTTCCTGGAAGCCAGCAAAGAGACCGCGGCGAGCACTGGCACGGTCGGCTGGCACACCGACACTACATGCAGATCAGGAGACAGCACCCGGATCCACTCGCGCACGTAATCGACGTAATCGTCGAAGTGGAACGGGCCTTCGGTGAGCGCCACCATGCGCGCGTCCACCCAGTCGGTAGCCCAGACATCGTGGTCGGCAAGGAGCGCGCGCACCGTGCCGCGCACCAGCGTCGCGTGGTGGCCGGAGAGCGGCGCGACCACCAGCACCCTGTGCCTGCGCGGCGTCGCCTGCTTGAAATGGATCAGCTTGCAGAACGGCTTGTCGAGCGCGACTTCGATGTCGACATCCGGGATGTTCCAGGCGGGCTTCTCGTAGCGCCCGGTCAGCCTCAGGAAGAGATCGCTGGATGCCGCCAGCCGCCGCGACATGGGGAAATGGGCGAACGGGCTGAACGGATGGCCGAACCATCCGCGGGACAGCTCCGCCATATACCGCAGCGGCGCGAGCGCGGTGTGCTGCGCTTCGTAGAGGTTGTAGAGCAAAACGGCTCCCCCGTAATGCGTCGTAAGCCTTTGCTTATAGCAGAATTGCCGCAGCGCCGCATCGCATAACGCCACAGCGTCCCGAGTATCCTCGGCCCATGCGGTGGGTTTTTCGTTTCGCGATATTCCTGCTCATAGTCATCGCCTTGGGGATCGCCGGAGGTGACCTGTTCCTGCGCCGCTCCCTGCCGGTCACCTCGGGTGAAATCGCGGTCGCGGGACTCGCCGCGCCGGTCGAAATCCTGCGCGATCGCTACGGGATCCCGCACATCTTCGCGCAGTCCGAGCAGGACGCGCACTTCGCGCTCGGCTTCGTGCACGCGCAGGACCGCTTGTGGCAGCTCGAGATGAATCGGCGCATCGCGGCCGGGCGCCTCGCGGAGGTGCTCGGGCCCGGCGGCCTCGAGACCGATCGCTTCCTGCGCACGCTCGGCGTGCGGCGCGCCGCGCAAGCGAACCTGCCGAAGCTGGATGAGGAGACGCGCAAGTCCCTCGAGGCCTACGCCGCCGGGATCAACGCGCTTCTCGCGACGGACCGGCTCTTGCCGCCCGAGTTCCTGATTCTGCGTTTCCATCCCGAGCCGTGGACGGCGCTCGATTCGCTCGCCTGGGCGAAGATGAAGGCGTGGGACCTGGGCGGCAACTGGCGCAACGAGCTATTGCGCATGCAGCTCGCCAAAACGCTGCCGAACGCGCGCATCGACGAGTTCCTTCCCCCGTACCCGGGCGACGAGCCGCTGAAAATCCGCGATTTGCACGAGCTCTATGGCGATCTCGACCGCGAGCCGCCGCGCACCGCCTCGGCCGAATCGCTTTTTCCGGCGCCGGGCGGCTCGAACAGCTGGGTCGTGAGCGGCTTGCACACCGCGAGCGGCAAGCCTCTCCTTGCCAACGACCCGCATCTCGGGCTCACCGCGCCGTCTGTCTGGTACCTCGCGCAACTGCATGCGCCCGGGCTGAACGCCATAGGCGGGACGCTGCCCGGCGTGCCCGGCATCGTGATCGGGCGCAATGACCGTATCGCGTGGGGCTTCACCAACACCGGTCCGGACGTGCAGGACCTTTATCTCGAGAGAATCGACCACGCCGGCAACTACGTCACCCCGAACGGCTCGCAGCCGTTCAGCATCGTCGAGGAGCGTATCGCCGTGAAAGGCGCCGAGGAAGAGCGCCTGCAGGTGCGCATTTCGCGGCACGGCCCGGTGATCTCCGACGTATCGCGCGAAGCGCTGGACGCGACGCCGCGCGGCTACGCGCTCGCGCTCGCCTGGGCTGCGCTTGCCGACGACGATCTCACCCTGCAGGCGGCGCTGCGGCTCGAGCGCGCCCGCGACTGGAAAACTTTCCTCGATGCGCTGAGGAATCTGCACGCGCCGCAACAGTCGGCGACCTACGCCGACGTCGACGGCAACATCGGCTTCATCGCGGCAGGCCGCGTGCCGGTTCGCAAGCCGGCCAACGACCTGAAAGGCCTCGCCCCCGCGCCGGGATGGGACGCGCGCTACGACTGGGCCGGCTACCTGCCATTCGACGAGCTGCCGCGCGCGTTCAATCCCTCCGGCGGCGAAATCGTGAGCGCGAACCACAAGATCGTGCCGCCGGGGTATCCGCACCACATCACCGCCGAATGGCAGCCGCCCTACCGCGCGCGGCGCATCGAGGAACTGCTCGCCAAGGATCCGGTGCAAAACGAGCAGACGTTTGCGCGCATGCAGATGGACAACGTGTCGCTCGCGGTGCGCGAGCTGCTGCCCAAGCTCCTCACCGCCAAGCCGAGAAGCGAGGAGGCGGCCCAGGCGTTGAAGATGCTCGCGACCTGGGACGGCGCCATGGCGGCGGGACGCCCCGAGCCGCTCATCGTCGTCGCCTGGTGGCGGGAGCTCGCGCGCGCCCTCTACGCCGACGAGCTGGGCAGCGCCTTCCGCGCCAACTGGCGGGCACGACCGATTTTCATGGAACGGGTCTTGTCCGGGAAAAGCGACGCGTGGTGCGACAACGTGCGCACGCCGCGCCCGGAAAGCTGCGAGGAAGTCCTCTCCGAATCGCTCGAGAAAGCGCTCACCGGGCTGCGCAAGCGCTACGGCGTGAAGATGCAGGAGTGGAAATGGGGCGATGCGCATCTCGCGCAGCACCGCCACCGGCCGTTCTCGCGCCGGCCATGGCTGGCGCGTTTTTTCGACATCGACGTGCCGAGCGCCGGCGACGCCTACACCGTCAACGCAGGCCGCGGCGATTTCAGCGACGAGGCGTCGCCGTACGCGAACCGCCATGCGCCGAGCTACCGCGCGATCTACGATCTCGCCAATCCCGAAGCGTCGCTCTTCATCCACTCCACCGGCCAGTCGGGCAATCCGCTCTCCCCGCATTACCGCAGCTTTGCCGACGCCTGGGCGCGCGGCGAGTACATCCGCATGGTGACCGACCGCGAGCGCCTGGAAGCCGAAGGCGCCGTGCGCCTCGTGCTCATCCCCCAGAAATAGGGACAGACCCCATTTCAAGCTTGAAATGGGGTCTGTCCCTATTTCTGAGCCCGGAGGTAGAGATTGTTTGCGACGAGGGCGGCGATGACGATCGCCGCGCCGGCGAGCTCGATCGCTGCAAACCTGCGCCCGAGCGCCGCCTCGATGCCGAACACGAGCACCGGCACGACGTTCAGCATCAGCATGGCGTTGAGCGGACCGAGGCGGCGCGCGGCGTTATTGAACGCAAGCACGCCGAGGAAAACCGTGCAGATCGCGAAATAGGCGATCTGCCACGCGACGGCGCCAAGCGCTTGCGTGCTCGGCATGCTGGCCCAGCCGACCGCGATCGCGACGATGTTCATGGCGATCAATCCGCCAAGGCCGGGAAGGCAGGTGAGCGCGGTGTAGCGCAGCGGCGTCCAGCCGGCGAAGTGCCCCACGCCGAGCGTATACGTCGCCCAGCAGATCGCACCGAGAAGGACCAGCAGGTCGCCCAGCAGCCCGCCGCCGCGCGTGAGCTCGCCCATGGCACGGAGCGGATCGCCCTTCGTCACCACCAGCAGCACGCCTATGAGCGCCACGGCTACGCATCCCAGCGTGAACCTTGCCGGGCGCTGGCCGCGCACGACCCATACGGTGAGCGCGGTGAGCGGCGACTGCAGCGCGAGGATGACCGCTGCGTGCTCGGGCAGGGTGAACGTGAGCCCGATCCACACGAAGAGATTGAAGCCGGTGATGCCGACGACGCCGAACGCGGCGGCCGGCAGGAAACGCCCCTCGTAGCGCAGCGCCTCGCGTCCCTCGACCGCGGCAACCAGCAGCACGAAAAGCACCACGCCGAAGAAGTAGCGCACCGTGCCGAGCGCGAATGCGTCGAGGTACGGCAGCGTGCGCTTCGCCACCGAGAAAAGCGGCGCCCAGCACAGGATGGTGAGCGTGATCCAGGCGAGACCCGCCGCGAGATTCCTGGAATTCGGGGTCAGAGTCTTAATTCAGGTAGCTAACGCGTTGCGTGAATTAAGACTCTGACCCCGAATTCATGCTGCTTTCTTTTCTTCGCGCAGCGCGCGCCGCAGGATCTTGCCGACGTTGGTCTTGGGCAGCTCGGTGCGGAACTCGACGTACTTCGGCCGCTTGTAGCCGGTGAGCTCCTTCTTGCAGTGCTCGAGCACGTCCTGCTCGGTGAGCTGCGGGTCCTTCTTGACGACGAACACCTTGGGCACCTCGCCGGAGTGCTCGTCGGGCACCCCGATGGCGGCGCATTCGAGCACGCCCGGGTGCGTCGCCACCACCTGCTCGATCTCGTTCGGATACACGTTGAAGCCCGAGACCAGGATCATGTCCTTCTTGCGGTCGACGATGCGGATGTAGCCCTTCTCGTCCATGATCGCCACGTCGCCGGTGCGCAGAAAGCCGTCGGCGCCGAGCACCTTGGCGGTCTCGTCGGGCTGCTGCCAGTAGCCCTTCATCACCTGCGGGCCGCGGATGCAGATCTCGCCCGCCTGCCCGATGGCGACCTCGCGCCCGTTGTCGTCGCGCAGCGCGATGTCGGTCGAAGGCATCGCCACGCCGATCGACCCGGTGTATTCGGTGACGTTGAGCGGATTGGCGGTCGCCGACGGCGCGGTCTCCGTGAGCCCGTAGCCTTCGATGAGCGGCGTGCCGGTCACCTGCTTCCAGCGCTCGGCCACCGCCTTCTGCACCGCCATGCCGCCGCCGATGGCGAGCTTCAGGCTCGAAAAATCGAGCTTCGCGAACTGCGGATGATGGAGCAGCGCGTTGAAGAGGGTGTTGACGCCGGTGATGATGGTGTACTTGTGCTTCGCAAGCTCCTTGACGAAGCCCGGAATGTCGCGCGGGTTGGTGATGAGCACGTTCTCGCCGCCGACCGCCGTCATCACCAGGCAATTCACCGTCAGCGAGAAGATGTGGTAGAGCGGCAGCGCGGTGATCATGACCTGGCGCCGCTCGCCGGTCGCCGGATGCAGCCAAGCCCGGTATTGCAGGAGCGCCGCGATCACGTTGCGGTGCGTGAGCATCGCGCCCTTCGAAATTCCGGTCGTGCCGCCGGTGTACTGAAGGTACGCGATGTCCTCGTGCCCCAATGGCGGCGTGGCGAGCGTTTTGCCTGCGCCCTCGTCCAAGGCGTCTTTCAGTGTTACGGCGCCTGGCAGCTCGAAGGGCGGGACCATCTTTTTCACCTTGCGCACGACGAGGTTCACGATCACGCCCTTCAGGCCGAGCATCTCGCCGAGCGAAGTGACGACCACGTGCTTGAGCGGCGTCTTGTGGCGCACGTCCTGCAGCACGTGGCCGAAGTTCTCCAGCACCACCATCGCTTCGGCGCCGGAGTCCTTGAGCTGGTGCTCGAGCTCGCGCGCGGTGTAGAGCGGGTTGACGTTCACCACCGTGCAGCCCGCGCGCAGCGTCCCGAACATCGTCACCGGGTACTGCAGGCAGTTCGGCATCATGATCGCGACGCGCGCACCCTTGGGCAGGCCCTGCGCCTGCAGCCAGGCGCCGAAATCGCGCGCGCGCCGATCGAGCTCGGTGAACGTAATCACCTTGCCCATGCTGTGGTAGGCGGGACGATCGCCGTACTTCTTCACGCTCGTCTCGAAAAGCTCGACCAGCGACTGGAATTCGTTCGGGTCGATGTCGGCCGGAACGCCGCGTGGGTAGCTCTTGAGCCAGATGCGTTCCATGTCCTCTCCTACCTTGGCGTTTTATTCATTCTAACCACTAGCGGGGCGGCGAGGCAGCCGGCCCCTATCGCGGCATAGGCCACTACCCAGGCGAGCTGGCTGCGCGCGCCGCCGGCGACGTCGAGCGCCGCGCCGAACACGATCGGCCCCAGCATGCCGCCGCCGAAGCCGGCGAGCGAATAAAGCCCGAGCGCGGCGCCGCGCAAATCGCTCGGCGCCGCGGCGACGAGGCCCGCGGTGAGCGTCGCCGATTCGGCCATGACGAGCATGGAGTAGACGACGAGCAAGCCAAGCACCAGCGCCCAGTGCAACGGCGCCCCGAGAGCAAGCACGATCCCGCCCGTTCCCGAGCCCGCCATCGCAATGGCGATCCAGCGCCGGCGTCCCATGTGAAGCGCGATCTCGTTGCCGACGATCGAGGCAGGCACGGCCATGAGGCTCACCGCCGCAGCCATCGCCGGCGCGTTCCACGGAAAGGTGGCGCTCGTATGGAGCGTCGAGGAAAAGCCGAGAAACGCCACCACCCAGGCGCGCGAGCCGAAGAGCTCGAGGCAGTGCGCGGTGTAGCCGAGCATGTAGCCCGTGCTCGCGCGGTCGGCGAGCACGCGCCGCCACTCCGAAAGCGGGAAAAGGGCTTTCAGCGAAACGGCTTTCTTCGTGGCGGAGCGGAAAGGCTCGATCATGAGATACACGCCAAGACCCGCGGCGAGCGGCCCGAGCGCGGACCACAGGAACGCCGCGGCCCATCCCTGGCGCAGGGCGATGAAGCCCGCCAGGGCGAGCGAGAGCGCAATGCCGATCCCGAAGAACGAGGTGTAGAAGGCGATGTAGCGGCTCTGGAAGGGGCCCGAGATCCGGTCCGAAAGCATGCGCAGGCCCGGCATGTAGGTGGCGGCGACGCCGACGCCGTAAATCACCTGGAACAGGATTGCCGTGAAAAAACCCGAAGCCGCAAGCGCAAAGCCCGCGCTCGCCGCCGAAGCGAGCAGGCTGCCCGCGAGATAGACGTAACGGGCGTCGACGCGGTCGGTGAGCGCGCTCCAGAACGACACCGTGGCGACATAGCCGGCGAAGAACATGCCGCCGACGACGCCGGCCTGAGCGTTGCTGAGCCCCCACAGGTCGCGCAGCTCGGGCAGCAGCGCGGCATAAGTCGAGAAGCCCAGCATCGAGGCGATGTGGGCTGCAAGCAGAGTGAGCGCGGTCTTGTTTATGGTTGTTTGCCCCCCCTGTTAAGGGGGGAAGCGAGCGTTTTCTGCGAGCGGGGGGTTGCTTTAAGAAATTAAAAGCAACCCCCCGCTCGCCTTCGGCTCACGGCCCCCTTAACAGGGGGCCGGCAAGAAAACCGGCGTCGTCATTTGTTCTTGAAGGCCGGCTTGCGCTTCTCGACGAAGGCCGCCATGCCTTCCTTCTGGTCCTCGAGCCCGAACTGCGAGTGGAACAGGCGCCGCTCGAAGAGCACGCCTTCGGAAAGCGGGGTTTCGAAGGCGCGGTTGATCGATTCCTTGATCATCATCACGACCGGGAGCGAGGAGGCGGCGATCTTGTCCGCGACCGCGAGCGCCTCGTCCATGAGCTTGTCGGGCGGCACGATGCGCGACACGATCCCCGCGCGCTCGGCTTCGGTGGCGTCCATGGTGCGCCCGGTCAGGCACAGATCCATGGCTTTCGCCTTGCTCGTGAAGCGCGGCAGCCGCTGCGTGCCGCCCGAGCCGGGCATGATGCCGAGGTTGATCTCGGGCTGGCCGAACTTCGCGTTGTCGGCGGCGATCACGATGTCGCACATCATCGCCACCTCGCAGCCTCCGCCGAGGGCATAGCCCGCCACCGCGGCGACGATCGGCTTGCGGATCCTGCGGATGTGCTCCCAGTCGCGCGTGATGTAGTCCGACAAGAAGGCATCCATGTAGGTGAAGTCCTTCATCGCGGCGATGTCCGCGCCGGCAGCGAAGGCCTTGTCGCTGCCGGTGAGCACCATGGCGCCGATTCCCTCGTCGCCGTCGAACTCGTAGAGCGCCGCGGCGAGCTCCTGCATGAGCTTCGCGTTCAGGGCGTTCATCTGCTTGGGCCGGTTGAGCCTTACGATGCCGACGCGGCCTTTGCGCTCGGCGCTGATGAATTCATAAGTCATGGCTGTGGATGACCTTTGCGTAAATGCCGTTGAGGGCAGCGAGAAACGCCGCGTGCACTTGACGCGCGGCGACCTTCTCGCCTTCGAAACTCTGCGCCCGCGTCGCGCACGCATCGCCGAGGAGCGTGACCTTGTAGCCGAGATCGGCCGCCTGGCGCACGGTGGCGTCGACGCACATGTGCGTCATCATGCCGGCGACGACCAGGTTCCGGATACCGGCGTCCTTGAGGAGCTTCTCGAGCGGCGTGGCGCGAAAGCTGTTCGGAAAATTCTTCTCCACGAGGGTCTCGCCGGGAAGCGGCTGCGCCAGGGGATGGATTTCGGCGCCGCGCGTCCCGGGAATGAAGAACGTGGCGCCCGGGCGCACCGACAGATGCCGCACGTGGATCACCGGCAGCTTTCTTTCCCGGAACCGCCGGATCGCCTCGCCGGCCTTTGCGCCGGCCGCGCCGGCGCCTTCGACCTCCATCGTGCCGCCCGGAAAGTAATCGTTCTGGATGTCGATGATCAGAAGCGCGGTATCAGGCATGTCGTTTCTTCATCTCGGAGTGCGGAATGGCGGAGGAATCGAAGCGTGCGCGGCCGGGCTCGGGCGCCTTCAGCGCCTCGACTTCCTTCATCGTGCTTGCGCTGCGCACCGCGAGCGCCTGGTAAAGCTGCATGTTCTCCGCCTTCCAGGCGAGCTCCCGGGCAGTCAGATCGCGCAGCACGCGCGCCGGCGCGCCCGCGACCAGCGTGCGCGCCGGAATGCACGCCTCCGCCTTGACGAACGCCAGCGCGGCCACCATCGCGTCTTCGCCCACCTCGGCGTTGTCGTTCACCACCGCGTTCATGCCGATGAGCGCGCCGCGGCGGAGCACGCAGCCGTGCAGCACGGCGCCGTGCCCGACGGTGGCTTGCGCGCCGACCACCGTGTCCTTCGTGGGAAAACCGTGCACGACGCAGGTGTCCTGGACGCTCGCGCCCTCCTCCACGACGATGCGGCCGAAATCGCCGCGCAGGCAGGCGCACGGGCCGATGTAGGCGCGCGCGCCCACGATCACGTCGCCGATCAGCACGGCGCTCGGGTGCACGAACGCGCCCGGGTCGACGACGGGCGTGATGCCGTCGATGGAATAGACTTTGGGCATGAGGGGATTGTAGCTTTTCCCGCCGGACCCTAAGCTCTTCGCATGGCCTCGATCCTCGTTTCGCTCGAAGAGGGCGTCCTCAGCGTGACGCTCAACCGCCCGGAAAAGCTGAATGCCCTCAATCTCGAAATGCACCAGCTGCTGCGCGAGGCGCTCGGGCGCGCACGCGACGAAGCAGCGGTGCGCGCCGTGCTTCTTACCGGCGCGGGGCGCGGATTCTGCGCGGGGCAGGACCTCGGCGAGCGCAAGCAGGCGGCCGAGGATACGCCGATCGATCTCTCGGTATCGCTCGGCTCGCACTACAACCCGCTGGTGCGGCGCATGCACGAGCTGCGCAAGCCGATCGTCTGCGCCGTGAACGGCGTCGCCGCCGGGTCGGGCGCCAATATCGCGCTCGCCGGCGACATCGTGCTTGCCGCGCGCTCGGCGAGCTTCATCCAGTCCTTCGCGAACCTCGGCCTGGTGCCCGATTCGGGCGGCACCTGGATCCTGCCGCGGCTCGTCGGCCGCGCGCGCGCCATGGGGCTCGCGCTGCTCGGCGAAAAGCTTTCCGCCGAGGACGCCGAACGCTGGGGGCTCCTCTGGAAGGCCGTCGACGACGATCGCCTAGCCGCCGAGGCGACCGCGCTCGCGAGGAGACTCGCCACCGGCCCGACAAAGGGCTACGGGCTGCTGAAGAAAGCGCTCAATGCCTCGGCCGGCAATTCGCTCGACGCGCAGCTCGATCTCGAGCGCGACCTGCAGCGCGAAGCCGGCTTTTCCGAGGACTACCGCGAAGCGGTGAGCGCGTTCATGGAGAAGCGCAAGCCCGCGTACAAGGGCAAATGACCGACGTGCGCAAGATCGCCGACTTGATGCTGCGCGGCGACGCCGCCACGCGCGCGCTCGGCATGAAGCTCGAGGAGATCCGCCTGGGCTTCGCGCGCGCCTCCATGCGCGTCACGAAGAACATGGTGAACGGCCAGAACGTATGCCACGGCGGGCTCATCTTCACGCTTGCCGACTCGACTTTCGGCGTCGCCTCCAACACGCACAACCAGCATTCGCTTGCCGCGAGCTGCTCGATCGATTTCCTCGCGCCCGCGCATCTCGACGACGAGCTGACCGCCGTAGCGACCGAAGTGGAACGAAAAGGCCGGCACGGGATTTACGACGTGCGGGTCGTGAACCAGAACGGCGATACCGTCGCGCTTTTCCGCGGCAAATCGGCCACCGTGAAAGGAACCTGGCTATGAACGCGTTTCCCCTCGAGCCGATCGAAAAGGCGCCGGTTTCGGAGCTGAGGAAGCTGCAGCTCGAGCGGCTGCAATGGACGTTGCAGCACGCCTACGACAACGTCCCGCATTACCGCAAGAAGTTCGACGCCGCGGGCGTGAAGCCCGGGGACTGCCGCGCGCTCGAGGATCTCGCGCGCTTTCCCTTCACCACGAAGGCGGATCTGCGAGAAAACTATCCCTACGGCATGTTCGCGGTGCCGATGGACCGGATCGTGCGCATCCACGCCTCGTCGGGGACCACCGGCAAGCCCACCGTCGTCGGCTATACGGCGAAGGACATCGACACCTGGTCGCACGTCATGGCGCGCTCGATCCGCGCCGCCGGCGCGCGCCCGGGCGACAAGGTGCATGTCGCCTATGGCTACGGGCTCTTCACGGGCGGGCTGGGCGCGCACTACGGCGCCGAGCGCCTCGGCCTCGCGGTGATCCCGCTCGGCGGCGGCATGACCGAGCGCCAGGTGCAGCTCATCCAGGATTTCAAGCCCGAGATCATCATGGTGACGCCGAGCTACATGCTGGCGATCGCCGACGAGATGGAGCGCCAGGGCGTCGATCCGAAGAAGACCTCGCTGCGCGTGGGCGTCTTCGGCGCCGAGCCATGGACCAACGAGATGCGCGGGCTCATCGAAAAGCGCCTGTCGCTCAACGCGATCGATCTTTACGGTCTTTCCGAAGTCATCGGCCCTGGCGTCGCGCAGGAATGCGTCGAGACGAAGGACGGCCTCACGATCTGGGAAGACCATTTCTACCCCGAGGTGATCGACCCGGACACCGGAAGCGTGCTGCCCGACGGCGAGAAGGGCGAGCTGGTGTTCACCTCGCTCACCAAGGAGGCGCTTCCCGTCATCCGCTACCGTACGCGCGATCTCACGCGGCTCCTTCCGGGCAGCGCGCGCACGATGCGCCGCATGGAGAAGGTGACCGGCCGCTCCGACGACATGATCATCATCCGCGGCGTGAACGTCTTTCCGTCGCAGATCGAAGAGCTGATCCTCAAGCAGCCGGGCTTGAGCGCGCATTATTTCCTCGAGATCACCAAGGACGGGCCGCTCGATCACCTGAGCGTCATCGTCGAGGGCGGCGAGCGCGGCGCCGCGGCGCTCAAGCACCGCATCAAGTCCTACATCGGTATCAGCGCGGACGTGCGCATCGGCGCCGTCGAGCGCTCCATCGGCAAGGCGAAGCGCGTGGTCGACAAGCGGCCGAAGTAAGCGCAAGAACCGGATAGCCCCGCCCCCGGAAAGGCCGTAAATTGGCCCCATGAACGCGGTATTGGAAAAGGCAAAAACCTATCTCGACGAGCGGCGCGGCGAGCGCGTGACGCTCGAGGAGCTCGCCGGCGCGGTCGGCGCAAGCCCCTTCCACCTGCAGCGGCGCTTCAAGCAAGCGTTCGGCATCACGCCGCGCGCCTATCAGGACGCGCAGCGCGTGGAGTCCGTAAAAGCCTCCCTGCAAAACGGAAGCCGGGTGACGCAAGCGGTCTTCGAGGCGGGCTACGGCTCGGTCTCGCGGTTCTATGAAAACCCGCGCCTCGGCATGAAGGCGAGCGACTACCGCGCCAAAGGGAAGGGACAGCGCATTTCGTTCTGCTGCTTTCCCACGCCGCTCGGCACAGTGCTCGTCGCCACTACCGCCAAAGGCCTGTGCTCGGTGAAGCTCGGCAGCGATGCGTCCACGCTTGAGCGCCTTCTGGCCGAAGAATTCAGCGAGGCGCAGATATCCGAAAAGGACGATCCGCCGCTGAGGAAAGCCGTGCTTCGCTTCCTCTCGGGCGAAGGCGGCCTCGCCCAGGTGCCCCTCGACATTCGCGGCACGGTTTTCCAGTGCCGCGTCTGGGAAGAGTTGCGCCGTATCCCGCGCGGCGAGACGCGCACCTACAAGGAAATCGCGCGCGCGGTCGGCGCGCCCGACGCCGTGCGCGCGGTTGGCAGCGCGTGCGGTGCCAACCCGGTCGCCCTCGCCGTACCGTGCCACCGCGCGGTACGCACCGACGGCGGCCTCGGCGGCTACGCCTGGGGTCTTTCCCGCAAGAAGCGGCTCCTCGACCTGGAGAAGCGCGCCAAGAAATAACAATTCAGGGACAGACCACGTTTTCCGCGAAAATGCGGGTTGGAAGCCAACCCGGAAAAACGTGGTCTGTCCCTGATTCATGCGTTACCCCAAGCTCTTCGAGCCGCTCGAGCTCGGCTTCGTCACGCTACCGAACCGCATTCTCATGGGCTCGATGCACACGCAGCTCGAGTCGCGCGCGGGCGGTCTGGAGCGGCTCGCCGCGTTCTACGCCGAGCGCGCGCGGGGCGGTGCCGCGCTCATCGTCACCGGCGGCTTTTCGCCGAACGACGCCGGCAACCTCGGCCCGCACCGCGCTCAGTTTTCGACCCGGGAAGATTGCGAGCGCCACCGCGTCATCCCGCGCGCGGTGCACGAGGCGGGCGGTCGCATCGTGCTGCAGCTGCTGCATTCGGGTCGCTACGGCTTCCACGAGCGCATCGTCGCGCCCTCGGCGCTGAAATCGCCGATCAACGCGCACGCGCCGCGCGAGATGAGCGCCGCTGAGGTGGAGCAGACCCTCGAGGACTTCGCGCAGGCGGCGCGGCTCGCGCGCGAGGCGGGCTACGACGGCGTCGAGATCATGGGCTCGGAGGGTTACCTCATCACGCAGTTTCTCGCCGCGCGCACCAACCGGCGAGCCGACGCGTGGGGCGGCCCGCTCGAGAACCGCCTGCGCTTCGCGGCCGAGATCGTGCGGCGCAGCCGCGCTGCGGCCGGGCGCGATTTCATCATCGTGTTTCGCATGTCGGTGCTGGATTTGGTGGAGGGCGGCCTCGACGCCGGCGAAACGGTAATCCTTGCGAAAACCCTCGAGGCCGCCGGCGCCTCGATTCTCAACTCCGGCATCGGCTGGCACGAGGCGCGCATCCCGACCATTGCACAGGCCGTGCCGCGCGGCGCCTTCGCCTGGGCGACGCGGCGCGTCAAGCAGGCAGTGCGCATCCCGGTCGTGGCCTCGAACCGCATCAACTCGCCGGAGAGCGCCGAGGAAATCATTGCGCGCGGCGACGCCGACATGGTGTCGATGGCGCGCGCGCTGCTCGCCGACCCGGAGTTCGCGAACAAGGCGCGCGCCGGCGACCGGGCGGCGATCAATATCTGCATCGCATGCAACCAGGCGTGCCTGGACCACTACTTCACCGGCGAGCCGGTGAGCTGCCTCGTCAATCCGCGCGCGGGAATGGAAACGCAGTTGAATTACGGAAAAACGACCCGCAGGAAAAGCGTGGCCGTGGTCGGGGGAGGCCCGGCCGGGCTTTCCTGCGCCGCCGTCGCAGCCGAGCGCGGTCATGAAGTCACCCTTTTCGAAGCGAGCGGCGCGCTCGGCGGGCAGTTCAATCTCGCCAGAGTCGTTCCCGGCAAGCAGGAGTTCGCCGAGTCGGTCGCGTATTACGCCGAGCGGCTATGCCGTTTGAAGGTCAACGTGCAGCTCAACCGCTCCCCGGGTTATCGGGACTTACAGCAGTTTGATGAGGTGGTCGTGGCGACCGGAGTCGACCCGCGCCGGCCCGACATTCCCGGCATCGACCATCCGAAGGTGGCGAGCTACGTCGATATCCTCTCCGGCCGCCGCCAAGCGGGCCACGAAGTGGCGATCATCGGCATGGGCGGCATCGGCTTCGACGTCGCGCTCTACCTGCTCGAAGGCGGCAGCCGTGCGCCGCTGGACGCGCACGCCTTCGCGGCCCATTGGGGTATCACCCAGGAAGGAAAAATCGAAGAAACGACAAGCAGACCCAAACTTCAAGTCACGATGCTCAAGCGCTCGACGGGACCCTTCGGCCACACGCTCGGACGCACCACCGGCTGGGTGCACCGCGCGGAGCTCGCGCGCCACCGCGTGCGGATGATGAAAGGCGTCGAGTACCGCAGGATCGACGACGCCGGCGTGCATATTGTCGCGGAGGGAAAAGAGCTCTGTATCCCGGCCGATACGGTGATCGTTTGCGCCGGCCAGGAGCCGATGAAATGGGGACAGACCCCATTTCAAGCCAGAAATGGGGTCTGTCCCCATTTCATCGGCGGCGCCAAAGAGGCGCGCGAGCTCGATGCCGAGCGCGCGATGCGCGAGGGCGCCGAGCTCGCGGCGGCGCTATGACGATCTTCGGGGCCGGTTGGTGAGGTAAAGGCCGGCCACGACGAGCGCCGCGCCGGCGAAGAGCGGCGCGGCGAGCGGCTCGCCCAGGAGCAGCACCGCCTCCGCCACCGCGAGCGGCGGCACCAGGTTGATGAACTGCGAGGCGCGCGCCGCGCCGAGCGCCTTCACGCCCTCGTAGAACCAGAGAAAAGCGATCACCGTGCCGAACACCACCAGGTAGGCGAACGCCGCCCAGCCTTGCCAGGTGACCTCGGCGAGCGAGCCGTGCTCCAGCCAGGCGGGCACGGCGAGCGGAACCGAGCCCGCGGCCATGACGTAAGCCGTGAGCGCGAGCGGCGAGAGCGTCGAAAGCGCCACGCGCCCGAGGAGCGTATACGCGCTCCATATGAAGACGCAGAGCACGAGGAGGATCTCGCCGACGCTCAGTCCGAGGCTCGCGAAGCTGCGCAGATCGCCTTTGACCAGCACCCAAAGCGCGCCGAGCACGCAGAGCGCGACGCCGGCCGCGCGCGTGCCGCTCAGCCTTTCCTTGAGCAAGAGCGCGGCGAAAAGCGCGGTGAACGCCGGGTTGGTCGGCACGATGAGCGCCGCGCGGCTCGCTTCGACGAGGCCGAGGCCCGCGGTGAAGAGGCTGTTGTAGAGCGTGATGCCGAGGAGCCCCAGGCCGACCACCAGCACCGACTCGCGCGGCGTGAGCCGCGGCAGGCGGCGCTCGCGCAGCCATAGCAGCGCAAAAAGCAGCACCGCGGCGGCGAAAAAGCGCAGAAACACCGAGGTGAACAGCGCCATGCTTTGCAGCAGGATGTGGATCGCGGGAAACACTCCGCTCCAGAACAAAGCCATGAGCGAGAGCTTGAGGTAGAGCATCTTGTCGAGCGCGGGGAAGCGGCGCATCCTAACACCCAAGGGGGAAATGTGGATCTTGGCCAGGCCGCCGCGGAGCTTTCCGCCGGCGAAGCGCAGCGCCTTTTCGGGCGCATCGGCGCGAACATCTCTGCCGTCATCCAGGGACAGGAGCCGGCGATCCGCAAGCTGCTCGCGGCGTTCGCCGCCGGCGGGCATGTCCTCATCGACGATCGGCCCGGCACCGGCAAGACCACGCTCGCCAAGGCGCTCGCCGCTTCGGTAGGCGCTTCTTTTACGCGCGTGCAGTTCACGCCCGATCTGCTGCCTTCCGACATCCTCGGCGTGTCGGTATTCAACCAGCGCGAGCAGCAATTCGAGTTCCGCGCCGGCCCGGTGTTCACGTCGATCCTTCTCGCCGACGAAGTGAACCGCGCCTCGCCGCGCACGCAGTCGGCGCTGCTCGAGGTGATGGCCGAAGGGCAGGCGTCGATCGAGGGACGCACGCGCGCGATGGATGAGCTCTTCTTCGTCATCGCCACGCAGAACCCGGTGGAGTTCCGCGGCACCTATCCGCTGCCCGAAGCGCAGATGGACCGCTTCGCGCTTTGCCTGTCGCTTGGCTACGTCGATGCGCAGACCGAAGTCGCCGTCGTTACCGCGCAGGAGCTGCGCCACCCGCTCGCCGAAGTGCGCGCGGTCGTCTCGCGCGCGGAGGTGCTCGCGCTAAAGGCGCGCGTGCGGCAGGTGCGCGTTGCCGATGAAATCAAGCACTACATCGTCGCGCTGGTGCAGGCGACGCGCTCGGCGCCGCAGGTGCTGCTCGGCTGCGGGCCGCGCGGCTCGATCGCGCTTACGCAGGTGGCCAAGGCGCTCGCACTCTACGGCGGCGATGAATTCGTGCGGCCCGAGCACGTGAAGGAGCTCGCCGTGCCGGTGCTCGCCCACCGCATGGTGCTCGATCCGCAGGCGAAGTTTGCCGGCGCCACGGGCGCCACCCTGATCGCCGACATCCTGCGCGAGACGCGGATCCCGGCTTGAGACGGCTGCTGTACGCGGCTTTGCGAGGCTTCACCTCGGTGCAGCACGCGCTGCACGAGCGCCTTACCGGCGCGGGCTGGCTCGCGCTCGGCGCCGCGGGGCTCGCCGGCGGCCTCGGCATCGACACGCACCGCTCGCTCAGCCACCAGGCATTCGGCTTTCTCGCGGCGCTGCTCCTAGTCGCTCTTTTTGCCGCGCCCTTTTTTCGCCCGCGCGTAGCGGCCAAGCGCGAGCTGCCGCCGTATGCCACCGCCGGCGTGCCGCTCGAGTACCGCGTAAGCGTCGAGAACATCGGCCCCCGGCCACTGCGCGGCGCGACGCTCGTCGACACGCCGCGCGAGCCGCGGCCCACGTACTCCGAATGGAAAGACGCGCGCGAGCCAGGCGAGGAACGGCGCAATCCCTTCGACCGCGCGATGGGGTACTTCCGCTGGCGCTGGCTGATCGAGCGGCGAACGCCCGCGCCGCTCGAGCATGTGGCGCTGCCGGACCTCGCACCGGGCGAGCGTGCCACGGTGAGGCTATCGCTCACTGCACGGCGCCGCGGCCGGTTGGAGTTCGCTGCTCTGACGGCAGCGCGTACGGATTTCTTGGGCCTCGCGCGCGGGCTGCGCCGCGTGCCGGCCGAAGGCCGGGTGGTTGCGCTGCCGCGGCGCTATCGGCTGCCCGAGATCATCCTGCCCGGGGCGCGGCGCTATCAGCTCGGCGGCGTCGCGCTCGCCTCTTCGGTCGGCGACTCCGAGGAATTCATCGGCCTGCGCGACTACCGCCCCGGCGATCCGCTGCACCGGCTGCACTGGAAGAGCATCGCGCGCACGGGCAAACCCATCGTCAAGGAATACCAGAACGAGTTCTTCGAGCGCCATGCGCTCGTGCTCGACACGAGCACCGCGGCCGGCGAGGACGCCGCCTTCGAGGCGGCCGTCTCGATCGCCGCCTCGTTCGTCTACGCGATCGATACGCGGGAATGCCTGCTCGATCTGCTTTTCGTCGGCGGCGAGCTGCGCACCTACACCGCCGGGCGCGGGCAGCTGCGCGTCGAAAACATGCTCGAAGTCCTTGCCGGCGTCGCGCCAAGCCCGCGCGGCGAATTCGAACGGCTGGCTCGTGCCGTGCTCGGCCAGATCCAGCGCCTGTCGAGCTGCATCGTCGTGCTGCTCGCCTGGGACGAAGCGAGGCGCGCGTTCATCGGAGGGTTACGCGCAAGCGGGCTGGAGGTGCGCGCGCTCCTCGTGTCCGCGGATCAGAAGCCGGAAAGCGGTCTCCTCATCGTCGATCCGGCGAACATCGAAGCCGGCCTCGCCAAGCTGCGATGAAGCTCCCTCCTCTGCTGCTCGCCGCGGCGGCGCTCTTCTGGGGCTGGCAGGCCGACGCGCTCATCCTGGCGGCGCCGCTTGCGGCGGCGCTCGAGGCGCAGCGCTGGACCGCGTTGCGCTTCGCTTTCGGGGCGCGCGAATTCTCCCGTTTCGCCACGCTGTGCAGCGTGGGCTTCGTGGCGCTCCTGGGATGGCTGCTCGCGTCCAACGGCGGATCGTTCTCGAGAGCGGTGATGAGCGCCTTCCTCTGGCTGCCCGCCGTGCTGGCGCCGCTCCTCCTCGCGCAGCTTTACTCGGTCGAAGGGCGCATGCCGCTGAGCGCGCTGTTTACCACCCTGAAGCTCATGAAAGCGAGGAATCCGGCGCTCCACGATCCGATCGTCGATCTCGCCGCGCCGTACGTCGTCATTTGCATTGTGGCGGCGAGCGCGCAGACGGCGCACCGGGCCGACTATTACATCGGCGCAGTCCTCGTCGGCGCATGGGCGCTGTACGGGGCGCGGGCGCGGCATGCGCCGCTCGCCGCCTGGGCGCTCGCCCTGGGCATCGCCGCGGGCGCCGGTTTCGGCATCTACAACGGCCTGCATCTCGTCCAGGTCGCGATCGAGGAATGGGCGAGCGAATGGTATTCCGGCGAGCTCGGCGCCGATCCGTATCGCAGCGACAGCAAGCTCGGCTCGGTGGGACGGCTGAAGGAGATCGGCACCATCGTGCTGCGCGTCTATGCCAGGCCTCCGGATATCGGCCGATTCCAGCTGCTGCACCGCGCGAGCTACAACCGGCTGAACGGCGACACCTGGCTTGCGCGCAACGCACCCATGGAGGCCTTCCAACCGGAGCTCGACGGCGCCACCTGGACGCTTGCGCCGGGAACGCCGCAGTGGTCCGCGCGCTTCGCCGCGCGCCTCGAGAGCGGCAAGACCCTGCTCGCATTGCCGGCCGGCAGCCAGCGCATCACCGGCGCGGCGGCCATCGAATGGCGGCGCAACGCGCTCGGCGCCTCGCGCGTCGAGTTCGGCGGCGACTGGGCGCACTACACCGTCGAAGGGGGTCGAGGTATCCTGGATTACGCCGCGCCGGGGCCGATCGATAGCAGCATTCCGGCGCGCGAGCGCCAGGAGTTCGAGCGCCTCGCCGCCGAGCTCGGCCTTGCCGCGCTCGATCCGGAAGAGGCGTTACGGCGCGTGCGCCAGCATTTCGCAACCTTCTCCTACTCGACGTATCGGGAAGCGCCCGTGCCGGCGGGCAGCACCCCGCTTGGCGATTTCGTGCGCCGCACGAAGAGCGGGCATTGCGAGTACTTCGCCGGCGCGACGACTTTACTGCTGCGTGCGGCCGGCATCCCGGCGCGCTACGCCACGGGCTACGCGGTACAGGAATACAGCGCGCTCGAGGACGCCTACATCGCGCGCACGCGGCATGCGCATGCGTGGACGCGCGCGTGGATCGGCGGGCGCTGGATCGACGTCGATACGACGCCGCCCGCATGGTTCGACGAGGAAGCGAGCCGCGCGCCGTTCTGGCAGGCGGCAGCCGACGTGCTGCGCTGGGCAGCGTTTCGCTGGTCGCAGCGCGGCGAGACGCGCCTGGGCGCTTCCGGCTATGCGCTCATCGCATTGCTCGGCGCGCTGCTCGCATGGCGCCTGCTCCGCGGGAGGCGCGCAGCGAGGCGCGCCGAAGCGTCGGCCGCAGGCCGGCCGCTCCAGGGCGCGGACTCGGAGTTCTACGCGGTCGAGCGCGCGCTCTCCCAAAAGCACGTGCCCCGCGAGCCGCACGAGCCGCTCGCCGCGTGGATCGCCCGGTTCGGCGGCAGCGAAGAATGGCGACGCAGGCTTGCCGCAGCGCTGGCGCTGCACTATCGCTACCGCTTCGATCCCGCGGGTCTCTCGACAGACGAGCGCAAGGCGCTGCGCTCCGCCTGCCTGTCTATAATGGCCGAATGGGAACCGTAGTTGCGCTTGCAGCGCAGGTGGGCGGCGCCAAGCTGGCCGACGGCCTGTACCGCCTGCGCGGCAAGGACCTCACGGTCATCGTCAACACCGGGGACGATTACGAGCACCTCGGCCTGAGCTTTTCTCCGGATCTCGACACGCTGATCTATACGCTCGCCGGCATAGCGGACGCGGCCGCCGGCTGGGAGCCCGAAGGCGAGACGCGCGCGGTGCACGCCTCGCTGAAGTCGCTGGGCGGGCCCGATCGGCCGCTGCTCGGCGACAAATCGCTCGCCATGGCCCTTCTGCGAAGCCATGGCCTCGCCAACGAGCGCAGTCTCACCGAAGTCACCGCGGAGTTCTGCCACCGCCTTGGCATCGCCGCGCGGGTGCTGCCGATGAGCGACGATCCGGTGCGCACGCACGTGCTCACCGAGCAGGGCGCGATCCCGTTCCCGGAATATTTCACCACCATGGCTTGCGA
The DNA here is from genome assembly GCA_004297625.1 of Betaproteobacteria bacterium. Taxonomy (GTDB): domain Bacteria; phylum Pseudomonadota; class Gammaproteobacteria; order Burkholderiales; family SG8-39; genus SCGC-AG-212-J23. Next base: position 173,571 of record SCTY01000026.1, on the reverse strand, counting down.
GCCGGCGGTGCGCGGCTTCCAGTACGCCGGCGCCGAAGAAGCGCGTCTTTCCGACGCAGCGCTCGACGCGCTGCACGCCCGCAATCTTGAAGCGGTGGTTATCTGCCCGGCGAACCCGTACCACGCCATTCGCCCGATCCTCGAGACCGGCGGCATGAGGGACTTGCTGCGCAAGCGCGGCGTGCCAGTAATCGCGGTGACCCCCGTCGTGGGCGGCAAGGCGCTGCGCGGCTCCGCGGGCAAGATGATGCGCGAGCTCGGCAAGGAGCCTTCCGCGCGCGCCGTGGCGACCGAATATCTGCGCATCATCCACGGCTTCGTCATCGACCAGGAGGACATCGCCTTCGCGCAGTCGGTGCGCGCGCTCGGCCTCCAGGTCGCGGCCGCGAACACCATCATGCGCACGATCGACGACCGCGTGGCGCTTGCGCGCGCGGTGCTGGATTTTGCCGGGGCGATCCGCGAGCGCAACCTCGCCGAAGCGCAATGACGCGCTTCGCGGTTTTACTTCTATTTTTTCCGTTGAACTGCTTCGCGCAGCATCCTCACGAGCAGGAAGTCCAGCGCGCGCTCATCGAGCTCGACCGCCGCGGCGCGGACTTCGCGCGCGGCACGCCGTCCCAGCCGCTGGAGCCGTACGTCGGCCAGCCGCTGAATGCCGACCCGGAAATCGCGCGGCAACTGCGCCCTTACGAGCGCATGAAGATGGCGGAGACCTACGTGCTGCGCTTACCGCCTCCTGTAGTGCAGAAGAAAGGCGAAAAGCCTTTACCGCTGCCAGGGGGGCCGCGTAGCGGCGTCGATCCCGTAACGCCGCCGCGCCTCGCCGACTGAGCGGTGCTCGAGCGCGGCGAGCGCCGCCACGGCAATGCTCCTGGAATCCACTTCGAAGAAGGTGCGCAGCGCCGCGCGCGTATCGCTGCGGCCGAACCCGTCGGTGCCGAGCGCCACGTAGCGGCCGGGAACGTAAGGGCAGATGAGGTCGGCAACCGCGCTCACATAGTCGCTCGCCGCAACGGTGACAGAAGTTCTTCCAAGGCATTTCTCGACCCAGCAGTCGGCCGATTGCCCCAGCCGGCGAGCGCGCTGCGCCGCCATGCCGTCGCGGCGCAGCTCGGTGAACGAGGTCACGCTCCAGACGCCGGCGCTCACCCCCCATTCCTTCTCCAGGAGATCGGCCGCCGCGATGACCTCGCGCAGGATCGGGCCCGATCCCAGCAGCTGGACGTCGGCTCCCGGGCGCAGCGCGTACATCCCTTTGAGGATCGCTTCTTTGGCGCCTTCCGGCATCGGCGGGTGCGCGTAGTTCTCGTTCGCGACCGTCACGTAATAGAAGACGTCTTCCTGCGCTTCCAGCATCCGGCGCGCGCCGTCCTCGACGATCGCGGCGAGCTCGTAGCCGAAGCAAGGATCGTAGGCCCGGCAGTTCGGCACCGTGGAGGCGATGAGATGCGAGGAGCCGTCCTGGTGCTGCAAGCCCTCGCCGGCAAGCGTGGTGCGCCCGGCAGTGCCGCCCACGAGGAAGCCGCGCGCGCGCGAGTCGCCCGCCGCCCAGATGAGATCGCCGACGCGCTGGAAGCCGAAAATCGAGTAGTAGATGTAGAAGGGCAGCATCGGCGTGCCGTGCGCCGAATACGCCGTCGCGGCGGCGAGCCACGAAGAGATCGCGCCGGCCTCGGTGATGCCTTCCTCCAGGATCTGCCCGTTCTTCGCCTCGCGATAATAGAGCAGCTCCTCGTGGTCCTCGGGCTCGTAGAGCTGCCCGACCGCCGAGTAGATGCCCGCCTGCCGGAAGAGCGTCTGCATGCCGAAGGTACGCGCCTCGTCGGCGACGATCGGCACCACGCGCGGGCCGAGCTTCTCGTCGCGCATCAGCTGAGTAAGCAATTGCACGAACACCATGGTGGTCGATTGATTTCTTTCATTGGAAACCAACCTTGGAACTCCCAAGCGGGGCGCTGCGCTTTTGCGCGCCGGCAGGTAGCCGCCGAGCTGCTTCCTTCTCGCTTCGAGGTACTTCGTCTCCGGGCTGCCGCGCCCGGGATGGTAGAAGCGCAGCTGCGCGACATCGTCGTCCGAGAGCGGCAGCGCGAAGCGGTCGCGGAATTCGCGCAGCGCCGCGTCGTCGAGCTTCTTCTGCTGGTGGGTGCCCATCTTTCCCTGGCCCCACAGCCCCATGCCGTAGCCCTTCTTCGTCTGCGCGAGGATCACCGTGGGCTGGCCCTTGTGGTGCAGCGCCGCGTGGTAGGCCGAATGAATCTTCACCGGGTCGTGGCCGCCGCGCTTCAGGCGGTCGATGTCCTCGTCGCTCATGTCGGCGATGAGCTCGCGCAGCTCGGGATACTTGTTGAAGAAATGCTCGCGGTTGAAGCGCCCGTCGGTGGCGGCGTAGGTCTGGAACTCGCCGTCGACCGTCTCGTGCAGCCGCTTGAGGAGCACGCCGTCCTCGTCGCGGGCGAAGAGCGGATCCCAATCCGAGCCCCACAGCAGCTTGATCACGTTCCAGCCCGCTCCGGCGAAAAGGCCCTCCAGCTCCTGCACGATCGAGCCGTTGCCGCGCACCGGGCCATCGAGGCGCTGGAGGTTGCAGTTGACGACGAAGATGAGGTTGTCGAGCCCCTCGCGCGCCGCCACCGACAGCCCGGCGAGCGATTCGGGCTCGTCCATTTCGCCGTCGCCGACGAACGCCCAGATTTTTGTTTTTTTCGAAGAGTCATCAAGAATTCCCCGATTCGCGAGATAGCGCACGAAGCGCGCCTGGTAGATCGCGTTGATCGGGCCGAGGCCCATGGAGCCCGTGGGAAACTGCCAGAAATCCGGCATCAGATACGGGTGGCAGTAGGAAGACAGCCCTTTGCCTTGCGTCTCTCTGCGGTAGTGGTCGAGCTGCTCCTCGGTAAGCCGGCCTTCCAGGAACGCGCGCGCATAGATCCCCGGCGCCGAATGCGGCTGGAAGTACACGAGGTCGTCGGCGCCAAAAAAGTGGTTAAACCCGACCTCGAAGAGATCGGCCGCTGACGCATAGCTCGCGATGTGCCCGCCCAGCTCGGGAGACGCGCGGTTGGCGCGCACCACCATCGCCAGCGCGTTCCAGCGCACGATCGAAGAAATTCGCTGCTCGAGCTCCCGATTGCCGGGAAATTGCGGCTGATGCGCGAGCGCGATGGAGTTCTTGTACGGCGTGTTCAAGACCGGCGGAAGCGGCACGCGGCGCGCGCGCGCGTGATCCAGGAGCTTGCGCAACAGGAACGTCGCGCGCTCGCGGCCTTCCGCGGCGACCAGGGCATCGAAGGCTTCCAGCCACTCACGCGTCTCCGTGGGATCGGCGTCGGGAGGATTCACCCGCCAGGAGGCGGAAGTGACGATATCGGAAAGGTCGGTCATTCGAGCATCGTATCGCCGTGCGTCAAGCAGGTGGTGTCGTTTTTTGCCGTTCACGACCGCTCAAACGGCATATCATGCCGCGATGGACGCCATCGACCTGCGCATTCTCGAGCGCCTGCAGCACGACGCGCGCATCTCCAACGTGGAGCTCGCGCGCGCGGTGAACCTCTCGCCTTCGCCTTGCCTCGCGCGCGTGCGCGCGCTGGAGAAAGGCGGCTACATCAACCGCCACGTCACCCTGCTCGACTCGAAGCGCCTGGGTTTGACGGTGAATGTTCTCGTCCAGGTCACGCTGGAAAAGCAGATCGAGCCGGCGCTCGACACCTTCGAGAAAGCGGTGCGCGAGCGGCCGGAAGTGATGGAGTGCTACCTGATGACGGGCGATGCCGATTATCTGCTGCGCGTGGTCGTGCCCGACGTGCCCGCGTTCGAGCGCTTCATCCTCGAGTTTCTGTCGCGCGTGCCCGGAGTCGGCAACATCAAGTCGAGCTTCGCTCTGAAGCAAGTTAAATACCAGACGGCGCTGCCGCTGCCGGTGCCGGAGCCGCCCCCGAGAAAAGCGCGCAAAAGATGATATGATGGCCGCGCAGTGATTCATCAGGCAGCGAATTTGCACCTCACACCCGCCGCATCCAGCAGCGTCCGTAGTGGCAGTCAAATCACTTCCTTGATCGTCATGCCCGGCTTCGTCGCGCCCGGAATCGTCGCGGCATTTATCACAGGAAGTGGATGAACATGGCAACCGGTACCGTAAAGTGGTTTAACGACTCCAAAGGCTTCGGCTTCATTACCCCGACCGAGGGCGGTGAAGATCTGTTCGCGCATCACACCGCGATCCAGATGAGCGGCTTCAAGACGCTCAAGGAAGGCCAGAAGGTCGAGTTCGAAGTGAAGCGCGGCCCCAAGGGCCTGCAAGCGGCGAACATCAAGCCCCTCTAAGGCTTCGCCTCAAAACTGAAAGCCCGCTTCGGCGGGCTTTTTATTTTTGGACGGTTGACAATGGCTGGCGTCTATCTCAGAATGAGATTCACCGTTCCCCAGAGGCGATTTATGGACAGCTCGTAGCGTAAAAACTGGTAGCACATGGCGACGTTCACCGAAACGTCAAAGACAACTGCTAAGGAGATGCTGATGAATACGACGACGAACGCACCATCACTAACGGTGAGGAGAACCCCTCGTGCGGGTAATCGCAAAGAGGCCTCTGGTGGAGTTCTGGAACTTACACCCAGAGGCTGAAAAGCCGCTAAGAAACTGGCTCACGATTTGCAGGACAACGAATTTTGAGAATTTCGCGCAACTCAAGCAGACGTTTAGAACGGTCGACAAGGTCGGCAAATTTGTCGTTTTTGACATAGGCGGCAACAAATTTAGGCTGATAGTAGTAATTCACTTTAATCGTAAACGAATTTACGTCCGGGCCGTTCTCTCTCATGAGGAGTACGACCAGGACCAGTGGAAGAACCAGTGAAATCGACGGCGACAACTGATCCCAAGCTCAACAAACTCATTCCTGCATGGAAGGGACTGCGCGATTCAGTCCCTTTTTTCGGACCTATTCGTAATGAACGCGACTACACGCGCATGCAAGCGCTGATGGATGAACTTTTGGATCTTGTCGGGGATGATGAAGATCATCCCCTCGCCGATCTGCTTGATGTTATCGGCGCGCTTGTCGCTCAATACGAGGACGAAAAAACCCCGGGACTCGAGTCTGCAAAGCCCCTAGAAGTATTGAAGTTCCTCATCGACCAACACGGCTTGAAGCAATCCGATCTACGGAAGGAGATCGGAACTCAAGGAGTGGTATCCGAAATACTCTCTGGCAATCGGAAAATCAATGCCCGCCAGGCAAAGGCCCTAGCCAAGCGATTTGGCGTTTCCCCAGCAGTTTTTCTCTAGCAGCCACCGCCCGGCTTGGGCGGCACGCAGCTTTCGATCGATCCCGGCGAGTTCGAAATGGTGATGCCGATCCGCGGCCGCTCGGCGCAGCCGGCGAGCAGGGCAAGAAGGAGCAGAATCACTCTCATGGGATGGTGCCGGTTGTCCGAATCGAACGGACGACCTACCGCTTACAAGGCGGTTGCTCTGCCCCTGAGCTAAACCGGCGCGCGGGCGATTATGCGCCTACTTGATGCGGCGCAATGTCGGCTTGCCGCCCGAGGGCTTCTTCGGCGGCTCGGGCGTGCTCGGCACCGGCAGCGAAGCGGGCGGCTTGAGGGCGGGCAGCTTGGGCTCGGTCCCGGCGCTCGCCTGCAGGCCCGGCTTGGGCCCTTCGATGTCGAAGGTCATGCCGTGCCCGGTCTCGCGCGCATAGAGCGCGTAGACGTTGCCCACCGGCACCGAAATCTGGCGCGCGACGCCGGCGAAGCGTGCCGAGAACTCGACCAGCTCGTTGCCCATCTGCAGCTTGTGCACGGCGTTGGGACTGATGTTGAGCGTGATCTCGCCGTTCTTGACGTATTCCTGCGGCACCTGCGCGCGCGAGTCGACCTTGACCGCGAGGTGCGGCGTGTAGCCGTTGTCCACGCACCACTCGAACAGCGCGCGCAGCAGGTAGGGCTTGGTCGGAATCTCGTTCAAGTTACTTCCGCATCACCTTTTCGGAAGGCGTCAGCGCTTCGATGAACGCCGGCCGCGAGAAGATGCGCTCGGCGTACTTCATGAGCGGCGCCGCCGTCTTGCCGAGTTTAATCCCGTAGTGGTCCAGGCGCCACAGCAGCGGCGCCACGGCGACGTCGAGCATGCTGAACTCGTCGCCGAGCATGTGCTTGGTCTTGGTGAACACCGGCGCGAGCTCGATCAACCGGTCAGTGACGTGCTGGCGCGCCTTCTCCACCGCCTTGTCCTTGCCGCTCTCGAGCGCCTCGATCTGCGAGAACAGCTCGACCTCCATGTTGAAGAGCATGAGCCGCGCACGCGCGCGCATCACGGGGTCGGCGGGCATGAGCTGCGGATGCGGGAAGCGCTCGTCGATGTACTCGTTGATGATGTTCGACTCGTACAGGATCAGGTCGCGCTCGACCAGCACCGGGAGCCGGTTGTACGGGTTCATCACCGCGATGTCCTCGGGCTTGTTGTACAGGTCGACGTCGATGACCTGGAAATCCATGCCCTTCTCGTAGAGCACGAAGCGGCAGCGGTGGCTGAAAGGGCAGGTGGTGCCCGAATAAAGTTGCATCATGGCGGATTGGGGCCTGAGAAAGACGCCTACTTCACGTCCTTCCAGAATTCCTTCTTCAGAAGGTACGTAAGAATGAAAAGAACGCCGAGCACGAGCAGCACGACGATGCCGATCGTCTTGCGCTTGATCGCCGCCGGCTCGCCGACGTAGACCAGGAAGTTCACCAGGTCACGCACCGCCATGTCGTACTCCACCTGGGAGAGCGCGCCCTTGGTGATCTGCGTCCATTGGTTTTTTTCCGGGTCGTAGCCGCGCTCGCCCTGCAAGCTCCACAACGCGTGCGGCATGCCGACGTTCTCGAACACCGCGTTGTTCCAGCCGGTGGCGGTCTTCGGATCGCGGTAGAAGGTGCGCAGATAGGTGTAGAGCCAGTCCGCGCCGCGCGAGCGCGCCACGACGGAGAGATCCGGCGGCGCCACGCCGAACCACTGCTTCGCCTGCGCGCCCATCGGCACCTTCATCATGTCGCCCACCTTTTCGCCGGTGAAGAGCAGGTTGTCCCTGATCTGCTGCTCGGTAAGGCCGATTTCGGTGAGCCGGCTGTAGCGCATGTATTGCGCGCTATGGCAGCCGAGGCAGTAGTTGACGAAAAGCCGTGCGCCCGACTGCAGGCTCACGAGGTCGGTGGGCTCGTGCGGCGAGCGGTCCAGCGGATAGCCGGCTTCGGCCCCCCATGCGAGAACCGGGGCGAGCATCATCAGAAACAGTAATCTTTTCATGGGGTCACCCGGTCAGGCACCGGCTTGACCTTGTCGCGCGCGGTGTACCAGGGCATGAGGATGAAGAACAGGAAGTACACGATCGTGCACAGGCGAGCCACCCAGGTGGCGACGTCGCGCGTGTCGAGGAAGAAAGCCTCGAAGCCGAACTGGCCCCAGACCGTGGTCGGCTTTACCCCGAGGTAGCCCAGCAGCACGAACACCACGACGAAGGCGGCGAGCCAGCCTTTGTACAGGCCGCCGCGGTAGCGGATCGACTTCACCGGGCTGCGGTCGAGCCACGGCAGGAAGAACAGGATCACCACCGCGACGCCCATCGCCAGCACGCCGGGGAACTGCGAGTTGAACAGCGGCGGCACCGCGCGCAGGATCGAATAGAAAGGCGTGAAGTACCACACCGGCGCGATGTGCGTCGGCGTCTTCAGCGGATCCGCCGGGATGAAGTTGTTGTTCTCGAGGAAGTAGCCGCCCATCTCCGGCACGAAGAACATCACGAACGCGAAGATGGCGAGGAACACCACCGCGCCGACGATGTCCTTCACCGTGTAGTAAGGATGGAACGGAATGCCGTCGAGCGGGTGACCGTCCGGTCCCTTGAGCTTCTTGATCTCCACGCCGTCGGGGTTGTTCGAGCCCACGTCGTGCAGCGCGAGCAGGTGCGCCACCACGAGCCCGAGCAGCACCAGCGGCAGGGCGATGACGTGCAAGGCGAAAAAGCGGTTCAGCGTCGCGTCGGAGACGACGTAGTCGCCGCGCACCCAGAGCGCGAGGTCGGGTCCGATGAACGGGATGGTGCCGAACAGGTTGACGATCACCTGCGCGCCCCAGTACGACATCTGGCCCCACGGCAGCAGGTAGCCGAAGAAGGCCTCGCCCATCAGCGTGAGGTAGATCAGCACGCCGAAGAGCCACACCAGCTCGCGCGGCTCGCGGTAGGAGCCGTACAGCATGGCGCGGAACATATGCAGGTACACCACGATGAAGAACGCCGAGGCGCCGGTGGAGTGGATGTAGCGCAGGATCCACCCGCCCGGGACGTCGCGCATGATGTATTCGACCGAGCCGAACGCGAGCGCCGCGTCGGGCTTGTAGTTCATCGTCAGGAAGATGCCCGAGACGATCTGGATCACCAGCACCAGAAGCGCAAGCGAGCCGAAGAAGTACCAGAAGTTGAAGTTCTTCGGCGCGTAGTACTCGGCGGCGTGGATGCGCCATTGCTCCGCCGCGGAAGGCATGCGCGAATCGAACCATCCCCACAAAGCCTGGAGACGCGACGTCATGTTCAGGCCCCTTTCTTTTCCTTGTCTTCGCCGATGACGAGCGTCGAATCCGACACCAACGTGTAGGGCGGCACCTCGAGATTGATGGGCGCCGGCGATCCGGCGTAGACGCGCCCGGCCAGGTCGAATTTCGAGCCGTGGCAGGGGCAGTAGAAGCCGCCCGTCCAGTCCGCTCCCATCTCGGCCTTGTCGGAGGCCGGCTTGAACTGCGGCGAGCAGCCAAGGTGCGTGCATACGCCGACCAGCACCAGCAGACCGGGCTTCGCCGAGCGGAACTCGTTTTTCGCGTAGTCGGGCTGCTGCGGCACTTTGGACTGCGGGTCGGAAACGCGCCCATCCACCTGCTTGATCCCGTCGAGCATCTGCGGGGTGCGCTTCATCACCCACACCGGCTTGCCGCGCCACTCGAACACCCCGAGCTCGCCGGGCGGGAGCTTGGAAATATCGACCTCGATTGGCGCCCCGGCAGCCTTGGCGCGCTCGGAAGGCCACATGCTGATGACGAACGGAATCGCTGCGCCGACGCTGGCGGCGCCGCCGACGACCGACGTGGCGACCATCAGATTGCGCCGCGTCTTGTCTACTTTTGCCTGATCGCTCATGGAGATGGAGTTCTTGTGGAAGCGGAAGTTGCGGCGGGAAAAAATGGGCGATTTTACAGAGGGGGCCTCCAAATGTCCACGTTTTCGCCCGTAAGCGCTTAAATTATCGAAGGAATTTTGTATACTAGCGCCTCCTCATGCTGCGCCTCTGGCTCATCTTTTCGCAGGCAGCCACCGTTGCGGTAGCGGTGCTGTTCGTCATCTCGACGTTCCGGCCCGAATGGCTGCCGCAGCGCGCCGGAAGCCCCGCGCCGGTCGCGCTCGTGCAGCAGGCGCCCTCGGCAGGGCCGCTGCCCGGCGCAGCGCGTGGCGGCTCCTTCCATGCCGCCGTGGAGCGCGCGATGCCTTCGGTCGTCAACATCTTCACTTCGAAGGAAATCCGCGCGCCGCGCCATCCGCTGCTCAACGATCCGATTTTCCGGCGCTTCTTCGGCGATCAGATTCCCGAGGAGGCGCAGCGCGCCGCGAGCCTCGGCTCGGGCGTGATCGTCAGCCCGAGCGGCTACGTGCTCACGAACCATCACGTCGTCGAGGCCGCGGACGAGATCGAAGTGGCGCTGCACGACGGCAAGAAGCTCCTTGCGAAAGTGGTGGGCAACGATCCGGAAACCGACCTCGCGGTGCTGCGCGTGAGCGCCGAGAACCTCCCGGCGATCACCTTCGGCTCCTCCGATGCGCTGCGCGTGGGCGACGTGGTTCTCGCGATCGGCAATCCGTTCGGCGTGGGCCAGACGGTGACCAGCGGCATCGTCTCGGCGCTCGGGCGCACGGGCCTGGGCATCAATACCTTCGAGAACTTCATCCAGACCGACGCCGCCATCAATCCCGGCAATTCGGGCGGCGCGCTGGTCGACGCCGGCGGCAATCTGGTCGGCATCAATACGGCGATCTTTTCGCGCTCGGGCGGCTCGATGGGGATCGGCTTCGCCATCCCGGTGTCCACGGCGAAGATGGTCCTCGAGCAGATCATCAAGACCGGAGCCGTGACGCGCGGCTGGATCGGCGTCGAAGTGCAGGAGATTACGCCGGGCGTGGCCGAATCGTTCAAGCTGCCGGGCACGGCCGGCGCGCTCATCGCCGGCGTGCTGCGCGGCGGCCCGGCCGACAAGGCGGGCATCAAGCCCGGCGACGTGCTGCTGGAAGTCGAAGACAAGCCGGTGGCCGATCCGACCGCCATGCTGAACCTCATCGCCGCGCTGCCGCCCGCTACCAGCGCTAAGATGAAGCTCAAGCGCCAAGGCAGGGACTTCGACGCCAATGTGACCGTCGGCCGCCGGCCGAAGCCGCAAGCGCGCGCAGAATGACGTCGGGGATAGAGCAAATGCTCTGACCCCACGGGTTGCGGCCACGCGCCGGCGCTCAACGTGCCGGATCAGTTTGATCTAGTGGATCGGTTTCTCTTCGGCGCACGCTGACGAAGCGCGCGAGGAACAGGCCCGCCTCGTAGAGCAGGCACATGGGTATCAGCAGCGCGAGCATCGATACCACGTCGGGTGGCGTGACAACGGCGGCCGCGACCGCGCTGCCGAGCACGACATAAGGCCGGATCTCGGCCAGCTTCTGGACCGAAACCACCCCGGCCCGCACGAGGATGATCACCACGATGGGGATCTCGAAGGCGAGACCGAACGCGAGGAACATGGTGAGCACGAAGCTGAGATACGCCTCGATATCGGGCGCCGGGGTGATCGACTTCGGCGCGAACTCGTTGATGAACGCGAATACCCTGCCGAAGACCAGGAAGTAGCAGAACGCGACGCCGCAGAAGAAAAGCACCGTGCTGCCGACGATGATCGGCAGCGCGAGGCGCTTCTCGTGCTCGTACAGGCCTGGAGCGACGAAGGCCCACGCCTGGTAGAGCACGTAGGGCAGCACCAGCATGAACGCCGCCATCGCCGTCACTTTCAGCGGCACGAGGAACGGCGTGATCACGCCCGTGGCGATCATGCGGGCGCCCTCGGGCAGGGCGCGCATCAACGGAAGCGCGAGGTAGTCGTATATGGCGCCGGCGCCGGGCCACACGAGGAGCACGCCGAGCGCGACGCCGATAGCGATGAGCGAGTGCACGAGCCGCTGCCGCAGCTCGACCAGATGCGAGACGAACGTCTCCTGGTCGCTCATGGGGTCTTGGTTTCCGCCGGTTTGCCTTTGACGACGTCCTCGACCGTCTTGTTGAGGTCAGTTTCCGTCTTGCCGAGCTCGGTTTGCACGGAGGACTCGAGCTCGCTCGCCGCCTGCTGCATCGAGTCGCGCATCTTGCGCAGCTCTTCCAGCTCGATTTCGCGGTTGATGTCGGCTTTGACGTCGGTGACATAGCGCTGCAGCCGCCCGGCCAGATGGCCGATGGTGCGCGCCACGCGCGGCAGCCTCTCGGGACCGATGACCACCAGAGCGATGATCCCGATGACCAGAAGCTCGGAAAACCCTATGTCGAACATCGGCTGGAGAATAAAAAGGCGCCCGCTCGGGCGCCTTCGTCGTAAACCGCGGCCGGGGTCAGGCTTTCTGCTCGGTCTTGCCCTTGACCTCGCCCTCGACCGTCTTGCCGGTGACCTGGGGCGCCGGCGCGTCGGCGGGCTTCTCGCCGCCCTCGCGCATGCCTTCCTTGAACCCGCGCACCGCACCGCCAAGATCCGCGCCCATGTTGCGCAGCTTCTTGGTGCCGAAAATCAGCATCACGATCAAAAGGACGATCAGCCAATGCCAGATGCTGAACGAGCCCATAGCGTCTCCTTATTTCCTTCGAGCAAGCATCGGACCAAGAGGTTCCGGCCCGCCCAGGACATGCATGTGGAGATGATACACCTCCTGGTGCCCGACCCGGCCGGTGTTGATGATGACGCGGAAGCCATCGGCGGCGCCTTCCTTGCGTGCGAGCTCGCCCGCCAGCGCGAGCATCCGGCCCAGCGCCTCCTGATGGTTCAGGTTCGCGTCGTACAGCGTCGGCACGTGGACCTTGGGAATGACGAGCAGGTGCACCGGCGCCTGCGGCCGCACGTCGTGGAAGGCGAGGATATGCTCGTCCTCGTGGACCTTCTTCGCCGGGATCTCGCCCCGGACGATTTTGCAAAAAATGCAATTAGCGTCGCTTGTCATGCTCGCTTGTTGTGCTTGCGGGCGGCCTTTTCGTCCAGTCCGGAAATGCCTTCGCGGCGGTGCAGCTCGGCGAGCACGTCGCCCGGTCCCAGGCCGTGCCGCGCGAGCAGGATCATGCAGTGGAACCACAGGTCTGCGGTCTCGCGCACGAGATGCAGCCGGTCGCCGCTTTTCGCGGCAAGCACCGTCTCGGTGGCCTCCTCGCCGATCTTCTTCAGGACCGCGTCCTCGTCGTCCGCGAGCAGGCGCGCCACGTATGACTTCTCCGTGCTGGAGCTTTTCCGCTCCTCGATGATCGCGGCGATGCGTTCGAGCGTCTGTGCGAGGCCTTGCTTCATTTCTTGTAGATGAGCGAGGGATCCTTGAGCACCGGATCGGTCGTCACCCACCTCCCGTCCTCGAGTTTTCGGAAAAAGCAGCTTTCGCGTCCGGTATGGCAGGCGATGCCGCCTGCCTGCTCCACTTTCAGCAGCACCGCGTCGGCGTCGCAGTCCAGGCGCACCTCGGTCACCTTCTGCACGTGCCCGGATTCCTCGCCCTTGCGCCACAGCTTCTTGCGCGAGCGCGACCAGTAGACCGCCTGCTCGCTTTCGACCGTCTCCTTCAGGGCTTCGCGGTTCATCCACGCGACCATCAGGATTTTCCCGGAAGAGGCGTCCTGCGCGATGGCCGTGATCAATCCGTCCTTGTTCCAGGGAATTTCGTCGAGCCAGCTCATGCGAACCCCAAAAACAAAATCAGGGACAGACCACGTTTTTCCCGGACCGGGCAACGAAGAGAAAAAAACGTGGTCTGTCCCTGATTTGCGGTTTTCACAAGCGCACCTCGATACCGCGCTGCCGCATATGCTGTTTCGCCTGGCGCACCGTGAAGTCGCCGAAATGGAACACGCTCGCCGCGAGCACCGCGTCGGCATGGCCCTCGATCACGCCTTCGGCGAGGTGCTCGAGCGTGCCGACGCCGCCCGAAGCGATCACCGGCACGCCGACCGCATCGCACACCGAGCGCGTGAGCTGCAGATCGAAACCGTCTCGCGTGCCGTCGCGATCCATGCTGGTGAGCAGGATCTCTCCAGCGCCCGCCGCCTCCATGCGCCGGGCCCATTCCACCGCGTCCAGCCCGGTCGGTTTGCGCCCGCCGTGGGTGTAGACCTCCCATGCAGCGCCTTTTCTCTTCGCGTCGATCGCCACGACGATGCATTGGCAGCCGACGATGCCCGAGGCCTCGCGCACGAGCTGCGGGTTCTGCACTGCGGCAGTGTTGATCGAGACCTTGTCCGCGCCCGCGTTGAGCAGCCGCCGCACGTCCTCGACCTTGCGCACGCCGCCGCCTACCGTGAGCGGGATGAATACGCGCGCGGCAACCGCCTCGATGACGTGCAGCAGGATGTCGCGCTCGTCCGAGCTCGCCGTGATGTCGAGAAACGCGAGCTCGTCGGCGCCTTCGGCGTCGTAGCGCGCGGCGATCTCCACCGGGTCGCCGGCGTCGCGCAGCGCGACGAAATTGACGCCCTTCACCACCCGGCCCGCGGTGACGTCGAGGCAGGGAATCACCCGTTTGGCGAGCGGCATGGTCAGCCCTTGCCGAGCGCCTTGTCGGCCGCCGCCTGCGCGGACTTGAGGTCGAGCTTGCCCTCGTACAGGGCGCGCCCGGCGATGGCGCCGATGATGCCCTCCGGGACGAGCTTGGCGCACACCGTTTCCACATCGGCGACGCTGTTGAGGCCGCCCGAGGCGATGATCGGCGTCTTGAGCGCCTGGGCGAGCTTGAGCGTCGCCTCGATGTTGATGCCGGTCATCATGCCGTCGCGGCCGATGTCGGTGTAGATGATCGCCTCGACCCCGTATTCCTCGAATTTCCTGGCGAGATCGACGACGTCGTGCCCGGTCATCTTCGACCAGCCTTCCACCGCCACCTTGCCTTCCTTCGCGTCCAGGCCGGCGATGACGTGCCCCGGGAACGCGTAGCAGGCGTCGGACAGGAATCCGGGGTTTTTCACCGCCGCGGTGCCGATGACCACGTAGCTCACCCCGGCATCGAGGTAGCTCTCGATCGCATCGAGGTCGCGGATGCCGCCGCCGAGCTGGATCGGCACCTTGTCGCCGACCGCCGCGACGATGTCGCGGATCACTTTCTCGTTCTTCGGCCGGCCGGCGATCGCGCCATTCAAGTCGACGATGTGCAGCCGCCGCGCCCCCTGTGCCGCCCAGTGCTTCGCCATGGCCACGGGCTCTTCCGAGAACACGGTCGCAGTGCGCATGTCGCCCTGCTTGAGGCGCACGCAGCGCCCGTCCTTCAGGTCGATTGCAGGTATTACCAACACATCAAGGACGCCAGCGCACGAAGTTGGACAGGAGTTGCAGGCCCGCGGACTGGCTTTTTTCCGGATGGAACTGGACGGCAAAAATGTTATCCCGGGCCACCGCGCAGGTAAAGGGCTTCCCGTACACCGCGGTTCCGGCGGTCAGCGCCGGATCCCGCGGCGCGGGATAGTAGCTGTGCACGAAATAGAAGCGGCTGGCGTCGGCGATGTCGGCCCAAAGGGGGTGCGCCCGGGTTTGCAAGACTTCGTTCCAGCCCATGTGCGGAATTTTGAGCCCCGGCACCGAGAAGCGCGGCACATCGCCCGCGAGCAGCCCCAGCCCCTGCGTATCGCCTTCCTCGCCATGCTCGAAGAGCATCTGCAGGCCGATGCAGATGCCGAGAAAGGGCTTTGAGCGCGCCGCCTCGATCACCGCCTCGCGCGCCCCGCTCTCGCGGAGCTGGCGCATGCAGTCGGGCATCGCGCCCTGGCCCGGGACGACGACTCTCTCGCATGAAGCGATCCTGTCCGGGTCGGCGGTCACCATGACCTCGGCCTGCGGGGTGACGTGCTCGATGGCCTTGGACACCGAGCGCAGATTGCCCATGCCGTAATCGACGACCGCGATTCTCAAATTACAGCGAACCCTTGGTCGAAGGCACCGTTCCCGCGGCGCGCGGGTCGGCCTCGGCCGCAATGCGCAGCGCACGCGCGAAAGCCTTGAACACCGTCTCGCACTGGTGGTGCGCGTTGTCGCCGCGCAGGTTGTCGATGTGCAAGGTCACCTGCGCGTGGTTGACGAAGCCCTGGAAGAACTCGTGCACCAGGTCGACATCGAACTCGCCGATGAGCGAACGGCTGAACGCCACGTCGTAGACGAGCCCCGGCCGTCCGGAAAAATCGATCACGACGCGCGACAGCGCCTCGTCGAGCGGAACGTAGGCATGGCCGAAGCGGCGCACTCCCGCCTTGTCGCCGATCGCCTTGGCGAACGCCTGGCCGAGCGTGATGCCGATGTCCTCGACGGTGTGGTGCGCGTCGATGTGCAGGTCGCCCTTCGCTTCGATCTCCAGGTCGAGCATGCCGTGGCGCGCCACCTGGTCGAGCATGTGCTCCAGGAAAGGCAACCCGGTGGAAAGCCGCGCGCCCCCCTTGCCGTCCAGGTTGAGCTTCACCCGGATCTGCGTTTCCTTCGTATTGCGCGTGATTTCCGCGGTTCTCATGTAAGGGCTTCGCGCAGCGCGGTTAGCAGTATACGGTTTTCGTCCGGCGTGCCGACCGTTACCCGCACACAGCTGCGGACTCCGGGGTGCAGGTTGCGCACCAGCACGCCTTGGCGCTTCAGCCGCTCGAACACCGCGTCGGCGTCCGGCACGCGCAGCAGGAAGAAGTTGGCGTGCGAAGGGAACACCGTGACGCCTTTCAGGCCTTCCAGTCCCTTCTTCAATTCGTCTCTCTGCGAACGGATAAGCGCGGCCTGGCCCTCGAGAACGTCCAGGCGCTCGAGCGCGAAAAGCGCCGCCGCCTGCGTCAGCACGCCGACGTTGTAGGCCTGGCGCACCTTGTTGAACTGCTCCACCCATTCCGGGCGGCCCGCGAGGTAGCCGAGGCGAATCCCCGCCAGGCCGAGCTTGGACACGGTGCGGATGATGACGAGGTTCGGAAATTCCGTGAGGCGCGGCATGAAGCTCTTGCCGGCGAACACGTGGTAGGCCTCGTCGATGACCACAAGGCCCCCGGCGGCGCGGATCACCTTGAGGACATCTTCCTCCGGATAAAGCACGCCGGTGGGATTGTTCGGGTAGGCGAGAAACACCAGCGCGGGACGCTCGCGCTTCATGCGCGCGACGAAAGCGTCTGCATCGAAGGAGAAATCTTCGCGCAGCGGCACCGGCACCGCGCGCATGCCGGTGAGCGTGGCGTTCATGCCGTACATCACGAAGGTCGGGGCGGGAAACATCATGACCGCGCCGGGGCGCGCCATCGCGAGCGTCACAATCTGGATGAGGTCATCGGAGCCATTGCCGAGCAGCAGCTCCATGCCTTGCGGCACGTGCATCTTGCGTGCCAGGAGCTCGCGCAGCTTGCGGCCGCTGGGCTCGGGGTAGCGGTTGAGCTCGACGCGCGCGAGCACCTCGGCGAGCCCGCGGCGCAGCGCCTCGGGCAGCGGGTAGGGATTCTCCATCGCGTCGAGCTTCACCATGCCGTCGGCTTCGGCGACGTGGTAGGCCTTCAGCGCGAGGATTTCCGGCCGGATGAGCTCGCCGGGCGTCATTTGAAGCGCATTTCGGCCGAGCGCGCGTGCGCGGAGAGGCCTTCGCCTTCGGCGAGAACAGAGGAAATGCGCCCGAGGCTCTCCGCGCCGGCGCGTGAAACCTCGATGATGCTCGTGCGCTTCTGAAAGTCGTACACGCCGAGCGGCGAGGAGAAACGCGCCGTGCCGGCGGTGGGAAGCACGTGGTTAGGTCCGGCGCAATAGTCGCCGATGGCTTCGGAGCTCCAACGCCCGAGAAACACCGCACCGGCGTTGCGCAGCTTCGGCAGCCAGGCCCGGGGCTCCTCGACCGAGAGCTCGAGGTGCTCGGGCGCGATGCGGTTGGCGAGCGCGCAGGCTTCGTCGAGGTCGCGGGTCTCGATGAGCGCTCCCCGGGCGAGCAGCGAGGCGGCGATCGTGTCGCGCCGCGGCATATCGGCGAGCAGCCGCTCGATCGCCGACTGCACCGCGTTGATATGGCGCACGTCGGGCGACAGCAGCAGCGCCTGCGCCGATTCGTCGTGCTCGGCCTGCGAGAAGAGGTCCATGGCCAGCCAGTCGGCCGGCGTATGCCCGTCGGAGATCACCAGGATCTCGGAAGGCCCCGCCACCATGTCGATGCCCACTTCGCCGAAAACCTGGCGCTTCGCTTCGGCGACGTACACGTTGCCGGGGCCGACGATCTTGTCCACGCGCGGGACGGACTGCGTGCCGTAGGCGAGCGCGGCCACCGCCTGCGCGCCGCCGATGCCGATGACGCGATCGACCCCGGCAAGCGCGGCCGCCGCTAGCACCAGCGGGTTGGGGTTCGGGCTCACCATGATGAGCTCGTGCACTCCCGCCACCTTGGCCGGTACCGCGTTCATGAGCACCGAAGACGGATACGCCGCCTTGCCGCCCGGGACGTAAAGGCCCACGCGCTCGAGCGGCGTGATGCGCTGGCCGAGGTGCGTACCGTCGCCCTCGCTGTAGTCCCACGATTGCTGCAGCTGTTTTTCGTGAAAGCGCCGAATGCGCTCGTGCGCGAGCCGGAGGGCTGCGGCGAGTTTTTCTTCGATTTTTGCTTTCGAGGAAGCCATCTCCAGCTCGGCCATCGAGCGCGCGCTTACGCGGTCGAAGCGCCGGCTGTATTCGAGTACCGCCGCATCGCCGCGCGCGCGCACGTCCGCCAGGATCGCGCGGACGGCCTGTTCCACGGCGGCGTCGCGCGCGGCGTCGTAGCGCGTGAGCGCCGCGAGCTCCGCGTCGAACCCAGGCGAGCGCGTCGAAAGGCGCCGCAGCTTCATTTTTCCGCCGCCTTGGCGAACGCATCGATGAGCGGCTGCAGCGCGGCGCGCTTGGTTTTCAGCGCCGCCTGATTGACGATCAGCCGCGCAGATACCGGCATGATCTGTTCGGCTTCAACCAGGTCGTTCGCGCGCAGGGTGTTGCCGGTGGAGACGAGATCCACGATGGCATCGGCCAGCCCGACGAGCGGCGCGAGCTCCATCGACCCGTAGAGCCGGATGAGGTCGACGTGCACCCCTTTGGCGGCGAAGTGCTCGCGCGTGATGTTCACGTATTTGGTGGCCACCCGCAGGCGCGCGCCCTGGCGCACCGCCCCCTCGTAATCGAAACCCTTCTTCACGGCCACCATCATGCGGCAGGCCGCAATGCCGAGGTCGACCGGCTGGTACAGGCCATCGCCGCCGTGCTCGACGAGCACGTCGCGGCCGGCGATGCCGAGGTCCGCGCCGCCGTAGCGCACGTAAGTGGGCGTGTCCGTCGCGCGCACGATGATGAGCCGCACGTCGCTGCGGTGAGTCGCCAGGATGAGCTTGCGCGAGCTCGCCCCGTTGGATTTCGGCGCAATGCCCACGCGCGCGAGCAGGGGTACGGTCTCGTCGAAGATCCGTCCCTTGGAAAGCGCGATGCTGATGTCGGCCATACGCGGCGGCAAAAAGGTGAAATTTTACCGCCAAAACAGTGGGATAGCCAGCCGACGCTAACGCACGCGCTCCACCTTGGCGCCGAGCGCGCGCAATTTGGTCTCGAGCGCCTCGTAGCCGCGGTCGAGATGGTAGATGCGCTCGATCACCGTCTGGCCCTCGGCCACGAGGCCGGCGATCACCAGGCCCGCCGATGCGCGCAGGTCGGTCGCCATGACGGTTGCGCCCTGCAGCCGCTCGACGCCCTTCACCACCGCGGTATTTCCCTGGATCGAAATGTCGGCGCCGAGGCGCTGCAGCTCGAGCGCGTGCATGAAGCGGTTCTCGAAGATGGTCTCGGTGATGAGCGCTGTGCCGGTCGCCACGGTCGCGAGCGCCATGAACTGTGCCTGCATGTCGGTGGCGAACGCGGGATACGGCGCGGTGCGCACGCTGACCGCCGTTGGCCGTGCCGCCATTTCGATCTCCACCGTGTCGCGCCCCTTCCTGATCGTGGCGCCCGCCTCGCGCAGCTTCTCCAGCGTGGCGTCGAGCGTTTCGGGGGCCGCGCCGCTCAGGCGCACGCGGCCTCCGGCCGCCGCAGCGGCGGCAAGGTAAGTCCCGGTCTCGATGCGGTCGGGCATCACGCGGTGGCTCGCACCCGCGAGCGAAGCCACGCCCTCGATCCGGATCACGTCGGTGCCGGCGCCTTCGATCCTTGCCCCCATGGCGGCCAGGCAGTTCGCGAGATCGACGACTTCCGGCTCGCGTGCCGCGTTCTCGAGGAGCGTCGTGCCTTCGGCAAGCGCCGCAGCCATCATCAGGTTCTCGGTGCCCGTCACGGTGACGAGGTCCATGACGATGCGGGTGCCGCGCAGGCGCTTCGCTTCGGCGTGCATGTAGCCGTGATCGATGGAGATCGCGGCGCCCATCGCCTGCAGCCCCTTCACGTGCTGGTCCACGGGACGCAGGCCGATGGCGCAGCCGCCCGGCAGCGATACCTTCGCGCGCCCGCAGCGCGCGAGCAGCGGTCCGAGCACGAGGACCGAGGCCCGCATGGTCTTGACGAGGTCATACGCCGCAGTGGGCTCCGTGATCCTCTCTGCATGCAGCGACATCTTCCCGTCGGCGGTGCGCTCGATGCGCACGCCCATCTGCCCGAGGAGCTTCGCCATGGTGGCGATGTCCATGAGCCGCGGAATGTTGGCGAGCGACAACGGCGCTTCGGTAAGAAGCGCCGCGCACATGATGGGCAGCGCCGCGTTCTTGGCGCCCGACACGGCAACTTCGCCCTCGAGGCGGCGTCCGCCAGTGAGCCTCAGCTTATCCACCGGTCTTCCATTCCTGCGGCGTGAGCGTGCGCATCGACAGGGCGTGGATTTCCTCGCGCATGCGCTCGCCCAGCGCCGCGTACACGAGCTGATGGCGCTGCACGCGGTTGCGGCCCGCGAACGCAGGCGACACGACCAGCGCCTGAAAGTGCTCGCCGTCGCCGACGACCTCGATGTGCTCGCAGGCGAGCCCCGCTTCGATGCCCGCCTTGATGCTTTCCGGAGTCACCATGTCAATGCCTCAGCTTATAGCCCGATTTGAGGAGGAGAAGGGTCACCAAAGATACGGCAATCAAGCTCGCGCCCACCACCGCAAGGCTCGCCGCCGGAGAGAAATCCGAAACGCCGAAGAACCCGTAGCGGAATCCGTCGATCATGTAGAAGAAGGGGTTGGCGTGCGACAGGCGCAGCCACAGCGCCGGCAGCGAGTGAATGGAGTAGAACACGCCCGAAAGGAAGCTGAGCGGCATGATGACGAAGTTCTGGAACGCCGCCATCTGGTCGATTTTCTCGGAAACGATGCCGGCCAGGACACCGAGCGCGCCGAGCAGCGCCGCGCCGACCAGCGCGAAGGCGAGCGCCCACAGCGGCGCCTCGAGGCGCAGCTCCACGAACCCTACGGTGGCGCCGAGCACTCCGGCGCCGACCACCAGCCCGCGAACCATCGCCGCCAGCACGTAAGCGCAAAAGAACTGCAGGTAGGAGATAGGCGGCAGGAGGATGAACACGATGTTGCCGGTGATTTTGGACTGCACCAGGCTCGAGGAGCTGTTCGCGAAGGCGTTTTGCAGCACGCTCATCATCACGAGGCCGGGCACCAGGAAGGCGGAATAGTCGACCCCTGGATAGGCCTGCGCCCGGCCTGCGAGTGCTTGCGCAAACACGACCAGGTAGAGAACCGCCACCAGCACCGGCGCGGCGATTGTTTGCACGCTCACTTTCCAGAAGCGCAGCAGTTCCTTCTCGAAAAGCGTTCTGAAGCCCGTCACGCGCCGCGCCCGGTGAGCCGCACGAACACCTCCTCGAGATCCGGCGGCTGGAGCTCGATCTCGAGCACCTTGAGCCCCGCCTCGCGCAGGCGCGCGAGCGCGTCCTCGAGGCCGCGGTAATCGTCGAGCTTGAGGACGAAGCGTGCGCCATCGCGCGAAACCAGCCGCGCCGGGAACGCCTCGGGCAGCTCGCCGCGATCCAGGCGCAACCGCAGCTCCAGCCCGGGGAACCTGCCGAGCAGATTGCGCGTGGAGTCGAGCGCCGCGATGCGCCCGCTTTTCAGCATCGCGATGCGATTGCAATGCTCCTCGGCTTCCTCGAGGTAGTGCGTGGTGAGAACGATGGTGTGCCCGTCGCGGTTCAGGCGCCGGACGAACTGCCACAGCCCCTGGCGCAGCTCGACGTCCACGCCCGCCGTCGGCTCATCGAGGATGATGACCGGCGGCTTGTGCACCAGCGCCTGCGCGACGAGCACCCGGCGCTTCATGCCGCCCGAAAGCGAGCGCATGTTCGCCTGCGCCTTCTCCGTGAGGTCCAGGTGCTCCATCACCTCGTCGATCCAGGCATCGTTGCCGCGGATGCCGTAGTACCCCGACTGCAGCCGCAGCGTCTCGCGCACGGTGAAGAACGGATCGAAGACCAGCTCCTGCGGCACGACGCCGAGCATGCGCCGCGCGCGCCGGTAGTCGGCGACCACGTCGGCGCCCATGACGCGCGCCGCGCCGGCGTCGGCGCGCGCCAGCCCGGCGACCACGTTGATGAGCGTGGTCTTGCCGGCGCCGTTCGGCCCCAGCAGGCCGAAGAATTCGCCCTCCTCGACCTCCAGGCTCACGCCGTCGAGCGCGCGCAGCGCGCCGTAGCGCTTCTCGATGTTGCGAACTTCGATGGCTTTCAGCGTGAGGTACTGACCGGAAGGAGGCCGTCCACTCCGTACAGGCGGGCGATGGTGCGCAGGGACTCGGGCAGGTTGGCGAACGCGAGCTCGCGGTTGCGGCTCTTCGCTTCGCGCAGCCAGGCGAGCATCAGGGCAAGAAGCGAGGAATCCATTTCGCTGACTTCGGCAAGGTCCACGGTGCGCACGCCCTCTTCGAGATGGCGCCGGCCCTCGTCGAGGACCGCCGCCACGTTGGCGAGCGTCACCGGGCCGCTGATGAGTATGCGGCGGCCTTCGCGGCGGATCATTTCTCCTCCGCCGGCTTTTCCGGCGCAGCCGCCTCCAGAGAGTGGTTCTTCGCCTGCATGCTCTTGATAAGCCCGTCGATGCCGGATTCGCGCACGGTGTTGTTGAACTCCGTGCGATAGTTCGCCACGAGGCTCACGCCGCCGACCATCACGTCGTACACCTTCCAGCCCGAGGCGGTCTTTTCCATGCTGTAGTCGATCGGCACCGGCTGCGCGCCCGGCTGCAGCACGCGCACGTTGACGATCACGTCGGTGTCGGTCGGCCTGGCGCGCAGCGGCCGGTAGTCGAACTTCTGGTCGCTGTAGGCGGCAAGCGCGCTGGCGTAGGTGCGCACGAGCAGGGTCTTGAACTCCCCGGTGAGGCGCTTCCTCTGCTCAGGCGTGGCCTTTCTCCAGCTCTGCCCCATGGCGAGCGCGGTCATCCCGGTGAAGTTGAAGTGCGGCAGCACCTTGGCCTGGATGACCTCCATCAGCTTGGCGCGGTTTCCGGAGCGGATTTCCTTGTCCTTGCTGATGAGCTCCACCACCTCGCGGGTGACGTTCTTCACCAGGACGTCGGGCGCGAGATCGTCTGCCTGAGCCGCTGGCATGAAAAAGCAAAACAGGAAGGCGCTAAGGAGTAGTCGCATATCCGGCAGCCATGACGGCTTCGTAGTTGCGGGGGATGCGCGGCAGGTACGAATTGGATTGCTTGTCCTGTTTTTCGTCCTGTTTTCCGGGCTTTTCTTGTTTTTCCGGCTTTTCTTGCCTGTCTTCCTCGTCCTCCTCTTCGCGCGGCTCGCGTGGCGGCCGGCCATCGTAGACGAGGCTGCGGCGGCGCTGCAGATAGGCGTCGCGCTGGAAGACGTACTTGTCGAGCGCCGCCTGCTCGAGGATGCGGCTCGCCTCGAGAAGATCGGCGCGCGCGCCCGTGAGCCGCAGCACGATGAGCGAATTGCGCACGTGCATCGGGCGCACGTCGTCGAGCGGATCGGTGTAAAGGTCGAGCGCCGTGCCGGCGCCGTCGCGCACCGTGCTCGAGCCGAGGATCGGCAGCACGAGGTAGGGGCCCGACCCGATGCCCCAGCGGCCGAAGGTCTGCCCGAAGTCCTCGTTGTGCTTCTCGATGCCCATGTCCGAAGCGACATCGTTGATGCCGAAGACCCCGAGCGTGCTATTGAACACGACCCGCATGAAATCCTCGAAGCCGTCGTAGAGCTTTCCCTGCAGGACGTTGTTGACGCCGATGAACACATCCCCGATGTTCGAGAAGAAGTTGCGTACGCGGTTGCGGATCTCTTCGTGCACGACGTCGCGGTACGCGGTGGCCACCGGCTTCGCGATCGCCTCGTCCACCGTCTCGTTGAATTTGTAGATTCCGCGGTTGAATCCCTCGAACGGATCGCGCGGGTCGCCCTCGCCGGTCGTCGCGCAGCCCGCCAGACCCACGAGAAGCGCGAGGAATACCCACCGCATCACTTCGCCGGTTCCTTGGCCGGTTCCTTGCTCTCGGCCGCCTTGTTGAACAGGAACTGGCTGATGAGGTTCTCGAGCACCACCGCCGACTGGGTGAGCCGCAGCCGGTCGCCGTTTTTCAGCATCACGCCGTCGCCGCCCGCCTCGAGGCCCAGGTATTGCTCGCCGAGAATCCCCGAGGTCAGGATTTTCGCCGTGGTATCGCGCGGGAACTGGTAGCTGGCGTCGAGGTTCATCATCACGATCGCCTCGTAGCTCTCATTGTCGAAACGGATGTCGCCTACCCTCCCCACCACCACGCCGGCGCTCTTGATCGGCGCCCTCACCTTGAGGCCGCCGATGTTAGCAAACCTCGCCTGCACCTGGTACGTCTGGTTGGTCGAGAACGAGGCGAGGTTGCCGACCTTCATGGCGAGGAACAGCAGCCCCGCGATGCCGAGGACGACGAACACGCCGACCCAGAGGTCAATGGTGGATCGGTTCATTGCTTGTTGCCTCCCGTGAACATGAGTGCGGTGAGCACGAAGTCGAGCGCGAGGATGGCGAGCGACGAGGTCACCACGGTGCGCGTCGTCGCGCGCGACACGCCCTCGGCGGTCGGCACGGCGTCGTAGCCCTCGAAGACCGAGATCCAGGTGACCGCGATGCCGAACACCACGCTCTTGATGACGCCGTTCATGATGTCGTTGCGCACGTCCACCGCCGCCTGCATCTGCGACCAGAACGCGCCGGCGTCGACGCCGATCAGCTGCACCCCGACGAGGTAGCCGCCGAACACGCCCATCGCCGAGAACAGCGCCGCGAGCAGCGGCATGGAGAGCACGCCGCCCCAGAAGCGCGGCGCGACCACGCGGGCGATCGGGTCGACGGCCATCATCTCCATTGCCGAAATCTGCTCGGTGGCCTTCATCAGGCCGATCTCGGCCGTAATGGCCGAGCCGGCGCGGCTCGCAAAGAGCAGGCCCGCGACCACCGGGCCGAGCTCTCGCACCAGCGAGAGCGCAACCAGCACGCCGAGCGACTCCGAGGCGCCGAAGCGCTGCAGCGTCTCGTAGCCCTGCAGCCCGAGGACCATGCCCACGAAGAGGCCGGACACCACGATGATGATCAGCGACAACACGCCGGCGAAGTAGATCTCCGCGGTCGTCAGGCGGAAGCGCCGCAGCGCCGTGCCCGAGTGCATGACCAGGTAAGCGAGAAAGCGGCTCGCGAAGCCGATGCGCCAGACCGCCGAGGTGACGCGGTTGCCCAGGCGTTCCAAATGGCCGCGCGCGTGCTCGAGCCACTGTGCAAATTGCATGTCAGCTCCCTGCGAGCTCGAGATCGGCGCCGTATTCGGGCGCCGGGTAATGGAACGGCACCGGACCGTCGCGCAAGCCGTTCACGAACTGGTGGACGAAGGGCTCGTCGGCGCCCCGCACCTCGTCGGGCACACCCTGGGCGATCACGCGGCCGGCGGCCATGAAGTACACGTAATCCACGACGCCCAATGCCTCCTGCACGTCGTGGGTGACGATGATCGAGGTGGCGCCCAGCGAATCGTTCAGCTCGCGGATCAGCCGCACGATGACGCCGAACGAGATGGGGTCGAGCCCGGTGAACGGCTCGTCGTACAGCATGAGCTGCGGGTCGAGGGCCGTCGAGCGCGCGAGCGCGACGCGCCGCGCCATTCCCCCGGAAAGCTCGGCCGGCATGAGATGCGCGGCGCCGCGCAGCCCGACCGCCTGGAGCTTGAGCATCACCAGGTCGTGAATCAGCTCTTCGGGCAGCGAGGTGTGCTCGTGCAGGGGAAAGGCCACGTTGTCGTACACCGACATGTCGGTGAAAAGCGCGCCGAACTGAAACAGCATCCCCATCCTGCGGCGCATGGCGTACAGGCGCTCGCGGTCGAGCGTGGAGGTGGCTGCGCCGAGCACGCGCGCCGTGCCGGCGGTGGGCATGTACGCCGCCATGATGATGCGCAGGAGCGTGGTCTTGCCGCAACCCGACTGCCCCATGATGCCGACGACACTGCCGCGCGGAATCGCGAGCGTGACCTCGCGCAGCACCGGACGCGCGGCTTCATAGCCGAACGAGACGTTCTGGATTTCGACGATGGGGCTTTGCTGCACGGCGTAATATTACCTGCATGGGGGTGGGACCCGGGAACGACGCGGTACGCGTCGCCACGCTTGTCAAGCGCTATGGCCGCCTCGAGGCGCTCAGGCAAGTCGACCTCGAAGTGCCCGCCGGCGAAGCTTTCGGTCTGGTCGGCGCGAACGGCGCGGGCAAGACCACCCTCATAAAATGCATGCTGGACCTCTGTGACTACGACTCCGGGACCATCGAGCTCTTCGGCATCGGCGCGCGCGCTCCCGGGTCGCGCCGGCGTCTTGCCTACGTGCCGGAGCGTTTCGTTCCGCCGCATTACCTGCGCTGCCGCGAGTTCCTCGAGCTGCTGCTGCAGATCTCCGGCGTGCGCTACGACGCCGCCGCCGCCGAGCGGGTTCTCGCCGAGCTCGAGCTGGACGCGCAGGCGCTCGAGCGCCCCGTGCGCCAGCTCTCCAAGGGCATGACGCAGAAGCTCGGCCTCGCCGCCAGCTTTCTGCTCGAGCGCGACCTGTACGTGCTCGACGAGCCGATGAGCGGCCTTGACCCGGCCGCGCGCGTCGCCGTCAAATCCGTGTTGCGCCGGCTCGCCGCCGAGGGAAGAACCCTGTTTTTTACCTCCCACGTGCTCGCCGACGTCGAAGAGCTCTGCTCCTCGATCGCGGTGCTCGACCGGGGACAGGTGCGTTTCCGCGGCCCGCCCGCGGCGCTATGCGCGCGCTATGCCGAGCCCCGCCTGGAACAAGCATTCATGAGATGCATCCGTGAGCAATAAGCCTTCGCTGCTGGTCGTCGATGACGATCCGCTGATCACCGACACGCTCGCCTTCGCGCTCGCCCCGGACTACGAGGTCCTCGCCGTGGAGTCGCGCAGCCAGGCGGTGGATCTGCTGCGCCAGCTGCCCGCCGCGCCGCAGCTCGCGCTCGTCGACCTGGGGCTGCCGCCCACGCCGCACCGCCCGGACGAGGGCTTCCGCCTGATCGGCGATCTGCTCAGCCACTCTCCCGGCATGAAGATCTTCGTGCTCTCGGGGCAAAACGACGCCGCCAGTGCACGCCATGCACGCGCGCTCGGCGCCCTGGAGTTCATTGCCAAGCCCGCCGACCCCGCGATGCTCAAGCGCGTGCTCGACCGCGCCACCCAGGTCGCGGCGCCGCAAGGCACGGAGCTCATCGGCTCGAGCGCGCCGATGGAAAAGCTCAAGACCCAGATCGCGCAATTCGCGGCATCGCCGTTCCCGGTGCTCATCGAGGGCGAATCGGGCAGCGGCAAGGAGCTCGTCGCGCAAAGCCTGCATCGGCTGTCCACGCGCAACGCGCGGCCGTACTTCGCGCTCAACTGCGCGGCGCTCGCTCCCACGCTGGTGGAGGCCGCGCTCTTCGGCTACGCCAAGGGCGCCTTTACCGGCGCGGCCGCGCCGAAGTCCGGCTACTTCGAGGACGCGCAGGATGGCACGCTGTTTCTCGACGAAATCGGCGAGCTGCCGCTCGAGATGCAGGCGAAGCTCCTGCGCGTGATCGAAAACGGCGAATTCCAGCGGCTGGGCGAAACGCAGCCGCGCGTGTCGCGCGCACGCGTGATCACCGCAACGAACCGCGATCTGCGCCAAGCCGTGAAGGACGGAAATTTCCGCGCCGACCTCTTCCACCGCTTGTCGGTGCTGTCGCTTCAGGTGCCGCCGCTGCGCGAGCTGGACCGCGACAAGCTCGCGCTCCTCGAGCATTTCCGCCACCTGTACGCCGGGCAATCCGGCGTACAGCCGTTCACGCTGGACGAATCGGCCGAAGCCTGCTGGCTGCGCTACGCCTTTCCGGGCAACGTCCGCGAGCTGCGCAATATCGTGATCCGGCTCACCACGAAGTACGCCGGACAGCGGCTTTCCGCCGCCGAGCTCGAGCCCGAGCTCGACCTGGAAGCGGCGCTGCCGGCGCTCGGCGGCGACCCGGGCGCCATCGCCGGGCAGGCGCTGCGCCAGCTCGAGCGCGCCGGCAGCTTCAACCTGGACGACACGCTCAAGGCGTGGGAGCGCGGCTATATCGAGGCCGCGCTGCGCCTCACGCGCGGCAACGTCAGCCAGGCGGCCAAGCTGCTCGGCGTCAACCGCACCACGCTCTACAGCAGGATGGGAGAGAAATTGGGAGGGAAATAATGGCCCTGTACCTCGAGCACTTCGGGCTGGACGAGCCGCCGTTTCGCATCACGCCGCACACCGACTTCTTCTTCGACGGGGCGGACCGAGGCGCAACCCTCGAAGCCCTGATCTACGCCGTGGTCCACGACGAAGGCATCGTCAAGGTCTCGGGCGAAGTCGGCAGCGGCAAGACGATGCTCTGCCGCGTGCTCATGGAAAGGCTGCCCTCGCACGTCGAGACGATCTACCTCGCCACCCCTTCGCTCGCGCGCGACGAGATCCTGCAGGCGATCGCGGACGAGCTGCAATTGAAGCTGAGCGCGGAGCGCACCTCCGTGGCGCTGCGCGAGCTGCAGGAGCATCTCATCGGGCTTTACGCCGAAGGCCGGCGCGTCGTCATCCTGATCGACGAGGCGCACGCCATGCCTGAAGAGACGCTCGAGCAGGTAAGGCTGCTTTCCAACCTGGAATCCAGCCGCCACAAGCTCCTGCAGATCGTGCTCTTCGGGCAGCCCGAGCTCGATGCCACGCTCGCAAAACCCACGCTGCGCCAGCTGCGCGATCGCGTCACCCAGAGCTTTCGCATGCGGCCGCTCGCCCCGCCGGAGGTCGTGAAGTACATCTCCTTTCGCATGCGCGCCGCGGGGTATCGCGGACCCGATGTTTTCGCTGCGAGCTCGGCGGCGCGCCTGGCGCGCGCCGCCGGGGGGCTCACACGCCGCATCAACATCCTCGCCGACAAGGCGCTGCTCGCGGCCTTCACCGAAGGCGCGCACGCGGTAAGCCCCAAGCATGTGCGCGCCGCGGTCGCCGATTGCGAGTTCGCGCAGCTGGGACCGCGCCACCGGACCGCGTGGTACGCCGCCGCGGCCGTCGCCGCCGGCATCCTGATCGGCATCGCCCTGCAGTGGCTATGGACCGAGCAGGCACCGTCGCAACCGGCGCCGCGCGTAATTCCGCCCGCGCAGGCAGCGCCTGCGCCCGCCGCGGCTCCAGTCGCCGTCAAGGAGCCCGAAGCGCCCCCGCCGCCGCAGTATCTCGGCGCCGAGCAGGCGCGGCGCATCGAGCGCTATTCAACGGGGCGGCAGAAGTTGCTCGCCGAGCGCGTCGCCGCGGCCCGGGAGGTGCTCGGACGCACCCCCGACGAGCATTACTCGATCGAGTTCTTCGTCACCGACAATACCGACCCGGCGCGCATGGAGCGCTTTCTGAATCGCGCCAAGGACATGGTGGCGCTCGAAGAGTTGTTCGTGATTCCGATGGCGGGCGGCCGCGCGTACCGCTTGCGCGTGGTGTACGGCGATTTTGCGAGCCTTGACCAGGCTGCCGAAGCGGAAAAACGCCTTCCTCCGAAGTATCGCCAAGCGTTTCGCCCGGCACCGCGCAGCTTCGCCCAGCTCCGCGGTCAAATTTAGTCAAAAAGTCCTGCGCAACAGGCGTTTACGCTCGCTTTCTAAAGCGAGGCCCGTGATATCCTTCCCGTCGGAGGGAGCGGGTGGAAATGAAGCTGGGGATCGTGTTGGCGTTCGCCGTGGGTTCTGCGCTGCTCACCGCGTGCGCACCCGTTCCCATGAAGCCCGCCGAGCAGCACATCCTTGCCGAGGAGGCGCCCCCCGCCGGCGACATTCCTCCGCCCGTCCAGATGGCGCCGATCCTCCCCAGGCCGAAGCCCACTGCCCGCCTTGAAACCTACAGCGTGGTGGTCAACAACGTGCGCGTCCAGGATCTGCTCTTCGCCTTGGCGCGCGACGCCAAGCTCAACGTCGACGTGCATCCCGAGATCAGCGGCAGCGTGACGCTGAACGCCATCGATCAGACGCTGCCGCAATTGCTTACCCGCATCGCGCGCCAGGTCGACATGCGCTACGAGATCCGCGACAACACGATCGTCGTCGTGCCGGACAGCCCGTATCTGCGCACTTACCGGGTGGACTACCTCAACATGGCGCGCGACACGCAATCGGACGTGACGCTGAGCACGTCGATCGGCGGCAGCGCGGTCGCCGGGGCCGGCGCCGCGGCCGGCACGCCGGCGGGCGGCGGCACCCAGCAGACGATCAAGATCCGCTCCAACAATCACTTCTGGGAAACGCTGATTGGCAACATCAAGGACATCCTGCGCGAGACCGACAAGGTGCTGCCCGCGCAGGCGGCCGCGCCTGCGGCCGTCGCGGTCGCTGCGCCGCCGCAACCGAGCGCACCCGGGCAGCCGGCACCGCCTGCAACGGCGACCACCGTCGTGACGCCGCCGGTGCCGGCCTCTACCTACGTCGAGAAGGCTTCGGTAATCGCCAACCAGGAAGCCGGCATCATCACCATCCGCGCTACCGGGCGGCAGCACGAAAAGATCCAGGAATTTCTCGACCAGGTCGTCGCGAACGCCTCGCGCCAGGTGCTGATCGAAGCGACCGTGGTCGAGGTGCGCCTCAACAACGAATATCAGCAGGGCATCAACTGGTCCATGGTAGCGCGCCAAAGCAGCGGGCGCCTGACGATCAACGCCCCCGGGGGCAGCTCCAGCCCGGCCGGCGTGACGACTGACGCCTTCACCGTCGGGCTGTTCAGCAGGGGCGGCAACTTCAGCGCGGTGCTGCGCCTTCTGGAGTCGTTCGGCACGCTGAAAGTGCTTTCGTCGCCGAAGGTGAGCGTGCTCAACAACCAGACCGCCATGCTGCGCGTGGTCGACAACCTGGTGTACTTCACCGTCAAGTCCGACATCTCGCAAAACCAGAACCAGACCATCCAGGCGTTCACCACGACCGTCAATCCCTACGCCGTGGGCTTCGTGATGAGCGTCACGCCGCAGATCAGCGACAGCGACCGCGTGCTCGTCAACGTACGCCCGACGATCACCCGCGAGATCGGCAAGGCCATCGATCCCAACCCGGCGCTCGTCGCGCTCAACATCACGAATACCGTTCCGCTGCTGCAGACGCGCGAGCTCGAGTCGATGCTGCAAATCCAGAGCGGCCAGATAGCCATCATGGGCGGCCTCATGCAGGACGAGGTCGACGAAGTGGACGACGGCATTCCCGGCGTAAACCGGGTGCCTGGCGTGAACCAGCTGTTCCGCCAGCTGCGCAACACCAACCGCAAGACCGAGCTCGTCGTCTTCCTGCGTCCTACGGTCGTGCGCGACGCGAGCATCGAGGGCGACTTCCGCCGCTTCCGCTCGCTGCTGCCCGACGAGAACACGCTCGCGCGACCGAATCCGGCAAAGCCGCCCGAGCTGAGCAATCCGGGATCGGCGAAGCCATGAGCCTGCTCCTCGAGGCGCTCAAAAAGGCGGAGAAAGCCAAGGAAGAAGCGCAACGCCGCGCGCGCGGGGAAGACACGGGCGGTGAGCCGCGGCTCGATGCCGAGGCGGCGCCGCCGCGCCCCAAGGCCGTGATGACGCGGCCCGAGCTGCCCGACATCCGGCAGCCGCTCGAGATCCTGAGCGACGACATCGCGCCCAAGGCTGCGCCCCAGCCGACCGCTGCTGTCGAGAAGCCGCCAGCCGCGCCGCAACCACAGAAGCCGGTCACTCCAAAACCGGAAACCCAGGCGGCGGAGCGTGCAACCGCAAAGAAGGTGTTCGAGGCGAAGTTCAGAGAGCCGAATCCGCGCATGCCCTTCTACATCACCATGGCGGTGCTGGGTATCTTCTTCCTCGGCACGGTGGGTTATTTCTGGTACCAGCTGCGTTCACCGCCGGCGCTCGTGAACGCCAATCCGCCAAAGACCGGAAGCGAGGCGCCGCCGCAAGTCGCCGGAGCCAAACCCGCCGAGGCGCCTGTTGCTGCCGCCACGCCTGCCGCCATTCCGGGGTTACCCGCAACCACCGCGCCCGCGACGAGCGCGCCGGCTGCTGCCGAGACGAAGGCGGCTGCGCCCAAACCCGCCGCGGTCGAGCCGAAGCCGGCGCCGCGTCCGGTTCAGCCTGTCGCCGCACCGGCTGCCGCGCCGGCGGCGCCGACTTTCTCTGCGAGCCGCACGCCGCCTCAGGTGCGCCCCAAAGTGGAATCGGCGTACGCCGCCTACCTCGGCGGCGACCTCGCGACAGCGCGCGCCGACTATCAACAGGCGCTGCGCGAAGAAGCAGGCAACCGCGACGCGCTGCTGGGGCTGGCCGCCGTCGACGTGCGCACCGGGCGCCTCGAGGCCGCTGAAGCCGCCTACCTGCGGTTGCTGCAGATAAATCCGAACGACGCGCACGCGCAGGCCGGACTCATCGCGCTGCGCAGCGCCCGCCTTGATCCGCTCACCACCGAAAGCCGCGTGAAGAACATGCTCGCCGCGGATCCGGGGGCAAACGTGCTGCACTTCACTCTGGGCAACCAGCTCGCGCTGCAGGAACGCTGGGCCGAGGCGCAGCAGGAGTACTTCAAAGCGTTCGCGGCCGAGCCGGACAGCGCAGACATCGCCTACAACCTCGCCGTGAGCCTCGATCACCTGCGCCAGCCGACGCTTGCGCTGGAGTACTACCGGCGCGCGATCGCGCTCGCCGAGGGGCGCGGCGCGAGCTTCGACGCCGCAGCCGCACGCAATCGCGCGGCGCAGCTGGCGCGCTAAGCGTTTATCATTCTGTCCGGATGAATTCGCCGACCAACCCGCAGGCCAAGCGTCACATCGGCCAGATCCTGATCGACCAGGGGATTCTCACCGAGGACCAGCTGCGGATTGCGCTGCTCGAGCAGACGAAGCAGCACGTGCCGGTCGGACGCCTGCTGGTGCAGCTCGGCTTCGTCTCCGAGGCGACGCTGCGCGACGCGCTCTCCGAGAAGCTCGGCATGCAGTCGGTGGACCTCGCGCACATCATCGTGGATCCGGGCGCGCTGAAGATGCTGCCGCGCGACATGGCGCGCCGCTACCGCGTGTTCCCGGTCGCTCTCGACCGCCAGCAGAAGAAATTCCTGGTCGCGCTCTCCGACACCAACAATATCGTCGCCGTCGACCAGCTGCGCGCCCACCTCAAGGGCGAGTTCGACATCGAGCTGCGGCTCGCCGGCGACACCGAGATCGAGCGCGCGATCGAGCACTATTACGGTCACGAGTTCTCGATCGACGGCATTCTGCGCGAAATCGAGACCGGGGAAGTCGACTACACCACCATCGCGGAGGGCGACGAGTACTCGCAGCCGGTCGTGCGCCTCATCTCGGCGCTGCTCGCCGACGCGGTGGAACACGCCGCCTCCGATATCCACTTCGAGCCGGAGCAGAACTTCCTTCGCATCCGCTACCGCATCGACGGGGTGCTGCGCCAGATCAGGAGCCTGCACAAGACCTACTGGCCTGCCATGGCGGTGCGGCTGAAGGTCATGGCGAAGATGAACATCGCCGAGACGCGCGCGCCGCAGGACGGTCGCATCTCCGCGACGATGGCGGGCCGCGTCGTCGATTTCCGCGTGGCGAGCCTGCCGACCACGCACGGCGAGAACCTGGTGCTGCGGATTCTCGACCGGCAGAAAGGCATCGTGCCGCTCGACAAGCTGGGCCTGGACGATTCGCAGCTCGAGCTGCTCACGCGCATGATCGCGCGCCCGGAAGGCATCATCCTGGTCACGGGCCCGACGGGCAGCGGCAAGACGACGACGCTGTATTCAGTCCTGAATCACATCAACTCCGACGGCATCAACATCATGACGCTGGAGGACCCGGTCGAGTATCCGATGACGCTCATCCGCCAGACCTCCGTGGCGGAAGCGGCCAAGCTCGATTTCGCCAACGGCATCCGCGCGATGATGCGCCAGGACCCCGACGCCATCCTCGTCGGCGAGATCCGCGATCGCGAAACCGCGGAGATGGCCTTCCGCGCCGCCATGACGGGCCACCAGGTCTACTCCACGCTGCACACCAACTCGGCGGTCGGCGCCTTTCCGCGCCTGCTCGATATCGGCATCGTGCCCGACATCCTCGCGGGCAACATCATCGGCATCCTCGCGCAGCGCCTGGTGCGAAAGCTGTGCCGTACCTGCCGCCAGTCCTACGACCCGGATGTCAAGGAGCGGCGCCTGCTTGGCATCACGCCCACCGAGCCCGCGGCAATCTTCCGCGCGGTGGGCTGCGAGCAGTGCGAGTACCAGGGCTATCGCGGCCGGCAGAGCATCATGGAGCTCCTGAAGATCGATGCCGGCATCGACGAGCTCGTGGCGCGGCGCGCCACGGCGCGCGAGATCCTCACCGCCGCGCGCGCGCACGGGTTCAAGACCCTCGCCGACGACGGCGTGCGGCTCGTCAAAGCCGGCGCGACCAGCCTCGAGGAGCTGATGCGCGTCATCGACCTCACCGACCGCATGGTCTGATGCCGCTCTTCACCTACAAGGCGGTCGACGGGCACGGCAAGAACGTCGTCGGCCGGGTGGAGGCGGTCAATGTCTTCGACCTCGAGCAGCGCCTCGCGCGCATGGGGCTCGATCTCGTGGTCGGCGCGCCTTCCACGCGCAAGGCGCGCTTCCTCGGCGGGCGCATCCCGCGGCAGGATCTCATCAACTTCTGCTTCCACCTCGAGCAGCTCGCAGCCGCCGGAGTACCGGTCATCGAAGGCCTGGTGGATCTGCGCCAGAGCGTGGAGAACGCGCGCTTTCGCGAAGTGGTGTCCGGCCTCATCGAGTCGATCGAGGGCGGCAAGAACCTGTCGGGCGCGCTCGCCGAGTACCCGGAAGTGTTCAGCAAGGTCTTCGTGAGCCTGGTGCGCTCGGGCGAGCAGACCGGCAAGCTCCCCGAAGTCCTGAAGAGCCTCACCGAGTCGCTGAAGTGGGAAGACGAGCTTGCCGCGCAGACGAAGAAGCTGATGATGTATCCGGCTTTCGTCGGCAGCATCGTGCTGCTCGTCACTTTCTTCCTCATGATCTACCTCGTGCCGCAGATGACCGGCTTCATCCGCAACATGGGGCAGGACATTCCGCTGCAGACCCGCATTCTCATCGTGGTGTCGGACTTCTTCGTCAACTTCTGGTGGGCGGTGCTCGCCGCGCCTTTCGTCGCATGGTTCGGACTGAAGTTCGCGATGAAGAACAACCCCGCGGTCGAGTACGCGGTCGACCGGTACAAGCTCACCGTGCCGCTCATCGGGCCGATCCTGCGCAAGATCATCCTGTCGCGCTTCGCCTCGAGCTTCGCCATGATGTACTCCTCGGGCATCACGGTGCTCGACGCGATCCGCAGCTGCGAGGAGATCGTGGGCAACAAGGTGCTGGAAAACGCGCTGCGCAGCGCCGGCCAGCAGATCGCCGACGGCAAGAACATGACGGCGGCCTTTACCGACCTCAACCTTTTCCCGGCGCTGGTGATCCGCATGCTGCGCATCGGCGAGAACACCGGCGGGCTCGACACGGCGCTGCTCAACGTGAGCTACTTCTACAACCGCGAGGTGCGCGAGTCCATCGGCAAGGTGCAGGCGATGATCGAACCGGCGCTCACGCTGGTGCTGGGCGCGATCCTCGGCTGGGTGATGCTCGCGGTGCTCGGGCCCGTGTACGACGCGATTTCGAAGATGAAGTTCTAGCGCCATGGCGAAGGGCTACCTCCTTTATTTCACCGCCGACGACCGCTATGTTTACGCGAGCTCCGGCAAGGCGCTCGAGCTCGAGGCCAAGTTCTCCGGCGAAGAGCAGGGCGTAACGGAATTCCGGGAGTTCCTGGGCCGCCGGCGCGGCGTGCTTTTCTCGGTGCTCGCCGACCTCGCCGGCGAGGACTTCCACGAAGACCAGATCCCGCAGCTGCGCGGCGCCGACCGCGACGCGGTGCTGCAGCGGCGCCTTGCCCAGCGCTACCGCGATACGCGGCTTGCAGCCGCGCTCTCGCTCGGCACCCTGAGCACCGCGGAGCGACGCAACGAGCGGCTGCTGCTCGCCTCCTTCACCAACACCCAGCAGCTCGCTCCATGGCTCGATGCGCTCGAGGAATCGGACGCGCGCCTGGCCGGCGTCTACTCGGTTCCTTTGCTCGCGCCCGCGCTCGCCGCGAAGCTCGGGGTGAAACGCGGACGTTGCCTGATCGTGACGGCAAATCGCGCCGGCTTGCGCCAAAGCTACGTCGAGGACGGCAAGCTTCGCTTCGCGCGCCTCGAGCGCACCGTCGAGATGGGGCCGCAGGCGCTCGCGATGTTCGTGCACACCGAAACCCAGCGTCTCGCCCAGTACCTTGCGACGCTGCGCGCGCTGCCCCGCGAGGGCGCGCCGGTGCAGGTGGTCGTGGTAGCGCCGCCGGGCCAGCGCGCCGTTTTCGAGCAGGCGCTCACCTCGGACGCGCGGCTTCAGTTCCGGACGCTAGACATGGCAGAGGCGACGCGCAACGTCGGCCTTGCGCGCGTTCCCCAGGGCACGGCCGCGGAGGCGCTTTATTTGCATCTCGCCGGGAAGAAACCGCCGCGCGAGCAGTTCGCGAGCCGCGACGACCGGCGGCGTTATTTCATCTGGCAGCTGCAGCGCGTTATCGCAGGCGTGGGCGCCGCCGGCTTCGCCGCCTGCGCGCTCTACGCCGGCAGCCTGTGGCTCGATGCCGCCGCCGTGCGCGGGCGGGCCGAAAGCCAGGCGCGCGAGGCGCGTGTCGCCGCCGGGCAATACGAGCGCATCACCGCCGCCTTTCCGGTGACCCAGACGAGCACCGAGAACGTCAAGGTCGCCGTCACCGAGTTCAAGCGCATCGCCGAGCACAGCGCCAGCCCGGAGAACGCGTTCGCGCACGTTTCGCGGGTGCTGGAAGAATTTCCGCAGATGGAACTGGACGGCCTGGTCTGGAGCGTAGGCCGCGCCGGGGCCGGGGAAAAACCCGCCGCTTCGCCCGCGCCATCCGGCGAAAAGTCGCTCGTGCCCGCGAACGCTACGGCGATCAGGTTGGAAGTGAGCGGCCGGGTCAATGCAACCCAGCGCGACGATTATCGCGGAATTACCGCGCAGGTTCAGCGCTTCGCGGCCGCGCTCGGCACTTCTGGCTATGAGCTCGCGCGCACCCAGCTGCCCTTCGACATCACCTCGGAAGGCACGCTCACGGGCGACATCGGCAACACGACACAGAGCGGCGAAGCACCGCGCTTCACGATCGTCCTGGTGCGGAGGCTGCCGTGACGCTCACCTCGACCGAGCTCAAGCGCCTGCTGCTACCGGCGCTTGCCGCGCTTGCCATGCTCGCTGCGGGCGCGGCGCTCATTTGGGCCGCCGAGCAGTCGCAGCGCGCGGCCGAACGCGCTCTAATAGCCGCACAGGCGGATCGCAAGCAGAACACCGAGCGCCTGGCGCGTATCGCGGAGGAGGAACGCGAGGTCAAGCAGAACATCGACATCTACAAGCAGCTCAAGACGCTCAACGTGCTGGGCGAGGAGCGACGGCTGGAGTGGGCGGACGCCATTACGCGCATCCGCAGCCAACGCGACCTCCTCGACCTTCGCTACCGCGTCGAGCGCCAGAAGCTGCTGCTGTCGGCGCCGGGCAAGCCGGCGAACGTCGATTTCTACGCGAGCACCATGAAAGTGGACCTGGCGCTGCTGCACGAAGAGGACCTGCTGCGCTTCCTCGCCGATTTGCGCGCCTCGGGCAATGCGTATTACGCGGTGAGGAAATGCACACTCGAGCGCAGCGCGCAGCTCGCCACCGGCACCGGCATAACCCCGCGGTTGCGCGCCGACTGCGACATCGACCTCATCACCATCATGGACCGGGCGGCCAAGCCATGAAGCGCCTGGTTCTCGTCATAGGAGTCGCCTTCAGCACCGCCGTCTCGGCGCAGGAGCTCGGGCGGCTTTTTTTCACGCCGGAGCAGCGCGCGGCGCTGGATGCGCGGCGCAAGGCGCGCGTGCCCGACAAACCGGCGGCGACGCCCGCGGTCGTCTCGCCCACGACGCGCCTCGACGGCTACGTGCGGCGCTCGGATGGCCGCTCGACCGTGTGGGTGAACGGCGAGCGCGCGGATGACGCTTCTCCGCGGGCCGATGGGCGCGTGTCGGTTACCGTCGGCGAGAGCGATGTCCGCGTGCCTTTGAAGCCCGGCGAAGAGCTCGACCGCGGCAGCGGCGAAGTGCACGACGTGCTCGGGCCGAACGGCGAGGTCCGGGTGCGCCCGGCGAAGTGAGCGCTTTCATCGGCAGGCGCAACACTCAGCGCGGCGCGGCGCTGATCCTCATGATGACGGTCATCGTGGTGGGCATCGCCTGGTACACCGTCGGCGCGCTCGGCAAGGCGGCGCGCAGCACGGCCGATCGGGAGATTGCCACCGGCGCCGCGTTGTACGCCGCCAAGCGCGCCTTGCTCGACTACGTCGCCGCGCAGGCCGCCCAGCCCGACAACACGATTCCCGGCCGTCTGCCCTGCCCCGAGCCCCTGTCTCCCGCGGCCGGGAGCGAAGGCGTCGCGGCCGGGTGCAGCGACAATACCGCCACCTATGTAGGGCGCCTGCCCTGGCGCACGCTGGGCGTCGACCAGATCCGCGACGGCGACGGCGAGCCTCTGTGGTACATCCTCGGCCGCGGCTTCCGCCAGTCGCCGATCAACTTCGGCTCGCCAAACGACATTGGGTTAGATAGTCCTCCATCGTGGCCTCCTGCGGCTGTCGCTCTAATCATCGCTCCCGGCAAGCCGTTGAATACCGTTGGCATAACTGGCGAAGGAACTCCGCCGGCTGAGTGCCCACTCGTTAACCAATTCCCCCGCTCCATCTCGCCGCCCTTCGATCCAGCAAAGTTTCTCGAATGCGGTAGAAGCTCTGTTCCTTCACCAGGAAGTGGCGCGGCGAATCAGCCGCGTTACTACACCACGAAGACCTCGCCCTGGACCAACGACCGCATCATCACCCTCACCGCCACCGAGCTGATGGACGCCATTGCCGGGCCGGTCGGCGACCGCCTGCAGCGCCAGGTGGCGGCGCTGATGGGCAACTGGCATCAGGTCGAGTTTGACGCGACCGGCAGGAGCTGGGGCAACACCTACGGCTTCAACTATCTGCCGTTCGCCTCCGACTGGAACAACCCGTCGGGAGGAAATTTCTGCGCCGACCAGGGCCAGGACGACGGGCTCGCCCCCGTGGACACGAGCTGCAGCGCCTACAGCTACAAATGGAGCAACTGGAACTCCAGCGCATCCGGCGGCATGGACACCCAAGGCGGATGCAGCGACCAAGGCACCTACGTGCGCTGCCGGTTCCGCCGCACCTCGTCCGCGACGCCTCTCACCGCCACGATCACCGCAACCACCACCAATGTCGGACACGCGTTCCGCAGCACGATCGTGCCTTCGGACCTGACCATTGGCAGCGGCGGCAGCGCCACCATCTCGATGGTGCTGGGCTCGAACAGCGACGTCAGCGCCACCATCAATGTGACCTGGTCCAACAGCCTCGCGGTCGGAACGAACAACATCGAAGTGCAGATCCCGCATCTGCAGAATGCAGCGATCCTTTCCGATTCGCGCTACACCTGGTTCTGGAATAACAAATGGCACGAGTACACGTACTACGCGGTGGCACCAGCGGCCCGGCCGCCCGGCAACACGTCCTGCACGCCGGGTACCAATTGCCTTACCGTCTTCGGATTGCCGGCCGTGACGGGAGCGAACAACGACAAGCGGCTCGTGCTGGTGCTCTCGGGTCGGGCGCTCGCCACGCAGTCCCAGCCGAGCGGCAGCCGCAACGACTATTTCGAATTGGAGAACCGCACGACCGGAGACCGCGAATACCAAGTGACCACGATAAGCACAACGTTCAACGATCGCGTCGCCGCCTGTCCGTTCTCGTATCCGACGCAATCCGGACCCGCATTGACGCTATGCAATTGAAGAACGGCTTTTCGCTCGTCGAGATGGCGGTCGTGCTGATGATCGTCGCGCTGCTGCTCGGCGGAGTGATCGTCACGCTCTCGGCGCGCGAGGACCAGCGCGCCACGGCCGAGACGCAGCGGCGCCTGGAAGCGGCTTCGGACGCCGTGCTTGGCTTTGCGCTGGTTTACGGCCGCCTGCCATGCCCGGCAGCTGGCGCAACGGGCGACGAGTCGCTGGCGAGCGGAACCACGGCAACGGGCGGTTCGTGCACCAGCAACTTCAACGGCTTTCTGCCGGGACAGACGATCGGCTTCCAGCCGGTCGACGCGCAGGGATTCGCCTTGGATGCCTGGGGAAACCGGATTCGCTACGCGGTGTCCAACGCGGTCTATACGTCGATCGGTCCTCCGGAGGTCTGTAGGCCCAACAGCAATCCGCCAACGCTGCCGCATTTCACAAGCCGAGCGAATTTGAGGGCGAACGGGGTCGGTTGCCCACCAAACGATCTCGTGATCTGCCGGTCCGCGAGCGGGACAAATCCCGGCGCCAGCCCGCCGAGCTGCGGCTCGGCTCAATCGGTGACCAACCAGCAGACGGTAGCCTATGTGCTGCACTCGGCGGGCAAGAACGGCACCGGCGGCGCAGCGACCGGGCCGGACGAGGCGGCCAACACCAACGGCGATGCCGTGTTCATCAGTCGCGAACAGGGCACCATCGAGACGGCTACCGGCGTCTACGACGACATGCTGCTCTGGGTGCCGGCCGGCGTGCTCTACAGCAAGCTCATCGCCGGGGGTGTCCTGCCTTAGGCGGCCGGGCCCTGGAGAGCGAAGCACACTTCGCCGTCCTTGTTGGTTTCCAGCGTAAGCGAATAGCCCGCCGCTTCGGCCTGGCGCGCGGCCTGATATAGACCTATCCCCAAGCCGCGCTGCGAAGCGACCGGACCGCGCAGCAGCTGCTTTTCCA
Organism: Betaproteobacteria bacterium; assembly: GCA_004297625.1. Classification (GTDB taxonomy): domain Bacteria; phylum Pseudomonadota; class Gammaproteobacteria; order Burkholderiales; family SG8-39; genus SCGC-AG-212-J23. The sequence continues at coordinate 132,973 of SCTY01000026.1, read as the reverse complement.
GCGCTTCAGGAACTGCTGCGCCCGAGTCCGTGACGCGCAAGGCCACGCTGTTGCCATCGTGATCGAGGCTTACCTGAACGTGCAGCATGCCATCTGCCGCTTGTTTTGCGAGCGCGTTGCGGATCAAGTTGTCCGCCACGCTATCGAACAGCGTCCGAGGGATGCGCGCTCCCGGATTCAGCCGCACCGGCTCGAACTCCACGCCTTCGCGCCGGTATTGGTGCGCAAGCCCCTCCCACCAGGCCTGCGCAGAAGCGTAGCTTTCGCTCTGCTGCTGCGGCCGCTGCAGGCGGGCGAGCGTCTCCGATAGCCGCTGCGCAATGACCGGCAGCTGGCGGCGCACCAGCGCCTGCAGCTCCGGCGAATCGCGGTTGCCGTCGCGCGCGGCGACTGCGCACAGCACGTTGAGCGACTGCAGGAGGTTCTTGATATCGTGCGTCATGCGCGCGCCGGTCTCATGGACGGCTTGCACATAGCTCGCCTGGCGCAGCTTCTCCTCGCGCTGCTTGGCGATATAGAACTCTCCCAGCACCTGCCCGAGCAGGTGCAGGTGCCAGTGCAGCGCCGGGCCGAGCCGGTGGCGCGAGTAGAGCTTGAGCGCCACCGCGCTGTTTTCGAATTCGACGACATGCGGGGTCGGCGCGCCTTCCTGGCCGGTCGCCTCGGCGGTCCGCCAGGCGGCACCGGATAGCGAAGGCAGGCGCACCAGCGCCGCCACGGACTCGACGAGAAAGCGCTCGGGCCGCGCTTCCATCTGCAGCAGCTCGGCGAGAAAGCGCAGCCATTTCTCCACCGGCAGGCCGATGGAAAAGATATAGCGCGCGAAAAACACGTTCAGCCCTGCCACGCCGCTGCGCGGGTTCCATGCGAGCCCCACGAGCAGCACGGCGCCCGCCGTGAGAAACACCGTGTAAGTGAGCGCCTCCAGGTAGCCCGTGCGGCCGACGGTCATGAAAGTAAAGCTGCCGAGGATCACGACGACCAACAGCAGCATCACGAAAACGCTGTAGAAGAAGTCGATGACCTGCGCGGTGTCGCCCTGCTCGGGCTCGGCGGGGAAAAGGGCGATGAGCACGAAGGCGATCGGCAGGCTGTATTCGGCGATGCCGCGAATTTCCGGCGTGATTTCGCGCCGAGGCGCGATCTCGGGCAGGATCACGACGGCGAGAAGCGCGAGCAGGTACGCGAGCACGACCAGATAGCAGCGCCGCTGCCAGCGCGCGTGCTGCTGGTAGACCTTCCCGCCCACCAGACCGGCGAGCACCACGACCCACAAGGCAAGGAACCACCAGCCCAGTCCCATCATGATCGCGAACGCCACCAGCGACAGGATGAAGCCCTGCGCAGGCGACACGCGCTGCTCCGCGCGCAGGAACGGCTGCCACAGCAGGAGCAGCCCCAGGTGCGCGAGCAGCAGCGCCCGCGCCCATGGATCCGCGACGCCGCGGAACACGGCGACGTGCAGCAAGGCGAGCATCGCCACGACGACGAGGCGCCAATAGCGCTGGCTGAAGCTCCAGGTCGCGTTTGCCACCCGGCGAAAAGCCGGCCGGGACAGGCTGGCGGTTTGCATGTTGTGGTCCCCCCGACTAGTCTACAGAACCCATGCCTGCCGCCACGCTCGCCCGGCTCGTGCTCCTCGAGGCTCGCCGCGGCGGACTTCCCTGGCTCGTAGCCGCATCAGTCGCGGTTGGGCTGGCGCTCGCCGCCTTTCTTTCGCAGGTAGCGATGACCGAAAGCCTGCGCCTTCAGGCCGCCATCGTCGCCGCGCTGCTGCGCGCGAGCGCAGTGTTCCTGATCGCTGCGCAGGTCGCCTCGAGCACGCTGCGGGAGATCAACGACAAAGCCCTCGAGCTGATGCTCGCGCTTCCGATTTCGCGCAGCACGCAGTATCTCGGCCGCTTTGCAGGCTTCACCGCCTGCGCCTTCGTAATGGCGGCGCTGTTCGCCGCGCCGCTGGTTGTCTGGGCGCCGATCGGCTCAGTGGCGCTGTGGGGCTTGTCGCTCGGCCTGGAATGCACGCTGGTCGCGGCGGCAACCCTCTTTTTTGCCATGACGCTCGCGCAGCTCGTTCCTGCCATCGCGGCCGCCGCAGGACTGTATCTGCTCGGACGGTCGATCGCGGCCGTTCAGGCGATCGCCGCCGGCCCGCTTGCCGATCCTTCCATCGCGCACGAGGCGGCCCGCTGGACGGTGGACTTCGTCGCCCTTCTGCTTCCGCGCCTTGACGCGGTCACGCGGACCGAATGGCTGCTCTACGGGCCGGCAACCGCGGCCGGGGCGCTGTGGGCGCTCGGCGGGCTGCTGGTCTACACGGCGCTCGTCGTAGTGGCCGGCTTGTTCGATTTTCACCGCAGGAATCTATGAGCCGCGATGAGCGCCCGCTCGCTGCGGTCCCGCGCGCGCTATGGGTCCTGCTCGCGGTTGCGCTTGCTGGGCAGATCGCCTGGCAGCATCCGGGCCGACCGCGCGCGCCGGCCGCCGCTGATTTGCCGCCGCCGCCGAGCGTTCAGGCGCTGCGGCTCGCCGCATTCGGCGAGCCGGAGGCGCTCGCCCGCGTCGCGATGCTGTATTTGCAGAGCTTCGACCTCGGCGCGGGCAATGCCCTCCCCTATCAGCAGCTCGATTACCGCCGCCTTGTCGCATGGCTGCGCAACATCCTCGCGCTCGATCCGCGGAGCGACTATCCCCTGTTCTCGGCGGCGCGGATATACGCCGAGGTGCTCGATCCGGCGCGCAGCCGCATCGCGCTGGAGTTCGTCTACGAGGAGTTCCTGCGCGATCCGAATCACCGCTGGCCGTGGCTGGCGCACGCCGCGCTCGTGGCAAAGCACCGGCTGGGCGACCTGCCCCTTGCGCGCCGCTACGCCGCGGCAATCGACCGCTACACCACCGCGCCCGACGTGCCGCTGTGGGCGAAGCAGATGGAAATTTTCATCCTCGAGGACATGAATGAGGCCGACGCAGCGCGCATCATGCTCGGCGGGCTGCTCGAGAGCGGGAACATCCACGACCCGGCCGAGGCGCGTTTTCTCGCCCAGCGGCTGAAGGAGCTGGAAGCCCGCAGGGGCAGCCGTTAATGTCGGCAACCTGGCACAACTGTCGAGCCGTCGACACCCGAAGCCGGCCTTTCGTCAATATTCTTCAGGCTTTTCAATCACTTTGTCCCTGGCATGGAGCTTGCGGTAAGGTACGCACTACTACGGACCCAGGGGAGCTGGGCAAGGGGACATCATGAAGAACGCACAAAGAGGCTTCACGCTCGTCGAAATCGCGATCGTGCTGGTCATCATCGGCCTGCTGCTCGGCGGCATCCTCAAGGGCCAGGAAATGATCACCCAGGCGAAGATCAAGAACGTCATCGCCGACTTCTCGGGCATTTCGGCCGCGTATCACGGCTACCAGGATCGCTATCGCGCCATCCCGGGAGACGACCCCAACGCGGCAACCCGGTGGACGACTCCCACGCCGGCTACGGCCGGCAACGGCAACGGCGTTGTTGGCGGCACGTATAACAACGGCGGCGCCGCGTGCGCGGCCACAGTCGAGGCTTGCAGCTGGTGGGATCACCTGCGCCGGGCGGGCTTCGTGTCCGGATCCGGAGTTGCCCAGCCGTTCAATGCGGTCACCGGCTTGATCGGCGTGCAGACCGGCGACGGCGCGGCGACGCCGGCTGCGGTGCTGGGCGGTTTCTCGGGCCTGATCATGTGCTCCGCGAACTTGCCCGACAAGATCGCCATCGCGGTGGACACGCAGATGGACGACGGCGTGCCCAACGCGGGCACCGTGCGCGGCATCCTGCAAACGACGCCCAACCCCAATGTGACGGGCGCAACCGCCGCTACTGCGTACGCGGAAACCGGGACCAACGTCTACGCTCTCTGCCGCGCGCTGTAGCGCGCTGCTCGACGGAAAGCCGGCGCTTGCGCCGGCTTTTTTTCGCCTAGCCCCTTAGCAGCCGGTCCTCTGCAGCGCCCAGAACCTCCGGCGCGCCGAGCAGCACCACGACGTCGCCCGCCTGCAGCACGCCTGCTTGCGCTGCGCTGAGCTTCTCGATCTCGCCCGGGCGCCGCACCGCACGCACCTCCACACCGAGGCTCTCGAGGCCGAGCTCGGCAACGCTCTTGCCGATCGCATGCGCCTCGCCGAGCAGCGTGACCGAGTGCAGCCGCGCGAGCGCCTCGTCGTCCTGCGCGTCGTCTGCGCGGCCGTGAAACAGGCCGCGCAGCAGCCCGTACTGCTCGCCGCGCACCTGGGCCACCCGCCGCATGACGCGGCTGAGCGGCACGCCGACCCAGACCAGGGCGTGCGAGGCGAGCATCACGCCGGATTCGAAAGCCTCCGGCACGACTTCCGACGCGCCCGCGGCCGTGAGCCGCTCGATGTCGCTCTCATCGCGGGCACGCACGATGACCGGCACGCTGGGAGCGAGCTCGTGAATATGCGCGAGCGCGCGCACTGCGGCGTCGACGTCCGCGAAGGTCACGACTACCGCTGCAGCGCGCGCGATGCCGGCGGCGACGAGCGCTTCGCGCCGTGCGCCATCGGCGAATACGACCGTATCGCCCGCCGCTGCGGCTTCGCGTACCCGCTCGGGGTCAAGGTCGAGCGCGATGTAGCGCACGCGCTCGGCGTCAAGCAGGCGAGCGAGGCGCTGGCCGTTGCGGCCGTAGCCCAGAATGATCACGTGCCGCTCGGCTTCGATCGATTTGACGGCGATGCGGTGCAACTCGAGCGAGCGCAGCATCCATTCCGCCCGCGAGAGCCTCAGCACGATTCGGTCGCTCGCCGCGATCGCGAACGGCGTCGCGAGCATCGACAGGATCATTGACGCAAGCAGCGGCTGAAGCAGTTCCTCCGGCACGATGTCCGCCGCGCTGGTGAGCGAGAGCAGGACGAAGCCGAACTCGCCTGCCTGCGCCAGCGCGAGCGCGACGCGCAGCGCCGTGCCGGCCGGATTGCCGAATGCCTTGCAGGCGAGCGCCACGAGCGCGAACTTCCCGCCCACGAGGACAATGAACAGCGCCAAGACCTGCGCAAACGCGCCGATCACCAGCCGCAGGTCGAGCATCATTCCGACGGTGACGAAGAACAGCCCGAGCAGCACGTCGCGGAATGGCTTGATGTCTTCTTCGACCTGGAAGCGGTACTCGGTCTCGGAAATCAGCATCCCGGCGAGAAAGGCGCCGAGGACGAGCGACAGCCCGGCAAGCCCCGTGACGAATGCCATCAGCAGGATGACGAGAAGCACGTTGAGCACGAAGAGCTCGTTGGAGCGCCTGCGCGCCACCAGGCCGAGCCAGGCGCGCATGATCTTCGGGCCAGCGAGAATCACGATCGCCAGCGCGAGCGCCGCCTTGCCGAGCGCGAGCGTGACCGCCATGCCGATCTCGCCTGCCGGCTTGCCAAGCGCCGGAATAATGACGAGGAGCGGCACCACGGCGAGGTCCTGGAACAAGAGAACGCCGATGACCTCGCGACCGTGCGCCGAATCGAGCTGCAGCCGCTCGGAGAGCAGCTTGGACACGATGGCGGTGGAAGACATCGCCACAATGCCGCCCACCGCGAGCCCGGCCTGCCAGCCGGCGCCGAACGCCGCAGCCACCGCCATGACGATCAGGATCGTGGTGGCCACCTGCGCGAAGCCCAGTCCGAACACGACGCGCCGCATGGCGATGAGCCGCGGCAGGCTGAATTCAAGGCCGATGGAGAACATGAGGAACACGACGCCGAACTCGGCGAGCACCTGCATCTCGCCGCGGCCCGGCACGAGGCCGAGCGCATGCGGCCCGAGCGCGAGGCCCGTGACGAGATAGCCGATCATCGGCGGCAACGCGAGGCTGCGGCAGAGGGCGACCGCCGCGACCGCCGAAGCAAGCACGACGAGCACCGACTGCAGGGAAACGACGGCGTGGTCCATGGGCTATACTCCCTCGGATGATAAGGGCAGCCCCGAAGCCGCAACAAAACGCGCGCGAAAATGCGCTCGAGCTGGCGCGCCGGGTGCTCGCGATCGAGGCCGACGCGGTGCGCGCGCTAATCGAGCGCATCGACGAGCGTTTCGCCGCTGCCGTCGACCTCATCCACAATCGCAAAGGGCGGGTGGTGGTGAGCGGCATCGGCAAGTCGGGCCATATCGCGCGCAAGATCGCCTCGACGCTTTCAAGCACCGGCACGCCGGCGTATTTCCTTCACCCGGCGGAGGCGAATCACGGCGATCTGGGCATGATCGAATCGGGCGATGTCTTCATCGCCATCTCGCACTCCGGCGAGAGCGAAGAGCTGTTGACGATCCTGCCGCTCGTGAGGCGCCGCGGCGCGAAGCTCATCGCGCTCACCGGGCGCGCTGCATCCTCGCTTGCACGCGAAGCGGACATCCTGCTCGACGCCGGCGTAGCGCAGGAAGCCTGCCCTCACAACCTCGCGCCGACCGCGAGCACGACTGCCGCGCTCGCCCTCGGCGACGCGCTCGCCGTCGCGCTGCTCGATGCGCGCGGCTTCTCGGCCGACGACTTCGCGCGCTCGCATCCGGGCGGCACTCTCGGCCGGCGCCTGCTGACGCACGTCGCCGATGTCATGCGGCGCGGCGCCGATATACCCGCCGTGCCGGACAGCGCCACGTTCAAGGAAGCGGTGCTCGAGATGTCGCGCGGCCGCATGGGCATGACGGCGATCGTGGATGGCGAGCGCAATGTGCGCGGCATCTTCACCGACGGCGACCTGCGCCGCGCGCTTGAGAAAGCGTTGCACTTCGAAAGCACGAACATCGCCGACATCATGACGCCCAGCCCGCGCACCATCCGGCCCGAGGCGCTCGCAGTCGAGGCAGTGCAGGTGATGGAGCGCGACAAGGTGAACCAGCTCCTGGTCATCGACGAGCGCGGCCGGCTCGTCGGCGCGCTCAACATGCACGACCTCTTCCGCGCCAAAGTCCTCTAGCGCCCGCATGCAATTCTCCGCTCCCGACGCGCTCGAACGGGCGCGGCGCATCCGGCTCATGATCTTCGACGTCGACGGCGTGCTCACCGACGGGCGGCTCTGGTACGGCCCGGCCGGCGAGGAGCTGAAGGTCTTTCACTCCTTCGACGGCCACGGGCTGAAGATGCTTGCCGCGAGCGGCGTGCCCTGCGCTCTCCTGTCGGGCCGGCGTTCGGGTGCCGTCGCGGCGCGCGCCGCCGAGCTCGGGATCGCACACGTGCTGCAGGGCATCGAAGACAAAAAGAAGGAATTTGAAGGCCTCCTGAAGGGCTTGCGTTTGACGCTTCCCGAGGCCGGCTATATGGGCGATGAACTCGTCGATCTGCCGGTGCTCACCCGCTGTGGGCTCGCCTGCGCGCCGCGCGAAGCGCCCGCGGAAGTGCGCCTGCGCGCGCACTACGTTGCTTCGGCGCCCGCCGGGCACGGCGCGGCGCGCGAAGTGTGCGAGTTCGTGATGCGCGCGCAGGGAAGCCTGCAGCGCGCGCTGCAAGGCTATCTCGCGTGAGGCTCGGAATCGCCCGCTTGTTCCCGGTGGCGCTGATGCTCGCGCTCGCACTGCTCACTTTCTACCTCGAGCGCACGGTGCGCGAGGAGCAGGCGAATCCCGCTTTACGCCGGCACGATCCCGACTACGTGGTGAGCAATTTCACCTCGACCACGTACAACCGGGTCGGCGCGCCGCTCACCGTGCTTTCGGCGGCGAAGATGGTGCATTACCCCGACGACGACACCACCGAGCTGCTCGCGCCGCGTGTCGTGCAGACGAAGCCCGACGAGCCGCGCATGTCGGTAAGCGCCGAGCGCGGCGCCCTGTCAGGCAATGGCGATGAGATCTTCCTCTACGACAACGTGGTAATGCTGCGCGACGCGGCCGCCGACCGGCCCTCGGCGCGCCTGACCACCAGCTTCCTGCATTTGCTGCGCGACCGCTCGCTCGCGCGCACCGATCGCGAAGTGACGATCGTGGAGGACCGGCGCTCGCTTAGCGGCCGCGGCATGGAGTACAACAACGATACGCGGCAGTTCAACCTGTACGCGGACGTTCGCGGCCGGTTCGAGTCCCCGAAATGAAGCGCGCGGCTGCAGTCCTCCTGCTCGCTTACGCGCTTTCAGCCTTCGCGGAAAAGGCCGACCAGGACAAGCCGACGCAGATCGAGGCGAACCGCATGAGCGCCGACGATGTCCGGAGGATGAACATCTTCGAGGGCAACGTGGTGCTGACGAAGGGCACGCTCACCGTACGCGCCGACCGCATCGTGGTACGCCAGGACGCCGAGGGCTACCAGTCGGCCACCGCCACCGGCGCTCCGGTGCGCTTCAAGCAGCGCCAGGATCCGAAGGAAGGCGAAAAGGAAGGCCGCTGGCTCGACGGGGAAGCGCTGCGCATCGAGATCGACGACCGTAATCAGAAAATCGAGCTCTTCGACAAGGCGCGCGTCAACCGCGGCGGCGACGAAGTCGCCGGCAACTACATCTTCGTCGACCAGCGCTCGGATTTCTATACGGTGACCTCGGGCAAGAGCGGCGGCCGCGTGCGGGCGGTGATCCAGCCGAAAATCGACGACGGCAAGAAATGAGCGAATTGCGCTCGCAGAGCTTGCGCAAGCGCTACAAGTCGCGCACCGTCGTGCACGACGTGTCCCTCGAGGTATCGAGCGGCGAGGTCGTCGGCTTGCTCGGTCCGAACGGCGCGGGCAAAACCACCTGTTTCTATATGATCGTCGGGCTCGTGCCGGTGGACGCGGGGTCGATCCACCTCGACGGCACCGACCTTACGCACCTGCCCATCCATCGCCGCGCCCGCCTGGGCATCTCCTATCTGCCGCAGGAAAACTCGGTATTCCGGCGCCTGAGCGTCGAGGAGAACGTGCAGGCAATCCTCGAGCTGCAAGGACTGCAGCCCGATGAGATCGAAGCGCGCCTCTCGGAGCTGCTCAAGGACTTGAGCATCGCGCACCTGCGCAAGCACGCCGCCATCTCGCTTTCCGGCGGCGAGCGCCGGCGGCTCGAGATCGCGCGCGCCCTGGGCACGCGTCCGGCGTTCATTCTGCTCGACGAGCCGTTCGCGGGCGTGGACCCGATCGCGGTGCTCGACATCCAGCGCATCATAAGGTTCCTCAAAGAACGCGGCATCGGCGTGCTGATCACCGACCACAACGTCCGCGAAACGCTGGGAATCTGCGATCGCGCGTATATCATCAACGAAGGCACCGTTCTCGCTTCGGGGCACCCGGAGGAGATTGTTTATAATGACAGCGTGCGCCGGGTATATCTGGGCGAGCACTTCCGGATGTAAGCGGGTTTTAATCAATCCTTCGGCACACTGCAGAACTCAATGAAGCCTTCGCTGCAGTTCCGCCTTTCGCAGCATTTAACGCTCACGCCGCAGCTGCAGCAGTCTATCCGGCTGTTGCAGCTGTCCACGGTCGAGCTCAATCAGGAGATCGACCGCATCCTGATGGAAAATCCCGCGCTCGAGCGCGAGGACGTGGACACCGGCGAAAGCGAGGCCGGGCTTGCGGGCCAGCCGACAGGCGGCGCGTCCCCGAGTGCGCCGACGGAGCCTGCGCCGCCGGAGCCCGAGTGGTCGGCCGACATCGCCTCGAGCTGGCGCGGCTCGCCCGACGACGATGAAGAGGGCGACCGCAGCTTCGCCACGCCCGATACGCCGACGCTGCGCGACCACTTGCTTTCGCAGCTCTCGCTCACGAATCTGGAGGAGCGCGACCGGGCGCTCGTCATGGTGCTGATCGACGCGCTCGACGAGGACGGCTATCTCACCCAGCCGCTGGAGGAGATCGCTGCGCTCCTGCCGCTCGAGGCCGAAGCGGGAATGGAGGAGCTTTCGATCGTATTGCAGCACCTGCAGCACTTCGAGCCGGCCGGCGTGGGCGCGCGCTCGCCGGGAGAATGCCTCGCGCTTCAGCTGAAGACGTTGCCGGACGATGCAGTGCGGCGCCTGGCGCTCGAGATCGTGGAGAAGCATCTCGGGCTCCTCGCGACGCGCGACTACACCCGCCTGAAAGGAGCGACCGGTGCAAGCGACGAGGCGCTGCGCTGCGCGCAGCGCCTGATCCAGGCGCTCAATCCGCGTCCCGGCGCCGCGTTCGCCAAGCTGGAAGCGCGCTACGTCATTCCCGACGTCATCGTGCGCAAGATGCGCAACGTGTGGCGCGCGAGCCTCAATCCGGACGCCATGCCGCGGCTGCGGATCAACCGCCTTTACGCCGAGCTCGCCGCCGGCGCGCGCAACGGCGCCGCCGGCATTTCGTCGCAGCTGCAGGAGGCGCGCTGGCTCATCAAGAACGTGCAGCAGCGCTTCGAGACCATATTGCGGGTGTCGCAGGCGATCGTCGACCGGCAGCGCCATTTTCTCGAGCACGGCGAGGTCGCGATGCGGCCGCTGGTTCTGCGCGAAATTGCCGAGGCGCTGAGCCTCCATGAAAGCACCATTTCGCGCGTCACCACGCAGAAGTTCATGGCCACGCCGCGCGGCACCTTCGAGCTCAAGTATTTTTTCGGCAGCCACGTCGCCACCGAGGCGGGAGGCGCCGCGTCCTCGACCGCCATCCGGGCGCTGATAAAGCAATTGGTTTCCGCCGAAGACGCGCGCACGCCGCTGTCCGATGCCCGCATCTCGCAGATCCTGGGCGAACAGGGCATCGTCGTCGCGCGCCGCACGATTGCGAAATATCGGGAGTCGCTGCAGATTCCTCCCGTCAACCAGAGAAAAGCCCTGTGAGGAGATCCTATGAACCTGAACGTGAGCGGCCACCACATCGAAGTGACCCCGGCGATCCGCACCTACGTGCAATCGAAGCTGCAGCGGGTGAGCCGGCATTTCGACCAGGTGATCGACGCCCACGTCATCCTCACGGTCGACAAGCTGCGCCAGAAGGCCGAGGTGACCCTGCACGTGAACGGCAAGGATCTGCACTGCAAGAGCGAGGAGGCGGACCTCTACGCGGCCATCGATCTGCTCGCCGACAAGCTCGACCGGCAGGTGCTGCGCTACAAGGATAAGCGCTTCGACAAGCGCGTATAATCACGCGCCCTTCATGAGCCTCGTCGCCAAGCTGCTGTCCCGGGCCGATGTCGTGCCCGACCTCCAGGTGTCGAGCAAGAAGCGGCTGTTCGAGCAGATAGGGCTGCTCTTCGAGAACCAGCACGCGCTTGCGCGCAGCGTCGTCTTCGACAGCCTGTTTGCCCGCGAGCGGCTGGGCTCGACCGGCCTCGGCCAGGGCGTCGCCATTCCGCACGGACGCATCAAGGGGCTGAAGGAGGCGCTCGGCGCGTTCATCCGTCTCGCGCAGCCGGTGCCCTTCGACGCGCCCGACGGCAACCCGGTGACGCTGGTATTCGTGCTCCTGGTGCCCGAGAAGGCGACCGAAAAGCACCTGCAGATCCTTTCCGAGCTCGCGCAGATGTTCAGCGACAAGGCGCTGCGCGAGGCGATGGCCAGGGCCCCGGACGCCGGCGCCCTGCACGAGCTCATCACGGCATGGCAGCCGGATGCTGCAGGTCAACGTCGCGCGGCTGCATGACGATAACCGCGAGGCCTTGTCGCTCGCGTGGATCGCCGGGCGCGAAGGCGGCACCGCCGTGCGCCGCGAGGCCGCAGCCGCGGCCGCGCTGATCGGCCACCTCAACCTCACTCATCCGAACAGCATCCAGATCATCGGCGCCTACGAGGCGGGCACCGTTTCGGCCCACGTCGAGCGCCTCTTCGAGGCCGCGCCCGCGGCGGTGATCGTCGCCGACGGGGTGGCGCCGCCGCAGCCGCTCATCGAGTGCGCCGCGCGCACGCACACGCCGCTCTTCACTTCGCCGGTTCCCGCGCCACGCGTGATCGAGCACCTCGCCCGCTACCTCGCCAAGGCGCTGGCCGACAACACCGAGCGCCACGGCGTGTTCATGGATGTCCTCGGCCTCGGCGTGCTCATCACCGGCGAATCGGGCGTTGGCAAAAGCGAGCTCGGCCTCGAGCTCATCAGCCGCGGGCACGGGCTGGTTGCCGATGACGTGGTGGAGATTTCGCGCCTCGCGGTGAACACGCTCGAAGGCCGCTGCCCGCCGATGCTGAAGGACTTCCTCGAGGTGCGCGGACTCGGACTGCTCAACATCCGCACCATCTTCGGCGAGACCGCGGTGAGAAGGAAATTGAAGCTGCGGCTCATCGTGCATCTGGAGCGCCCGCACCCGACCGGCCGCGACGCGATCGAGCGGCTGCCGCTCGCCGCGCTGTCGGAAGACATTCTCGGCGTGACGGTACCGAAGGTGATCATTCCGGTCGCGGCCGGACGCAACCTCGCGGTGCTGGTGGAAGCCGCGGTGCGCAACCAGATCCTCAAGCTGCGCGGCATCGATTCCATGGCCGAGTTCATGGCGCGGCAGACGCGCGAGATCCAGGACAGCGACGAGGACTGATGCAGCTCATTCTGGTCAGCGGCCTTTCCGGATCCGGAAAAAGCATCGCGTTGAAGGTCCTGGAGGACGCGGGCTATTACTGCGTCGACAACCTGCCGGCCACCTTGCTTCTCGAGGTGGTCGATTTTCTTGCCGACGCGGGTCACGACAAGACCGCCGTGAGCATCGACGCCCGCAGCGCCGCGCTCCCTGCGCTTCCCGAGCATATCGCCAGCTTGCGCGGGCGCGGGGTCGACTGCCGCGTGCTGTACCTCGAGGCGAGCACGCCGACGCTGCTGCGGCGCTTCTCCGAGACGCGCCGCCGCCATCCGCTCGCGGGGCGCTCGCTCGCGCTGCCCGAGGCGATCGAGCGCGAGCGCACGCTGCTCGCGCGCGTGGCGCCGCTCGGGGAGCGTATCGACACCAGCGACCTGCTGCCGCGCGTGCTGCAGAACTGGATCCGCGAGCTCCTCGGCATCGGACCGGGCGGGCTGACGCTCCTTTTCGAGTCGTTCGCCTACCGCGACGGCATCCCCCAGGACGCGGACTGGGTCCTCGATTCGAGGATGCTGCCCAACCCGCATTACGATCCGCAGCTTCGTCCCTTCACCGGGCGCGAGCGGCCGGTGATCGACTACCTCGAGCGCGACGCGGCAGTCGGGCGCTGGTGCGCCGACATGCAGGCGCTGCTCGGCCGCTGGCTTCCCGAAATCGTGCGCGAGAACCGCAGCTCGGTCACCGTCGCGATCGGCTGCACCGGCGGGCGCCACCGCTCGGTGTATCTCGCCGAGCGGCTCGCCGCGGCGTTCCGCGCGGACTGGAACGTGCTGGTGCGCCACCGCGCGCTCACTCATGAGGAAACACCCGAGTGATGCGCGACCTGCCGCTCTTTCCGCTGAACACCGTGCTCTTTCCGGCGGGGCGACTGCCGCTGCGCATTTTCGAGCAGCGCTACATGGACATGGCGAAAGCCTGCCTGCGCGAGGGCACGCCCTTCGGCGTGTGCCTGATCCGCGAAGGCGCCGAGGTCGGCACCCCGGCCACCCCGGTCGACGTCGGCTGCCTGGCGCGCATCGCCGAGTGGGACATGCCGCAGCTCGGGCTTCTGCACATCAGCGCGCGCGGCGAGCAGCGCTTCCGCATCCTCGAGCGGCGCGTGCAGCGCGACGGTCTCGCACGCGCCGACGTGGAGTTGATTTCCGAAGACGCGGATAGCTCGATCCCGCCGAGCTGCGCCGGCTGCGTGCGGCTTCTCGAGCGCGTGATCGAGCAGCAAAGCGCGCTCTTCGAGCCGCCGCACCGGCTCGATTCCGCATCCTGGGTGAGCGCGCGGCTCGCCGAAGTATTGCCCCTCCCGCTTCCTGCCAAGCAGGAGCTGCTGGAAGTGCTGGACGGCCGCGCTCGTCTCGAGCGCTTGAGCACGCTGCTAAGCTGACAAGCGTCCGAGCAGCTTTCTTACCGGCGACGGCACCGCGGCGCCGGTTGCGTCGTCGATGTCGATCCAAAGCCTTCCGGGTGATTCCGCTTTCGACGCCTTGCCCGCGACCTCGCACAGCAGCGGCCGGATGCGCAGCCGGAAATGCGTGAAGCCGTGCTCAAGCGTTTGCAGCTTTTTCTTGCTTACGACGTCCAACCCGAGGTACGCGCGGCAATAGCGTTCGATGTCCCTGGCCGGTGCCTCCGGAAACGACCATAGCCCGCCCCAGATGCCAGGCGCCGGTCTTTTTTCGAGCAGGACTTCGCCTTGGTGCCGCAGCACAAGCCATGCGACGCTTTTCTGTGGCAGCGGGTTTCGCCGCCGCGCTGCCGGCAGCTCGTCTATGCGGCCGAGCTTTTTCGCAATGCACTGTTTCGTTAATGGACAGGCGTCGCAGCGCGGCTTGTGCCGCGTGCACACCGTCGCGCCGAGGTCCATGAGGGCCTGCGTATAGATCTCTATCCCTTTGCGGGGCAAGAGCCGCTCGGCGAGCGGCCATAGCGCTTTGTCATTCGTCGCGGCGGCGAAGCGGCGCGCGAGCACCCGCTTCACGTTGCCATCGAGGATCGCCGCGCGCTCGCCGAAGGCGAACGCGGCGACGGCCGCCGCCGTCGAGCGCCCCACTCCCGGCAGCTCGGCGATTTGCGCGGCGCTCGAAGGAAAACCGTTCTCGGCGATAATGCGCGCGGCCGCGTGAAGGTTGCGCCCGCGCGCGTAATAGCCGAGGCCGCTCCAGAGCCTGAGCACTTCATCCTGCGAGGCCGAGGCAAGCGCCTGCACTGAAGGAAAGCGTTTCAAAAACCGCTGGTAGTACGGAATGACGGTCGGGACTTGCGTCTGCTGCAGCATCACCTCGGAGAGCCACACGCGGTACGGGTCGCGCGTGTGCTGCCATGGAAGGTCGCGCCTCCCGTGCTTGGCCTGCCACTTCACCAGGGCGCTTGCGAAGCTCGGCATAACCGGATTCTAATTGCCGCTCCCGTATGAAGACTCCCGTCGAAGCGATCCGCCGCTATCACGCCGAGCTGACCGAGCTGCGGCACGACCTGCATGCGCATCCCGAGCTCGCCTTCGAGGAGAACCGTACCGCGTCGCTGGTCGCCGAGAAGCTCGCCGCCTGGGGCGTGGAGGTGCACCGAGGGCTCGCGCAGACCGGCGTGGTCGGCGTGGTCAAAGGCCGCAGCACGGCGAGCGGCCGCGGCATCGGCCTGCGCGCCGACATGGACTGCCTGCCAATGCAGGAGGCGGGCGCGCTCGCCTACCGCTCGCGCCACGAAGGGCGCATGCATGCGTGCGGCCACGACGGTCACACCGCCATGCTTCTCGGCACCGCGCGCTATCTCGCCGAGACGCGCAACTTCGACGGCACCGCGGTCCTCATCTTCCAGCCCGCCGAGGAAAGCGGCGGCGGCGCGCAGCGGCTGGTGAAGGAAGGGCTTTTCGAAAAATTTCCCGCGAACGAAGTGTATGCGCTGCATAACTGGCCGGGACTCGCCCCGGGCAAGATCGCCGTGCGCCCCGGTCCGATGATGGCCGGTACCGATGACTTTCAGATCACGGTGCGCGGGCGCGGCGGGCACGCGGCGATGCCGCACCTCGTGGTCGACCCGGTGGTCGCCTGCGCGCATATCATTTCCGCCCTGCAGACCGTAGCGAGCCGCAACACGAGTCCCGTGGACGCTGTCGTAGTGAGCGTGTGCTCAATGCAGACCAGCCAAGTCGGAGCGTTCAACGTCATCCCCGATTCCGTGCGACTCGCCGGCACCGTGCGCACGTTCAGGCCCGAGACGCGCGCGCTCGCCGAGCAGCGCCTGCGAGACATCGCCACCAAGGTGGCGCAGGCGCTCGGCGCTGCCGCCGAGGTCGAATTCCGGCGCGGCTACCCCGCTACCGTAAATACCGCGCGCGAAGCCCAGTTCGCTGCCCGCGTCGGCGAGCGCATATTC
This sequence comes from Betaproteobacteria bacterium, assembly GCA_004297625.1. GTDB lineage: Bacteria > Pseudomonadota > Gammaproteobacteria > Burkholderiales > SG8-39 > SCGC-AG-212-J23. The sequence continues at coordinate 117,166 of SCTY01000026.1, read as the reverse complement.
GGCCCGGGCAATGTCGTCACCGACGCGGAGCCGACCATGGGCGGCGAGGATTTTTCCTACTTGCTCGCCGAGCGCCCGGGCGCGTACGTCTGGCTCGGCCAGGGCGGCGGCCCGGGTGGCTGCTATCTGCACAACCCGCATTTCGATTTCAACGACGCGGTGATCCCTCTCGGTGCGGGCTATCTCGCGGCGCTTGTGGAAGAATCCCTCCCGCTCGCGCCATAAACGCAGGCGAAGGCCGTAAAATCCGGCGGGTGGAGCGCAGGCAAGTCCCCGTAGAAAAACTCCAGTTCGGCATGTACGTGGCGGAGCTCGATCGTCCCTGGACCGAGACCCCGTTCATATTCCAGGGATTCCACCTTCGCACCGAGCAGCAGCTTTCGATGCTGAAGCAGTTCTGCAAGCACGTTTTCGTCGACCTCGAGCGCAGCGAGCAGCCGGAGGAGGCGAAGCCCGCGCCGCAATTCAAGATCCGCGGCGAGGCCGCCTATCCCGAGAAGGTCAGCGTCGAGGTCGAGTTCAAGCAGGCGGCGAAGGTATACGAACAGACCGTCGTCAACGTCGCCGAGCTGCTCAAGCCGATCGGAAAGCAGGGCGGCGTGCTGGAAGCGAAGGACGTCAAGGAATCGGTGAGCCGGCTCACCGACAGCGTGGTGCGCAATCCCGACGCCATGCTGCTCGTCTCGCGGCTGCGCGAGAAGAGCGCCGAGGTGCACGCGCGCGCGCTGCAGGTGTCGCTCTATCTGATCGTTTTTGCCCGCTTTCTGCAGCTCGAGCGCGCGGAGCTGGAGCTGCTGGGCCTTCTCGGGTTGCTCGAGGACGTCGGCAAGACGCGGCTGCCCTCGGAGCTCATCCAGCGCAAAGGACCGCTTAGCGCCGAGGAGCACAAGCTCGCCCAGCGCCATGTGGAGTTCTCCGCCGAGATCCTCAAGGCGACCCCCGGGCTGCCGCTCGAGCTGCCGCAGCTCGCGCTGCTCCATCACGAGCGCCAGGACGGCAAGGGCTATCCCCGCGGCCTGAAAGGCGACGAGATCGGCCTCCACGGGTCCATGGCCGCGATCGCCGACACGTTCGACGCGCTGACCGCGGTACGCCCGTACGCCGAGGCGCTCTCCCCCTCGAGCGCCCTCAGCTTCCTCTACAAGGAGCGCGGCACGGCATTCCATCCGGCCCTGGTCGAGCAGTTCATCCAGTGCGTCGGCGTCTTCCCCGTCGGAGCCGTAGTCGAGCTCAACTCCGGGGAAGTGGGGATCGTCCTCACGCAAAATCTGGTGCGGCGCTTGAAGCCCCGGGTGATGATCGTGCTCGACGCCACGGGCAACCCGATGCGGCCGCACAAGATCCTCGATCTCGACAAGGATCCGAAGGTCACGCCCGACGAGGCTTACCGCATCAAGCGAACGCTCGAGCAGACCCGGGTGAAGATCGATCCGCGGGAGATGTTCCTCTAGGGCAAGCGGCCCGCCATGGGCGCGGAACAGCGCTTGCTACGCAACCGACACGGAGGCCCCATGAAGGCACCTCAAGAGCATCAGCGGCGCGCGGACGACATGTCCGCCGACGAGGTCAAAGAGTTCTGGCACGGCTTCTGTGAGCGCAAGGGGGTCGACGACGCGACCCGCGCCCGGGGCGACGCCAAGATCGACGGCGATCCGAACTACTGGGCCGACCAGACGATGCTGCGGCTGCTGGATTCGGTCTCCAGCCGCAGGACCTAGCGCCGGCATTTTTGCGGTCCGCGGCCGCGGCGTGTAATCTGCGGGCAGTGAACAAGAAGAAGAACGGCGCCGGCCCGGAGCCCGAGCTCCAGGCGCTGCAGGCCGCCCTCGAGGAGAGCGAGCAGCGGTTTCGCGCGCTGACCCGGCTTTCCTCCGAGTTCTACTGGGAAACCGACGCCGAGCACCGTCTGCGCGAGCTGCCCTGCGACGCGCGGCATCCCGGCACGCCCGCGTTGAGCGCCTATGTGGCCACGCTGCAGGCCCGGCTGCCGTTTCGGAGCTTCGAGTTCGCCTGCCCGCAGGCCGGCGGGGACCTCCGGCACTACAGCGTGAGCGGCGAGCCGGTTTTCGACGCGTCCGGAAACTTCCTCGGCTACCGCGGCGTCGGGCGCGAGATCACCGAGCGCAAGCGCGTCGAGCAGACGCTCACTCGGCTCACGCATTATGAGTCGCTCACCGGTCTGCCGAACCGCGCGCTGCTCGGCGACCGTCTCAATCACGCGATCGCCCGCGCCGACCGCGGCGGCACGCTGCTCGCGGTCATGATCCTCGACCTCGACAATTTCAAGGAGATCAACGACGCCCTTGGCCAGGCGGTCGGCGACCAGGTGCTGACCGAAGCCGCGCGGCGGCTGCAGTCGTGCCTGCGCAGCATCGATACGCTGGCGCGCCTGGGCGACGACGAGTTCGCCGTGCTCATCGAGGGGACGCCCGATTTCGAGGAAATTTCGCAGGTGGCGCAGCGGCTCCTCGGCATCGTCGCCGAGCGCGCCGAGGTCGCCGGCCACGAGATTTACCTCTCGGCGAGCATCGGGCTCACGCTCTACCCGGTCGATGATCAAGAGGCGGAGGGGCTGCTGCGCAATGCGCATCTCGCCATGCACCACGCGAAGCGCGAAGGCAGGAACAATTTTCAGCGCTTTTCGCACGACATGGCCGCGCGCAGCGAGCGGCACGCCGAGCTCAAGATCCGGCTGCGGCGCGCGCTCGAGCACGGGGAGTTCGCGCTGCATTACCAGCCGCTGATCGCGCTGCCGGGTTCCGAAATCCTGGGCGCCGAAGCGCTGATCCGCTGGCGCGACAAAGAGCGGATGGTCTCGCCGGCCGAGTTCATTCCGATCGCCGAGGACAGCGGGCTCATCGTGCCGATCGGCGAATGGGTGCTGCGCGAGGCCTGCGGGCAGTGCCGCGTCTGGCTCGACATGGGGCACGACGTGCACGTCTCGGTCAACCTCTCGCCGCGCCAGTTCAGGCAGAAGGACATCGTAAAAACGATCGAGCGCATCCTGTGCGAAACGCGCCTGCCGCCGCGCTGCCTCGAGCTCGAGATCACCGAAACCACGATCATGCACAGCACCGCCCACACGATCGGAGCGCTGCACGAGCTCACGGCGCTCGGCGTGCGCATTTCGGTGGACGACTTCGGTACCGGATACTCGTCGCTGTCCTACCTGCACCGCTTCCCGGTGCACAAGCTGAAGATCGACCAGTCCTTCGTGCGCGACATCGCCGCCGACCAGGCGGACGCCGCGTTGGTCGGCACCATGGTCGCGCTCGCCAAGCAGCTCAACCTCACTTCGGTGGCCGAGGGGGTCGAGACCGAGGAGCAGCTCTCGTTCCTGCTGGATCGCGGCTGCGACGCCTGCCAGGGCTACTTGTTCAGCCCGGCCCGCCCGGTCGAGGAGGTCATTCCCCTTCTGGGCACGAAGGCGTCGTTCGCCGCCCCGCGGTGGGTGCCGGCCGCGCCGTTGCGCGCTCCAACGCGCTCCTAGCCGCGGGGGCCGGGTTCGCCCGGCCCGGATCGATGCGCAGCGCCGGCCCGTTGCTGTCGCCCGAGAAAAAACAGTAACCGTTCTTCCCCGCCTGCTTGGCGGAATACATCGCGGTATCGGCGTTCTTGATGAGCGCAGCCGCGTCGCTGGAATTGTCCGGGAAAACGCTTACTCCCATGCTCGCCGATACGCGCGCCTGCGCGCCGGCGGGCAGCTCGTAAGGCCGCACCGCCTCGGCAAGGAGCTTGCGGATCACCGACTCCACCGCCAGCTCGTCGTGCACCTCCTCGAGCAGCACGAAGAATTCATCCCCGCCCAGGCGCGCCACCACGTCGCTCGCGCGCACGCTGGAGCGCAGGCGCCGCGCCACCTCGATGAGGCAACGGTCGCCGGCGTCGTGGCCGTAGAAATCGTTGATCTGCTTGAACCCGTCGAGATCGATGAACACGCCGGCGAGCTTGACGCCACGGCGGCGCGCCCGCTCGACCGCCTGCTCGAGCGCCGGCGCGAGGCTCGTGCGGTTGGCGAGCCCGGTCAGCGGATCGCGGTAGGCGAGCGAGGCGATGCGCTCGCGCGTAAGCGCGCTCTCGGTGACGTCGCGTCCGACGCCGCGGTAGCCGAGGAAGCTGCCCTCCGCGGCCAGCCGCGGCTCTCCGCTCAATGCGAAGTAGCGCGTCATGCCATCGGGCATGACGCGGGCAAACTCGAAATCGCGGAACGGGATCTGGCTCTCGAGGGTCGCCTGATGCGCCGCCCACCCGGCTTCGTCGGGGCTCACGGCGTCGATCTCCCACGCGGCCTTGCCGATCAGCCCCATCTCGGTCGCCGCGTAGTTCGGGCCGTGCACGATGCTCACGAAGCGGTGCTGCGCGTCGGTTTCCCAGAAGAAATCGCTCGACATCTGGGTCAGGCTGCGGAAGCGCGCCTCGCTTTCGCGCCGCGCCTCCTCGGCCTGCTTGCGCTGCAGGAACTGGCCGACCTGGCTGCCGATCACGCGTGCCGCCTGCTGCAGCCGCTCGTCGGGCGCTCGCACCGCGTAGCCGGAGAAGGCAAGCACGCCTATCGGCCGGCCCTCGGAGAGCACCGGGAAGGCGAATACCCCTTGCGCGCCGGCGAGGTCCGACAAGGTCTCCGGCGCGCGCGAAATGTCGCCCGACCATACCGCCTTGCCCGATTGCCACACCGCACGCGAGCGCTCGACGAACCCCTCCATGCCGGGCTCGCTCACGCACCAGCCGTCGACGAAGCGAAGTCCGCCGGCCTCGTCGGCCTGGAAATAGCGGCCCACGTCCCAGCCTTCGGATTCGCAAAGCGCGAGAATCACCGCCTTGAGCCCGCTCGAGCGGTCCTCTGCCGAGGCGAGCGAGCGCGCCACTCCGTGCTCCAGGCGCAGCATCTGCTCGGCGCGCTTTTGCGGCGTCACGTCGCGGCCGACGCCGTGGTAGCCGGCAAAGCTGCCGTCCGGGTTGAAAAGCGGCTCGCCGCTCACGCTGATGTACCGCATCCGGCCGTCTGCCATGAGGCGCCACATCAATACTTCGTAGAACGCCTTGCGCGCATCGAGAAGCGCGCGGTGGGCGTCCCAGCCGCCTTCTACCTCGAGCCCGCTCTCCCAGCGCCGGATGCCGATCAGGCGCCGCGCGAGGTCCTCGTCGCCGCCGGCCACATGGCGGCCTTCCAGGCGCGTGAAGGAATAGCTCGAGTCCATCTCCCAGTACCAGTCGGACGCGAGATTGGTGAGGCTGCGGAAGCGCGCTTCGCTCTCGCGCCTCGCCTGCTCCGCGAGCGCCCGCTGCAGCAGGGGCCCGATATGGTGACTCAGCGCCTGCAACGTCTCGAGAAAACGCGGCTCGGGCGCCCGTACCGCGCGGCACCTGAAATCCAGCACGCCGACCACCCGTCGGCCATGGCGTACGGGAAACAGCAGCACCGAATGCAGCCCGGTCTCCTCCGGCATGAGAGATGTGGCCGCGCGCGGGTCTTTGACGGCGTCGGCAATCCACAGCGGCTCGCCCGATTGCCACACGCTGCCGGCGAGCCCTACGCCCGGCTGCAATGCGATGTCGGCCGGCTTTCCGCTCGCGGTGAATCTCGCCTCGATGCCGGGCGCGCTCCAGCGCTCCACCCGGCGCAGCACCCAGGCGGCATCGTCGACCTTCCAGAAGTCGGCGCAATCCCAGCCTTCGGACTCGCCGATCGTGCCCAGGGTGGCTTTCAGCGCATCCGAAGTGCTCGACGCTTCGGCAAGCGAGCGGGCGACCGCATGTTCGAGCCGCAGCAGCTGCTCGCTGCGTTTTTGCGCCGTGATATCCCGGCCGACGCCCACGTACCCGTTGAAGCGGTCAGCCTCATCGAGCACCGGCTGCGCGCTTAGGGATAGCCATAACGTGCGGCCGTCGTCGGCCAGGCACTGGATCTCGAAATCATGGAAGGGTTCGCGGCGCTCGACTTGCGCGCGATGGCGGTCCCAATCGTCCTGCGTGAGGTTCAGCGCGGGCTGATCCCAGCGCTTGGCACCGAGATAGGCCGCGAGATCGACGCCGGCCTTTTCGCCGAGGCTGCCGGAGAGATGCGTGAGCCGCAGCCGGGCGTCCTGCACCCAGAACCAGTCGCCGGAAAGAGCGCCGAGCCTGCGCGGGTCGAAAGCATCGGCTTCGCGCCGTGCGGCTGTTCTTGTAGTTTTGCCCGTTGGCCTTCGGGTCGCCATCCCGACCCCACCCCCTTCGCCGCAATTTACTTGAGCCTTATCGGCGAGTCCAGCTTTTGTGACGCATTTCGCGGTTCGCGCTGTAAGTCCTTGCGCGAGCTAGGTCTGCAATAGCGCTCGAGCCGCGCCGGCGCGCCTGCGCTCGGTGGGCGGACGCTCGTCCATCAGCCACTGCAGCGTGAACGCCGCAAGCCCGATCACGATGAGCGCGCCCCAGGCGGCGTTGTAGTTCCCCATCCGGTCGTACACCACGCCGCCCATCCAGGCGCCGAAGAACGAGCCGACCTGATGGCTCAGGAACACGATGCCGTAGAGCGTGTTGAAGTGCACGAGGCCGAACACCCGGCCGATGATTCCGCTCACGAGCGGCGCCACCCCAAGCCACAGGAAGCCCATGGCTGCGGCGAACACGAGCGTGGAGGCCGCGCTCACCGGCACGAGGAGAAAGGCGACGATGAAAAGCGTGCGCAGGAGGTAGATGAGCGCGAGCAGGTGCTTCTGGCTGTAGCGCGCGCCGAGCAGTCCGAACAGGTACGTGCCGACGGTGTTGAACAGCCCGATGAGCGCGAGCGCGCTCGCGCCTACCCCGGGCGCCACGCCGCAGAGCGCGAGGTACGAGGGCAGGTGCGTGGTAATGAACACGAGCTGGAAACCGCAGGCGAAGAACGCGAGCGTCATGAAGACGTAGCCGCGGTGCCCCATGGCGTCGCGCACCGCCTCTCCGAGATTCTGGTTAACCGCGGAGGAATTGCCTTCGGCGAGCGGCTGCTCGCGGATGGGCAGCGATATCAGCGCCATGGAGGCCGCGATCGCCGCGAACGCGACGATGGCCGCCTTCCAGCCCAGACCGTTGATGAGCCCCTGGCCGATGGGCGCGAGCACCATCGTGCCGAGCGAGCCGGCCGCCGCCACGATACCGATCGTCTGGCTGCGCTTCTCCGGCGGCGTCGCGCGCGATACCGTACCGATGAGCACGCCGAAGCCGGTGCCCGCCGTGCCAATACCGGCGAGGAAACCCGCGACTTCCAGCCCGCCCGGCACCGCCTTCGCGAACCCCATGAGGAGCAGCCCGGCCGCATAAACCAACGCCGTAATCATCAGCACCGGCCGGGGTCCGTAGCGGTCGGCGGCAGCGCCGACGAAGGGCTGCGACAGGCCCCACACGATGTTCTGCAGCGCGATGGAGAAGCCGAAGGTCGCTGCCGAGATGCCGAGCTCGAGCGTCATCGGCCGCATGAAAAGGCCGAGGCTCTGGCGCAGCCCCATGCAGATCGAAATGATGAGGCCGCTCAGCACGAGCAGCACGAGCATTGCGCGGCGTCGGTCGGGGGAGGCCATAGGCGCGCATTAGAGCGGGAGCCATCGGCACATTCAAATGATTTTTTGCGGCTCACGCATAAGCGCGGCGAATGCATGTGCTGGCTATACTCGCGCGCCATGAAGCCCATCATCGCCGCATCGGCTGCGCCTCGAACGAAGCCGACGAATTATCCGGAGCCGTTCGCCTCGCGCATGGCAGGCCGCATAAAGCGCCCGCTCGGCGATCTCTTCGACCTCATCAATTTCGGCGTCAACCTCACCACGCTGAAGCCGGGCGCCCTATCGGCGCTGCGCCACTGGCACACACGCCAGGACGAGTTCATCTACGTGCTGGAAGGCAACCCCACGCTGCTCACCGACTCCGGGGAAACGGTTCTCTCCCCCGGTATGTGCGCCGGCTTCAAGGCCGGCCATCCGGATGGCCATTGCCTCGTCAACCGCTCCGACAGGGACGTCGTGTACCTCGAGGTCGGCGACCGCACCCCCGGCGACGCAGGCTTCTATCCGGACGAGGACCTACAGGCCGTGCTCGGGGCAAGCGGCAAATGGGAGTTCCTGCGCAAGGACGGCTCGCGGTACTGAGCTAGGTCGTCTCGTCGCGCCTCGATCGGCCGGCGGTAGCAGTGCGCGCCGCTTTTACCGTGTTCTGCTCGATCAGCTCGACGAGGCGCACAAGGAAACCCACTGGCGGGTCGCCCCTTCCGGCGGCCCAGCTTGCCACCACGTCGGCGGTGGTGCCGAGAAACTGCGCGACGCGTTCATGGCTGCCGAGAATTGTGGCCGCCATTTCCACTGACCGCCGGTAGACCAGATCCGCCATTTCACGCTTAACGAGCGGGGAGGCCAGCCCGTTGACACGACTCTGAAAACTTTGGTGGGCCGGCCTGGATTCGAACCAGGGACCAAGGAACTATGAGCCTTTAATCTTGCGAGGCGTAGCGCTAGCGGCAAGACCTTAGGGTAAATGAAATTGATCAACGGCTGCACGAATGGTAAGTCGCGCGCAGATTCACGGCTTTTTGAGTACCTCGGGATTGATGACGTTAATCGGCTTGCCTTCCGCAAAGGCGAGCACATTGTCTATCGCCGCGCCGTAATATTGCTCGTAGGTATCCCGGTCCACATAGCCGAGGTGCGGCGTGCAAAGCACGTTGTCCATCGTGAGCAGCGGGTGGCTAGCGTTGAGGACAGGCTCGTCTTCATAAACGTCGACCGCGCCGAAACCGGGGTGACCTTCATTGAGTGCCTTCACGAGCGCACCTTCCTCGATGATCAATGCACGGCTGGTGTTGACGATCAGTGCCGTCGGCTTCATGCGTGCCAAATCGGAATATCTGACGATGCCGCGAGTTTCCTTGTTCAGCGGCAGATGCAGGCTAACGATGTCGGTGCTTTCAAAGAAGGATTCCCGACTCGGGGCGATCTCGTAGCCGTCCGCGCGCGCCCGGCTGGTCGAGCCTTCGCGGCCCCAGCAGAGCACGCGCATGCCGAATGCGCGGCCCACCTTTGCGACGATATTGCCGATCCGGCCGTAAGCGTAGACGCCGAGTGTCTTTCCCACGACGGTAGTACCTAAGGTCGTCTGCCATTGCCCCGCTTTGAAGCGCTGCACTTCCTCTGGAATATGACGCAGCGACGAAAAAATCAGGCCCCACGTCAACTCTGCGGTATGGTTGGGAAGCCCCACCCCCGAACCGCACACCAGGATTCCCTTCTCTGTGCAAGCCGCCACGTCGATGTGGTTGACGTTGCGTCCGGTCTGACCGATCACCTTCAAGGTGTTGACCTTCTCCACTGCGTCTCGCGGAAATGGCGTTCGCTGTTGCAGCAGGATCACGGCATCCGCGCCATTCAGCCGCTCCGCAAGCTTGGCGGGATCCTTGACCGGGTCGCGATAAGCCGTGACCTCGTGCCCCTGGAGTCTCGCCTGGCACTTGAGCGTGCGGAATACGTCCTGATAGTCGTCCAATACAGCGATTTTCATTTTCGATGCCCTTATTCTATTTTCCCATCGGTTGGCGCGGCTTCTAGGTGAAGAGGTCTTTGGAGCGCTCGGCCCCCGGGGTCGGCCGCACGGCGCGTCGCGCAACGTGTGCGTAGCGTACCTTCGGGCGCTTTTTCCGAAGCACGCGGGGAGTTCCTACCCTTGCCGGGCTGCCTGAATTTCTGGAACCACTTTTCTCCAACTTTGGCGCGCCTCCAGATATTCGTTGACGCAGGCCATCATTTCGCGGCGTAACCAGTCAATTCCTTCATCTCGGTATGTTCTTGAGGACCAGTGCATTCGGATGCTCAAAACGGGAAGTCTGAAGGGAGGATTTACTATCACATAGTTCGAATCGGGTTTCGTTACGAACGAATGGGCTAGATGCGTCGTGACGATTGCGGTCAGTCCACTACTCGCTATAGCGTCAGGTAGTATTGAGAGGTTTGGAACGGTCAGCATCGGTTCGATGCCATGGCGTCTGAACCGTTCCAAGACACTCTGATGGGCCGTGCCAGGTAATCCCGCTAGCGCGTAGCGTGGCATCGGCTTCTCATTGCCCCGGCTTCTGCGTGACGTCGACGATTGCCCCCCATGTCGTAAGCCGACGTAAGTCTCCTTGAAAAGGAGGACGCTCGCCTTACGCCCCTTTAGCTGCGGGATCCAGCCGTAAGCGATGTCAATCGTTCCGTCGTCAAGACGATCAGCCAATGTGTCGTCCCACTGAGTCACTACATTGACCCAGACGCTGGGTGCGGAACGCTCGATCCTTGCCACCAGCCTGCGCAGTATCGTCCCTTGTCCCAAATCTGACATATAGACGATAAATTTTCGTCTGGATTGCATCGGCTCAAATTTCTGCCGTGCCTTGATAGCGAACTCTAGGGCCGTCAGCGCCGCTCTTATTGGCTCCGCCAACTCATTCCCGCGCCGAGTCGGCTGCATGCCCTGCGCGCCGCGAATGAACAGAGCATCGCTGAAAATTTGACGAAGCTTCGCTAACTGCATGGACATCGTAGGTTGGGACAGTCCCATGCTGTCCGCCGCACGACCGATATGCCGATGCTTGTAGATCGCCAGAAATGCCTTTAGCAATCGAAAATCGAGCTGATCGAGGCGTCGTTCCATTGGCAGGCCGTATGTAAGAAGTACGGCGTCTTCCGCGCCTTGTCTCGCGTGATTCGCCGAACTGGAAAGTATCGTGTCCGGCAGCCAGAGCCGTCAACGCATGCGCGCGGGGCGGAGAGGGAAGATCGACGGAGGCCAACTGACTCTGCAGATCTGCGTTGCGTTGGACTTGATTTGCTAAGGCATTACAGCCGTGAATTCGATTTCCACCAGGATTCCCGGCACCATGAAATCCGCAGCCTGAACGACTGCCCTCGCCGGAGGTGACACAGGAAAGTAGGTCCCGTAAACCTCATTGAATCCAGGGAAATCCTTCCGATCTTTGAGAAAGACCGTCACGCGAACACCATTGCTGAGCGACGTGCCCGCGGCTTGAAGCACGCTCTTGATATTCTCCAAGGTGCGCTTGGTCTGCTCGCGAATCTCGCTTCCTGCGACTTTACCCGTCGCTGGATCGCGACTGACCATCCCCGACACGAAGACAAAACCATTGGCACGTATTGCCTGTGACAACGGCACTTTCGGCTGAGGTGCACCGGCCGCAGTAATTGCTTCCCTCGACATGATGATTTCCCTTCAAGAGAAAAATCGCTATAGCGCTTGTTAGACCAGACTGCATCGAGAAGTACTACACCCGCTGCAGCCTATCATGCGATCTTGGCGTGCTTGCCTTCCACATATAGCAGGGGTCTTCCCTTCTCGCCGAAAAGGATCTGCTCGACCGCTCCCAGGAAGATGGTATGCGTGCCGTGCGTAACCTTCTTTATCACGCGGCAATCCAGGCTGACCAGCGAGCATACAAGCACCGGCGAGCCGGTAGCGAGTTCCGACCATTCGGCGATGCGGAAGCGCACCTCGCCGCTCTGCGCGCCGCTGAACGCAATCGACAGCTCGCACTGTTCGTCGCGCAGCACATTGACGCAGAACGCGCCGGCTTTCTCTATCGCAGCGTGTGTCTTCGCATTGCGGTTCACACACACCAGCACGGTCGGCGGTGCGACGCTCACCGAGCATACGGCTGTCGCGGTCATGCCGTAACGGCATCCTGCGTACATTGAGGTGACGATGTTCACAGCCCCGGCGAGGCTGCGCATCCCTGTCTTGAATTCCTCCGGATCGACTAATCTGTGGACGGCGTTTTCCATAGGGACGGCTCATAGAAGCGAATTCCGGTGAACCATGCCGCGCGCGCTTGGTACGGAGCCATTCGAGCGAACCGTCACCACGCTCTACCAGCGCGTCGTACGATGCCAGCCGCCGCGAACTCAAGAATTCGGACAGCCTCGTTCTGCACTTCAGTTACCGTCGGAACGCAAGGCTCAGGCGTTATTCGACGACGATCTTTGCCGAGGTAATCACCGCTTTCCAGCGCGCAATCTCGTCGGCGAGAAATTCGCGCAGTCCCTCCGGACCGCTTGCGACCATATCCACCCCCAGGCTGGACAGATACTGATTCACGCTTGGCTCACGCGCTGCGTGAATAAATTGATCGGCCAGTGCCTTAACTACCGCGGGCGGCGTACTGGCCGGTGCGAAGACTCCACTCCAAGATCCAGCCTGGTAACCGGTAAGGCCGAGTTCATCCAAGGTCGGTACGTCCGGCAGAATTGGCAGCCGCTTGAGGCCAGTCACTGCCAAAGCCTTGAACTTCCCCTCTTTGATGCCGCTCAGAACGGTGGTCGTAATGATGATCACGCAATCGATGTGGCCGCCCATCAGGTCCGTGAGCATCGGCGCGTCACCCTTGTAGGGAACTTGCAAAAACTTTATGCCTGCCTTGGACATAAGTAGTTCAATGGCGAGATGGTTTGCGCCCCCGGGGACCCCGCCGCACTTGATCTTTTCAGGATTCGACTTCGCGTAGGCCGCGAACTCCCGGTAGTTCTTCACTGGAACGGAAGGGTGCACGAGGAGAACCATCGGGAACGTGCCGATCAGCGAGATGGGGGTGAAGCTGCGAACGGCGTCATACGGGACATTCTTGAAAAGGGAGTTATTGATGGAATGCGTGGAACCAGCCATCAGCAACGTGTAGCCATCGGGCTGGGACTGGGCCACGTACTGGGAAGCAATGCGCGCGCCAGCGCCCGCCTTGTTCTCTACCAAGACGGGAACACCGAGCGATATCTTCTCGGCGACTCGACGCGCCAGCATGTCCGTCGCACCGCCCGCCGGAACTGGAACGATGAGTCGAATCGGCTTGTTGGGATATCCCTGTGCTGACGCTCCCGGCGCTGCGATCACGCCAAACACCAGCATTAAGGCCAGGATGGTTTTCATAGTCACTCCTTCCTTTTCAAAGCATTTGCGTACCGTTTGCCGTTCATCGATTCGATTACCGCGCCACCTCCGCCAATGTCGTAGAGCGTAGATCCTCAGCAGGTTGGCTCGCCTCAAGTCCGAGGAGTCGTGCCGGGTTGTGCTTTAGCATGACGTCTATCTGCGCAGCGGTAGATCCCAACACCAGGAGCAGCCGCACCATCAGTCGCATGGCTTCGAGTTGCGTAGGCTCCAGAACCATCCCGACATCGCTGGCGATGATGCACTGCTCGGCGCCAATACGCCGCAGTAGCTCAAGTGTGCGAAGCGGGTCCGCGACTGCTCCCTTGGCCACGCTTGGTAAGGAAGGATGGCAGAACAACCCCGCGTAAACGCCATCACCCACAAGTTTGGCTATCTCATCAATCGTCAGCGAACTCAGGGGGTGGTCCAACACAGCCAAAGCGCCCAATTTCTTGATCTTCTCCACAACGGGCGCCAGCCCTTCATAGTCACCAACACCTTGGTATTGTTGGGCGCTGTGGTTGGGCGCCCCAAGGTTCAGACCACGCCTGTGCTCGGCCGCCAAGGCAATAATGCGTTCCGCCTCCGGGCACACGCGTCCGCCATCGACCAAGCGCTCCCCGCCGACCGAATTCAGCCAGATCATCTTGAAGGCCGAGAATCGCAGCGCGCGCTGCATGGGAACTATGTCAAGGGAGCCTACCGGTATCCCGCCATAGACCTCAATGCGACGTGGCAGCGCTCCCCGCGTCACCAAGTCGTCGATGTGGCGCTGAACGGCATAGGCCTCGCCTACGGTGGATTGGAAGTGATCTTTACGCACCACGGCGCGCAGGCCCGCGTGCGCGGCGCCGATCGCCACGTCTGTGAAATCCTGACTACGCGTGGCAAGCATGCAGGGATCCGCGTGCACATGCATATCGATCGCGCCGCGCAGGTGGACGTTGTCTGCCTCTGCAGGAAGCGTAGTCGCTAGCGGGTACTGCTGCCTGAACGGCTTTATCCACGAGCCGTCTGCGAGTTCACGCAGACGCTCGTCGGAGTAGAGTTTTGGCGGTGCTTGTATCGATGTCTTCATGGCGTCCCACCCTCCGTTTGATTGTCGTGCGAATTACTCGGGCACGTAGGGGCTGTCCCTCTAGGTTCGCCTCGATGAAGGCACCATAGCATCGGGATATTGACATCACAATTCTCGATTTCCGAATAACCATTATTCGCACTACGACATAATTAACCGGGGTCAAATATTTCGAGAACTTGGTTTCTCTCGTCTATTCCGCAGCATTCGTTTGCCAACGTCGTTCCCGTTGCCGTGCCGCCGCGCGCAGCAGCCCCTTGTTCCTGGCCCTTGGCCTAACGCCTCGGGATGCACTAGAAGATTGCGTGAGGACCGCCTGATCAAGGAAGAGCAACTTCTGGGGTACCGGCAACCCGTTTGATATTTTTCTTGGATTGCTTCGGCCGGAAAAATTGAAGCCGCGGAATGCTGTCCAGCACCGAGTGTTGAAGCTCCGTGCGGCCCGAGAGGAGATGCTCGTCCTGTTGCTCCTGTATCTATGACGCTCTAACGAGTGGTCAGCCAGTCGCCCGCAATACTCTCAGAGGGATGGGTCATCGCGTGCTTTTTTCGACCTCTTTGGACTAATGGCCGAAAAGTGTCCCACGAACACGAAAAAGCCTGCTGCGCGAGCAGCAAGCGGAGTCGACTTCTAGAGGGAAAAAACTGGTGGGCCGGCTTGGATTCGAACCAAGGACCAAGGGATTATGAGGTGTTTTCTTTCCCTGGATTAGCGAAAACGGCAGCATTCGGGAGTAGATGAATTAGATATTTGGCTGCCTCCCGATGCTCGCGAGTGCTGGTGAGTTTTTCTAGTTGTTGTGCGCTAGTGTCCCAAGAATGTCCCAACATGCACTGTAAGGGTTGTGGCTCAGCTGCTCAGGCGCCCAGGATTCTTATTCCAACGAGCGGCTGCGCCATTTCGTTTCCTTGCCGCTATCTAACAGAGGGCAGGTCAAACCTTCGCCTTGGACTCCGCAAGATACCAGTCCAGAATTTGTTCGCCGGTCCAGAAAAGCACGTCGGAGTGCTGACAGACGTGTTCCAGTGCCTTGCGGTAATACTTGAGCCGGTGCGGCACCCCCATGATGTACGGATGCACTACAAGCGCCATGACACGAGCTGAATCCTTGGAGTCGGAATACAGTTGGTCGAACTGGTCGACCGCCCGGTCCAAGTACTCGGACGCCTTGTGATGCTGAATGAGCATCATCGCAACGTCGTTGCATTCCTGGGTATAAGGCAGGTTAACGATCGGTTCGCTCTTCGTTTTGAGTACTACGGGCTGGTCATCCAGTACCCAATCGGCGACGTACTTGTATCCGTGCTTGGCAAGGAGGTCCGGCGTGTGCCAGGTTTCGGTCAGGCCGGGGCCGAGCCAGCCGGACGGCGGCTTGCCCGTGAACGATCGGATCACCTCGGTAGTTTTGCGGATGTCCTCGTCTTCATTTTCAACGGCCTGCATATTGCGCTGGGTGTAGCCGTGGCCCATGAACTCCCATTTGCGATCGAGTGCGGCACGGCAGATCGGTCCGTAGCGACCAATCGCCGACCCGTTAATCGCAAGTACCGCTCGAATCCTAAGGCTGTCGAGTAGCTCAAGCATTCGCCAGAATCCGACGCGGTTTCCGTATTCGTGCCAAGCCCAATTGGGAATGTCCGGCATCGGGGAGCCGCCTGCCGGCGGCGTTAGCACAGTGCGCGGCATCGGCCGGTCGATGTCCCACTCCTCGACGTTGACGATGGTCCAGACGACCATGCGCTCCCCGCCCGGTAACTTGAGTGGCGCGCGGCCGGCGATGGGTGAATATTGGATTCTTTCTTCAGGTTTCATTGGCTAAGCCCTTAGGGGTCCGATCTCGACGGTCAGCACAGGTAGAGTCCCGACTTGCGCTTCCAAGCGTTCTCCAGGGACCACCGCACCGACACCCGCCGGCGTCCCAGTGAAAATAAGGTCACCAGGTTGAAGTTCGTACTGGCGCGAAAGGTTGGCGATGATTTCCGGAGTTTTCCAGATCATCAGGGATATATCTGAATCCTGGCGGAGACGACCGTCAACTAATAGACGGATCGCACCGGTTGCCGGGTGGCCGACCTTAGCTGCAGGACAGATGGCACCACAGGGTGCTGAGTAATCGAAGCTCTTGCCGATCTCCCAAGGAAGTCCTTTGCGGCCCGCTTCGCGCTGGCGGTCACGGCGTGTCATGTCCAAGCCGACGGCGTAACCGAATACATGCTCGAGGGCGTCGCTCAGCGCAATATTCCGACCGCCCTTACCGATGGCCACGACCAACTCAACCTCGTATTGCAGGTCTTCGGTGAGCGGCGGATAGGGCACTGTGCCGTGGTCCCGCACCAAAGCATTTGGGGGTTTCTGGAAAAAAAACGGCGGGTCGCGCTCATCGCCTTCCTTCATCTCATGGATGTGCGCAACGTAGTTACGCCCAACGCAATAAATCCGCCGAACCTTGAAAGTACTGCCGTCCACTGTATCCGCTTGCATATGGACAATGGTTCCATAATGGGAAGCCTCGCCCAAGGCATCATCTTGCGGATTTCTTGATCAATGTTGCGCTAATCGCCGGTACTGACTCGGGGTCATGCCAGTGCACTGCTTAAAGCGGCGGGAGAAATGTGATAGCAGGGGAAAGCCCGAGCGCTGGCCTACCGCATCGATCGCAAGACTCGTGTGCACCAATAGCTCCCGCGCGCGTTCCATCCGGCGCTCGGTTAGCAAATCAAGGAATGTTCTGCCAGTCTCATTCTTGATTACATGGGCAAGGTGCGTCGGCGAGAGGTGCACGACGCGCGCAGCGTCCTGCAATGAAAGCGGGTGCTCTAGCTGCCTGCGCATGTACTTCATAAGGTCTGACAGCGTACGTTGCCGCAGCATCCGCGGCCTGTCTGCTCCAGCCACGGCGCGAATTTGTTGGCCATATCTATCAGCGACCAATCCAACCAGTCGCAGCAGGGCCGAGTGGATAAGTGTAGTGGAAGCAAAGCCGCGCGCCTCGTCCTCGAGCGCCATCTGCTCGCAGAGGCGTTCGACCTCCCGCAGGCAGTGCCCGTCTACCCGAAACTCCATTAGCGCTTGCACTTGGAACGGGGCAAGTGCGGGCGCCTCCAATGCGGCGCGTCTATCCAGGTCAAGTGGATCGACGTCTGCCCCCGGATATAAGAACCGAGTGTCCGCGTTAATGAGAAAGTAACGTGAGCCGGGCATTGTCGGGATGAAGTGCACGACATAGGGCTGCACGAAGCTCAGTGTCCCCGGCTCGATCGGCCGCACTACACCCTTTAGAAAATGCCGTGTCCGCCCAGTAAGATTGACGTGGATTTGGAAATACTGATGGCGATGAGGCACCGGGTTCGGTAGCGCGTTGTCCTGATCGCGAATACCAAAGTCGGCATTGCGCGAACGGTCGGCCATAGTGTAGTTCCGGAAGGGATCCGTGAACCCAGACGGTCGCGCCGCTCCGTGCATGGCTTAGATCATACTACCTGTAGATCGGCGACCCTCCACAGTGCGCAAAAACGTGCCTTTTGCGACTGCTGATTTAGGCGCCGAACAGGGCCTCGAGCTCTTTGATTGACTGCACGTGATCCAGCAGGCGCTGGGCGGTTTTTGCCATCGCTATGTCTACTAACTTTCCGTCAACCGTGGTGCTCGCCGTGCCACGCGTAAGCGCATCGTTGTATGCGGCCAAGACGCGCGTGTAGTAACCAATTTCAGCCGCGGTCGGCGTATAGATCTGGTTAGCGAGACCGACCTGCGATGGATGAATCACGCATCGACCGCGATAACCTAACCGCCGCGATAACGTAGTGTCGTTTTTGAATCCCTCGAGATCCCGAATGTTCGAATAGACGCCATCCAGCGGACAATGGATGTCAAGCGCTCGGGCGGCGACGAGAGTGAACTGGCGACCGAACATCATTTCCGGGCCGGCACTGGACCAAATGGCGCCGAGCGAGAGGTTCATATCGCCATCTTCGCCGCCGGCGTAAACCATGGATTCGATGCGCTTCGCACCGGCCGCAATCTTTTGCGAGGACAGCACACCCGCTGCGCTCTCGATAGCGACGATGATTGGCGTGCAACCGGGCTGCAGCCCCTGCCGCGTCTCTACGCTAGCCATCATCCGGTCCACTGCAACCACGTCCTCAAAGCTATCCTGCTTAGGCACTACGAAGCCCGCGAGTCCGGGGTTACCCACGAACTCCTCGATGTCTTCATGTATATAGCCGCTCGTGAGCGAGTTAACGCGAACCCAACCGCGCAGCCCGACAACTTTGGCCATGTACTCGCGAGCCATGGCGCGGGCATTTGCCTTTTCGGGGATCGGGATGGTGTCCTCAAGGTCGAGAATGTAACCATCGGCGGGTACAGAATTCATCTTGTCCAACATCCGGCGCTGGTTTGCGGGGACGAACAAAAGGCTACGCCACATGCGCATGGATTCTTTCTCCGCGCAATTAGTATGATTATTAAAACTAGGGAGCCAACATGACAACGGCCGCCTTAGTCAGCTGCTCAATCTCGGCATCGCTGTGTCCCATCTCGCGTAGGATTTGCGCCGAATGCTCGCCCAGCAGTGGTGCCGGGCGCCGTATAGTTGGACCATCCGAATCGAATAGTATGGGATTGCGCACGGTGCGCGTGACACCCATCTGTGGATGCTCCACCTCTACGGCAATTTTGCGGGCCACCATATGCGGGTCATCAAACACCTCCTTGTAATTGT
Source organism: Betaproteobacteria bacterium (assembly GCA_004297625.1). Lineage (GTDB taxonomy): Bacteria > Pseudomonadota > Gammaproteobacteria > Burkholderiales > SG8-39 > SCGC-AG-212-J23. The sequence goes on along the minus strand of SCTY01000026.1, from coordinate 98,452 downwards.
TTACTACCGCACAAGGAACGCCCACCTCCATGAGCAACTTCTCTAGCGATGCAGCGCTACGCGACTGGATTGCCGGGGTAACCACCTTTAGCAGACTCGGTTCGTTTTGTTTCCTCAAGACGTAGCTTGAGTAACGCGGATCGCCGACATGGGAGTCCAAGCCAAGCACGATCATCAGCCGGCGAAAAAGCTCATCGTTTGGTGTACCGATTGCAAGATAACGGCCGTCGTTCGTTTCGAAAAGCTGGTAGGGAGCGTTCAGACGATGGCTATGACCCAGCCGTTCCGGAACCTCACCGGCGACCAGATAGCCGGCCGTTTCCCAGGCCGCGGCAGCAATGGATGACTCTACGAGCGACACATCCGCCACGCGACCACCGCGCTCTCGAAGCGTACCTATCAGACCAGTCAAGACTGCGTAAGTCGCAAAAAGGGCACCAAAGACATCTGCTGTCTGGATTCCGGGCCGCATTGGCATCTTGCCTTGCTCACCGGTTACTGAAAGCGTCCCAGAAAAGGCTTCGATGATTAGATTGACACCCGCGCGTCGCCGATAGGGCCCGGTCTGGCCGAAACCGGAAACAGAGACATATACGATCTTCGGGTTGACCGCTCGTAGCTGATCCGCCCCAAGTCCGATGCTCTCCATGACGCCTGGGCGGTTGTTCTCGAGGAAGACATCGCTATTCGAGGCCAGCCTCAGCACGATGTCACGTGCTTGTTGCTGCTTGAGGTCAAGCACAAGGCTGCGCTTATTGCGATTCAACGCCGCAAAGCTAGCGCTTTCGCCATTAATACGCGGCGGCGTAGCGCGGGACTGGTCTCCGCCCGGCGGGCGCTCGATCTTGATTACATCGGCGCCCATGTCGGCGAGCAGCATGCCGGAGAAAGGCCCGGCGATGAAATTACCGAACTCGAGAACCCTGATGCCTTCGAGAGCCTGTGCCACTGGGCGGCGGAATGCGTCAGGAACTCATTGAGAAATGTTGAGTCGCCTCGCCAAGGCGGTGTTCGCCTGGATTTCTTCGGCGATCAGCTTCGCGAATTCCTCTGGTGTGGAGCCCACCGCAACGAACCCCTGCTCGGAAAAAGCTAGCTTAACATCTGGATGCTGCAGCGCCTTAACGACTTCATTGCGCATGAGGGTAACGTATTCCTTCGGAGTACGCGCCGGGAACCAGAAGCCGTACCATGGCATGTACTTGAAGCCCTTCAGCCCGGCCTCGTCGATGGTCGGCACGTCCGGCAGCTTGTCCCAACGGTTGACGCCTGCGAGGCCGAGCGCCTTGATCCTGCCCGACTGGATGTGCGGTAACAGCGCGGGAGCCGAGGCGAAGACGAGATCGATACGTCCACCTATGAGGTCGGTAATTGCCTGACCGACCCCTTTGTACGGAACATGCGTGATCTGCGTGCCGGCCGCGTTGTTGAAGTACTCCGCGGCGAACTGCATGATGTTTCCCACCCCGCCTGAGCCGTAGGTGTACTTGCCGGGGTTCGCCTTGGCATCTGCCACCAGCTGCTGCACGCTTTTCGCGGGAAGGTCCGAGCGGGCCGCCATGATGAATCCCACGTTGCTTGCAACCTGCGTGATTGGAGCGAAATCCTTGATGGAGTCGTATGGCAGAGACTTAGAGACCGCCGGAATGCTCGCGTGGCTCGACGATGTGTGAAGCATCGTGTAGCCGTCGGGCGGCGATTTCGCCACATAGTCGGCGCCGATTGCCCCGCCGGCGCCTGGCCGATTGTCGATGATCAGGTTCTGGCCGAGCACCGCCGATATCTTCTGTCCAATCGTACGGCCGGTGAAGTCCATTGGGCCCCCGGCCGCGTACGGCACAACGATCCGGATCGGCTTGTTCGGATAGTCCTTCTGTACTTGTTGCGCTTTTCCGTACTGAGGCATCGCGACCAGCAACGCTGCGGTGACAGCAGCAATCTTCCATGCAGGCATATCCCCTCCTATGAGATATCGATATTTCAATCAGAAAGTGTGCGCCTGCGCGTGTGCGCCTGCTATACACGAATCATCGAAAATTTGTATTTTCTTGCGATTAGGAGCCGCGTATAGCCTCCGAGGCACGTACGCCCCTTAAGAGGCAGCACCAGTAGGACCGTGCAATTAAATCGCACGCAAGAGCGGAATGTCCGCGGCTCAGTGGCCTTCGATAATTGAGGGTTATCGGCGGTTAGACTTGATTGTAAGGTCGCTCGGCGATTGCATTGGCTTGGACGTCCGAGATACCAAGGGCCCACTCCACTGCCGGATCTTCGTTAGATGAACGCGCGTACCCGCGTGGCTGCTGAGCCATCAAAACACCCTGCCATTCGCAATGTCGACTGCAAATTCGAGAATCTCGTCCGCCAGCGAGCCGAACTGCGCATAACGTGGGTCATTGATCTCACCGGCGCGATATAGAGCGTGAAGCTGATGAAATACAACTCCAAGCTTGAAGACCGTAAGCACTCGATAAACTTGAAACTTGCCAAGAGACCGGCCGGTCCGCCTGGCGTAAGCGAGCGCAACCGCCTCGCGTGAGGGAAATCCTGGTTTCGCGGTCGGCATTTGTGCGAGTCGGTGCATGCAAGGCGGATCGCCGGGCTCGGTCCAATAGCTGAGCAGGGTTGCGAGGTCTAATAGAGGATCACCTCGCGTTCCCATGTCCCAGTCAAGAACGCCCACTGCTGAAAACGAACGGGGATCAAGAACAACATTGTCGAGCTTGAAGTCGTTGTGCAGAAGCGTGACAGCGCCTGAAATTCCTGCGGTCTTGCTCTGCAGCCACTTGGCAACAGCTCCTACTGATTTGGATGCAGATTGAGTTCCTGCCAACCGGGCCCGCTCGATCCAGCGTTGCGACGTACGCTCAACAAACGCTTCTGGATGACCGAGGCTGTCAAGCTCGATGGCGGTGACATCGACGCTGTGTATGCTGACTAGGGTGTCGACAAGCAGGTCTGCAAGGCGACGCGAGGTTTCCGGCGTATCGGGAAGTCCGATGAGCTGGTCGCCGCGAATAATGAGCCCAGGTCGAAATTCAAGAATATGAAATGGCGCACCAGCCACGGAGGCATCGTCGCAGAAATGCAGACTACGTGGTGCTAGTGGTAGCGCTTGCCACAGGCGGGAAAGGATCTTGTGTTCGCGTGCCATGTCATGGGCTCCGGGCGGTAAGCGTCCGGAAGGTGGTCGACGCAAAACAGCCCAGGTCCCATTGACAAGCACGAGAAAGTTGAGATTCGCAAGGCCGCCGGCGAAACGTCGCGGGGTAAAACGGAGATCCAACGTCACGCCATGCGCGGCTAGCCGGCGCGCAACGCCTTGCCAGTTGATCTCCGGTCCCAACCCCGCCGGTTGCAGTGCAGTGGCTGCCGGCAGCGCGGGAATCGGGAGAATCTTTTCGCCGTCGAATCTTGCTGAGGCGCCAGTTGTGATTTGCTTAACCTTCCAATTGAACAGTGATACTCGAGGGCCACTGAGTTCCGGCAAGAACCTTCTGCTCGTACGGTGCTGATACGGCCTTCGCGCGGACGCTCGAGCCACCACCGATGCCATCGTTCACATCAAAGCGAGGGAAGTTACTGCCTGCGATTTCCAGCCTCAGCCGATGTCCGGCCCCAAATAGATATGCAGAATGCCAGAGATCGACTGCGATTTTCCGGACATCATTGCCAGATGCCTTGCCAGCCGGCCAGTTCACCCGTCGGATGCCGTCCGCAACGTTTGCGCAATACCCATCCGGCCGCACGTCGACGAGCTTCAAGGCAAAATCCGCGGACTGCATGGTGCTCTGAACGTAAAGCTCCGCCTGTACGGCGCCTGCAAGTGTCAACGGCTTCGACAGCGGCTCGCTGGTGAAAACCAGTACATCGGAGCGTTGTTCCACCGCGGCTTGGTTCTGTATTCCTGCGTGTCCGTACCAGTAGCCAAGATGACGTCCGCCAACGGTTGGTACCGGGTTACCCGGATCATGAACGAAGGCATTTATCGATGACGTGATCGGCGCTTCATGCTCGAGGCGACCTGAACCGGCGCTGGAGTTAGCGCGACTGCCCGAAAGGTAGAGCCGCTGCATCTTTGTCGACGGCGGCCATTGCTTAGATGAACGCCATTCGTTTGCCCCAATGACGAAGTAGCGACTGGTTGATCCTTCTCGAGTACCGTCCTCTCTTGTTTTTCCCAGCCATCGGTCAAACCAGTCGAGAATGGTTGAACCGAACCCTGGCTGCCCTGCGACCGCTCTTACACCGAAAGATGCATCGCCGGCGGTTGACGGCCTCAGGCTGAGGTAGGCCTCGTGATCCCACGGACCAAGAATTAAGTCTTCGTGCGGCCTGTCGGAGCGCCCAAATCGCGCCTTGGTAAGCGCGTCATGCAGGTCAATATGACCTTTCAGGAAGCCGTCATACCATCCAGCGATGTTCAGGATCGGAATTCCGGCTTCGGCCACTCGGATCAATGGATCTGCCGCCTGCCAGAACGCATCGTATTCTGGGTGTTCGAGCCAGGTGCGCCAGTGCGGTACCAATAGATCGGCCGATCCAAAAACATCGATGAGCGGACGAAATCGCGAGGCCTCCTGAGGGTGATCAAGAATCCACACCAGACGGTCGCGCACCGCAGCGCGGTCTTTATCCCGCATGTCGGATCGGCGTAGCGTGTCCATAGCCTGTCCCGCGCACCACCGCAGGACAAACAGCAGCTCCAAAGCCCCGCCGCTATAGACCCAGCCGTCGTAATAATTGGCGCCGGTCATGTACACCACGCCGGCTGCAAGGTGAGGGGGACGCGACGCCAGCGCCTGCAAAGCGGTCACGCCCATGTACGAGGATCCGTACACACCCACCTTTCCGTTGCTCCAGGGTTGCGCGCTTGCCCACTCTACGGTGTCGTAACCGTCGTCGCGCTCACCGTGAATGGGGATCCAGTCGCCATCGCTGTTGAAGCGGCCACGCGCATCCTGGACGTAGACGGTATAGCCGCGCTCCACCGCGTCGAACGGATGGAACATCAAGGAAGTAACGAAAGAGGGATGAGTCTTCCCGTACGGGGTCCGATGCACGAGGACGGGCCATCGCCCCTCGCCACTTCTTCGATATACATCTCCCCGAAGGACAGTGCCGTCCCGCATGGCGCACGGTACATCGCGGTCAACTACGATTGTGGACTGTATAGTCCCCATTGCTCGCTCTCCTAGCAAAGATCTTGGCCGGCAGAGGTGACGCCAAGGTACATTTCGCGCACAGCGTCGTTATCTCGCAAGGTGTCAGCAGAACCTTGCAGCTGGATAAGACCCGCCTGCATGAGATAAGCGCGGTCGGCGATTCGCAGCGCTGCGTCGGCATTCTGTTCCACTAGCAGGATGCCCTCGACATCTCCCGGCATCAGCGTTCGCAGCAGGTCCAGCACGGTCTCAACCATCTTCGGTGCGAGTCCGGAGGAAGGCTCATCGATAAGCAATACGCGTGGTCTTGCCATCAGCGCCCGGCCAATGGCGATCATCTGTTGTTCCCCGCCACTCATCGTTCCGGCTAGTTGACGTTCCCTTTCGCGAAGCCGTGGAAACAGCTCATAGACGCGATCGAGCAGGTCTTCTCCTGCGCGATCTCGTGCAGCACTAAATGCGCCGAGGAGAAGGTTTTCTCGAACGGTCATGCTTTTGAACAGTTCACGCCCCTGCGGACAGAGAACAATTCCGCGGCGAACCATCTCGACAGGACCAAGCGTCGTCGTGGACTCGCCATCCAGCAATACCTCACCGCTTGATGCTGAAACAAGGCCGCAAGTTGCCAACAAAGTGGTCGTTTTGCCGACACCATTGGGACCCAGTAGTGCAACAAGTTCTCCCTTATCGACTGTCAAACTGACCCCATGAACTACGCGGTGCCGTCCGTACGCTACGTTGAGATCCTTAAGCTCAAGAAGCACGTCGAGTCCCCAAATAGGCGTCTATAACGGACTGATCCCGTCTAATCTCATCGGGCGTCCCCATAGCAATTCTTCTGCCGAAGTTAAGGACCAGTACAAGATCTGAAAGACTCATCACGGCCGACATGCGATGTTCAATGAGAACAATCGTCATGCCCGAGGCGTTCAGCTTGCGTAACACGCCCATAAGCTCCTGCACCTCGCTTTCGACCAGCCCCCCCATAGGCTCATCCAATAGAAGTAACTGTGGTTCTGAGGCGACAGCCATCGCAATTGAAGTCATCTGACGAACGAGCGTCGAAGTTGTGCTGATCGGGTCGTCGCGATAGGGATCCAGCCCCATTTGCTTTACAACATCGTCAACGCGAGCATCTTCGCGCTCCTGCTCCCTCCGAAAGCGAGGTGTCCTAAAAATCGCTGATGACATCCGACTGGATCTAAATCGCAGCCGCCCTATCCCAACGTTGTCGCGTACGGAGGCGGTTTCGATCAATTGCGATTGCTGGAACGTCCGCGCTATTCCATGGCGAACGATTTTGTGAGCCGGCAAATTCAGGAGGTCACCCGCATCTCCCACAATGCTTCCTGCGTCGGCGTCCTGTACTCGGGTCAACAGGTCGAAGACAGTGCTCTTGCCTGCGCCATTGGGACCAATGATGCTGACGATCTTTGAACGAGGAACGGAGAACGACACATCGGCCACCGCCATCAGTCCACCGAAGGACTTCTGCAGTCCGGTTACCCGAAGGATATCGCTCACGCGCGGCGCCCCTAGTCGGTCACGGGCTTCGTGCGCTGAAAACGAGAACTCAGGCGGCGCAGGCGAGTTGCGAACTTTACGATCTCCGCTATCCCGCCGGCCAAGCCCGCGGGATAGAAGCGGACGACGGCCACGAGAATCCCACCGAGGATCAGCAGACGGAAATTGTCGAAGCCTCTCAGCAGCTCTGGAAGTATGTGGACAAAGACAGTGCCTAAAAGCGGACCCCAGTTCGTCCCCGTTCCGCCAACAACGACGTACATGATGGCTTCAAAGCTCCGCATGAAGTTCGCGTCGTTGGGTGACACGTACGCGATATAGCTGGCGTACAAACTTCCCGACACACTGGCCATGGCGGCGCTAAGTGCGAGAACCCGCAATTTGACCCACATTACGTTGACGCCGTAGACCTTTCCGAGAAGTTCGTTTCGCTGGATGCATAACAGCGATTTCCCGAAAGGTGAATGCACCACCAGGTGGACGACAAGTACGAACAGGCAGACCACGCACATCAGGAGAACATACATTGGCCAGAAATCGGCAAACGAAAGCGTTACGCTTCCGAAGGAAACCGGCGTGGGACGCGGAATATTGGCTACCCCACGGGCGCCACGCGTAACCTCTTCCCAGCGCTCGAGGATGATTACAGCGACCATCGTGAACGCAAGCGTCGCCACGGCGAAGTAGTGGCCCCGTAGACGCAAGGTGGCAACGCCGAGCAATGTACCGGTGAGTGCCGCAAGCAACATCCCGGCGATGACCGAAACGATGAACGGGTAACCATTTACCGTCATGAGCGCGGTGGTATACGCACCGATGCCGAAAAAAGCTCCGTGTGCGACCGAAACGAGCCCTGCGTAGCCCATTACCAGGTTAAGACTTACGGCAAGCGCGCCGAGAATCAATGTGAGTATCAGTAGGTGGCGCCCATAATCGCCATGGACGAGCAGCGCAGGAAGGCCAACCGCTAGCGCGGCTGCCGTTGCAAGCTGAAGGGCAACACCAAGCCGCGCCTTCATGTGAGCCCCTCGTTGGCCCGCCTGCCAAATAATCCCTGCGGCCGTACGAGTAGAACTGCGAGCAGCAGGACGAACGCCATTGCGTCCTGATACGCCAGCGAGACATACATTCCGCCCAGGGATTCCGCGAGCCCCAGTGCGTATCCCGCGAGAATCGCTCCGTAAATGCTCCCCATGCCGGCGAGCACGACGACAATAAAAGCCTTGATGATCAAAAGGTCGCCCATCGCTGGATAAACCTGCCCGATGGGTGCAATCAGGCCGCCGGCAATTCCGGCCAAGGCACTGCCTATTGCCATGGTTGTCAGACCGACCTTACGAACATCGATGCCGACGACCGCCGCGCCTCGCGGGTTATCCGCCACAGCTCGAATAAAGGCCCCTGTCCGCGTACGCATGATGAATAGGTGAAGGCCCGCAATAAGTAGCAAGGCCACCACGATGACCATGAGCCGTTGCGGAGTAACAAAGATGTTGAAAATCGACAACGACCCTTCTATTGGTGATGGAACGCGGTAGTACCTCGTTCCAAAGACGAGAATGGCTATGCTTTGCAGCATCAACAAGACACCGAATGCCGCAATGAACATGTTGATCCCCGGACCGGTCGACATAGGTCGGAACACCAATGCGTGCACCAGGAGGCCAAGAAGAGCTAACGCTGCGGCCGCCGCGACGAGAGCAAGCCAGTAATTGACTCCCAGACTGACGGTAAAAACGTAGACGACGTACGCGCCCAACATCGCATGGGCACCCAAGGCGAACTGCGGGATTCCCAGCACACCAAAAATAAGTGCCAGCCCGACCGCGATCAACCCGTACAGACTGCCCAGCATGATCCCGTTAGCGAGCCCTTGAGCGAGGACCGCGCTCATTTCAACGCAGCCTTGGTCCTGGTCACAGACATTCCCGCCCACATCGGAGCCTCTGAATGACGGCGGCATACCGATGAATCGACCGCAACGCAAGTGAGCGAGACAATCGCCGGCGCATTCCGCCTCCTGATGAACGGTCAGGGGGGCCGATCGTCTTACGGGCCCGCCCCGACCCTTCGGATCCGGGTTATTTCCCGGTGAAGTTCTGCGTCACACCATTCTTGACGTAGGAAATGTGCATTGGCCACTCAATATCGCCGGAAGCGTCGAGGTTCCCCCAACCGAGCAGGTTAGGCCGAAGTTTGCCGAGCGTGCCTGGCATAGCCGCACGTATAGCGGAAGCATTGGAGGTGCTCTTCGCAGCTTCCATCGCTCGCACCAGCCAGATAATGTCAAGGTAACCGACGGCCGAGATGATCTGCGGATCGATGCGGAAAGCCGCCCGATAGCGAGTTCTGAAGTCCGTGATCTCGGGCGCGTCCCGGGTCCAGGGCGCACTCTCAAACAGCATCCCGTCGATATCCTTAGGAGGCAGAAGCTTCAGCATCTGGTTTCCCGTACAGCCGCCGTGATTCATGAAGGTACCCGCGTATCGGAGCTCGCGCGCTTGCTTGATCACGAGCGAACTCGGCTCGCAGATTGTAGTCAGGACGATCAGGTCAGGCTTCTGTGCAATAAGCGGGGTAAGCTGCGCGTAGAAATCGGTTCCGTTCTGGTCGTAGACTGCCCTTCCTACGATCTTCTTCCCATGCCGCTCCCATTCTTTCTTGAAGTTGCTTATCCACGCCGCGCCGAAATCCGAATTCACCTCCATCAGCGCGACTTTCTCGATCCCTGCTGACGTTGACTTGTTGTATGCAAGCAGCGTATCGACAAAGCCGGGCATTGTTCGAGTCACATTTGCCCATGTGCGGACGAACAACTTGTTGTTCTGATTTGTGACGGCCGGATCTCCGGATGCACCCAGTACCAGGAATTCCGATCGCTTGTCCTGATTGAACGACAGGCTTGGAACTGTCGCGTAGGTGCCAGGATTAACGACGATCTTTGCGCCGTCTTGACTGACAAGTCTGCGGGCGCAGTTCGCTGCCTTGTCGGACTTGAACTCATCATCACAGATCGCAACCTTCAGCTCTACTTTCTTGCCACCGACACTTAGCTGTTCGTTGAGATCCTTAACCGCCAACCTGATTCCATTTATGAAAGCAGTTCCGTAATCTGCGCCACCGCCGGACTGGGGTGCGCTTACCCCGATCGTCACGGAATCGGCGGATAGTGCACCCGATGCGGCGCCAAGCGCTCCGCTAAAGACTCCAACGAGGACTAGCGATGAAAGGCGTCGAGACGTCCCCTTAACCATCCTTTCGTGATGCTTTCTCATTTACCCATCCTCCTTCGTTGACCATCAAATATATCGATGAGACCTGTGCTGCGGGCCAGATAATTGTTCGGTCAGATGTTCGTATCCCATGTGTTCCAGTTAACCGAGCGGGAAATCGGCCGCTCGATTTCCAAAGCCGCAAGTTCGAAACCACGTTTGAAGTCTCGTTGATGCTTGCTCATCCACAGACTCGTCCGGTCGAAATCCTTCTCCTTCATCGCGACGAATATTTCCTGGTGCGCCTTGAGAAGGCGTTGACCGGCGGGAGTGACTTTTGACATTACGGCCGAGAAGGCCGGATAGAAGACCCTTAGTAGCGCCTCGTGAAACAGTTGAAGCGCACGGTTCCGTGTTGCACGGGCAATCAACGCATGAAATTCGAGGTCCAACGCGACGAGCGGGTCGCCTCGCGCCACCGCCGCTGCGGTTAGCTCCAGGTTTTTCTCAAGCGCCTGACGATCTTCCGTTCTGAGATTGCGCGCAGCGAGAACGGCGAGCTGTGGCTCGAGTATCAGTGCCGCTTCCCACAATTCAAGAAAGGTAACCTCATCCAGAATCATCGCGCGCTCGAGCTGATCACCAACATCCTTTTGCGTCGGTCGGCTGATCACCAGGCGCTTTCCGCCTTCCCTTCGCAGGTATCCGGTTTGCTCCAGTACGCGGATGCCCTCGCGCACAGTGGACCGGTTAACCGCGAATTGATCGCACAGCTCCTGTTCGGTCGGAAGTTGGGTTCCAGAGCGGAGAGCGCCGCTCAGTATCTTGCGCAGGATCGTGTCGGACAGCACTTTATAAGCCGGAGCCACCTTCAGTGGCTCGAACATCTGCGCGTCCCTTGTTTCATCCATTGACAGCGGTGGAGCAGCCCGCGTCTTTCGATTCATTGTGAGGCGCCTGCATTTCGCGGCAAAGCTGCGCGCTCGTATTCCTGATCGCGTAGCAAACGTCTCAGTAACTTGCCGCTAGGTGTTTTGGGCAAGTCCTGAACGAATTCAATACGCCGCGGATACTTGTACGGCGCGGTTACCCGCTTTACATGTTCCTGCAATGCTTTCGCGAGTTTTTCGCTGCCGACGAAGCCAGGTCGGAGCACGACAAAAGCCTTGACGATTTCGCCCCGCTCTTCGTCCGGCGCGCCCGCGACGGCCGACTCGAGCACTGCCGGATGCTCAATGAGGGCGTTCTCAACCTCTGTGGGCCCGATTCGGTAACCAGCCGAGTTGATGAGATCATCAACCCGTCCCTCGTATCGCACGTAGCCAGCTTCATCGATGCTCGCCAGGTCGCCGGTCAAAAACCATTCGACGCCATCCGCTACGGTGCGGGCATCGCGAGTGCGCTCAGGATCGTTCCAGTAGCCCGACATCAACTGCGGATTGGGTAAACGCAACGCGAGCTGACCGCGCTCCCCCGCGGGCAATCTGTCATGGCTATCGGACAGTACGGCAATTTCAGTGCCAGGAGATGCTTTTCCCATTGATCCTGCATGCACGGGCTCGAAGGCATAGTTGAGCACTGTCATCAGTGTCTCTGTCTGGCCATAGGCCTCAAGGAGCGGCACGCCCGTCGATGTCTTCCACCTCTGGATCACATCTGGATTTACAGCCTCCCCCGCCGACACAGCCAGACGCAGGCGCGGCGCTGACCAGTCGGCAAGATCGAGGGCCACGATATGGCGGAACTCGGTTGCAGCTGCACAAAAGACCGTCACGCCGTAATCCTGGATTAACCTTAGGCGCTGCCTTGCGTCGAATGGCCCGTGATAGAAGAAAACCGCCGAGCCGCAACTCCAGGGTCCAAAGAGGATCGATGTACCAGCTTTGCTCCAGCCGGTGTCCGCCGTGCACCACATCGTGTCGGACTCCGTCAATCCGAGCCAGTACCAGGCGGAAACCCGCCATGCGAATAGTGCCCGCGCTACATGTGTGACACCCTTCGGATTGCCCGTAGAGCCCGAGGTGTAAAAGAGAATTGCCGGCTCCTCGGCTTCGATTTCTTCCCCGGAAAAGCCTTCCTGCTGCGACTTTATTTGAGACCAGAACTCGAGCCAGCCGGGTGCTTCTCCTACGGTCATGCGTACGTCAAGCGCCGGCAGATCCGCGAACTTCGGCACATTGGCAGCGGTGGTAATAGCCGCCTTGGCGCCGGAATGCCTTACACGGTACGCGATGTCCTTTGGAGTGAGCATCTCAACACACGGGATTGGCACGGCGCCCAGGCGCAGACAGCCAACCATGGCAAGCTGCCACTCTGCGATTCGCGGCAGAAGGATGACGACCCTATCGCCCTTGCGCACACCGGCATTCCGCAGGGCCCCCGCCAGTCGCTTCGTCAAATCCGAGATGTCTTTGAACGTGAACCGCCGTTCCCGCCCGCTCGCCTCGCGCGCGATAAGCGCCAAACGTGCTGGATCGTCTGCCCACCGGTCGATCACATCCACAGCGAAGTTGAACCGCTCAGGGATCTGCCACTTGAAGCGCTCACACAATTCGCGATGCGCGGTGGCGTTGATCCGCCGCATGCCTGCTTGCTGCGGTGCGTTCACTCAGCCTCCCTTGCTGCCTTGACGGCAGCCCGACCGATTGACCAGCGATGCACTTCCGAGGGACCGTCGTAAATACGAAATGCGCGCAGCTCACGGAATATGCGTTCGACGACCGTATCGCGTGTCAGGCCAAGGCCACCCAGAACCTGTACGCAGCGGTCCGCTACCCGATAAAGCGCCTCGGATACCGCGAGCTTTGCCATGCTGGATTGCCTCCCTGCCCGATCGCCACGGTCGAGCAACCAGGCCACATGCCAGGTGGCCAGACGCGAAAGGTGCAGGTCGACTTCGTTGTCTGCCAGCATGAAGCTAACCCCTTCGTGCTCGCCGATCGGCTTGCCAAAAGCGGTGCGACGCCCGGCATGGGTGGATGCGATGTCGTTCGCCCGCTGCGCCGCACCCAGCCAGCGCATGCAGTGCGTGAGCCGGGCTGGCGCAAGCCGCACCTGCGCGTAGCGAAGGCCCTCTCCTACGGCGCCCAGTACTTGGTCTGCTGGGATGCGGACCTGGTTGAAAGTTAGTTGGGCATGCCCTCCGATAAAGCTCTGGTCGAGCGAGTCCATGATCCGCTCGATCCGAAGCCCGGGAGTGTTCATGTCAGCGAGGAACATCGTGGGGCCCGTCCCGTTCGGGCCATCCACTACATTTGCCATGACGATCGTAAAGGCGGCCCCCTGAGCGCCCGTGATGAGCCACTTCACACCGGTAACGACATAGTGGTCCGCTTCGTAGCGAGCTACGGTGACGAGCTGACGCGGGTCGGCGCCTGCACCGGGGGCCGGTTCCGTCATGGCGAAGCAGGAGCGAACCTTGGCGGTTGCGAGCGGGCAAAGCCAGCGCTCCTTCTGTGCCGATGTGGCAACCGCCTCGAGTAGGTGCATGTTCCCCTCGTCGGGCGCTGCGCAATGCATTGAAATCGGACCGAGTAACGAATAGCCGGCCGCCTCGAACACAATGGCGCGGTCAACGTGCGAGAGGCCCATTCCGCCATACCGCGTATCCACTTGTGGCGCTAGCAGCCCCTCGTGCCGCGCGAGCGTGTTTAGCTCAATGCGCAGATCGTCGCGCGGTCCGTGCGGACCAATTCGAAGATCGGATTCGAAGGGAATGATGCGCCGCCGTATGAACTGCTCGACGCGCTGCTTCAGCGCCAGCTGCTCTGGCGTCGGCGTGAAGTCGATCATGGAAGCCCGCTTTCAGCCATGCCGAACGCCCCCCGGCTATTGTCTGACAGTCAGACTAGCGGACAGGAACTCACTTTTCAAGGGGTGAAGGCGTTCCACAAGCTGGAAGCGGCGGACACTTACAGCTGATCGTGAGCTCCTGCGCCGCCCTTACGCTACGCCGGGCTTTCGCGATCCTTGACTCGAATCAAAAAGCAGCGTCTGGGCGCCAGTTTGGTGCGAGCAGGAAAAAGAGAGTCATCAGGGCCGGCTTCGCCTGACGAACTTCCCGGGCGGGTCACGGACAGACCAATACTTTGGTACGCCAACCACTTGCAACGGAATCGGACGTGACCAGCCCTACTGGCATGAGCGCCTCGCACGCACTTGGGGGTATCACAAGGGGGTATCGGCAAGATAACGGTTAGTCCCATGACGTCCAATTACGTGCGGGACCGTTCAGGCTTCGATTCCCGCCGCCGAAAGCGAACGGTGGTTCGGTAGCGCATCGTTTCCGTATGGGTTACTCACCGGCCTTCCCTGCTTGCCCGAAGTCCAATAAAGACACGGGCTTTGCAGTTAATTGCAAATAGAGGTTCAGTTTTAGGCTTTGATAATTGAAGATTATCACCACTAAGAAGTGCCTCGGCTCTCGGCAAAAGAGCCGCCACTCGCTCAGCCGTTTGCGCTCAATGGGCCATCCACGCCGTACAGCGGTACGCATAAAGGAACTAGCGTGCCGTTCCGGATATCTACGTTGCTGAAACGACACTTCTGGTGTGCCGGATTCATCGGCGCTTTTTTTCGCGGCCGTGATCACTATCCATATCTACCACGGACACAATTTAGGCCAGTCCTCGTCAACTTCCGGGCTCATGGTGTACTTCAGGAAAAAAAAGGTCTTTCCAACTGCCCGCGTTCGCCTTTAACCGACCAGTCGTTTTCATGAAGTCATACAGAGTCATTATCTGGCGCGGAGCTGGATCGAAATCAATCTGGGGCTCCTTTAGCATTCCTATGATGAACTCTTCCGGCGCCTTGTCGCGGGACAGCTTCCGATAGATCTCAGCTGCCTTTACTGGATCGCGCTTAATTAGTGCATTCGCCTCGTTGTACGCGGCCATGAATGCGGAATACACCTTAGGATTCCGGTCGCGGAACTTGCTCGTCGTATAGATTATGCCCATCGTTGCCTTGCCGCCGAGAACTTCATACGAGTTCAGCACAGTATGAATATTCGCGTTCTGCAGCTGAAGATACTGATACGGCACAACGGAGAAATTGGCGGTGATTTCCAGCATCCCTGAAATCAGCGCAGCGGTTGCTTCAGCCTGCGGAAGTGCGACTGTTAATGCATCAAACTTCGTATAGTTGGCTAATCCAAATTCTCTTGCGGTCGCCATCTGCAATATGAGAGCTTGATAGGAAACCTTTACGGCGGGTACTGCGATTTTGTCAGCAGCCGTAAGATCGCGAATTGAGTGCACCTTCGGATTTCGAGTGTTGAGCAATCCCGGAGAAGCGTTATATGCCGAAACACCGAGTACCGGGTTGGACGTCGCACTCGTCTTGTCCCAAATTGTGAGAAAGGCGTTGATTCCGGCGCAAGCAAAGTCCAGGTTGCCCGACAAGAGGGCGTCATTTACTGCAGCTGGACTGGACACAACCGACCACTTGCCCTCCACCTCAACACCGAGCGCCTTCCCATGCTTTTCCAGCAGCTTTTGATCCTCCATCACCATTAACGCGAGATACGGCAGCGTGTATTGACGAAAGACACGTACTTCATTGACTTCGGCGATTGCGGGTAGTGCGAGCAGAGCGCTCGCGAGCGCGGCGACTAGTCTGTGCTTCATGGTCCCCTCCTGCGGTCACTAGAGCCGGCTTGAACTGGCTCTATACCGATCAAAGGTACGCTATCTGTGACTCTTAAGCTGATCGTTTCTTGATTTCGGTCAACCTAGCCGCACATCCCGCTTTACTTGCCACCTGCCAAGCGGGCTCGCACCTGCTGAACGGCTAGCGTCTTTGCGGCGTTCACCATGATCGTGATAGCGCCGCGGGTTGATGACGTTGTGTTGCCGTGTTATTGATCGCCAGACTATTCAGAAATGAGACCCGACAAATGAATACTCTTATCGATCACGATACTTTGGGCCTGCGCACGACAAGCGCTGTGCTGGATTCACGGATCCAAGAACCCGACGACAGACTCCTATCTATTCTGGAGGCCAGCAAATTTATCCTTCCAACCGAGAACGCTTGGGTTGGCGGGCCCGTAGCTCGGAACACGCCGGTTCCGTGCTGGAATGATCTCATCGCCCTAGGCGCTCAGATCTTTTGGGTCGAGACTGAGAAATCGCAGAATGAAATCGTGAAGTGCGCCGATATCGAGATCCCGGGTTGCCAGATGGCTCGGCGCCGTTACCGGCCACTGAGAGCCCGCAGCATGTCGTTTTCTGCGGCTGCCACTTGGTTATGTGCAGTTTCGATGGATGTTGCTGACGATCGGGAGGAGGAATTCAACGATTGGTACAGTGAGGAGCACGTTCCGCGAATTGCGACCGTGCCCGGCGTGGTGTCGGCCGGGCGCTTCATTGCAATTGAGGGCTATCCCCGGTATCTCGCGCTGTACTACGTAGAAGGGCCGGCGACTCTGATGTCTCCGGAATATGCGCAGGCAACGGAGACGCCTTGGACTCGTCGCGTCCGCCGCTTCATGCGTAGTGTTTCGCGTTACGTGTACCGCCATTCTTCACTTATGAGGAGGGGCGGACCGGGAAGCTCTTGATCTTATATAGATCGGCCCCTCGGTCGCACCGTTTGTAGCGATGATTCTGCCGGCGCTCTCTACTAATTACGAAGCGTGGTCCGTAAAGGCCTAGAAACTCCTTTAAAGGAATCGGCGAGAACCACCGGCGCGGAAGGCAGTAAGGCCAGGTGGGGTGTGGAATAGCGCTTCTTTACCTAGCAATAGACAGCTAACTCAGTTCCAGAGCGCATAAGGGCTTGACGGCTGGCTCCTCATGATCTCCAGCCGAATGATTTGCGCGCGCACTCCCAAACATCTATAAGTAGGGGCTAGTGCTACCGAGCCGAGAAGTTGCCGCGCTACACTCTCTTATTTAGTTTTCTCTGGACAAGTGCGCGCCGCGCCGGCCGCATCGGCGCGCGGCTGAGCTCGTTGTTCGCTGCTACGAGCTTGATGAGCAAGGAACGGAAAGCGGCCTGCTCACCGAGATCAAGCGGTTCCAGGATCTTTACCTGTGCGTCCAGGACAGCCGGCTGAATGCGTTGGAGAAGGTCCTTACCCTTGCCCTCGATAACTAGTTGCCGCAGACGTCTATCGCTAGGCGATAGTACTCTGCGGACGAGACCCTTCTTTTCTAGACGATCTATCACACCCACTATGGTTGCCCGATCGTAGGCAATAGCCCCCGCTAGCGTCGCCTGGTCAATGCCTTGATGTTTGTCCACAGTAACCAATGCCGCATATTGCACGGGTGTGAGGTCGCAACCCGCCTTCGTTGCCTCGCCTAAAAAAAGAGACACCGCCACCTGCTGTAATCGACGGATTAAGTGCCCAGGTAGAGTTTCCAAAGCTGGATGCCTCGCAGGACGCCGCTTTTGCGGCGTCGGTTCTTGTGGACGCTGATTAGTGCGGGTAAAACCAGCCAATGTCGTCAAGACAACGAGAAATGCATCCACTTCGTGGAGGCGGGGAAGCGGTTACAGGCATTGCATAGTGTTCATTGGAATTCGCGGCTGAACGCCTTTCCTACGTATTCGGCAACGCGTAAGCCGAACACCGCGGATTTCATCAAACCTCCAACGTATCCGTAGCGCGGCCCTCCTTCTAATCCGCCGGTGGTTGCGCCGGCAGCAAAAAGACCCGATATCGGACTAGAGTCATCGCGAAGCACCCTGCCGTTCTCATCGGTCGCAATGCCGCCCATGGTGTACGTTATTCCGGCACACACCCGAACGGCGTAAAAGGGCGGCCGCTCGATTGGACACGCCTTGTACATAGTCGCGGTCCGGGAAGGGTTTAAGTCACGAGGATTCCCAGCCGCTACGGCAGCGTTATATTGATTAACTGTCCGCTGAAGATTCGGCTCCGATAAACCAAGTTCCACTGCAAGACCGGACATCGAGGGATGATAGGTCACCGTCCCTCCTGCAAGGACAAGATGTGGATTCGGTGGTATCGCACGATATCGGCCCGCCCCTTGCCATATGGCCTCATCGAAGATCACGACGGAAGAAAGCGGGTCACTGAGTTTTGCAATGTTATTCGCAACATATATCCCTCCCTGTCCCTCGTCCGCAAAACGGTTTCCACTACCGTCCACTACAATTCCGGACGCGGCTACGTAATCCAGTAAAGGAAACGGCCAAAGCCGGTCGTTCTCAAACACGTCACGGCATAGGATATGGCCATAAAAGCCATTGTTCATGCCGACCAGTTGAGCACCGACCGCTCGCGCCATGCGCGCACCATCGCCCGTCCCCGTCGAGGCGTTTCGCTGTTTTATCAGCTCCGGTCGCGGACTGACGTGTTGGCGAAGCAAATCAGGGGCGTTTTGATATCCGCCATCTGCCAAAAGCACAGCTTTTGCATGAAACGTCTTAGTTATTCCTGCAACATCAGCGACGACACCCTTGCACGCGCTGCCGTTCATTATCAATTCCGTCGCTCTGGCCGCGCGCACGACTCGGCCGCCTAGCCCAATCAGGCGCGCCTCCAATGTCCTGAGAAGCACGTCGCCACCGCGCCCAAACCAATGCAGCCCTGCCCTATTAGGCCGTACAGGAGCAAGAATGTAGTTTTGATTTATTGCAGGGACCCGTACGAATCGGATTCCGCTCGACTTAAGCCACCCATATGTACGCGGTGCGTCCGTCACAAGTGCTTGCGCCAGCTTTTTTGATGCGGCGCCATCAGTAACCGCAAGAATCGTATCGATCAACGTTTCCGCCTCGTCTTGGATATCCCGCATGCAAATATGAAGAGCGCCACCGGAGTAGCGGGAATTGCAGGCGTAGCGTTCGTCTGCGCCCTTTTCAAGTACGAGAGGCCGTTGACCCAGTTCCGCCGCTCGATTCGCAGCGACCATTCCGGCCATTCCACCGCCAATGATTACTATGTCGGAGATATCCCCGGTTTCCATATCTTTCACCCAGTGGATAGGTCGCAGTAATCGTTCATCGCGGCAGGATAAAGTCCGCTAGAACCTGCAACAGCTCTATAAAGGCCCGTAGCAACAGATACATCACAGCGCTTGCGGCCGCGCCGGCCGCCAGCACCCAGAAGGTCATACCGTTGGAAAATGCAACGATGGTCCCGATTAAGGGAAGTAGCGCAATAAGGGGAAGCAGCCATCCCCTCTGCTTCAAAAGGAAATCGATGCACGGGTACGCCTGGTAGGCTACGCGCTCAACTTTCATGTGAATTTCCTATATGGGAAGCCCGAACACCCGGGCAGCATTCCGACCAAGAGTCTTGCTATAGACGCCACTCGGCAGGTTTAGGGCGAGAAAGAGGTCGAGGCAAACGTCCAGTTCACGCACCGGATAGGCAGAGCCGTATAGCAATTGATCCTGCAGAAAACCCTTTGCTGCCTCTACGAATACTTCGCTGCCTGGCATGAAAAGATACGCATCAGGGGACACGAACACATTCTCGTGACGGTATGCGACGCCGAGCATCTCATTCGTGAACGGCCAGCAACCGTGTCCGACCACGATCGACAGTCGCGGAAAATCTGCCGCCACTCGTTGGATGTACTTCGGATGGGTATCTTCGATGCTCGGTCCTGCGAACGGCCCGGTCATTATGACAATGGGGACTTTCAGTTCAACGCACATCTCATAGAGCGGATATAGGCGTCGGTCATCTGCATGAGTCGCCAGCGCACTTCTGGTCGGAGATATATGGATCCCCCGCATACGCAGCTTCGTCACCGCTTTACGCGTCTCGGAAAGTGGGTCACCAAAATCGCCGCCGACGTCAATTCCCGCCACGCCTACGAGTTTTTCAGGATTACCACTTACAAGATCCGCGATGTGTTCGTTCGGAATCCCGCAGGCGGGTGAACCGCCGGCCGCAGGCACGATACGATGCACGCAGATCAACTTATCAATTCCCGCGGAATCCGCCTCGGCAAAGAACTCGGGAATCGACTCGTTGACGTAGGACTTAGGCAAACCCTTCATTCCGAGTCGCTTGCCAAAGAACTCGACATGAGAAGGAGTGAAGTAAGTTGCGTACTCCTTGCTCGGCGGCCTGGCTCTTACATCTATTACGTAGTGCCCATTGCGCAAATCATTCTCCGTTAGACGTTTCGCTAATCTGACACGGCGCAGTCATTCGACCTTAATTCCCGCCGCGCTGACGGCCCGGGCCCATTTGGCCGTTTCGTCGCGCAGGAACGTCGCGAATTCCTCTGGCGTCGACGTCTCGCCTTCCGCGCCCAGCTCCAGCACCTTAGCCTTCATGTCGCTCGATACCATGATCTTGGCAATTTCCGAATTCAGCTTTCTGATAACACTATCGGGTGTCTTCGCCGGAGCTAGAACACCGTTCCACGATGTCGCAACGAAACCCGGCAAACCGGCCTCACCGGCTGTGGGAACGTCCGGTAAGGCGGCAGAGCGCCTTTCCGCTGCGACCGCGATTGGTCTCAGCTTTCCAGACTTAATCAACGGGATTGCTGTCGGCATCACATCAACAAGCACCTGCACCTCTCCAGCGACTGCGGCCATAAGCGAAGGAGTACTGCCTTTGTAGGGGATATGAACAATGTCTATTCCCGCCGCGTGTTTGAACATCTCAGAGGCAAGGTGAATCGGAGAACCGGGACCCGCTGACGCGTAGTTCAACTTGCCGGGGTTTGCTTTCGCGAGCGCAATCAGCTCTCGCAAATTCGACGCCGGCACGGAGGGATTCACCATGATCAGCATCTTCGTCGTAGTGATTCTGATGATCGGTGTGAAGTCCTTCTGCGCGTCATAGGTAAGCTTAGGAGTAATGGCCGGGTTTATCGCAAGCGCCGATGAGCTCAGCAGCAGCGTATAGCCGTCGGGATCCGAGCGTGCGACATATTCCGCACCGATATTGGCTCCCGCGCCGGGGCGATTCTCGACAAAGAACGCCTGTCCCATCACCGGCGTAAGCTTCTGTGCAATCAAGCGGGCGAGTACGTCATTCAAGCCACCGGCGGCGAAGCCAACGACAATCTTCACTGGCTTCGCGGGATATTGTGGTTGTGCGTAGGTTTGTCCCATGGTTGCGACAGCGGCAGCCGCCATCGCAAATAACGCAATAAGTCTCTTCATAAGTCCCTTCTTCGTTAAGCAAATATGCGAAAGCCGCACTTAGCGCTGCATCCCCCACCGGCGCACGGTGCGGAGTTCGACACTCCGAAACACAACGCTCTCAACTAGCAAGCCGATCACAATCACTGTAGTCAGGCCAGCGAAAACGTTGGCCGTCTCAAGTAAGTTCCGATTCTCAAAGATGAACCAGCCCAAGCCACCTGAACTGGAGGACACGCCGAAGACAAGTTCCGCCGCAATAAGAGTTCGCCAGGCAAACGCCCACCCGATCTTGAGACCTGCGAGGATGGACGGCAGTGCAGCGGGTATCAGGATCAATGTCACATACCGGACGCCGCGAAGGCCATAGTTCATTCCGGCCATACGCTGCGTTTCCGGAACTGAGAGAAATCCCGTATGTGTGTTCAGTGCCACCGCCCACAGAACAGAATGCACGATCACAAAGATGAGACTCGGGATGCCGAGTCCAAACCACAAAAGCCCCAAAGGGAGCAGAGCGATCGCGGGCAGCGGATTGAACATTGCGGTGAGCGTCGAGAGCAAATCCGTACCGATCCTGGTAGAGACAGCAAGCGTCGTGAACGCGGCCGCCAGGCCGATGCCAGCCGCATATCCCATAAACAAAACACGCAGGGTGGTATAGGTCCGCTCAAGCAGCGGACCCTGTGCTATTGAGTCCCACAACGCCGACGACATTTCGGTGAAGGACGGAAACATGAGCGGATTCTTTAGCCATCTGGCGTAGATCTCCCAGATGATTGCGAGCACGATGAGAATGAAAACACGGCGCAAAAATGCGTTACCGGTAATCCGCTCAAAGACCGACAGCGGTCTCGCCGCATCGCCGATCTTCACATCTTGACTTGGATCTGCTTCAAATTCCGGGCGTGCCGGCATAGCAGTCATGTCCAGCCCTTTACTCATGTATCACCCGAGTTTCCTGTTCAATTCGCTGATCGAACAGCATGGTATGGATCCGTTGTTGTAGTGCCTGAAATTCACGACCGCCTTGAGAGGCGTGGTCGAATTGGCCCGCATTTAGTTCGGCCTTAACTTGGCCTGGATGCGGAGACATGACGAGGATCCGGGATCCCAGGATGATGGCTTCCTCGATGGAGTGAGTGACAAAGATCATCGTGAACTTTGTATCTCTCCATAGATGCAACAACTCCTCCTGCATCTTGCGTCGCGTAAGAGCATCCAGAGCGGCAAAGGGTTCGTCCATCAGCAGGATGTCAGGCTCCATTGCCATCGCACGCGCAATGGCTACGCGCTGCTTCATGCCCCCGGACAGAGTATGTGGATAGCTGTTGCTGAATTTTGTAAGGTTGACCTTGTTGATGTACGCCGAAGCACGCGCTTCAGCTTCGGCGCCATCCAATCGCCTTGAGGCCTTCATTGGAAACATCACGTTTTGCCTGACGGTCTTCCATGGCAACAACTGGTCAAATTCCTGAAAAACCATCATTCGATCCGGGCCGGGCTTGTCGATTACCCTGCCGCTCAAGCGCATGCTTCCCTCGACCGGTTTAAGAAAACCCGCAATGCCCTTTAGAAGCGTCGATTTCCCGCATCCTGATGGACCAAGTAAGATGAAACGCTGGCCCGCAAAAACCTGAAAACTGACGCGGTATGTAGCCGTTACGAGGTGCTCGCGCGTCTTATATTGAAGGGTCACTCCATTAACGTTGAGAAGTGGCTCGTCATGTGCGTCAACGTGCTTCATGTTGGATCTAATGGCGTGGTTGATCACGGAACGGCTGACACACATATCGAACTCTGTTGTGCATAAACCGGCGAATACGGTGCGTCCATGGCGTTTCGGCCTTTTGGTTCCAATCAGGACTTACGAGCGTATCGGCGTCAGTAACCTGCCATAGGGCGAGGTAGCGGGGTGATCGGCCGTCATTCGCAATGAATCTGCGCACGGCTACGAAGCCCTTGACAGTCGATATAAATGGAATGTGCTCGTGGTCGTACCATTCGTTGAATTCGTCTTCTCGCTCGCTATCGACATCCATCATGATGATTTGGAGCCAGCACGCGCCCTGCGGAGGAAGGGCCCCCGTACCTGAAATTGGCGAAAACGTTCTTACGAAAACAGCTCCTGAATCGTGCTGAACTTCCACTTCTTGTGTCGCCAGGGGGGGCACGCTTGCAACCAAGTCATAAAGCGTTATGACAATCGGATCGCCATCTTTACTGGTATGCCAATCTCTGACCGGCGATCCACGCTCCACCGTATCCCCAACCCACGTTTGAGCAGGTGCCATTTGGAAACGTCTTTCCGACTCGACGATTAACCGATTAGTCAAAGACGAGAGTCTCGAAACAACCATGACAAGGCCAGATCGGTTATCCCTGCCCGCATCCGATAGGGGTGCCGACATTAGGACGCGCTGGGCGAAACCACTCGATGCGCTGCATAGCGGCCGGCAAGCCGACCTGATGTAAACGCCCAACCGATGTGATGACCATGTCCCTCTAGTAAGAGCCCACCTTGCCCCACAGAACCTGCTGCGAAAAGGCCCAGGATCGGTTCGCCGTTCTTACCGCGCACCTCCAATCGATCCGTTACATCTAGGCCACCGTCAGCTAGTGTAAGAAGGATCTTTACGGGCCCGAGCGCGTGGAATGGTGCTCGCCACGTGCTTTCACCATTGGGGCGCTGCTTGATAGTGTTTTCAAGGGCAGAGGCTGGCACTTTAAGCTTGTCAGCAAGCGCCGATACTGTGGCCGCTTCGTGATAGATGTCTTTTCGACTGCGCTTGTAGTCTTGGCAATAGGCATATCCAAAACTCGGCGCCGTTGAGATGTAGTACGGCCAAGCTGAAAATCGTTTCGCAATTTGTTGGTCGAATACGATGAATCCTGCATGTTCAGGCTGATCCACCAAGGCGTCTGAGGCATCCTTCGTCTCATCGGTGAACCGTTCGCCTTTGAGATTTACGAGTATTGCGCCTGCAGTAAACAACTTTGGAGACGGCGCAAGCACCGTAGTAAGGAAGTCCATTACAAAGGGCCGCAGCATCCCGGACGGCAAATTGTCGAGAGCCCATTTCATCGATTTCGTAATCACCCTCCAAGGCGGTAGCAGCTGTGCAAGTTTTTTTGTACTTGGTGACGAAAATCGGATGTAGAAGGGAAAAACATCACCGTTAAGGACCCGCGATCCGAGTTCAAGCGCCATCAAATGACCATCGCCAGTACTCGTTGGATTGACGGGTGCCACAGAAGCGATGCGGGGCGAAATGTACTTCGCCTTTAATTCGGGATTGGCGCTGTAGTCGCCCGAAGCAAGTACAACTCCTCCTCGAGCGAACAAAGTTAGTTCGGTCCCGGAAGATCCCTCACATACCACTCCCTTTACCGCTCCGTTGTCGACGACGAATCGTCTTGCTCGAGTGGCCAACCGGATGTCAACGCCTAGCTCTCTTGCCCGCCTGCCCAGGAAATAAATGTAAGCACGCGACGTTGGAAGGACGCTGTGCATTCTTGGCCGTCGGTGCGGGGGCTCGGGTAGCGGGCCGAAGAACACGACCCCCATGCTCATGAGCCAGCGAACAGTTTCCGGCACATTTTCCGTCAACAGCCGTCGCAGGGCTTCGTTATCACTGCGTGGCATCCACTTCGCCGCAAATAACGGCATATCATTGAAATGATCTTGCGGTGAGTCTTTAACGCCGGCCGCGGTTTGGTGCGGTGTATTACTGGCGGTAATTGAGCCTACGGAACGAGCCGTTGTACCACCCAGCGCGGGATTTTTCTCGACGAGAATGACGCTGCGGCCAAGCGTTGCTGCTTCAATCGCCGCAGCGAGGCCGGAGCCACCGCCGCCCACTACGACAACATCGGCCTCATGCTCACTCACGAGCCGCCCGCTTGATGCATTTCCGGAAAGAGCAGGTCTTTCCACGAGCCCGGCTTGTTGCGGATACTGCCGACCTCATGCATAAATCCAGCGTATCGCTCTAACCCCTTCGGAACCATGTCAAAGTCAATTGCCGGGTCATTTATCATCGAAAGGATGAACTCGGGCGGATTGCGGTCCTTTGAAACACGCAGGTAGAGCTGAGCGGCTTCACGGGGTTTTTGCCTAATGAACGCATTTGCCTCGCGGTAAGCGGCCAGAAAAACTCCGTAAGTCTTGGGATTGCCATCGTGAAACTTCGAGCTCGTATAGACCAAGCCAAGCGTCGCGGGCCCGCCGAGAACGTCGTAAGAATTAAGAATGGTCCGGATTCCCGGGTTCTTTAGCTGCTGATATTGCGTCGGTGGAGATGCAAAGTTCGCAGTAATGTCCGCTACACCGGAAAGCAACGCCTGGTTCGCATCCACTTGGGGAAGCGATACAGTGAGATTGTCCAGTTGGTTGTATTTGCCCTTACCAAATGTCCGCGCTGCCGCCATCTGCAGGATCAGCGCCTGAATTGAGACCTTAACGGCGGGTAAAGCGATCTTGTCCTTCTGCGTGAGGTCCCGGATGGTTTTAACTTCTGGATTTCTGGTGTTGAGAAAAACTGGCGCGGAGTTATAGGCGCAAACCGCTTTGATAGGATTGCTGCTGCCCTTCGTGCGATCCCAAGCCGTCATAACCGCAGGAATACCGGCGTTGCCGAACTCCAGGTTCCCTGACAGCAAGGCCTCGTTTGTCGCATTCCCCCCTCCGACGACGAGCCAGCCGACGGTCACTTCAGCTAGTCCAGCTGCACGCGCGTGCTTCTCCATTAGCTTTTGCTCTTCCATCACCATTAGCGCGAGGTATGGAAGGCTTGGCTGCCGGGAAATCCGCACGACGGACGTTTCGGCAGACGCCGCGGAAGTAAGAGCGGCAATAAAAAGGACAACAGAAGCCCTCAGGCAAATAACTGCTACTTTGAGCATCGCAATCTCCCCTCCTTGGACTCCCACTAATCCATGCGCATTAACCGCCGCGCGTTGCCGCCGAGAACACCTTCCATGACTCCTGGCCGCCAGCCCCATTCGCGATAACCGTTGATCATTTGGGGAAACGGTTTGGAGGGATAGTTGCTGCCGAATACAGTGCGCGCCTGAAAATAGTTGTTCGCCGCCTTTGCGTATTCCGCTCCGCCCGGCATTTGCTTCACCATATAAAGGTCAGGAGAAAGCCATACATTCGTGCATGTAAATGCAATGCCAATCATCTCCATGACCCACGGGTATGCTGCATGCGCTACGTGTATATCGAGTTTTGGGAAATCCAGAGCGACTTGATAAACCTGAAGCGGCGAACTGTTCTCATACGGCTGGCGGGTAATGCGCTGGAGTACCCCGCTCAGAGTAATGTTGACCGGTATGTTGAGCCGTAGGCATTCTTCATAGATCGGATAAAGCCGCCGATCATTAGCAAGGCGAATTGTCGGATCAAGGCTAATAGACGGCTCGACCGAAATGCCCTTAAAGCAGGCCAATGTCGAACAACGTCGGATTTCCCTAATCCAGTCTTCGGGGCTCTTGCTCAGATCAAGACCGGCCCAAGCGACGAACCGATCCGGGTACGTAGCTATGAACTGTGCGATCTCGTCGTTGGGAATTACCCCGAAGGGCTCCATCGAGTGACGGCCCATGATGACGGCGTGCTGGACTTCAGCGTCATCCATCTCCTGGAGCAGCAAGCTAATGGACCCGGCCTTGGCGGACTCTGGTCTTGGATAGTCGGTATGGCGGGTCTGCTCAACTCCATCCTTTGACTGGAATAGTACCGAGCGCATCAAACTGGGCAGCGGCGGCCGAACGCGCATGTCAACGACTTTCATCGCCCCCCCATCGACCACGCGGTATTTGAACGGCAATCGTCCTTCAGCTCCCGGGTTCACCATGCACTTCAGGAAAGAAGACGTCCTTCCAACTGCGCGCGTCCGCCTTTAGGTGACCCGTTTTTTTCATAAAGTCATAAAGCATCATCAGTCGCCGTGGGGCTGGATCGAAGTCAATTTCCGGATTCCTTAGCATCCCGATGATGAACTCTTCCGGCGCCTTGTCGCGGGACAGCTTCCGGTAGATTTGGGCTGCTTTTAGTGGATCGCGCTTAATAAGTGCATTCGCCTCGTTGTACGCTGCCATGAATGCGGCATACGTTTTCGGATTTTGATCGTGAAACTTTTTCGTCGTGTAAATGATGCCGAGCGTGGCCTTGCCGCCGAGAACTTCATACGAGTTCAGCACAGTATGAATATTCGCGTTCTGCAGCTGAAGATACTGATACGGCGGAACAGAAAAATTAGCCGTTATTTCTAACATTCCTGAAATCAGCGCGGCGGTCGCTTCAGCCTGCGGAAGTGCGACTGTCAATGCATCAAACTTCGTATAGTTGGCTAATCCGAATTCCTTTGCGGTAGCCATCTGCAGGATCAGCGCGTTATAGGAAACCTTTACTGCTGGGACTGCGATCTTGTCAGCAGCTGTAAAGTCCCGGATAGAACGAACCTTCGGATTTCGAGTATTGAGCAACTGCGGGGAAGCGTTATATGCCGAAACACCGAGTACCGGGTTGGACGTCGTACTCGTCTTGTCCCAAATTGTGAGAAAGGCGTTGATTCCGGCACAAGCAAAGTCCAAGTTGCCCGATAAGAGGGCGTCATTTACTGCAGCTGGACTGGACACAACCGACCATTTGCCCTCCACCTCAACACCGAGCGCCTTCCCATGCTTTTCCAGCAGCTTTTGATCCTCCATCACCATTACGGCGAGATACGGCAGCGTGTATTGACGGAAAACACGCACTTGAGTCACTTCGGCAGCTGCGGGTAGCGCGAGCAGAGCGCTCGCGAGCGCGGTAACGAGTCTGTACTTCACGGTCCCCTCCTAAGGTTCCTAGCGGAAGCAGACCCTCAGTGTAGGGATTGGAAGTACGCTCTCTATTAGTACTCTTTCGGTTGCTTTGCCTTACATCAAATCTTAATGAAGCTTAGGTAAGAGCACGTATTGAGAACGCTTCTCTGATCTTTTCTCAAAAGCGCACTGGTCTTTCTGGATCGAAAGTTACTTCGGGTTTCCGGGGATGTACCGGTACTACGTTTTCGGTGTGCACTTGCCAAACTGCACTGAGTAGTTGAAAGCCTTGGTGGGCCGGCCTGGATTCGAACCAGGGACCAAGGGATTATGAGTCCCCTGCTCTGACCGGCTGAGCTACCGGCCCATCGTCACAGCTTACAAACAAAAAGGGCCGCTTGCGCGGCCCTCTCTTACTGCTTCTGCGATCAGCCTTCCTGGTCGAGGAAGCTCTTCAGCCGTTCCGAGCGCGAGGGATGCCGCAGCTTCCGCAGCGCCTTGGCCTCGATCTGGCGTATGCGCTCGCGCGTGACGTCGAACTGCTTGCCGACCTCTTCCAGCGTGTGGTCGGTCGACATCTCGATGCCGAAGCGCATGCGCAGCACCTTGGCTTCGCGCGGCGTCAGCGTGTCGAGCACTTCCTTGGTGACGTCGCGCAAGGACGCAAAAGTGGCCGCGTCCGAAGGCGCGAGCGTCGACTGGTCCTCGATGAAATCGCCGAGGTGCGAGTCGTCGTCGTCGCCGATCGGCGTCTCCATCGAGATCGGCTCCTTGGAGATCTTGAGGATCTTGCGGATCTTCTCCTCGGGCATCTCCATCCTCTGCGCGAGGGTCGCCGGGTCGGGTTCCTGGCCGGTCTCCTGCAGGATCTGCCGGCTGATGCGGTTCATCTTGTTGATGGTCTCGATCATGTGCACCGGGATGCGGATGGTGCGCGCCTGGTCGGCGATCGAGCGCGTGATGGCCTGCCGGATCCACCAGGTCGCGTAGGTCGAGAACTTGTAGCCGCGGCGGTATTCGAACTTGTCCACGGCCTTCATGAGGCCGATGTTCCCCTCCTGGATCAGGTCGAGGAACTGCAGCCCGCGGTTGGTGTACTTCTTCGCGATCGAGATCACCAGGCGCAGGTTGGCTTCCGTCATCTCGCGCTTCGCGCGCCGGGCCTTGGCCTCGCCGGTGGACATCTGCTTGTTGATCTCCTTCAGCTCACGGACCGGAATGCCGATCTTCTGCTGCACCGCCTGGATTCGGGAGAGCAGCTCGAGGATCGACGGCTCGACGCGGCGCAGGTTCTCGCTCCACGGATGCTCGCCGTTGATCTCGTTGGTGAGCCAGCGGCGCGAGCCCTCGGTGCCGGCGAACACCTTGATGAAGTGCTGGCGCGGCATCTGGGCCTTTTCGACCGTGATGTCGTGGATCGCGCGCTCGTGGCGGCGGATCTCGTCGACCAGGCTGCGTACGCTATCGGACAGGCGCTCCACCGTGCGCGCGGTGAAGCGGATCGCCATCAGCTCGTTCGTGATCTGGTCGCGCGCGCGCAGGTAATCCTTGTCCTTGGAGCCCTTGTGCTCGAGCGCTTTCAACATCTTCTCGTACAGGCGCCGGATGCGCGCGAACTTCTCCAGCCCCTCGGTGCGCAGCTTGAGCAGGCTCGCCGACTGCGCGGCGTCGGCGGCTTCCTCGTCCTCGCCCTCTTCCTCCTCGATCTGCGCTTCCTCGTCGTCGGGGGTCTGGGCCCGCTTCGGATCAAAGTCGTCCTTGGCGTTGGGGTCGATGAGGCCGTCGACGACTTCGTCGATCCGCGCCTCGTCCTTCTCCACCTTGTCGGCGAGGTCCAGGATCTCCCGCACCGTGGTCGGGCAGGCGCTGATCGCCTGGATCATGTGGCGCAGGCCGTCCTCGATGCGCTTCGCGATCTCGATCTCGCCCTCGCGCGTAAGCAGCTCCACCGAGCCCATCTCGCGCATGTACATGCGCACCGGGTCGGTGGTGCGGCCGAACTCGGAATCGACCGTGGAAAGCGCCGCCTCGGCTTGCTCTTCCACGTCGTCGTCGGCCTGCACGACCGGCGGCGTATCCGAGGCGATGAGCAGCGTTTCCTGGTCGGGCGCCTGGTCGTAGACCTGGATGCCCATGTCGCCGAAGGTCGAGATGATCGCCTCGATCTGCTCGGCGTCGACGAGATCATCCGGCAGGTGGTCGTTGATCTCCGAGTAGGTAAGGAAGCCGCGCTCCTTGCCGAGCTTGATGAGATTCTTGAGGCGCGTGCGCCGGGTCTCGGCGTCCTCCTTGGGCATCTCGGCCGGGATCAGCCATTCATCCTTGCGGCCGCGCCGGCCGCCTCGCCCGCCTTTGCCCTTGGTCTTGACCTCGGCGACCTTGGCCTCCAGGAGCTCGAGCGCCTGCTTGGCGCTCTTGATGGGGGTCTTGGCCGCGCCTTTTACGCGCTTGTCGGCCGCCTGTGCGGTCGCGGGCTTCGCCGGGGCCTTTGCCGGGGACGCCTTCTGCGCGCGCGCGGGCAGCTTGGCGCGCAGCAGCTTCTTCGGCTGCGGCTTCGCCCGCTGCTTGAGCGGCTTTACGGCTTTTGCCTTCTTCTTGGCCGCCCGAACCTGCTTTTTCACCTTCACCTTGCGCTTCTGGACCATCCTTCCCCCGGTAACTGCCTGTTAATCCTGCTAAACGCGGCCAAAAGAAAACCGCGCATTATAGAAGACCGCTCAGGGCCCTGGAAGTGCCCCTTGCAGCCGCTTGTACGTCATCAGCTTTTCCCGGTAGGCGAGCTGCTCCTCCTTGGAGGGCATGCCTTTGCTGAGTATGGAGTCGAGCTCCACCTTGCGCCGCTTGAGGTCGAGCTTCGCCAGGGCGTCCCGGATTTCGTGCTTGGCCCCTTCGGAGTCGAAGCCGACGTCTTCCCCATATTTCTGGGCTTTCAGGACCAAATCAAGGTGCGGATGGCCCTCCAGCTCGTCGAGCAGTATGGGGAACGAGGGTTCCTCCTCGGCGCGCTCGCACACGGCGACGATGGCAACGAGCGCCTCGGTCTCCGCCAGATCCGCAGTCAGCAGCGCGGGATCGATAAGCTCGACGAGGCCCAGATCGGTCGTGACGCAGGCCAGCAAACTCCATTCCGGGGAATTCGGGGCGTTGTACGACGGCCGCGAAGGGGCCGGCCGGCTGTAGCGGTCCCTGGGAACCTCCATGAGGCGCCGGATATCCGGCTCGGAAATCCGGCCAAGCTCGGCGATGGCATTCAGCACTTGCACCCGCAAAGCCGGCGCCGTCATCTTCTGGATATGCGGCTTCGCCGCGGAGAGAAGCCGGGCCCGGCCCTCGCCGGTGCTGAGATCCGACTCCGCGCGCAATTGGGCGATCAGGAAATCGGACAGCGTCTGCGCTTGCGCCAGGAGTTTCTCGAACGCCGCCTTTCCATGGCGCCGGACGAACGTGTCGGGATCCTCGCCGTCCGGGAGGAAGAGGAACTTGATCGGCTTGTGGTCCGGCGCGAGCGGCAGGCTCACTTCGAGCGCGCGCCAAGCCGCTTTACGCCCCGCGGCGTCGCCGTCGAAGCAGAACACCAGCTCGTCGGCGAGGCGCAATAGCTTCGACACGTGCACCGGCGTCGTGGCCGTGCCCAGCGTCGCCACCGCGTAGCCGATTTCGTACTGCGCGAGCGCGACGACGTCCATGTAGCCCTCGACCACGAGCACGCGCCCGGCCTCGCGGATCGCTTCGCGCGCCTGCAGCAGGCCGTACACTTCGCGCCCTTTCTCGAACAGCGGCGTCTCGGGCGAGTTGAGGTACTTAGGGCCCGCCGGAGCCGCTGAGTCGGGCTTGTCCGACTCTCCTAGGACGCGGCCGCCGAAGCCGATCACCGTGCCGCGCGCGTTGTGGATCGGAAACATGACGCGGTCGCGGAAGCGGTCGTAGCGCTTGCCTTCGTTCTCGATCACGAGGCCTGCTTCCACGAGCGCCTTGTCGTCGTATTTCTCGAACGGCTTCTTCAGGCCCTGCCAGTCGTCGGGCGCATAGCCGATGC
Organism: Betaproteobacteria bacterium; assembly: GCA_004297625.1. Taxonomy (GTDB): domain Bacteria; phylum Pseudomonadota; class Gammaproteobacteria; order Burkholderiales; family SG8-39; genus SCGC-AG-212-J23. The sequence continues at coordinate 66,614 of SCTY01000026.1, read as the reverse complement.
GAAAGCGCGCAGCAATCTCGCCAGTGAGGCCGCGCGTCTTGAGGTACTCGATGGCCCGCTGCGAGTTCTTGAGCTCGCCGCGGTAGAACGCGAGCGCCTTCTCCATCACCCCGTAAAGATCGGTTTCGCGCTCCTTACGCGCCGCTTCCTCCGGGCTGCGCGGCCGCGATTCCGGTACCTGCATGCCTACGGAAGCGGCGAGCTCCTTGATCGCATCGATGTAGCCCATGCCGCCGTAGGCCATCTGAAAGCCGATGGCGTTGCCGTGCGCGCCGCAGCCGAAGCAGTGATAGAACTGCTTGGACGGGCTCACCGTGAACGAAGGGGTCTTCTCGCCGTGGAAGGGGCAAAGGCCAAGGTAGTTCGCGCCGCCCTTCTTCAGCTGGACGTAGCGCGACACCACGTCCACGATATCGACCCGATTGAGCAGGTCCTGCTTGAACGAATCGGGGATCACACCCCGATTTTCACCCGGAAAGCCTCTGCTTTACGAGGCCCGAGACCTTGCCCATGTCGGCGCGCCCCGCGAGCCGGGACTTGAGCAGCGCCATGACTTTGCCCATGTCCTTGATCCCGCTGGCGCCGGACTCGGCCAATGCCGCCGTAATGGCTTCCTGCACCTCGGAATCGGTCATTTGCTTGGGCAGGTAGCCGGACAGCACCTCGAGCTCGAATTTTTCGGCTTGCACGAGATCGGTGCGCGCGGCGCTCTCGAACTGGGCGATCGACTCGCGCCGCTGCTTGATCATTTTCTCGACAACCGAAACGACGTCCGCATCGCCGAGTTCCTTGCGCTCGTCGACTTCCCGCTGCTTGATCGCCGCGAGGATGAGGCGAATGGCGGACAGCCGCGCGGACTCCCGGGCCCGCATGGCCGCTTTCATGTCTTCGAAGATCTGCTGCTTGAGACTGATGCTAATAAAGCTTTTGCGGCAGCATCTGGCTGCGCAGACGCTTGTGGTGACGCTTCACTGCCGCGGCGAGCTTGCGCTTGCGCTCGGCGGTGGGCTTTTCGTAGTACTCGCGCGAGCGCAGCTCGGTGAGCAGGCCCGTTTTTTCCACGGTGCGCTTGAAGCGGCGCATCGCGACCTCAAACGGCTCGTTTTCCTTGACTCGTACGGTCGGCATCCAGCCCTCAGGCCTCAAAAGGGCTTGAATTGTATCAAAATCCCCATGTATGTTGGTCCTCGGCATCGAGACTTCGTGCGACGAAACCGGCGTGGCGCTGTACGACCGGAGCGCCGGGCGGCTGCTGGCTCATGCGGTGTATTCGCAGGTCGCCATGCACGAAGCCTACGGCGGCGTCGTGCCCGAACTGGCCTCGCGGGATCACATCCGCAGGCTGGTGCCTCTCACGCGGCAGGTCCTGAGCAAGGCGCAAAAAACCATTGGTGACGTGGCGGGGATCGGCTATACCGAGGGCCCGGGGCTCGCCGGGGCGCTGCTCGTCGGCGCATCCTTCGCCCATGGCCTGGCCCTTGCTCGAGGAATCCCGGTGCTCGGCATCCATCACCTCGAAGGGCACTTGCTGTCGCCGCTGCTGTCCGAGCACCCGCCGTCCTTTCCTTTCATCGCCCTTCTCGTCTCGGGCGGCCATACCCAGCTCATGCGGGTCGAGGGCGTCGGGCGCTACGCGCTGCTAGGCGAAACGCAGGATGACGCCGCCGGCGAAGCCTTCGACAAAACCGCGAAGCTCCTCGGACTCGGCTACCCCGGCGGGCCGGCGGTATCGAGCCTCGCCGAGCGCGGCAAGGCCGGCCGCTACCGGCTGCCGCGGCCGATGATTGCGAGCCCCGACTTCGACTTCAGCTTCTCGGGGCTAAAGACCGCGGTGTTGACGCTGATCAAAAGCGAGAGCCCGGAGCCGGCGGATCTGGCGCGCGCCTTCGTCGATGCGGTGGTCGACGTGCTGGTCGCCAAATGCACCCGCGCGCTCGAGTCGACCGGGCTCACCACGCTGGTCGTCGCGGGCGGCGTGGGGGCGAACAAGCAGTTGCGAGCGGCGCTCGACAAGCAAGGCGAGCGCTGCGGCTTCGACGTGTTCTATCCCGAGCCGGAGCTGTGCACCGACAACGGCGCGATGATCGCGTTCGCCGCGGCGCTCAAGATGACCGAGCAGCGCGCGCACGCGCGCTTCACCGTGAAGCCGCGTTGGGATCTGGAGGGCTAGGTTTCTTCGCGCCGAGGCGCGATTCGGTTCCGGCGAGCAGTCGCGCGATGTTCTCGCGGTGCCGCCAGATGAGAAGCAGCGCGATCGCGCCGACCACCGGCAGGACGGGACTCAAGCCGAAGAGCCACCAGGCATAGAACGGCGCGAAGAGCGCCGCGATCAGCGCCGCAAGCGACGAATAGCGGAAGAACACAGCGATCGCGATCCACGTGGCGAGCGTGGCGGCGCCGAGCCAGACGTTGAAGCCGAATAGCACGCCCGCGGCGGTCGCCACGCCTTTGCCGCCCGCGAAGCGGTGGAACACCGGGTACAGATGGCCGATGAATACCGCCATGCCGGCCGCGGGAACGTCGCCGCCGAGCTGCATCGCGAGCCACACCGCGAGCCAGCCTTTGCCGGCATCGCCGGCCAGCGTAAGGGCCGCCGCGGCTTTTTTCCCGCTGCGCAGCACGTTCGTCGCGCCGGGGTTTTTCGAGCCGTAGCTGCGCGGGTCGGGAAGACGCATCAGCTTGCTCACCACGATGGCGGACGAGATCGAGCCAAGGCAGTACGCCGCCACGACCGTGATGAGGTAAGCCGAAATTTCGTGCATCGCGGCGAATTCTACCTGCCCGACACCTATAATCGTCGCGGGCATGGATCACATCTTCATCCGCGACTTCCGCCTCCCGACGCTGATCGGATTTCACCGCCGCGAGCGCGCCGTGCCGCAAACCGTGCGCTTCGATATCGAGATCGGCATCGCCAACGCCGCGGTGTTCACGAGCGACAAGGTGGCCGACTGCATCGACTACGACAAAGTGACCACGCGCATACGGGAAGTCGCCTCCGGTCACGTGAACCTGGTGGAAACACTTGCCGAGCGGGTCGCGCGCCTGGTGCTCGAGGAATTCGGCGCCGCCTCGGTGAAGGTATCGATAGCGAAGCTCGGCATCCTGAAGGACGTCGGACTCGTCGGCGTGACGATCGAGCGGCGGCGGACCTAGTCCTCGAGCGCCACGTCCACCGGACTTGGTTTCAAGAGCGAAACCAGGTCTTGGGTCTTCACGTGAACCAAGAAACCGCGGCGGCCGCCGTTGATGTAGATCGCGGCAAGCTCGGCGATCGAGCGCTCCATGAACACGGGGAGCGGCTTGCGGGTGCCGAAAGGCGAGGTGCCGCCGACCTGGTAGCCGGTATGGCGCTGCGCCACTTCGGGCTTGCAGGGCTCGATCGATTTCTTGCCGGCCTGGCGCGCAAGGTTCTTGGTCGAAACTTTGCGATCGCCGTGCATGAGCACGATGAGCGGCTTTGCATGCTCGTCCTGCATCACGAGCGTCTTCACCACCTCGTGCTCCGGCACGCCTAGCGATTCGGAAGAAACCCGCGTACCGCCGTGCTCGACGTATTCGTACTCGTGCTCGGTATAGGTGACGCCGTGCTTGGCGAGAAATTCGGTCGCCCGGGTTTTCATCCCCGGGGATGGTGCTTGGCGTGCAGCGCCTTCAGGCGCTCGCGTGCGACGTGGGTGTAGATCTGGGTCGTGGAGATGTCGGCGTGGCCGAGGAGAAGCTGCACGACACGCAAATCCGCGCCGTGATTGATGAGATGCGTGGCGAAGGCGTGGCGCAGCATGTGCGGCGAGAGCTTCTGGCCGGGAATCGCGCGCACCCCATAGCGCCGGATGAGGTGCCAGAACGCCTGGCGCGTCATGCCCGCGCCGCGGCCGGTGAGAAACAGCGCATCCGCATCGCCTTTTCTTGCCGCGAGGTAGCGCTTGATCCAATCCACGGCCTCTTCGCCGAGCGGCACGAGCCGTTCCTTCGCGCCCTTGCCGAGCACCCGCACCACGCCGGCCTCGAGATTCACTTCGAAGGTCTTCAGCGCCACCAGCTCCGACACGCGCAGGCCGGTCGCATAAAGCGTCTCCAGCATCGCGCGGTCGCGCAGTCCGAGCGGCGTGGAGACATCCGGCGCGCCGAGCAGCGCCTCGACATCGGCCTCGGAAAGGGTCTTCGGGAAGCGCGGCGCGCGCTTGGGCGGATCGAGCTTGAGCGTCGGATCCGCGGCGATGCGCCGTTCGCGCAGGCAATACTGATAGAAGCGCTTCAGGCTCGATACCAGCCGCGCGGCGCTCGAGGCGCGGCCTTTCCGGGTGGCAAGGAAGGAGAACAGATCCGCCTCGTCGATCTTGAGAAGATCCTTGCGCGCGGCAAGCTGCTCGAGGTCCGTGCGGTAGGAGGAGATGGTGTTTTTCGAAAGGCCGTCTTCGAGCCAGAGCGCGTCGCAGAACGCGTCGAGCAGTGCTTCGTTGTTCAAATCGCTTTTTCGTGCCTGAGCAACCACCGCTTGATGTCCACGTGGAACCCTCCCGCATGGTGCGCGAAGCCGCCGATCCCCGACGCCGCGACCACGCGATGGCAGGGAATCACGAGCGGGAACGGATTCGCGCCGCACGCCTGGCCGACCGCGCGCGGCGCCGAGTCGAGCGCTCTCGCGAGCTCGCCGTAGGTGCGCGTGCGGCCGCGCGGGATGCGGCACATCGCCTGCCACACGCGCCGCTGGAAGGCCGAGCCGGCCGCGGCGAGCGGCAGATCGAATTCGAAATCGGGGTCGGCCGCGTAGCGCTCGAGCTGGCGCGCGGCGCGCTCGGCGAGCGCGTTCCCGGGACTCGCCTCCGGCACCGTGGTCTCGAGGTAGCGGATCTCGGCGATGCGCCCGGCTTCGGTCCTTACGCCGACGTGCATCACCGGCATGCGCACGATCGCCTGGAAAGGGGTTTCGGGTCGCATTTTTAAAACAGTGCTTGCGCCGCCTTCTTCATAGCGAGGATTCTAACCGCCGCATAAGACTGAGGAGACCCCCATGGGAAGCATGATCGAGCTCACCGCATCCGACGGCCACAAGCTCGCCGCCTACCGCGCCGATCCGTCCGGCAAGCCGCGCGGCGGCATCGTCGTGATCCAGGAGATCTTCGGCGTGAACAGCCACATCAAGCAGGCGACCGACGGCTTCGCCGCCGACGGCTACGTGGCGATCGCGCCGGCGCTCTTCGACCGCGTGCAGAAGAACGTCAACCTCGGCTATTCCGCCGAAGACATCGCCAAGGGCCGCGAGATCCGCGCCAAAGTGACCGACGACATGGCCGTCAAGGACGCGGAAGCCGCGGCGAAGGCCGCGTCGAGCGCGGGCAAGGTCGGCATCGCCGGCTATTGCTGGGGCGGCTTCGTCACCTGGCTCGCCGCGGCGAAGATTTCGGGACTCGCGTGCGCCGTGCCGTATTACGGCGGCGGCATCCTGGACAACACGGAGCTCGCGCCCCGCGTGCCGCTCATGGGCCACTTCGGCGACAAGGACCCGCACATTCCGGTCGAAGGCGTGAAAAAGCTCGCCGCGAAGTATCCGCAGCACCCGATCTTCATTTATTCAGCCGACCACGGCTTCAACTGCGACCATCGCGGCTCGTACAACGCCGCGGCGGCGAAGCAGGCACGCGAGCGAACCATAGAATTCCTTCGAAAACACGTGGGTTAGGCATAAAGATAGGTCGGTACGCTAGGTGCCGGCCGCCCATGGATGGCAGCGAAGAGTTGGGGAAAGACCGGGGTGGTGCTAACCTTGCTCATCTAGCGCATATAGCTAAGGGCAGGGACGTCGCAGTGGCGGAAATTGTTGCGTTCGCAGCAGATCATGTTCGCCGCCTTACCGGGTTGTCGCTTCGGCAAATACGGTACTGGGACGATACGGCATTCTTCTCCCCAACGCTTGTCGATGGACATCGAAAGCGCGCGTTCGGACGGATTTACTCTTTCCGAGATGTGGTTGGCCTTCGGACCATCGCGATTCTCAGGAATCAGCACAGGATTCCGCTGCAGGAGCTTCGTCGCGTCGGCGAATGGCTACGCGCACATCACGACGCTCCTTGGTCGAGTCTCCGGTTTGCGATTGCTGGTCGGAAGATCGTGTTCTTTGATCCGATGACTGGAGTGGCCACAGAACCGCGCGGCGAGGGACAAAAGGTTCTTGACATTGCGCTTGAGCCAATTGCGCATGAAATGCGGCAGGCAGCAGAAAGACTTCGCGAACGACAATCAGATCAGATTGGCCAGATCGTACGTAATCGGTACGTAGTCCATAACGCGTGGACGCTCGCCGGAACCCGCATTCCCACGCAAGCTATTTGGAATTTCCACGAAGCTGGCTACAGCGTTGACGCGGTCCTGGCGGAGTATCCACGCCTAACGGCTGAGGATGTCGTTTCCGCTATCGAGTTTGAAAAGAAGCGGCAGCGCAAGGCTGCGTAAGGCATGGCGGACAGACGTCCGCAGATGCTTTTGCTCATCGATGAAAACGTTCCCGATTCAGTAGCTAAGTTTTTTGCCGCGCGGGGACACGAAGTCCGATTTGTCCGGGATTTGTTCCCCGGCGGTACGCCGGACCCTGTTATTGCCACTTGGGGCAACCGTGTTTCTGCAATAGTCGTGACTTGGGATCACGACTTCGAACACCTTATTAGCCGAGTACCAAAAGGTAGCAAAAGCGCGTTTCACCGCTTGGGCAGAATTAGCTTCCGCTGCAGAGAGCCGCGAGGCTTGGAATTGGCACAACGCTGGATCGCGTCCATCGAGTTCCATTACGAACAAGCGCTTTCCCGGGATGACATTCGAATGATCATCCAGATTCAAGAAAACGGCTTCAAGGCTTGGTAGCTGGACGAATCACCCGTTAGATGAGGTCCGCTTCCGGGCCGAGAAGCGCGCGGCGAAACCGCGCCTTGAGCAGCGCGCCCTCGCGCGGCGGCAGGACCAGCGGAATTTTCTCGGGGACCACCTTGGCCACGGCGAACGTCGGCCCCGGCTGCCCAAGAACCGATTCCCAATCAATGACTGTAAGGGCGCAAGCCTTGGCTACGCCTTCGAGGTCGACGCCGGCCGCCGTATGCGTTTCCTGCATGCCGGTTTCGCCATAGCGCTCGTTGTCGATGACCACGATGGCGAGGTTCCCGGGGCGCTGCACGCCGATGGTGGCGAGCGAGCCGAGACCCATCAGCATTTCGCCGTCGCCGGTGATCACGAGCACGCGGCGCTTCGGCCGGGCGAGCGCGAGCCCGAGCCCCATCATCGCCGCCTGGCCCATCGCACCCCAGGTGGGAAAGTTGAGCGGCGTGTCTCCCGCCGCGGTGACATCCCAGGCGGTGGAGCCGAGTCCCGCGACGACAAGCAGCTCGCCTCGATTTTCCAAAAGTCTCTTTACTACTTGACGGCGATGCATGCTCATTGGCTCGCCTGCTCCTGGAAGCTCTTGATGCCGATCGCCCGCTGCGGGATCAGCACCGCCGCCGACGCATAGCTGTGAAAGGCAAGACGCAGTGCCGCGTTCACGGCCGGCGCGATGTCTTCGGCGTTCGCCGGCCGGTGCACGACGGTGCCCATCGCCTCGAGCACCGCGCGCGTCGCCTGGCCCATCGGCACCTGCCAGGGATTGAACTCGCCCTCCTCGCCGCGCATGGTAACGATGGTCACCAGCGGAAAGCGGCACTCCTTCACCATGCCGAGGACGTTCACGATATTGCCGACGCCGCTCGATTGCATGAGCAGCACCGTGCGCTCGCCGCCGAGCCAGGCGCCCGCGGCGAGGCCGATGCCTTCTTCTTCGGTGCTGAGCACGACCGCGCGCATGCTCTTGTCGGCCTCGCAGAGCTCGATCAGGCGCTTGTGGCCCGCGTCGGGCACGTAGCCGACGAAGCGCACGCTTGCCGCCGCGAGCTCGGCGTGAATCTGGTCAGGCCACATCTTTGACGAGCGTCTGCCCCGGGCGCACGCGGGTGAAGGCCACCGGCTTCATCGACACCACGAGATCGCGCCGCAGGCTGGTGAACGCGGACTCCTCGAGCGGTCCGGTTTCCGGATAGTCGGAGCGGAAATGCGCGCCGCGCGAGTCGTGCCGCGCGCTCGCCGCCGCGGTAATCGCGCGGCTCACCGAGACAAGGCTCTTCAGGTTCATCCAGTCGTGCCAGGTCAGATTGAAGGCGCGATTATGGTCGGCGAGGCCCTGCGCATCGAGCTGCGTTTCGAGCGCGGCGAGCTCAGTCGCCGCGTCGCTCAGGCCGCGTGCATCGCGGATGATGCCGACCTTGTCCCACATCAGCTCGTAGAGCCTCTCGCGCAATGCTTCGATCCCTGAGCCGCCTTTGTTGCGGAACGGCCCTTCGCACACCGTGATCGCGGCATCGATCGCCGCGTGATCCGGATCGCGGAACGAGGCGCTCGTGACCCAGGCCGCGATGCTGTCTCCCGCCACCGCGCCAAACACCGTCGAATTGGCGACGCCGTTGCCGCCGAGGCGGTTCGCGCCGTGCACACCGCCCGAATCCTCCCCGGCGACGAAAAGCCCCGGCAGCTCGGTGCTGCAATCGCCGCGGAATTCGACCCCGCCCATCATGTAGTGTCCGGTGGGCACGACCTCCACCAGGCCGCCGGCGAGATCGAAGCCGCAGTCGGCGCAGCGCTCCACCATGCCCTTGAACTCCTTCGCCACGCGCTCGGGACCGAGGTGCGCCATCGAGATATAGAGGCCGCCGTTCGGGGTGGTATTGCCTTTGCGCATCTCCGCGTACATCGCGCGGGATACGACATCGCGCGTGGCGCGCTCGCCCCTCGGGTCGTAGCCCGACATGAAGCGCTCCTTGGCGCCGTTGAGCAGGTAGCCGCCCGACCCGCGCAGGCCTTCCTCGAGCACCGTGCCGGTCATGCGCGTATGCGTGCCGGCGAGCAGACCGGTCGGATGGAACTGCACCATTTCCATGTCGCGCAGCGGCAGGCCGGCGCGCAGCGCCATGGCGAGGCCGTCGCAGCTCTTCTCGCCCGAGGGCGTGTGGTACTTGTACATCGACGGGCCGCCGCCGGTGGCGAGCAGCACCGCCCTGGCGCGGACGAACACGTATTCGCCGCTGCGCATGTCGATCATCAGGACGCCGGAAACCGAATCGCCCGATTTGCTCGCGATGATTTCGACCGCTCTGTGTTCTTCAAGCCGCGCGATATGGCGCGCCCAGACCTGCTCGGCGAGCCGGTTGATGATCTCGATGCCGGTGAGATCGCCCTTGTGCACCGTGCGGTCGAACGTCTGTCCGGCGAACGCCTTCTGGTGCACGGTGCCGTCGGGGTTGCGGTCGAAGAAGCAGCCGAGCTCGTTCTCGAGCTCGTGGATGCGCTCCACCGCGAGCGTGACGAGCTGCCAGGCGAGATCCTGGTCCGGCAGCCACTTGCCGCCCTCGAGGGTGTCCATGAAATGCCGCTCCACCGAGTCGCCCTTCGCGAGCGCGACGTTGTAGCCGCCCTGCACCATGCGCGTGCAGCCGCACTTGCCGAGCAGGCCCTTGACGGCGACCGTGATGCGTAAATCGGGCGCAGCCTTGTGCGCATGCAGCGCGGCGAACAGGCCCGCGCCGCCGGAGCCGAGGATCAGGACGTCTGTATCGAGGGTTTTCGGGACCATTGCGTGAACAGCACCAATGCGACGAGCGCGAACCCGGCCGCGTCGAACGCGGCCTTGGGATAGACGAGCAGCGCCCCGGCCAAGACGAGCATCAAGCGTTCCCACCAAGGCGTGCGCTTGAAGAGCCAGCCCTGCAAGCCGCCTGCGAGGGCCATGATGCCCACCGCGGCGGTGAAGGTCACGAGCGCGATTGACCCCCAATTGGCGTCCGCGAGCGTCTTGAACGAGCCGGTGAGGAGCAGGCCCTGCCCGCTTGGGTCGAGGACGAACATGAAAGGCACGAGGAACGCAGGCGTAGTGTACTTCCAGCACTGCAGCGTCGTCCTGTACGGATCCCCGCCGGTGATCGCCGCGGCGGCGAAGGGCGACAGGGCGGTCGGCGGCGAGACTTCGGAAAGCACGGCGTAATAGAAGATGAACATATGCGCGGCGAACTCCGGCACCTTGAGCGCGATCAGCGCGGGAGCGGCGATCACCGCGCAGATGATGTAGCTTGCCGTCACCGGCACCGCGAGGCCGACGATCCACACGATGAGCGCAGTGTAGATCGCGGTGAGCAGGAGTGAATTGCCCGCGTAGGCGAGCACGATCGAGCTGAATTTCAGGCCCAGTCCCGTGAGAGTCACCACGCCGACGATAAGCCCGGCGCCGGCGCAGGTGGCCGCCACGTTGAGCACCGCGATGGACCCGCCCTGCAGCGCCTTGACGAGACCCGAGTCCACGACAGCGCGCACTACGGAAACTTTCCCCCGGAACAGCTCGTAAGGGAGCAGCGCCGTGTCCCTGCGCAGGAAGCTCGTCGCCGCCGATACCACCGTCGCCCAGAACACCGACAGCTCGGGCGAGAAGCCCCACAGCATGAACGCGATGATCGACACCAGCGACAGGAAATGGAACCAGTACTTCTTCGCCAAGCTCCATGCGGACTCCACGCGCTCGAACAGCACGTCCTTCATGCCGAACTTGCGCACGTCGATCTCCACCATGATGAACAGGCACAGGTAGTAAAGGCAGGTCGGGATGACCGCCATCAGCAGGACGTCGAGGTAGGAGATCTTCAGGAACTCGGCGATCAGGAAGGCCGCGGCGCCGAGCACCGGCGGCGAGATGATCGCCCCCAGGCCGCCGGCGGCGAGCAGACCGCCCGCCTCCTCCTTGCTGTAGCCGACTTTGGCGAGCATCGGCGCCGCGACTGCGCCGAGCGTCACGGTGGTGGCGACTCCCGAGCCGGAGGGCCCGCCGAGAAGAAAAGAGGCGAGCGTGACCGTGCGCCCGGCGCCGGTCGGCTTTCCGCCCATCGCGGAGAACGAGAAGTCGATGTAGAACTTGCCCGCGCCCGAGTACTGCAGGAACGCGCCGTAAATCGTGAACAGGATGATGAGCGACGAGGACACCGCGATGGCGGTGCCGTAGATGCCCTCGAGGGTCATGTACATGTGGCCGACAAGGCGCGGGATCTCATAGCCTTTGTGCGTCCAGGGCGACGGCAGATAAGGGCCGAAAAACGCGTAGAGCAGGAAGCAGGACGTGACGATCGGCAGCACCCAGCCGGTAGTGCGCCGCATCGCTTCCAGGATGAGCAGTACGAGCCCGACGCCAAACACGATGTCCCAGTCGTTCGGCGTGATGGAGCGGTCGAAGAACTCGTCGCCGCCCGCGATGAGATAGACCGCGGTGGCGACGCCGGCGACGGCGAGCGCCCAGTCCCAGGCCATCGCGCGGTGGCGGAAACGCCGCGCCACGGGGAACACCAGGAAAGTGAGGAATAGAACGAACGCCACGTGGATGGCACGCAGGTACTCGGGCCGAACGATGGCGTAGGCGGTGTAGAGGTGGAACAGCGACATCACCACCGCCACCAAAGCGACGAGGGCGGCGAGCCAGCCGGTGAACTTGTTGTGGACGCCTTCTTCCTGCTCGATCATCTCCTCGGCACGCTTCAGCGCTTCTTCGCTGACCTCGGCCGCGGGCTGGTGCAGGCGTTCGATTTCCTCGCTCATGCCTCCCCTTTCAAACGAAAAAGCCCCGCCAGCGCGCTGGACGGGGCTCGGCGGAGCTTTGCGCCCTCAGTTGATCTTCACGCCGTGTTCCGCGAGGTACTTCACCGCGCCCGGATGCCAGGGCACCGGCGATGCGGCGGCCTTCTGGTTCTCCAGCTTGATGTTCTCGGCTTCCTTGTGCACGCGGATGAGCTCGTCGCGCTTCTCGAAGATCGTCTTGACGATGTTGTAGGCGGTCTTGTCGTCCATGTTCTGGCCGGCAACCAGCAGGTTCATCACCGTCGCCTGGTGATTGTCCTTGTCCATGCCCCGGTAGACGCTCTTCGGGATCACGTCCTCGACGTAGAGGTCGCCGTACTTCTTGTTCATCGCCGGCACGAGATCGGCGTGGTCGATCATCTTGATCTTCGCGCCGGGGGTGTTGGCGAGGTCGGTGACCGCCGCGGTCGGCAGCCCGCCCACCCAGAAGAAGGCGTCGATCTTGCGGTCTTTCAGCGCGCTCACCGATTCGGCAACCCCGAGGCGCTCGCGCGTCATGTCGCGGTCCTTGTCGAGGCCCGCGGCCTCGATCACGCGAAACGCCATGACCTCGGTCGCGCTGCCGCCGGATCCGGTCGACACGCGCTTGCCCTTCAGGTCGGCCATCTTGGTGATGCCAGTGCTCTCGATGGTCACGACGTGCATGCGATTCGGATAGAGCACCATGAGCGTGCGCACGGGAACCGGCTTGCCTTTGAACTTGTCCTGGCCCTTATAGGCATCCAGCGTCGCATCGGCCATCGTCAGCCCGAGGTAGGGCTTGCCGGTGCCGATGAGCTGGAGGTTCGCCACCGAGCCGCCGGTCACTTCGGCGGTCGCCTGCATGCCGGGAACGTACTTGGAGAGCACCGCGGCCATGCCGCCGCCGAGCGGGTAGTACACCCCGCCGGTGCCTCCGGTGCCGATCGAAATGTTTTGCGCCTGGGCGCCGAGCGCGAACGCGCCGGCGAGGATGGCAATGATTCTCGCGAACAGCTTCATCGTTCCTCCATATCGGGATGCGTGGATTCTACCGTACGCCCAGGCGCTTCAGCGCTTCGGCGCGCCGCGCTCTCGCGTCGGTATTCACGCGCGCGTACAGGCTCTCGCCGTGGCTATCCATGGCAACGAGCAGTGGACCGAATCCGTTGACACGGAATTTCCAGAGCGACTCGGGATTGAGGTCGTCGAGATCGACGTCCTCGATGGCTTCGATCCAGGTAGTCTCGAGCGCCGCCGTGCCGCCGATGATGGCCAAATATGCTCCTCCCAAATCGGAAAAGGCTTTACTCGAGTCGAGGCGAAGACCGCCTTTTCCTATTATCAGCCGCACGCCGTATTGCTCCATGAGCGGCCGTGTGAAGCGCTCCATGCGGTCGCTCGTCGTCGTGCCGATGCACACCGGCGCGTAGCCCGTGGGATACGCGGGGCTCTTGTTCACTTTCTTCACGTTCGGCGCGGTATGGATGACCGCATGGCCCGAGAGATCGAAGCGCGTCTTGCGGCCGCGGTCGAACATGTGAATCTGCGTCGCATCGCGGATGCCGAACAGCGTGCCGTTCAGCGTCACGGTGTCGTTCACCCGCAGCGCCCTCGCCTGCGCTTCGGTGATCGGCGTTGTAAAGTCGTAGTGCGCCATCAGGCTCCGGCGAGCGCCTTCTTGAGGTCGTCCTGCACCGGCTTTTCGCCGAGCCAGATGCGCAGAAGCGCCCGGTAGAAGTCCTCGCCCGCGATCGGCTTGCCGACCGGCTTGCCGCCGACGAGCAGGCGCGTCTCGGCGCCGGTGAGCGAGACCTCGGTATCGCCGACGCGGGCCTTGTCATCGATCTGCACTCCCGCGACTTCCGCCGCCCATACGGGAAAAGCAATCAGGAGCGCCACCAGGATCCTAAAAGCCATATTCCACCCCTTTTTGGCTGAAGGTGGCGCGCGCGCGGCGCGCGGAGTGGCATTGCATGTTCACCGCGACCGGATTCATGGTGATGTGGGTGGCGGCGGTCTCCACGTGCACCGCGAACGCGGTGGAATCGCCGCCCAGGCCCTGCGGGCCGACGCCGAGCAGGTTGACCGCCTCGGTGAGCTCGCGCTCGAGCTTCGCGCCTTCCGGATCCTCGCAGCGGCTGCCGAGCGGGCGGGTCGCCGCCAGCTTCGCGAGATGCACGCACAGGTCGGCGGTTCCGCCGACGCCCACGCCGACGATGGTCGGCGGGCATGTTTTCCCGCCCGCGTCGAGCACGCAGTCGACTACGAAAGTCTTGATCGCATCGACGCCTTCGGCGGGCACCGCCATGCGCAGCCACGAGTTGTTCTCCGAGCCCGATCCCTTGGGCACCATCTCGATCACCAGCGTGTCGTTGCCTGAAAAATCGACCTGGATCACCGGCACGCCGCGGCCGCTCGACGAATGCTCGTTTTTCCGCGTGATCGGATGGACTACCGACGAGCGGAACGGATGCTCGCGCGTGGCGCGCTCGCAGCCCTTGCGGATCGCCTCCTTGAGGGCGACGCCGTCGATCTCCACGCCGCGGCCGATCCACACGTTGTAGATCGGAATGCCGGTGTCCTGGCAAAGCAGGTTGTCGGTGCGCTCGGCGACCGCGATGTTCTGGATCATCGTGCCGAGCATGCGCCGCGCGCCGGCGTCGCTTTCCGCTTTCGCAGCCGCGTCGAAGCCCTGCTTCACATCGGGCGGCAGCAGCTTCAGTGCGCGGATGTAAAGCTCTTTTGCGGCTTGCTCGACCTGGCGCGGATCGACTTTCACTTGACGTGGATATTGCGCTCCTTGACGACCTTCGCCCAGAGCGCAGTTTCTTCCTTCAGCGCCTTCGCCATCTCCTCGGGAGGGTTGCCCACCGGCGCGAGGCCCTGTGCATAGAAGCGCCCCCTCATCTGCGTGTCCTCGAGGGCCTTCTTCGTGTCCTGATAGACCTTCTGGATGATCTCCTTCGGCGTCCCGGTCGGCGCGACGAGGCCGAACCAGCCGGTGTTCTCGAAGCCCGGCACGGCGTTGGCGATCGGCGGCACGCCCGGGAGCTGCGGCGCCTCGGTCTTGCTCGTCACGCCGAGCGCGCGCAGGCGGCCGGAGTTGATGTAGCCGATCGCGGCGGCGAGGTTGCCGACGAAGAAGTTGATCTCGCCGCCGACCAGGGCCGCATGGCCCGGCCCCTCGCCCTTGTAGGGCACTGCCAGGGCGTCGATCTTCGCCTGGTAGAGGAAGTTCTCTGCCGCGAGGTGGGTCTGCGAGCCGATGCCGGCGTGGCCGAAAGTGAGCTTGCCGGGATTCGCGCGCGCGTAGTCGATGAGATTCTTTACCGTCTTGAACGGCGAGCTCGCCGGCACGGTGAGCACCTGCGGCCCGGAGACGACGTTCGTGATCGGGACGAAGTCCTTCTCGGGGTTGTAGTTCATCTTCGCGTAGATATGCTGGTTCGCCGTGACTACCGACCCCGAAGGAAAGAACAGCGTGTAGCCGTCCGGCGTGGCGCGCGCGGCCTCCGCCGCGCCCACGCCGCCGCCCGCGCCGCCGCGGTTCTCGATGATCACCTGCTGGCCCCATATCTCGCCGAGTTTCTCGCCGAGCAGCCGCGCCGAAATGTCGGTAGCGCCGCCCGGCGGGAACGGCACGATGAACTTCACCGGCTTCTGCGGCCAGGACTGCGCGGCGGCGCTCGCGGCCACGAGCGCCCCGAAGAAGAACAGCATCAGTCTTTTCACGGTCATCCTCCTTTTGTCCGATTCTACAGCGCGAGCGCGAACGCGAGACCGACCGCGACGGTGAGCGCCGCCGCGCCCGCCGCAAGGGTCTTTTGCCAGCCGGTCCACGGCAGGAATTCCAGCGCCAGGACGCGCAGCCCGCCCGCCAAGTGCGCGGCGAGCGCGATGACGATGCCCCATTCGCCCGCCTTCACCAGCGCATCGTCAGTCCACGCGAGGAAGGATTCGAGGGCGGCTTCGCCTTCGAGCGCCCGCGAAAGAGCCCAGAAATGCACCGGCAGGTAAATCGCGAGCGCGATGCCCGACAGGCGGTGCACGATCGCCACCCAGTAGGACGACTCTTTTCTCACAAGAACACCGCAAACACCGCCCGCATGCCCAGCCACCCGAGCAGCGCAGCGAAGATGACCAGGAACCCGGTGCGCGAGCGGCCGCGCCAGCCAAGCCACTCGATCACGATGGCGCGCAGCCCGATCGGCGCGTGCACCGCCGCCGCGAGAACGAAAATCGAATAGAACGCGAGCCACGCGAGGTTGCCTCGCGTGCGGCCGAGGATTTCGGCCGCGCTCAATCCGCCCTGCACGGCGTAGATGATCACCGCGAGGTGCACTATCGCGCACAAGCCGAGTACCGCGGCGCTTGCGCGCTGGGCGATCCACAACGCGGTTTCGCCGCGGGCGCTCACAGCTCGCCCTTCAGGGCGGACTTGAGGATCGCGCGCTTCAGGCCGGCGATGCCCGCCGTGGGAGAGATGCGCTTCGGGCAGCGCTCAGTGCAGCTCATGTGCGTGTGGCAGCTATGGACTCCTGCGTCGCCCGCCACCGCCCGCAACCTCTCGACGGTTCTTTGGTCCCTCGTATCTTTTACCAGCGTCCACGCCCGGTTGAGCGCCGCGGGGCCGAGGTAGTCGGGATTCCAGGCGACGACGTCGCAGGCGCTGTAGCACACCGCGCAGCCGATGCATTCGATGCCCGCGTCGATGTCCGCGCGCTCGGGCGAAGACGAGGCAATGGGTGCAAAGGCATCACGCTTGGTGCGGCTGCCGGCGAACTGGCCCTTGGCGCGCGCCCACTTGTCGAAGAACGCGCTCATGTCGGTCACCAGGTCGCGGATGATCGGAAGGTTCTTCAACGGCTCGATTCTTAGTGCTTCGTTGTGAAGCACCTTATCGACGTGCGTGCGGCAGGTCCAGCGCGGCACGCCGTTCACCGTCATGGCGCACGAGCCGCACATGCCGACGCGGCACGCGTAGCGGTAGGCGAGCGAAGAGTCCAGCCTGCGCTGGATGTAGGTCACCACATCCAGCACCGTCTGGCTGGGCTGGCGCGGCACGTCGAACTCCTGGAAGGAGCCCTGCGCGGCGCCTTTCCAGACGGCGACTTTCAAGCGCTTTCGTAAAGCCGCGTGAGGACGAACTCGCGGTGGCCGAGCGCTTCGGCGCAGGTGAGCCGCCCGTTCGCCGTGCGGAACATGCAGTCGAGCAACCTGTCGCCCGCCTGATCCGGGGTTAATTCTTTTCTCAATAAACCCGAAACATCCACGTCGATATGCTCGGACATCGTGCGCACGGTGCGCGGATTCGCGCTGAGCTTGATGACCGGCAGGATCGGATTGCCGATCACGTTGCACTGGCCGGTGGGGAACAGATGCGCCGTGAAGCCGGCCGCGGCGCACAGCGTCACCATCTCGGCCGCGGCGGAGGACGAATCCATGAACCACAGGCCCGGCCCTTCGGGGACCTCGGCCTTGTCGAGCACGCCGTCGACGATGCATTTGCGGCCGATCTTCTGGATGTTGCCGAGCGCCTTCTCCTCGATGGTCGTGAGGCCGCCGGCGATGTTGCCCTTGGTCGGCTGCGAGTCCATGAGATCGCTCGTCTTGTGGCGCTCGACCAGCTGCTGGTAGCGGTCGAACATGAACTGGAACTTCTTGCGCACCGCGTCGTTGCGGCAGCGCGCCGCCACCAGGTGCTCGCCGCCGGTGAGCTCGGTGGTCTCGCCGAAGAGCAGCGTCACGCCGTGCGGGTAGAGCTTGTCGAACGCGTTGCCGACCGTGGGGTTGGCGCCGCACCCCGAGGTGGTGTCGGATTCGCCGCACTTCGTCGACACCCAAAGGTCTTTCAGCGGGCGCTCTTCGCGGCGCAGCTCGCTTGCCCACTGCACGAACTCTTTTGCCGCGCGCGAGGCACGCATGATGGTGTCGTGGTCGCCGTGCAGCTCGATGCCGAAATGCGCCACCGGCTTGCCGGTCGCGCGGATCGCGTCCGCGACCTTCTTCGCCCAGGTCTCCTCGATGCAGATCACCACCACCGCGGCGACGTTCGGGTTGGACCCGGTGCCGATCAGCGTGCGGAAGTGCAGATCGAGGTCGGCGCCGAACTGCAGGCGCCCGTAAGGGTGGGGCAGCGCGATCGTGCCCTTGACGTTGTTTTCCACCGCCTGGGCGGCGGCGTTCGACAGGTCGTCGACCGGCAGGATGACGACGTGATTGCGCACGCCGATCCGGCCGTTTTCCCTTTTGTATCCGAAGAAGGTGGAATTCGCGAGATTCATGTTTACCAACGCTTGGTTTTGACGTTATGCACGTGCAGATGCTCGCCCTTGCGGATCGGCTGCACCACTTTTCCGATGTCGACGCCGTACTTGATGACGGTGTCGCCCTCGCGGTAGTCGCGCAGCGCCACCTTGTGGCCGATCGGAATGTCGCTCTTCGCCTCGATCTTGAGGTCCTTGTCGTCCTCCATGATCCAGCCGTTCAGCTGCTGCCCGGCCTTCACCCCTTCCACGACGACGACGCCGACGCCGTCGCCTTCTTCGTGCACTACGAAATGGATCATTGCGTGCTCCGGAATTGGCCCCGAGAGAGCCCAGTCTAGCCGCGCCGTGCGCGCCAGGTCAACTATATGAGTTGCATGACCGATGCTAGACTTCGCCCGCGATGAACCTGGCACTCGAGACCGCAGGCGCGCTGCCGCTTTACCGCGAGGTGAAGCGCCTGCTTACCTTGCGCATTGCGGCACACGAGTGGCCGCCCGGCACGCCGCTGCCCTCCGAGGGAAAGCTCGGCGGCATGTTCCAGGTATCGATCGGCACCATCCGCAAGGCGATCGACGAGCTGGTGGCCGAGCGGATCGTGGTGCGCCAGCAAGGCCGCGGCACGTTCGTCGCCACGCACAACCCGAGCCGGCTGCTGTTTCACTTCTTCCATATCGTCCCGCGCAAGGGGGAGCGGCAGCTGCCTCGGACGCGCATGCTGAGCTTCCGGCGCGCGCGCGCGAGCGCCGAAGAAGCGCAGAAGCTGCAGATCGCCTCCGGGGAGCCGGTGTATCGCATACGCAACTTGCTCCTGCTGGCAGACCGGCCGGTGATATTGGACGACCTGGTGCTGCCGCAGCGCCTCTTCCCCGATCTGACGGAGAAAATCTTCACCGGCCGCGACAACACCATTTACCACCTCTATCAAACGCGCTATGGGGTGAACGTGCTGCGCACCAGCGAGCGGCTGCGCGCGACGATCGCCGAAAGCGATGCGGCGAAGCTCCTCGGGCTCAAGAAGGGCGCGCCGCTGCTCGAGATCAACCGCGTGGCGCTTACCTACCATAACGCGCCCGTCGAGCTGCGCAGAAGTCTCGTCGACACCTCCGCGCACGAATACTTCTCCGATCTCGGCAAAGCCGAGCGCTGATGATTGGCCGTCGCGGATTCCTCAAGGGCATTGCGGCCCTTGGCGCATCTGCCGCGCTGCCCGTCTTCGGCGAGGCGTCGTATCCATTCGGGCTGGGCGTCGCCTCCGGGTATCCCACTCCTTCCGGCGTGACGCTCTGGACCCGTCTGATGGGGTTCGCCATGCCTGTGACCGTGCGCTGGGAAGTGGCGGCAGACGACTCGATGCGCAACGTGGTGCGCTCCGGCGAGGCGCTCGCGCATCCCGATTGGGCGCATTCGGTGCACGTCGACGTCGAGGGGCTCGAGCCCGAGCGCTGGTACTGGTACCGCTTCAGCGCCGGCGACGCGCAGAGCAGAATCGGCCGCACGCGCACCGCGCCCGGCGCTCGGGCGCAGCCGGCGCAGCTTCGCTTCGCATTTGCCTCCTGCCAGCAATACGAGCAGGGCTATTACGGCGCTTACCGGCACATCGTCGCCGATGCGCCGGACTTCATCGCCTTCCTCGGCGATTACATCTACGAATCGAGCTGGGGCCGCGATCACGTGCGCAGCCACGCTTCGACCGAGCCGTACGCGCTCGATGACTACCGCGCGCGCTACGCGCTCTACCGCAGCGATCCTGATTTGCAGGAAGCGCACGCCGCCTGTCCGTGGATCTGCATCTGGGACGATCACGAGGTCGACAACGACTATGCGGACGACCGGCCGGAAGACGGCATGGATCGCGAGTCGTTTCTCGTCCGGCGCGCGGCCGCGTACCGCGCATATTGGGAACACATGCCGCTTCCGGCGCGCATGTTGCCGCAAGGCCCGCGCATGCGCATCTACACGCAGCTCGCCTGGGGCGAGCTCGCGCGCTTCTATCTCCTCGACATGCGCCAATACAAGTCCTGGCAGGCTTGCCCGCGCAAAGGCCGGCGCGGCGGCGCGAACACGGTCGATGTCACCGAATGCCCGCGGCTCGCCTCGCCTGGGCGCACGATGCTCGGGCGCGCCCAGGAGCGCTGGCTCGACGACGCGCTCGGCGCCTCGAGAGAGCGCTGGAACGTGATCACGCAGACGACCGCCATGGCGCAATTCGACCAGAAGCCCGGGCCGGGGCGGCGCGCCTGGACCGATGGCTGGGACGGCTATCCGGCGGCGCGCCAGCGCCTGCTGTCGAATTTAAAAAACAAAACCAATCCTGTCGTCATCGGCGGCGACATCCACACCTTCAACGTCGCGCAGCTCAAGGAAGACTTCGACGATCCGGACTCGCCGGTCATCGCCGCCGAGTTCGTCGGCACCTCGATCAGCTCGCAGGCATGGCCGCAGGAGCGGCTCGCGCGGTACCTGCCCGACAATCCCCACATCCTGCTCGCCGACAGCCGCTATCGCGGCTATGTGCGCGTGGAGCTGACGCGCAGCCGCTGGCGCGCCGATTTGCGCGCCATGGAAACGGTGCAGCGGGCGGACGCGCCCTGCAGCACGCTCGCCTCGTTCGTCGTCGAGGACGGAACGCCGGGGCCGCTAAGGGTTTAGCGGCACTTGAGGTTGCCCGACAAGTCGTCGATTGGCTTGGTGCAATCGCGCTCGCTCACCGGACGCCCCGGGCTCATCTCGGGCCGCGGCGTGCCGCGGAACCAGTCGGCAAAAGTGGAAAAGCTCGGAAACGGCCTCGGCTCGCGCGCGTCTTCCATCGCCGCCGCCATGAACATCCCGGCGATGATCAGCGCCGCAAGCGAAGCGCTTTCGACATGCACGCTCGCCGCGCCGCCGGTCACCGCAGTGCCCGGAGCCGCCGCCACGCCGGCGGTCGAGGTGTTCGAGGCTGCGTCGATGGTCACGTGCGAGCAGCCGGCGAGCAGCAGCACGAGGAGAATCCTCATGCGGGCATTCTAGCCGCAGGCCCGGCGCAGGCGGTCGCGCACCGCCGCCCATTCGGGCGAATCGGGCGGCGCCTCGACGAGAATCTCGTCGCAGCCCGCGGTATCGAGCTCGCGCAGCGCGCCGTAGAGCTTCTGCGCGTACGCCTGCGGATCGCGCGGCATGCGCAGCCAGTAATCGACGCGCTCGTCCGGACGCGAGAACGCGAGCACCGCCACTCTCTCCTTCAGCCGGCCGATTTCCTTGTCGAGGTCGTAGGCGGGCACCATGCGCGCCGGTATGCGCGGCGCGTAGTGGCGCTCGAGGCCTCCGGAATGTCTTGTACTCGATTCGTTTTTTTCCTCTACCGGAAAGCCGAGGACTTCTTCTAGTTCCGATTTCGAGATGCGCCCTGGACGCAGAAGCACCGGCCGCGCGCCAGAGAGGTCGAGGAGGGTCGACTCGATGCCGATTTCGCTCGGGCCGCCTTCGAGCACGAGATCGACGTCGCCTCCGAGGTCTTCGCGCACGTGCGCGGCGGTGGTGGGCGATACCAAGCCGAAGCGGTTCGCCGAAGGGGCCGCAATGCCGCCCGCGAATTTCTTTAGGAGCTGACGTGCAACGGGATGAGACGGCACCCGCAAACCGACTGCGTCCTGCCCGCCGGTGACGAAATCCTGCGCCTTTGCCGAGCGCTTGAGGATCAGCGTGAGCGGGCCGGGCCAGAAGCGCTCTGCGAGCTTCCTCGCCGCGGCCGGCACTTCGCGCGCCCAGGCGAAAGCCTCGCTCGCAGAGGCGAAGTGCACGATCACCGGATGATCCGCCGGCCGGCGCTTCACCGCGTACAGCCTCTTCATGGCGGCGGGATTCGATGCATCGGCACCCAGACCGTACACCGTCTCTGTAGGGAAGGCGACAAGGCCGCCGGCGCGCAGGATGTCCGCGGCCTTGCGGACCTCGTCGCTCACAGCTTCAGCGGCTCGGACTTGAGGACCGCCTCGGTCTGCCTGCGGCGGAATTCCGAAAGCTTCTTGTCGAGGTTCTTGTCGGAGAGGGCGAGCAGCGCGACCGCGAAGAGCGCTGCGTTCGCCGCGCCTGCCTCGCCGATGGCGAAGGTCGCGACCGGGATGCCCTTGGGCATCTGCACCGTGGAAAGCAGCGAATCGAGGCCCTGCAGGTGCTTGGAAGGCATCGGCACGCCGAGCACCGGAAGCGTGGTATGCGCGGCGACCACGCCGGCGAGATGCGCGGCGCCGCCGGCCGCGGCGATGATCGCCTGCATGCCGTTTTTCTGCGCATTCGAGGCCCAGTCGGCCACCGCGTGCGGGGTGCGGTGCGCCGACATCGCCTTCGCTTCGTACGGCACGCCGAACTCCTGCAGCATCTTTGCCGCCGCCTTCATCGTCTCCCAATCGGAGGTCGAGCCCATGACGATGCCGATCATGAGAGCTTCTTTCCCGTCAGGCGCTGCAGCGCTTCGCGGTATTTCTCGGACGTGCGCTCGATCACGTCGTGCGGCAGCTTCGGCGCCGGCGGCTCCTTGTTCCAGTCGAGCGTCTCGAGGTAGTCGCGCACGTACTGCTTGTCGAACGAAGGCGGCGAGATGCCTACCTGGTACGAATCGGCCGGCCAGAAGCGCGACGAGTCGGCGGTGAGCACCTCGTCGATCAGCACGAGGTTGTTGTCCTTGTCCAAACCAAACTCAAACTTGGTGTCGGCGATGATGATGCCGCGCTGCGCCGCGTACCCGGCCGCCTCCTTGTAGAGGCGCACGGCGGTGTCGCGCACCTTGGCGGCGAGCTCGGCGCCGATCAGCTTCTCGCACTGCGCGAAAGTGATGTTCTCGTCATGCCCGCTCGCGGCCTTGGTCGCCGGCGTGAAGATCGGCTCGGGCAGCTTCTGCGCCTGCTGCAGCCCCTTGGGCAGCTCGATGCCGCAGATCTTTCCGCTCTTCTGGTAGTCCTTCCATCCGGAGCCGATGAGGTAGCCGCGCACCACCGCCTCGATCGGCAGCGGCTTCAGCTTCTTCACCACCATCGAGCGGCCGCGAACCTGCGGCCGCTCTTCGGGCGCCACCACCGTTTCGGGATCGATGCCCGTGAGCTGATTGGGAACGACGTGGCCGAGGCGCTCGAACCAGAAGGCGGCCATCTCGTTGAGCACCCGGCCCTTGTCGGGGATGGGGTCCGACATCACCACATCGAAGGCCGACAGGCGATCGCTCACGACGATCAGCATCTTGTCCTCGCCGACGGCGTAGATGTCGCGCACCTTGCCTTTGCCGATACGGGGCAAAGACTTTATTTGTGATTCAAACAAAGCCATCAGGCGGCCTGTCTTTCGAGCTCCTGCTTCCACTTGCCCTGGCAAGCGAGGCCGTTCATGTGGGCGCGGTGGTGGAACGCCTTCTGCGCCGCGGCGACATTTCCGGCCTGCCCTTTCCAGGTCTTGAGCGCCGGGTTCTGCAGCGCGCGCGAGTAGGAGAAGGTGAGCGGCCAGGGCAGGTTCTTCATCGCCGCCATGGCGTTGAGGTGCGCCGTGGCCGCCTCGTCGGACTGGCCGCCGGAGAGGAAAACGATCCCGGGCTGCGCCGCCGGCACGGTGCGCTTGAGCACTCTCACGGTGCGCTCGGCCACCTCGTCGACGCCCGCCTGGCGGGGATTGTCCTTGCCCGACACCACCATGCTCGTCTTGAGGATCAGGTGCTCCACCGGGACGTTGTACGCCGCGAGCGCGGCGTAGGTAGCGCGCAGGGTGGCTTCGTGCACTTCCTCGGAGCGCTCGGCGGTGTGGTTGCCGTCGAGCAGGACTTCGGGCTCGATCATCGGCACGATCGAAGCCGCCTGGCAGGCGGCGGCGTAGCGCGCAAGCACGTGAGCATTGGCGTAGATACCTGCGTGCGACGGCGTGTTCTCGCCGATCGTGATAACGGCGCGCCACTTGGCGAAGCGGCAGCCCATCTTGAAGTACTCCTCCAGGCGCTTGGCGAGCCCGTCGAGGCCTTCGGTGACCAGCTCTCCGGCGGCCGCGAGCGGCAGCTGAACGGTGCCCTTGTCGACCTTGATACCCGGGATGATGCCTTTGCCTGCGAGGTACTCCGGGATCGGCGCGCCGTCGTTCGCCTTCTGGCGCGCGGTTTCGTCGAAGAGGATCACGCCGGACAGGAATTGCTCGACGCCTGCCGTGCTGAAAAGGAGATTGCGGTAGGCGCGGCGGTTCTCTTCGGTGCATTCGACGCCCACCGACTTGAAGCGCTTTTCGCAGGTGCCGCTCGACTCGTCGGCGGCGAGGATGCCTTTGCCCTTGGCGACCATGGCGGCCGCGGTCTTGGAAAGAAGTACCTTGTCCATGGAATGAATTACACGCAGGTTGGGTTTGGAACTCGGGGAAACGGGATTTTAACCAATTAGTCGCGTACAATGCCGGGCCTTTTTCATTTTGGAATCAGATTCATGGCCTCAGCCCGGCGGAACATCGCCATCATCGCCCACGTCGACCACGGCAAGACGACGCTCGTCGACAAGCTGCTGCAGCAATCGGGCACCTTCGCCGCGCACCAGCACGTCGAGGAGCGGGTCATGGATTCCAACGATCTCGAGCGCGAGCGGGGAATCACTATCCTCGCCAAGAACTGCGCCGTGCGCTACCACGGCACGCACATCAACATCGTCGACACCCCTGGCCACGCCGACTTCGGCGGGGAGGTGGAGCGCGTCCTGTCGATGGTGGACGGGGTGCTCTTGCTCGTCGACGCGGTCGAAGGGCCGATGCCCCAGACCCGCTTCGTCACCCGGAAGGCGCTCGCTCTGGGACTCAAGCCCATCGTCGTAGTGAACAAGGTCGACCGCCCCGGCGCACGCGCCGACTGGGTGGTGAACCAGACCTTCGACCTCTTCGACAAGCTCGGCGCCACCGAAGAGCAGCTCGACTTTCCGGTCGTGTATGCCTCGGCGCTCTTGGGTTACGCAACCAGCAGCCTGAACGAGGAAGGCAAGGACATGCGGCCCCTCTTCGAGGCGATCCTCGAGCACGTCCCGGTGCGCGACGAGAATCCCGACGAGCCGCTGCAGCTGCAGATTTGCTCGCTCGACTACTCGAGCTACGTGGGCAAGATCGGGATCGGCCGCATCCGCCGCGGGCGCATCAAGCCGATGCAGGAGGTTCTGGTGGTGCACGGGCCGGGCTCGGAGCCGGTCAAGGCCAAGATCAACCAGGTGCTCAGCTTCGAGGGCCTGGAGCGGAAGAACGTGGAGGAGGCCGAGGCGGGCGACATCGTGCTCGTGAACGGCATCGACGAAGTCGGCATCGGTGACACGCTCTGCGACCTGGAGCATCCCGATCCGTTGCCGCTTCTCAAGGTGGACGAGCCGACGCTGACGATGAATTTCCTCGTCAACGCCTCGCCGCTCGCCGGCCGGGAAGGGAAGTACGTCACCAGCCGCCAGCTGCGCGAGCGCCTCGAGCGCGAGACCAAGAGCAACGTCGCGCTGCGCGTCGAGTATCCGGCGGACACCGACACCTTCATCGTCTCGGGACGCGGCGAGCTGCACCTCACGATTCTCATCGAGAACATGCGGCGCGAGGGCTACGAGCTCGCGGTGTCGCGTCCGCGCGTGGTGTACAAGGAAATCAACGGCGTCAAGTGCGAGCCCTTCGAGGTGCTCACGGTCGACGTCGAAGACGTTAATCAGGGCGCGGTTATGGAGGAGCTCGGGCACAGGCGCGGCGAGCTGCTCGACATGCAGTCCGACGGCAAGGGACGCGTGCGCCTCGACTACCGCATTCCCGCGCGCGGCCTCATCGGCTTCCAGGGCGAATTCATGACGCTCACGCGCGGCACGGGAATCATGAGCCACGTGTTCGACGACTACGGCCCGGTGAAGCCCGAGATCGCGGAGCGCCGCAACGGCGTGCTGGTGTCGCAGGACGACGGCGAGGCGGTGGCCTACGCGCTGTGGAAGCTGCAGGAGCGCGGCCGCATGTTCGTGAGCCCCGGCGACCCGGTGTACGAGGGCATGATCATCGGCATCCACACCCGCGACAACGACCTTGTCGTGAACCCGATCCGCACCAAGCAGCTCACCAACATCCGCGCGAGCGGCAAGGACGAGGCGATCCTGCTCACCCCGCCGATCGGGCTGACGCTCGAGTACGCGGTGGAATTCATCGGCGACGACGAGCTCGCCGAGATCACGCCGAAGTCGATCCGCCTGCGCAAGCGCCACCTCCAGGAGCACGACCGGCGCCGCGCGGAGCGCGCGGCCGCCTAGACGCCGAGCGCGGCGCTCACCAGCCGGCTGAGTTCTTTCTTCAGGCGCTCGCGCATCGCGCGGGCCGCCGGGCTGCGCATCAGGTTTTTCAGCTCGTAAGGATCGCGCTCCAGGTCGTAGAGCTCGTCGAGCTCGCCGTCGCGGCTGCGGTTGATCCAACGGATGTACTTGTAGCGGTCGGTGCGCACGGCCTTGTAGGTCATGCCCACGAGCCAGGGCATCGCGTTTTCCGCCCAGTACTCGATGAGGATGGACTTGCGCCATCCGGCGCGCTTGCCGGCGAAGAGCGGCACCAGCGAGCGCCCCTGGACCTGCGGCCCGGGCTTGCCGCCGGCGAGCTCGATGAAGGTCGGCGCAATGTCCTGACAGATGACGAGATCCTTGATTCGGGTATTCGGTTTTACTTTGCGGGGAAAGCGGACCACGAACGGGGAGCGGATGCCCTCCTCGTACGCGAAGCGCCGCTCGGGCCCGAGTCCGTGCTCGCCGAAGAAGTAGCCGTTGTCGCCGAGGAAGATGATCGCCGTGTCGTCGAGCTGGCCGCTGCGCTCCAGCGACTCGAGGATCATGCCGACGCCCTCGTCCACCGAAGCCATCATGCGCGCGCGGCTCCGGATCTCGTCCTGCGTGCCCGCCTGGATTGCCTTCAGCAGCGCCTGGGAGTGCTCGCTCGCCTTCAGCTTGAAAGCGTCTGCCCACGCCGGCTTGCTTCTAACGACCGCCGCCGGCTCGAGCATGTTCGGCTTCCTGGGAAACACCCCGTCCTCGTAGAGCTTTTTGTGACGCTCGGCCGGGATGTAGCCGCCGAACGCGCCCATATGCAGAGTGCCGTCGGCCGCCTGCTCGGCGTCCGGGTGCACCGCCTTGTGCGCGAGGAAGAGCGCCCAGGGCTTGGAGCGCTTCTGGTCGAGGAACTTCAGCGCCTTGTCGTTCAGGATGTCGGTGATGTAGCCCTCGTGCTGCACGTACGTGCCGTTCTCGTTCAGCTTCGGATTCAGGATGCGCCCATGGCCGTCGAAGCTCACCCAATAGTCGTAGCCCGGCCGCGGCTTGCCGTCGTTGCCCATGTGCCACTTGCCGACGTGCGCGGTCTCGTAGCCCAGCCGCTGCAGCTCGAGGTGATAGTTCGGCAGGCCGTGGCTCAGCGCGTCGCGCGCGACGTTGTCGATCACGCCGTGCCGGCTCGCGTACTGTCCCGTCATGATCGAGGCGCGGTTCGGCGAGCAGATCGGCGTGGTGTGGAAAGCGCGCTCGAATAACGCACCCTCGGCCGCAAGGCGGTCGATGTGCGGGGTCTTCATGTACGGATGCCCGCCCGCGCCGAACTCGTCGTAGCGCAGGTCGTCGATGAGGATGACGAGCAGATTCGGCTTTTTCTTGGTCATAAGAGCCTCAGCAATCGCTTTTGGGGATCGATCTCCACGACCGCGCGATGCGGCACGTTGGCGGTGATGTCGCCGTCGAAGCCGGCGAGCATGGTGATATCGGCAAACGCGGCGCCCTGCACGAGAATCGGGTTCACGCTGTTGAAGACGAGCGCGAGCGGCACGACGCCGCGCGCGGCCATCTCGCGCAGCATCCACGCGCTCGCCACGCCGCCCTTGGCGGTGTCGAGCACGAGGATCTTGCCGGCATAGGACTGGCCGGCGAGCTTGTGCGTCGGCCGCGAGAATTTCCCCGCGGTGCGATCGAGGTCGTAGCGCGCGGAAAAGCCGTCGTGGGCGACGAGCGCCTCGCCGCGCACGCGTGCGCCCATGGCCTGGCGAAAAACAAGTTTCTTCATTTCAAACGACCCGATTCCGCGGCCTCCACGCAGCGCTCCATGGACGCGAGCACCGGCGCGTAGCCGTAGCCGCCGAGAATATTCACCATCTTGGCGCTGTTGGTCGCGAGCCGCTTCCAGCCGTTCGCCTCGGCGATCTCGCGCGCGTACGACTGGTAGAAGCACATGCCGGCGAGCACATGGCCGCCCGCGTCCTCGATGCGCCGGGTGAAACCGAAGCGGTCGGCGTCGGGCTTGACCTGCGGGCTGGTGACGGCGAGCAATGGCTTCACGAAGCGTTTTCCGTCGCACAGCTCGGCGAGCGCGCGCAGCTCGTAGAGGCTGAGCTGCGGCGCCGAAAAAACCACGACGTCGATCTCGCCGTCCGGCGAATAGCGCTGCTGCAAGGCTTTGACTTCAGCCTGGCCCACGCGGTGCGCCACCCGGAGCTTCCCGGCGTCTGCATCAGGCGTGATGCCGGGCAGCTGGAACATCGCCACCGAGCCAAAGCTCGCCATGGCGGCGCCGAAATGCTTGAGCGCATCCGAGCCGGGCCGGCTGTCTTCCAGGCCTTCGATGAACGGCACCGCCCAGTAGTTGCCCGCGAGCCGTCCGATGACGCCGCCGAGGGCGCCCCAGTCGTTCAAGCTCTTGGGAATGGAGGTGACTTTTACCCGTAACGTCGCCCGACGCTGCGAATCCAGGTGAAAGCCGTAGCGCGGCGTGCGCCCGGTAAGGCCGGCGGCGAGTGCCGACGGCCCGCCCTCGTAGTTCGAGCGCGCGCCGCACACCGAATTGGCGTAGATCACGACCCCGGTGTCGCCGAACGCGACGCTTTCGCCCTGCGTCGGCGCCTGGATCGTCTGGTAGTTGATGCAGGTATCGGTCATGGAAACGCCGAGCCGGACCAACGCATCGATCGCGCGGCGCTCGAGCTGGAGCATCCAGCCCGCCTGCTTGAGGACGCCGGCTTTCGCAAAATCGGTGCCGCGCGGATCGGTGATCGTGGCCACTCTCACCCTCGCCCGCCCGCCGTCTTCGCGCGCGAGCGATTCGAGCCACGCGACGCCCGACTCGCCGAGGCTTTCGGTGTCGGCCATGACGTGCGCCTGGGTCACCTCGACGAAATCGGCGGCGCCGAAGAACTCGCCTACCTTCGACTGGTGCTCGAGCGCAATTTGCGGCGCGCGCCCGAGCTCGCCCGCGCGCATCGCGCGCTCGAGAGCGTTCAGCTTCATCCGCGCCATCTTAATCGACTATCGCAGCGCTTCCCGCGCGGCGCGCTGCCCGGTTTGCAAGGCGCCCGAGACGGTTCCCGACTCGCCTTCCAGGTTGGTGGCCTCGCCGGCGAAGTACAGCGTGTCCTTCAGCGGCGCGGCGAGCCGACGGCGCGCATCCCCTCCATTCACGAGCACGTAGCTATAAGCGCCGCGCGCGAACGGGTCGCTTTTCCAGTCGTGCACGTAGATCTGATCCGGCTCCTCCACTTTCCCAAAGGTCGTCCCAAGACTCGCCAGCATTGCCGCCGTCACTTTTTTCATTGGAAAACCCGACAGGCGATCGGCCTTCGGGCCGCCGGCCCAGGCGATGAGCAACGGCACGCGCGCGGGAAGCGGCGTCCAGAAAGTCGGAAACGCGGCGCCCGGGGAGTGAAAAAAAGCGACGCTACGATCCCAGAACACGCTCGGGAACCTGAGCGCCGCCTTGATCACGGGCCCGGAGGCCAGCAGTTTCAGGCAGTTCTCCTTTCCCAGCTTTGGGTTGAACTGCACTGCTTGCGACTGAAGGACGCCGAGCGGCAATGTCACGATCGCTTTTTTGCCTTTGAACTGGAAACCTTTTCCGGTGACTTCGACGCGACCGGGCCGCCATCGGATCTCTCGTACAACGCAATCCATGCGCAGCCGCGCGCCGCGCGCGACGGCCCGCCGCGCGAGCCATTCGAGCGCCGGCCCGTAGCCCGCGCGCAGGCGCGGCTGGGCGCCGAGGAGCGCATCGCCGTCGCCCCATTCTTCGGCGATCGCTCGTGCGCTCGCGCGCCGCGGATCGGCGGCATCGAAGCCCTCGACCATCATGCGGGCGAAGACCCGGGTGCGGGCATCGAGCCGCCGCCGCGCAAGATAATCCTCGAAGGAAAGGTCGCGTTCGCGCAGCGGCGAGCGATCCTTCATCGCCTTCTGCGCAAGCGCAAACGAGTCCACCTCGCGCAGGCGGCCGCGCGCGGCGTAGCGCTGTGTGCGCGCGCCAGCGATCCATCGCATTCCGGCTCTCTCGAGCAGAGCGAACGTCGTCTCGGCGGCGCCGTGGATGAACTCGGCGCCGAGCTCGATCGGCACGTCGAGGCCCGGCATGCTGCGTGTCCAAACCCGGCCGCCGATGCGCGCGCGCGCTTCGAGAACCAGGACCGAGCGGCCGGCGCGCGTGAGCGCCTCGGCGGCGGCCAGTCCGGCCGCACCCGCACCGATCACCAGGACATCGAAAGCGCGTTCCGCCAAGTCCCGCTATCCTATCGGCCGTGCTCGGCCGTTCATTGATGATTTGCGTGTCGATCGGACTCGCGGGATGCGCGGGCGCCCCGCGCGTCGAGCGCGTCGAAGTTGCGGCCGACGCGGCGCAGCGCGCCGCCGAGCAGGCGGCGAAGATGGTGGGACGGCCGT
The DNA here is from genome assembly GCA_004297625.1 of Betaproteobacteria bacterium. Classification (GTDB taxonomy): domain Bacteria; phylum Pseudomonadota; class Gammaproteobacteria; order Burkholderiales; family SG8-39; genus SCGC-AG-212-J23. The sequence continues at coordinate 36,037 of SCTY01000026.1, read as the reverse complement.
ACCGCTTCGGCGGCTCGAACCCCTCGAGCGGCTTCGACTGCAGCGGGCTGGTGTATTTCAGCTACCGCCAGGTCGGCATCCGCCTGCCGCGCCGCACCGAGGATCAGCTGCGGGCCTCCTCGCCCGTGGCGCTCTCGGAGCTGCGGCACGGCGATCTGCTGTTTTTCGACCAGGAAGGCAAGAAGAGCTCGCACGTCGGCATCTACCTCGGCGGCGGCAGGTTCGTGCACGCGCCTTCCTCGGGAAAATACGTGCGCACCGACGAGCTGCGCTCCTCTTATTGGAGGCGTCATCTGTCGGAAGCGCGCCGCTTCTGACGCAGGATAAGCTCCCTTAAGGATTTGTAAGCTGCGAGGGGAATTCTAGCCTTGAAAATTCGGCGATAATCCGCCCCTCCTGAAGTCTGAGGGCACGCTCCCCAATCGCGCAACCATGATCCAGATCGAAAACCTTGTGAAGTCCTTCGGGGCCAAGCGCGCGGTCGACGGCGTTTCCTTTGCCGTCGAGCGCGGCGAGGTGCTCGGCTTCCTCGGCCCCAACGGCGCCGGCAAGTCGACCACCATGCGCATGATCACCGGTTTCATGCCGCCCACTTCCGGGCGCGTGAAGGTCGGCGGCTACGACGTCATGGAGTCGCCGCTCGAGGCGAAGCGCCTCATCGGCTACCTGCCGGAGAACGCCGCCGCCTATCCGGACATGTCGGTGCGGGGATTCCTCAACTTCGCCGCCGAGTTGCGCGGCCTCGAGGGCTCTGCGCGCAAGAAAGCGGTGAACCACGTGATCGAGCTGTGCTTTCTCGACTCGGTGCTGCACCAGTCGATCGAAACGCTCTCCAAGGGCTACAAGCACCGCACCTGCCTCGCCCAGGCGCTGATCCACGATCCGGACGTCCTCATCATGGACGAGCCCACCGACGGCCTCGATCCCAACCAGAAGCACGAGGTGAGAAATCTCATCCGCGAGCTCGGCCACAACAAGGCGATCGTGTTCTCGACCCACATCCTCGAGGAGGTGGACGCGGCCTGCACGCGCGCGATCATCATCGACCGCGGCCGCATCGTGGTGAACGGCACCCCGGAGCAGCTGCGCGGCATGTCGGAGCTCTGCGGCGCGGTGACGCTCGCCGCGCGCGGGGCGACCGAGGAGCGGCTCTCGACGCTCGGCCGCGTCGAGAAGCTGAACGGCGGTTTCCGGATCTATCCGCGCGACAAGGCCAAGGCCGCTCAGCTCGCGCAGGAAGTGGTCGAGCTCGTCAACCACTACGGCTGGAAGGTCGAAGGCATGTACAGCGAGCGCGGCGAGCTCGACGAGGTGTTCCGCCGCATCACGCTTCCCGACACGGCCCGGCGATGAGAGTGATCCGCACCCTCGTGAAGCGCGAGCTGGCGAGCTACTTCAGCTCGCCGATCGCGTACGTGTTCCTGGTGATCTTCCTGCTGATGACCGGGTTCTTCACCTTCACCGCCGGCAATTTTTTCGAGCGCGGCGAAGCGAGCCTCGCCTCGTTCTTCGGCTGGCACCCCTGGCTCTACCTGGTGCTCGTGCCGGCGGTCGGCATGCGGCTCTGGGCCGAGGAGCGGCGCTCCGGAACGCTCGAGCTTCTGCTCACCATGCCGGTCGCCACCTGGCAGGCGATCATCGCCAAGTTCCTCGCCTCGTGGATCTTCCTCGCGGTGGCGCTCGCGCTCACCTTCCCGGCGGTCCTCACGGTGAACGTGCTCGGCGATCCGGATAACGGCGTGATCGTGGCGGGCTACCTCGGGAGCTTCTTTCTGGCGGGCGCCTATCTCGCCATCACCTGCATGACTTCGGCGATGACGCGCAACCAGGTGGTCGCCTTCATCGTTTCCGTGGTCCTGTGCCTGTTCCTCATCCTCGCCGGGTTCAACCCGGTGACCGACCTGCTGACGCGCTGGGCGAGCCCCGCGGTGGTGGACACCGTCGCGGCGTTCTCCGTGGTGACGCACTACGACGGCTTCCAGCGCGGGGTGATCGACTTGCGCGATCTGGTGTTCTTCCTCTCGATCATCGGGTTTGCGCTGTTCGCGACCGGCGTCGTGATTCGCAGCCATCGCGCGGGATAGCCATGAAAAAGTACGAGCACCTCCTCTATTCCGCCGTGGGCCTCGTGGCGCTGCTCCTGCTGCTGGTGGCGGTGAACTTTCTCCTCTCGCGCGTTCCGGCGCGCGCCGACCTGACCGAAGGCCACCTCTACACGCTGTCCGACGGCACCCGCAAGATCCTGCGCGGGCTCTCGTCCCCGGTCACGGTGAAGCTCTACATCTCGCAGGGCGAGGCGGTGCCGGTGCAGCTGCGCAGCTTCGCGCAGCGCGTCGAGGACCTGGTGCGCGAGTTCAAGCAGGCGGCGGGCTCCAATCTCATCGTCGAGCGCTACAACCCGAAGCCCGATTCCGAGGAAGAAGATGCCGCGCAGCTCGACGGCATCGAGCCGCAGCAGCTCTACACGGGCGAGCAGTTCTATCTCGGCCTGGCGGTAAGCCAGCTCGATCGCAAGCAGGCCATCTCCGCGATCTCCCCGCAGCGCGAGCAGCTGCTCGAGTACGACCTGGTGCGCGCCATCGCCCGGGTCGGCAATCCGGAGCGGCCGAAGATCGGCCTGATGGCCGGGCTTCCGGTGCTCGGCGAGAGATTCAATCCCTATACGCGCCAAAGCTCCGACCCCTGGGTGCTCGCGAACGAGCTCAAGCGCGAGTTCGAGGTCAAGGAAGTTCCGATGAGCGCGAAGGAGATCGACAAGGACCTGAACGTGCTCCTCGTCATCCATCCGCGCGACATCCCGCCGCTCACCGAGTACGCGCTCGACCAGTTCGTGTTGCGCGGCGGCAAGCTCATCGCCTTCGTCGACCCGTACGCCTACTTCGACCAGCAGCCCACCATGCCGGGAATTCCGCCGCAACCCTCGAGCTCGACGCTGCCGACGCTCTTCAAGGCCTGGGGCGTGGGCATGAACCCCGAGAAGGTGGTCTCGGACGTGGTGTTCGGCTCGGGCGGCGGCCAGCGCTATACGCCTACCGTGCTCTCGCTCAACCGCACGGCGTTCAACCGTGACGATGTGGTCACCAGCCAGATCGAGACCCTGCTCTACGCTTTTGGCGGTGCCATTGAAGTGAAAAACAAGGACCTTAAAGTCGTCGAGTTGGTGAAGAGCTCTCCCAACTCGATGCTGGTGGACAACGCCAACGCGACCAAGTCGGGCGACGAGGCGACCAAGAGCTTCAAGCCCTCCGGCGCCGCCATGCCGCTCGCGCTGCGCTTGAACGGCCGCTTCAAGACCGCCTTCCCGGACGGCGTGAAGGACGGCGACAAGCCCGTGCCGAACACGCCGCAGCTGCGCGAATCGACGGCGGACAACTCGGTGATCCTGGTCGCCGACGTCGACCTGCTCGCCGACGGCGCGGCGGTCGATGTGCAGGAGATCTTCGGCCGCAAGGTGATCGTGCCCTCGAACGGCAACCTCGCCTTCGCCATGGGCATGGTCGAGCAGTTCGCCGGCGGCGATGAGCTTTTGTCGCTGCGCAGCCGGGCGGCCGCCTTCCGGCCGCTCACCGTGGTGCGTGAGCTCGAAGCCGAGGCGCAGAAGCAGTACTTCGGCAAGATCCAGGCGCTCGAGGAGGAAGTGCAGAAGACGCAGGCGAAGCTGCAGGAGCTGCAGAAGTCGCAAGGCGCCGGCAAGTCGGGGCAAATTCTCTCGCCCGAGCAGCAAGCCGAGATCGAGCGCTTCCGCAAGACCGTCGCCGAAAGCCGCCTGGCGCTCAAGGAAGTGCGCAAGAACCTGCGCCAGGACGCCGAGAGCCTGGTGTTCTGGACCAAGGTGGCGAACATCGCGCTCATGCCGCTGCTCGTCGCGTTCGCCGGATTGCTCGTGGCGCTGGTGAGACGGAGAAGGATGGCATGAACGCGCGCCTTGCCCTCATCTTCGTCGTGCTGCTCGCGATACTCGGCGGCGGCGCGCTGCTCTACTACCAGAAAGAGACGGCGCGCCGGCCGGAGAACGTGTCCACGCTCGGCCGGAATCTCTTCAAGGACCTGAAGGCCGCCGACATTGCCGCGATCCGGATGGTCGAGCCGCAAGCGACGCTTACCGTGCAGCGCAAGGACGAGCGCTGGGTGCTCGCCGAGCGCGACGGCTTCCCGGCCGACGTAGCGAAGGTGCGCGAGTTCGTCCTCCAGGTGCTCGCGCTCAAGGTCGGCCAGAGCGAGCCGATCGGCGACCAGGACCGCGCCCGCCTGAATCTCGACCAGAGCGGAACGCAGGTCGAGTTCGCCGCCGCCGACGGCAAGGCGCTCGGAAGACTGATCGTCGGCAAGAAGTACTTCAAGCGCGAGGTGGACAACCCCGAAAAAGCGCGCGCCGATGGCCGCTTCGTCGCGCTGCCTGCCGATCTGAAAACCGTCTACCTGGTGTCGGATCCGCTCACGCAGGCGACGGCGAAGAGCTCCGAGTGGATCGACCGCGGGAGCTTTCAGGTGGAGAAGGTAAAGACCCTGGAGCTGCGCTACCCCGAGGGCGGCGGCTGGCGCATCGAGCGCGACGCCGACAATTCGGATTGGCGCCTCGCGGCCGCGAAGCCCGGCGAGAAGCTCGACGCCTCGCGCGCGAACGCCGCGTCGTATTCGCTCAGCATGCTCGAGCTCGCCGACGTCGCGCCGAAGGATGCCAAGGACACGGGGCTCGATAATCCCGTGGCGATCGAAGCCACCACGCTGGACGGCTTGGCGTATTCCATCAAGGTGGGGAAGCTTGTTCAGGACAACTACTACGTGACGTTCTCATCGTCCGGCACGCCGGCCAAGAACGACAAGGACGCCGAGCGGCTGAAGAAGCTGGAAGAGCGGCTGCCGCGCGAGAAGCTGCTCTCGGAATACCTGCTCCTCATCCCGAAGGGGAAGCTCGAGGACACGCTCAAGAAGCGCGCCGAGCTGCTCGAGAAAAAGGAAGACGCGAAGAAGAGGTAGGCTGCGCGCTCTGCGCCACGCGGACCATCCCGCAATTGGTCCGATCGGTGGATCGCGCAACCGCGCCTGCTTTAGCCTGCAAGCCTGCGAATCTGTAGGGGGTCCGCATGGCACGCATGCAAATCGCGGCGTGGTTGGCCGCGCTCGCACTCAGCACGCCCGCACTGGCTTTCGATCCGGCGGACGCCGACTCTTCGACGGTGTTCTACGTCAGCATTCCTTTGGACGGCGGCCTGGCCCGCAAGGACCGGGTGCCGGTCTTCGGCCTGCGACTGCAAGGCAAGCGCGAGTACGAAACCCTCCGGATCGATACCAAGCTATTGAATTTGCTGCCGGGCGCCGCAGCCATCGAGGCGAAGTGGATCGTCGCCGGCGTGCTCGCGGCGGGCGCCGCCGTGGCGCTCGGCAGCCGGGACAAAGGCACTGCGCAGGCTTTGAATGCGCAGCAAGCGCAGACTCAGCAACAGCAACAGCAACAGCAACAACAACGGCAGCAGCCTTGCCCGCAGACACCGGCCTGCCGGTAAACTGGCCGGGTGGCGTTCGACGCGCACGTTCCCGAGATCGCGGGAGTCATCCAGCTCGCCGTTGCGCCGGTGTTCCTTCTGACCGCGGTGGGCACGGTGATCGCCGCGCTGAACATCCGGCTCGGGCGGGCGGTAGACCGGCGGCGCGTCCTCGAGCAGAAGCTGCCCTCGATGCCGGCGCAAGAGGTCCAGTCCGCGCGCGATGAACTGCAAACCATCGCACGGCGAATCCGCTACGTCTACCTGGCGATCCTCTCCGCCGTAATCTCGGCGCTTTTCGTATGCATGCTGATCGCCGGCGCCTTTCTCGGCGCGTTCGTGCGCAGCGATCTCTCGTACACGATCGGCGCGATGTTCGTATTTGCCATGCTGGCCCTTACCGCCTGCCTGCTGCTATTCGTGCGGGAGATCTTCCTGGCCGTCTCGACCCCCCGCCATGTGCCGCGGTAAGATAAATTTCGCAAGGAGGCAGGCCTGTGCCGAATTCCATTGAACGGATAAGGACCCTCGCGCTTGTCGGCCAGTCGGGAGCGGGGAAGACCACCCTGGCCGAGGCGCTGCTCGCAACCGCGGGAGCGATCCCGGCAGCGGGCAGCGTCGAGCGCGGCACCACCGTGTGCGATTACACCCCGCTCGAAAAGCAGTTGCAGCACTCCCTCAAGCTGGCGGTCGCCAGCTTCGATACCAGAGACACCCGGATTCACCTGCTGGACACGCCGGGCTATCCCGACTTCCTCGGCCACGCCCTGCCTGCGCTCGCCGCCGTCGAGACCGCGGCGATCGTCATCAACGCGCAGAACGGCGTCGAGATGATGACCGGGCGCTTCATGCAGTGGGCGGCCAAGCGCGCCCTCGATCGGCTGATCGTCATCAACAAGATCGACGCCGACAACGTCGATCTCGAGGGCCTGCTGGAACGCATCCAGCAGGCGTTCGGCAAGGAGTGCCTGCCGATCAACCTGCCCGCGGCCAGGCGCAGCAAGGTATCCGACTGCTTTTTCGCGCCGGCCGGCGCGGCGGACTTCTCGTCGGTCGAGGAGGCGCACCGGCGGCTCGTCGACCAGGTCGTCGAAGTCGACGAGAAGCTGATGGAAACGTATCTCGAGAAAGGCGAGGTCACGCCCGAAGAGCTGCACGGGCCGCTCGAGCGCGCGCTGCGCGAGGGCCATCTCATCCCGGTGCTGTTCACCTCGGCGAAGACCGGCGTCGGGATCTCGGAGCTGATCGACGTGATCGTGAAGCTCCTGCCCAATCCCACCGAGGGCAACCCGCCCGTCTACGTAAAGACGCACACGGACGGTACCTCGGAAGAGCTGCGCGCCGCGCCCGATCCCGGCAAGCATGCGCTGGCGCATGTGTTCAAGGTTGAAATCGATCCCTACATCGGGCGCCTCGCGGTGTTCCGCGTGCACCAGGGCCGGCTCACGCCCGGCGGGCAGCTGTTCGTCGGCGAGAGCCGAAAGCCCTTCAAGGCGGGCCATCTGTACATGCTGCGCGGAAAGACGCAGACCGACGTCACCGAGGCGGTCCCGGGCGACATCTGCGCGATCGCGAAGATCGACGAGATCCAGTTCGACCAGGTGCTGCACGACTCGCCCGACGAGGCGCATGTGCACGCGCGAGCGCTCGAGCTGCCCACCTCGGTGTTCGGGCTCGCGGTGCAGCCGAAGAAGCGCGGCGACGAGCAGAAGGTCTCGGACGTGTTGCACAAGATTGCGGCCGAGGACCCGTGCTTCCGCATCGAGCACAACGCGCAGGCGAACGAAACGGTGATGCGCGGGCTGGGCGAGATGCACTTGCGAACCGTGCTCGAGAAGATGTCGAGCCAGTACAAGCTCGACTTCGATACGCGCCCGCCGTCGATTCCGTTCCGCGAGACGATCGCCGTCAAGGCCGAGGGCCACAGCCGGCACAAGAAGCAGACCGGCGGCGCAGGCCAGTTCGGCGAGGTGTACCTCAAGGTCGAGCCGCTGCCGCGCGGCAAGGGCTTCGAGTTCGTCGACAGCGTGAAGGGCGGCGCGATTCCCAACCAGTTCATTCCGTCGGTGGAGAAAGGCGTGCGCAGCGTGCTGGAGAGCGGATTCGTGGCCGGCTACCCGATCCAGGACGTGCGCGTGATCGTGTACGACGGCAAGAGCCACCCGGTCGATTCGAAGGACGTGGCGTTCATGTCGGCCGGGCGCAAAGCTTTCCTCGACGCGCTCGGCAAGGCGCGCCCGATCGTTCTCGAGCCGATCGTCAACGTCGACATCATGGCGCCCGAGGCGAAGATGGGCGACATCGCGGGCGAGCTCTCAGGGCATCGCGGCCAGATCAAGGGCTCGGACACGCCGCGGCCGGGCGTCGTGCAGATCACCGCGCAGGCGCCGCTCTCGGAGCTCGAGCATTTCCCGGCGCGGCTGAAATCGCTCACTGCCGGTCACGGCTCGTACAGCTTCGAGTTCAGCCACTACGAGCCCGCGCCGCCGCAGCTGCAGCAGAAGCTCGTGGCGGCGCACAAGCCGGTGCAGGAGCAGGAGTAGAAGGAGCCGCTTACTTCTTTCGCGGCCGGACGGCCGCGGGGTTGGGCACCTCTTCGACGTGCACGAAGGGGCCGCCCTGGTAGGTTTCGGCGCGCGGATCACCGGGCTTTTCCCTGGAGAGTATTTCCGGCGCATAGATCTCGGAGTCGTCCTGCGGCTTGTAGCCGAGGCGCGCGGCATTCGAGTTGTCGTACCAGCTGCGCCGGTTGCCCGAGACGCCGTAGACGATCTCGAAGCGGATGTCGGGACGGTCGATGCCGATCGAGACGAGCTGCGCGATGTCGCGCGGGCATGCGCGGCGCCGTATTCCCGAGTGCCTCGCCGGCGGCTATGCTGACAGCAACCTGATGAAGGCCTTCTGGCCGCGAGCCACGGCTACAGCGAGCTCGACAGCTCGGCGGTGGTGAAAATCTATTCGGGAGGGACGAAGTGATGGAGTGGCAACCCAGCCAGCGGCTGCCGGACGAGGCCGTAAAGGAGATCGACGGCTCGTTCGCGCGGCTGCGGCTGCCGCTCGCGAAGGTGGAGCGGCTTTTCACGGGAACGCGCTGGGCCGAAGGTCCGGTCTGGTTCGGCGACGCGCGCTGCCTCATATGGAGCGACGTCCCGGGGAACTGCATGCTGCGCTGGGACGAGGAAACCGGCGCGGTCAGCGCCTACCGCAAGCCCTCGGGCTACGCGAACGGCAACACGCGCGACCGGCAGGGAAGGCTCGTCACCTGCGAGCACGGCGGCCGGCGCGTGTCGCGCACCGAGCTCGACGGCCGCGTGGTGACGCTCGCCGATTCCTTCGAAAGGAAGAAGCTCAATTCGCCGAACGACGTGGTGTGCAAGTCGGACGGCTCGATCTGGTTCACCGACCCGAGCTTCGGCATCCTCGGCTGGTACGAAGGCGCCAAGGCCGAGCCCGAATTGCCGACGCACGTGTACCGCTGGGATGGAGAGCTCGCCGTCGTCGCCGAGAGCATCAACCAGCCGAACGGCCTCGCCTTTTCGCCCGACGAATCGATCCTCTACATCGTCGAGTCGCGCTCGGTGCCGCGCAAGATCCTTGCCTACGACGTGGTCGAGCGCAAAACGCTGCGCAACCGCCGCGTGCTGATCGACGCGGGGCCGCAGGGCACGCCGGACGGCTTCCGCCTGGATACGCAGGGCAACCTGTGGTGCGGCTGGGGCATGGGCGCCGAAGGGCTCGACGGCGTGCATGTCTTCAATCCGGAGGGCAAGCTCATCGGCCGCATCGACCTCCCCGAGCGCTGCGCCAACCTGTGCTTCGGCGGCCTGCACCGCAACCGCCTGTTCATGGCGGCGAGCACTTCGCTCTACGCCCTCTACGTCAACGCGCAGGGCGTGCCCTACTTCTAGTCGAGCTTGGCGCCGGAAGCGCGAATCACCGGTCCCCAGCGCTCGGTTTCGCGCTTGATGAGGGCCGCGAACTCCTCGGGCGTTCCGCCCGCGATCTCGATGTGCTGGTTGGCGAGCAGCGTGCGGATCTCGGGAAGCTTCAGCACCTCGTTGATCTCCCGGTTCATGCGCACGACGATGTCGCGCGGCGTTGCCGCGGGCGCAAGGATGCCGTTCCAGCCGTAAGAGTCGAAGCCCGGGAATCCCTGCTCCGCGACCGTGGGAATCTCCGGCATCAGCGAAAAGCGCTTTTCGCTCGACATGGCGATGAGCCTGGCGCGGCCCGCGCGCACGTGCGGCATGATGGTCGCGATCGGCGCGAAGTGCGCCTGCACCTCGCCGGTCGCCACCGCGGCCGCCGCGGCCGGACCGCCGGCGTAAGGGATGTGCACCATGAAAATCTTCGCGCGGCTCTTCAGGAGCTCCATGGTGATGTGCGTGCCGCTGCCGTTGCCGAGCGACGAATAGTTGAGCTTCCCGGGGCTGGCGCGCGCCAGGTCGATCAGCTCTTTCAGTCGGCTCACTCCCAGGCTCGCCGGTACGGCGAGGACGAACGGCTGGCCTCCCATCTGGATCACCGCGGCCAGGTCCTTCTGCGGATCGTAGGGCAGCTTGCTGTAAAGATAGGGCCCGTAAGCGAGCGGACCGTTGAACGACATCACGTAGGTATAGCCGTCGGGCGCCGCCTTCGCCGCGGCATCGGTCGCCACCGTTCCTCCGGCGGCCGGGCGGTTCTCGACCACGATGGGCTGCGCGAGGCGGTCCTTCAGCTTCTCGCCGACCGCGCGCACCGGGATGTCGAGCGAGGAGCCCGGCGCGCCGGCGACGATGATGCGGATCGGACGCGATGGCCACGTTTGTCCCCAGGCACAGCCAGAGAACACGGCGAAAATCAGGTACAGCGCAAATGCCGCTCTTTGCATGTCTCCAGCACCTCGTCCGGATCGCGTTTCCACCAGTCCAGCTCCGAGAAAATCTCCACCTCGTCGAAGCCCGCGTAACCCGCGCCCTCGACCCAGCGCCTTATTTTCGGCAGATCGATGACGCCGTCGCCCATCATGCCGCGATCGTTGAACAGATCGCGCGTCGGCACCAGCCAGTCGCAGAGGTGATAGGCGAGGATGCGCTTTCCCGCGCGCTTCACTTGCGCTTCGAGCTTCGGATCCCACCAGACGTGGTAGACGTCGAGCGCCACGCCCAGCGCGCACTGCGCGCTCGTATCGGCTTCGTCGAGCTCCTCGCAGATATCGAGCGCCTGCTCCAGCGTGTTGATGCAGGCGCGCTCGGCCGCCTGCATCGGGTGCAGCGGCTCGATGGCGAGCGGCACGCCGGCCTTGCGCGCCTCGGGCAGGATTTCGGCAATGCCCTCGTATACCTCGGATCTCGATTTTTCTATGTCCTTTGAGCCCGAAGGCAGGCCACCCACAACGAGCACGAGGCATCGCGCGCCGAGCGTGGCGGCTTCCTCGATCGCCCGGCGGTTGTCGTCGCGCCAGTCCGGCGCGGTGAAGAAGCCGCCGCGGCACAGTCCCGTAACCGTAAGGCTATTCGCCGCAATCGCCTTTTGGGCTTTTGAGAGAGTCATCTGCGCCACCTGGTCGCGCCAGGGCGAGATGCCGCGGATATCGTGGCGCGCGCAGCCGTCGATGATTTGCGCGAGCGTCCATTGCTTGCGCGCGGTCGCGGTATTGAGAGAGAGCTTCAAGCGCATCCGTGCACGGCGAGCAGCTGCTTCATCCGCGCGCACGCCAGGCCCGGATCGGAGAGCAGGCCCGCGCCGTCGGCGAGGCGGAAAAGCTCTGCGAGGTGCAGGATGTTCCGCGCCGACTGCTGGCCGCCGACCATCACGAAGTGCTCCTGGTGGCCGTTCAGCCACGCCATGAACACCACGCCGGTCTTATAAAAGCGCGTCGGCGCGCGAAAGATATGGCGCGACAGCGCCACCGTCGGGGCGAGCACCTCGTGGTATTCAGAGTTCCGATTTGAAGCCAATGCCGAAAGCGCGTGCGAGGCCGCGGGCGCGATGACATCGAAGATGCCGAGCAGCGCGTCCGAATGGCCCTGCGCGTCGCCCGCGATCAGCTCGGCGAAGTTGAAGTCGTCGCCGGTATACATGCGCACGCCCTTCGGCAGCTTGCGGCGCATGGCGATTTCCTTGTCCTTGTCGAGCAGCGAGATCTTTATGCCGTCCACCTTGTCCTTGTTTTTTTGAAGAACACCTAAACAGGCATCCATCGCGGCGTAATGGTCCCGCTGGCCCCAATAGCCTTCCAGCGCCGGGTCGAACATCTCGCCGAGCCAGTGGATGATCACCGGCTCGCGCACCTGCGAAAGGATCCGGTCGTAGACGCGCGCGTAGTCGTCGGGCGATCTGGCGCAGCCGACGAGCGCGCGGCTCGCCATGAGAACGATCCGGCCGCCGAGCCTCTCGATCGCGGCGCACTGCTCCTCGTACGCGGCAATGACGCCATCGAGGCTCGCATTCGAGACGTGATCGGTGCCCGCGCCCGACCAGACCTCGGCGCCGGGCACGCGCTTGGCTTCTTCAACGGATTTCTCGATAAGTTGAAGCGAGCTCGGCCAGTCGAGCCCCATGCCGCGCTGCGCGGTATCCATGGCTTCGGCGACGCCCAGGCCCCACGACCACAGATGCCGGCGGTAGGCGATGGTCGCGTCCCAATCGACCGCCGCGTCGAGCCACGGCTCCTTGGCCGACAGCGGGTCGGCCACCACGTGGGCCGCGGCGAGCGCCTTGCGCGTAAACGGCCTTTGCGGTTTCGAGAAAGACTTGGGCTCTCTCACGGCGTAGTTCTCGAAGCCGCTTCCGAGCGGAAGCCTGATGGTGAGAATGGTGTCGCGTTTCATGATTTCAGCCTCGGTACCGCGAGCCACTTCTTCTGCTTCCAGCTTTTGAGCCCCAGCTCGGCGAGCTGCACGCCCTTCGCGCCCTCGAGAAGGTTCCACGGAAACCGGCCCTCGCCCGCCACATGGCGCAAAAAGAGCTCCCACTGCGCCTTGAAGGCGTTGTCGTAATCCTCGTCGGGCACCTCGTCCCAGCCGGCGAAGAAATCGATCGGCTGCGGGATGTCGGGGTTCCAGACGGGCTTGGGCGTTTTTTCATAACTTTGAATCAAGCAGCGCCGCAGACCGGCGACGGCACTGCCTTGCGTACCGTCGACCTGCAGCGTAAGCAGATCGTCCCGCCGCACGCGCACCGCCCAGGAGGAGTTGAAGTGTGCGATCACGCCGCCCGCGAGCTGGAACGTCGCATATGCGGCATCGTCGGCCGTCGCCTTGTACTGCTTGCCGTTCTCGTCCCAGCGGTGCGGGATATGCGTCGCGCCGAGGCAGCTCACCGCTTTCACTTCGCCGAAAAGATTGTCGAGCACGTAGCGCCAGTGGCACAGCATGTCGAGGATGATGCCGCCGCCCTCCTGCTTGCGGTAGTTCCACGACGGACGCTGCGCAGGCTGGCGGTCGCCCTCGAACACCCAGTAGCCGAACTCGCCGCGCACCGAGAGAATGCGGCCGAAAAAGCCGTCGTCGCGCAGTTTCTTGAGCTTGAGCAGCCCCGGCAGCCAGAGCTTGTCCTGCACCACGCCGTGCTTCACGCGCGCCTTCTTCGCCGCGGCATAGAGATCCTTCGCCTCGGCGAGCGTGGTAGCCACCGGCTTTTCGCAATAGACGTGCTTGCCCGCCGCGATGGCGCGCTTGAGGAGCTTCGGCCGCAGCTGGGTTGACGCCGCGTCGAAGAAAATTTCATCTTTCGACTTCAAGGCGGCAGCAAGATCCGTGGTCCAGCGTTCAACGCCGTGCTTGCGCGCGAGCGCCTCGAGCTTCGCCGCGTTGCGGCCGACGAGAAGCGGGTCGGGCATCACGCGCGTGCCGTCCTTGAGCGCGACGCCGCCCTGCCTGCGGATCTCGAGGATCGAGCGCACGAGGTGCTGGTTCGTTCCCATGCGGCCGGTGACGCCGTGCATGATGATGCCGATGCGCCGTTCCTTCATTTATTGCACGCTCCTCATCGAACTCCAATCGGGGTGAGCCGCGGCTGCGAAACCGGGGCAGGCAAGCGACGCGATTTCGAGATTGCCGGCCACGATGCGCGCGCGCACGGCGCCGTGGCTGCGCTCGTACAGATCGTCGTGCGCCCTGAGAAATGCCGCCTGCTCGGCCTCGGGCAGCCCGGCCATGCCGTTCACGTAGTGGTGGCCGTTGCGCTCGACATGCGTCAGGCCGAGAAGCGCGGCGAGCGCGAGATCCTGCTGCAGGGCAAGGCCGGCCTGCACGGTCAGGTCTTCTGCCGACATGAAATAGCGGTTCGTGCTCTCTTCCATGTTCCACAGCCGGCAGCGCGCCGCATTGAGAAGCGACTTGTAGAGGCCCTTGCAGGTTTTCGACGATACGCCGGTGTAGCCGAGGCGCCGCGCCCGCGGGAAAGCCTCGAGGGAGTCGTCGGACTCGTCGATGATCACCGGGATGTCCTCGGCGAGCGCCGAGATGTCGCCGGCGAGCGCGTGGCTGCGCTTGATCGGCTGCTCGATGAATACGATGCTCGAAGCCAGCCGTTTCAGGCGCGGTTCCTCGCGGATTCTTTTCCAGAGGTCGCGAATCTCCTCGGCGCTCGCGAACTGCTCGTTGCCGTCCAGCGTGGCCTGGTAAGGCTCGGGAATGCGGTCGAGCACCGCGGCGATCGCCGCGAGCCGCTCGAGATCGGCGGGCAGATCGCCGCTCACCTTGAGCTTGAACCAGCGGTGGCCGTAGCGCTGGATCACTTCCTCCAGGGTTTCCGGCAGGCCGTCATCGAGCCGCTTCCCGGACGCGGTGATCGGGTCGAGCAGGCCCACGGTGTGCCGCGCGGCGATCGTCTTGCGGGGCTTGAGGCCGGCCAGGAACTCGTCCATGTCGAAGGCCATGAGGTCGGCCTGCCAGCCGGGCGCCGTGATAGCCGGGATGTTTTTCTGAATGGCCTGGTAGAACGAGATCCCCAGCGCGCGGCACAGGGCGTCGAGCAGCGCGCGGTCGACGAGCGCCGGGCCATAGCAGGCGACAAGGCTGTTCAGCCCCTGCACCGCGCCGAGCGCGATCTGCGGGCCGTAGATGTCCATCGAGTGCCCGAAGGCGGTGTTCTCGCCGCTCGCGAGGTAGGCGTCGCGCGCGAGCGCAAGCGAGGCGCGCAGCTGGTCGAAGTTCTGCTCGTTCGAGAGCGCCGGGTCCTTGTCGAACCATTTCGGCGCGAGCAGCTCCGCCGCGCCGCCCTCGGCCTCGATGCCGTTTTCGAGGCGAATGCGCGCGCGCACGAACGCCTGCGGCGCTTCGCTGAGCGTGACCACGCCGAAGCGAAACGGCATGCGCAGCTTCACGTCCCTTTCGTAGATGTCGATGCTCGTCACCGAGAGCTTCATGCCTCGATCGCCTCCAGAATGCCGCGGATATAGCCGATGGCGCGGGCCGCCGCGCCCGGGCCGTCCGGCACGTAATCGAAGGGCTCGACCGCGACGTCGCCGCGATAATGATGGCGCTTGAGCGCGGCGAACAGCGGTGCGAAACGCTGCTCCCCCTGGCCGGGCCCGCGGCGGTTGCGGTCGTTGAGCTGCACGTGGGCAAGCATGCCTTTCGGCAGCCAGCGGTCCGCGAGCGCGCCGAGCGGCTCCTTCTCCATGCGCCCGGCCGCGCTGCAGTCAAGCATGGTCCTGATCCAGGGGCTCTTTATCTCGTCGACCAGTTGTGCCGCCTCTTCCAGCGTATTGATGAGCGGCGTTTGCTCGCTGGAAAGCGGCTCGATGCAGTAGACCACGCCGGCCTTGTGCGCACGCTCGGCGAGCGCCGCGAAGCACTCGCGTGCCCGGGCCAGCGCCGCGGCACGCGTATCGCCTGCCTCCAGGCGGCGCTGCTGCGGCGAGCCGTGCACCAGGTAGCGCCCTCCCAGCTGACAGCACAAGTCGATGAGCGCGAGCATGACGTCCACGGTGCGGCGGCGCACCGCGTCGTCCCGCGTGCTGATGGAAAGGCCTGCAGGCTTGACCAGCAGCCAGTGCAGCCCGGTCACGGCAATTCCGCAGTCGTCCGCCGCCGCGCGCGCGGCGGCGATCTGCGCCGCGCCCATGCGATGCGGCTCGTCGGAAAGGGTATACGGCGCGACCTCCAGGCCGTCGTAGCCGAGCTTGGCGGCGTACTCGCATTGCGCCGGGAAGGGCATCGGCGCGATCACTTCGTTGCAAAGCGCGATCCTCATGCGCTAGGTCCTCAGTGCATTCAGGATCATATGGCTGATATGCCGGGCGCGCCCCGAGAGCGCGCGCGGCGCCATGAGGTCGCGGTCGAAGATGCGCGACAGCGTATACCGGTTGCTGAGATAGAAATAGCCTTCGCCGGCGATCGAGATGTAGAGCTGCACCGGATCGACGCCGCGGCGGAACAGGCCTTGCTTCTCGCCGCGGCGCAGGATCGCGCGCAACGTCCCCACGAGCGGCGAATGCATCTCGCGCAGCCTGCTCGAGTTCCTGACGTGGCGGCCCTTGTGCAGATTCTCGCTGTTGAGGAGCGTCATGAACTCGGGGTGCTCGAGATAGTACTGCCAGGTGAACTCCACCAGCCGCTTGACCGCCTCGCGCGGGTCGCGGTGCTCGAGATCGAGCGAGCGCTCCGCGCTGCGGATATCGGCGTAGCTCGCTTCCAGCACGGCGAGGAACAGATCCTCCTTCGAGCGAAAGTAGTAGTAGATCATGCGCTTGTTGGCGTTCGCGCGGCTCGCGATGCGCTCCACGCGCGCGCCGCTCAACCCGTAGCGCGCGAATTCCTCGAGCGCTGCGTCGAGTATCTTCTGCCGCGTGCTCATTCCATTCCGAGCAGCCGGTAGATGCGCCGCGTGTACTCGCCGAAGCGCTCGTGCGTCTTGATGTCCAGGGTGCGCGGACGGGGCAGCTCGACCTCGAAGTTGTCCGCCATGCGCGCCGGGCCGGCGGTCAGCACCACCACGCGCGTTCCGAGAAACACCGCCTCCGAGATGCCGTGCGTGACGAAGATGATGGTCTTGCCGGCCTCGCGCCAGATGCGCAGCAGCTCGAGGTTCATTTTTTCGCGCGTCAGCGCATCGAGCGCGCCGAACGGCTCGTCCATGAGGACGAGCTTCGGGTCGTGCACCAGGGCGCGCGCGATCGCCGCGCGCTGCTGCATGCCCCCGGAAAGCTCGTAGGGATACTTGTCCTCGTTGCCGGCGAGGCCGACCAGCTGCAGCAGATGGCGCGCCCGATCGTTTGACTCCTTGCTTGGCAAGCCGAGGATCTCGGCCGGCAGCAATACGTTCTGCAGAACACGGCGCCACTTCAGCAGCAGCGGCGCCTGGAACACCATGCCCACGTCGCGCGCCGGATCGAACGGATGGGTGGCCGAGCCGATATGCACCTCGCCGCCATCGTGGCTGTGCAGTCCCGCGAGGACCTTGAGCAGCGTCGACTTGCCGCAGCCCGACGGCCCCACCAGCGACACCAGCTCGCCCGGCATGACGTCGAACGTGGCGTCCGAGATGGCGAGATGCTCGCCGTAAACCTTGCGCACGCCGCGCAGGCGGATGAAAGGCTCAGCCAACGCGCGCGTCCTTGGGCACCAGCCACCGCTCGAGCGCAAGCACGATGCCGTAGAGCACCATGCCGATCAGCGTGATGAGCAGCACCGCCATGAACATCGCCGGCGTATCGAGCGTGACCTGCACCTGCAGCATGAGATAGCCGAGGCCCTTGTCCGAGCCGAGGAACTCGCCGACGATCGCTCCGGCAACGGCCAGGATGGCGCCTACCTTCATGCCCGAGAGGATGTAGGGCAGCGCCCCCGGAAGCTGGATCTTCGTGAAGAGCTGCCAGCGCGAGCCCTTGAGCGAGCGCACGAGGTCGAGCAGCTCGGGCTCGATCTCGCGCAGCCCGCGCGCCGTGGTGAGCAGGATCGGGAACACCGCGATCGAGAATGCCATCACCGAGTTGGGCAAAATCCCGTACTTGAACCACACGATGATCAGCGGCCCGAGCGCCACCTTGGGAATCATGTTGAGCGACACGAGCAGCGGCATGAAGAACGCCTCGAGCGGCTTCGACCAGGTGAAGACGAGCGCGAGCGCCACGCCGATCGCGAGCGCGAGCAGATAGCCGCCGAAGATCTCGGTGCCGGTCACCGCGATGTTGGTCCACCAGCTGTAGTTCGGCTGCAGCAGCGCGTCGAGCGTCGCTCCGGGCGAGGGCATCACGAACTTGGGCACGCTTCCGAGCTCGACGAAGAGATACCAGGCGAGCACCAGCGCCACATGCGCCAGCACCGCAAGCGTCCAGCGACCCAGCTTGGAATTCATGACAGCCACCTCTGGAGATTGGCGCGCACGAAGGCGTCGTCGGAAAGATCGCCGTGCTCCCGGTACACGCGGTCGATCTCTTCGGCCTGGCCGGGCGAGAGCTTCTCCTGCGGATCCAGGCACCAGGTGCCCGCGAGCAGCCCCTGGCGGCGCAGAACCTCGTGGCAGCCGGGGATGCAGCCGGCGAAGTTGTGCGCCACGTCGAAGAACGCGCCGTTGCAATCGGTGATGCGTGAGTCGAGAGCGAGGAGATCGTCGTCGATTTTTCCGTTTCCTATTTTTTTAAATAAATCGACTGCTGTTTTCGTCCACACGCTCCAGTGGCCGAGCAGCCCGCCGCGGATGCGCACGCGCACGGTGTCGTCGCCGCGCCTCACGTCGAACGGCACGGCCAGGTCGAGCACGATGTGGTCGTCGTTCCCCGTGTAGAGCGCGACGCGCTCCTCCGCGCGCGCGGCCACCACGCCCTTGATCACGTCCAGCGTCGCATAGCGGTCGAACGGCGCGATCTTGATCGCGACCACGTTTTCAATCGCGGCAAAGCGCTGCCAGAACCGCGCCGGCAGCGGAATTCCGCCCACCGCCGTCTGCAGGTAAAAGCCCACGAGCGGGATCTCGCCGGCGAGCGCGGCGCAGTGCGCCACCAGCTCGTCGGTCGATGCGCCCTTCATCGCCCCGAGCGAGAGCAATCCGCAGTGATACCCCAGCGCGCGCGCGAGCTGCGCTTCCTTTTTCGCCTGCGCCGTCCTGCCGGCGAGGCCGGCGATCATGAGCACCGGTCTTCGCACCCAGGAACGCGCCTCCTCGATTCCCAGGCTCAAGACTTTTTCGTAAAGGCCGGCTTCGCGGATCGCAAACTGAGTGGCGTGCACGCCGAGCGCGAGCCCGCCGCTGCCCGCATCGAGGTAATAGCGCGCAAGCGCGCGCTGGTGCCGCTCGTCGAGGCGGCGTTGTTGATCTAGCGCAAGCGGGTGCGCGGGAATGACCGTGCCGCGGCGCAGGAGCGCGGCAATCTCCGCGGGCAGTGGATGCATGTTAACCGTTCAGTTACACGATGGTACCATCGCCATTCCGACTACAAGGAGGCTCCATGCGCAGGTTCTTGATCGCCACGGCCGCCGCATTCGTCGCGCTTCCGGCGGCAGCACAGCAGAGACTCGACTTCATACTGAACTGGGTGCCGGGCGGCGACCATGCGCCGTACTACTACGCGAAGAAGCTCGGCTGGTACCAGAAGGAGGGCATCGATCTCAATCTCGAGCCGGGCAAGGGCTCGGCGCTCGCCACGCAGAAGGTCGGCGCGGGCGCGAACCCGGTCGGCCTCGCCGATATGGGCGGCGTGCTCGTCGCCAGGGGCAAGGGCGCCGACTCGGTCGCGGTGTTCAACGTCTATGCCAACTCGCCGCAGGGGATGTACTGGCTGAAGAGCTCGGGCATCAAGGGCATCAAGGATTTCCCCGGCAAGAAGATCGGCAATCCCGCCGCCGACGGCGCGCGCACCATGTGGCCCGCGCTCGCCAAGGCGAACGGCATCGATCCCAAGTCGGTCACCTGGGTGAACATCGACGCGAACGCGAAGCTCGCGGCGCTGAAGGCGCACACCATCGACATCACCACCTCGTTCTACAACATCCACCACATCTTCAAGCGCGAGCTCGGCGCCGACATGGGCTTCCTCGCCTGGCGCGAGGTCGGCCTCAACCCGTACGGCAACTCGGTGATCGTCAACGCGGAATATCTCAAGAAGAACCGGCCGCTGGTCGCCAAGTTCGTGAAGGTGACGCAGCGCGCATTCGCCGAGTGCGTGAAGCAGCCGAAGCCCTGCGTGCAGGCGCTCATCGACGCCAACGGCGCGTTGAGCTTCGACAACGAGCTCGTCAACTGGCAGCTCGTCGAAGTGCTGATGAGCGACAAGATCTCGCAGAGCGTGGCGCTCGGCTGGCACGACGACAAGCGCATGCAGGCCGACTATGCGCTGGTGCGCGACTACATCGGGATCGACAAACCGTTCGACGTGAAGAGCACGTACACGAACGCGTTCCTCGACAAGTCGATCAAGATGAAGCCCGTCAAGGCCGACTGAACAGCCCCAGCAGCCGCCGCCACAAGCGCCTTATCCATCCCCTCTTCTCCCGGGGGGATGGAACGGCGGCTCCGCTGAAGCGTTTCTCCAGGCATTCGGCGAACTGCGCGGTGCGCTCGGTTGCGCGCTTTTCGAACAGCCGATCGACGAGGGCCTTGAGCTGCCCGGTGCCCGTCACGTCGAACACGCTGTGCAATTCGGTACCCGCCCCCGATTTTTCCAGCTCCACGTCGATGGCCATCGTGAGATGCTCGGCGCTGGCGACGGCATGCAGCCGGCGCGGCGGCTCCTCCGACTCGATTTGCGCCTTCAACGTCAGGATCAGGGGAATGACGCCGACTTTCTCCTTTACCGTCAGCTCCGCGTTGCGATCATCGACGACGTTGATGCGCTCGACTCCCGGGATGCAGCTGCACAGCGACCGGAAGTCGCGAAGGAAGCGCCACAGATCCTGCGGCGGCGCGTTGACGGTGAACCTGGCCTCGCGCCGAGGCATCAGTCCCACCACTTCTTCAGCTTGTAATCTTCGGCAATCACGCCGGCCGCGTTATGTCCCGCTCCGGCATGCACTCCGCCGCCGGGATGGCAATATCCGCCGCACATATAAAGGCCTTCGATCGGGCTGCGGTAGTTCGACCAGCCGGCAAAGGGCCTGAAATAGCCCATCTGGTCGGGCGTCATGTCGCCCACCACGTCGACGCCGTTCACCATGTTGTCGTTGCGCCGCACCGTGTCGGTGGGATCCTGGATCGTCGCGCCGAGGATCTTGTCCTGCGTCATGTTCGGCGCGTACGAGCGCCACAGGTCCACGCAGTGCGCGGCGTATTCGTCACGTACCTTCTTCCAACCTGCGGGACCGTCCGGCGCCACCTCGTACGGCGCGTACTGCCAGACCAGCACCGTGTGCCTGCCCGCGGGCGCCTGCGAGGGATCGAAGAGCGTCGGTACGGTGATCTGCAGCATCTCCCTGCGGGGCGGCTTGCCGGCCGCGATCTCCTGGTACGCCTGCACCTGGTCGGCGACCGAGCCGCAGAACATTTCCTGGCTGAACGCCCGGTTGACGTGCGGGTTGTAGGCGGCAGCGCGGTATTGCGGCGGCTCGGAGAGCGCAAGGTGCAGGCAGAAGAGCGAACGCCCGCGCGAGTGGTAGTTCTTCACCCGCGTGGCAAAGGAAGACGGCAGGTGCTCCTCGCCCACCATCTTGAGGAAGCTCTTCTTCGGCTCGACGTTGGTGATCACCGCTTTGGCGGCGTCGATCCGGGTGCCGTCCCCCAGCTCGATCCCGGCCGCCTTGTTGCCCTCAAGGACCACGCGTTTGACTTCCACTGCGGTCTTCACCACGCCGCCGCTTCCTTCCACCACGCGCCTAAGGCCCTCGGCGAGCTGCTGCGAGCCGCCGACGCAGATCGGCGCCTCGGCCTTGAGTATCCGGAAAAGGCAGATCCAGCCCTGCCCGAAGGCATCGGGCGCAAACCCGAGCACCGTCATGCGCGCGAGGAAGTGCACCTTCACCTCCTCGCTTTCGAAGAGCTCGTTCAGCAACTGCACCGGCGTGCTCGCCTGCCACTGCATGAGAGCCCGCCCCTCCTCGGACTTCTCCAGCTCGGCCGTCTGCAGCGAAGGCGGCAAGGGCGGCGAATACATGAGCGGCAGGTAAGTCGAGTCGATGAATTCGCCGTAGTCCTCCACGAGCTGCGTGAAGGTCTTCGCGTCCCGCGCGGAGAACCTGGCGAGCTCGGCCGCCATTCGCCCGGTCTCCCGGTACATCACGATGGCCTTGTGGTCCGGGAAGATCGTGCCGCGCAGGTAGTCCGGATACACGTATTTGACGCCATGGCGCTCGAGCTCCAGGTCGCGGTACACCGGGCTGAGCGGGATATGCGTGTGGACCATCGAGCAGATGTTGTGCTTGAAGCCTGGCAGCGTGGCTTCGGCCGTGTGGCAGCTGCCGCCGACGCGCCTGTCGCGCTCGACGACGAGCACTTTGGCGCCCGCCTTGGCGAGATACCCGGCGCAGGCGAGGCCGTTGTGGCCGGCGCCGATGACGATGAAATCGTAGGACATCGCGAAAACCTCCAGTCAATTCAGCCGAGCTCGGGGCCGGCGACGCAATAGACGAGCCGCTCTTCCCCGGGCGCCGGCTCGTCGCCGCGCACCATGCGGGTGAACGGCCGCTGGAACCAGAAGCCGCACCCTTCGAGCCATTCGCGCAGCGCGGGCGCGTGGCCGGCCACGTCGACGTACACCGGCGGCTCGATGGCGCTTAGCGCGTGCGACAGCAGCGCCATGGCCGTCTGCTCGTCTGAGGCGACAACGGGTCCGACTTGCCGTGCTTCGCGCCCCTCACGTCCAAGCACGAACCCTTTCTTCTCCTCGGAAACCAGCGCCGCCGCCGGAATACGTTTCGCGAGCGCACGCAGCAGGCGCTCGCGGCTCGCGCCGAACGCGGCGCGATCGAGCTCAAGGATCCAGCGCCAGTCGTCTTCCTCCAGCGGCCGCACGCCGCCACCGGCAGGTGAAGGCGAAACGCCTTTGCTTGCGAGCCGGGAAAATGCCCACCGGTCCTGGAACCCCTCGTGCCGATACACCTCGCGGCCGGCCGGCGTCGCGTCGAGGAGGGGGAGAAGCTTCTTGCTTTGCAGGTCCGCGATCGCCACGCGCAGCAGGCTTGAAGCGTAGCCTTGCCGTCGCTGCTCCGGCAGCACCAGTACCATGCTCACCCATGCAAACCGGCCGCCGTAGGGAAGCACGAGCGTCGAAGCGGCGAGCGTGCCGTCGGCGAGCGAAATTCCCCAGCCATGGCCGAGGGAAAGCATCAGCCGCCAGTCGGCTTCGTTCTGGTTCCAGTTCGCCGATTGGGAAAGCGCGAGACATCCGGCGAGGTGCTCGGCACCCAGCCGGTGCTCAGTATTTTCCATCCCGCGCTTCGAAGTGCGTCGGCTTGCCGAGGCTCGGCTGGCCGCGCCGCACCCAGTCGGCGACCCAGTCGATCATCGCCGCGAGCGCCACGCGCGGCGGACCGAAAAGGCTTGCCGCCGCGGTTGTGTCGATCAACCAGGCCGTAGGAGAGGGAGTTCCTTTAAAGGACGGTTCCCTGTTGAAGCGCTTGCCGAACTCCTCGGCGAGGAAGCGCACGCTCGTCTTCGGGCCGCTGACGTTCAACCCGCTCGTCGGCTGCGTGCAATGCGCGAGCAGCCGCAGCGCCTGCTCGTTGGCATCGCCCTGCCAGATCACGTTGACGTAGCCCATGCCGAGCTCCACGGGCTTGCCGGCAAGCACGCATTGCGCCACGTCGTGCAGCACGCCGTAGCGCATGTCGATGGCGTAGGACAGGCGCGCCAGCCGCCCTGGCGTGCCGTAGCGGCGCGAGCCGTAGATGAACATCTGCTCCCGGCCGGCGCACGAATTCGCGTAGTCGCCGGAGGGCGGCACGGTGGCGAGATCTTCCGGCGCGCCGGCGCCGCCGACCTCGACGAACGGGTACACGCAAGCAGTCGAGAAGGCGACGATGCGCGCTTGGCGGAAAGTTTCCGCCGCCATGAACGGCACCGCCACGTTCATCGCCCAGGTGAAGGAAGGGTCGGCTGCGGCGCCGAACTTGTGCCCGGCCATGAAGACGACGTTCTTCGGGCGCGGCAGGCGCTCGAGCGCGGCGCGATCGAGCAGATCGCACGCCACGCACTCGACGCCCCAGCTCTCCAACTTCTCTCTTAGATTAACCTCCGAAAATCTGGCCACTCCGATTACACGCTTTGCGGGCGCGGCGCGCTTCGCCATGCGCGCTAGCGTCGGGCCCATCTTGCCGCCGACCCCGAGGATCAGGATGTCGCCATCGGCGCGCGCGAGGTCGGCTTCGAGCTGCGGCGTCGGCCGCGTCATGAATTCCTCGAGCGCGGCGACGTCCGGGAAATTAACCATCCGGTGAAATTATAATCGTTGACCATGAAAGCCCCGCGCATCCAGACCACCGTCGTCGGCTCTTACCCGGTTCCCGAATGGCTCGCCGCCGCGCCCTCCGAGCAGGCGCTCGTCGACGCGACGCGCGTCGTGCTGCACACGCAGGAGCGCGCGGGCATCGATCTCGTGTGCGACGGCGAGCTCTACCGCTTCGACCTCAACCATCCCGAGACCAACGGCATGATCGAGTACTTCGTGTGCCCGATGTCGGGCGTGCGCAGGGAAATCGGCTTCTCGGATTGGGTGGCGTACTCGCGAGAGAGCGGCATGCGCTTCCGCACCCGGCCGCCCGGCGTGATCGAGGGGCCGATCGGCTCCGGCACGCTGAACCTCGCGGTTCCGTGCGCGCGCGCCAAAGCGCTCACCGGCCGCCCGCTCAAGTTCACGGTCACCGGGCCGCACATGCTCGCGAAGACGGTGCACGACCGGTACTACCGCAACCCGGAGAAGCTCGCGCATGCCGTCGCCGAAGTGCTCGCCGAGCAAGTGCGCCATCTCGATGCCGATGTAGTGCAGCTCGACGAGGCCAACCTTCCGGGCCACCCGGACGAATGGAAATGGGCGGCGGCGGCGATCAACAAGGTGCTGAAGGCGGTGCCGAAGCGCGCGCGCGCCGCGGTGCACCTGTGCTTCGGCAACTACGGCGGCCAGTCGATCCAGAAAGGCAGCTGGGAGAAGCTTCTCGGCTATCTCAACGCCCTGAAGGTCGACCACGTGGTGATGGAGACGGCGCACCGGCCCGCGGCGGAGCTCGCGGTGTTCAAGGAGCTCGACCGTCGCATCGGCTTCGGCCTCGGCGTGGTCGACATCAAGCGCACGGAGGTCGAGAGCGCCTCCGAGATCGCGCGCGCGATCGAAAGAGCGGAAAAAATCCTTGGTAAAGAAAGAATCCGCTACATCCATCCCGATTGCGGCTTCTGGATGCTCAAGCGCAGCATCGCGGACGGCAAGATCCGGGCGCTCGTCGCCGGGCGCGACCTGTACCTAGGTCTTTGATCTCCAGGTTTCGTTCCAGTCGCGGCCGAGGAAGTCGGTGACGCGGCCGTCGGCCTGGAAGAACTTGTTCGGCGCCTGGAAGATCGCGAGCATCAAGCCGCCCTGCGGTCCGGCCCAGGCCTCGTGGCGGCTGCCCGCCGGGCGCCACACGAATTGACCCGCTTTGCAAATACCCTCGCCGCAATGCAATTCGCCTTCCAATACGTACGTCTGCTCGATCTTCACGTGCTCGTGGTCCGGCAGCCGCGCGCCCGGCGCCATGCGCATGAGCGCGGTGAGAAGTCCCGTTTCCTTCTCGAGGAAGAGCGTCTTTTGCTCGACCCCCGGATAGCGCGTCTTCTCCCACGGCATGCTTTGCACGTCGACAAATCTCGATGCCAGCTCCGACGGCTTCATCGCTCCTCCTACGGCCTAAGGTGCTCTCCGATCTTGACGATCTTCATGGTGTTGGTGCCGCCGGGCTTGCCGATCGGCTCGCCGAAGGTGAGCACGATGAGGTCGCCTTCCTTGACGACGCCGTTGCGCACCAGGGTGTCCTCGGCTTCGCGCATCAGCTCCTCGCGGTCATGGCCGATGTACTTCACCATGAGCGGGAATACGTCGCGCAAAAGCGCGCAGCGGTAGCGCGTCGAGGTCTGCGAGGTGAGCGCGTAGATCGGCACGCCGCAGTTGAGCCGGCTCATCCACAGAGCCGTGGAGCCCGATTCGGTGAGCGAGGCGATGCATTTCACCTTGAGGTGGTAGGCGGTGAAAAGCGCCGCCATGGCGATCGACTGGTCGACGCGCGTGAACACGCGGCTCAGGAAGTCCTGCTCGAGGTTGAGCGGCTGGGTCTGTTCGGCCTCGATGCAGATGCGATCCATGGCCTCGATGACCTCGACCGGGTACTTGCCGCTCGCCGTCTCCGCCGAGAGCATCACCGCATCGGTACCGTCGAGCACCGCGTTCGCGACGTCGGAGACCTCGGCGCGCGTCGGCACCGGGCTCGTCACCATCGACTCCATCATCTGGGTGGCGGTGATGGTGAGCTTGTTCTGCTCGCGCCCCAGGCGAATCATCTTCTTCTGCAGCGCGGGCACCGAGGCGTCGCCCACCTCCACCGCGAGATCGCCGCGCGCCACCATGATGCCGTCGGAGCCGCGCATGATGTCGAGGAGCGCGCTCTGCCCCACGGCCTCCGCGCGCTCGATCTTGGCGATCAGGAAAGCCTTGCCGCCGGCCGCGCGCATGAGCTCGCGTGCCATGTACATGTCCGCGCCGGTCTTCGGAAAGGACACCGCGAGATAGTCGGCCTGGATCTGCGCCGAGGTCTTGATGTCCTCCATGTCCTTCGCGGTGAGCGCCGGCGCGGTAAGCCCGCCGCCCTGGCGGTTGATGCCCTTGTTGTTCGAGAGCACGCCGCCGTGCCGCACCAGCGTGTGCACCTCGTCGCCGCGCACATCGACCACTTCGAGGACGATCTTGCCGTCATCGAGCAGCAGCACGGCGCCGGGCTCCACGTCGCGCGGCAGCTCCTTGTAGTCCAGGCCCACGCGCTCGTCGTTGCCGAGCTCGCAGGCCGCGTCCAGGATGAAGCGCTTGCCCTTCTCCAGCGTGATCTTGCCTTCCTTGAACTTGCCGACGCGGATCTTCGGCCCCTGCAGGTCGCACATGATGGCGACCGTGCGCTGGCACTTCTTCGCCATCTCCTTCACGAGGGCCGCGCGCGCGAGATGGTCCTCGGCCGTGCCGTGGGAGAAATTGAGCCGGACCACGTCGACCCCCGCGCGCACCATGCGCTCGAGGATTGCCGGGTCGCTGGAAGCCGGCCCGAGGGTGGCGACGATCTTCGTGCTGCGGAACATGTGGGGCGGCACCTTATCGGCTCAGGTGCCGATGTGCAATACCAGCTCGCGCCGGCCGCCGCGGCGCCGGTGCTCCCAGAGATAGATGCCCTGCCAGGCCCCGAGCGCAAGGCTGCGCCCGACGATGGGAATCGACAGCGAGGTGGCCGTCAGCGCCGACTTCACATGCGCGGGCATGTCGTCCGGGCCCTCGGTGTCGTGCGTATAGAACGGATCGCCTTCCGGCACCAGCCGCGCGATCCAGCGCTCGAGATCGCGCTTCGCCAGTGGGTCGGCGTTTTCCTGGATCACCAGGCTCGCCGAAGTGTGGCGCACGAAAATCGTGCACAGTCCTTCCGACAATTTCGCTTCTCTGACGAGAGACTCGACTTCGCGCGTGATCTCGTGCAGCCCTTGCCCAGGCGTGTTTACGACAAGTTGCTTAACCATCCGCTCGAGCTTCGAGCGCTGCCACCGCGGGCAAGGCCTTGCCCTCGAGAAACTCAAGGAACGCGCCGCCCGCGGTCGAGATGTAGTCGATCTGCGCGGCGACGCCGAACTTGTTGATCGCCGCGACCGTGTCGCCGCCGCCGGCGATCGAGAATCCCCTGGCCCCGGCGATCGCGCGCGCGAGCGCCTCGGTGCCCTTGGCGAACGGGTCTTTCTCGAACACGCCTACCGGCCCGTTCCAGACGATGGTGCCTGCCTTCGCGATTTCCTCGGCGTAAGCCTGCGCCGTGCGCGGGCCGATGTCGAGGATCATGTCGTCCGCGGCCACCTGGTCCACGGGCTTGGTTCTCGGGCTTGAATCGTCCAGGCTTCTGCCGACCACCACGTCGCTCGGCAGCGGCACCTTGCCGCTCGCCATGATCTTGCTTGCCTCGGACACGAGGTCGGGCTCGGCGAGCGATTTGCCGATCGGCTTGCCCGCGTCGAGAAGGAAGGTATTGGCGATGCCGCCGCCGACGATCAACCGGTCGACCTTCTTCGCGAGTTCAGCGAGCACCGTCAATTTGGTCGAAACCTTGGAGCCGGCGACAATCGCGACGAGCGGGCGTGCCGGGCTGGCAAGCGCCTTGCCGAGGGCATCGAGCTCCGCCGCCATCAGCGGTCCGGCGCAGGCCACCGGCGCAAAGCGCGCCACGCCGTGCGTGGTGGCCTCGGCCCGGTGCGCAGTGCCGAAGGCATCGTTCACGTAGACATCGCAGAGCGACGCGATCTTGCGCGCGAGCGCTTCGTCGTCCTTCTTCTCGCCCTTGTTGACCCGGCAGTTCTCGAGCATGACCACCTGGCCGGGCTGCACCGCAACGCCGTCAACCCAGTTTTTAATTAAGGATATTTTTGTGTCTAAAAGCTGGGACAGGCGCTCCGCGACAGGAGCCAGCGAGTCCTCGGGCTTGAGCTCGCCTTCCTTGGGACGCCCGAGATGCGAAGTCACCATCACTGCCGCGCCCTGCTCGAGCGCGCAGCGGATGCCGGGCACCGAAGCGCGGATGCGCGTGTCGTCGGTAATGCGCCCATCCTCGACCGGGACGTTGAGGTCCGCGCGGATGAACACGCGCTTGCCGCGCAAGTCCACCTCGGACATGCGCTTGAACTTCATCTACTTCGCGCTGGCGAGCGCCACGGCGACGTCGAGCATGCGGTTGGAAAAGCCCCACTCGTTGTCGTACCAGGAAGACACCTTCACCAGCGTGCCTTCGGATACCCGCGTCAGGCTGGCGTCGAAGATCGAGCTCGCCGGGTTGTGGTTGAAGTCCGACGACACCAGCGGCTCGGTGTTGTACTCGAGCACGCCCTTCAGATCGCCCTCGCAGGCCTGCTTCACCGCCTTGTTCACCTCGTCGACGCTGGTCGGCTTCTTCGCGACGAAGGTGAGATCGACGATGGAGACGTTGATGGTCGGCACGCGGATCGAGTAGCCGTCGAGCTTGCCGTTCAGGTGCGGCAGCACCAGCCCCACCGCGGCGGCGGCGCCGGTCTTGGTGGGAATCATGTTCTCCACCGCGGAGCGCGCGCGGCGCAGGTCCTTGTGATAGACGTCGGTAAGCACCTGGTCGTTGGTGAACGAGTGGATGGTGTTCATCAGCCCGCACGTCACGCCGATGCGGTCGTCGATCGCTTTCACGAGCGGCGCCAGGCAGTTGGTCGTGCACGAGGCGTTGGAGATCACCGTATCGCTCGCCTTCAAGGATTGATGATTCACCCCGAAGACGACCGTGCGGTCGACGTCTTTTTCTCCCGGCGCGGAAATGATCACCTTCTTCGCCCCGGCCTGAAGGTGAGCGCCCGCCTTCGCCTTGCTGGTGAAGAGCCCCGTGCATTCGAGCACGATATCGACCCCGAGCTGCTTCCACGGCAGCTTCGACGGATCGCGCTCGGCGACCACCTTGATGCGCTCGTCGCCGACCACGATGCTGTCGCCATCGACCCGCACCGCCGACGGGAAGCGGCCGTGCGCCGTGTCGTACTGCAGCAGGTGGGCGTTGGTCTTGGCGTCGCCCAGGTCGTTGATGGCGACGAACTGCAAGCCGTGCTTCTTGCCGTCTTCGTAATGGGCGCGCAACACCATGCGCCCAATACGCCCGAAACCGTTGATCGCTACCTTGATCGTCATGGCTGCTCCTAACCGCGTGTCTTAACCGAAGATGCTTCTCACTGCGTTCGCGACGTTCTCCGGCGTGAAGCCGAAGTGCTTGAAGAGGTCCGCCGCCGGCGCCGATTCGCCGAAGCGGTCGATGCCGACCACCGCGCCTTCGAGGCCGACGTACTTGCGCCAGAAATCGGTCACGCCCGCCTCCACCGCGACGCGCGGAAGCCCCTTGGGCAGGACCGAATCGCGATACTCCTCCGGCTGCCGGTCGAACACGTTCGTCGAGGGCATGGAAACCACGCGCACCGGGATGCCCTCGGCCGCCAGAAGCTTCTGCGCGCCGAGCGCGAGCTGGACCTCGGATCCGGTGGCGATGATCACGGCTTTCGCTTCGGCCGCGTCGGAAAGGACATAACCGCCGCGGCGGACGTCTTCCGGGCTGGTGCGCTGGGCGAAAGGAAGGTTCTGGCGCGAGAAAAGCAGCGCGGTGGGCCCGTTCTTGCGTGCCAGCGCCGCCGCCCAGGCCACCGCCGATTCCACCGTGTCGCAGGGGCGCCAGACGTCCATATTGGGTATGAGCCTCAACGTCGCGGCATGTTCAATCGGCTGGTGCGTCGGCCCGTCCTCGCCCAGCCCGATCGAGTCGTGGGTGAACACGTACACCACCCGGATTTTCATCAGCGCCGCCATGCGCAGCGCATTGCGCGCGTAGTCCGAAAAGACGAGGAAGGTGCCGCCGTACGGGATGAAGCCGCCGTGCAGGCTGATGCCGTTCATCATCGCGCACATGCCGAATTCGCGCACCCCGTAGAAGAGATGGTTACCGCTCGCCTGCACGCCCGGCGCGATGACTTTGGAGGCTTTCACCATCGTGAGATTCGAGCCGGTCAGGTCCGCCGAGCCGCCTAGGAGCTCGGGGAGCGCCGGCTTGAGCACCTCGAGCACGTTTTGGGAAGCCTTGCGGGTGGCGAGGGTCTCGGCTTTGTCATTCAACTCACGGAGCAGGGTTTGTACCTGCTCGTCGAAACCTTCGGGCAGCTTGCCGGCGATGCGCCGCTCGAATTCGGCCGCCTCAGCGGGAAACTGCTTCTTGTAGGAAGAGGACAACCGGTCCCATTTCTTCTGGGCCTTGCGGCCCGCCTCGCGGGCATTCCAGGCGTCGTAGACGGCCTGCGGAATCTCGAAGGGCGGGTAAGGCCAGCCGATGGCCGCGCGCGTGGCGGCCACTTCCTCGGCGCCGAGCGGCGCCCCGTGCGCCGCGCCGGTATTCGCCTTTTTGGGCGCGCCCTTGGCGATCACGGTCTTGCAGCAGATGAGCGTCGGGCGGGCTTTCTCGCGCTTCGCCTTGCGGATCGCCCGGTCGACCGCCTCGACGTCGTGGCCGTCGACGTTCGGGATCACCTGCCAGCCGTAGCCCGCGAAGCGCTTGGGCACGTCGTCCGTATACCAGTGCTCGATGTGCCCCTTCTCGGAGTCGATCGAGATGCCGTTGTCGTCGTAGAAGGCGATCAGCTTCCCGAGGCCCAGCGTCCCGGCGAGCGAGCAGACCTCGTGCGAGAGGCCCTCCATCATGCAGCCGTCGCCCATGAACACGTAGATGTGGTGGTCGACGATGTCGAAGCCCGGCCGATTGAATTGCGCCGCGAGCAGCTTCTCGGCGAGCGCCATGCCCACGCCGTTGGCGATGCCCTGGCCGAGCGGCCCGGTGGTGGTCTCCACGCCCGGCGTATGGCCGTATTCCGGGTGCCCGGGCGTTTTCGAGCCGAGCTGGCGAAAGCGCTTCAGCTCCTCGATCGGCAGATCGTAGCCCGTCAGGTGCAGCAGGCTGTAGAGAAGCATCGAGCCGTGGCCGTTCGAGAGCATGAAGCGGTCGCGGTTCGGCCAGGCCGGGTTTCCCGGGTTGTGCCGCAGGTGCCTCGTCCACAGGGCCACAGCGATCTCCGCCATGCCCATCGGCATCCCGGGATGGCCGGAGCGCGCGGCTTCGACGGCGTCCATGGCCAGCGCGCGGATCGAATTGGCGAGCTCGCCGTTGGTCGCTTTGACAGTTACCGGGGAATCCATCGGAGAGCGCAAATTATACTCAGCGCATGAGCGCGTCCTCTGTGTCCCCGATCAAAGAACTGCCGTTTTCCCGGCCGCTGGAGTTCGAGCACGCGGTCGACTGCGCGGCGCCCGGCGAAGGCCATTGGTTCGTGTTCCGCGGCGAGCAGCTGCTGGTCGAAATCGGCCCGCTCGAGCGCCCGTCGGACGACTTGCGGGTGCGCGCGCGCCCGGCCTGGGCGCGCGTGCCGTTGCAGAAAAACCACAACTGGTTGGGGTCGGCGTCCCTTCGTTGCCTGTATTTAGGGGTCCTCGACGGCACCCAGTGCTGGGCGGCGGAGCTGCCCGCCGAGGCCGAGGCGCCCGCGGGAATGGCTTGGCAGGGGCTGCGGGCGCTGTTCTCGGTGCTCGACGACGCGTGCTTCGCGCTCGCGGGCCGCGCGCTGCAGCTCATCGACTGGGACCGCACGCACCAGTTCTGCGGGCGCTGCGGCGAGCGCACCGAGGCGAGCCGCAAGGAGCGGGTGCGCGTCTGTCCCGCCTGCAAGCTTTCCGCCTATCCGCGCGTCGCGCCTGCCGTGATGGCCTTGGTGAAGAGGCAAAAGCAGATCCTGCTCGCGCGCGGCCGGCATTTTCCGCCGGGCATGTTCAGCGCGCTCGCCGGCTTCGTCGAGCCGGGCGAGTCGCTCGAGCAGTGCCTCGCGCGCGAAGTCGCCGAGGAAGTCGGCGTGCAAATAAGCAACACGCGCTACTTCGCCAGCCAGTCTTGGCCGTTCCCGCATTCGCTCATGATCGCGTTCGTCTGCGATTGGGTGAGCGGAGAGATCAAACCGCAGGACGAAGAAATCGAAGAAGCAAACTGGTTCGAAGTATTGCAATTGCCTAAACTTCCAAGCAAAATCTCGATCGCTCGAAGATTGATCGACGCGGTCGTTGCGCAGATCATCGAAGAGAGCAAGAGCACAACCGACGTTTAGGAGGTTTTGAACGAGT
Organism: Betaproteobacteria bacterium; assembly: GCA_004297625.1. Classification (GTDB taxonomy): domain Bacteria; phylum Pseudomonadota; class Gammaproteobacteria; order Burkholderiales; family SG8-39; genus SCGC-AG-212-J23. The sequence goes on along the minus strand of SCTY01000026.1, from coordinate 3,781 downwards.
TGAGCGCGAACAAAGAGCGCTGTGTGCGCCGCGAGGCGCGGACGGAAGGCGTGGCTTCTACCGACTTCGGGGGCTGCGCCTTCGCATTTTGGAGGGTACGGAAATGAACGGTCTGCATCTCATCGGTGACCTCACCGGCTGCCGCTGCGATCCGCAGCTCCTTCTGGACGGCGAGCGCTTCCGCTCAAAATGCCTCGAGATGGTGGAGGCGTCCGGTCTCACGACCATGGACGCGACCTTCCACCAGTTCGAGGGCTCCGGCTTCACCGGCACCGTCGTCCTCGCCGAATCGCACCTGGCGATCCATACCTGGCCCGAGCGCCAGGGACTGACGCTCGACGTCTACGTCTGCAACTACAGCGCCGACAACTCCGCCAAGGCGAGGAAGCTCTTCGAGCAGATGGTCGAGTACTTCCAGCCGAAGGAGATCGCGCGGCACGAGGTCGAGCGCGGCGGGCACCTGCTCATGGAGCCGCTCAACGACTCGACCGGCTTCTATATCAAGGCGAGCCGGCAGCTCGGCGAGTGGCAGACGCGCTACCAGACGCTCGCGATCTACGACACGCCGCACTACGGCAAGATCTTCCGCCTCGACGGGTTCAACATGACCTCCGAGAAGGAGGAGTTCGTCTATCACGAGAACCTGATCCACCCCGCGCTGACGGCGCACGCGGCGCCGAAGAAGGTGCTGATCATCGGCGGCGGCGACGGCGGCTCCTCGGAAGAGGCGCTGAAGCACCCCTCGGTCGAGCAGGTGACCATGGTCGAGATCGACGGCGACGTCATCGAGGTGGCCAAGGAGCACTTCCGCGCCGTGCACAACGGCGTGTTCGACAACCCAAAGCTGCGGGTCCTGGTCGAGGATGGGATGAAGTTCGTGCGCGACGCGCAGGAGAAGTTCGACCTGATCGCGCTGGACCTGAACGACCCCATGGGGCCGGCGGAGGCGCTGTACTCGGTGGCGTTCTTCCAGCAGCTGCGCCAGGCGCTCGCGCCGGGCGGCGCGCTCACGTTGCACATCGGCTCGCCGGTGGCGCGGCCCGAGCGCGTGGCCGAGCTCGCCCAGCGGCTGAACGCCGTGTTCCGCATCGTGCGTCCGTACACGATGTACATCCCGCTCTACGGCTCGCAGTGGGCGATGGCGGTGTGCTCGGACAAGCTCGATCCCAAGGCCTTCACCGCCGACGAGATCGACCGGCGCATCGAGCAAAGGAAGCTGCAGGAGCTGCGCTTCTACAACGGCGAGACCCACGAGGGGGTCTTCGCGCTGCCCAACTTCATCCGGGACCTGGTCGTTCCGGCGCGCCTGAAGCAGCCGGCGCGCGGACGCCGCCTCGGCGTCGTGAGGGCCGCCGCCAAGTAAATCAGGGACAGACCACGTTTTTTCCCTAAGGGGCGCTTCGGCGCCCCTTTTTATTCTTGCTGCCGGTTATCGTAACGCGTTACGATAATTCATGGCACGACCGCGCACTGGCAAAGCGCTTACGGCGGCGGAGCGCATGCGCAGGTACCGCGTGCGCCGCAAAGCTTCCGGCCTGCGCAGCACGCTCTCCTGGACGCCCCGCAAGCTGCGCGAGCAGGTGCTCGCCAAGGCCGACCTGATCCGCACACTCGCCAAGGCACACGGCGCGTGCTCGCTGGAGCTTTTCGGGTCGGCTGCGCGCGGAGAAGACCGGCCTGAGAGCGATGTCGACTTTATTGTCGAGCTGGAACCGGGCCGAACTCTGCTCGATCTGATCGGGCTGGCGAACGACCTCGAGGCGGTTCTGGGAAGAAAAGTGGATACCGCGACCAGGGCCGGCCTCAAACCGAAAGTGCTGGCCGCAGCGGAGCGCGACGCGATAAGGATCTTCTAGATGCGCCGCGCCCCGGACGATTGCCTGCGCGAAATCTTGGACGCGATCGCTGCGATACGCGTCTACACGAGCGGCGGCAGGCAGGCGTTCGAGTCGAGCCCAATGGTGCGTGATGCCGTCGTCGCTCGCCTCATGCAGATCGGCCAGGCGGTCAAGGATGCGCAATCTCAAGGACTCGACCTGCCGCGCCTCCAGCCGGACATTGCATGGCGCGACGTCGCTGGAATGCGCGACAGGCTCGCCCATCGCTATTGGGCCATGGACGTCACCATCGTGTGGGGAGCGGTCGAAACGGATCTGCCGAAGCTGGGCGCGGCGGTGGAAGAACTCCTGGGCCGCGCCTTGCCGAGGCCTGCCGCGCCTCGCCGGCGAGGCCGCAAATCCCACCCGTCGTAAGCCCGGGTGTCGCCTTAATCCGCCCCCGTCCTGCCATTTGGCGCCGCCACACTGGGCGCATGAACCGAGCCCTCCTGCTGAAGACCTTCGTCGTCGCCGCCCTCGCCCTCCTTCTCATGGTCCCGGTCGTCATGATCCAGAGCCTCGTCGCCGAGCGCCAGGCGCGCGCCAACGAGGCGATCGCCGGCATCGCCGAGGGCTGGGGCAAGCGCCAGACCGTCGCCGGCCCTTATATAGCGCTCCCCTACGAGCGCCGCTGGACCGAGGTGAAGCGCGACACGGTGGACGGCAAGGCGCGCGAGACCCGCACCGAGCGGATGGAATGGCAGGTGCTGCGCCTGCCGGCCGCGGCGCTCGACTGGACGGTGGACGCCGACATCGGCGAGAAGGCGCGCGGCATCTACAGGGCCCGCCTCTACACCGCCCGGCTCGCCGCCACGGGCTCGATCGCGATCCCCGGCCGCGGCGGCCTCGAGGACGGCACGAGCCGCTACAAGTGGGGCACGCCCCGCCTCGTCCTCGGCGTCTCCGACGCGCTCGGCATCCGCGCCGCGCCCGACCTCGCCGTTAGCAACAGGAAATATCCGTTTTCACCCGGCACCGCCGACCCCAACCTTTCCGGCGGCCTGCACGCGCCGCTCGACGGCCTCGACCTCTCGCGCGCGCAGACGCTCACCTTCTCGCTCTCGCTCGAGCTCGGCGGCTCGGAGGCGTTCGCGCTCGCGCCCCTCGGCGCCGACACCACGGTCGCGATGCGCGCCGACTGGCCACACCCTTCCTTCCAGGGACGCTACCTCCCCGCCCGGCACGAGATCGACGCGAGCGGCTTCCGCGCGAGCTGGAAGGTCTCGCGCTTCGCCGCCTCGGGCGCCGAAGGCGCGAACTGCGCGTTCCCGTGCAGCCGCCTGAGCCAGGCGATCGCCGTGAGCTTCATCGAGCCCGTCGGCCTCTACCAGAGCCTCGAGCGCGCCTCGAAGTACGGCTTCCTCTTCCTCGGCCTCACCTTCGCCGCCTTCATGCTCGTCGAGCTCCTGCGCCGCCTCGCCATCCATCCAATCCAGTACACGCTCGTCGGCCTCGCCCTCGCGATGTTCTTCCTCCTTCTCGTCGCGCTCTCCGAGCACATCGCCTTCGCCGCGGCGTACGCCGTCGCGACCGCCGCGTGCGTGGGGGTAATTACGATCTATTTGGTGCGGGTGCTGGAAAGCGCGATGCTGGGACTGGCGTTCGGTGCCGCGCTCGCCGGCCTGTACGGGATGCTGTTTGCGCTGCTGAAGGCGGAGGATTACGCGCTGCTTGGCGGTTCAGTGTTGCTGTTCGCGCTACTCGCCGCCGTGATGGTGGGCACACGGCACGTCGGTTGGTATGGCCTGAGGCAGGCGGGCGGCGCTTAAGCGATTGGCTTAAGGGCGATCCGAAGCCCCGTTGCCTTGAGGACGGCATTCAGGCTTCGAAGTTCTGGATTGCCTGACTTTGAAAGCATCTTGTACGTCGCTTCTCGCGTGATCTTGGCTTTGCGCGCAATTTCT
>SCTY01000025.1 GCA_004297625.1 Betaproteobacteria bacterium | reverse complement strand
CGAAGAGTGTTCAGGCATTGCAGACGGCGTTGCACGCGAAAGAAGGCGTGAGGTCTTGTCCGAGAGCCGGATGCGGGAGATCTGCATGTCCGGTTCGATGAGCGGGATGTGGAAACGGAGCTACGGCGCGGTTACTCGGGCACCGCCAGACGAAAGGGGCGGCAACAGACAAACCGAACCTACTGCCACCGCGCCACATCTCGACTCTACCGTTTTTGCGCTCCTTAGTTGATGGTCGCTGACCGGCCAGAAGCAGAACCCGGCTTGCGTATCCTCTTGCATCTGGCCCGGTAGAACTGAGAGTCTTATGATCATGCCGCGCGGGCGCGAGTGACAAACGTGAGAATCCCAGATGAAATGTTGGAATCTGTCGTCTTCGTTTTTCGCAGCGAAGACGCGGCGCGCGCGACTTCAGCGGATGGCGCGACAGGCTTTGTCGTAGAAATCCAGGCACCCCTTCGCCCTGCCGGTACCCGATACGTTGTTACATGTCAGCACGTCGTACAAGACAAAGACGTATATGTGCGATTTAATGCTCGAGACCGCCGCGGCTTGATCGTGCATTGTATTTCACAGCGGCACTGGCACGCGCATCCGAACGGGGACGATATCTCGGTCGCGCTTGTAGATGCAGATCTGTATAGCTCGACTGTTCGCGCAATACCGTGGCCCAACGGCGTAGCCACACGCAAAGCAGTCCGCTCATGGAACGTCGGAATTGGCGACGACGTGTTCATGTTGGGACGCTTTCTTGCGCACTCGGCGGCACTTAGAAACCAGCCAATCGCACGCTTTGGCCACATCGCAATGATGCCGGATGAACCGGTACACGACGGGCGCGGACTAAAGGTCGAGGCGTACCTTGTGGAAATGCTCTCGAGGTCGGGCTTTAGCGGTTCGCCTGTGGTCGTTCACATGCCAGCCGGGAGTTACCGCGGCGATGGGCGAATGATTCCGTTTTACCAACAGAACTTCACGCTGCTCGGTATGGACGTCGGTCATAAGGAACTTCGTCCCGGCGAGCATACCGGCATGTCTATTGTGACCCCAGCGTGGAAGATTCATGAGGCCTTGGAGAATGCGGGGGTATCAGGAGTCTTGTAAGTTAGCAAAGATGGGGGGCGCCTCTGCTGAAACCGCAAGACAAGATGCCGATATGCAGTACAGATGGGGCGGATGATCAGTCTGATAGTCATAAAATGAAGGACCGCTTGGGGTCGAAAGCAGTTACTGCTGACGCTTCAACTATCAACATACTCCTTGCTTGCGCTTGCGGCTCGGACTCGGCGCGCTTGCCCGTCAGGCGAGAGGTTAAACTCCGGAGCTACTCCGAAATCGCGTTTAAACCCTGCCGCCATGAAAATCGCTCTCGTTGGTGTCGCCGGCGTTCCGCTCGGCAAGCACAAGGTCAAGGATCCGCGCCTGGATAAGGCGGACAAGCTCGTCAAGGCGGACAGGAAGACCTACGCTCTGGTCGATGTGGTCGGCGAAGAGGAGGCACCGACCGCCGATGCGATCGTCGCTTCGCCGGAGGGCCGCTTCGATCTCATCGTGAAAGACCTAGAATTCGCGGAGACGCGGCTCGCGCGCAACCCGCCCGCGACGGAAAAAGCGGTGCTCGAGAAGATCAAGGCATGCCTCGAAGGCGAAGGCGTGGTCGCCGAAGCCGGGCTCACGCCGGAAGAGTTGCGGCTCGTCGAGTCGCACGCGTTCCTCACGGCAAAACCGATAGTGGTGGCGGAGGCGCCGGAAGTGGCCGCATTCGACGATTTCCTGGTGCGCGTGGTGAACGCGAGCGGCTACATCAGCTTTCTCACCGTCGGCGGTCCGGAGAACCGCGCCTGGCTGATCCGCAAGGGCGCCACGTCGCAGGAAGCGGGCGGCGCGATCCACACCGACATCGAGAAGGGATTTATCCGGGCGGAAATCATCGGCTGGAACGACTTCATCGCCGCCGGCGGAGAAACGCAGGCGAAGCATGCGAACAAGATGCGCGTCGAGACGAAGAGCTACGTCATGCAGGACTTCGACCTGGCGAATTTCCGGTTCAAGAAGTAGCGGCGATGTGGACATATCGTCCATAATGTTGTTAAATCGTCAACATGCTGTACTCCTACGAACCCGTCCGGGCGCTCTGTGGAAGCGAAGCGCGTTTTCGGCTTGTCAAAGCGCTGTATGAGGATCCACGGAAGAGCTTTCATCTTCGCGGCCTTGCCGCGGCTGCCGGCGTTGATCCAAGCCAGGCGCTAAGGCTGCTTCGCCAACTGGCGGGGGCGGGCCTATGCCGGGAAATCGCCGGCGTTCCGGCGAAGAAATATCAGGCAACGACCGGGCACCCGCTGGCGGACGCGCTCGCACGCACGTTCGCCCCGGCTGACATTCCAGAAGAGGAGGAGCCGGAAGTGGATCTTGCGCAAGCGCCGGTCCTTCGTTCCCTCCTTTGGACGGGGCGCGAACGCATGCGGATCCCGGCTGGCGAAGCATTCAGGCACTACGAAAACAACTGGCGCTTCATTCGCAATGCGCCAATGAGCGCGCGTGAAAAGCAGCTCCTCGAGCGGCTGAAAAGAGACTACGGACGCGGCTTGATCAATGCCTGAATACCGGCGGCCTCTGCACCGGCGCATGGCGCGCGTGCTCTCGCTCATGGATGCCGGGTTTCTCGAGCAGGCGCAATGCTTCTTCGGCGGCGGCACGCAGCTCGTCATGGCGCATGGCGAGTTCCGGGAATCGCGCGATATCGATTTCCTGGTTTCCTCGCAGGCCGGGCTGCGCATGCTTCGTCAGACGGTCAACGAACGCTCCTTGGGGAAGATTTTCAAGGGCGCGATCCTGCTCGAGCGGGAGGTGCGGACCGATCGCGATGCCATTCGCACCTTCATCAACGAAGAGGCTTCCGCGGAGCCCATCAAATTCGAGATCGTGCTCGAAGGGCGGATAGAGCTGCGGGGCTCCATGGACGCCGCTCTCGGCGTGCCGGCCCTGGAGCTCCCCACCGCCATCGCGGAGAAACTGCTTGCCAATGCAGACAGAGGACGCGCCAGGGAGCACAGGTCACGCGATGTCATCGACCTCGCGTTTCTCAGCCTGCAGGTAGACGAGCCGCAGTTCCTGTCCGGCTACGACATCGCGCAGGCGGCTTACGGAGAGGTGATCGTTCGGCAGCTCGACGAAGCCCTGAAGACGCTCAGGCTCGACGCGAAGTATCGCGCACAGTGCATCGACGATCTGCTGATCGAAGACGCGAAAGGGCTGCGAAAGGGATTGGATCGCCTGCAGGCCTACAGGCGGGCCCTGCGTAAGCGCGCGGCACCAGCGAAGAAGCCGGCGCCGCGCTAGCGCCTCACCCGCGCTTGGCGATCGGCACCACCGCCCGGCGCGTCGGGCCGCTGTAGAGTTGCCGCGGGCGGCCGATCTTGTACTCCGAGTCGGTGATCATTTCCTGCCACTGCGCGATCCAGCCCACGGTGCGGGCGAGCGCGAAGACGCCGGTGAACATCGATACCGGTATGCCGAGCGCTTTCTGGACGATGCCGGAGTAGTAGTCGACGTTCGGGTAGAGCTTGCGCTTCACGAAGTACTCGTCCTCGAGCGCCACCTTCTCCAGCGCCATCGCCAGCTTGAACAGCGGATCGCCGGCAAGGCCGAGCTCGCCCAGCACTTCGTAGCAAGTTTCGCGCATCAGCTTGGCGCGCGGATCGTGGTTCTTGTACACGCGGTGTCCGAAACCCATCAGGCGTGTGCCGGAGTTGGGATCTTTTACCTTGGCGATGAACTCGCCGAGCTTCGCCACCCCGCCCTGGGCCTGAAGCTTGTACAGCATGTTGAGGCAGGCCTCGTTGGCGCCGCCATGCGCGGGACCCCACAGGCAGGCCACGCCGGCCGCGATGGCCGCGAACGGATTGGTGCCCGATGAGCCGCACAGCCGCACGGTGGAGGTGGAAGCGTTCTGCTCGTGGTCGGCGTGCAGGATGAAGATCCGGTCCATCGCCCGGACCAGCGTGTCGTTGACCTTGTACTCCTCGCACGGGTTGGCGAACAGCATGCGCATGAAGTTCGCGGTGTACGAGAGCTCGTTCTTCGGGAAGACGAAGGGCTGCCCGAGAGAATACTTGTACGACATCGCGACGAGCGTCGGCATCTTGGCGATCAGGCGCAGCGCCGATTCTTCCCGGTCCTGCGGACTACTGATGTCGAGCGAGTCGTGATAGAACGCGGCGAGGGCGCCGACCAGTCCGGTCAGCACGGCCATGGGATGCGCATCGCGCCGGAAGCCGCGCAGGAAGAACTGCATCTGCTCGTGCACCATGGTGTGCCGCGTCACCGCGCTGGCGAAGGCCGTTTTCTGCGCCTGCGTGGGCAGCTCGCCGTTGAGGAGCAGGTAGCAGGTCTCCAGAAAATCGCAATGGGCCGCGAGCTCCTCGATGGGATAGCCCCGATAGAGCAGCACCCCTTTGTCGCCGTCTATGTAGGTGATCTTCGAGTTGCAGCTCGCCGTGGACATGAAACCCGGGTCGTACGTGAACATGCCGCTCTTCCCGTAGAGAGAGCGTATGTCCACCACGTCCGGGCCGATGCTGCCGTGTAGCAGCGGAAACTCGACCGCCTTGTCGCCGCAGTTTAGAGCCGCCGTACTGATCGACTTCGTGTCCATGAGTTCTTCTCCCTGGGGGCCGGAACAGTGGTGCTAACCATAGGCAGGTTCGCGGGAGACCGTATTGAGCAAGGTCAACTGTGCTCGGGTCGCAGAACGTCTCCGATGCGAACGATGGCGCCCTCGACGATCTCGCAGTTCAAGCCCGAGCGATGGAGCAACGCCTCGTAGACGGGCTTTCCCGTGACCTGCTCCAGGTACTTGCAGGGCACGTTCAGGCGGGCGCCGAGAAGCAGCGCCGCGCCGACGCGGAACCGGCGGCCGACCAGGTGATTCAACGGCACGCCGCGCGTGGTCAGGTTGCGCCGCGTTTCGTTCGGCGCGAGCTCGATGCCGTGGTCGCGCGCGAGCGCTTCCAGGGTCTCCATCTCGATCAGGGTCACCTGCCGATCGGCGCGCGGCGCCTTCGAGTAATAGCCTCTGCCGGTATGGCAGCCTTGCCGGCTACCACAACGCGGAATGGAAGCGGCGCCGGAGAACGTCGTCGCGCGTCACCAGCCGCGCCCGCGCGGCCGCAGCCTCGGCTGCGATCAGCCGGTCGAACGGATCGCGAGTCCAGGTGAACGTCTGCGCGCGCGCTGCGACCGTGGCAAACGGAAGATCGCTCATTGCGAGTCCGAGATCCGCGCGCAAAGCCGCGAGGATGCGCTTCGGTCCAACGCGGATGCGGCGGATTTCCCGCAGGTACTGGAGCTCGAGCCCCACCATCGGCGAGACGGCGAGCGTTTCGCGCTCTATCGCTTCGCGCGCGAGCGGCGAAAGCAGCTCGACGCGGCCGGCGTACAGCCAGCAGACCACGTGGGTGTCGAGATGAATCAGCCGGCGCTTGCGCGACCGCGCCACTTACCGACCTTCACCTTCCAGAGGGTGCCGGCGTCGCCCGCAATGAGATTGCGCCGTTTCAGCCGCGCCAAGCGGCCCGGACCTTTTCCCTGCGCATCTGCCGAGAGGGTGAGAATGCGTCCGCCGCGCCGGATCCTGACCGGCGCGCCCGTGGCCAGCACCCGGTCCGCCACCCGGAACAGCTTCTTGCGCAGCGCAGTCAGTGTCATGTCGTTCATGGCCGATCGCCGGATATTGGATATGTACATAGAGATTATCCGCTATGTACATGTGTCTCGCAAATCACGGCTTGGCGGCGCCACTCAACTTGAGTTCGGCCCAGCGGTTCGGTAACGGCTCTCGATACCCGTCCACTCGTCGAAGCCGACGACGGAGAGGTATTCCTGCAGCGTGGCGCCGGTGCCCATGAGGGCGAATTTGCCGGAGCGCATGTCCTCGAGGGCGTCCTGCATGGCGCGCGTCACGCGCAGGACGAGGTCGATGCCGTACGGAATGATCTTGAAGCCGAGACGCCAGTACTCCTCGGGCCGCAGGATCGGCGAGAGGCCGCCGGCGAGCGGGCTGGCGACCGCGAGGTCGAAGGCTTTGCCGACGCGCTCGAGCTCCTCGACGCTCCTCAGCGCCTCGATGAAGATGCAGTCGGCCCCGGCGCGCAGATAGCGCTCGGCGCGGCGCATGGCGTCGTCCAGGCCGGTGACCCCGCGCGCGTCGGTGCGCGCGATGAGAAAGGTGTCCGCATTCAGCTTTTCGGACGCCGCGGCACGGATCTTCGCCTCGTGCTCCTCGACCGGCACCACCGTCTTGCCCTCGAGATGGCCGCAGCGCTTCGGCCAGCGCTGATCTTCCAGGAAAAGCGCGCCCACGCCCATCTTTTCATAGGTGTGCACGGTATGAACCACGTTCTTCACGTCGCCGTAGCCGTCGTCGGCATCGACCAGCACCGGCAGGTCGCACGCCGCCATGATGTCGCGCACCGCCTGGGAGATATCGCCGAGGCTCTTCAAACCGATGTCCGGCACGCCGAAGCGCGCGCCGACCACGCCGAACCCGCCGATGAAGTAGCCCTTGAAGCCGGCGCGCTGGATGAGGCGCGCGGCGAGCGCGTCGTGCGCGCCGGGAAGGATGAGCGGGCCGTCGGCCTCGAGAAGGCGGCGGAACGATGAGGTCATTGTTGGCTCCACTTGCGTAGCGCGTTCTTGTCGATCTTCCCCACGGAAGTCTTGGGCAGCGTTTCGAGAAACCGGATGCGCGCCGGGATCTTGTAGCGCGCGAGATTGGCGCGGCAATGCGCCGAGAGGTCGTCCTCGCCGAGGTGCACTCCCGGCCGCAGCGCGACATAGGCGATCGGCAGCTCGCCGCGATATTCGTCCTTCACGCCGACCACGGCCGCTTCCAGCACCTGCGGGTGCATGACCAGCACCTCCTCCACCTCGCGCGGATAGACGTTGTAGCCGCCGACGATCAGCATGTCCTTCTTGCGGTCGCGAATGAAGAGGTAGCCCTCGGCGTCGAGCTCGCCGATGTCGCCGGTATAGAGCCAGCCGCCGCGCAGCGTCTGCGCCGTTTCCTCGGGCAGGTTGCGGTAGCCCTGCATGATCTGCGGCCCGCGCGCGCGGATCTCGCCGCGCTCGCCCGCGCCGAGGACGCGCGTGCCGGTCTCGACGTCGACGATTTCGATGTCGGTCTGCGGCACCGGGATGCCGACCGAGCCCGCCTTCACCGCGCCGCGCGCCGGGTTGAACGACAGCACCGGCCCCGCCTCGGTCTGGCCGTACCCCTCGAAGACCGGCGCGCCGACCGCGTCGCGCCAGCGCTTGAGCGTCTCCTCGGCGAGCGCGGAAGCGCCGGAATAACAGGTATGCACGCTCTTCCAGCTCGTGTTCCGGAAGCGGGGATGTGCCAGCAGGCCGACGAAGACGGTCGGGCTGCCCGGAAAGATCGTAATGCACTCGCGTTCAACCGCCTCGAGAACGTCCTCGGCGATGAATTTCTTCAGCAAAACCAAAGTGCCGCGGCAATTCGGCGCAAGGAAGAGGCCCATTGCCATGCCGTAGGAATGCGACACCGGCATCATGCAGAGAATGCGCTCGCCCTCGGCGGTCGGCAGCAATGCCTCGCGCTGCCACACGTTGGTGGCGATCGCGCGATGCGTAAGGTTCACGCCCTTCGGCCGCCCCGTCGTGCCGCCGGTGTATTGCAGCAGCGCAAGATTTTCCGGATCCGGAAGCCTGTCGAGGTCGATACGGCGCCAGCGGTCGAGCAGCCTGCCTCCCTGCCCCACTGAAATGACCGGAATCTCCGTAACGGGCGGTTTCAGGTTTGCATCGACAATCAGAACCCGAGGTGCGGCATCGCGCAGGATGAATTCCAGCTCGCGCGCGGTATAGAGCGGATTGAGCGGCACGTGCTGGGCGCCGGCGGCGAGGATGGCGTACGCGGCCACGCAAGCCTCGATCGAGTTGCCGAGGAGCGTCGCGACGCGCTCGCCGCGTGCGCCCAGCGCCTCCAGCTCGCGCGCGAAGCCGGCCGCGCAGGACGCGTATTCGGCGTAGGTCAGGCGCCGCGCGCCGAACACCAGCGCCTCGGCGGCCGGCGCGCGGCGCGCCGCCTCGGCGAGCATGTGAACGACGGTCGGATGAAGGACGCCGCTCAACGTCCCTCCGGCTTCGCCCCCGTCAGCTCGATCATGTGCCGGTAGCGCGCGATGTCCTTGCGCACCCAGGCTTCCAGCTCCTCGGGCGTGCCCGGCGCCGCATCCACGCCGGCGGTGACGAGGCGCGCCTGGACCTCGGAGGTCTTCAGCGCGGCGACGATCGAGCCGTTGAGCCGCTGGAGCGCCGCGCGCGGCGTGCCCGCCGGCACGAGGATGCCGTACCAGTTGAGCATCACGAATTCGGGATAGCCCGATTCCACGAACGTCGGCACGCCCGGCGCGACGCTCGCGCGCGTCGGTCCGGTGACCGCGAGCGCGACGAGCTTGCCGGCCTGCGCCTGGCGGATGCCGTTCGAAGCGACGATGAGCGACAGCGTCACCTGCCCGCCCAGCACCGCGGCGAGCGCCGGGCCGCCGCCTTTGTAGGGCACGTCGATCATCTCGATGTTCGCCATGCGCTTGAACCACTCGAAGCCGAGGTAGTGCGGGCTCGAGGTGCCGAGCGAGGCGAAGCTGAGCTTGCCGGGATTCGCGCGCGCCGCCGCCACCGCTTCGCCGAGCGTCTTGATGCCGGACGCGGGATAGGTGACGAGCATGAGCGGCGAGGTCGATACGCGCGACACGAAGGCGAAGTCCTTGAGCGAGTCGTACGGCAGCGATGCGCCGAAAGCGGCGTTGATCGAGTGGAAGTCCGTGGTGAGGAGCGGCGTGTGGCCATCGGGCGCCGAGCGCGCGAGCGCGTCGGTCGCGATCACGGAATTGCCGCCGGGCCGGTTGTCGATCACCACCGGCTGGCCCAGGTCGCGGGTCATGTAGTCGCCGAGCGCGCGCGCCGCGACGTCCGTTCCGCCCCCCGGCGGAAACGGCACGAGGATCCGCAGCGGCTTCGACGGAAACGGCTGCGCCAGCGCAAGCCCGGAAAGCAAGGCGAGCAGGAATGCAATAAGCGATCGAATCATGGTTTCTCCCTTCATTGGCGTGGCAGGCTGGGTTGCACGAGCATCGGCGCGTAGAGCGCGAGGTAAACGACAAACGCAGCGCCCCAGAGGAGCACCGAGGCGGCGAGCGCCCATTCCCCGAGGTCATAAACCGAGTACGCGAGCCGCACGAGGGCTCCGCCGAGCACCATGAAAAAGGCGGCGATCATCGCCGGCGGCACGCGCAGCGCCCGCCCGGTGTGGCGCAGGGCCACGCGCGGCATCAAGCCGATCTTGAGCATGCCGTAGGCGCCGAGCGTAAAGGCGTGGACCCATGCCTCGCGCGGAACGCGCGGCGTGAGCTCGGCGGCGGCACGCAGCAGCAGTCCCGCGATCAGCCAGGCGTAGCCGAGGTGCAGGGGCCAGAGCATCGGCTCGCCGCCCGTGCGCCAGCCGCGCCAGCGCGCGAAGCGCACGCTGTGCACCGCCGCCGCCACCAGCGCCGCGCTGATCATCAACGCAGGGGGAGCTCTCAGAAGATCGGCCGCGGCGAACGCGACCATCGCCGCGGCGGTCGCGTACTCGAGCGGCATGAGTATCGCGCCGCAGCGCTCGCCGCGCGGCAAAAGGTAACGGCGCGTGAATGCCGGGATGAACAGACCGCCGTAGAGGGTGAAGAGGAATGCAAGCGCGTGCACGCCAAGCTGAAGTCCCCAATAGGGATTCCAGACATGGAACACCACATTCGCCGCGGCGAAAGCGGCGAGCGGCGGCAGCGTCCACCAAAAAAGCCGTTGTCGCGCATTCCTTATCGTGGAAAAAAGAAGCGCAGGCAAAAGAAGCAAAAGCGCGCTGTCGACCGCGACGACGAGCCCGCGCGGCAGCCACTCCACCGCGTTCATCGCCACGCGGCCGGCGAGCCACAGCGCGGCGAGCACGGCGAGCGGCGCGCCGCGGATCTCCGCCGCGCCGGTCCAGCTCGGCAGCGCCGTGAGCAATATCGCGCACACCAGCGCCGCGGCGAAGCCGAACAGCAGCTCGTGACCGTGCCACAGGCCGCCGGCTGCATAGGCGGGCGAGCCGGTATTGCGCGCGGCGAGCCACAGGACGAGGCTCAACGGGGCATAGACCGCCGCCCCGAGGAAAAACGGGCGGAAGCCGCTGACCCAAACGCTCAACCGGGGATCACGCCGGCTGCGGCGAGCGCCCGGCATTCGTCATCCGAAAAGCCCGCTTCGCGCAGCACCGGGCGGGTGTGCTCGCCGTACTTCGGCGGAAAGGGAAATTCGCGTACGCCGCCCGGAAGATCGACCGCCATCGGCTGCATGCGAATGCGCCGGCCTTCGGGCGTAGTTGTGGAGGTGAGCCGGTTGCGCAGCGCCTCGAGGTTGCGTACCGCGGCGACGCCGTTGATGTGCGAATGAGGCACGCCCGCGGCGCGCAGGTCGGCGATGACGTCTTCCGCGCTCATCTTCGCGGTGAGCGCGGCGATGTCGCGCTGCAGGTTCTTGCGATCGCGGATCCGCCCTTCGTTGGTGAGGCGCTCCTCAGTCGCGAGCGAGGCGAAGTGCTGCCGGGCGACGAGGCGGCGCCACTGCACGTCGCTCCCGATCGCCATGTACAGGAACCCGTCGCGCACCGGGTAGACGTTGGTCGGAACGAACTTGCGATGCTCGTTGCCCGCGCGCGTAATCTCCCACGGCTCGCAATCGAAGTCGATGAGCGGCAGCGTGGTGATGAGCCAGGAGGCCGCCGCCTGGAGCATCGAGACGTTGATCTCGCGGCCGCGGCCGGTTTCGGCGCGCTCGGCGAGCGCGAGCATCACGTTCGCGTACACCTCGTCACCCGCCTTGAGGTCGATCACCGGCACGCCGCAGAGCACCGGCGTGCCGTTCGGATCGCCGGTGAGCTCGACGTAGCCGGCCATGGCCTGGACCACCGGGTCGTAGCCCGGCACGTCCGGATACTCCGGTCCGAGCGCCGAAATCCCGGCCCAGATGAGATCCGGCTTCGCCGAGGAAAGGGTGGCGTAGTCGATGCCGAGCCCGTTATAGCGCTCGGGTACCGTGTTGCAGCAGAAGACATCCACGTCAAGCTCTTTGACTAAACGCTTCAGTACCTGCCGCCCGTCCTCGCTTTTCAGATTCAAGGCAATGGCTTCCTTGCCGACGTTCGGCGCGACGTAGTAGCTGCGCCGGTCGTCGTCCACTACGCGCTTGCCGATGTAGCGGTTGGGGTCGCCGGGCAGCCCCTTGCCGGCGCCGAGCGCCTCGATGCGGATCACGCGCCAGCCGAGCTGCACGAAGCGCAGCGTGGCATACGGCATGGAGAGCGCCTGCTCGAGGCTGAGAACGGTGCGCCGCTTCACGCCGCTTTGCCCCAGGCGGGCGCCTGCGCCGCGCCGTGCAGCGCGCGGTAGACGTTCTCGGGCGTGAAGGGCAGCGCATAGATGCGCGTGCCGGTGGCGTTGTAGATCGCGTTCGCTATCGCGGCGGCCATGCAGATCGCCGGCGCCTCGCCCACGCCCTTCGCCCCCTGCGGCCCCTCGCCGTCCATCGTCTCGATGAACGAAATGTCCATTTCCGGCATCTCGGGCGCGGTGACGAGCTTGTAGTCGCGGAAGTTCGGGTTCTTCACCGTGCAGTTCTCGACCACCAGGTTCTCGGTGAGCGCGTAGCCCATGCCCATGACCATCCCGCCCTCGATCTGGCCCTCGATGCCCAGGCGGTTGAGCACGCGCCCGACGTCGTGCGCGCCGGTGACCTTCAGCAGGCGGACGATGCCGGTCAGCGTGTCGACTTCCACCTCGCACGCCTGCGTCGCCCAGGCATAGGCGGCCGAGACGTCGCCCTTGAACTGCTTGTCCTGGTGCTTGCTCGGCGGCTCGTAATAGAAGGTCGTCATCACCAGCTCGGCGCGGTCCGAGAAGTGCAGGCCGCGCAGGAATTTGCCGAGCTCGAAGAGCTTTTTATTTTCAGAAAAGACAAAACCCTGACTGAGAGAAAGCGTTTCGACGGGCACTCCGGCTTTCGCGGCCGCGGCGGCGAGGATCTTGGCTTTCGCCTTGCGCGCCGCGCCGATCGCCGAATTGCCGGCGATGAACGTAGTGCGCGAGGCATGCACGCCCACGTCCCAGGGCGTGATGTCGGTGTCGTTGTTCACCACGCTCACCGCCGAGAGCGGCAGCCCGAGCTCCTCGCACACGAGCTGCGCGAGCACGGTTTCCGAGCCCTGGCCGATCTCGGAGGCCCCGGTGATCAGCGTGACGTGCGCGAAGTCGTCGACCTTGAGGATCGTGCCGCAGCCGTCGGAGGGATAGATCTTCGCGCCGCCGCCGACGTGGAGCATCGAGGCGATGCCGATGCCGCGCTTCACCGGGTTCGCATCGCGCCAGCGCGCGCGGTTCGCGGCCTGCTTCGCCACGAAGTCGCTGCGCTCCGCCGCGGTCGTCAGGCACTGCTTGAAGCCGCAGGTCTTGAAGTGCATGCCCTGCGGGGTGACTTCGCCGGGCTCCTGCGCATTCTTCAGCCGGAAGGCGAGCAGATCCATGCCTACCGCCTCGGCAAGCTTGTCCATGTGCGCTTCCACCGCGAAGGTCGCCTGCAGGTTGCCGTAGCCGCGGAAGGAGCCCGCGTACGGATTGTTCGTGTACACGGCGGCGGTGTGGTACTTGCAATGGGGCACGCGATAGAGCGACGAGACGGTCTGCATCATCACGAACGGCGTCGTCGCGCCCCACGACGTGTACGCGCCGTTGTCGTGCACCGTCTCGACCGTGCGGAAGGTGAGCGTGCCGTCCTTCTTGCATCCCGAGCGCAGCTTGAGCACCACCGGCTGGCGCGTGGGAGAAGCGAGGAACTCTTCCTCGCGCGTGAAAAGGAGCTTCACCGGCCGCCCGGTGATCCGGGCGAGGAAAATCGCGATCGGCTCGAAAGGATAGACGTCGAGCTTGGAGCCGAAGCCGCCGCCGATCGGGGGCTGGATGATGCGGATGCGCCCCGGGTCGATGCCGAGCATCTCGGCGAACTCGCGCTTGTGCAGGAAAGGCACCTGCGTGTTCGAGTAGAGCAGCAGGCTGCCGCCCGGATCGAACTCGGCGATCACGCCCGAGACGCCCATGCAGCAGTGCGTGACGTAGTGCAGGCGGAAGACGTCCTCGATGACCACGTCGGACTGCGCTTCGCCCTGCGCCACGTCGCCCTGCGCGTAGTCGAAGGTCATCGCGACGTTGTTCGCGTGGCCCTCGTGGAGCTGCGGCGCGCCGGGCGCGAGGGCCTCGTCCGTGGTCGTGAGCACCGGCAGCGGCTCGTAGTGCACTTTTATCAGCTTCAGCGCTTCCTCGGCGATCTCCTCGGTGTCGGCGGCCACCGCCGCGACCTCGTCGCGCAGGCTGCGCACGCGATCGGTCTTCAGCGGCAGGTGGTCCTTGGCGACGCCGATCGGGCGCTGCCAGGGCACGTCCGCCGCGGTAATCACCGCATGCACGCCCGGCAGACGCTTCGCCGCCGCGGTATCGATCCACACGATGCGCGCGTGCACCTCGGTCGAGCGCAGGATCTTCGCGTGCAGCGCGCCCGGCGCCTCGAGGTCGTGGATGTAGCGGGTCTTCCCGCTCGCTTTGTCGGGGGCGTCCAGCTTGGGAATACGCTTGCCGATAAGGCTGCTGCCGATATCACCCATTTTTCTGCTCCGCGGCCTGGATCGCCTCGATGATTTTCTTGTAGCCGGTGCAGCGGCACAGGTTGCCCTCGATGCCGCGCCGGATCTCGGCCGCGCCGGCGCCCGGGTTGTGCTCGATGACGTGGCTCGCCTGCACCATGAGCCCCGGCGTGCAGAAGCCGCACTGCACCGCGCCGTTCGCGACGAACGCGTCGCGCAGGCGGGCGCCGACCTCGCTGGCCGCCACGCCTTCGACCGTCTGCAGCTCGCGCCCGTCGCAGTCGACGGCAAACATGAGGCACGAGTTCAGCGTGAGGCCGTCGACGAGGATCGTGCACGCGCCGCATTCGCCTTCGCCGCAGGCGTACTTGGTGCCGCGCAGGCCGAGCCGCTCGCGCAGCATCTCGAGCGTGCTCATGCCGGCGGGCACGCTGAGCTGGCGCTTGACGCCGTTCAGCGTGAATTCGATGTCACAGTTGGCCGACATGGCTTATCACTCTCTTCAGCATGTTGCGCACGAGCTCGCGCCGGTACCAGTCCGACGCGCGCACGTCCGAGATGGGATGGATTTCGCCGAGCGCGGCCTGGGCCGCCGCTTCCAACGTCGCCGCGTCGGCCTCGCGCCCCTCGAGCACCGCTTCGGCGCGCGGCGCGCGGATCGGCGTAGGTGCCACGGCGCCGAAGGCGATTCTCACTTCGTTTAGCACTTTGCCTTTCAACTGTGCGCCAACGGCGATCGAAATCGCTGAAATGTCGAGTCCCGGACGCGTGCCGTGCTTGTAGAACTCGCCGACGAAACCCTGCGGGGGCAGCGGGACCTCGATCGCCGCGAGAAGCTCCGAGGGCTTTTTCAGCGTGCGCCCCGGTCCGCTGAAGAACTTGTCGAGCGGTATGCGGCGCGTCTCCAGGGAGCCGTTCGGCTTCGAAGCGAGCACCGTGCGGGCTTCGAGCGCGAGCAGCGGCACGAGCGTGTCCCCTGCCGGCGAGGCATTGCATACATTGCCGCCGAGGGTGGCGGCGTTGCGGATCTGGTCGCTCGCGAAGTGATCGCAGGCCTGCCAGAGGACATTGAGGCGCTCGCGCACCAGCGCGCTCTCGCGCAGCTCGGTGATGGTGACGAGCGCACCGATGCGCACCACACC
Source organism: Betaproteobacteria bacterium (assembly GCA_004297625.1). GTDB lineage: Bacteria > Pseudomonadota > Gammaproteobacteria > Burkholderiales > SG8-39 > SCGC-AG-212-J23. The sequence continues at coordinate 74,893 of SCTY01000025.1, read as the reverse complement.
GCCGTGCTCCTCGATGCCGCGCAGCTCCGGCACGCGCCGCACGTTCATGAGGACGCTCTGGAACTTCACCCGCCCCGCATGCGTCTGCGGCATGAGGTCGGTGCCGCCGGCGAGCACCGTGACGTTGCCCGCGCGCAGGATCTCCGCCGCTTCCTCCAGCGACCCGGGCCTGACGTACCGTTCTATTGCATGCATCTCGCCTCCCAAATCAGGGACAGACCACGTTTTCAGTCGTCTCTATACGAGAGGAAAACGTGGTCTGTCCCTGTTTTCGCTTTTTCGTCAAAAGCGCACCGGCTCGCGGTAGCGCCCGAAGACGCCGACCAGCACCTGGGTGATTTCGCCCACGCTGGCGTAGGCCTTGACCGCGTCCATGATGGCCGGCATAAGGTTCACGCCCGAGCGTGCGTCCGCCTCCACTTTCGCCAATGTGGCTTTGACGCGTGCAGCGTCGCGCTCCCCACGTACCTTGGCGAGAGCAGCACACTGCGCGCGTGCATCGTCTTCCTTGTACGGGTGAAACTCCATCTGCGGCGTCTTGTCCTCGGTGCGGTAGCAGTTGACGCCGACTTTGCGGAAGCGGCCTTCCTCGATGTCGCGCTGCCGGCGATACGCCTGCGCCGAAACCTTGGCCTGGATCACGCCCTCGGCGACCAGCCTGACGATCCCGCCCTGCGCGTCGACCTCGGCCATGATGGCTTCCATGCGGCTGCGCATCTGGTTGGTGAGCGTCTCGATGTAGTACGAGCCGCCGAGCGGGTCCACGGTGTCGGCAAGCCCCATCTCTTCGAGGAGCATCTGCATGGTGCGCAGCGATATGCGCTGAGCGTATTCGGAGGGAATCGTGTACGCCTCGTCGTAACAGCAGAGCGCCATGGTCTGCGTGCCGGCGAGCGCGCAGATGAGCGCGTAGTACGCGCCGCGCACGATGTTGAGCTCGGGCTGCTCGAAGGTGAGGCCTCCGCCCCCGCCGCCGGCGATCATGCGCACCCACATCGAGCCGGGCTTGGTCGCGCCGTAGTGCTCCTTCATGATCTTCGCCCACAGGCTGCGGCCGGCGCGGAACTTGGCCACCTGCTCGAAGAGGCTGCCGAAGCAGTTGAAGTTGAACGACAGCCGCCCGGCGAACTCGTCGACCGGCAGGCCGCGCCGGATCACGTCGTCGGCGTAGGCCTTGGCGATGCAGAACGCGTAGGCCATCTCCTGCGCGGGATCGGCGCCCGACTCGCGGATGTGGTAGCCGCACACCGACACCGGGCTGTACTTCGGCGCGTGCCGGGCGCAGTACTCGATGGTGTCGCCCACCAGCCGGATCGAAGGCTCCACCGGATACACCCAGGTGCCGCGGCCGACGAACTCCTTGAGGATGTCGTTCTGCGCGGTGCCGCGCAGCTTGGAGATGTCGTAGCCGCGCTTCTCCGCCATGGCGAGGTACATGGCGATGAGGATCGCCGCCGCGCCGTTGATGGTGAGCGAGACGGTGATGCGCTCGAGGTCCACGCCGTCGAAGGCGATCTCGAAGTCGCGCAGCGTGTCGACCGCCATGCCGACGCGGCCGACCTCGCCTTCGGCGGCCGGGTCGTCCGAATCCATGCCGCACTGCGTGGGCAGGTCGAAGGCGACGTTCAAGCCGGTCTGGCCGTTGGCGATCAAGTAGTGGAAGCGCTTGTTGGTGTCCGCCGCGTTGCCGAAGCCCGTGTACTGGCGCATCGTGAACGGCTGCTTGCGGTACATGAGCGGGTGAATGCCGCGCGTGAACGGATACTCGCCCGGCTGGCCGATCATGGCCTCGCCGCCGCTCGCCGCCACGTCCGCCGCCCCGTAGAGCAGCTTTATCTCGATGCCAGACTCATTGATAACCGGTTTCATGGTGCGTTCGCCCGGATGAAGTTGACGATGTCCTCGAGCCGCGAGCTCGAGGGAAAAATGCCTTTGAAGCCGAGCGCGCGCAGCTCGGCATGGTCGCGCTCCGGGAGGTTGCCGCCGATCACCCAGAGCTTGTCGCCGAGCCCCGCCTGCTCGAGGAGCGGCTTCAGCTTGCGGCAGATCGGGAGGTGCGAGCCCGCCATGGAGGAGAGCGCGACCACGTCGGCGTCCTCGTCGAGCGCAACGCGCGCGATCGCCTCCGGCGTCTGGCGCAGCCCGGTGTAGATCACCTCGAAGCCCGCGTCCATCAGCGCGCGCGCCACCACCTTGGCGCCCTGGTCGTGCCCGTCGAGCCCGGGTTTGGCGAGGACGACTTTGATTTTTTTCATGCGGAAAGCTCTTTTGCGATGATGAGCTTCAGGATCTCGCTCGTGCCGCCGCCGATGAGAGTAAAGCGCACGTCGCGCAGATAGCGTTGTACCGGGTATTCCATCGCGTAGCCGTAGGAGGCGAAGACGCGCGCCGCCTGGTCGGCGATGCGCGCCGCGGCTTCGCTCGCGAAGAGCTTCGCCATCGCGGCTTCCTTGTGATGCGGCTTCTCCGCGTCGCGCAGCCACGCCGCACGGTAGACGAGCTGCGCCGCAGCCTCGAGCTCGGTGCCCATCTCGGCGAGCTTCATCTGGATCGCCTGGTAGCGGTTGATGGGCTTGCCGAACTGCCTGCGCTCGGCGGCATAGCGCAGCGCCGCGTCGAGCGCGGCGCGCGCCTGGCCCACGGCCATGGCGCCGGTGATGATGCGGATCTCGGCGAGCGTCTTGCGCAGATGCGCCTCGCCGTCGCCCTCCTCCTTCGAAAGCCGGTGGCTGTCGGGCACGAAGCAGCCGTCGAAGGCGAGCTCGGAGGTCGGCAGCGCCCGGACGCCCATCTTCTCGATGGCCCGTCCGATCTTGAGCCCCTCGGAATCGCGCTCGACGAGGAAGATGGTGAGCTTCTTCTCTTCGCCCGCCTTGGCGAACACGGTGAAGAAATCCGCCACCGGCGCCGAGGTCACCCAGGTCTTCTGCCCGTCGAGCACGTAGCCGCCCGGCACCTTGCGCGCGCGCGTCGCGATCGAGTCGAGGTCGCTGCCCGCATTCGGCTCGGTCATGCAGAGGGCGCCGATCTTCTCCCCGCGCAGCGCGGGCTTGAAGAGCCGCTCGACGATGTCGGCGTTGCCGAGCATGTGGAGGAACTTGGTCCCCATCAGCGACTGCATCGCCGCGCAGCCGGCGAGCGACATCGAGCCGCGCGCGATCTCCTCGAGCGCGACGCAGAATTCCGAGAGCTGCATGCCGCTGCCGCCCGCCTCCTCGGGGTAGCGCATGCCGAAAAGCCCCATCGCGGCGAGCTCGCCGAAGAGCTCGCGCGGGAAGGCGTGCGCCTCGTCGAGCGCCGCCGCCTGCGGCGCTATGCGCTGGTCGCAGAAGCGCGCAAAAGCGTCGCGGACCTGGCGTTGCTCAGGACTTGGTTCGAAGTTCATGCCACTTGTAATCGATTAGCTCGAGCAGCACCCCGTTCACGGCTTTGGGGTGCACGAAGCCGAACTCGCAGTCGCGGAACTTGCGCGGCCCGCCGATGAGCGGGTAGCCCCTCTGCTCGAGCTCGCCCAGCGCCTCGCGGGTGTTGTCCACGTTGAGCGAGACGAGCATCACGCCTTCGCCGCGCTTCTCGATGAACTTGGCGACGTCGCCGTCCGGGGTGAGCGACTCCATGAGCTCGAAACCCACGCCGCCCAGCCAGTAGCGTGCGACCTTGATTTTTTCGGGCTCGTCGATGTACGCGTCGTCGGGCTTCTCCTTGCCGAGGATAGGCTCCCACACTTTGCGGGCGGCCTCGAGGTTCCTCACTGCGATGCAGATGTGGTCGATCTTGTTGGCTTTCATCGTTTCTCCGAGATTGCTGCGCGCACCGCTTCGCGCTGGATCTTGCCGAGCGCACTGCGCGGCAGCCGCTCCAGGAAGCGCACTTCGCGCGGATGCTTGTAGCGGGCGATGCGCCCCTGGAAGAGCGCGATCGCCTCGGCTTCGCTCATGCGGCAGCCCGCCTTGAGCACTACCGCTGCAGCGACCACCTCGCCCCAGCGCGCGTCGGGCCGGCCGACCACGCAGGCCTCTTCGACCGCCGGGCATTCGAGGAGCACGCTTTCCACCTCGGCGGGATAGATGTTCTCGCCGCCGGAGATGATCAGATCCTTGAGCCGCGATACCACGTAGAGATGGCCTTCTTCGTCGAGGTGGCCGACGTCGCCCGAGTGATACCAGCCGCCGCGAAAGGCGCGCGCGGTCTCTTCGGGCGCGCGCCAATAGCCGCTCGCCACATTGGGACCGCGCACCAGGATCTGGCCGTCGCGCCCTGCGGGCAACTCCGCGCCGTCTTCGCCCACCACTTTCAGCTCGCAGTGCAGCGCCGCGATACCGGCCGAGCCCGCCTTGCGCAGCGCGTCCGGGGCACGCACATAGGCCGCGACCGGGCATGTCTCGGTGGAACCGTACACCTGGATTACGGGCACGCCGCGCGCGGACACCTTGCGAATAAAAGACTCCGGAACAATGGTCGATCCGGTGGTGATCATGCGCAGGCTGGAAAGGTCGGCCAGCTTCCAAGCGGGCAGCTCCATCATCGCGGTGAGCTGCGCGGGCACCAGCACCGTGAGGGTGATGCGCTCGCGCTCGATCGTCTCGAGCGCCGCCTTGGGATCGAAGCGCGGATGCAGTGTGACGCTCGCTCCGGCGTGCAGCGCGGGCGTGGTGAGTATGTTCAGCCCGCCGACGTGGAACAGCGGCAGCGTGGTGAGAATGCGGTCCGCGCTCGTCAGATCGTGCATGTGGGTGCTGTTCACCGCGTTCCAGAAAAGCGCGCGCTGCGGCAGCACCACGCCCTTCGGCGCGCCGGTCGAGCCCGAGGTGTAGCACAGCAGCAGCGGCATTTCTTCCGTGCCGACTGGCGCCGGTGCTTCAGCATCATTGCTTTCAAGTGCCTTTATGTCGGTGCCGCCGGGCAAGGTGTTCGAGAACGCCGCTTCGACCAGCAGAACGCGCGGCGGGCAGTCCGCCACCACGCGCGCGAGCTCGGGCGGCGCGAGCCTCCAGTTGAGCGGCACGAACATCGCGCCCAGGCGCGCGCAGGCGAAAACCAGCACCAGCGCGGCCGGATGGTTGAGGCCGAGGTACGCAACCGCGTCGCCTTGCCGCACCCCGCGCGCGGCCAGGGCCGAGGCCGCGCTGCCCACACGCTGCGCGAGTTGCGCGTAGCTGATATCGCGGCCCTCGAACCGGATCGCGACCGCGCCCGGCGCGAAGCGCGCGTGCCGCTCGATCCAGTGCGACAGATCCACGTTACTTGCCGGATACTTCGAGCACCACCGCCATCGCGGTGTCGCCCGCGGCGCAGCCGGTGAAAAGCCCGTATCCGCCGCCGCGCAACACCAGCTCCTCGATGAGCTCGATGACGGCGCGCGTGCCCATCGGCGCCTGGGGATGTCCCCAGACGAGCGAGCAGCCGTAGTTGTTCATGCGCTCGAGCGGCACGCCGTTCGCCCGGGCGAACACGAGGTCGTTCACCGCAAACGGGTTGTGCGTCTTGATCGCCTTCAAGTCCTTGACCGAAATTCCGGCCTGCGCGAGCGCGCGGCTCGCCGCCGGTACCGGCGCCTCCGGCATGTAGGCGAGCGCCGCGCGCGCCTGCCCGAAACCCTGAAGCTTTATACGAATTTTCGAATCCCGGGATAATTCTTTTGCGCGCTCCGCGGTCGCAAGAACGATTGCCGCGTTGCCGTCGGCGGGGAAGGTCTGCGCGCCGTAGGTCACCGTGCCGCCTTCGACGACGGGCTTGAGCTTCGCGAGGCCCTCGGCAGTGGAAGCGCGAATGCCCTCGTCGCCCGGCATCGGCGTCTTGCTGTACGGCACTTCGAACGGCAGCGGCATGAAGCGCTTGTGGAAGCCGGTGTCGACGGCCTCCCGGTACTGGCGTTCGCGCATGAGCACGACCTCGTGCTGCTCCACGGTGCCGATCCTGTGTTTTGCAGCGACGTTCTCGGCGGTGGTGATCATGGCGTGCTGGCCGAGCGGGTCGCAGCCGAAGTTGTCCATGACCCAGTCCTCGTGCGTGCCGGTGCCCCCGGGCCCGCGCGGATTCGGGTAATAGAGATGCGGGCCGTTGGAGGTGCGGTCGCACGTCACGGCGAGCGTGACGTTCGACATCCCGCATTCGATTTCCTGCGCCCCGGCGAGGAGCACGCGCACGCCGGTGGCGCACGCCTGCATCAGCGTCGGTCCGCCGATGTGCCCCAGCCCGGCGAGCCCGGCGAGCCACGGCAGCCCGTAGAAGGAGTACTTTTGCGGCACGCTGAGGCCGAGCACGCCGTGATCGAAAATTTTCGCGGGCAGGTCGCGGCGCGCGAGCTCCTTGCGAACCACTTGCGCGGCGAACTCCAGCGAGTGCAGGTTTGCGAACGCGCCCTGCCAGCGCGCGAACGGGGTGCTCCAGTAACAGCCGTAGGGAATTTCAGCTTTGTAGGTCATCAGGTCCGCCGCATTTTGTCGATGAGAATCTGCTTTGCCTTCTCGAGGTGCGCGCGCATCGCTTCGGCCGCCGCTTCGCCGTCGCCGGCCGCGAGCGCGAGCGAGAGCCGCTTCAGCCCTTTGAGCACCACCGCGCGCACCGCCGGATCGTCGAGCGTGAACGCGCGCAGGTAGCGCACGTGGTCCGCGTAGAGGTGGATCGCGCGCACCAGGCGCTTGTTCGGCACGAGCGCGGTCCAGGCGTCGCGGTAGCGGTAGTTCGCTTCCATGAACGCCGCGCCGTCGCCCGCCTCGTGCGCCGCCGCCATGCCTTCGAGCCCTTCGCGCAGCGGCGCGAGCGCCTTGCGGTCGGGCTTGCTCGCCGCCACCTCGCGCAACGCCTCGGGCTCGAGCAGGAAGCGCAGCGCGTAGATGTCCTCGATGTCGCCCATGCCGAGGTTCGGCACGATGAAGCTGCGGCCTTCGGCGACCACGAGGCCGTCGGCGGCGAGCCGCGCGAGCGCCTCGCGCACCGGCGTGCGCGACACGCCGAGCTGCGCCGCCACCGCCGCCTCCTGCAGCGGCTGGCCGTGCGCGATGCGGCCGGCGCGCAGGTAATCGCGCAACGTCGCGTAGACGCGGTCGCCGAGCGGCTCGTGGCGCTCGAGCGCCTCGAGCTTGGCCATCACCGAGCGCCTCCGAGGAAGGCGGAAATGCCTTCGCGCGCCGCCGAAGTGCAGGCGCTGCGGCCGAAGGCCTGGTAGCCGATCTCGAGCGCGTCGGCGAGCGTCGGCGCGCCGGCCGCGGCGCGCACCGCCTGCTCGATGATTGCGGCCACCTCGCCGCTGTATTTGCCTTTGCCCGGCTGGAAAGGCGCGATCTTTATCGCGCCATCGAGCGCGGCGCGCCGTTTGCCGGCGAGCGCGCGCACCTGCTGCAATGCCTTCTGAATCAATGACGCATAGTCATCCGCGAGCGCGGCCACGATGCCCGCCTCGTACGCGCGCGCGGCGTTCAGGCGCTCGGCGTCGCGCAGCATGCCGTGGAAAACGTTCGCCGCTTGCGGCCAGCGCCGATACGGCACCACCATGGCGCCGATTCCCGGCGCGATGCCGAGCGTGATTTCGGGAAACTGCAGCCAGGCGCCGCGCTGCGCGACGATCGCGTGGCAGCGCATCGCGAGCTCGAGGCCGCCGCCGAGCGCCATCCCGTTCAGCGCCGCAACCACGGGCTTCGCCATCGAATCGAGATGCACGAGAAGGCGCGAGCAGTCGCGCGCGTACTGCGCTGCGGCGCTTGCGTCGCCGAGCATCGTCGGGAAACGGCCGATGTCCGCGCCGGCGCAGAAGGCCCTCGGGCCGTAGCCCGTGAGCACGAAGCCCTTTACCGAGGGATCGGACTCGCAGCGTTTGATCACGCCGAGAATCTCGTCGTTCAGGCCGTCGTGCAGCGCGTTCAGCGCCTCGGGCCGGCGCAGCGTGATGATCTTCACACCATCGAGCTCGTCGACGAGCACGTTGCGCTCGAAGCGAGGAATTGGCTTCTTGAGGATCGGCATGCCGGGACGTTCGGCGGCGAAGCGTTCCATGATGCGTCGCACTGGCTCGTCGCCAAGACCTCCCATCAGCTCGAGCGGCCCCTTGCGGAAGCCGAGCGCGAGCCGGCAGCCGAGATCCAGATCGGCTGCCTCGCCGATGCCGCGGTCCAGAATGTCGGCGCTCTGCGAGAAGAGCACGCCGAGCAGCCGTGATCGCACGGCGTCTTTTACTTTATCAGGTACTGGAACCCGTTTGCCGAGCGGCGAAGTCGCCCAGCTCGCGACCGAGCGGAAGATCGGCGCCGGCCGGTAATGCGCGCCTTCGGCCTCGGCCTGAAGGTGGTTGGTCTCGGTGATGATCGGGTTGCCGTTCGCGAGGTTGAGCACGAAGAACGGCCCCGCGTGCACGAATTCCCCGGCCACCGAATCGATCTGCGCGGCGCTTGCGCGCTCCAGGCACAGCGCCGCGTCGTTGCACCAGTTGTCGAAGATGCGGTCGAGCATGAAGCACTCGACGTCCGCGGTGACGAGCGGCACCTTGCCGGTCATGCAGAAGAACCAGCGCAGCCACTGCACGAGCGCCGGGTGCGCCGCGCGCGCCTGTATGACCTCGACCACCGGATTGCGCCACGCCGGCGCGAAGAAATGCGTGACGGTCGCGCGCGACTTGTGCCGCAAATCCGAAAAGATGCGCGCCGCGGGGAGCGAGCTGGTGTTCGACGTGATGAGCGCTTCCGGAGCGATGAGCTCTTCGACCTGGGCGAAGATGCGGCGCTTCAGGGCTAGATCTTCGGTCGCCGCCTCGAGCACCCAGTCCACGCCGCGGATCGCGCCGTAATCGGTCGTCGCGGTGATGCCGCGCGTGACGGCGGCCGCGTCGGCCTCTTTCATCTTGCCGCGCGCCACCGCCTTTTTCGCATACGAGTCGAAGCGCGCGCGCGCTCTCTCGAGCGCCGCCTGCGCCACGTCCACGAGCACCAGCTCGAGGGCGGGTAGCGCGCTTTTCAGGTAATAGCCGATGTCCGGGCCGATAGTGCCCGCGCCGATCACGGCAATGCGGGCAGGCATCGGCCGGGAGGGCGCCTCGAGAAGGGGATTACGCGCCGCCGGCATCGCGTGTACAGTATACGGTATACCGTTTCAAGGCAAGGCGGATGCGCATAGGAATTGACGTCGGCGGCACCTTTACCGATTTCGTGCTGCTCGACGACGAGACCGGGGCGAGCCGCAGCCACAAGTGCCTGACCACGCCGCGCGACCCGGCGCAGGCGATCGTCGAAGGCCTCGCCGCTCTCGCCCGCGAGGTCCCGGGCTGCATCGAGGGGCTGGAAGAGGTCATCCACGGCACCACGCTCGTCATCAACGCGATCATCGAGAGGAAGGGCGCGCGCACGGCGCTCGTCACCACGCGCGGCTTCCGCGACGTGCTCGAGCTCGGGCGCGAGATCCGCTACGCGGCGTACGACGCGTTCGCGCAGATGCCCGAGCCGCTGGTGCCGCGCGAGCGGCGCCTGGAGGTCAACGAGCGGCTGCGCGCCGACGGCAGCGTCCTGGAGCCGCTCGACGAGGCGCAGGCCCGGCGCACCGTAGAAGCGCTGAAGGCGCTCGGCACCGAATCGGTCGCGGTGTGCCTCATCAACTCCTTCGAGAACCCGGCGCACGAGCTGGCGCTCAAGAAAATGCTCGCCGAGGAGCTGCCCGGCGTGCCGGTATCGATCTCGTACGAGGTGCTGCCGCAGATCCGCGAGTACGAGCGCACCAGCACCACGGTGACCAACGCGTACGTGAAGCCGCTCACCGAGAGCTATCTGAAGCGGCTGCGCGAGCGCCTCGCGGGCCTGGGCTTCCGCGGACGGCTTTTCATCATGCTTTCTTCCGGCGGCGTCACCTCGGCCGAGACCGCCGCGGACTTCCCGGTGCGCATCATCGAGTCCGGGCCGACCGCCGCGGTCATCGCGGGCCAGTGCTACAGCAAGCTCTTCCACTCACCCGAGATGTTCTGCTTCGACATGGGCGGCACGACCGCGAAGTCGTGCCTCATCCAGCACGGCGTCGCCGGCGTGGTGCCGAGCTTCGAGGTCGGCCGCGTGCAGCGTTTCCAGAAGGGAAGCGGCCTTACCATCCAGGTGCCGGTCGTCGACCTCATGGAGATCGGCGCCGGCGGCGGCAGCATCGCGCGCGCGAGCCGGCTCGGCACCCTGCAGGTCGGCCCCGAAAGCGCGGGCGCCGAGCCCGGGCCGATCTGCTACGGCCGGCGCGGCAGCGAGCCGACCGTGACGGACGCGGATCTGCTGCTCGGCTACCTCGACGCCGATTATTTTCTCGGCGGCACGATGAAGCTCGATGCCGCGGCGGCGCGCCGGGGCATCGAAGAGCGCATCGCGAGCCCGCTCGGCGTTTCGTTCGTCGAGGCACTCTGGGGCATCCACGATCTCATCAACGAGACCATGGCCGCCGCGGCGAAGACGCACATCGCCGAGCGCGGCGGCAACCCGCAGGTCGTCACCGTGGCGGCGTTCGGCGGCGCCGGGCCGGTGCATGCGTACGGCCTCGCGCGCAAGCTCGGCGCGCCGCGCCTGGTCGTGCCGCCGAACGCGGGCGTGGGCTCCGCACTGGGCTTCTTCACGGCGCCGCGCGCTTTCGATCTCGTGCGCAGCCACAAAGTGCCGTTCGCAACCGCCGATTTCGCGCGCCTCGAAGCGCTTTTCCGGGACCTGGAAGCCGAGGGCGAGCGCACGCTGCGCAAGGCGGGCGCCGAAGGCCCGATCGGGTTCACGCGCTCGGTCGAAGCGCGCTTCATCGGCCAGGGCTCGGAGACGAGCCTCGTGCTGCCGCCCGGCGACTTCGGAAGACTGAACGCGCAGGAGCTGCGCCGGCGCTTCGACGAGACCTATGCGCGGCTCTACGGCCGCACCTACCCCGAGTCGCCGGTCGAGTTCGTCAACTTCTGCGTGCGCGCCAGCTTGCCTGTGAAGCTGCTTTCTCTTCCAAAAATCTCAGTAAGAGGAAAGGCGGCAGACGCGGTCAAAGGCAGCCGCAAAGCGTACTGCCCCATCGCCAAGGACTTCGTTCCGTACACGGTCTACGACCGCTACAAGCTGCCGCCCGGCGCGGAGATCGCGGGGCCGGCGATCGTCGAGGAGCGCGAATCCACCGTGATCGCCGGCAGCGGCGCCGCCGCTCGCGTAGACGAGTACGGCTTTCTTTGGATCAATTTATGAAAAGCCGCTTCGATCCCATCACGCTTGAAATTCTGTGGCGCCGGCTGATCTCGATCGTCGACGAATCCGACGCCGCGGTGGCGCGCACGGCGTTCTCGAGCCTGCTGCGCGACGCGCACGACTACACGTGCATGTTCACCGATTCGCGCGGCCGCGAGCTCGCCCAGGGCACCCTCGCCACGCCGGGGCAGTCGGGCGCGATGGCGCTCGGCATCCGCAAGCTCGTCGAGGTGCTCGCGCCCGGCTCGCTCGCGCCGGGCGATGTGTTCATCACCAATGATCCCTGGGCGCTCGCCGGCCACCTCAACGACGTCTGCGTCCTCAGCCCCGTGCTCCACCGCGGGCGCGCCGCCGCGTTCACCGCGTGCATCCTGCATCACTCGGACATCGGCGGGCGCGTCGCCTCCGACAACCGCGAGGTGTTCGAGGAAGGGCTCTTCATTCCGCTGGTCAAGCTCTACGCCGGCGGCGCGCTCAACCAGGGCGTGCTCGACATGATCCTCGCCAACGTGCGCACGCCCGAGCAGGTGAGCGGCGACATCCGCTCGCAGATCGCCGCGAACCACGTGTGCGCGGAAAAGATCGTGCGCATGCTCGAGCAATACGATCTGCCGGATCTCGACGAGCTCGGCGACGAGATCATCCGCCGCAGCGAAGCGAGCGTCCGCGCCTCGATCGCGCGCGTGCCGGCCGGCGTGTACCGCGCCGAAGGGCTGATCGAGCAGAAAGAAGGCGAGCCCGAGGTGCGCATCCAGTGCGCGCTCACCATCGAGGGCAGCGACATCACCGTCGACCTCAGCGGCTCCTCGCCGCAGGTCGATTGGGGTGGCAACGTGGTCTACAACTTCACCTACGCCTACGTGCACATGGCGGTGAAGAGCGTCTTCGATCCGGAGATCCCCAACAATCACGGCATCGCGGCGCCGATCCGCCTGATCGCGCCCGAAGGGACGGTAGTGAACTGCCGCTTCCCGGCGGCGGTCGCCGCACGCATGCAGATCGGCCACTTCATCACCGAGGTGATCTATCGCGCGCTCGCGGCCGCGCTGCCCGAGCGCGTGGTCGCCGCGGGCGGCGGCACGCCCGCGACGATGCAGATGTTCTACGGCCGGCGCGGCGACGGCCGGCCGTTCCATACGGTGTTGATCCGCGGCGGCGGGCTGGGCGCGGGTGCAACGCGCGACGGCGAAGGCTCGTTCATCTTCCCGGCGAACGGCGCGAACACGCCGATCGAGATCCTGGAGAGCGACGCGCCGCTCATCGTCGAGCGCCGCGAGCTGATCGCCGACTCCGGCGGGCCCGGCAAGCAGCGCGGCGCGCTGGGGCGGCGGGAAGTGTTCCGCGTGCCCGACGACGCGTGCGCGCCGCGGCCGCCGGTCAGCATGGCGCTGCAGTCGGGCCGCTTCCGCCTGCCGCCCGAAGGACTGTTCGACGGCAAGCCAGGCGCACGCGCGCAGTTCCTCGTGAACGGCAAGCCCGGCGATCCTTACGGCCTCACGCATCTCAAGCCCGGCGACGTCGTCGTCATGGATTCCGCCGGCGGCGGCGGCTACGGCGATCCGCGCCAACGCGACCGCGCGGCGCTGGAGCGCGATATCGCCGAAGGCAAGGTCAGCAGCGAGGCCGCGCGCCGCGAGTACGCGTCGAAGTAGCCGAGCGGGCGCTAGTGCGGGCCGTACGTGGCGAGCGCCGCCCTGTTTTCCTCATAGCACTCGCAGGAAACCGCCTCCAGCCGCTTGCGGTCCAGGATGCGCACTTCTCCGCGCCGGTAATCGATGATGCCCGCGGCTTTAAGCCCGGCCGCCGCCTGGCTGACGCGCGGCCGCGTCGCGGCGAGCATCGCCGAAAGCGCCTCGTGCGTGAGGCGGAACTCGTTCTTGCGCGCGCAATCGTGCGTGAAGAGCAGCCAGCGCGCCAGGCGCTGCTGGATCGAATGGAACGAGTTGCACGCCACCGAGCGGCTCGCGAGGTGCAATCTGAACGCGCTGTAGCCTAACAGCGCCTTGCGGAACGCCTCGTGCTGCCGGCAAAAGTCGAGCAGCGGCTTTGCGCCCATGCGGTAGCCTTCGCCGGGCACCTGGATGACGCCGCTCGTGGTGCTAACCGACACGCCGAGCACGAGCGGCACGCCGACGAAGCCGTCTTGGCCCACCGCGCCGGTTTCGGCCTTCTCTCCGGAAGCGAGCTCGATGGCTATGGAGCAGACTGCGGTCGTGGGAAAGAACACGTGCGTGATGTGCTCGCCCTGGCCAACGAGCTGCGTGCCCGCCGGCAGGTCCACCAGCATCTTCTGGCACAGGCGCCGCGCCGACGAGGGCAGCGTGTCCAGAATGCTATTGCCGGTCGAGCCAGTATGCATGGCCGTTATCCGAAAGGTTTGTTCTTCAGGGGACAACGAAGAATGCGTCGATGTCGGCGCATGCTAGCGCCGGCTGACAGCTTCTCCTGCGGAGCGCGCCATGCGTCATCCGGCAGATCGCGCGGTGCTACAGCGGTAGACGATGTGCTACAGCACAAGCTTCAGCCGCTTTTCGAGCCGCCGGGCGGCGATCCCTCTGGGGGCCGGATTTCGGCGAGGTAGTCCGCCACGGCCAGAAAAATGTTGGACGGGATCAGCGTGCTGCCTGACAGCCAGCTATCGAGAACCATGCGGGAAACGCGCAGCCGCCGGGCGAGCTGCTCCTCGCCTGCGAGTTTCGCGGCGTGCGCGATCGCGTTGCGATATACACCCTGAACGGGCACGAGTGCTTCTTCCCCCCCGCACACAGTGTACGCGCGCAATGCGCCGGGTTCTGTTCCGTGCGGAACAGCGGGCGCCTCGTTATCGAGCGGCGTCAGAACGGCTCGGCCCAGGGCCGCAGGTCGGCTTCGTGCGTCCACGCGCTGCGCGGCTGGCCGTGGATCTGCCAGTACGTCTCCGCGATCGCATCGGGATTCAGCGCGCCGTCGGGACCGAGCTTTTCCATGCGTTCGCGGTGATCGCGCCACATCTTCTTGCTGTCGATGGCGCCGTCGATGAGAACGGTCGCGACATGGATGCCTTTCGGTCCGAGCTCGCGCGCCATGCTCTGCGCCATGAAACGCAGAGCTCCCTTGCCGGCGGCGAAGGCCGCGAAGCCCGCGCGCCCGCGCACGCTCCCCGAGGCGCCGGTGAAGATCACGGTGCCGCGGCCGCGCGGCAGCATGCGGCGCGCGGCTTCGCGCCCGACGAGAAAGCCGGTAAGGCAGCTTCCGCGCCAGACGCGCTCGAAGTCCGCGAGCGAGATTTCCGCGAACGGGCCCTGCATGCGGCTCGAGGCGATGAACGCCACGGCATCGATCGGCCCGAGGCTCGATTCGACCGCCTCGAACAAGCGAAGCACCTCGGCTTCGCTTCCGAGATCGGCGGGAAACGCGCGCCCGCCGGTCTCTGAAGAAACTCGCCGCAGCTTCTCGGCGTTGCGCGCGGCGAGCGCGACCGCATAGCCTTCGCGCGCGAAGCGCAGCGCCACCGAACGCCCCAGGCCCTCGCCCGCCCCCGCGACCAGCAGCACGCCGCTCATCCTGCAATTATGACCCGGCAGCACGCTTGACGTCGCGGATAGCCGGATGCAATGTAAGCAACAGGCTGAATCATAGTCGGACGTAGTTGGACGCAATGGAGGGCCAACCCTATGAGAAAGCTGCTTTACCAGTCGGGCACCGGTACCGTTCTCGCATTTCTTTCGACAGCAGTGCCTGCGGCGCAACTGGAGGACGTCCAGACGCTCATTAGCAGAGGGCCGATGTACGCGCTGGTTCTGTTTGCAATCATCGCCGCCGTCTGGGTCTACTCCATGAGATTACGGGACAAACGCGCGGCTCCATTGAAAAGGCTATTGCAGGAGGGCGAAGCGATCCACTCGGTCGGGCCCGATACGCTGGTCACGGCGTGCGTGCGCACGATGACCGCCGAGAAAATCGGTGCGCTGATGGTCATGGATGGCGAAACGTTGATCGGCATCTTCACGGAGCGGGATGCGCTGAACAAGGTACTGGCTGCCGGCCTCGATCCCCGCAGCACGAAAGTTTCCGAGGTGATGACGAGGGACCCGTACTGCGTCCCGCCGACGACGAGCGTCGGCGCTGCGATGGGGCTGGTCACCCAGCGGCGGTTCCGGCACCTGCCGATTGTGGAAAACGGCAAGCTGCTCGCCGTCATATCGAGCGGCGATCTGACGCATTGGTTAGTCAAGGACAAGATAGGAGAAGTCCGGGAGCTCGTCGATCTGGCTGCCCGGTAGCGGCGCCGGCGCCCGTAGGGACCGCGGAATGCGTGCCGTCTCGACGTTGACCCGAGCGGCCGCGAGGTGTTACTTTAGTGTCACCCCATTTGGAAAAATTCGCGCGATGGCATCGACTACGACCCTGAAGCTTCCCGAAACGCTGAAGAAGCGGATCGCTCCGCTCGCCGAGGCTTCCGGCAAGACGCCGCATGCATGGATGCTCGAGGCGCTCGAGACGCAAGCGACGGTCGCGGAGCAGCGTAGCCGACTGATCGAGGACGCGCTTCTTTCGGTATCCGAAACGGAGCGCACCGGCCGGGTCTATGCCGCACAGGACGTGCGCAAGTACATTCTTGCCAGGGCCGCCGGCGGGAAACCTCGCCGGCCGAAGCCGGTAAGGCGCTGATCGCGCCGCGTGCCGGCCGTCGAGTACTCCGCGCGGGCGCTCGCGGATCTCGAGCGGCTTGCTGAATTCCTGGTCGCAGCCGATCCTGCGCACGCCCGCGGCACCGTTGCCCTCATCATGGATGCGCTCGACCTCTTACGCTTGCACCCGCTGGTCGGCCGCCCCGTGGAGCAGGGATTGCGCGAACTGGTGATCTCGAGAGGGCGTACCGGCTACGTCGCGCTCTACAAGTACGACGAGGCCTCCGACCGTGTCACGGTGCACGCAATCCGTCATCAGCGCGAGGCTGGTTATGCGATATGAGCTCTATTACTGGCCCTCGATCCAGGGCCGCGGCGAATTCGTGCGGCTCGCGCTCGAGGACGCCGGCGCGGCGTACGTGGACGTGGCGCGCACGCGCGGCGGCATGGCGGCGATGGAGCACCTGATGGGAGAAGGCAAGCGGGTGCCGTTTGCGCCGCCATTCCTCAAGGCGGGACGTCTGCTAATCGCTCAGACGGCGAACATCCTGTTCTACCTCGGACCGCGGCTCGAGCTCGCGCCGAGAAGCGAATCGGGACGGCTGTGGCTGCACCAGTTGCAGCTCACCATCGCCGACTGGCTCGCCGAGGTGCACGACACCCACCACCCGGTCGGCAGCGGCCTCTATTACGAGGAGCAGAAGCGGGAGGCGAAGCGGCGCGCGGCGCACTTTCTGGGTAGCCGCCTGCCGAAATATCTCGATTATTTCGAGGCCGCAAAAAGCTCGGGCTATGTCGAGCTCTCCTTGTTCCAGATGATCGAAGGCCTGCGCTACGCGTTTCCGCGCGCGATGAAAAGGCAGGAAAAGAGAATTCCCAACCTCCTGCGGATCCACGACAGAGTCAGCAGAAGACCCGCGCTCGCGGCCTATCTCGCCTCGGAGCGCCGCATTCCGTTCAACCAGGACGGCATCTTCCGCCACTACCCGGAGCTCGACGGGGCGGTGTGAGCGGCACGCGGCTTGCTCGGCTTCGTACTCTCACCCCCGGAGGCCGCCCATGGCACAGGATCGCGAAAACCCGGCTCGCACCAGCAAGACCGCGCGCGGCATCCGCAGCGGCTCCGACGCGCGCGGCCAGCCCGAGAAGCAGAGGGACAACCAGAAGCGGCTGCGCGTGGGGGAGGACCACAAGACGCCGGAAATGAAAAAGGGGCACCGCGGCACTTTCCCGTGATTTGAGGCGAGCGCCATGCCCATCCCCACGGTATTGGGCATCTTCGACAGCCCGGACGCCGCCGAGAAAGCGCTGGACGAGCTGCTGCATGCCGGCATCGCGCGCCATCGCATTGTGGCGAGCGGCCCCGTGTCCTACGACCAAACCGTAGGAAAGATCCCGGACCCCGGGGCCTTCGGCGAGCTCGTGCCGAGCGGGGCCTGCGTGCTGAGCGTCGCCGCGCGCTCGCACGTCGAAAAGAAGGACATCGCCGAGCTCCTGCGCCGCTACGGCGCGCGCGACACCATCGAAGCGCGCCCCTAGGCGGCAATGGACGTGCCCGCAGCTCCTGCGGCACGACGGTTGCTGGTCTGAGCTGTCCGGCGCATGCGCGCCCGGAACCGCAGTTCCTGCAACGTCTGCCCAAGGAGACGAGCAATGACGAATGGCTTCACCTGCAAGGCATCCGCGGCCGCGGTCGCGCTGACTCTTGCCGCGCTTTCCGGCGCGGCAGGCGCGGCGAGCCCCGGATACGTAACCAACTCGCAGAACCAGGTCTGGACCACCCCGTACGGCCTGTGCTGGCGCACGACCGGCTGGTCGCCCGAGAACGCGTCCGCGCCGTGCGATGCGCGGCCGAGAGCGGAAGCGCCGCCGCCGATCGCCGCCGCGCCGGCCGCGCCGGTGCCTCAGCCCGCCCCGCTCGCCGCGCCCGCACCCATCATCGAGAAGGTGAGCCTCGGCTCGGACGTGCTGTTCGAATTCGACAAGGCGGCGCTGCGGCCCGAAGGGCGGCAGAAGCTCGACGAGCTCGCCGAGCGCATCAAGGACGCGCAGGTGGACTCGATCCTCGCCGTGGGCCACGCCGACCGCATCGGCTCCGAGCAGTACAACGAGAAGCTCTCGGCGGAGCGCGCGGCCGCCGTCAGGGAATACCTCGCGCAGAAAGGGATCTCCGAGGACAAAGTGCGCACCGAGGGCCGAGGCGAGAGCGAGCCCGTCACCGGCGATCAGTGCAAGGGACGGAAAGGCGCGAAGCTCATCGCGTGCCTGCAGCCCGACCGGCGCGTGGATGTCGAAGTGCGCGGCACGCGCGAAGTCGCCGGCACCGGCTCGCCTTCGGCGGGCGCCGGCTCGACCAGCCGCTAAAAAAGTTCCTTCGAAGCGAGGCGCGCGCCCTGGGCGAGCGCCTCGAGCTTCGCCCACATGATCGACGGATGGACGCGGCGGTGGAACGGCCCCTGCGCGAACCCGCAGTCGGTGCTCGCCATCACGCGCTCGCGGCCGACGATCTTCGCCAGGCGCACGATGCGCTCGGCGACGAGCTCGGGATGCTCCACCACATTGGTCGCGTGGCTGATGATCCCCGGCGCGAGCAGCTTTCCTTCGGGCAGCCTCGCGTCCTCCCACACGCGCCATTCGTGCGCATGGCGCGGATTTGCGCCTTCGATGAGATAAGTGCCGGCATTCACCTTCAGCACCAGGTCGACGATGTCCTTCAGCGCCACGTCCGTGCTGTGCGGTCCCGGCCAGCTGCCCCAGCACACGTGATAGCGCACGCGCTCCTGAGGGATTCCCTGCAGCGCGTGATTGATTGCCTCGACCTGCATCGCTGCCCATTTGCGGTAATCGGCAAAAGTGCCGGGCGGCACCATGCGGTCGTAGGTCACCGCGAGCCGCGCGTCGTCGAGCTGCAGCAGCAGCCCCGCGTCGACGATCGCGCGGTACTCGGCGCGCATGGCCCGGGCGATTGCGTGCAACAGGTCTTCGTCGGATTTGTAGTACTCGTTCTTGCGATCGGGAATCACGCTGGAAGGAGCGGCGACCGGGAGGAATCCTTGCGCGACGCCGGCCTGCTTCAGCGCCGACTTGAAATTCTCGATGTCGCGCTGCACTTCCGCCTGCCCGGTGTACGAGATGGGACCGACGCACACGGCGATCCCGGCGCTCGCGCCCACCACGGCGGGCGGGCCCTCGGCGGCGTCCAGCTCCTTGTAGAAATCGGCGAAACGCGCGCGGTCCGCGCCGCGGCTGAAGCCGTGCTCGCCCGGGCGCGCGGGCCGGCGCTCGAATCCGCAGAGCCGCTCCAACGCGTACTGTGACCAGCTTATCGATTTGCCGAATTCGCCGTCGCTCACGACGTCGATGCCGGCCTCGGCCTGGCGGCGCACCACCTCGGCGACCGAAGCCTTGAGGCATTTTGCGTACGCCTGCTCGTCGTACGGCTGCCCATTTTGCTTGGGACGGATAAACTCCAGAAGCTCGGGCGGCCGGATCAGGCTGCCGACATGAGTAGTGAGAATGCGCTTGGACGCCATAGGCGCGGAACTGTAGCAGCGAATCGGGGTCGACTGAAAAGCAGTGAGGAAAGCCACGCTCTATAGCAGCTCGAGCCGCTCCGCAGCCCCTGCGGGGCGGCCGCCTGCGCCGCCTGCAGCACCGGATCCGGCGCCGCCGAAAAAAAAGCCGGGGTGGCGCCAGTTCCTCGCAAGGCACCGGGCGCCGCTTCTCTTCGCGGCGGGTGTCGTCATTACCGCATCGCTCGTCGCACTCCAAGCGACGCTCGCTCCCGGGCCGCGCGCGCTGGCGCAGGAGGACATCGACGCCGCGGTGCTGCGCACGCTGGAGAGCAAGCCCCTGCCTTCGCGCCTGTCGAAGGCCTACGAGATCATCCGTCCTTCGGTGGTGCGGGTGCGCGGGCTGGCGCTCGACGATGAGAGCGGCGAGGAAGTCGAGCGCAGCACCGGAACCGGTGTCGTGATCGTCGACCAGGGCGTCATCCTCACCAACCTGCATGTCGTCAACGCCGCCACCAGGCTGGGCATCGTCTTTGCCGACGGGCTCGAATCCGAAGCGGCGGTGATCGGCGTGGAACCGGAGCAGGACCTCGCCATCCTGCAGGCGAAGACCATTCCCGACGATCTGCCCGCGGCGACGATGCGCTCGACCAAGGATCTGGCGATCGGCGACGAAGTGCTCGCCGTCGGCTTTCCGTTCGGCATCGGCCCCTCGGCTTCCGCCGGGGTCGTATCCGGCCTGCGCCGCGAATACCGCTCGCCGGAAGGCAAGCGCGTTCTCACCAACCTGATCCAGTTCGACGCGGCGGCCAACCCCGGCAACTCGGGCGGACCGCTGGTCACCGCCGAGGGCGAAGTCGTCGGCATCGTCACCGGCCTGCTCAACCCCACCGAGCAGCGCGTGTTCATCGGCATCGGTTTCGCCGTGCCGATCGAGTCGGCCGCGGGCGCGGTCGGGCTCTCGCCTTTCTAATCAATGGAGAACACAACGATGAACCGGGAGGTCACCACGCTCATGGAGCGCGTGCTCTACGAGGTGAAGAAGGTCGTCGTCGGGCAGGATCATTTTCTCGAGCGCGTCCTGGTGGCGATGCTCGCGCAGGGCCACCTGCTGGTGGAAGGCGTGCCGGGCCTCGCCAAGACGCTCACGGTGAAGACGCTTGCGCGCACCGTGCGCGGCGCGTTCCGCAGGATCCAGTTCACGCCCGACCTCGTGCCCGCGGATCTCGTCGGCACGCGCATCTACAACCAGAAGACCGGAGACTTCAGCACCTCGCTCGGCCCGGTGTTCACCAACCTGCTGCTCGCCGACGAGATCAACCGCGCGCCGGCGAAGGTGCAGAGCGCGCTTCTCGAGGTGATGCAGGAGCGCCAGGTCACCATCGCCGGCGAGACGCACAAGGTGCCCGAGCCGTTCCTCGTCATGGCGACGCAGAACCCGATCGAGACCGAGGGCACGTACGCGCTCCCCGAAGCGCAGGTCGACCGCTTCATGATGAAGGTGCTGGTCGGCTATCCGTCGGAGGAGGAGGAGTTCGTCATCGTCGAGCGCGTCACCGGCCCGGCGTTCGACGTCGCCGAGGTGGCGACGACCGAGCAGCTCGGCGAATTGCAGCGCGAATGCCGCAACGCCTACGTCGATCCGTCGCTCATTCAGTATGCGGTGCGGCTCGCCGCGGCGACCCGCCATCCCGACCAGTACGGCATCAAGGATCTCGGGCGCTACATCACCTACGGCGCGAGCCCGCGCGCGTCCATCCATCTCATCGAGGCGGCGCGCGCGCTCGCGCATCTGCGCGGCCGGGCTTATGTGCTGCCCGAGGACGTGACCGACCTCGCGCCCGACGTGCTGCGCCACCGGCTGGTGCTTTCGTACGAGGCGCTTACCGACGCGCTCACGCCGGACGACCTGATCCGCCGCGTGCTGCAGCACGTGGCGGCGCCGCAGAAACCGCTGGAGAGCCATGTCAGGGTCGCGGCCGGATCCTGAGAAGCTGCTCCGGCGCCTCGAGTGGACGGTGATCCGCCGCCTCGACGGCCTGCTGCACGGTAATTACAGGACGCTGTTCCGCGGCTTCGGCCTGGATCTCGCGGACCTGCGCGAGTACCAGTACCAGGACGACGTGCGCAGGATCGACTGGAACGTCACCGCGCGGCTGCAGACGCCGTACGTGAGGGAATACAACGAGGATCGGGACATCAATGCCTGGTTCCTGCTCGACCTCAGCCCTTCGGTGGATTTCGGCTCGGGCGAGGTGCGCAAGCGCTCGGTGGCCGCCGACTTCGTCGCGGTGCTCGCGCGCCTGCTGACGCGGCACGGCAACCGCGTCGGCGCCCTGCTCTACGGCGACAAGGTCGACACCGTGATCCCGGCGCGCAGCGGCCGGCGGCACGTGCTGCATCTCATGGACCGCATGGCCGCGCGAGCGCCGCTCGCGCGCTCGGGCGGCACGCGCCTCGACGAGCTGCTGCACAGCGCGTTCCAGATCATCAAGCGCCGCTCGCTCGTGTTCCTCGTCTCGGACTTCATCAGCGCGCCCGGCTGGGCGAAGCCGCTCGCGCTCCTCGCCCGGCGCCACGAGGTGCTCGCGGTGCGCCTTTACGACCCGCTCGAGATGGAGCTGCCGGATCTCGGGCTCTTCGTCATGCAGGACGCCGAAACCGGCGAGCAGATTTTCGTCGACACGCACGACCGCGGCTTCCGCAGCCGCTTCACCGAAATCGCGCGCCGTCGCGAGAAAGAGCTGCGCGCGGGATTGCGCGACGCCGGCGTCGATGCGCTCGAGCTCGCCACCGGCGACGAGCTCGCCGACGCGATCATGCGCTTCGCCGACCTGCGCAAGCGCCGCACCCAGCTCGCCGGCGCCGCCATGCCGCATCACCTGAGAGAGACCCGTGGCTTTTCTGTGGCCTGAAGCTCTCGCGCTCCTCGCGCTCGTGCCGCTGCTCGTGCTCGCCTATGTCGTGGTCGTGCGCCGCAAGCGCAAGGCGGCGCTGCGCTACGCGAGCCTCGCCATGGTGAAGGACGCGATCGGCGCGCGGCCGGGCTTGCGGCGCCACGTGCCGCCGCTTCTCTTCCTCCTGGCGCTCGTGCTGATGATCGCGGCGATCGCGCGGCCGGCGGCGCTCGTGCAGCTGCCCTCGCAGCAGGAAACGATCATTCTCGCCATGGATGTCTCGGGCAGCATGCGCGCCAAGGACGTCGAGCCCGATCGCCTTTCCGCATCGCAGGCCGCCGCAAAGGCGTTCGTCCACGAGCAGCCGCGCAGCACGCGCATCGGCGTGGTGGCGTTCGCGGGCACCGCCTCGCTGGTACAGCCGCCGACGCAGAACCGCGAGGACATCATCGCCGCCATCGACCGCTTCCAGCTGCAGCGCGCCACCGCCATCGGCAGCGGCATCCTGGTGGCGCTCAAGGCCATCTTCCCGGACGTCGAATTCGACCTGCGCTCCTCCAATCCGCGCGGCGAGCACGCGCGCAGGCCTTTTCAGGATCAACGGAAGTCCGAAAAGGCGCCCGACAAGCCGGTCGCGCCGGGTTCGTACAAGTCGGCGGCCATCATCCTGCTCACCGACGGCCAGCCGACCACCGGGCCCGATCCCATCGAGGCCGCGCGCATGGCGGCCGAGCGCGGCGTGCGCATCTTTACCGTCGGCGTCGGCACGCCGAACGGCGAGATCCTGGTGGGCGAAGGATGGTCGATGCGCGTGCGCCTGGACGAGGACACGCTGAAGACCATCGCCAACGTCACCGGCGGGGAGTATTTCTACGCCGGCTCGGCGCCCGACCTGAAGAAAATCTACCGCTCGCTCAACGCAAAATTCGTCCTGGAGAAGAAAGAGACCGAGATCACGGCGCTCTTCGCCGCGGCCGCTGCGCTCAGCGCGCTGCTCTCGGCGCTGCTCTCGCTTCTCTGGTTCAACCGGATCCTTTAGAACCCAGGTATTCCGCGAGCGCGGTCCAGTCCTTGCGGCCGTTGCCCTGCGCAATGGCGTCCAGCAGGTTTTTTCTTATTAATTCAGCCGTCGGCATGACAACGCCCTTCTCGCGCGCGGCCGAGAGCGCAAGCTCCAGATCCTTCAGGCCGAGCTCCATCGAGAATTGCGCCGGCTCGTACGCCCCCTCGACCATCTGTCTTCCGTAGCTCTTGTACACCGGCGCGGCCAACGAAGTGCTTGTCAATATATGAAGGAAGGTTTCGGGTGATACATGAGCCTTGCCGACGAGCGCGAAGGCTTCGCCCAGGCTCTCGATCACCGTGGCGAGCAGGAAGTTGCGCGCGATTTTCACCGCGGCCGCCTGCTCGGGCGTTTCGCCCGCGACGAAAACCTGGCGCGCGAGCGCCTCGAAGAGCGGCCGGCAGCGCTCGACGGCGGCTTTCGGCCCGGCGGCGATGATGTCGAGCTCGCCTTTCGCGGCCGCCGCGGGGCGACCGAACACCGGCGCCGCCACGTACTGATGATGCGCGCGCGCGAGCTCGCGGGTCAGCGCCAGGCTTACGGTCGCCATGTTGACGTGAATTCCACGAGGAATGAGTTTTTGTCGCAGCCAGACGCTTTCAACCGCAGCGTCATCCGCGAGCATCGTGATCACGACTTCGGCGCCGGCCGCTTCGGCGGCCGAGGAGGCGATCCTCGCCCGCCCGCGGAAGCGCTGCGTCGCGGCCGCGGTGCGGTTGTAGACCGTGAGCGCGTGGCCCGAGTCGATGAGACGCGCCGCCATCTCGCGCCCCATCTGGCCCAGTCCGATTATCCCGATGTCCATGCGAGCGCGATTCTAGCCCCGCGGCGCGCATAATCTTCGTCAGGGGGGAAGCGGCATGGCACGCACTGCGGCGCTGGTGGACAACCTGAAGCGCGAGCTGCGCGCGCGCAACATCACCTACGCCGCGGTGGCGAAGCGCCTCGACATGAGCGAGGCGAGCGTGAAGCGCATGCTCTCGCAGAAGGAGTTCTCGCTCTCGCGCCTGGACGCGATCTGCGAGCTCGCCGGCCTCGAGGCCTCGGATCTCGCGCGCGGCCTGGGCGCGCACGACGCCGTCATCTCGCGGCTCACCTACGAGCAGGAAAAGGAGTTCGTCGCCGACCACAAGCTCATGCTGGCCGCGCTGTGCGTGCTCAATTACTGGAGCTTCGAGCGCATCCTCGCGGAATACGACCTCGACGCGGCGGAATGCACGCGCCTGCTCGCGCGGCTCGACCGGCTGAAGTTCATCGAGCTGATGCCCAACAACCGCATCCGCCTGCTCGTCAGCCGCGCGTTCGCCTGGATCCCGGACGGACCGATCCAACGCCTGTTCAAGGAGAAGGTGCAGGGCGAGTTCTTCGACTCGCGCTTCGACCGCGAAAACGAGGTGTTCGTCCTCGCCAACGGCGCGCTCTCGAAGCCCTCGGTCTCGGCGCTGCTCGCGCGCCTGAGAAAAACGGCCACCGAATTTTCGCAGATGCGCAGCGACGATGCGCCGCTGCCGCCCTCGGAGCGCACCCCGATAACGCTGCTTCTCGCGGCGCGTCCCTGGCTGCCGGCGTTCCTCCAGAAATACCGCCGCAAGCGCGACCCGGTCGCGCGCAAAGGCGCGGTTAGCGTTTAAGAAGGTTTTTTGCCAGTCCCGCGGCGACGCCGAGCGCGGCGGCGACGCCGAACGCGAGCACGGGCCTTCTTTTCAGCTTCTCGATCGTTCCCGCTGCGGCTGGCGCCGCCTCGGAACGCCGGATTACCGGCGCCGGCTGCGGCTTGCCTCTGCGCGAACCGTAGGTATGCGCGTAGACCCAGGTGAACTCGGCGCCGAGCAGGAAAATCTGCGCCGAGTAGTACACCCAAAGCATCATCACCGCGAGCGAGCCCGCGGCGCCGAAAGCCGACGCCACGCTGCTCTTGCCGAGGTACAGGCCGATCGCGAACTTGCCGACGGCGAAGAGCGCCGAGGTCACCGCCGCGCCGATCCACACGTCGCGCCAGGCGACCCTGACCCTCGGGATGATCTTGTAGATCATCGCGAAGAGCAGCGTGACGATGCCGAAGCTCGTCAGGATGTCGATGCCGTGCGCCAAGGTCTCCCAGCCCGCGAAAGCCGGGCCCCACAGCTTGCCCAGCGCCGAGAGCAGCGCGCTCACGACGAGCGAAACCATGAGCAGGAACGCGATGCCGAGGATCATGCCGAAGGACATCAGCCGCGCGTGCACCAGGTACCACCAGCCCGAGGCTTTCTGGCGCGCAGGCGCCCGCCAGATCCGGTCGAGCGCGTTCTGCAGCTCGCCGAAGACGCTGGTCGCGCCGGCGAGCAGCATGGTTACTCCGGTCGCCGTCGCGATGAGGCCGCCCTGCGGCCGGTGAGCGCTCTGTAGCAGCCTTTCGACGGCGGCCGCTCCCTGGTCGCCCATCAGGTCGCGCAACTGGCCGAAGATCTCGCCGCGCGCTGCGGCGTCGCCGAAGACCATTCCGGCGAGCGCGGTGACGATCAACAGCAGCGGGGCGATGGAAAACAGCGTGTAGTACGACAGCGCCGCCCCCATGCTCGGGGCGTAGTCGTCGATCCAGGCGTGGACTGCCTGCAGCGCGAGCGACCAGACCGTCTTGAGCCTCATGTCCGCGCTCTTGCGATTTGCGTGCCTGCATTCGCCCGCTCTATGGCCGCATAGCGTTTTTTTGTGCTCCCGCGGACGCCGCTCCGTAAAATCGCCGGCGAGGAGGTACGAACCAAGATGTTCACCAGCAACCCATTCGCGGGACTGGCCGACTTTTTGCCCGCGAGCTTCATGCAGGTCTACGTAGTACTGATGGCGCTTGCGGTGCTCGCCGGCACCTTGTTCGACGTCTACCACAAGGGCAGCGGGAAGTTCTTCGCGCTGCGCAGGGAAGCCTCACAAGCCCGGGCGAAGCGACCGCTGAGCGGCGGCGAAACGCTGTCGCTCGCGCTCGAGACGGTCGCGGAAGCCGCCGTATCGGGCGAGTTCTGCAAGTGGCCGAGACGCGCCTCGCACCTGCTGATGATGTATGGCTTCGTTATCTACCTCATCAGCACCGTCGCGATGGTGTTCGGGGCAAGTTTTACGTCTTTGCCGACCTTATGGACCGTCAGCGCACTCATGATCCTCGCCGGCGGCCTGTGGTTCTTCTTCTTCCTGCGCGTCAACGTCGCCTACGACGGCGCTTCGCCCTTCAGCCTCGGGCGCGCCGATCTCTTCATCGGCCCGCTGCTCGCGAGCATCGTCTTCGCGCTCGCATGGCAGGCGACGTCGAATCGCATCGTGTTCTGGATCTACCTCTTCTTCACGACGCTGCTTTTCGTTGCGGTGCCGTGGTCGAAGCTCGGCCACATGTTCTACAAGCCGGCAGTCGCCTTCCAGAGAAGGGTCGAGGAAGCGAACGGCTCCTCCGATCTGCCCACTCCGGCCACCGAGAACTTCATCGTCAGGACCTAGCGATGCCGACCTACACCGACATGACGCGATGCGACGGCTGCGGCGACTGCGTGGACATCTGCCCCTCCGACATCATGCACATCGACCCCGTGTACCGGCGCTCCTACAACGTCGAGCCCAATTTCTGCTGGGAGTGCTACTCCTGCGTGAAGGCCTGCCAGCAGCACGCCATCGACGTGCGCGGCTACGCGGACTTCGCGCCGCTCGGCCACAAGGTCAGAGTGCTGCGCGAGCCGGAAAAAGGATCGATCTCCTGGAAGATCCGCTACCGCGACGGCCGGATCAAGGAATTCACCTTCCCGATCCGCACCACGCCCTGGGGCTCGATCAAGGCCGCGCAGGATCACCCGCAGCCCGACTTGAGCGCGCTCGGCTCGCCGCTGCTTTCGCACGAACCCGAAGCGCTGCACATCGACGCGCTTCCCACCGTCAGGAAGGTGTAACGCCATGGCAAGAAGAACCCGGTTCGTCGACTCGGACATTCTGATCGTGGGCGGCGGCTTTGGCGGCTGCGGCGCCGCGTACGAATCGCGCTACTGGGGCCGCGACCTCAAGATCGTCCTGGTCGAAAAAGCGAACGTCGAGAGAAGCGGCGCCGTGGCGCAGGGCCTCTCGGCGATCAACTGCTACATGGGCATGCAGTGGGGCGAAAACCAGCCCGAGGACTTCGTCAAGTACGCGCGCGGCGACCTGATGGGCCTGGTGCGCGAAGACCTCGTGTACGACATCGCCCGGCACGTGGACTCCACCGTGCACAAATTCGAAGAGTGGGGCTTGCCGATCCTCAAGAACGCCAACGGCCGCTACATGAGGGAAGGCAAGTGGCAGATCATGATCCACGGCGAGAGCTACAAGCCGCTCGTCGCCGAGGCCGCGCGCAAGTCCGTCACCGAGGTCTACAACCGGATCATGGTGACGCACCTTGTGATGGACAAGACCCGGCCTAACCGCATCGCGGGCGCCGTCGGCTTCAACGTGCGCAACGGCGATTTCTACGTCTTCCGGGCGAAGGCGGTGATCGTAGGCGCCGGCGGCGGCTCGCACATCTACCGGCCGAGAGCGGTGGGCGAGGGCATGGGCCGCACCTGGTATGCGCCCTGGAGCACGGCTTCGGCTTACGGTCTTCTCATTCCGACCGGCGCCACGATGACGCAGATGGAGAACAAGATCGTCCTCACGCGCTTCAAGGACGGCTACGGGCCGGTCGGCGCCTGGTTCCTGCTCCTCAAGTCGCACGCGACGAACGCCGCGGGCGAGTTCTACGAGAAGGATCGCTATCCCGAGATCAAGGCGCGCGTGGGCCACTACGTGGACATCCAGCCGATGCCGACCTGCCTGCGCAACCACGCGATGCTGGAGGAGATCAAGGCCGGCAAGGGCCCGATCTACATGCATACGCAGCACGTGCTCGACACCAAGGAAAAGGAGGAGCTCGGCTGGGAGGACTTCCTCGACATGACGATCGGGCAGGCGGTCGTGTGGGCGTCGCAGAACATCGATCCCAAGGAGAAGCCTTCCGAGCTGACCACCTCGGAGCCCTACATCATGGGGTCTCACGCCACGTGCTCCGGCGCCTGGGCAAGCGGCCCGGAAGATTGCGCGCCGGCGGATTACCAGTGGGGCTACAACCGGATGACCACCGTGCAGGGGCTCTTCGGCGCCGGCGACACCATCGGCGGTTCGGCGCACAAGTTCTCCGCCGGTTCGTTTACCGAGGGAAGGCTCGCCGGCAAAGCCGCCGTCAAGTACGTCATGGACCGCAAAGCCGAAGCGCCGGAGGTGGACGACGAGTACGTCAAGCAGCTGCGGGAAGTCGTGTACAAGCCGCTGGAAACCTACCGGGTGATGCGCAACGAGATCGTCGCCGGAACCGTGGCACCGGGCTACATATCGCCGCTCCAGGGCCTCCAGAGGCTCGAGAAGATCATGGACGAGTACGTCGGCGGCTACAGCATGTTCTACGTGACGAGCGAGAACCTGCTCAACCGCGGGCTCGAGCTGCTCGCCATGCTGCAGGAGGATTTCGAGCACATCGGCGCCGAGGACCTGCACCAGCTGCAGCGCGCATGGGAGCTCCAGCACCGGGTCCTCACCGCCGAGTCGGTCGCCCGGCACACGCTCTTCAGGAAG
The DNA here is from genome assembly GCA_004297625.1 of Betaproteobacteria bacterium. Classification (GTDB taxonomy): domain Bacteria; phylum Pseudomonadota; class Gammaproteobacteria; order Burkholderiales; family SG8-39; genus SCGC-AG-212-J23. Next base: position 46,057 of record SCTY01000025.1, on the reverse strand, counting down.
GAAACGCGCTGGCCGGGCTACTACTACCGCGGCGATTACCCGAAGCTGGACGACGCCGAGTGGCATTGCTTCACCGGATCGCAGTACGACCCGCGGACGCGGGAGTGGGAAATGTCCAAGCTGCCCGTGCACCGCATCGTCCCGGGGTTCGAATTGCTCCTGCCGCGCGCCGCGTGAGGTAGTTGCGCCGGCCGGTCCTTGTCGGACACCATACCGTCCGAGGAGGAGTGCCCGTGAAGCATCGAGGTTGGCGCAGTCCAGCGGTGGTGCTCGCCTGTGGCGGGCTCGTCTTGATGCTCGCGTTGGGCACGCGCCAGAGCTTCGGGCTCTTCCTGCGCCCGATGTCGTTCGATCTCGGCTGGGGCCGGGAAGTCTTTTCATTCGCGATCGCCTTGCAGAATCTCGTCTGGGGGCTCGCCATGCCGTTCGCCGGCGCGATCGCGGACCGCGCCGGCGCGGGCCGCGTGCTCGTCGCCGGCGGACTCGCTTACGGGTTGGGCCTTTGGGCGATGGCGTATTCCGGCCGCACCCTCGCTTTCGATTTCGCCGCCGGCCTGCTCGTAGGGCTCGGGCTGGCGAGTACCGGCTTCGGCGTCGTGCTCGCGGTGGTCGCGCGCGCGTTCCCGGCCGAGAAAAGAAGCATGGCGGTGGGAATCGCCGGCGCCTGCGGCTCCTTCGGCCAGTTCGCCATGCTGCCGGCTGGCCAGGCGATGATTTCCGCCTTCGGCTGGCAGAACGCGCTGCTTGCGCTCGGCGCGGCTGCGTTTCTCATGATTCCGCTCGGCGCGGCGCTCGCCGGGCGCTCGTCCAGCGAAGCGGAAGGACAGCCGATCGGCGCGGCGCTCGGAGAAGCGATCGCGCACCGCGGCTTCTGGTTCCTGACCGCCAGTTTCTTCGTCTGCGGGTTCCAGACGATTTTCATCATGACGCACCTGCCCGCCTACCTCGTCGACCGCGGCCTGACTCCGGTTCAGGGCATGAGCGCGCTCGCGACCATCGGGCTTTTCAACATCGCCGGCTCCTTCTGCGCCGGCGCGCTGGGCGGCCGCTACAGCAAGAAATGGCTGCTCGCCTGGATCTACGTGATCCGCGCCGTGGCCATCGCGGTGTTCGTTTCGGCGCCGCCGACCGCGGCGGGCGCGTACCTTTTCGCCGCCGTCCTCGGCTTCACCTGGCTCGGCACCGTGCCGCTCACCAACTCGCTCGTCGGCCAGATCTTCGGCGTGCAGTACCTGTCGACGCTGTTCTCGCTCGCGTTTCTCGGCCACCAGCTGGGCGCCTTCCTCGGCGCCTGGGCGGGCGGCGCGGCGTTCGACCTCACCGGCTCCTACCTGCCGGTATGGCTCGCCGCGATCGCGTTGTCGGTAATAGCGGCGGGGTTGTGCGTCCCGATCGACGAGCGCGCGATCGAGCGTCCGCTGCTGCGTCCCGCGGTATGAGCGAAGAAAAGCAAACCCTCAATGCGCAGACGCAGCGTCTCGCCGCGCTCGGCTTCATGGTGGCCTCGGTCTGCCATGAGGTGTCGAACCCGCTCGCGGCGGTGAGCTCGATGCTGCAGATCCTGCAGTCCAAGCGCGGCGTGACGCCCGAGACGATGGATAAAGGCCTCGCCTCGATCAGCGCCAACATCGCGCGGGTGCTCGCCATCACGAAAAAACTCGGCGACTTCTCGCGCGTCGGCAGCGACACGCTGGTGCCCGTGGCTGCCGATGCGGCCATGGAGGAGGCGCTGGCGCTGCTGCGCCACAGCCCATCCGGCACCGGAGTGCACGTGCAGTACGCCGGCGCGCCGGGCGCGGCGGTTCTCGCGCGCTCCGGCAGCCTGCAGGAGATCCTTTTCAACGTGCTGCTCAACGCCGCGCAGGCGATGAACGGAAGCGGAAGCATCGAGGCGCAAAGCCGCGTCGAGGGCGGCAAGCGCCTGATCGTCTCGATCCGCGACCACGGCCCCGGAATACCGCCCGAGCATCTCGCGCGCCTGTTCGAGCCGTTCTTTACCACCAAGCAGGCCGGCCAAGGCACCGGGCTCGGCCTCGCCATTACCTACGAGCTCGTGCAGGAGCTCGGCGGCGGCATTCGCGCGGTCAATCACCCGCAAGGAGGCGCATGCTTCGAGATCGACCTGCCGCTTTCTCCTCGAGAGCCATGACGCGCGCGCGGCTTCTCGTCATCGACGACGACCCGGGGCTTGCCGAAGTCATCGAGCTGCTGTTCACGCGCGAGGGCTACGCGACCGAGCGCGCGGCGACCGTCAAGGCGGGACTTGCACGCGTGCGCGCCGCCGATTTCGACCTGGTGATCACCGACCTCAGGCTGCCGGACGGCACCGGGCTGGATGCGATCGGCGCCATCCGCACCCTGCGCCCGGAGCTTCCGGTCATCATGATCACGAGCTACTCCTCGATGGAGAGCGCGATCGCGGCACTGCGCGCGGGAGCGGTCGACTACATCATCAAGCCCTTCGACAACGACGAGCTGCTGCATGCGGTCGAGCGCGCGCTGAAGGAACGCTTCATCGCGCGCGAAAACGCCATTCTGAAGCGCAACCTCAAGAGCGCGTACCGCCCGTGGCCGATCATCGGCGACAGCCCGGGGCTCCGCCGCGTGCTCGAGCTGGTGCGCAAGAGCGCACCCTCGGACGCGGCGGTGCTGATCTCGGGAGAGTCGGGCACCGGCAAGGAGCTCGTCGCGGCCGCGCTGCACTACGCGAGCCCGCGCGCCGAGCGGCCGTTCGTCGTCGCCAACTGCGGTGCGCTGTCCCGCGATGCGCTCGAGCGCGAGCTCTTCGGCCAGGCGAGAGGCACGGCCGCGCTCGAGCCGACCGAAGGGCTGATCCGCGAGGCCGAGGGCGGCACGCTGTTCCTCGACGAGGTGTCCGAGCTGCCGGCGGCGCTGCAGGTCAAGCTGCTGCGGCTGCTCGAAGAAAAGCTCATCGACGTGCGCTTCATCGCCGCGACGCACCGCGACCTCGCCGCCGCGATGGAGCGCGGCGAGTTCCGCAGGGACCTCTACTACCGGCTAAGCGTGATCTCGATTCAGCTGCCTCCGGTGCGCGAGCGCGGGCCCGACCGGCAGCTGCTCGCGCGGCATTTCGCCGAGCGCTATGCGCGCAAGCTCGGCAAGCGCGTCACCGGTTTCGATGCCGAGTTCTCCGCCTTCGTCGACAACTATCCGTGGCCAGGCAACGTGCGCGAGCTCGAGAACATGATCGAGCGCGCGGTGATTCTCGCCGATAGCGAAACGCTCACCGGGCGCGACCTCGCCGAAGTGGCGCCCGCGCTGCCGATGGTGCGCGCCAGCGTGCCGCTTCTCGGCGGCGCGCGTCCGCTCGCCATCGAGGAGTACATCCGCGAGGTGATCGAGCGCTTCCAGGATTCGCACACCGAGACCGAGCTCGCGCGCATGCTCGGCATCGGCCGCAAGGCGCTGTGGATGCGCCGCCGGCAATGGGGACTGCGGCGCAGCCGCAAGAGTGTTTCGCGCTGACATGGCGGTTTCGTTCTGAAACGAAGCCGCTGTTCCGCTGCTTGAGGACTCGCGCCGGGGCTTGCAATCGTTCTGGCGTCTTGCTATCCAAGACGCTGATCCCTGAACGAGGAGGAGAACATGGCAGAGCAGAAACCCGCGTCCCAGTCCCAGCCGGCGCGCAAGAAGGTCACGATCCCGACGCTGATGGACAAGATGAAGAAAGGCGAGCCGATCGTGCAGCTCGCGGTCTACGACTACGAGACCGCGATCGTCGCCGACCGCGTCGGCATCGACATTCTTTGCGTCTCCGACACCGGCGGCATGGTGCTCTTCGGGCACGAGGACACGACCTCGGTGTCGTTCGAGGAGGTGATGTTCATGGCGCAGGCGGTCAAGCGCGGCTCGAAATACGGCCTGCGCATGGTCGACATGCCCTACATGAGCTTCCACCTGTCGGCGCAGCAGGCGGTCGACAACGCCGCGAAGTACGTCTCGCAGGGCGGCGCCGAGGTGATGAAGTGCGAAGGCAACCAGCATCATGCCAAGTACATCGAGGCGATCGTCAAGGCCGGCATCCCGGTGCAGGGCCATATCGGCATCACGCCGATGCGCATGCCGCAGCTCGGCGGGTTCTTCGCGCAGGGCAAGACCGCGGAGCGCGCGAAAGAGCTGGTCGACGACGCTTGGGCGATGGTCGACGCCGGCTGCTTCTCCATCATGTGCGAGGTCACCACTTCGGAAGTGTGCGAGTACCTCGCGGCGACGCTGCCCGTGCCGGTGATTTCGCTCGGCGCCGGCAACCGCGCGCACGGCGTGCATATAATCGGCTCGGATCTGTTCCACCTCTACGAGAAGCACACACCGCGCCACTCCAAGATGTACACCGACCTCGTGCCGATCATCGAAAAGGGCCTCACCGACTATCGCGACGACGTGCGCTCGCGCAGCTATCCCGGTCCCGAGCACACCGTCTTCATGAAAGAGGAAGAGCTCGCGCGCTTCCGGCAGATGGTGGGCGGCCCGAAGCGAGAGATGGCGCGTTGACCTCCGCGGTAAGCCGGCCGGAGCAGGCTGCAAGCGTCCTCGAAGAGGCGCGCTTCTTCTCCGGCCTGTCGCGGGCGCAGCGCGGCCGCGTCGCCGCGCTCGCCCGCACGCGCTCGTTCCCGCAGGACACGCGCATCTACGTCGTCGGCGACGCGGTCGACGACTTCTACGTGCTCGCCGAGGGCATGGTGCGTTTCACCCTCGGCCTCGGCAAGCGCGAAACCTCCGCGGGCGAGATCATCCGGCGCGGCGACGTGTTCGGCTGGGCGCCGCTCGTCGAGGGGCACGGCCGGCGCATCGCCACCGCGTACTGCCTGACCCCGTGCGAGGTGGTGGCGATCGACGGCGCGGCCCTCATGGCGCTCATGGAGTCGGACAGCGCCATCGGTTATGCGCTGATGAAGAAGCTCGCCGTGCTGCTCACGAGCGAGCTCGTCGCCTTCGCCGCCGGCTGAGCTCCTACGTCCTCATTGCGGCGGTTGCGGCATTCGTAGGGCTGCTGATCGGCACGGTCGGCGTCGGCGGCGTGCTGATGGTGTCGTTTCTCGCGCTGTACGGGGGAATGAGCGGCGGCATGACGATCCACCAGGCCGCGGCCACCTCGCTCTTCACCTTCCTCTTCACCGGCCTCCTCGGCAGCTTCCTCTATCACCGGCGCGGCAGCATCGCCTGGCGCATCGCCGCGCCGGTATGCGCGGGCGCAATCGTCTTCGGCTACGCCGGCGCCGCGCTGGCCGCGGTCTTGGATCCGCGGCCGCTCGCGATCGCCATTGCGCTCGTCATCGTCGGCGCCGGCCTCTACGTTTTGATTCCTTTGAAACCTCACTCGGAATACCGCAGCGGCCAGGGCTGGCGCGGGCAGGTCGAGCTCGCGGCGGTCGGCGCCGCGTCCGGGTTCGGCTCGGGCTTCTCGGGCGCGGGCGGGCCGCTATTCTCCGTGCCGATCATGGTGATCCTCGGCTACCTGCCGCTCACTGCGGTCGCCACCAGCCAGGTGCTGCAGATCATCGCCGCCCTATCGGGCTCGATCGGCAACCTGCGCCACGGCTTCATCGACTGGCAGGCGGCGTGGGTGATCACCGTGTTCGAGCTCGCCGGAGTCATCGGCGGCGTCAAGCTCGCCCACGTCGCGAGCCCCAAGCTGCTGCGGCGCCTCGCCGGCATGCTTTGCGTGATCACCGGAGCCCTGCTATTAATGCGCTCGCTGTGAGCGCGCAAGAAGAGCATCTCGCCACCCGCCGCGCGGCAGGCCTGTTCGATTTTTCTTTCATGGGACTCTACGAATTTTCCGGACAGCCATCGCTCCAGAAGCTGCAGACACGCGATCTCGACGCCCTCGCCCCGGGACAGATCGCCTACACGCTGCTGCTGAACGAGGACCGCAGCGTCCTCATCGACGCCACGGTGTGGCGCCTCGATGGAGGGCGCTTTTGGCTGTTCACCGGCAAGCGCCTCGCCTTCCAGGCGCGCGACCGCTCCGGCGAATACGCGATCCTCGCGCTGCAGGGCCCGGCGAGCGGCCGGATTCTCGCCCTGCTGATCGGCCGCGAAGCGCTGCTCGGGCTCAGATACTTCCGCTTCCTCGAAAAAGGGGGACTGATCGTCGGGCGGCTCGGCTATAGCGGCGAGCTCGGCTATGAGCTCCTGGTCCCCGCTGCGCTGAGCGGCGGGCTGCGGCAAAGAGTGCTCGACGCGGGTCGCGAACAGGGCCTGCGCGAATGCAGCTTCGAGGCGGCCAACAGCCTGCGCATCGAGTGCGGCTACGTGCTTTTCGACCGCGAGATCGACGGCCGCGCCAATCCGCGCGAGCTCGGCCTGGACCGCCTCGTCGAGGACAAAAGCACCGCCTTTCACATGAGCAGGAAGCTCGTGGGGATGCAGATCCTCGACGAGCCAGCCGGACCGCGCGCGGCGACGGTATCGAGCGAATGCTGGTCGCCGACTCTGGAAAAACAGATCGCGCTCGGCTTCACCGCAGCCGACGTCGGCCCGGGCGAGCGCGTGCGGCTCGACGATGGGCGCGCGGCACGCGTGGAGCGGCTGCCGTTCTACGATCCGGAGCGCCGCCTGCCGCGCAGTGCGCCGTTGTAATTTTTCAGCTCAAGAGCCCGGCAACGATGAAGAGCAGGATGCTCACCGCCATGGAGGCGTAGCCGGCGAGATTGAGGACGCGCGCCGACTTGTCGCTCACCGCCTTGCGCACCTGCGCGAAGGAAGCGACCGTCGAGAGCAGCGCCCCGAGCACCGCGAGCGCGACGATCACCGGCCGGGAGAGAAGCAGCTCGATCAACGTGCGGCCAGGTGGCGCGCGATCAGCGCCGCGAGCCGCCGCATGACCAGGTAGCCGCTCGCCGGGTCCTCCTCGAGCACCGCGAGCGCGGCCTTGCCGCGAATGCGCAGGAGCACCGAGGGCTCGAGGCAACGCGCGCTCGCGATGCGCCGCGGGTAATCCTCGAGGAGCGCGGCCCAGCCGAAAACCTCGCCCTTGTTCAACATGAACCCGCCCGGCGCGGTGCGCTCGACCCGGCCGAGCACGAACTCCACGCGCCCGGAATCCAGGATGAAGAAGTCCTCGGCGGCATCGCCCGGGCCGTACAGCACCGCGCCCGCTTCGTGCTGCTCGGAGCGCGCGAGCGCCATGAGCTTCTCGCTCGTCGGGGCCGATATGCCGCGAAACAGCTCGCCGACGTCAAGCGCCGATGCTTCCGCCGCGATGAAGACAGAGTCGTCCTCCACGGCAAGCGCGTACTTACGGAGCGGGGCCTCCGCGATTCCCATCGGCTCGCCGGTGCGGATGTCCCACTGCCACAGGTGCATATGGCACGTAAGCACGGAACCGTCGTACAGGCCCTCGCACAACGCCACTTCCTGGTGCGGGCAGCTCGCCTGGTAGCCGTACAGCTCGCCGCCGGAGCTCGCGATGAGCAGCTTCTCGCCGTCCTCCGCCGCCACTTCCTTGAGGCCGTTCTCGGGGATCTCGGCGACCCGGCAGAGAAATTTCTTCGTCATCAGCTGAATTTGTCGTAGCGGATGTTGTCCGCGGTCAGCTTGGCGTCGAGCAGAAGCACGCGCAGCGCCGCATCGACGGCCGGCGGCGGGCCGGCCAGGTACGCGCGAACGTTCTGGTACTTGCCTGCCATCGCGGCCTTGGCGACCTCGTGCACCAGGCCATGCGCGAAAGCGAGCTGCGGCCAGTCGCGTGCCGCACGCCCGGGGACCGGCTCATCGGAGAGCGCGACCGTCACCGCGAGGCGGCCGCCGGAGCGCTCCCGCAGGCCGGAAAGCTCGCGCAGATAGAAAGCGTCCCGCAGGGTGCGCACGCCGAAGAACAGCCAGCCGCAATGGCGCTCGAAAGCGCCGGACTCGACTGCACGCGCGAGGATCGACATCATGCCGGCGATCCCGGAGCCGCCGGCGATGCACAGGACGTTCTTCTCGAGGCCGGGATAGTAGGTCGCTTTGCCGAGCGGGCCGACAAGCTCGAGCAGCGCTCCGCGGCGCGCGGCGCCGAAGAGCCATTCAGAGAACCCTCCTCCCGGCTTGCGCTTGACCACGAAATCGAGGCGCCGCGCGCCGCGCTCGCAATTCACCATCGAGTAAGCGCGGTACCCCCCTACGCCGGGGGCCGCAAGCAGCGCGAACTGGCCGGCGTCGAATTCGCACGGCTGCTCGAGCTCGACGTCGAAGCCCATTACGTCCGCCGCGAGCAACGACGCTGAACCCAGCCGCCCGCGGCTCGCCGTCGGGACCGGCGCGCCCGGCTGTAGCGGATTCACGAATTTAGCGACCTCGAGCGTGAGGTCGGTTTCGGCGATGCTCTGGCACATCAGGCACTCGTTCGCCGCCTTGAGGTACTTGCGGCCGGGTGCCTGCGGCCAGGCATCGCGCACGCGCCCCTCGATCACCTTGGCCTTGCAGGTGCCGCAGGTGCCCGTCGCGCACTCGAACGGGAGGTCTACCCCGGCGCGCAGGCCGGCATGGAGCACCTTCTCGCCAGCCGCACACTCGAACTGAAAGCCGCGGTTGCGCGCATTGACGCGGACGTGCATCAGAACGGGACGTGGTAGCCGTAGCCGAGCTGGCGCGTTTCGAGCTTCACTATGCGCTTCGCGAGGCGCGGGCCGGAGCCGTTGAGCTTGACCGTGTCGTAGAACCGCCCCACGGCGAACAGCTCGCTCCCGCCGCCGTCGAGCTGCGTGCGGAACACCTGGAGCGCCGAGACGACCGCGGCCTCGCCCTTCGCCTCGTCGAGCTCGACGGTGTACACAGTGGCGTGGCGGGTGATGGGCGAATGGTCGCTGTTGTGGCGCGGCAGGTTGGTGAGCAGCGTGTCCATGCCTTTCTTGTCCTGCTCGAGCCAGGTCATGTCCCGCCTGATCTCGGGGCTGTACGCGGTGATGTGGTAACGGAAATCGTCGTCGCAGAGCGCGAGGAAGCCCTTCCAGTCCTTGTTGTCGAGCGTGAGGCAGCTGCGGTACACCAGCTCCTCGACTGCCTGCCTTTGTTCGGTTCTGTTCATATTCAGGCAACGGCGCGTACGGGTTCGGGCTTGCCCTCGCGGTACGGGTCGTACGCGGGGCGCTCCATGCGGCGCGACCACTCGGCGTAGAAATGGCGCATCCCGATCTCGTCGTGGATGGTGTTGTTCTCCTCGCGCCCCTGGATCACCCACCGGCTGTCGGTCCCCTCGCGCATCGCGCGGCCCTGGCCCGTGACGCCGAGAAGATCCTCGTGCAGGTTCCTGCCGAACGGCCCCCAGATCATGTTGTGGTCGAAGATGCGCTGCGCGCGCTCTTCCGGCGTGTCGCGCTTGAGGCCGAGCCCGCGGAACTCGATGACCACCTCGTTCGGCCCGAGCGGAATCGCGGTGTCGATGCGCATCACCGAGGTGCGCAGGTTGTACGTCATGCCGGGGAAGAGGTCCACCATGTACCAGCCGCCGCGCGCGAGCCCCGGCCAGCCGACCGCGCGCTCCTTGGAACCCTCGTACTTGTCGTACTGGATCTGCATCGAGCCGACGGTGGCGTGGCCGTTCGGATAAGCGGTGTATTTCCGGTCGAAGTAGCCCGGCTGCATCATGCCGGTGATGCGATTAAAGTAGTGCAGGAAGTCGTGATAGAACTCGCTGTTGGTGTCGTGCCACAGCTTGTAGTTCGTGCGCAGGTGCGCCTTGTGGAAATGGAAGATCTCCATGGGCTCCTGCATGAACGGCTCGAGGATGTCCATCGCGCCGCCGATGAATTCGCGCAACGGCATGCACTCGTCGAGCAGATTGACCCAGACGAAGCCGCCGTAGGCCACTTCGCACTTCACTTCCCGCATCCCGGCATCTTCCTTGGAGAAGCGGTTCTGGTATCCCTGCTCCGCGCGCGATATGTCGAGGCAGTTGCCGCGCGTGTCGAACGACCATTGATGGAAGATGCAGGTCATGCGCTTCGCGTTGCCCGACGGGTCGTAGAGAATCGTGTTTCCCCTGTGCGGACAGATGTTGTAGAAGGCACGCACCTTCGCATCGTCGCCGCGCACGATGATGAGCGGCACGCCCGCCGGATGCGTGAATAGCCGGTAGTCGCACGGATTCGGCAGCTCCGACTCGTGGCAGGCAATGATCCACGAGGGCTTGAAGAGCTTTTCCTTCTCCTCCCCGAAGATCTCGCGATCGGTATAGATGCGCGAATCCACGTAATGCGTCTGCGGGAAGTTGGGCCTTGCAGACCACTGCTCGGCAGATTTGGCCACTTGCGCCTCCTTCGAAGAGATCGTCTCAGTCCGTTCGATTTTGTGCGATCGCGCCACGAGCGGCAACCGCCCGCACGAGAACAAGAACTTCTTCGCGCTGCAATCTGTAGCGGGAAGCACAGGCTGTTTCTCGCGGAAACAGGAAGCGCACGCTGTTTCACCCCTTCATGCGCTTCGAGTAAGCCTCGACGAAATCCGCCGCCGCCTTGCTGCCGCGCGAGAACGACTTCATCGCTTCCTCGTGCAGGATCGACAGCGCTTCCATCTTGATCTGGTTCGCGCGATCGTTTTCCACCACCTCGGCGAGCTTGCGCGGGCGCGGCACGTCGACTTCCAGCACGGCGCGCACGCGGCAAGGAATGTTCGACATGATGAGCAGCCGGTCGGCGAGAAAGATCGCCTCGTCGATGTCGGTGGTGACGAAGAAGTTGGTGCGGCGGTTCTCCTCGTAGAGCGAGGAGTAGTACTCCCACATGAGCTCCTTCGTCATCGCGTCGAGGCCGCGGAACGGCTCGTCGAGGATCATCACGTGCGGGTTGTTGATCATCGCGCGCGCGAGCTCCGCGCGGCGCTGCATTCCGCCGGAAAGCTGCATCGGATACTTGTCGCGGAAGGCCTGCAATCCCACCTTGTTGAGCAGGAACTCGGCGAGCTCCAGAGTTTCCTTGTTCGTCGCGCCGCGCGCCCGGGGGCCGTAGAGCACGTTGTCGTACGTCGTCATCCACGGATAGAGCGCGGTTTCCTGGAAAAGAACCAGCCGATCGAGGCCCGGGCCGGTCACTTTCTTGTCGTCGATGGTGATGGTGCCGGCGCTCGGCGCCTCGAAGCCGGCGAGCAGCCGGATCATCGTGCTCTTGCCGCAGCCCGAGGGGCCGATCATGACGGTGAGCTTGCTGCGCTCGATGGTGAAGGAGCAGTCTTTCACCACGTCGGTCCTGAAATGCGCGTCGCCGTAGCTCTTGCTCGCCTCGGCGACGCGCATCTCGCTCGCCTTGATGCGCAGACGGGTCCCGGTGCGGCTGTCGCTTACGACGCTCATCGCGTCCTCAGCCAAGGCGTGCACACGACGCCGACGGCGCGGATGATGGAGCTGGAGATATAGCCGGCAATCCCGATGCTGATCATCCCGACCACGATCTGCGGGTACGAAAAGCCGATGTAGGAGTTCCAGATGAAGAACCCCAGGCCGCCGCCGGCGCTCGACTGGATCGCTCCGCCGCCTCCGGAGATCATCTCCGCGGCAACCACCACCTCCCAGGTGATCCCCATGCCGACCGCCGCCCCGACGAATATCGACGGCAGCGTGGCGGGAAGGATGATCCGGCGGAACACGTCCCACTTGGTCGCCCCCATGGAGTAAGCCGACTGGAAGTAGCGCACGTCGATCGACTTGGCTCCGCCCAGGACGTTGATGACGACCACGAAGAAGGCGCCCAGAAACGTGACGAAGGCGATCGAAGACTCCTGAGTCGGCCAGAAGATGATCGCCGCCGGCACCCAGGCGAGCGGCGGGATCGGCCGCAGCACCTCGAATACCGGAAAGGTGAGGTCGTTGAAAACCCGGTTGGTCGCCATCGCGAGACCGAGCGGGATCCCGATCAGCTGGGCGAAGAGAAAGCCGGTCAGGACGCGCCGCGAGCTCTGGTACCAGCTGTACCAGTAGCCCGGATCGGTGAGCAGCGGCAGCCAGACCTTGAGCACCGCGCTGGGCGGCGGCGCGTCGCCCACCCACGGCCACTTCAGCCGCGAGCCCAGCTCCCAGAGCAGCACGAAGACCACGACCGAAACGACCGCGCGGCGCACGCGCCGGGCGAGCGCGGAGCCTTCCCGGCCGCGCGTGCGCCCGGTCGCCAACGCGGCTGCCGGGGCTGCCGCGCTCATGATTCGATCGTCCGCAGTTCGGATCCGCGCATCACATTTCCTTTTCGCCCGCCTCGAACGCCTTGACCGCTTCCTCGTGCACCGCGTGGACCGTCTCCTCCATCAGCTCGCGGAAGCGGCGGCTGGTGAGCACGCTGTAATCCCGGGGGTGCGGGATGTCGACATCGAGGACCTTCTTCGGCTTGCACGGCCTGGTGGTCATGATCGCCACGCGCTGGCCGAGGAAGATCGCCTCCTCCAGGTCGTGCGTAATGAAGAAGATGGTGACCTTGTTCTTGTAGTAGATCTCCAGCAGCGCCTCGTGCATCACCGATTTGGTGAGCGAATCGAGCGCGCGGAACGGCTCGTCGAGCAGCAGCACCTTCGGGTCGTTCATCAAGGCGCGCACGATCTCCACGCGCCGGCGCACTCCCGAGGAAATCTCCCCCGGATAGCTGTTTTCGGTGCCCGAGAGCCCGGCCATCGCCATCAGCTCGCGCGCCTTTTCGCGCGCGGCGGCTTTGCTCATCCTGCCCTGCACCACCGGCCCGAACGCGACGTTTTCGAGGTTGGTCTTCCACGGGAAAAGCGCGCCGTTCTGGAACACCACCACGCGATCCGGCCCGGGCTGCGCCTGCGGCTTGCCCGGCCCGCAGAGCATCTCGTCGTCGAGCCAGATCGAGCCGCCGGTGATGTCGTGAAAGCCGGCTACGGCGTTGAGGAGCGTCGTTTTGCCGCAGCCCGAGGGCCCGACGATCATGCAGATCTCGCCTGCGCGGATATCTAGGCTGCAATCGGATATCGCCTGAACCGGCGCGCCCGCGGCGTCGTAGACCTTGTCGACGTGCTCGATGCGGATCGCGCCCTTGCCGTTGGCGAGCACTGCGCTCACTCCCTGCCCCCGAGCGCGAGCTCGCGCACGCGCCACTGCATCATGTAGTCGCCCGCCATGCGCACGAGGGCGCTGGTCACGTAGCCGACGATTCCGAGCGTGATCATGCCGATGACGATGGTCGGATAGCGGACGTTGACGTACGACGTGTTGATGACGTAGCCGAGTCCGTATTCGCCCGACACCATCTCGGCCGCGACGAGCGAGAACCAGGCGACCCCGACCGAGATCTGCAGGCCGGTAAAGATGTAGGGCAGCGCGCCGGGGATCACGACGTGCCGGAATATCTGCCACTTGCTTGCCCCGAGGCAGGCCGCTGCGCGCGGGTAGGCCTCGTCGATCGACTCCACGCCCAGCATGGTGTTGAGCGCAGTGGCATAGAAGGAAGCGAGCGTGGCGAGGAAGATGACCGGCGTCTCGGCTCCGCTCTTGAACATCACGATGGCGAGGGGCACCCAGGCGAGGACGGGAATCGGGCGCAGCGTCTCGAATACCGGAAAGACGTACTCGCGAAAGGTTCGCGACCAGCCGAGGAACAGCCCGACGGGCACGCCCACCGCGGTGGCGATGGTGAACCCGATGAGAATGCGCCGGATGCTCGACCAGATGTGGATGTAGTACTCGGAGCTGTAGACCGACAGGCCGTAGACCGGATTGGGATTGAGCCATTCGATCAGCACCTGGTGCGGCCCGGGAATGCTCGCGAAGCGCCATAGGTGGAACACCTCCGATAGCAGGTACCAGGCGCCGAAGAACAGCGCGAATCCGACCACCATCAGGTACGGCGTGGGGCCTTGCAGCCACTTGGAGATGCGGTGCATGAACAGCGCGAGCCCGCGAATGTTCGAGGCGCCGCCGGCCCGTGTGCCGGCCGCTGCTTTTCCCGTCGGCAGGACCTGCACCTGCGCGAGCCAGGCAGGCACGGTGAAGTCCTCGATGATCATCTTCGCGCAGCGCTCGAGCACCTCCTGCGCCGCGACCGGGTCATCGCCGAGCACTTCCATGAGCTGGTCGCCCCGGATCTTCAGCAGCTCGGACTCTTCGAGCGCCGTGGTTTTCGCGAGACGCCGGGAGCGGTCCTTGAGAAGCGCGGCCCAGCCGATCACATCGCCGCGGCCCACGACCTTGACGAGCACCGTCGCCTGGGCGCCCGGGCCGAGAGCGTGACGCACCTGGCCGGAGGCGACGACATAGAGGTCCTTCGCGGGGTCGCCCACCTGGTAGATCACTTCGCCCCTGGGCACCCGCTCCAGCGTCGCGATGACGGCGATCCTGCCGAGCAGCTTGTCGGAAAGCGCGGCGAACGGCGCCGTGCTCCTCAGCAGGGCGATCACGTGCTCACGCACGCTTTCCCCTGCCAGGGACTGAACGATCAAATCCATTTCTCTCGCCTCAAGCGAATCGCGGCCGGGAGGCCGCGACTCGCGTGCGCCTTGCAAAGGACCTACTGCCGCCAGGTTGCGGGCAGGTTGATCTTGCCGCCCGGGTAGGACTCGGGCGGCTGGGCGACGATCTTCGCGAGCGGCACCGACAAGCCGCGCCGCTTCAGGATCTCGCTCGTGAACTCCGGCATGACCGATTCCTTCGGCAGCTGCTCGACGGCGACGCTCTTGATCTCGTGCAGGAAGGCGGTGGCGTCCTTGATCATGTTGAACACTTCGTCGTTGAAGCCGTAGTACATGATGTTGCGCACGTCGCCGCCGCCCTGGATCGCCGGGTACTTGCCGGCCATGGACATCCACAGCGCTTCCTTGCTGAAGCCCTGGGTGTTCTTGTGCGCCATCTCGACGACCTTCATGTAGTTTTCGGGCTTCGCCCAGAAGAGGTTCGCGTCGAGCTCCGCCTCAAGCCACGCCTTGGCGACGTCGGGGCGCTGCTTGATCAGCTCGCCTTGCATGGCCATGAAGCCGCCGTCGAGCTTGCCGATCAGCTTGGTGTCGGCCACGCGCTGGGCGATGCCTTCGAGGACCATCTTGGACGCGGTCGGCTCCCACATGATCGAGCCGTCGATCCTGCCGGCCTTGAAGTTGGAGGTCTGCACTTCGATGTTCTGGTTCAGGTACTGCTCGGGCTTGATGCCGAACTTGCGCATCGTCTCCTGGCCGCTGCGGTCGGTGCAGCTGCCTTTCGCCACCGCGACACGCTTGCCGCTCCACCACTTGACGGCTTCGACCGGGCTGCTGAACTTCGGCGCGTCGACGCGCGAAAGGAACACGCTGCACTGATCGTTCGCGAGTCCCAGGACCGCAACGATGCGAAGATCCCTGATCTGTTTCTTGCTCACCGCGACGATGCTGGGCATGTCGCCCATGTAGCCGATGTCGTTCTTGTCGGCGAGCATGTTGTTGCCGATGATGGCGCCCTGCAGGCCGATCTGCCACTCGACGGTCGAGCCCTTCGGCAGATGCTTCTCCCACGGCTTCATTTCCTTCTGGATCACCGCGGACCAGGCCTGCGTGTAGTAAGGCTGATAGCCGATCACCAGGTGGACCGGCTGGCCCGGCTTGCCGTAATCCTTGGCGAAGACGCTGCTCGCAACGATGGCGAGCGCCGCGGACACGATCGCCGCAGCGCCGACGCGCAAGCGCCTGGAGGGCGCATCGCTCGTGTAGTGCTCACTTCTCATTTGTCGCCTCCTCAGTTGAAGACCTGTGCGCCCGAAGCCGGCTAGGGATCTGAGCTCGAGCGCTCCTCGCTGCAGCGTTATTCTTTGCGTCCTAGTATAGGCAAAAACGCTTCTGTGCAAATAGCTTTGCCGCGCGCGCTTTCCGAGGGAAAGAGCAGCGCATTCCTGAAGTGTTTCCTTTTGAAAATTTCCGGCGCGCGACGAGGCAAAAAGATACGCTCGGCGAGATCGCGGCATTACTGGAAAATCCGAACAAAACGGCGTATTAAGCGTTGCACTTCCACAAAAGGAGGAGGACGTCCATGATGCAACGCCTGCCGAAGCGGGACGACAAGACGCGTCGCAGAATCGAGGCGATGGTGGAGGCGGAGGCGCGTTACCTCGCCGCGCGTGCTCGACGCGACCGCAATAGCGATGCTGTTGGTGCACCGCAGCGCCTCACCAGCCGCCGCACTTTTCTCGGCGCGGCGATGGCCGCTGTAGGCACGGGCAGCATGCTGCCGAAGATCGTTCACGCGAAGGCGCCGCCCGGCGCCGTCGAGCGTCCTGTTCCTTCGGATCCCACCAAGGAACAAGGCGTGCCGACCAACGACGACGGCGGCTACGGCTCGCGCTCGCAGTTCGAGACCGAGTCGCGCTGGCGGTTCGGAACGCCGACCAAGGAATCGTCCTGGACGATGACGCCGCTCGACAGCGGCATGGGCATCATCACGCCTTCGGGATTGCATTTCGAGCGCCACCATGGCGGCATCGCGGTCATCGATCCCGCGCGGCACTCGCTCGTCGTGCACGGCATGGTCGAGCGGCCAAAGAAGTATTCGATGGCGAACATCCGGCGCTTTCCTTCGATATCGCGCACGATGTTCATCGAGTGCTCGGGCAACGGGCTCACGGAATGGAGCAAGCCCACGCTTAAGACCGTGCAGGGCACGCACGGCCTGACGAGCACCTCCGAATGGACCGGCGTGCCGCTCGCGCTGCTGCTGAAGGAGTCGGGGCTCAAGCCCGGCGCCAAATGGGTTCTCGCCGAAGGCGCCGACGCCGCCGTCATGACGCGCAGCATCCCGCTCGACAAATGCCTCGACGACGCCTTCATCGCCTACGGACAGAACGGCGAGGCCATCCGTCCCGAGCAGGGCTACCCGATCCGCCTGGTGCTGCCGGGATGGGAAGGCAACACGCACATCAAGTGGCTGCGCCGGCTCGAGGTGAGCGACGTGCCGTTCATGACGCGCGAAGAAACATCGAAATACACCGACCTCATGCCGAACGGCATCGCGCGCCAGTTCACCTTCGTGATGGAAGCGAAATCGGTGATCACCTTTCCGTCGGGCGATATGCGGCTTCCCGGACCGGGCTTCTACGAAGTGACCGGTCTTGGCTGGAGCGGGCGCGGCAGAATCACGCGGCTCGAGGTATCGACCGATGGCGGAAAGACGTGGGCGGATGCGCACCTGCAGGGCCCGGTGCTGCCGATCTGCCACACGCGCTTCCGCTTTCCGTGGTACTGGGACGGCAAGCCGGCGGTGCTCCAGAGCCGAGCGACCGACGAGACGGGCTATGTTCAGCCGACGCTCAAGCAGCTCGTCGCCGTGCGCGGCCTGAACGGCCCGATCGGCTCGGTCTACCACTTGAATGCCATCCAGAGCTGGGCAGTGGCCGCCGACGGGAGGGTCAGCAATGTTCACGCGTAAATCAGCAGAATGGTTTTGCGCCAGCGCCTGCGTCGCGCTCGCTGCAGCCGGTTGCGCCGCGCAGCGCTCGGCCGATGCGCCTCAAGCCGCGTATGGCGGCGGCAAGCTCAACCTGGGCACGGCGCCAGGCAGCGCCGAGATGGCGCGTTACTTTTCATATCCGGCCGACGGCCGCGCGCTGCCGCCGGGCAGCGGGACCTATGCGGATGGCGCGAAGGTGTACCAGGCGAAATGCGTCGCGTGTCATGGCGCCAAGCTCGAAGGCACCAAGCTCGGCGACAAGCTGATCGGCGGGCGCGGCACCCTCGTGAACAACAGCCCCGCGAAGGCGCCGGTCAAGACCGTCGAGAGCTACTGGCCTTACGCGACCACGCTCTTCGACTACGTCAAGCGCGCGATGCCGTTTAACGCGCCCGGATCGTTGAGCGATCAGGAACTCTACGCAGTAGTCGCCTACATCCTCGGCGAGGCGAACATCGTGGCGAAGAACGAGGTGATCAACGCGAGCACGCTGCCGAAGGTGCAGATGCCGAATCGCAACGGCTTCGTGAGCCCCGACCCGCGACCCGACGTACCGTAAAGCGACGGGAACGTTTCCACAGGAAACACCTTCTGCCCGACACCGGAGACACCGCCGGGCAGAAGGTGATTTAGATCAAGACGCGCTCTTTCCGGCCGGCCTACGCTCGTCGTGAAGGAGCGCGACGATGAGCACGACCAGAAAGGTTTTCTTCCAGCCCGGCTGGGCCACGCCGATGGTCATCGACTACGGCAATCCCTCGTTTCTCGCCTGGTTCCTTCGATTCCGCGACAGCCGCAAGCATTGCCTTGCGCGCAGGCAGGGCAAGTGCCCCGGGCGCGATCAATGCCACGACTGCGCCTGGTCCTCCAAGGAGGCGTAGCACCGCGTCTCAAGAACGCGAAGCAGCTTGCCGCAAGGCGTTCCACACGCGCAGCGGCGTCGCCGGCATCTCGAAATCCTTGACCCCCGCCTGCTGAAGCGCGTCCACAACGGCGTTCATGACGGCGGGCAGCGACCCGGTAACGCCCGCCTCGCCCACGCCCTTGGCGCCGAGCGGGTTCAGCTTGGTCGGAACCGGATGCGCGACGAGCTTCAGTCCTGACACGAGACCCGCGCGCGGCATCGCGTAATCCATGAAGCTGCCGGTCAGCAGCTGGCCGGTGTCGCGGTCGTAGACAGCGAGCTCGCTCAGCGCCTGCCCCGCGCCCTGCGTCACGCCGCCCTGCACCTGCCCTTCGACAATCTGGTGATTGATGATGTTGCCGGCGTCGTCGCACGCGACGTAGGAAACGATTTCCGTCTCTCCGGTCTGCGGCTCGATCTCGATCTCCGCGATATGGCAGCCGTTCGGAAACGTTGCGCCGAACTTGTTCGCGTATGCCATATCGAGCTCGCCCGGGTGCCTGCCAGCCAGCTCGCGGATGGAAATCGAGCGGTCGGTGCCCTTGATCCGGAAGCGGCCGTTGCCGAACTCGATATCCGCCCGGGCCGCTTCGAGCGCGTCCGCGGCGAGTGCCATGCCCTTCTTCACCATTTCCTGCGCTGCGAGGAGCAACACGCTGCCCACGGCGAGCAGCGAGCGCGAGCCCCCCGTGGCGTTGCCGACAAGATAGAACTCGGGTCCCGCAGTGCGCAGACGGATGGATTCCATCGGCACGCCGAGCGCGCCGCCTACGACCTGGGCGTAGGTCGTTTCGTGGCCTTGCCCGTGGCTGTGCGTCGGCGCGTACAGCGTGAGCGTGCCGTCCGGGTTCCAACGCATCTCGACCTGGTCCTGCGGCGCGAATCCCGCGCCCGTCGCTTCGATGAAGGTCGACATGCCGCGGCCGCGCAGCCGGCCGCGGCGCGCCGCCTCGGCCCTTCTCGCCGGAAAGCCGCTCCAGTCGGCGGCAGCGAGCCCCTTGTCCAGCACGCCGGGAAAGTCGCCGCTGTCGTACTCGAACCCGGCGGCGATGCGGTAGGGAAAAGCGTTTTTCGGAATCAGGCTCTTGCGCCGGAATTCGGCCGGATCGGCGCCGAGCTCGTGCGCCGCGTGCTCGACGAGGCGCTCGAGCGCGTAGGACATCACCGGGCGCCCGGCGCCCCGATACGCCGCCATCGGCGCCGTGTTCGTGAGCGCGAGCCGGATGCGTGCGTAGGCGGCCTGCACGTCGTAGACGCCGGAAAGGCAGTTCACGATGCCGAGCGTGTTGATGAAAGGCCCGGTCGGCGCGAGATAGGCGCCGAGATTGGCGAGCATGTCGAAGCGCATGCCGATGATGCGGCCGTTCGCATCGAGCGCGAGCTCGCCGTTCGAAGTGACGCAGCGCGCCTGCTCGTCGGCGAGGAAAACCTCGGATCGCGTGCCGGTCCACTTCACCGGGCGGCCGAGCTGCTTCGCCGCAAAAAGGGCCGCGCAATATTCCGGATAGAGATTGAAGCGCACGCCGAAGCCGCCGCCCACCTCCTCCGCGATCACGCGGATTTTCTCCGGCGGCACGCCGAGCACCGCCGAGAGCTGGTTGCGCATGGTGCCGGCGCCTTGCGTGCAGGCATACAGGTGGTACATGCCGCCCTGCGCGTCGTACGCGGCCAGGCAGGCGCGCGGTTCCATCGGGTTCGCCACTACGCGCGAGAGGTCGACCGTGAGCTTGACGACGCGCGCAGCGCTATCGAAAGCGGCTCGCGTGCGCGCCTCGTCGCCCGATTCGTAATCGAGCACGATGTTTCCCGGCGCCGCGTCGTGCACGCGCGGCGCGTCCGAGGCGACGGCCTGCGCCGCGCTCACCACTGCCGGAAGATCGCGGTACTCCACGGAAACGAGCTCTGCCGCATCCTGGGCGGCCAGCGCCGTTTCGGCGATCACGATCGCAACCGCGTCGCCAGCGAAGCGCACGCGACCTTGCGCAAGCGCGGGTCGTCCGGGATTGATGAGCTCCATCCCGCCCCGGCCTTTCACCGGCAAGGCAGCGGGGAGCGACTTGAATCCGCCGGCGGCGATGTCCTGCCCGGTGAAGACCCCGAGCACGCCCGGCGCGCGCAACGCAGCGCTCGCGTCGACGGAGAGGATTTCGGCATGCGCCCGGTCGGAGCGCAGAAAACAGGCGTGGGCCTCGCCCGGCAGATGCCAGTCGGACACGTATCGGCCGCGGCCGGTCAGCATGCGGTCGTCTTCCAGCCGTCCCTTCAGCATGCCTGGATTCTAGAAATAAAAAGGCCCGCCTGAGCGGGCCCTTTCACACAGCCGACCTGCGGCTACCGAGCTTCGGTCTTGGCCTTGACGTACTCCGCCATGACCGCGACGTCCGGGTTGCCCGGCTGACGACGCTGCATTTCGGAGACGACCGCCTTCATGTCGTTATAGAGCAGATTGTCCTGCAGCACCGAGTAGAGATAGAGCTCCGCGGTGATGTCGTCCGCGGGCGAGGACTGGCGCAGCTGCTCGTACGTGTTGCGCGCCTGGCGCACTTCCGCCTGCTGCTGTGCCGTGAGGCGCTGCTCGCGCGCCGCCCCGCGTACCGCCACACCCCCCGAGCGCCCGAGCTTCGCGATCTGGATCAGTTCCGGCGCTTGCGAAATCTTCTGTGGCACGCCGGCGGGCAACGTGCTCAGCTGCGGTTGCGCGCCGTTCTGCACGGTGCTTTGCTCGGCCCCGATGGTGAAGCCTGCCGGCCCTGCGTAGCTCTCCTGACGTCCGCCCTTGAAGTACACGACCCGGAGCTGGGTTCCGGGCGCGACGCTGAAACGGTCGCCTTCGCGGACTTTCATGAACGGTTTGGCTTTCGCGGTGTTCTTGCCGCTCGTGTACGTCGCATCACCGGCAAGGTGGTTGATGAGGCCGACATCGTCGGCGGCGAACGCGCCGGCGGCGGCCAGCATTGCAGCGAACCCCAGAGTTCTTAGGCTGTTCTTCATTGAGATCTCCCGTCTCCCCTTCAAGCGCTCGTAGTGTACGGCCTATACAGGCTTATTCCGGAAGGAAGTTTGTCACGTCAAAAACGTCCCAACTTTTTGATTCTAATGTATTTTTCAGTTTCATACGCTTCCCGCCTCGGCGACGATCTCATAGGTCCGGATCGGCTCGGACCGGCCTTTGACGGTCAGCGTTTCCATCCTTCCGGTACGCACTCCGTCTCCGGCCGCCTTGACCGTCGATTCCGCGGCCACCACGACGCACTTCATTTCCTTGGTGGCGCCCTCGAGCCGGGACGCCGCATTTACCGTGTCGCCGATGGCGGTGAATTCCCTGCGCTTCGGCGTGCCGATGTCGCCGATCACTGCCTCGCCGGTATATAGCCCGACCCCTATGGCGAAGTCCGCGAGGCCGCGATCGGGAAACCGGTTGCGCATCCAGGCCTTGAAAGCCTCTGCCTCGCGGGCCATGCCGAGCGCTGCGCGCACCGCGCGGCGCGCATGATCCGGATAAGCGACGGGCGAGCCGAAAACCGCCATCACCGCGTCTCCGATGTATTTATCCACGGTTCCGCCCTGCGCGAGGATCGGCTCGCATACGCGCGTGAAGTAGGCGTTCAGCATCTCGACGACCTCGTGCGCGGACAGCTTTTCCGAAAAGGTCGTGAAGCCGCGGATGTCGGAAAAGAGAACGGTGACGACCTTGGCTTCTCCGGCGAGATCGGGTTTTCTGTCTTCCGCGAGCAGCACGTCGACCACCTCGTCGGACACATAACGCCCGAAAACCTGCCGCATGCGGGAGCGCTCGCGCTCCTCGCCGGTGAGGCGCAGGCCGAGCGTCATGAGGAATGCGGCGGCCAGCCCCGTCTGCAATTCGGCCACCGGCAGCACCCAGTAGTAACGGAAAGCGAGATAGGCGGGAGCCGCGGCCGCGACCACCAAGGCTGAAGCGAGCACGGCGCCCGCCCCGACGCCGAGCCGCAGGAAAAACCACACTGCCGCCGAGAGGATAACGAAGAGGTAGGCGGCTTCGAGCGGGGACGACAACGAGCGCAGGTAGCGCCCCGAAAGAATCGTCTCGACGATGTTGGCGTGGATTTCGCCGCCCGCCATCTGATCCGCATCGGCGCCCCTCGAATAGGGGGTGAAATGCCGATCCGAAGTGCCGGAATTATTGGCGGCGATGATCGCCACCTTGCCGCGCAGCGCCTTGACTTCGGGCCTGTCGAGCGCGTCGGGCTGCAGCAAGGTCAGCATCGAAACGGTCGGTATCGTGCCGGGAGGGCCGGCGTAGCTGATCGGCATGCGCTTGAGCTCGCGCTTCAGCGTGGTGCCCGCGATCGTCCATTGGTTCGCGTTCGGATCTGCGCCCGCCGCGCGCAGCGCGAGCTGCATGTTGAACGACAGCCCGGGGTACGAAGGATCCGGGACCATTACCGGGATGAAGCTGCGCACGTGCTTGTCTGCATCGGGATGCAGATTCGCGATGCCGAGGTCGTTCTTCCCGCCGGGCAGCAGGAAACGCTGATCGTCGGGCGGCTGGAGAACGTCGAGGCTGCCGTCGGGCAGTTCGACGAGCTGAGTGATGAGGACGGTCTTGCCCTCGGACAACGCCGCCCGCAGCGGCGTGTCGTACTCGCGGCTGATCTCGCTGTCCGGAAGGTTGAGCTTGCGCAGCCATGACTCGGCGCTCACCATGTAAAGGAAATCGAGGCCGACCGCTTTCACGCCCGCCTTCATCAGCGTGCCGATCGCCTGACCCCAATACGGCGCCCAGAATGCCAGCGGGTCGTCCTTGAGCGCAAGCAGGGTTGCGTCGTCGACGGTGATGAAAGCGGTGTACTTGGGCTGGTAGCGAATCTTGGAAACCACGTGCCAGTAGTCGTAATAGACGTTCTCCAGCGCGCGATGCCAGTCGGTTTCGGCGAGGCCCGACGCGAGCCCCGTGGCAGCGGCGGCCACGCCGAACCAGCGAAGCAGTTTTTTCCGGACCGCCTTCAATCGCCCACGAAGACGAACGCCGCCCAGAAGAACGGGTGCGCGCGCGAGAAGTGGAATCGGTCCCGGCTGTAGTGACCGGCGAGAACCTCCCGCTGCGCGTCGTTCAAGGCGGCGAGCGACGGCCTCCCGGCCTTGATGTTGCGGAAGGTCGCCGTCATCAACGCCTTCGTCGATTGGCTGTCCACGCTCCAATGCGACACGACGAGGCTTTTCGCGCCGGCGTACATGAACGCGCGCGTGAGTCCGGCGAATCCTTCGCCGTTATTCGCCTGCACGCTTTCGCCGGCCGTGTTGCACGCGGAAAGGGCAACCAGGTCGGCGTTCAACTCCAGGTCCTCGATGACCTCCTTCATCGTGAGGAAGCCGTCTTCGCCCTTGAGGTCGCCCACCAGCGTCAGCGCGAGCGCAGGCTCCGCGTTTACGCGCCGCAGCGCGGGGCGTGCATCGCCTTCCTCCGGGGCCAGATCGCTCGCTATGTATTCGCCGCCGAGGAAGCCGTGAGTCGCAAACAGCACATAGCGGGCCGCGCGCAACGCGCCCGCCTTGGCGGCGCGCTCCTGAGCCTGCTCGCCGACATAGACCTCCGACTTGCCGCCGAGCTCGCGCGCGACTTCCTTCGCCTCGTCGGCGGTTTCGGCGAGTCGCGGAATCGACGGCATTCCGTCCGGCGTTCGGCCGAAGCGGATATTCAGCCGGCCGAGCGTCTTTACGGTTTCCCCGGGCATGGGACGCGAGCCGTCCGCGGCGAACAGCGGATCGGCGAAGGCCACGAGCTCAATGCTGGCAAGACCGCTGCGCTTGGGATAAAGACGCTGGGAGACCAGCGCCGAGAGGCTTGGCAGATAGGCGAAGCGGTGCTTCGCGGCGAGGTACGCGAGGCCGGCGTACTCGCCGAGGTACGGCTTCGCCTCGCTGCCGTCGGCCTGTGCCTTTGCGCTCTCGAACGCCGCGCGCTCCGCGGGGCCGAAAGCGGTAACCAGCATCTCGAAGGGAATGGTGTGCAAAGGGCCGTCTGCGATCACCAGCACCTTGTCCCGGTCGGCGAGCGTCTGCGCCACGGGCAGGTAGAGGTCGCGGTACAGCGAGTACAGGATCGCGGGGTCGACATCGCGCAGAAACAGCACCGATTCTCCGGATGCGACCTTGTCCATCGTGCTGCGGACGCGAAACACCCGCTCCGCAATGGCGCTGCGATGCGCCGGGCTCACCACCATCCGGAATTTTTCGCGAGTTACCGCGAAGATCACCGTCTCCGAAGGCAACAGCACGTACGAAACGAGCGCTTCGCCATCCTTCAGCAGCCGCTGCTGCAGATCTTCGACCGTCACCGGGCGTGGATTGGCGAGCTCCATGTAACGGGGGTACTCGCGCCATAGATCGTCCTCGGCGGCGGCGAGCTCCTTCGATGCCGCGGCGATCTGCGAATCGAACTCGGCCACCCGCTCCTGCGCATTCGCGAGCGTTGCGGGCACCGTGGCGCGGCCCTGCCTGAGCTGCGCCAGGCCCTCCTGCAGCTGCTCACGGCGCTCGCGTAGCTTCACGAACGCCGGGTCCCCGGCAAACCGCGCGACATCGGCCTGGCGCATCATCTCGGTGAAGACGCGGCTCTGGTTGCGCGAGGCGATGGCGAGCGCTTCGCGGTCGTAGCCGGCCCCCGGGTGCACGCGATGCAGTTGGAGCAGTATCCGGATCGTCTCGCGATAGATGGGCGAAAACTGCTGCAGGAACGTAGCGCGCGTCTCTTCCGTATAGCCGCGGGTCTGCGAGTACAGGAAGTCCACCGTTTCCACAGCTTCCTTGTAATACGGGAGCGCCTCGCGGTAACGCCCGCGCTTGGCGAGAGAGAAGCCGAGATTGGCTGCGTTGATGAGCCGGTTGCGCGGATTGCCGGTCTTGCGCGAAATCTCGACCGCGCGCTCGTACGACGCCTCGGCTTCGGCGATCTTGCCCTGGCGGTCGAGCGAGATCGAGAGCGACGTCAGCACCGACGCGGTGTCCGCATGCTGCTCGCCGAACACCTTCTCCATCGTGGCGAGCGCGGCGCGCTGCATCTGCTCGGCCTGCGCATAATCGCCGCGCAAGGCGAGCATGCTGCCGTAGTTGTTGAGCGTGAGGGCGGTCGAAGGGTGATTGCGTCCGAGCGTGCGGTCCTGGATGGCGAGCGCCCGCCGGTACATCGCCTCCACCTCGGTGAACGAGCCGATGACCGCCCCGCCGCGCGCGCGGGCGCGCGCCTCCGAGGCGGAGAGCTGCTGGTCGCGTCCCTGTTCCTGCAGGACTTTGGCAAGATTGTTGAGCACCGTGGCGACGTCCGGATGATTGGGACCGAGCACTTTCTCGCGCACGGCGAGCGCGCGCCGGTAGATTTTTTCGGCATCGGCATACCTGCCCTGCAGGTCGAAAACCCGTCCCAGGTTCGACATCGACGTCGCGGTCGTAGGATGCTCGGGACCCAGCGTCCTTTCATGGATGGCGAGCACCTGGTGGTGCAGGGTTTCCGCCTCGCCGAGCTGCCCGCGGCGTAACGCCTCGTCGGCGCGCACCGCGAGACGCGCCGCCTCGTCTTCCGTCTGGCGCCGGGGCGCCGCCTGCGTCGCGGCGAACTTTCCCTGGCTGTCGAGCACGCGCGCAAGATTCGATAGCACCGTCGCCGTGCTCGGATGCTCGCGGCCGAATTTCCTGTCCAGGATGGCGACCGCGCGCTTCAGCAGCGTTTCCGCGCCGGGATAGTCGCCCAGCTTCTCGAGCACCAAGGCAAGGCTGTTGAGCGCGGCGGCGGTGTTCTCATGGTCGGGACCGAGACGCCGCTCGGTGATCGTCAGCATGCGCCGGAAATGACCCTCGGCCTCGTTGTACTTGCCCTGGCGAAGGTTCGCGGCCCCGAGCAGGTTGAGCGCCACGGCGACGTTCGGATGATCGGGGCCGAAGGCGCGGATGTTCTCCTGCAGCAGGCGCAGGCTCGCGGCCTCGGCCGCAGGATAGTCACCGCGCTCGAGCGCCTTTTGCGCCTCTTCCAGCGCCTGGCGCGCGCGGCTGTCGTCCACCTGGCGCGCGGGCGCGGGCTTGCTCCTCGGCTGCGCCGGCTGAGAAAAAGCTCCCCCGGGGGCGCAGGCGAGCGCCAGCGCGAGGAGGAGCGCTCGTATCACGTTCGGGAGAGCGCTATCAGAATGCTGCAGGGCGAGTAGTCGAGCAGCGAAGCCCCCACCGAGCCTTTCCACCAGCGTGCGGCGAACGAAGTGTTCTGGTTGTGGCCCACCACGATGAGGTCCGCGCCGACGTTTTTTGCCAGCCTGCAAATCTCCTCGACCGGCTCGCCGACCGCGAGGTGCCCGGTCGCGTTGAATCCCCGGTCGCGCAGCGTGCTGATGCCCTCGTCGAGCACCGCCTGCGTGCGCTTCTTCTCCTCCTCGAGCAGCTCCTCGGGAACGAAGCCCTCGGTGAGAAACAGGCTCGGCGGCATGCTGGCGACGGCGAGCAGGTGCGTCTCGGCCTGCAGAAAGCCCGCCAGATCGGCGCATTCCAGCAGCGCGCGCCTGCCTTCCTTGGAGCCGTTGTATGCGAGAAGGATCTTCGAATACTTCATCGCCCGCCTCCTTTTATTTGACCAGCACCCCCACTCGCTCGATTGCCGCGCGAGGCCTGCAGGTGGACGACAAACGGCAGCGCCGCAAAGACGCCTGCTCCGATCTTCCTCATGCTGCTCTCCTCCTGATCGTTCGCGAACCGATTATAGCGGCGCTGCGGCCGCTAGAATAACGGTTTCCTCTATGCTCGACATTTCGCGCGCGGATCTGGTCGCCGGCGTCGTCGGCGCCGGCACCATGGGCCGGGGCATCGCGCAGGTGCTCGCTCAGTGCGGCGTGCGCACGCTCGTATACGACGCCCAGCCGGGCGCGGCGCAAAAGGCGCGCGATGCGATCTCCCAAATGCTCGCCAGGCTCGCCGAGCGCGGCAAGCTCGAGCCCGCCGCGATGCAAGCTGCGCTCGGGCGCATCGAGCTCGCCGAGTCGCTCGACGCTTTTGCGCCCTGCCATGTGGTGGTCGAGGCGATCGTCGAGGACCTCGAAGCCAAGCGCGCGCTCTTTACGCGGCTCGAGCGCGTCGTCGGCGCCGACTGCATCCTGGCCTCTAACACGTCGTCGTTGTCGGTGACCGCGATGGCGGCAGCCTGCAAGCGGCCGCAGCGCGTCGCCGGCTACCATTTTTTCAATCCGGTGCCGCTGATGAAGATCGTGGAGGTCGTCGACGGCGTGCTCACCGAGCGCTGGGCGACCGACGCGCTCGCCGCGCTCGCGAAGCGTTTCGGCCATACGCCGGTGCGCTGCAAGGACACCCCCGGCTTCGTCGTGAACCACGCTGGCCGCGCATTCGTGCCGGAAGCGCTGCGCATACTTTCGGAAGGCGTCGCCGACTTCGCCACCATCGACCGCATTCTCGTGGACGCCGCGGGATTCCGGATGGGGCCTTTCACGCTGATGGACCTCGTCGGGCTCGACGTTTCGCACGCGGTCATGAAGTCGATGTACCACCAGTATTACGAGGAGCCGAAATACCGGCCGTCGTTCCTCGCCGAGCCGCGCGTGGCTGCCGGCCTCTTCGGCCGCAAGAGCGGCCGCGGCTGGTACGAGTATGGGAAGGACGGAGCGGCGCATGCGCCGGCGGAGCCGGCGGCGCCAAAGTCGCTCCCCGATTCGGTCTGGGCCGCGCCCGAGCTGAAGGATCTCTTCACCACGCTGAAAGCGCGCATCGTCGCCCGCCCGGAAGCCAAAACCGTGTGCTTCGTAGCCCCGATTGGCAAGGACGCGACCACGAGCGCGCTCGAGCACGGCCTGGATCCGGCGCGCACGGTCGCCGTGGATCCGCTCTTCGGCTTTGCGAAGCGCCGGACGCTGATGACGACGCCGGCGACGCAGCCGGAGGCGCGAGAGGCGGCGCATGCGCTTCTCGCCTCCGACGGCAAGCCGGTATCCGTCATCAACGACTCGCCGGGCTTCGTCGCGCAGCGCGTGGTCGCGCATATCGTCAACGTCGGCTGCGACATCGCGCAGATGCGCATCGCCGCGCCCGAGGACCTCGACCGCGCAGTGATGCTCGGCCTCGGCTATCCGCGCGGGCCGCTTGCCATGGGCGATGCTGTCGGCGCTGCGCGCATCCTCGCCGTGCTCGAGGCGATGCACGATTTCTATCAGGAGCCGCGCTACCGGCCGAGCCCCTGGCTCAAGCGGCGCGCGCGGCTCGGCGTATCCCTGCTTACTCCGGAGTGAATGATGCTAGACGCGTATCTCTATGACGGACTGCGTACCCCGATCGGCCGGCATGCCGGCAAGCTGGCGCCGGTGCGGCCCGACGAGCTCGCGGCCGAGGTGATCAAGCAGGTCGTCGCCCGCAACCAGCTCGAGCCGGCCGAGATCTCGGACGTCGTGATGGGCTGCGTCAACCAGGCCGGAGAGGACTGCAGAAACGTGGCGCGCTTCGCCGCGCTGCTGTCGGGCCTGCCGGCGACGACGCCCGGGGTCACCGTCAACCGGCTGTGCGCGAGCGGATTGCAGGCGCTCGTCGATGCGGCGCGCGCCATAACCACCGGCGAGGGAGAGATGTACGTCGCCGGCGGCGTGGAGAGCATGAGCCGGGCGCCGTACGTGATCGGCAAGTCGGATTCGCCCTACAGCCGCGACGTGAAGATGTACGACTCGACGATCGGCTCGCGTTTCCAGAACCCGCGCTTCGTGAAGCAGTTCGGCGACCACTCGATGCCGCAGACCGGCGACAACGTCGCAAAAGAGTTCGGCATCACGCGCGCGCAGGCGGACGAGTTCGCGCTCGCCTCGCAGCACAAATACGCCAGCGCCGAGAAGGAAGGCTTCTACAAGGGCGAGATCCATGCCGTCACAATTCCTTCCAAAAAGGAGACTGTGACGGTAAGCGTCGACGAGCACCCGCGGCGCGACAGCACGCCCGAGTCGCTGGCGAAGCTGAAGCCGCTCTTCGAGGGCGGGGTGGTCACCGCGGGCAACGCCTCGGGCGTCAACGACGGCGCCGCTGCGCTGGTCGTCGGCTCGAGGGCCTGGGGAGAGAAGAAGGGCAAGAAGCCGATGGTGCGCATCGTCTCGGCGGCGAGCGCCGGGGTCGAGCCGCGCATCATGGGCGTCGGACCGGCCTACGCGATTCCATTGGCTCTACAAAGGGCAAACCTCAAGCTGGGCGACATGGACCTCATCGAGATCAACGAGGCCTTTGCCAGCCAGGTGCTCGGCTGCCTCAAGATGATGAACGTGGATTTCGAGGATCCGCGCGTCAACCCGAACGGCGGCGCGATCGCGATCGGGCACCCGCTCGGCTGCTCGGGCGCCCGGCTGGCGCTCACCGCCGCCCGCGAGCTGCAGCAGTCGGGGGGCCGCTATGCCGCCGTGTCGCTGTGCATCGGCGTAGGCCAGGGCTTGGCGGTGATCCTGGAGCGCGTTAGCTGAGTTTTCTTGACTTAGCTCAGGTCCTTAGCAGGGGCGACACGGCATAAATGGCCATCCGATCCGGAGGACGATGAACGCTCCCCTCAAGGCAAGGCCCCACAAGGCCCAGTTCGTCTGGGACGATCCGCTGCTCCTGAGCGCTCAGCTGAGCGAAGAAGAGCGCATGGTGCGCGACGCCGCGCACGCCTATTGCCAGGAGAAGCTGGCGCCGCGCATCCTCGAAGCGTTCCGCCACGAGAAGACCGATCCGGCGGTGTTTCGCGAGATGGGCGAGATCGGCCTGCTCGGTCCGACCATTCCCGAAGAGTACGGCGGCCCGGGCCTGAACTACGTGTCCTACGGGCTGATCGCGCGCGAGGTGGAGCGCGTCGACTCGGGCTACCGCTCGATGATGAGCGTGCAGTCCTCGCTCGTCATGGTGCCGATCCACCAGTTCGGCACCGAGGCGCAGCGCCGCAAGTTCCTTCCCAGGCTTGCCCGCGGGGAATGGATCGGCTGCTTCGGCCTGACCGAGCCCGACCACGGCTCGGACCCCGGCTCGCTGCAGACGCGCGCAAGCAAAGTCCCCGGCGGCTACCGCCTCAGCGGCAGCAAGATGTGGATCTCCAATTCGCCGATCGCGCACGTATTCGTCGTCTGGGCGAAGGACGACGAAGGCGACATCCGCGGCTTCATCCTGGAAAAGGGCTTCAAGGGCCTGTCGGCTCCGGCGATTCACGGCAAGGTCGGCCTCAAGGCCTCGGTCACCGGCGAAGTGGTGATGGACGACGTCTTCTGTCCGGAAGAGAACGCGTTGCCGGAAGTGCGAGGCCTGAAGGGGCCGTTCACCTGCCTCAATTCGGCGCGCTACGGCATTGCCTGGGGCGCGCTCGGCGCGGCCGAGGACTGCTGGCACCGCGCGCGCCAGTACGTCATGGAGCGCAAGCAGTTCGGGCGGCCGCTCGCCGCGAACCAGCTCATCCAGAAAAAGCTCGCCGACATGCAGACCGAGATCGCGCTCGGCCTCCAGGGCTGCCTGCGGCTCGGCCGCCTCAAGGACGAAGGCGCCGCGGCGCCCGAGATCACCTCGATGCTCAAGCGCAATTCCTGCGGCAAGGCGCTCGACATCGCTCGGCTCGCGCGCGACATGCTGGGCGGCAACGGCATCTCGGACGAATTCGGCGTCATCCGGCACTTGGTCAACCTCGAGGTCGTCAACACCTACGAGGGCACGCACGACATCCACGCGCTCATCCTCGGGCGCGCGCAGACCGGCATACAGGGATTCAGCTAAGCGCCATGGACAACTGGGCCTTCGGCATCACCATGACCATCGTCGGCGTGGGGGGCACTTTCCTCACGCTGTGGATATTGAGCCTGGTAATGGACCTTCTGAAGAAAGTCTTTCCCCTTTCGGCGGAAGACACCAAGACCGACAAGAACGCTTAAAGAGGGAGCAACAACATGCTGGAGAGCATCATAGCGGGCCTCTCCGGGCTGGGCAGCGGCGCGATCGAGCTGTTCTCGTGGCAGGGGCTGCCGAACCTGGTCATGCTGTTCGTCGCGGCCGCGCTGCTCTACCTGGGCGTGGCGAAGCAAGTCGAGCCGCTGCTCCTCATTCCGATCGGCTTCGGCTGCCTGCTCGCCAACGTGCCGCTCGGCGACCTCATGGACGAGGGCGGAATGCTGCGCACCCTCTACGACATGGGGATCGCGAACGAGCTCTTCCCGCTGCTCATCTTCATCGGCATCGGCGCCATGATCGACTTCGGCGTGCTGCTCGAGAACCCGAAAATGCTGCTCTTCGGCGCCGCCGGCCAGATCGGCATCTTCCTCACCCTGCTGCTCGCGCTCGGCCTGGGCTTCACGCAGCTCGAAGCCGTAAGCATCGCCATCATCGGTGCAATGGATGGCCCGACCGCGATCTACGTCACTTCGCAGTTCGCGCCGCACCTTCTCGGCGCGGTCTCGGTGGCCGCGTACTCGTACATGGCGCTGGTTCCGATCATCCAGCCGCCGATCATGAGAGCGCTTACGACGAAGAAGGAGCGCGTGGTGCGTATGGGCACGCTGAAGAGGAGCGTCTCTCCGACCACGAAGCTGCTGTTCCCGATCGTCGTGACGCTCGTGACCGGGCTGATCGCACCGAAGGGGCTGCCGCTCATGGGCACCATCATGCTCGGCAACTTCATGCGCGAATGCGGCGTGGTCGCCCGGCTCACCAAGGCCTCCGAGAACGAGATCGCCAACGTAGTGACGCTGTTCCTCGGTCTCGCCATCGGCGGCACGATGGAAGGCAAGGCGTTCCTGACGCCTCAGACGCTCGCCATCTTCGGGCTCGGCTTCCTCGCCATCTGCCTCGATACCGTGGCCGGCGTGATGTTCGGCAAGCTGGTGTGCTGGGTGAGCGGCGGCAGGGTGAATCCGCTGATCGGCGCGGCCGGCATCTCGGCCTTCCCCATGGCCGCGCGCGTGGTGCAGGTGCAGGGACAGCGCTACGACAAGCGAAACTATCTCCTGATGCACGCCGCGGGCGCGAACACCGGCGGGCAGATCGGCTCGGTGATGGCTGCGGCCGTGATGCTTTCGGTGATGAAGGGCATGGGGCTAGTTTGAGCCGCTAGGACGAAAATCGAGAAGTTGTAACCACCTTCCGAACTGAGCGAAATCATTTCCGCGCCTGCGGCGTGTCCGCGAAAGATATCGAGTACATCGCACCTTCATTCTTCCCCGAGCTTCTTTTCTTCAAAAAGCCCTCGGCGTAACAGCGGGTCCTCGCACGGATAGGCAGAACTCTTACTTGCTACGCAGATTGACGTTTGTCTTCCCGCACTCACACCGCAGTGAGTCTGGCGTTTCTCTTTCCGGCGACACGCGAAAACCCTGGCCGCAATCGACGCATGTTACGCCCTGCAATAGATTGCGAAATGCCTTCGCCACCGGTTCGAAGTCACCCTTGGTGAGGCTTTCCCAATTGTTGAAATGAACGGCCGCGTTGATCTGCCATTGTTCGGCGTTCGTGGACGCGGCGAGCGTATCGAACTCAGTTGCACGCCGCGCGAGATCCTGGACCACCTCTTTCTGGCCCCAAGAGTTGGCGGCATCCTTCGCGCGCTTGTAAAGCGTCCGCACACAGGCGATGGCTGCTGGAAGGAGATCGCCAAGCTGATATTGCGCGTCGCCACGAAATTCCACCGGTGCACGCAGCCGGTGGCATAAGTCTGCTGACATGAATTCGAGGTAGTGACGCAGCAGGCTGGCCGCCGCGCGCACATCACTCTTCTGCAGGTAGTCTGCGATTTCCGTCCAGATGTCGCGGTCATCCCACTGCGCGGGCCCCTGATTGACCGTCCACGTCCTGAACTGCACCGAGGATCGGGAACCGGTCAGCCCCTCGGTCCGCATGTGGCGGAGCCAAATCGGATCATGCGTCGTCATGATGAACTGCGTGTTCGGGAACTCCTTTTTCAGGAGAGCGCACACCTCGCGTCGGTGGCCGGCGTCAACCGACATGAGCACGTCGTCGAGAACGGCGAACGTGAAAGCCTTACCGTGTATGTGCCGCATCAAGGCAAGGTATAAGCAGAGGCCCATGGCGTCTTGATGCCCTTCGCTGTGATACGCCCCTGGAGGGAAAAAGCCGCGGCCATAGAAATCGACGTCGAAGCCAAGCTTGCCCATCGACGGCGTCAGTTGTGCCTTGAAATGCTGTTCATCGGACCGGTTGACGAAGCTATACAGCCCCGCAAAGTCCGTCTGGACCGCCGCATAGACCCCGGTCAATACCTTGTCGCTGGTCGCGACATACACGTCGGATGCCTGCCTCGCGATCTGGGCCTCATCCTTCGCTGTCTTGCGCTTTCGCATTGCAGCCCGATACGCCTCAAGGCGTTCCTGGGCGATGGTAAGCCATTCGCGTGCCGCATCCTGTTTTGACGGATCTGGAAGGGCAGCGACTACCTTTTCGAGCGCGTTGATCTCATCGAGCATTGCCTGTGGCACGACTGGAACCGTTGCGACGACGACGGCTGTTTCCTTCAAAGGCAGAATGCTGCCTAGCCTCGCTGCGAGCGTTTTGCATCCGGTCAGGTAGGCACTTGTCGCAGTCACCGCGAGCGCTGGTTTCGCAAGCGCCGCGTACCGCGGTAGGCCTTCAATGGCTGTGCCTGCCTTTCTGAGCGCCACGATGAGGGGCTCAATCTTCTTCTCGATGGCGGCGCGCTTTTGCGTGATTTCCTTCAAATGATCGATTTTTTCCTGAACCTTCCTTTTGAGTTCCGCGAGGTCCCAGGCTATGTCGCAGAACGGGCAAAACGCGGCTGTGGCGAGCTCGATGCCTGTGGACAGGAAGGATTCATGCTTCACGCTGTGCGCCGCTGCCGGATCGCTGGCGAGCGCGTTGATTTCCGCCTGGACTTCGGCCACGCGAACGAACATAGCCGCATCCGTCAGCTCTGCTAGCGCTTCACGGGCGCCGGCAATGTCTGCCGCAGCTTGAACTTTGGGGATTCGCTGTATTTGGGCCGGTGTCGGCGCTGCCAGCCCGTCCTTCAACGAGGTCTTGTCGGTCAATTCAGGCAGCGGAGCAAGCCCCAAGATGCTTCGCTTCTCGTTCGCCGCAGCCAAGACAGCGGCCGGGGTCAATTCGGCAAAATTCAGGGCTTGCAGAAGATGGTCGCGAGCAGCCTTCGCGGCTGCTTCAAGCCCCGGCAATTGCCTTTCGCGTGCGTTCGCGACCTTCTGCAGTCCCGCCCTTACTTTCTCCACGCGCTCGAGGTGGAGCAGTGCCTGAACTTCTTCGGCTCGCTGCCCAGGCGGCGCAAGCACGTACCGAATGAGCTCCCGGCGCGACAGCACGATCTCCGGATGAGCCTCTATATACTTCAGTACGTTCACGACGTCGGGATCGTTCGGTACGTATTGAGGAACGGTTGGAGCCTTGACGCTTCGCTCGATCGTCACCGTCTTTCCCAGGCTGGGAATAGTGACTCTCGCCGTAACGCGGGCTTTGTCCGGATTGTTGCGTTGATCGACGTGCGGTCCGTGCTGCTTGAGGGAAACCTCGCCCTTCCCCTCGCCGGACAGCCTGGAAAGGTCACCGGTGATGGCGAACTCCAGAGCATCGACGACACCGCTCTTGCCCGTGCCATTGGGGCCGCAGATGCCAAAGCTCTTTCCATTGAAGTTCAAGGTCAGATCGCGGATGCCGCGAAATTCCTTGATCATGACTGACTCAACGTAAATCACAGCTCCCAAGTCTCCGGAAACAAAGCTTCCTTGAGTGCTTTATCGGTAAAGTTCTTGTCCACCAAGAGCGTCTTGCGCAGCCGGGTGACAAGGTCCACCGAAGCGCCGCTTGCTTCGAGCGCCTGAAGAAAACTCTCGAATACGACGGCCGGAATATCCGCCGGGGTGGCCGTGCTTTCCTTTGTCGGCGTGCCGGATTCGCTCATATGCGATCGCTTCAGACCAAGCGGTTCACTACAACGTCCCCACAATCGTTACTTCACCCGCGATATCGAAGACCGGATTCGTGCCGCAGTACTGATCCCATCGCGTTCGAAAGAGCCCGTCGTCTAGCAGGCTGAGGTCGTCGGTCTGCGCCACCGTGCCTTCGTCGAGCCCCCAAGCCAAGCGCACGCCTCCCCGGTCGGTCAAGATGTAGCGGTTGTGGAACCCCTCGCCGCCAGCTCGCTCTCGTAATCGCACGACGCGCAGACTGATACCAGCGGGTATACGCTGAGGCAACTGCCGCTGGCATTCCGCATCGAATTCAGCAATGCCTTCCCTGAAGCTCGTATGGAACTCGACGCGCTGAATCTGAATTCCGTTTTGACGAGAGCTGGCGCGGACAAGAAATTCGCGCAGCGTCGCCCTCGCTCGGGGCTTATACGGGTCGAAATGCGGATCAACGAACACGATCTCACGCGCGAGGTAAAGCAGCGGCGAAAGAGCATTTGCCAGATCAGCCGCCTGTCTGGCGACCACGATCTCCCGCTTGACGATCCAGCCCGGAGTGTTCTCATCCAGTTCATCGGCGATGAGGACTTCGGGCTTAGCCCGAGGATTCGCGGCGGCCACGATCGCGCGGAATGGCCTTTTTGCGTGTTCATTCTCTGCGTTGGAAAGCCAGTCACGCGCCGGCTCCCATTCGCTAGTCCGACTCATCATGCGATCGTCGAGCCGAACAAGACGTTCCTCAATTCGTTTCTTGTCAATTTCCGAGCAGCCGCCGAGTGCGTCGTATACCAAGGCCTTCCACCGCTTGGGATAGCGAGAGATGAGCCGCCCTTGGGAGACTCCGAATTTTTCGGTGAGGTATCGAAAGCGCTCCCACGAATTGAGCAAAGTAGGCTCGAGCGCGAACTCGTAGATCATCAAAACAACTCTTTCGCACGTTCCGCGAAGAAGCCATCCGGCCACAAGCGCGCGAAGTCACCCTCACCGGTAACGGAAATCGGGATAACCCGCGCACCCGTCTGTTCTGCTTGGACGTATATAACCGCGACATCGTCTGGCTTGAGCGGCGTTGCACCATCCGGCAGTTCTCCGCTCGCGGTTTCTCGAATCCGCCGAAGAAGACGGAGTATCAGGTGCTCGCTGTGCGTTTCCAGGATGAAGGTGTTGCGACGTGCGCCTACTGCAGCCTCGACGAAGACATCGCCCAGCTCCGCCTGCAACCCTGGATGCAGGTGGATCTCGGGCTGCTCCATCGCGATGATTCGATTCTTCGAAGCGTATGCAGTGACTAATACCGGCAGGACTTGAGAGATGCCGATGCCCACATCCCGGTGCGTGACCTGAGTATCAGTTCGACGGTCCACAAGAACCAGGTCGTGCATATCGGCTAGCACACGCTCCCTCCTCTTCAGGTCAGCCATGGCTCCGTAGAGCTCGCCGAAGAGATCCCAGTTGTACTGCTCCTCGGTGAACCGCTTTTCGACCTTCTCAACAAACGCTGTGTAATCCTTGTCCAGCGCGTCAATCGTCAGCAGATTGCGCACACGCAGCTCGTACGGTGTACTCAATTTCGTCTTGTCGCCAAGCCAGCGATTGATGGTTTCACGAACCTCGTCGTTTCGCCGCACCACGTCCCATGCGTAACCGCCCCCGGCGTACCAGTTGGTGTCCTCGTGCTCCGAAAAAGCGAGGTGGCGAGGCGGGAAGGAACGCAACGGCCCCAGGTACGAGAGTCGGCGCAGATCGCCCTGAAGCACGTTCGACAAACCCTTGAGGAGGTCGTCAAGAGCGCGCGGAAGGTAAAAACGCACCGCACTTGCAAGGTCTTCACGCCGGTTGCCTCGGCTGACCGGAAAAAGCGTTGCAGCGGACAGTTCTTCCGACTCTACGCGGGGCCGCTCGATGCCCGCTGGAAAAAATCGCTCGATCTGGGAATAGAGCTGCGGAACCAGATCGCCAACAGCAGCATCGAGTCCCGCGAAATCTTCGGCGGACACCTCCTCCGTGGTTGTGCTAGCAACCACGATCGCTCTTAACACTTGCCGGAACACAGGATGTCCCTGGTTCAAGCGATCAAGGCGCAACACGTTGTCGCGCCGTCGACTCATGCGCAGCAATTCCTGCCCGTCGCCATTCAATTCGAATGCCATAACTACCGGCTCTGCGCCGGGTATCGGCTGTTCCTCGTTGTCGAGTGCAACCCCGATCGACAGCTGGAGCGTCACCCGCTGGACAGGGGCTAGCAACTCTGCAAGGCGGCCGGAAAGTTGCGGAACACCGATCTCCGCGCCCCACTCAACGCGGCGGTTCGCTTGTCCGCGATGTACGTATTGCCGAAACCCGCCGAGATCGATGGAACTCCCTCCGATGTCCGTATGATGGATATCTAGCCTGCCAAGGTTGCGCTTCTCTCGGCCGAACTGAGCCTCGTGTGCGAGCGCGAGGCTATGAATGAAGCTCGACTTGCCGGCGCTGTTGGGACCAAAGATGAGGGTGATCGGCTTGAGGGGAATCGTCTGGGTGTCGGCGAACGCCTTGAAGTTACCGACCCTCAGTGCAGTCAGGATCCGGCCGTCCATGCTCAGGCCTCCGCGGCCAGCCGCTCTGCACTCGGCGGCGGCAGGTTGAGTAGTCGCGCCTGCTGCTCCAACTCGACGATCAACCCCTTAAGATGCGCGCCCCTCCACTTCGCAGTAAGGTGACCGGAAAACGCTTGATGAAGGACTGATTTGTAGATTCCTTCTATTGCCAAGGTGCTTGTACCCGAGTTCTGGTGTAGCCGTGTGAGCACTCGGCTCTTCGACGCGAACCGGTGCTGCAGATCAATCGGGGGCACAGGCACAACCAACTCACCGAGTCGCCCCATGCTAATGCGCGTACGTGTTTGACCTAGTACGAGACTTTGCGCCAGTGAAAGCGTGCTCGGCATGTTAAGCAACGAGCACACGTATTCCGGAGCTGCAACATTGTCAGCAACACGAAGTTGCACGCAATCCGCTTTGTTTAGTGCAATCGGAAGCGATTTCGGCTGAATACATGCACGAAGATTCGGATCGCCAAGCGTCGCAATTAACACGTCGCCTGGCCGACATTCGTGCTTAGCTAGTGAGGCGAAATGCTCTGCGGAAATATACGCTTTGTCGGAATCGAGAAATACACCGACACCGATGTTTTGCAGGCGAACGACCCGAATCCCGGACGACACGTAATGTTCCGATTTGAGATTTGATCCGAAAGGGCCATCCGAGTACTTTGAGGCGGTGCTGCGCAGCGGCATGGTTGGCCAGCCCTTGGGATTAGTGGCTGGATCACCAAACATCTTGAGGAACAGGGCAGGCAATATGCGGCCGGCCTTCGCGTCAGCTTCGCTGCGTAACTTACGTAAACGGGCGGCTTCGTCGAGGATTTCGACGATGCGGCGTTGTTCGGACAGCGTTGGCAACGGCAACGATGCACGACGTACTGCTGCGTCACTTACCGCCGGATAGTGCGCACCCGTCGCATTAGTGATCAGAAAATTGACGAAGTCTTCATGCTGCGCCCAATAGAATAAATATCGAGAATTGACCATATCCAGATTGGCGCGCAGCACCGCGAAACCAGTGGATGCGATTGCTTCGTCAAGGTCATCCGGTACCTGTGCGACAGCGTTTAAATTGGGACGTACAGTCGACACGAGAATGTCGCCGCGCCGAATAATCTTTCGCGCCCGACTCGGCGCGTCGGAGCAAGAAATCGTATCGGCGCGTGAAATCGTCTTGGATTCCCGGTCGATTCCAGCAATGTCCACGTAGCGGAACGTGCCCTCAGCGCTGTCGGACGGATCGCGCTGCCCGGTAGGTAAGCACACGTGGCCAATCGTGGTTTGCAGCCACCTCATTCCGCCAATTCCTTAGTCAGCTTCTCCAGCCCCGCGAGGATCTGCCGCTCCAGCACCACCACCTCTTCGACCAGTTCGCGGGGGTCTTGGTCGGAAGTTTTCTCCGCCACCCGCGGCTTCCATTGCCCAGCACCTAGGTTGTAGTCGGCAGCGGCGAGTTGCTCGCGCGTAGCCCACCAGCAGCGCGGCTCGTCAGCATCGTGCGGCAGCAGCGTACTGGCCGCCACCCCCGGCGGAGTGGCGAAACTGCTCGCCTTGTACGCTTTCCACTGGCCGAGAAGATTGGGAATGTCGTTCTTTTCTGGCGTCTCGACCCGGCCGCCGCCGGAGATCTTGTCGGGGTCGTAGCCATCGTTGCGCACTTCGTAGAACCAGACTTTGTCGAGGCGCTTCGCGGTTTCACTCGCTGGTTTCCGAAAAAGCAGCACGCCAGTCTTGACACCCGCGTAGGGCTTGAATACACCCGCGGGCAGGCTCACCACTGCAAGGAGGTCGAACTCCGTAAGGAGCTTCTTACGAAGTTCGACGTGAGCCGAGGTCGAGCCGAAGAGCAGGCCTTCTGGCACTACTACCGCGCAGCGTCCGCCCGGAGTGAGGCTCTGCATCATGACGCCGAGGAAGAGCAGCTCGCTCTTCTTGGAATTGGTGGGCAGATCCTGCCGGATGGAATCCTTCGGCAACTGGCCTGCGAATGGAGGGTTGGACAGGATCACCTTGTAGCGACGTCGCAGGTCGTCCTCGGTCAGGCCGCCCATTTCGGACAAGGCGTTCGCACGCTTCAGGCGCGCGTGACGGATGCCGTGCAGAACCAAGTTCATCATCGCGATGCGCATCATTTGGCGAGAGACATCCAAACCGTAAATCGAGGCCTCCAACAATTTCCAGTCGGGAATGCGCTCTCCCGCGCCCTTGCGATAGGTCTGGAGTTTCGGAATCGTCTTCTTCGCCGCCTCCACTGTCTGCCCGCGCTTTTCCAGCCATTCTTCGCCGTAGATCGGATGCTCGGTAATGTGCTCGCTGTATTTGGCGAGCAGATAATTTACTGCATCGATAAGGAAGCCCGCGGTGCCACAAGCCGGATCGAAAATCGTGTCGCCTATGTCGGGATCGACCATCTCGACCATGAAGGCCCGGATCTGGTTCGGCGTGCGGAACTGCCCGTTAAGCGCCGATTGGCCGAGATGTGTGAGGAGATACTCGAAGATGTCGCCCTTTACGTCCGGCCCGAGCTTGCGGAACTCGAAGCCGTCCAGCTCGTCGATCACCTGCTTGAGGACGTTGGGATCGACGATCTCCAGCACCGCATCCCGGAAGTACTCGGCCACCTCAGGCTCGTCCTTCGCGAGCGAGGCCATGTAGGGAAAGACCTCGTCGCGGATAAAGTTGCGCAGGTCTTCTCCGCTCTTGAAGCGCCACTTGCTCCAGCGATAGCGCTCGGCCTGCTGCGGATAAAGCAGCTTGGCGTTGCCGTTTTCGGTGCTCAAACGGGTACGCAGCTCGCGGTCGGTCTCCTCCTCGTCGAGGAGCTTCAAGAAGATGAGATACGAAATCTGCTCGATGTAAGTCACCGGATTGGTGACGCCTCCCGCCCACAGGACATCGGTGATGTGATCGAGCTTCCTACGCAGCTGCTGATTCACTTTCGCGTCCCTTTCTCAAGCCGCAAGCACGGACTCGTTCAGTTCTTCTACCACTTGCCTCAAACCCTGCTCGCCGAAGAGCTCGATGCCAAGATTGGCGGCATTGAGGATGGAGAGCGGCGGCGCGAAAAGGTCTTCGATCGAAACTTTGCCCTTGACGATGCCCCGGTTTTTAAGAAGCGACAGATATTGAGCCTGCTCTGGGGACAAATTCTTTGCCACGAGCCACGCGCGGAAGTTCTCTTCAATTCGCTCATCCCGGCTCTTCATGCGCAGCATTCCCAATGCCGCCCGGATGAAGTCCACGAGATTGCCGCCCGGATTCCTGTATGCCCTGCGGAGGTTCTCTTCGTTAAAGTAGTGCTCTGGCTGATTGAGGCGTTCCGTGAGCGAGCTTTCTTCCTGCTCGGTGAGCGGCTGGTTCTGCTTCACCTTGCGGATGAGCGCATCCTTTTCCGATGCGGCCCGAATCGCTTTTTCCCAATCGGTGACGTATTCGCGCTTGTCGACACGTTCTCCGTCGGGACCAACCTCGATATAGCTGACGGCTTCCAGCCATTCATCCTCCAACCCGAGCTCGATCAGCTCGCGCGGAGTTGGCGCTCGTGGCTTGCCCTTGCCTGTTCCGTAACCGCCGCCCGTGCCGGTGAATATGTCGGTGTCGCTATCGTTGAAGTACTCGTGGTTGCGGAAGAAGTCATAGATGACGAAGCCCCGCTTGCCGATGTGCGGGGCGGTGCGTGTGCCCCGTCCGCGCATCTGCTGGTACAGGATTGGGCTTCGCACCCGCCGGCACATGACTAGGTGTAGCACCTCGCGGCAATCGAACCCGGTGTCGAGCATCCCCACGCTCACCGCGACCTGCGGATAGTCTTCCTGCCTGAAGCGGCGGATGAGCTCGTCTGCGTTCGGCACGTCGCTCGTGATGACCTCCGCGTAACGGCCCTTTTCCTGCGCGTGCAGTTCGTTCAGGTAATGGGCAAGCCGCGCCGCATGATGCTTGGTGATGGCGAATACCACCGTCTTGCCAGGACCCATTTTCTGGCCGGGCGCGAGGTCTTTGTAGCTTTCCCAGGCCAGGCGATCGAACTCCTTCACCATGAGGCGATTGGTTTCCTCGTTCGTCCACTTGCGCTCAAACTCCGCCGGGTCGTAGTGCTCTTCTTCCACGTCCGCTCCAGCGGCGATGATCTCGGTTATGCCAGTCGCGAACTTATAGGGCACAAGGTAGCCCTGCTTAAAGGCTTCCTGAATCGGGTAGGTAAAGTCGGGCGCCTCCTCCTTGCAGTGATAGAACTGGAACGTGTTCCGCTCGATATACGGCGCCGGTGTTGCCGTCAGCCCAATGTGTAGGGCATCGAAGTGGGTGAGCGCAGTCTGCCAGGCGCCGTAGATCGAGCGATGGCATTCGTCAGCGATCACCACGTCGAAATAGCCGCTGGTGAAGTCCGCGTAGCGGCCGATCATGGTCTGCAGCAGACACACGGTGATCTGTTTCTCCTGACGCACCATGCCGGGTTTCGACCAATAGCTTGGGTGGCCTGGCAGAAGGTCCTGAACGGCTTCGATCGCCTGCTTGGCGAGCTGGTCGCGGTCGACCAGGAACAGCACGCGCTCGGCATGTCCGGACTGGAGCAGCCGCTTGAGGTAGAG
Source organism: Betaproteobacteria bacterium (assembly GCA_004297625.1). Classification (GTDB taxonomy): domain Bacteria; phylum Pseudomonadota; class Gammaproteobacteria; order Burkholderiales; family SG8-39; genus SCGC-AG-212-J23. The sequence goes on along the minus strand of SCTY01000025.1, from coordinate 3,741 downwards.
GCAGATGAGGTCGGTCTTTCCCGTACCGGTAGGTAGCTCGATGAGAAAACGGCGCTTGCCCAGCTCGACGGTGCGGTCGAGCGCCTGCATCGCCCCCTTCTGGTAGGGCCGGACCTCGCGCGTTTCCCCCTGCCGGATATAGGTGTCGGGGATCGGAATCGTGGCAAGCGGCTTGCGCGCCGCGCGCATCTCGACGAGACGTTCGAGGTCGCGACGCGAGAAGAACGAGTTCACCACTCGGGCGTCATCGTTCTGGTAGTCCCAGAAGTAGATGAGCTCCCCGTTGGTCAGAAAGATGAATGGCGCACCTATTCGCTTCGCGTAAGGAAGCGCCTGGTGTTTGGCGACGTAGGGGTGAATTGCCTGGCGCTTCGCCTCGATGATGGCGAGCGGCCTGCCGCGCTGGTCGTGGAGAACGTAGTCGGTGCGGCCTCCCGTCAACGCGTCGGTGCCGCCGGTGGTGAGCACTATCGCGCTGCTCCCCGGGCTACGGACTCCCGGTGGGTCCGCCGCGACAGGGACCTCGGTCCGAACCTGAAACTTATCCGCCGGATCCCAGCCGGCAGCGCGTAGCAGATCATCGATCAGAATGCGCGCGTCGGTTTCTCTGTTCTCCGGCGTCAGACAGTCACCTCAGGCTCTGTGCTCGCGGTTGAAAATACTTTGCAAGGTCATACCCGTTGAAATATACGTCGCAGACCAGCCTCCCCCGATCGATACGGTACCCGTTGCCGAGCTGCACGGAGCGGCCCAAAATCAGGCTGGCGAGCTTTGCTGTCGCCGCGGCGCCGCCGAACGCACCGATCTCGGCAGCATCATATCCGGTCGGCCGCACGCGATTCCCGCTTCCCCCATTCCATTGCCACGTCGGGTTCACTTCGAAGGTGTCGCCATCGATGATTCGAATCACCTGGAAGGTGTGCATTGTCTTTCTCCTTGGTCGAACTGCCGCCCGCTATTCGCAAGCGGTATGCCAACCGAGGACGAAGACCAATTGCGCAGGCGATCAATGACTTATCTGATTGTTCATCTCTCTTCGGTCCCCTAGCGCTCAAACCGGGTTGAAGCTGACTTCAACCATCGTTTATGTTCGCCGCACCTTGCCGACGAACTTGTGCAGGGCCTGCGGCGTTATTCCCAGAAGCCGCGCCGCCTTGCTGCGATTACCGTCGGCTAGTTCGAGGGCGCGAGCGACGAGCTTCCTTCTGGCGTCCTTTAGATAATCCTCGATCGAGAATCCGGGTTGAGGCTCAGGCAGGTTTGCATTAACTTGGTCTTCTCCGGGCGGTTCCGCCAGAACTACGTCATCGGCGTCAAGCACTTCCTTCTTCGCGAGCAGTGCCGAGCGCTCCAAGGCGTTTTCCAGATCGCGTACGTTACCGGGCCACGGCAAACCTTGCAGCTTTACCAGCGCTCCCGGCGTCAGTTTCTTCGGGTGCCGCAGCGCGGCGTTGATTCTGTCGAGAATGGCTAGTGCGGTCTTCGGTATGTCCCCGGCCCGTTCTCTAAGAGGCGGCAGTCGAATTTGGCCGACGCTCAACCTGTAATAGAGATCCTCCCTAAACTTCTTCTGCTTGATGGCCCGTGAGAGGTCGCTATTGGTCGCCGCGATCACACGAACATTCACCCGGTGCCCCTTCTTCGCTCCCAGCGGCTCAAGGACGCCATCCTCCAAGATACGAAGAAGCTTCCCCTGGGATTCAAGTGGAAGCTCGCCAAGCTCATCGAGAAACAGGCTGCCGCCGTCCGCCAAATCGAACTTTCCAAGTTGGTCGTTCACCGCTCCGGTGAACGCGCCGCGCTTATGCCCAAAGAGAACGCTCTCGGCCAGATCGCGCGGCAGTGCGGCGCAATTGAGTGGCACGAAACGCTCGGCAGGCCTGCCGCTCAAGCGATGGATCAGGCGCGCAAAGAGTTCCTTTCCAGTGCCCGTCTCGCCTGCGATCAGGACCGGCGCGTCCGACGCCGCCAATGCCGCGGCTGTATCAAGGGCTTTGAGCAGCGAAGGGTGATCGCCGACGATTCCCAAGGTCCGGCTCTCGTCAGTAAGCTCCTTGGACGGGGCGTAGTCCGGCGCTGGCTGCGTGGCCTCCCACCTCACGGTAGGAAACGTGCTCGAGGTCAAGTCGATTTCCGACACAAGCGGTCTCTCTCTTGAAACGAACCGAGGAGGCCGGACATGCAGAACGCGCGCCGGAATTTCACCACTGGCAATGAGAAGGATCCATACGGCGTGCATCTGCGGGGTGCCGGACGCTACTGAAACGAAGTACTCCTCCCGTTCGCCAGACTTCGGCATCGATCGAAAGGCGTCTCGAACGCCTTTCGTGATCACGGCGTAGTCAGTTGGATCGACCAGGGGGACCTCGATCAACTCTGTGCCTATCTGCGGATATCTTTGTTGAATCGCCTCCTTGGTGTCCTTGGAATGCTGGGTCGTGTTCGGGGTGGAAAGCAGGACAACTTTTTCGAAAGGCCGCGCGGAAAGCAGCGAAAGGATGGGGCCCGCCTGCTCGTTCTCGGCGAGCGGACCCTTTGCATAGGGATCTTGGAACCCCGTAAATGTAAGCAGCGTTCTCACGCGATAGTCGGCCAGTTGGCTGCGGCCTTCGTGCTGCGTGCACGACGCCAACCAAGAGAAGCGAAATCCAGGAATAAAAAGGCAAGAATCACGCTGACGGCCCTTTGCTTATGCGAAGCGCCTCGGCCGCCTGCGAAGGTTCTATGTCATCGCCAACGGCCAGCCTCTTCGACGCGAGCTCGTTTTTCGTCCACACCGCCTTATCCCCATGCCCCCGCGCCTTTTTTTACTATACCGCCCCCGGGGGACTACGTAGCTACGGCGGGCCCGCCGTGCGGGATCCGGGCTAGCCCTTGATGATCCTGGGCAGCATCATCTGGTGCTGCGGGCAGATCGATTTCGGGTTCTGGTAGACGCATCCGGCGAACGCCTTCAGGTAGCGGCGCAGCTCCTTGAGGCTGACGATCTCGTCCACGAAGCCGTGCTGCGCGCAGTACGCGGGCCGCGAGGTGTCGTAGTATTTCTTCGCCATCTCGTTCATCTTCTGCGCGATAGGCTCGAGCGGCTTTCCGGAGTCCTTGTCTTTCACCGCGCGGCGCGCATAGGTGGCCACGGCCGCCGTCTCGCCATGCATGACGTAGATCTCGGTCGCGGCCGTTCCCAGCGTAAAGGCGTTGTGGCGGTTGGCGGTGGGCCCGCCCATGATGTAGTGCGCCGCTGCCGTGCCCTTGCGCAGCACCACGAGCATCATCGGCACGTCGGTGTTCTGGATCGAGTAGATAAGCGATTGGCCGAGTCCCAGGAGCTCCGCTTTTTCGGCGAGATCGCCGACATCGATGCCGGTGGTGTCCTGAAACCAGATGACCGGCAGGCGGTCGCGGCCGCAGTGGGTCACGAACTCGTTCAGCTTGATGAGGCCCTGGCGGTAGAGCTTGCCGCCGATTCCCGGGTACTGCGCGTACTCGGGATAGCCCTTGGGCAGCAGTCCCTGGCGGTTGCCGATCACGCCAAGCAGCATGCCGTCGATCTTGACGAGCCCAGTGTAGACCTCGGGCCCGTAGTCGGGCCGGTACTCCATGTGCTCGCTGCCATCGACCAGGCGGGCGAGCAGATCGTCGAAGGAGTAGACCTCCTTCTGGTTGAAGGGCAGCAAATGGTAGAGATCTTGCGCAGGCAGCTGCGGCTCGGCAGGCGGCGCGACGCGGAAGAACATCGGGTCG
>SCTY01000024.1 GCA_004297625.1 Betaproteobacteria bacterium | reverse complement strand
CCACTGAAAGGAGGTCGCCACCGATACGTTGGTAATCGCCGCACCATCGGGCATGTACCGCGTCTCGGGGTCGCGCCCCAGATTGCCCACCAATATCACCTTGTTCACCGACGCCATGTCGCACCTCTCGCCTCGTTAGTTTGCACTACTTTCGCGGGTCTCGACCGCAGCTCAGATGACGCGTATCGCCGGCATTCCGGAATGAAGCCGGCCGATCACGGCTGCGCCGTCGAATCCCTTGGCTGAAAATTCGGCGATGACTTCATCGACCGCGTCGGGCGAGCACGCGACGAGCAGGCCGCCGCTCGTCTGCGGGTCGGTCAGGAGCTTGCGCTTCCAGTCCGGAAAACCAGCCGGCAAGCGCACTTCGTGCCCGTAGCTCTTCCAGTTGCGCTCGGATGCGCCCGTAGCAACGCCCTGCTTCACCCAATCGAGCGCTTCGGGAATCACCGGCAAAGCGTCAAAGCGCATTTCCGCCGTGAGCTGAGCGCCGCGACACATCTCAAGCAGATGACCCGCAAGCCCGAAGCCGGTAACGTCGGTGACCGCGTGGACCGCCTCCATATCGGCGAGCGCCTCGCCCGGCGTGTTGAGCTTGGTGGTCCACTCGACCATGGATGCGTAGCCGGCCTCCGAAACCTTGCCCTTCTTGAGGGCCGCCGAAAGGATGCCGATGCCGAGCGGCTTTCCGAGGATCAGAGAATCGCCGGCCCTGGCCGAACTGTTCTTCTTCACCTTGTCGGGATGCACGAGCCCGAGCGCCACCAACCCATAGATCGGCTCGAGCGTATCGATGGAATGGCCGCCGGCGATCGGGATCCCGGCCTGCGCGCAGACCGACTCGCCGCCTTCCAGAATGCGGCGGATGACCTGGACCGGCAGCTTTTCGAGCGGCATGCCGACGATGGCAAGCGCGAGGATTGGCCTTCCGCCCATCGCGTACACGTCGGCGAGCGCATTGGTCGCGGCTATGCGGCCGAAGTCGTACGGGTCATCGACGATGGGTGTGAAGAAGTCCGTGGTCGCGACCAGCGCCTGGCTGTCGCTCAAACGGTATACCGCCGCGTCATCGGCGGTCTCTGTGCCGACAAGGAGCTCTTTGGGCAGTCCGCGAATCGGCGTCGACGACAGAATGTCGGAAAGCACCGCGGGCGCAATCTTGCAGCCGCAGCCGCCGCCGTGGCTGAGCTGAGTGAGCCTGATCTTTTCAGGGGCGTTCATGCGCTTGGATTCTACGGGAAGCGATTCCCTTTAAAAGCGCGAACCGTCGGACAGGTAAATGGCCGCATCCTGCCACGCTTTATCCGGACTCTCGGAAAGCTTGCGCTGTAGCGACGACAGCTCGGTCAACTGGGTATTCGTAAGCGCGTCGCGCACAGGGCCGGCCGGGGCAATGATGCGCGCCAGAGCGTAATGCTTCATGCAAAGGCCGCGTCCGCCCTGGAACTCTTCCCGCTTGCGTTTATCTCGCAAGTCCTCGAGCAGCCCGGCGATTGCGCCGTCGCGAGCCACTGCAATGTGCTCGCATGCCGGACAGCGCGGAATTTTGGTCACGACGCGGCGCCGCTGTCCCAGGATGTAGGCCGGGCTTTTCTTTCGGTACCAGACGCTGCGCTTCGCCTCCTCGAGCTTGCGTTCTTCCTGTTTAAGCACGACGGCCGCCCGGCGCAGATTCTTCAGAGAAAGCTCGAACGCGTTTCGGGTCGCATAAGCGGCAAGGTTCGGATCGTCAGCTTCGTGGCAATCCCAGATGTGCTCCGCGCACGTCGGCATGACTAGAGACGGCGCCGCATCGGTACGAACGCTGCCGCACGCCACTTCCAGCCAGCGCGCTCTCGCAGTCCGCATTGCGACACAAACGCGACAGTCGCTGTCCGGCGCCGGCTGTATGTCCGGTGGACGGGCGCGTCTGCCCGCAACCAGCCGCGTCAGCCTGCGCAAAGCTCGCGGGTCGTCAGCGTCGAGCATGTTCTCGGCCGCTGCCAGCAGTTCGACTTCCATTTCGACCCAATGCGTGAGATCCGAAAGCTCCGACAGGCCAATCAGCGCTCGGAAATGCTGCAGGCACAGAGCGCGAGCGGCGTCTTTGGCTCGCCCGGAGCGCAGGGCCGACGCATGCCGTGTAAGCAGGCCGCTGAGCCTGCGCTCGGAAAAGCTGCAAGCCGGGCAGACGCCACGCGCGGCGAACAGAATCTCGAGCACGTGGTCCTGAACCTCGAGCGCGTGGTCCTCTGTGCCGGGCCGGCTTTCGAACAAAGGACGCAGGAACGCAAGCGCCCGGTGCATCACGGCGCTCATAGCCGACGAGAACTGCCGCGGCGCGGCTACATGCGCGGCGTGCACATGGCAAAACCCGACCGCGTCCGCGATTGCCCGAGCATTGGCTTCTGAGTGTGCCGGGTCGCAGAGAGAGCGCTGCGCATAATGGGCTTCGGTTCCCCGCATTGCATCGCACACGCTGCAGCGGGCGTAACCCGATCTTGCGGGCTGCGCTTGCGCTTCGTTGAAGAGTCTCGGCTTACCGGAGTTAACGACAGGCCGACTCTGGTCCAACACGCCTACCTCCCTCCAGCGAGGATTCGGTAGGCATCATCAGCCGGCTTGGCGGTTTTTTCGGGGAGGGATGCCATCTCCCGCGAAGGCAGTCTAGCTTGCGGCCGATCGGGTTGCAACGATACGGTCTTGGTCGGGGAGGGAATTCCCCACCGAGCCGAATATTTCCCGGTATAGGTCTTCACCGAAGCTCGTTGGAAGCGGCTTGCCTTCCACGACCCGGTAGGTGCGCGTGCCGTCCGGCTTTCTCTCCGCCCGCAGGAAGAACGCCGGCATCTCCTCGCTCCCGGAAACCCGCCGCGCGAATTCGTATTGATGCGTCACAAAGAAAGTCCTGACGCGCTTCTCGAGCAGCGCGGAAACGACCTGGTACGCGATTTCCGAGCCTTCGCGCTCGTTCGTCGCGGCAAACGATTCGTTGAAAAGTACGAGAGAATCCGCCCGGACAAGCCCGGCGATTTCGCTCATCCGGCTCAGCTCCTCGTCGAGCTTGCCCTTTCTCATGGTGGGATCCTCTTCCCGCTTGTAATGGGTGAACAGGCCGGTGCACAGGCCGGCCGCGAAGGACTGTGCCGCGACGAACATCCCGGCCTGCATCATCAGTTGCGCAAGCCCGATGCTGCGCAAGAAAGTGGACTTGCCTCCCTGATTCGCGCCGGTGACGATCGCGAGGCCCTTGCCCTCGATCCGGGCCGAATTGCCCACCACCTTTCGTCCCATCGTAAGCGCGAGGCACACGTCGTACAGGTCGCTGAAGGCGTGCCGGCGCTGTCCGGGCGGCATGGGGGTCGCGAAGCACACCGGTTCTCCCAGTGCGGCGAGCCGCGCATGCAAATTCACGCACCCGATATAGAAGGCGAGCTCGGTTCGCAGCGTGATGAAGAAGCTCAAGACGTGATCGCGCGACTGGCCAAGGGCATTCGCGGCCAGGTTGACTCCGCGGTCGCACATTCCGGAGAGAATGCGGCCGCCGGTCTCGTCGCGCGGATGCAGGCGGAAGGTGTAGCCGGGCGGCGGCTTGCGAAGCAGGCGCGCGAGCCAGCCCCCAGGATCGCCATGGGGCTTGCGCAGCATGTGCTTGCCGGTGGCGCCGCCTTTGCCGAGCTGCGCGCTCAGCAAGACGCCGCGCTTGAGCTTGAGCTCCGCCAGATGCGCCTGCACGGCGGCGAGATACTCGTCGCTCAGCTCCCTCCGGAGCATGGCAAAAAGCGCAGTGAAGCCGCGCGATTCGAATTGCCCGGCGTGCTCTTGGGCGACGCTTCGCAGCCTGCGAAGTACGTCCGTGAAGATGTTGAGGGATCGAACCGAGCCGCTCAAGATCAGGCTGGGCCGCTCGCTCGAGTAGAGCCAGTGATCCTTTTTCTCCCGGGCGATCGCTTCCACGGCAAGATCGTAGAGCTGGCTGACAACCCGGGAGTTCTTCAGGCAATCCTTCAGGATGTCCTGCCGATACAGGATGGTGTCGATGTCGTTCTTCACCGCCGAAAAAACGACCTTGCGCGCGACGTCGAGGAGGAATTCATCGCCGCCGGCCATCGCTTGGAACAGCGTCTCCAGGTCCAGGTCCTGCGTCAGCAGCGACGCTTCAGGCGGCAGCTTCGCCTGCGCATCGAAATCCGCGTCCCAGTGCAGCAGAAACGCCTTCATGTCCTGGACTTATCTCCTCAAAGTCGCGACAAGGCGCAGTGGATTGAGGAGCAGGCCGAGGCCGTCCAGGAGATCGTTTACCACGACATCCGCTGCGCGAACGGTTTCCGGCGCCGCGCCCTCGCCCTGAATCACCGCGATGCCAAGCGCGGCAACTCTCAGCATGAGACGGTCGTTCCGCCCGTTCCCTATGCACGCGGTGCCGGCCGCGCCGAGCCGTCGCACGTAGGCTGCCTTGGCCCGGTCCTGTGCTCGCGTTCCGAGAATCACGAGCTCGCAACGCAGCCCCTTGAGCTCGGCTCGGGCCTTTCCGAAGGTATCGGCCGTGATCACGTGAACCCGCAGCTCGCCCGCAAGCCTGCGCAGCCGCTCTCTCGCGCCGGGCAACAGTCTTCCGTCGACAGCCAGCGTTCCGTTGAAATCGAGCACGAGGTGCGCGAGACGCAGCGCTCCATATCCGGGGATGTCTACGCTAAGCATTTGTGCTCGCCCGCGTGCCTGCGTCGATGCAACCGAGCAACCCCTGCCAGCCGCCGCACCAGCCCGCCGCGCTCACCAGAGCGGCGCGGTCCTCGGCGGTGTCCGTCCCGCACAGCTCCCATCGGAACGAGGCGCTATAGCGCTCCATGTGACGGGAAATCCGCTCGATGAGCGCCCGGTGCGGCTCGAGGTCGAGCGATGGATCGCTACGCAGCTCTTCGAGGAGATGAACCCTGCATCGCGGTCGGGCGCCGTTACCCGCGCAGCGCCCGCATACGCTCTCGCGCCAGAAACTTCTGCATTCCGAAAGAAAAGACATCAAGTGCGACAGATCGCGTCCCTCTTGCACCCGCTGCGCCGAGATGAAGCCCCGGGAGCTCGGTCCGTAACCGAGCTCGCACATCTGGCAGCGGGCGCGGGCGCGAAGCCTCCGCGCGAGGCGCGCCCCTGCCAAAGGACCCGCGACTTTGAATGCGCGCACCGCTCTTTCCATGAGGTCCGCGTAAAGAATCGCGGGCCCGTGCAGGTAGCCGTGGCGAAACGCCGCTTCGGCCGCGAGCGCGCCGAGGATGTGCCGCTGGCACATCCCCCAGGCGAGGCGTAGCTGCCAGCGCGTTTCCGGCTCCATGATGCTTCCCTGGATGAACCACCACAGGAAATGCACTTCGCCGGGCGAGAGCGGCGCTGAAGATTCGTCGTGCACCACGGCAAGCTGCATGGCGTCAGTAGGACTGCTTCCCCGGGATCACGGCCCGGATTCCGCCGCGCGGGTTGGGCACGTCGCCTCGATAGCGCGGAATGACATGCAAGTGGCAATGCATGACGGTCTGCCCTGCGGTTTCCCCGACGTTGACGCCGATGTTGTAGCCCTGAGGCGCGTAAGCCTCGTCGAGAAGCACCTTCGCCTCGTCCACCAAATTCAGCATGGCTTGCCGCTCGTCCCGCGAGGTCTTGAAGAAATCCTCCACGTGCCGGGCTGTCACGATCAGCGTGTGGCCTCGGGTGGCCGGCCAGCGGTCGTAGATCATGAAGGCATGCTCGTTGCGTGCAAGCGCCTGCTGCTCTGCGCAAAAAGGACACGGTTTGCTCATAAGAGCCTCAATCGAGAACGGCGCATGCGACACCGCGGCACTCGGAAACGGCGCGCACGCGAGAAACAGGAAGGATTGGGGGTACTGCGCCTGCAAGGGAGGCCTTGGAGCGCTTCATGCCTACGTCCCTCGATGGAGGTTAAGTAGGCATCATCAGCCGGTTCGGCGGTTCCTTCTTATGGGAGGAATGCCATCTCCCGCTCGGGAGTCTAGCTTGCGGTCAATGCGTGCACAAGGTTACGATTCCAGACGGGGATGGAGTTCCCCGTAACCGCCGGCCCGGCTGATGACTCCTGCTGTGTGACTCGTCACGGCGGAGTCGATGAACTACTGCAGTGAGTGCGGATCGAGGGTCGCTTTGCAGGATCGCCCGGGCGACCGGGCACCGCGGTACGCCTGCCCCGGCTGCCGCAAAATCTTCTACCTGAGTCCTCGTCTCGTGGTGGCCTGCCTCGCCATCCGCGAACGTGGCGTGCTGCTATGCAGGCGCGGTGTCCAGCCGGGGTACGGCCTGTGGACGTTGCCGTGCGGGTTCATTGAGAAAGGCGAGCCAGCCTCCCGAGCCGCCGTGCGCGAAGCCCTGGAAGAGGCGCAGGCGACCATCGAGCTGGGCCGGCCTTATGCGTTGTTCCACATTCCGCATGCGAATCAAATGCAAGTCGTCTTTCTCGCTGAGCTGGCCGATTCTGCGTGCGCAGCCGGAAGCGAAACCCTCGAGGCGCGATTGTTCGAGGAGGCGGAAATCCCCTGGGGCGAGCTTGCATTCGCCAGCACAGGGGTCGTGCTGCGCCAGTACTTCGGCGATTTGCGCTCCGGCAGGCTCGGCTTTCATTTCGCCGACATCGCCCAGCTCTGATGCACCAGGCGTATTGCGTGAAGTGCTTCTCCGTAGTCTCCGCAGGCGACTCGGTTTGCCTTGCATGCGGAGGTTCAGCCCAAGCCATGAGCTCGCAGGACTATGCAGACCGGCTGGCGGCGGCGGCAACGGAGCTGGTGCAGCGCGCGCTGCGCCATCCCGGCGACGTCACCGAAGGCCTTGAAATCGTGCGCAGCCTGCAGCGCTTCCCGCACGGCCTTTTCCGCACCGCGGCGCTGCGGACGCTATTGGTTCAGCATCCGGCCTCGGCCGTACGCGAGGCGGCGTTGCGGGCGCTTGCCAATGGTCGAGCTTAATCCAGCTCAGCAAAGCCATTTCCGGGCAAGCTTGGCGCGCGTCGAGCAACTTCTCTCGGACGCCGTGCGCGTGATGGAACAGGAAAGCGAGGCGCCATTTCGCAGGTATCTCGCTGACGCGACCCCGGTACAGCGCCAGGTGGTCGCCGACTACGCGGCGAAGGTTCGCGCGCGAATGCGGAAAGCGCTTGAAACCTTCGACGTTTCGCCATTTCCCGCGGTGACTGGCACAGTCGCCGCCGCGCGCACGGCGGTCCTCTTTGCGCAAGGTGCCCTGCAGGAGATCGAACCCCGCAGCATGCGCGGTTACGGCCCGCTCGGCAGGGAGACGGAAAGAGAGCTGAGCGCGGCGGGCGCCGAGCTGATGGAATTACTCCATGATATCGACGCTTACCTCGCCCAGGGGAGCGCGCGAGAGCTGGGTGAGCGGCTGCGCCGCCTCGAGAATTCTCCGGTCGACAGCCGTGCTATCGCCGAGCTTGAGGGGATCATCACCGCGCACGGCCTCACCGAGCTTCGCGCGCCGCTCGCGATGCTGGTCGAGCGGCTCGAGTCGCCGCAGCTCGAAGTGGCGGTCTTCGGGCGAACGGGCGCCGGGAAATCCTCGCTGCTAAATCATCTGTTGAAGACGACGGCTCTCCCGGTCGGAGTGACGCCCGTGACATCCGTGCCGTTGAGAATCGTGCATGGCAAAAAGCCCTGGGGGCGCGCTTGGTTTGCCGATGCCGTTCCGGAAAGCTTCCCTCTCGGACGGCTCGCCGAATTTGTCCATGCCCAGTACAACCCGTCGAACGTGCGCCACGTCACCCGAATTACCGTCGAGCTCCCCGCGCCGATCCTCGTGCGAGGGATGGCGCTCGCCGACACGCCGGGTCTCGGCTCGCTCGCCACCGCAAGCGCTTCGGAAAGCCTGGCGTACCTGCCGCGCTGCGACCTCGGCATCGTGCTCGTGGACGCCGCCTCCGCTCTCACGCACGAGGACGTTGCACTCGTCGACGCGCTGCACCGCGCCGGCGCGTCGGTCATGGTTCTGCTGACGAAGGCCGATCTTCTTTCTGCCGACGACCGGTGGAGAAGCTTGGGTTACCTCCGGCATGAATTGGAAACGCGTACGCACACCGAGCTGCCAATCCACGCTGTAAGCGTAGTCGGCGCGGACGCGGCATTGTGCGACGCCTGGCGAGACGAAGTTCTTGTTCCATGGCTGGAAGCGCATAAAAGAGGGCTGCAACTCTCCTTGCGCCGGAAGGTCGGGCTGCTGCGCGATGCCGCCATCACGGCGTTGCAGATCCGCCTGGAGGCCGGCCGCGAAACGGCAGTCACTGCCGAGACAACGGAAGACCGGGACGCTGAGAGGCTGCTCGCCGAAGCGCTCGAGGCGCTGAACACTTGCGCACGGGAACAGCGGCCTCCTTTTCCGGATGCGCGCCTCGCGGCTCGCGAGATCGTGGAGGAGGCGGCCCACAACACGGCTGTACTCTGGAGCCGCAGCCCGGAACGGCAAATCGACGCGGGCAGCCTGCTCGCCGCCTCGCTTTCCGGAAAAGCCGGCGCCGCAGCCAGGGAGATCTCCCGCGATCTCGCGAGATTGCGCGCGCGCCTCGCCGCAGCGCTCATGGACGCAGCGCGAGCTGCCCGGCTGCCCCGATTCGACGAGGAGCTGCCTCCGGTCGCCGGCATGCCGGTACTGGATTCCCACGGCGTTGGGCGGCTCTGCGTACGGCGGCCTGCTTTCGCCCTGGGCCGGTGGCTGCACCGATACGCAGCTCGCCGACAGCTCTACCGGCTAGGCTCGATGAACCAAATCCATCGCTTGCTTTCGGGCTACCAAGTCCGGCTGCTGGACTGGCGCCTGCACATGGTCGAGGAACTGAAACGCAGTTTTTGTGCGCAACGCGATATTCTCCGCGCGCACGCTCGTGTGGACGGCGCAAACGCGAGCACGACGCTCGCCATCAAGGACGCCGTAGAACGGCTAAAACGCCTCGGCGGCCGCGCGGCAAACGAATCGGCCGAGGCGACGAGCTAGTGGTGGCGTGCCTCGCCACGACGATGGCGTGCTGCCCCCCGTGGAGCGAGCTTTCCTTTGCGACTACGCCCGTAGTCCTGCGCCAGTACTTTGGCGATCTGCGATCCGGAAGGAGTGATTGTCAATGGCCGTAATTCTATTTTGGGTCGCCGTTGCGGTAGTCGCGGTGCATCTGTGCTCGCTCGTCGAGACGATCCTTTATTCGGTTCGCACTTCGACGCTGGTCGCCCGGCGTCTCGCCGGCAGCAAGGGCGCGGCGCGTCTGCTCGAGATCAAGCAAACCCGCATGGACGATGCGATCGTGGCCATTCTGATCGTCAACACATTGGCCGCCACCTTCGGTTCAACGCTCGCCGGCGCTCAAGCGGCGCGGGTGTTCGGAGAACCTTATGTCGGCGTGCTATCGGCGGCGATGACCGTGCTGCTGCTTCTATTTTCCGAGATCTTGCCGAAGACCATGGCCGCGCGATATGCCGGAGGGCTGTCGGCCTTTGCCGGCAATGCGCTCTACGTTCTCGTTCGCCTGATGGCCCCCCTTCTATTTGGTGCACGGGCTCTCATAGGACTGTTGGCGCGCCGTCCGCGAGAACGGCTCACGCGGCGCGAATTCGCCATCGCAGTCGATCGAGCACCGCGCGAAGGAGCGATCTCTCTGGCGGAAGCGCAGCTCATAGGCAGCCTCATCTACAGCCGCGAGCTCACGCTGCGTGACGTGATGACCCCGGTATCTGCGATTTTCGCTATGAATGGCGACCAAACGGTGGGCAACCTGATCAATGCGAGGGGTGCAGACGCGTTCAGCCGCATCCCGCTCTTCGGCCCAGACGGACGCCGTTTCATCGGCTACGTCTCGCATAGAGAAGTGCTGAAGGCTTTTGCCGCCGACCGAGACGCCAATCGCAACCGCGCGCTTCGCTCATTCTTGCGCCAGATCCCCGTGTTCGCCGAAAGCGTCCATGTTCCCAAGGCCCTCGAGCAGTTGCTTGTGCGGCGGGAAAGTATTGCCCTCGTGGTCGGAAAACCGCGCGCGGTGGTCGGCCTCGTTACTCTGGAAGATCTTCTGGAGGCCGTTCTCGGCCTGGAAATCACGGACGAAGCAGAAGCGATCACGCGCCTGCGTCCGGAAGTCACCGCGGCCCGGAAGAGCCGTGCGCAGCAGCTTCGCCAAGAACGTGCGCGTCGTAAAGCGCCGAACGATTGATGCATCGCGGGCGCGACGCGGCGCAAATTCGTGTCCCGACAGCGGCGGTGCTTCGCGCCCGTGCATTGACCTATCGCTTCCGCTACTGCCCGTCCTGCCGCAGGGAATGGCCGGCCGATCAGCAGTCGTGCCTGCAATGCCGCCGCTGGCTCGGCGAGCAGCCCTCGGAGCGTATCGAGTGGCAGATCGCACCGCCGCCGTCGGCGCCGTCATCCCCGGTGCACTATGAATGCGTCGCTGCAAGCGCGCTCGTGCTGCGCATCGTCTCCGATCGGGTTGCAGATGAACTGCTGCTGGAGCTGCGCGCATCCATCGCTGGACTTTTCGCGCCCGCCCGCCGTAGCGCGATACATCGAGTCGCTGAGCAGGGCTGGTTGCTTTCGACGCCCGATGAACCGCGTTTGGCATTGCGCGAGGCGATCGACCTCGAGCGACACTTGGCCGGGGCTTTGCCGAAAATAAGCGCGCAGTTGTGCGGAGCGCGCCTTCGTTGGGGAATCTGGACCGATCAGTACGTTTTGCAGTTCGATGCCGGAGGCGTTCCGGCGATCGGACCGGCGACGGCACGAGCTATTTTCGGCTTCGAGCCTGACGACGCGTTGCTTGTCTCCGAGACCGTCCATGTGGCAAACCGGCGGCACGAAAACTTCGTAGCCGTGCCGCGCCGGCTCCTGGCCGGCGAATCGAGCTGGGGCTTCCATTGGCTCGGGCACAAGCGGCCCTCCGCCATCGATCACGCAGCGGCTCCGGAATCGAGTCCCTTCACCGCTCGCAGGACCGAGCTCGCAATGCTCGACCGGCATCGGCGAGACAGTGCCGCCGCTACGCTGCGCGTCGCAATCATTGCCGAAGCCGGCTCGGGCAAGACGCGCCTGATCAGGGAGTGGCTGCGCCGAAGCCCCGGCATTCGATTCCTATCGGCCAGCTTCAGCCTCTTCGGCGGAGACCTCCTCAGCTTCGCGCTGCAACTCGTGCCGTTGCCGGCCGACGATCCGGCTACCGAGGAAATACTTCGGGAGGTGCTAGCCAACGTCAGCCGCAAACGTGTGCAAGTCCTCGTCATCGACGACATTCACTTTGCCGACGCCGAGGGCAGCGCGTTCCTTCGGCGGCTCATGTCGCGCTTGCCATCGCGAGGGGTCATGGCTCTCCTCGCATCGCGCCCAAGCGGTCGCGCGCTGGTCGAGAGCCTTGCGCCGACGGCGCTCATCGCGCTGAAGCCGCTCTCACCCCGGGCCGGGCGGCGGCTTGCACGGCAAGGGATCGGCTCCCAAAGCATTGCCGCAGAGGCCGCGAGGCGCTCCAAGGGAAACCCGTTGTTCATCGAGCATTTTGGCGCTTGGGCGCAAGAAACCGGGTACAAGGGCGGCCCGAGCGGTCCGCGCGGCCTGCACGAGGTCATTTCCGAGCGGATCGCCTATTTGTCACGCGTTCGGATCAAGGCAGTCAGGGACACGCTGTCCTGGGGACAGATTTGGCAGCGACGCGACATGAACGACGAGCTCGACCGTCTGGAAGCGGAGATTGGCCTATGGCTCGACCGGCTGGAAACCGGCGACTACGGCGATCGCGTCCAGGCAGCGCGCTATCTCGTCGAGCTGCGGGGGGTCGATTACGACATCTTTCTCGCGAGCGCGATCGCCGGGAAGCCGCGCCCAAGATCCAGCCGGCTGCGCGAGGCGATCGACCGTTTGACCCTCGGCGCGGCAGCCCAGATTCTTTCCGACCTCAGGGAGCGGGCGAAGGGCGCCGACGGGGCCGAGCGGGCAAACCTCCTTGACGAAGCGGAGCGCGCAGGAAACTGCGCCTATGAAGCCTTTCAGTGGCCGCTCGCCGTCGAGTTCTACGAGCTGGCTCTGGCGCTCTCGCCGCCCCGCGAGACCGAAGGGCTGGAAACACGCATTGCGGAATGCCGCCGGCGAACCGAACCGCAGGTAGGCGAAGCGCTCTTGGCGGGCATCGCCGCAGACGATCCTGGTCTAGAACACCAGCCCGCCGTGGACTGGCGCCGCCTGCCCGACGTATGGCTACAGCTCGGCTATCGATATGCACGCGCAGAGTACTGGCGGCAGGCAGCCGCGGCTGCAGAAGCGATCAATGATCGCGTTCTTGCAGAGTGGGCACGGCACAAGGCGCCCCGGTGCTCAGGACCCAGGTAGCGGCGTAGCGTCGCAGCGTACGCGCGGAAGCGCTCGTCGAAGCGCTGCCGGTCGAGCGCCTGGATGCGCTGCCAGTTCCGGTCGAAGCGGCTGCCCCAGACGTCGAGCGTGAGCGCGTAATGGCGGCGCAGGCAATCATCAAAGAATCTCCGTGCGGCGCCGAGCCGGCACAGGCAACGTCCGCTTCCGTACCGGTCTCAGCGCGTTGTCGAGTTCGTACGCAATCGGCACGCCATTGGGAATCTCCAGTCGCGTAATCCCCTCGTCGCTCTGCTCCTCGATGATCTTTACCAGCGCACGCAGCCCGTTGCCATGGCCGACTACCGCGACCCGCTGACCCCGACGAAGCGCAAGGGAAATCGACTCCTCCCATGCTGCACGCACCCTCTCCACCGTCCGAGCTAACGACTCACCAAGGGGAATTTGGTCTGGTGCGAGCATGGCATAGCGCTCATCGAGCGGAATATGAAGCGCCGCTGCCGTGTCCACGGGCGGCGGCTGCGCATCATAGGAGCGGCGCCATCGATGCACGATTTCCTCGCCATACAACCGGATTGCTTCTGCTTTTGCGCGCCCGGTCAGGGCGCCGTAGTGCCGTTCGTTGAGCCGCCAGTCGAGCACTTCGGGGACCCACATGCAGTCAAGCGTGTCGAGCAGCACCCGCAAGGAACGGATGCAACGCCGGAGTACCGATGAGTACCCCACATCGAAGCGCAAGCCTGCTTCCCGCAACGCCGCGGCCGCATCCTGCATTTGCGCAACGCCCTCGGCGGTAACGTCCACATCCGCCCAGCCAGTGAACCGCTGGTCAAGATTCCATTGCGATTCGCCATGCCTTATGAGGATGAGAAGCGAAAACTCGGCCATAGCGAGGCTTGCTCCGGCCGGGCTAACCGCGAGGCACTCGCGCAAGCATTAGGGAAACTCTGAAAAACCCATCGCTTTCGTCATCCCGATGCAAGCATAAACGTTGAATCGGTATGGGACGACGGAGCGAAAAGAAGATGAAACAAATATCGATGTCGATGACCGGTTA
>SCTY01000023.1 GCA_004297625.1 Betaproteobacteria bacterium | reverse complement strand
CTCGACGCTGACACGAGACGCGCAGCTACGCGTTCGCGCGCTGCAACTCAGGTACGTTCGATTTCGCTCGCCGGACGGCGAAGCTCAGACCACCACCGCGAAGCGGTTTAGTTCAACTATCGATTGAACGACATGCAGGGGATCGTAGAACCATCTATATGTGGATGCAAACATCTATGGGTAGATGCACCCATATGCCGGCATAGAGTCACTTCGCGAGGTCTTACTTTTCGTCCGTCAGGACGATGCGGTCGGCGATGTCGAGGCGCTTGGCGTCGCCCCGGTGAATCTCCCATACCTTTGCGCGGGACGCCAGACGGCGCCGAGGCGCTTAGCACGTTCGCGAAGCTCGGTCTCGCGATAGGCAATGCGTACGGCGACGATCTCGTCGTCGCGCCTGCGGGCGGCGCGTGAGCGCGGCTGCCATGGAACCGACGCGACGATGAGTTCGACGGTCTTCAGCCGCCGGCGGGTGCTCGCGTCGTAGAGGTAGCGCACGCACACGAAACGCTCGCCGAAACGCTCGACGAGCTTTTTCGTGCCGTGCTGGCCGGGCCGCAAAGTGAGGCGCGTCTCCACTCACGGCTCAACGTGCGCGGCGCACTAGCGTTGACCGTCTGGTAGTCCAGTCGAACCAGCGATGGTCGTTCGGCCCAGGCGGTTTGCACCCCGATTGTTTCTTACAGTAGGGAGTCATGATCTATCCGATCCGCATCCTGGTTCTGATGGCGCTGACGGTTGCTGTGGCATTGGCCTGCGGTGGCCTCGCGTACAAGCCGCTCGCCGCTGCATTCGCCTCGAACATCGTGTTCCATGCGGGGATATTGGCGATGCTCGGAATCGGGATCGTCGTTCAATTCGTACGGGCAGCGACGCTCATTCCGGCTACGCGCTGGATCGACCGCACGCGCCGCGGCTTTGCGTCGAGGACGCCGCCGCGGGTGGTTGCCCCGGTCGCGACCGTGCCGACGAGATAGGGCATATCCGCGTGCAGGGCTTCAAGCCCAGTCGCGCGGCTTGAGGAAATCGGTGTAGAGCTTTTCTTCGGGTGAGCCGGGCGCAGGCTTCCAGTCGTAGCGCCAGGCGGCGTGCGGCGGCATGGACATCAGGATCGACTCGGCGCGCCCGCCCGATTGCAGCCCGAACACCGTGCCGCGGTCGTAGACGAGGTTGAATTCCACGTAGCGCCCGCGCCGGTAGAGCTGGAAGGCGCGCTCGCGGCTGCCGAACGCCATGCGCCTGCGGCGCTCGACGATCGGCAGATAGGCGCCGAGAAACGCATCGCCGATCGAGCGCGCGAGGCGGAACGAGAAATCGAAATCGCGCTCGGCGAAATCGTCGAAGAAAATCCCCCCTATGCCGCGCGGCTCGTTGCGGTGCTTGATGAAGAAGTACTCGTCGCACCAGCGCTTGAAGCGCGGGTAATAGGCCGCGTCGAAGGGGTCCAGGGCCTGCCTGCAGCTCGCGTGGAAGTGGCGCGCGTCCTCCTCGAAGCCGTAGTAGGGCGTGAGGTCCATGCCGCCGCCGAACCACCACGTGTCTTTCGACGAGAAGAAGCGCACGTTGAGGTGCACCGTCGGGCAGTACGGATTGCCCGGATGCAGCACGAGCGAGACCCCCGTCGCTTCCCACGGCTGGCCGGCAAGATGCGGCCGCGAGGCGCTCGCCGAAGGCGGAAGCTGCCGCCCGCGCACCTGCGAGAAATTCACCCCGCCACGCTCGAATAGCTTTCCGTCTTCGATGACCCGGGAAATTCCTCCGCCGCCCTCGGGGCGTTGCCACGCATCACTGACAAAAGGACGTTCTTCCAGGGACTCGAGCGCAGAGACGATCCGTAGCTGCAGACCGGTGAAATAGTCCTGGACCGCCCGCGCGTGCATTCGCTACGGCTTCTTGAGGGCCCGGTTGCCGATGTCCTTGCGGTACTGCATGCCGTCGAAGCGGATGCGCTCGACCGCTTCGTACGCTCGGGTGCGCGCGATGCGCACCGAGTCGCCGAGCGCGGTCACGCACAAGACGCGTCCGCCGCCCGTCACGAGCGTTTTTCCCTGCAAGCGCGTGCCGGCATGGAATACCCGGCAATCGGCGTTCGGCGCCGGCAGGCCGCTGATGGCGTCGCCCTTGCGCGGCTCCTCGGGATAACCGTGCGCGGCGAGCACGACACCGAGCGCCGTGCGCCGGTCCCAGTCGGCTCCCGCCTGGTCCAACGTACCGGCGAGCGCGCGCTCGATCAGCTCCAGGAGGTCGGATTTCAGGCGCAACATGATCGGCTGCGTCTCGGGATCGCCGAGCCTGCAGTTGAACTCGAGCGTCTTCGGATTGCCCGCCTTGTCGATCATCAGTCCGGCGTAAAGGAAGCCGACGTACGGCGTCCCGTCCTGCGCCATGCCCTCGATCGCCGGCTGGATGATCTCGCGCATCACGCGCGCGTGCACCTTCGGCGTGACGACCGGCGCCGGCGAGTACGCGCCCATGCCGCCGGTGTTAGGGCCTTGGTCGCCGTCGCGCAGGCGCTTGTGATCCTGGCTGGTCGCGAGCGGCAGCACGTTCACGCCGTCGCTCATGACGATGAAGCTCGCCTCCTCGCCCTGGAGGCACTCTTCGACCACGACCCGCGCGCCGGCTTCGCCGAGGCTCTTGTGCATCATCATGCGCTCGATCGCTGCATGCGCCTCCTGCACGCTCGCGGCCACCACCACGCCCTTCCCGGCGGCGAGCCCGTCCGCCTTTATGACGATCGGCGCGCCGCGCTGTGAAACGAACGCCTTCGCAAGGTCGGCGCTGAGGAACGTGCGGTGAAGCGCGGTCGGAATGCCGTGCTTCACCATGAAGGACTTGGCGAAGTCCTTGGACGATTCGAGCTGTGCCGCGGCGCGCGTCGGCCCGAAGATCCTGAGACCGGCGTCGCGGAACGCATCGACCACGCCCGCAGCGAGCGGCACCTCCGGCCCGACGATCGTGAGCTGGACGTTTTCCTTTCTGGCAAAAGCGGCGAGGTCCGCAATTTCGGTGATCTCGACGTTCTCCAGGCCGTTCTCGGTCGCGGTGCCGCCGTTGCCCGGCGCGACGAAGACCTTCTGCACTTTCGGACTCTGGGCGAGCTTCCAAGCGATGGCGTGCTCGCGCCCTCCCGAGCCGATGACGAGCAGCTTCATTCAGTGCCGGAAATGGCGTACGCCGGTGAGCACCATCGCCACGCCGCGCTCGTTCGCGGCGGCGATCACTTCCTCGTCGCGCACGCTGCCGCCGGGCTGGATCACCGCTACGGCGCCCGCTTCGGCGAGCACGTCGAGGCCGTCGCGGAACGGGAAGAAGGCATCCGATGCCGCCACCGAGTCCGCAAGCGACAAGTGCGCGCCTTCGGCCTTCATTGCGGCGATGCGTGCGCTGTCGACCCGGCTCATCTGGCCCGCGCCGACGCCGAGCGTCATGCCGCCGCGGCAAAAGACGATGGCGTTCGACTTCACGTATTTCGCGACCCGCCAGGCGAAAAGCAGGTCGGCCCATTGCGCCTCGCTCGGCTGCCTTTTCGTCGCGACCTTGAGGGCTCGCTTGTCGAGGGGCCGGGAGTCGCTCGTCTGCACCAGCAGCCCGCCGCCGACGCGCTTGTAGTCGTGCGCCTGCGCCTCGTGCGCGAGCGGTATCTCGAGCACCCGCAGGTTCGCCTTCTTCGCCAGAAGCTTCCGCGCTTCCGGCTCGACGCGCGGAGCGATCACGACCTCGGCGAACTGCTTGCCGAGCGCTTCTGCGGTCGCGGTATCGAGCGCGCGATTGAAGGCGAGGATGCCGCCGAAGGCGGACACGGGGTCGGTCTCGAACGCCTTGTCGTAGGCCCCGGCCAGGCTCTCCGCGACGGCGACGCCGCACGGATTGGCGTGCTTCACGATCACGCAGGCGGGCTCCGCGAAGCCCTTGACGCATTCCCAGGCGGCATCGGCGTCGGCGATGTTGTTGTAGGAGAGCTCCTTGCCCTGCAACTGCCGGAAGGAGGCGATGCCGCCCGCCGCCGGGCGCTCGTCGCGGTAGAACGCCGCGCTCTGGTGCGGATTTTCGCCGTAGCGCAGGTCGTGGAGCTTGGCGAATTGAAGATTCAGCACCTGCGGATACTCGAGCCGCCGGCGCTGCGCGTCGAGGGACGAAAGGTAGTTCGCGATCGCCCCGTCGTACGCGGCGGTGTGGGCAAACACCTTGGCAGCGAGCGCGAAGCACAGTTCGCTCGAAACGCCGCCCGATGCGCGGATCTCATCGAGCACGCGCGCATAGTCGGCGGGATCGACGACGACCGCGACGCCAGCGTGGTTCTTCGCCGCCGCGCGCAGCATCGCCGGGCCGCCAATGTCGATGTTCTCGATCGCGTCCTCGAAGCGCGCGTCGGGATCGGCCACCGTGGCGCGGAACGGATACAGGTTCACCACGAGAAGATCGATGGTACCGAAGCCTGCGCGGCGCATCGCGGCAACGTGCGACGGGTCGTCGCGGCGTGCGAGCAGGCCGGCGTGGATCTTCGGATGCAGCGTCTTCACGCGGCCGTCCAGCATTTCGGGAAAGCCGGTGTATGCGGATACTTCGGTTACCGCCACGCCTTCCTTCTCGAGCAGCTTCGCGGTGCCGCCCGTCGAAAGGATCTCGATGCCTGCGCCAGCGAGCGCGCGGGCCAGCTCCACGACGCCTGATTTGTCGGAGACGCTGAGAAGCGCCCGGCTGACTTTCACCCTTTGATCCGCAGTTGCTGCATCTTGGTCCGCAGGGTATTGCGGTTGATGCCCAGCATCTCGGCGGCGAGCGTCTGGTTGCCCTTCGCCTGGCCGAGGACGACTTCGATCATCGGCTTCTCGACGTTCTTCAGCACCATCTCGTAGATCGAGGTGGGCATTTCGCCGTCCATGTCCTTGAAGTAGCGCTCGAGCGAGCGCTTGACGCATTCGGCGAGCTCGTTCGGGCGGCTCATGCGGCGAGTCTAGCGAAATAGTCGTTCACCGCCGAGTGCTGCGCGCGCGCGGCGTTGATCTGGATCACGTGGCTGCGGAACGCTTCGCCGCCGGGCAGGCCGCGCACCGCCCACCCGATGTGCTTGCGCGCTACGCGGGCGCCTTGTTCCTCGCCATAGAGATCGTAGATGCCTTCGAGCTGCTCCAGCAGGACGTCCCGCATTTCGCGCGCGTCGGCAGGCGCTGTTTGCTCGCCGGTGGCGAGGTAGTGGGCGATCTCACGGAACAGCCACGGCCTTCCCTGTGCCGCGCGGCCGATCATCACGCCATCGGCGCCGGTCGCCTCGAGCACGCGCTTCGCGTCCTGCGGCGATTCGATGTCGCCGTTGGCGACGACGGGAATGCGCACGCGCGACTTCACCTCGGCGATCGTCGCGTATTCGGCGTGCCCAGTGAACGCGCAAGCGCGCGTGCGGCCGTGGATCGCCAGCATCTGCACGCCGGCGGCCTCGGCGAGACGCGCGATCGAAAGCGCATTGCGCCGCTCGGGCCGCGGGCCCGTGCGGATCTTGAGGGTCACGGGCACGTCGACGGCCTTGACGACCGCGTCCAGGATGCGCGCCACCAGAGCTTCGTCTTCGAGGAGCGCCGAGCCGGCTTGCACGTTGCAGACTTTTTTCGCCGGGCAGCCCATGTTGATATCGATGATATGCGCGCCGAGATCGACGTTGTGGCGCGCCGCTTCGGCGAGCGTCGCCGGATCGGCGCCGGCGATCTGCACCGAGATGGGGCCGGGCTCGCCCGCATGGTCGAGCCGCAGGCGCGTCTTGCGCGACGCGCGCAGCTCCGGCCGCGACGAAACCATCTCGCACACGGCGAGCGCTGCGCCGTAGCGGCGCGCGAGCCGCCGAAAAGGGCGATCGGTAATGCCGGCCATGGGAGCGACTAACAATCCGCTGCGCAGCGGGTGCGCGCCAACTCTCATTGGCCGTGGCGAAGGAGAAACGAATTGAGGGAAACGGATTCTATCCACTTTCGCGGCGAAAAAGGAATGGCGCGAAGCGATGTGTTGCTTTTTTACGGCAGCGCCGAAGCCCCGAACATCATTCGGCGCGCAAAAAAGCGCCGCGGCCCAGGCAGCATATCGAGCGCGGCGAGCGCGCCGCCGCGCGCCGCGCGCACCAGCGGATTCGAGCCGAGAAAGGCAGCGGCCAGCAGGTCCGTGATGCGAATGGTGGCCTGCGCGTCAAGGCGCCGGCGCGCCGCATAGCGCGCAAGCACGCGCTCCTCGCCCGGATCCGCACCATCGAAAATGGCGCTCGCAAGATCCCAAGCGTCCCTCAAGCCCAGGTTCAAGCCCTGGCCTGCCACGGGATGCAGCGTTTGCGCGGCGTTGCCGAT
Source organism: Betaproteobacteria bacterium (assembly GCA_004297625.1). Classification (GTDB taxonomy): domain Bacteria; phylum Pseudomonadota; class Gammaproteobacteria; order Burkholderiales; family SG8-39; genus SCGC-AG-212-J23. The sequence goes on along the minus strand of SCTY01000023.1, from coordinate 27,254 downwards.
ATAGACCTCGCGCGATCCAACCCGCGTGCGCTGCACGCGCAGCATCAGCGGATGCACCGCGCGCGCCTCGGCGGCGATCGGCCGGCCGGGCCGGTGACCCGCCGCGCTCGCCAACTCTTCGAGAAAGCGATGTTCGGGCGCTTCCCGGAGCGCCGCGGCGCGTTCGGGCCGGCAGCTCCAAACGACGGCATAGCGGCCCGCCAGCGGCAGGAGGGCAAGCGGGCCCTCCGGCGTGAACCGCTCGAACGCCGTAGTGGCGGAGTCGGGCTGCGTGCGTACCAACGCGACCAGCGCGTCCTGCCCATAGCGCTTCTCGCGCGCCGTGGGCGAGACGCCCTCGGCATGCACCACCAAACGCGCCTCGCATGGCTCCCGCACCAGCAGAGGCTCGCATGCCGCGTACAGCGCCTGGTGCAGGCCGGCGTACTCGGTCACATAGCCGAGCGCGGGCACGCCCGCCTCGGCGGCTTCCATGCGCATCCGGCCGAATCCCTGCTGCTGCGATACCTGGATCGTTTCGATCGGCGTTGCGCGGAGCCGAGCCCACACGCCTAGCCGCTCCAGAATCAGCCGGCTCGCGTAGGAAAGCGCGATCGGCCGGAACGCAGGCTTCCCATCCGCAGTGGTTAGAAACCGCAGCTTCAGTCCGGAGCCCGCCAAAGCAAGGCCGAGCGCGCAGCCGACCGGGCCGGCCCCGCGGATGAGAACGTCAATCCCGGGCGCGGGCATCGCGCATCAGGGCCTCGATGTCATCGATGGCCTTGGGAGCTTCAGCGGTGATCACCTCGCACCCCGCGTCGCTCACGAGGACATCGTCTTCGATGCGGATGCCGATATTGCGCAAGCGCTCCGGCACATCGTCGGCCGCACGGATGTAGAGGCCCGGCTCCACGGTGAGCGTCATGCCGGCCGCCAACGTGCGCCAGCTGCCCGCGCGCTTGTATTCGCCCGCATCGTGCACGTCGAGCCCCAGCCAGTGTCCCGTGCGATGCATGTAGAAGCGCTTGTACGTCTCCTTCTCCAGGATTTCATCGAGCGTGCCGGGGAGAAGACGCAGCTCGCGCATGCCTTCCGCGAGCACGCGCACTGCGGCGTCGTGCGGCTCGTTCCACGCATTGCCTGGCCGGACCTTGTCCATCGCCGCGCGCTGCGCGGCGAGCACTATCTCGTACACCTCGCGCTGCGCCGGGCTGAACCGGCCGTTCACCGGGAAGGTGCGCGTAATGTCCGAGGCGTAGCCGTCGAGCTCGCAGCCGGCATCGATGAGCAGCAGATCGCCGTCGCGCAGCGGCGCGTCGTTGGACACGTAATGGAGCACGCAGGCGTTGGCGCCGCCGGCCACGATAGGCGAATACGCCGGGAATTGGGCGCCGTTGCGGCGGAATTCGTAGAGCAGCTCGGCCTCTATCTCGTGCTCTGCGCGTCCGGGGCGGGTGGCCTGCATCGCCCGCCGGTGCGCCGCCGCAGCGATGCGCGCCGAGCGCCGCATGAGCGCGAGCTCCTGCGCGTCCTTCACCAGGCGCATGTCGTCGACAAGCGAGCGCACGTCTTGCACGCGGTCGGGCGCCGTCACCCCGGCGCGCGCCTTGGCGCGCACCGCATTCAGCCACCTGATCGCGCGGGCGTCCCATTGCGGATCGGCACCCACCGGATAGTAGAGCGCAGGCTGGTTCTCGAGCGCCGCGGAAACCTTCTCGTCGAGCGCGGCGATCGGATGCGCTTCCTCGAAGCCGAAGCGCTCGCGCGCGGCCTCGGGGCCGTAGCGAAAACCGTCCCAGATTTCGCGGTCCGCGTTTTTTTCACGGCAGAAAAGGAGCGTCCGGGGCGCTTCGCCGCCGATGACCACGAGCGCCGCCTCGGGCTCGGGAAATCCCGTCAAGTAGTAAAAGTGGCTGTCGAAGCGGTAGGGAAAATGCGTGTCGCGGTTGCGCAACTGCTCGGGCGCGGTCGGAATGACGGCGACGCCTTGGCCCATGGCTTGCGCGAGCCGCTGGCGGCGTAGGTCGAAATGCGAAATGCCTTCGGTCGGTTTCATCGAGATGACAAATGGGCTTCGAGCTCGGCCAGCCGTTCGCGGGTGCCGACGTCCTGCCATGTGCCGCGATAGAGCTCGCCGCTGAGCAAGCGGCGCTCCGCTGCCGAGCGCAGCAGGGGAGCGAGCGGCGCTCTCTCGCCTGGCCGAACACCGGCGACCAGCTCGGGCGACATGACGGCGATGCCCGCGTAAGTGTAGCGCGCGCCGCCCAGGTTGCCGACCCTGCCGTCCTCGAGCGAAAAATCGCCGCCGACCCGGTGCGGCGGGTTCGGCACGAGGACCAGGTGAGCGAGCCGCGTTCCCAGCGTGAAGGCAAGCAGCCTGGCGAAGTCGAATTCGCAATACACGTCGGCGTTGACAAGGAGGAACGGCTCGCGGCCGAGCAATTCGCGGGCCTGCGCGATCCCGCCTGCGGTTTCGAGCGGTTCGGCTTCGCGCGAATAGGCGATGCGCATGCCGTGACGCGCGCCGTCGCCGATCGCTTGAACGATGCGCTCGCCCAGGTGGGACACGTTGATCACCGCCTCGCGGCAGCCGCACGCCGCGAGGCGCTCGAGGTGCCAGGCGATGAGCGGCTTGCCCCCTGCCTGCACCATGGCCTTCGGAATGGCGTCGGTGAGCGGCCGCAGGCGCTCACCGCGGCCAGCGGCGAGGATCATGGCTCGCATAAATGCTCGGTCATGGCTCGCATTTCAGCTCATCGAACAAGCGAATCAGCGGGGCGAGCGCCGGATAGCGCTTCGCGACGTCGCGCGCGTACTTGAGGAAGCGCGGCGTGTCGGCGAGATACTTCGGCTTGCCGTCCCGGTAATTGATGCGCGCGAAAATGCCGAGGACCTTCAGGTGGCGCTGAAGCCCCATCCACTCGAAGGCGCGCCAGAACTCGCCGAAGTCGGCGTCCACCGGCAGTCCGGCCCTTTTTGCTTTCTCCCAGTAGCGCGCGCTCCAGTCGAGCACCCGCTCTTCATCCCAGCTCAGGAACGCGTCGCGCATGAGCGACACCACGTCGTAGGTGATCGGCCCGATCACGGCGTCCTGGAAGTCGAGCACGCCGGGATTAGGCTCCGACACCGTGAGATTGCGCGGCATGTAGTCGCGGTGCACGTAAACCTTCGGCTGTGCCAGCGCGCTTCTCACCAGCTGCGCGAAAACGTCTTCGAGAGTCTCTCTCTGCCGGTGATTCAATTCGCGGCCGAGGTGCCGGGCGACGTACCAGTCGGGGAAAAGCTGCATCTCGCGCCGCAGGAGCGGCTCGTCGTACGGGGGAAGCTCGCCCTGCTTGGTCGCGCGCTGCCAGCGGATCAGCGCTTCGGTCGCGTCGGCGAAAAGCCTCGGCGCGTTTCGATCGTCGATGACGCCGAGGTACGTGTGCTCGCCGAGGTCCGAGAGCAGGAGAAAGCCTTTCCCGAGGTCCTCGGCGTGCACCTCGGGTGCGTGCACGCCCGCTTCGTGGAGCAGGCGGGCGACATGGAGGAACGGCCGGCAGTCCTCCTTGTCGGACGGCGCGTCCATGGCGATGTAGCTGCGCCCGTCGTCCAGCCTGGCGCGAAAATAGCGGCGAAAACTTGCGTCTTCGGAGGCGGGCGTGAGCGTGAAGCGCGCGCCATGGAGCCGCTCGGAAAGCCAGCCCTCGAGCGCAGCGCGTCGAGAATCGGCGTGTATCATTGAAAATTCTAACATCAACGATAATTTTCCCTCGCCGCTCCATGCCGTTCCGCTTCGCGCTGCTGGCACTGATCGCCGCGGCGCCGGCCCTCGCGCAGCAGCCCAGCGTCGAGGAAGCATCGCCCACGACGATCGACGCAGAGCGCATCGAAGGCGTTGGCGACCTCGAGGTGACGGCGCGCGGTAATGCCGAAATCCGCCGCGACGATGTCACCATCTTCGGCGATGTGCTCCGGCGCAACAGCGAATTCGGAACCGTGCAGGGGGAGGGCGGCGTGCGCCTGCAGCTCGGGGTCGACCGCTTCTTCGGCCCGCGTCTCGAGTACAACACGCTCGACGAAACGGGCGTGTTCGAGTCCCCGGGCTTTCAGCTGCAGCGCGACCTGCCGGCGCGCGGCAAGGCCGAGGTCCTCGAGTTCCGCGGCAAAGACCGCTACCGCCTGAAGGGCGCTTCGTTTACCACGTGCCGGCCCGGGCAGGATGACTGGATGCTGGAAGCCTCGCAAATCGATCTCGACTACGGGACGGAGGAAGGCGAGGCCAGGAGCCCGCGTCTGCGCTTCTTCGGCGTGCCGATTCTCGGCTTTCCGTTTGCGAGCTTCCCGCTCGAGAACCGCCGGCGCAGCGGCATTCTCGCGCCCTACTACTCGCAGACCAGCAACCGCGGTTTCGAGTTCGGCGTGCCCTACTACTGGAACATCGCCCCGGAACGCGACGCGACCATCACGCCGGTGCTGATGACCAAGCGCGGCTTGCAGCTCAAGAACCAGTTCCGCTATCTCGAAGCGCCGTATGCCGGCGAGCTGCGCTTGGAATATCTGCCCGATGACAAGCAGTTCGGCCGCCGGCGTACGGGCGTGTCGCTGCAGCATGCGCAAACCTTCCGCCCCGGCCTTACGGGGCAGATCGATTTCAACCGTGTGTCGGACGACCGCTACTTCGTCGACTTGGCGAGCCAGGTGCGGCAGGTATCGATCGGAAACCTGCAGCAGGACGGCTACGTCAATTACAGCGGCAGCTTGGGCTCGCTGCCCTATAGCGCCCAGGCCCGAGTGCAGAAATTCCAGACGCTGCAGGATCCGCTTGCGCCGATCACGCCGCCTTATCATCGCGTGCCCCAGCTGACCTTCAGCACGGGCATGAACGACGTCGCCGGGCTGCTGGATGCCGCGCTGCCGGCCGAATACGTGCACTTTACGCATCGCACTCTGGTTTACGGGTCGCGCACGTCGTTGAACCCTACTCTTGCGATGCCGTTCCTCTCGCCCGGCTGGTTTCTCACGCCCAAGCTCGGCTTGCGGCAAGTGAGCTACAGCCTCGAGCGCGCGGCGCTTGGCCAGGAGGCGTCGCCCCATGTGCAAATCCCCTGGTTCAGCGCCGACACGGGGCTCGTGTTCGATCGCGAGGCGCGTTTTTTCGGAGATCCGCTCACGCAGACGCTCGAGCCGCGGCTGTTCTACGTCTATGTGCCGTACCGCAACCAGGATCAGCTTCCGCTCTTCGACACCAGCCTTGCGGACTTCAACTTCCCGCAGCTTTTCACCGAGAACCGCTTCGGCGGTGGCGATCGCTTCGGCGATGCCGACCAGGTGACCCTCGCCCTCACTTCACGCTTCCTTCGGACCGGGCAGGAGGCGTTCCGCGCAACCGTCGGGCAACGCTATTACTTCAAGGATGAGCGGGTCGGCCTGCCCGGGGCGCCGCTGCGCACCTCGCTCGAATCCGATGTGCTCGGCTCCGTTGGAGGACGGCTTTTCCGGCACTGGACCTTCGACGCGACGACGCAATACAACCGCCACGAGCAGCGCGCAGAGCGCTACACGACCGCGCTGCGCTACAACCCCGAGGTGGCGAAGGTTCTGAACGCCAGCTACCGCTTCAGCCGCGGCACCATCCGGCAGATCGATTTATCCGCGCAATGGCCGGTCGCGGCCGGCTGGTACGCGGTCGGGCGCTACAATTATTCCTTCCTGGACAAGCGCCTGCTGGAGGGCCTGGCGGGCTTTGAGTACAACGCCGGCTGCTGGGCGTTCCGCGCGGTGATGCAGCGGGTCCAGGCGGCGACGCAGGTGAGCTCTACCGGCTTTTTCTTCCAGCTCGAGTTCAACGGCGTCGGGCAGGTGGGCACCGACGACGTGGTTAAACTGCTTTCGCGCAGCGTGCCGGGCTACTCGGTCTCGAATCCGCGGGATCCGGCGCTCGCGCCCCCGAGCGCACGAGCGAAGCTGCCGTTTGAACAGGTGTTTTAGAGAAAACATGATGCGCAGGTGGCTCGTCATTCTGCTGCTCGCGGTTTCGCCGCCAGCGGCGGCGGCGCAAAACGCGTCCCTCGTGGATCGCATCGTCGCGGTGGTGAACAAGGAAGTGATTACGCTCTCCGAGCTGAACGAGGCCGTCTCCGCGGCCGAGAGGCAGCTGCGCCGCCAGGGCACTCCTGCGCCCGAGCGCCCGGTGCTCGAGCGCCAGCTTCTCGAGCGCCTGATCCTCGAGAAGGCGCAGCTCCAGATGGCGCGCGACTCCGGCATCCGTGTCGACGATCTGCAGCTCGATCGGGCGGTGCAGCGAATCGCGCAGAACAACAACATGACGCTCGCCGATTTCCGCCGCGCGCTGGAGCGCGACGGCGTGGTGTTCGACACCTGGCGCGAGGAGCTGCGCGACCAGATCCTGCTCTCGCGGCTGCGCGAGCGCGAAGTCGACGACAAGGTCCAGGTGAGCGATAGCGAAATCGATCTCTTTCTCGAGGAGATGAAGACGCAGCCCGAGCGCGCCGAATACAACGTCTCGCATGTGCTCGTGCGCATCCCGGAGCAGGCGAGCCCGGAGCGCATCGAGGCGGCGCGGGCCAAGGCCGAGAAGGCGCTCGCCGAGGCGCGTTCGGGGACCGATTTCGCCGCCGTGGCGGCGAGCTATTCGGATGCGCCCGACGCGATCAGCGGAGGCGCGCTCGGCTGGCGCAGCCACGAGAGGCTGCCGGAGGTGTTTGCCGCCGTGCTCGCCAAGATGAAACCCGGGGAGGTCAGCGAGGTGCTGCGCAGCCCGGCCGGCTTCCACCTGCTCAAGCTGATCGACAGGCGCGGCCTCGACGCCGGCGCGCCGGTCACCCAGACGCGTGCGCGCCACATACTCATCCGCACGAGCGAGGTGGTTTCGGAGAGCGAGGCGCGGCGGCGGCTCGCCGATCTGCGCGAGCGCATCGTCAGCGGCGCCGCCGACTTCGGCGAGATGGCGCGCGTGCATTCCGACGACAACAGCGCGGCACGCGGCGGCGAGCTCGACTGGATTTACCCCGGCGACAGCGTGCCGGATTTCGAGCGCGCGTTGAATGAGCTCAAGGTGGGCGAGATCAGCCAGCCGGTGAAGACGCCTTTCGGTTACCACCTCATCCAGGTGCTCGAGCGCCGCTCGGCCGACATGAGCCCCGAGCGCCGGCGGCTTCAGGCGCGCCAGGCGCTGCGCGAGCGCAAGTCCGAGGAGGCCTACCAGGAATGGCTGCGGCAGGTGCGCGACCAGGCCTACGTGGAGCTGCGGCTGGAGGAAAAATAGCGGCGCTGCCGGTCATCGCGATCACCTCCGGCGAGCCGGCGGGCGTCGGGCCGGAGCTATGCGTCATGCTCGCGCGACAGGCATTTGCGGCGCGCCTGGTCGCGATCGGCGATCGCGGGCTGCTTGCCGGCTTCCCGCAAGTCGAGCACGTGCCGCTCGAGCGGCCGAGGACCGCGGGCCGGCTCGACGCCGGCAACAGCCGGTACGTGCTTGCGTTGCTCGAGCGCGCAGTGCGCGGCTGCCTCTCCGGCGAGTACGCCGCCATGGTGACCGCGCCCGTGCAGAAGAGCGTGATCAACGACGCGGGCATCCCGTTCACCGGGCATACCGAGTTCCTCGCCGAGCGAGCCCGCGCCGAGCACGTAGTCATGATGCTCGTCGGCGGCGGCTTGCGCGTGGCGCTGGCGACTACGCATCTGGCGCTTTCGGAAGTTCCGCGGGCCATCACGAAGGAGAGCCTGGTTAGAACGCTGCGAGTGCTGGACAAGGACCTGCGCCTGCGCTTCAGAATCGCGAAGCCGCGCATCCTGGTGGCCGGGCTGAATCCCCATAGCGGCGAATCCGGCCACCTGGGAACGGAGGACATAGAAGTGATTGCACCGGCGATCGCAGAAGCAGCCAGGCAAGGCATCGCCGCGAGCGGTCCCATCCCCGCGGATACGCTCTTCGTCCCGGAGCGGCTGAAGCACGCGGACGCGGTGCTCGCCATGTACCACGACCAGGGGCTGCCGGTGCTCAAGTACGCGAGCTTCGGCCGCGGCGTCAACGTGACGCTCGGCCTGCCTTTCGTGCGCACCTCGGTCGACCATGGGACCGCGCTCGATCTCGCCGGCAGCGGAAGCGCGGACCCGGGCAGCCTGATCGAGGCGGTGAAGCTTGCCATCGAGCTCGCATCGCCCGCGTAAGAGGTTCGGGCAGCATTTTCTGCACGACCCCCGGGTGCTCGCGCGGATCGTGGAAGCGATCGACCCGGCGCGAGACGACTTCATCGTCGAGATCGGGCCCGGCGAGGGCGCGCTCACCCGGCCTTTGCTTTCAAGAACCGAGAAAATCGAAGTTATCGAGCTGGACCGCGACCTCGCCGCGCGGCTCAGCGACGAGCGAATCCGGGTGCATCAAGCCGACGCGCTCGAGTTCGATTTCGCGCAATTTCCGCAAGGCATGCGCGTCGTCGGCAACCTGCCTTACAACATCTCGACGCCGCTGCTTTTTCATCTCGCGCGCTACGCCGGTCGCGTGCGCGACATGCACTTCATGCTGCAGCTCGAGGTGGTGGAGCGCATGGTGGCCGCCCCTTCGACGCCCGACTACGGGCGCCTTTCGGTGGCGCTGCAAGCGCGCTTTCGAATGAAGAAGCTCTTCAACGTCGCGGCAGGCGCCTTCCGGCCGCCGCCGAAAGTGGAATCGGCGCTCGTGCGTCTCGTGCCGCTCGAGCGGCCGTTACAAGTCGATGAGAACCTCCTGAGGAAGGCCTTCTCCGCCCGCCGCAAGACGCTGAAAAACGCGCTGCCGGGGATCGACTTCGCCGCCCTTGGAATCGACGCGGGGCTGCGGCCCGAGAACCTCTCGCCGCAGGATTACGCGCGTCTCTCGATGAACTCGATCTTGTAGCCGTCGGGGTCTTCGACGAAGGCGATCACCGTGGTGCCGCCCTTCACGGGACCCGGCTCCCGGGTGACCTTGCCGCCCCTCGCGCGCACCGCGTCGCAGGTCTTGCGCGCGTCGTCCACCTCGATCGCCACGTGCCCGTATGCCGTCCCGAGATCGTAGCGCTCGACGCCGTAGTTGTACGTGAGCTCGAGCACTGCGCTTCGGTCCTCGGTGTCGTAGCCGACGAAGGCGAGCGAATATTTCTGTTCCGGGCGGTCGGTGGCGCGCAGCAGCTTCATTCCGAGGACTTCGGTATAGAACTTGACCGAGCGCTGCAGATCGCCGACGCGCAGCATGGTATGCAGGATTCTCATGGGGCACCTTGAATGATGGGCAGCGAGGCGCCGGCGAGCTCGAGGCGCTCGCGCGCTTCCCGCCACTCGGGATAAAGCCTGGCGAGCAGGCTCCAGAAGCGTTTGGAATGATTGAGCTCGATGAGGTGCGCCACCTCGTGCGCCACGACGTAATCGGCGAGCGAAGGATCGAGATGGACCAGCCGCCAACTCAGCCGGATCGCTCCGGCTTGCGTGCACACTCCCCATTGCGTGCGTGCGCTCGACAGCGATACAAGCGGCGGCGCAACGTCGAGCCGAGCGGCATAGTGACCGGCGCGTGGCGCCAGCGCCTCGAGCGCCTGGGCTTTTAGCCAGCCGACCAAGATCTTGGCGGCGCGGCCGGGGGCGGGCGCGCTCACCAGGAGCCGCTGCGGCTCGCGCCGCACCGCGCGGCGGCCGGTGCAAACCTCGAGCGTCACCGGCGTGCCGAAAAGGGGAAGCGACTCGCCGCTTGCGCCGCGCACGACGGGCGGCCGAGGCAACCGAGCCCATTCGTCGAGCTTCGCGACGATCCACCCCTGCTTGTGGTGCAGGAAGGCCTCGATGTCGCGCCACGGCGCGCGCCACGGCGCCGAGACGGCAAGGCCGCTCGCATCCACCGTGATGCCGATGGTGCGCCGGCGGCGCCGCGCAAAACGGTATTCGATCCACCGGCCGCACAGCCGGATCAGCAGAGGGCCTTCTGTTGTTCTTCTATCCATTTCTCGGCAAGCGTGTTGATGTCCTTGGGATCGCGGTTCTCGGTTTCGATCGGCCGGCCGATGCGCACGGTCACCGTGCCCGGTCGCTTGATGAACGCGTTGCGCGGCCACACGAGGCCGGCGTTGTGCGCGACCGGCACCACGGGGGCGCCGCTTGCCGCGGCGAGCCACGCGCCGCCGAGTTGATAGGGGCGCCGCTCGCCCGGAGCAACCCTCGTGCCTTCCGGAAAGACGATTACCCAGAATCCCTGGGCCAGCCGTTCGCGGCCGCGGCGCGCGATGCTGCGCAAGGCCGCTACCCCGCGCGAACGGTCGATCGCGATCGGGCTCATGAGCGCGAGCCCCCAGCCGAAAAAGGGAATCCACAGCAGCTCGCGCTTCAGTACGTGCACTTGCGGCGGAAAGATCTGCTGGAACGCGATCGTTTCCCAGGCCGATTGATGCTTGGCGAGGATGACGGCCGGACGCGCGGGCAGGTGCTCGCGCCCCTCGACGCGCCAGTCGATGCCCAATATGTGGCGCGCGAGAAAAAGGATGATCCAAGACCAGCCCGATATGAAGCGGTAGCGCGCCATGCGCGGCAGCGGAATCGTCGCCAGAGAGAGAATCGCGTAGGGCACCGTGACTACGACGAGCGCAGCCGCGAAGAAGCTCGAGCGCAGCAGCCTCATGGAGCGAGATGCTCGGCGAACGCCGCGAGGTCCTGGAATACCGCCGTTCCGGGCGGGAGCATGCCTTCCTCGAGCGTTTTTCGCCCGCGGCCGCTGAGCACGAGGACCGGCCGCGCACCCGCGGCGGCGGCCGCCTGAACGTCGCGCAGCGTGTCGCCGACCACGTACGTATCCCCCAGCGACGCGTTGAACCGGCGCGCCACCTCGAGCAGCATTCCCGGCTTCGGCTTGCGGCATTCGCACGTCGAGTCGGCGGCGTGCGGGCAGAAGAAGAATGCGTCCACGCGCCCGCCTGCCTGCGCGGCGGCGCGCTGCAGAGTGTCGTGGATCGCGATCAGCGTCGCGGTATCGAAAAGCCCGCGCGCGATGCCCGACTGGTTGGTCGCCACCACGATGCGGTAGCCCGCCTGCGTCAGGCGGCCGATCGCTTCGAGGCTTCCGGGGATCGGGCGCCACTCGGCAGGCGACTTGATGTACTGGTCGCTGTCGTAGTTGATGGTGCCGTCGCGGTCGAGGATGACGAGCTTCATTTCGCGAGCTTGGAAAGATCCGCGATGCGGTTCATCGTGCCATGCAGCGTGCCCAGGAACGCAATGCGATTTGCGCGCACGCGCGGATCCTTGTCCATCACCATGACCTTGTCGAAGAACGCGTCCACCGGCGCCTTGAGCGACGCAAGCGCTCGCAGGGCACCCGTGTAGTCAAGCTTATGGAAGGCGCTTTCCACATCGGGCTTCATCTCGTGGAAAGTGCTTGCCAGCCGCTTCTCCTCGGGCAGGACCATGAGGGCCGCGTCGAATTGCGAAGGCACCGCATCGGCTTGCTTCAATATGTTTCCAATGCGCTTGTTTGCGGCCGCGAGGCTCTGCGCTTCCGGAAGAGCGGAGAACGCACGCACGGCTTCGAGTTGCCTGGGAACGAGATCGAGCCGAGTCGGGTTGAGGCACAGGACAGACTCGACCTCGTTGGTGGAATAGCCCGCCTCCTGAAAATAACCGCGGGCACGGTCGAAGATGAAACTCTCGAGCGCCGGGTCCTCGACGAGGCTGGCGAGCGAAAGCGGCAGCGCCCGCTCGGTCAGGATACGCACGACGCCGAGCGCGGCGCGCCGCAGACCGAACGGATCCTTGTCGCCGGTCGGCGTCTGGCCGATCCTGAACAGTCCGCTCAGCGTATCGAGCTTGTCGGCAAGCGCGACCGCGCAAGACACCGGATGCTCGGGCAGGCGGTCACCCGCGAACCGGGGGCGGTAATGCGCCTCGATGGCATCGGCGACCTCGGTCGGCTCGCCGTCATGCAGGGCGTAGTACCGGCCCATGATGCCCTGGAGCTCCGGGAATTCGCCCACCATGCCGGTAAGCAGGTCCGCCTTCGCCAGCCAGGCCGCCCGCTCGGCAAGCGCCGCGTCAGCGCCCAGCGCGCGCGCAATGTCGCCCGCGAGAAGCTGGATGCGTTCGACGCGCTCGAGCTGGCTGCCGAGCTTGCTGTGATACACGACTCGTGCGAGTCGCGGCACGCGCGCCTCGAGCCGGGTGCGCCGGTCCTGGTCATAGAAAAAGCGCGCATCCTCCAGCCGCGGCCGCACCACGCGCTCGTTGCCCGCCACGATGTGGCGCGGATCGTCCACGCGCATGTTCGAGACGATCAGGAACTTCGGCTGCAGGCGCCCCGACCCGTCGAACAACGGGAAATATTTCTGGTTTTGCCGCATGGTGAGGATCAGACACTCCTGCGGCACATCGAGAAAGGCGGGGTCGAAGCGCCCGACATAGACGCTCGGGTGCTCGACCAGCGCCGTCACCTCATCCAGCAGGTCGGTGTATTCGCCGAGCGCAGCTTGCTCGCGTGCCGCTGCTTTCTCGAGTTGGCGCTGGATCTCCGAGCGCCGCACGCCAAAGTCGGCTATCACCATTCCTTGTTCGGCCAGCCTTGCCTCGTACTGATCGGCGTGGTCGAGCCGGACAACCCCTTTTCCCATGAAGCGGTGGCCTCGCGTTTCGGCGCCAGCCTTAATCCCGAAAACCGTGCCGGGGACGACCCGCTCGCCGTGCATCATTACAAGGCCGTGAACGGGCCGCACGAACTGTGCTTCCCCCGTGGACCAGCGCATCACTTTTGCAATCGGCAGTGTCTTCAGGGCGTCTTCAACGAGAGACGCCAGCACGTTATCCAGCACCAGACCTTTGATCTTGAGCCGCGCTACCACGATGTCGCCTTTCGGCGTGGTGCGCCGCTCAAGCGCATCTACGCTTGTGCGGTGTTTCCTCGCGAAGCCGGCGATAGCCTCGGCCGGCGCCTTCGCTGAAGGCCCCGTTATCTCACTTTCACGATCGTTGCCCACCGCCGCTACGTCTGGGATAGAAACTGCCAGCCGACGCGGTGTGGCGTAGATTCGCCTATCCCGAGGCTCGCGCAATTTGAGCTGAGCTCTTACCAGATCGTTGAACAACCGGTCCATGAAAGCTTCGGACAGCGCGCGCAGCGACTTCGGCGGCAGCTCCTCGGTGAGGAGCTCGACGAGCAGCGTTTTGTTTTCAGCCATGAAGCATCGGAAAGCCGAGTCGCTCGCGGGATTCGTAGTAGGCCTGGGCAATCCCGCGCGAGAGCGCGCGCACGCGGCCGATGTACGCGGCGCGCTCGGTGACGGAGATGGCGCCGCGCGCATCCAGCAGGTTGAAGGTGTGCGAGCACTTCATCACCATCTCATAGGCCGGAAGCACTGCCTGCGCCTGCATCAGGCGCTCGGCCTCCTTCTCGAAGCTGGAAAACAGGTTGAACAGGAGCTCCGGGTTGGCGAGCTCGAAGTTGTAGCGCGACTGCTCGACCTCGTTCTGGTGATACACGTCGCCGTAGGTCACGCCCGGCGTCCAAACGAGGTCGTACACGCTTTCCTTGCCCTGGAGGTACATGGCGAGGCGCTCCAGGCCGTAGGTGATCTCGCCGAGCACCGGACGGCACGCCAAGCTGCCCACTTCCTGGAAATACGTGAACTGGGTGATCTCCATGCCGTCGAGCCACACCTCCCAGCCGAGGCCCCATGCGCCGAGCGTGGGCGACTCCCAGTCGTCTTCCACGAAGCGGATGTCGTGCTCGAGCGGATCGATACCGAGGCTCTTCAGCGAGTCGATATAGATCTGTTGGATCTCGAGCGGCGAGGGCTTCAGAACAACCTGGTACTGGTAGTAATGCTGAAGCCGGTTTGGATTCTCGCCATAGCGGCCGTCCTTCGGCCGGCGCGACGGCTGCACGTAGGCCGCGTTCCACGGCTCGGGACCGATGGCGCGCAGGAACGTCGCGGTATGGAAGGTGCCCGCGCCCACTTCCATGTCGTAGGGCTGCAGCAGCACGCACCCCTGGCGATCCCAGAACGCGTTCAGCTGGAGAATCAACTGCTGGAACGTAAGCATGAAGGATCGCGATTTTACCGGCTCATCGCACGCGAGGCGACGAATGCAAATACCGCGAGGAGAAGGAGCGACGACACGACGACCGGCCAATCCCTGTAGAGGGAGTAAGGCGTTGCGCCGGTGTATCCCTGTGCGGCGATCTCGAGACGGCCTTCGGCGAACTGCGGGAGCCGCGCGAGCACGCGCCCGTCCCTGTCGATCGCCGCCGTTATGCCGGTATTGGTCGCCGCGAGATGCATGCGCCCGGTCTCGATGGCGCGCAGCCGCGCGATCTGAAGATGCTGCGCCGGGGCAAGCGAGTCGCCGAACCAGGCGACGTTGGACACGTTGACGAGCAGCGTTGCTTGCGGCAGCCGGCGCGCGATTTCATCGCCGAACGCGTCCTCATAGCAGATGTTCACCGCGATGCGCTGCCCTGCGACCGCAAGCGGCGGCTGCTCCGGCGCGCCGCGGGAAAAATCCGTGAGCGGGATCCGGACCACATCCAGCGCCCAGCGAAAGCCGGGCGGCACGAACTCGCCGAACGGCACGAGATGGTTCTTGTGATACGCCTGCCGCGCCGAGGTCCCGAGCGTAAGCACGCTGTTGTAGTACTCGCCCGGCGCACCGCGATACGGAACGCCGAGGAGCAGATCGCCGGCATTGCGCTTCGCGAGCGCCTCCAGTCGCGCCAGATACTCGGGCTCGATGCCGTCGTAGAACCGCGGGATTGCGGTTTCGGGAAGGACGATAAGTCGCGCGCGGCTTTCTTCGGCCAGGCGCGCATACGTCTCAAGGATGCGGGGATAACGCCGCGGATCGAACTTCAGGTCCTGCTCGATGTTCCCCTGGAGGAGCGCGGCGGCGACCGGCTCGCCGGCAGGCTGCGACCACTCGACATGGCGCAGCGCCTGGCCGCCGGCCAGCACTACGAAAAAACCGACGAGGAATGCGAGCCGCGACACGCGGCGGAACACGAGCCACGCCATGCCCGCAATGCTCAATGTCGCGAAGGAAAGCCCGTATACGCCAACGAGCGGTGCATACCCCTGTAGCGGCCAGCCGACCGCGGCATAGCCGACGGCGAGCCAGGGAAAGCCGGTGAACAGCCAGCCGCGCAGCCACTCGAAAAGCACCCATGCGGCCGGGATCAGCAAGCTGGCGCGCAGCGCGCGCGATGCTGGGATTCGCGCTTGCAGCCAGCCGGCCACGGCCGGGAAGAGCGCGAGGAAGGCGCAGAAGAGCAACGTGGCGAGCGCGGCGAGCGGCATCGGCATGCCGCCGAACCGGTTCATGCTCACGTAGATCCATGAAACGCCGGCGCCGAACAGGCCGAGGCCGAACCAGTAGCCGGAAAAAAAAGCACGGCGCGGCGCGGCATCCATCCAGAGCTGCACGAGCACAGCAAAGGTGACGAGCGCGAGCGGAAATACCCCGGCGGGCGCGAACGCGAGCACCGTCGCTGCGCCCAGAAGAAATGGGGACAGACCCCATTTTCCGTAGCTCCACAAAGGGAAAATGGGGTCTGTCCCCATTTCTTTTATGTCTTCGGCTTGTCGACGAGCAGCGTGTAAACGCGCCGGCTGTCGGCGCGCAGCACCTGGAAACGCACGCCGTCGATCGCCAGCGTCTCGCCGCGCTTGGGCAGCCGGCCGAGCTGCGAGATCACCAGCCCGCCCACCGTATCGGCCGCTTCGTCCGGGAAGCTCGTACCCATGGCGGCGTTGAAATCGGCGATCTGCGTGAGCGCCTTGACGCGGAACCGGCCGCCGGGCTCGGGAAGGATGTTGTCCGAGGCTTCGTCGAAGTCGTATTCGTCCTCGATGTCGCCGACGATCTGCTCGAGCACGTCCTCGATCGTCACCAAGCCCGCGACGCCGCCGTACTCGTCGATGACGATCGCCATGTGGTTGCGGCTCGCGCGGAATTCGCGCAGCAGGACGTTGAGGCGCTTGGATTCGGGGACGAACACCGCCGGGCGCAGCATCTCGCGCACGTTGAACTCCTCTTGCCCGGCGTAATAGCGCAGCAGGTCCTTCGCGAGCAGCACGCCGATCACGTCGTCGCGGTTCTGATCGATGACGGGAAAGCGCGAGTGCGCGGTGGAGATCACCTGCGGGATGAAGGTCTCGATCGGCTCGTTGATGTCGATGAAGTCGACCTGCGCGCGCGGCACCATGATGTCGCGCACCTGAATTTCAGAGACGTTGAGCGCGCCCTCGATGATGGAAAGCGCGTCGGCGTCGAGAAGATTGCGCGCGTACGCCGAGCGCAAAAGATGCACGAGCTCCTCGCGATCGCCCGGCTCGCGCGTGAGCAGCGACGACAGGCGCTCGAGCAGACTAGGCCGGGAGGGCTCGTTCATGCCGCGATTCATTCTACCGTGTAGGGATTGGCGTAGCCCGCGCGCCGCAGCAGGCGGATTTCCGCGCGTGCCATGCGCTCGGCTTCCCGTTTCTTTTCATGGCGGTAGCCGCGCAAGTGAAGGAGCCCGTGAACCACCAGATGCGCGTAGTGGGCGGCAAGGGTCTTGCCCTGCGCGCGCGCCTCGCGTGCCACCACCGGGTGGCACAGCACGAGATCGCCTTTCTTGCCACCGTAGGCGAACGAGAGCACGTTGGTGGCGGAGTTCCTTTTTCTGTAACTCTCGTTGAGGCGCCGGCCTTCGCGCATTCCGACGATTCGTATGGTGATCGCGGCGGGACTCAGCGCCGCCCATTTGCGGAACGAGGCGGCGCTCGGCACGCCGCGCCGCGGGACTGCGTACTGCACCGAAACCCTATTCTTCCCGCGCGCTCTTGTCGTAGGCATCGATGATGCGCGCGACCAGGGGGTGCCGCACCACATCCTGCGCGCCGAACTCGGTGAACGCGATCCCGCGCACGCCGGCGAGAATGCGGCGCGCCTCGATGAGCCCGCTTTTCTGCCCGCGTCCCAAATCGATCTGCGTGACGTCGCCGTTGACCACCGCCTTGGCGCCGAAGCCGATGCGCGTCAGGAACATCTTCATCTGCTCGGGCGTGGTGTTCTGCGCCTCGTCGAGAATGATGAACGAATGGTTGAGCGTGCGGCCGCGCATGTAGGCGAGGGGCGCGAGCTCGATCGTTCCGCGCTCGAGGAGCTTGCCGGTCTTCTCGAAGCCCATGAGGTCATAGAGGGCGTCGTACAGCGGCCGCAGGTAAGGGTCCACCTTCTGCGCGAGATCGCCCGGCAGAAAACCCAGGCGCTCGCCCGCCTCGACGGCCGGCCGCACCAGCACGATGCGCTTCACCTTGTCGCGCTCGAGCGCATCGACAGCGCACGCGACCGCGAGGTACGTCTTGCCGGTTCCCGCGGGACCGATGCCCAAGATGCAGTCGTGCGCGAGGATGTTCTCGATGTACTCGATCTGGTGCGGCGTGCGGCCGTGCAGGTCCTGGCGCCGGGTGAGGAGCTGCGGGCCCTCGCTTTTCGCTTCGTTGCCGCGCAGCAGCTCGGTGAGCCCGAGCTGTACGTCGTCGAGCGAGAGATCGCCGGAAGCCCGGTCGTAGAAGTGCTCCAGCGCCTGCGCCGCGCGCTGCGCCTGCTCGCCGCGCACGGTGAACTTGGCGCCGCGCCGCGCGATGGTGACGTCGAGCGCCGATTCGATCTGGCGCAGGTTCTCGTCGAGCGACCCGCACAGGCGGGCGAGACGCAGGTTGTCGACCGGGTCGATCTTGACTTCGACGGCCTTACGCATGCAGAAGCTCGCCGCGCAGCGAATGAGCAAGGGCGGCGGTGATGCGCAGATCCGTGAACGTGTCGATGAGCCGCTGCGGACCGGCGAAGTTCACGATGCGGTTGTTCGCAGTGCGGCCGCTGAGCTCGGCGCTTCGCCTCTTCGACGCGCCTTCAACCAGGACGCGCTGCGTCGTGCCGATCATGCGCTCGCTGATGCCTCTCGCCTGAGCCTCGATCAGCGCCTGCAGGCGGTGCAGCCGTTCGAGTTTCTCTTGCTGCGACACGGCGTCGGGCCGCTCGGCCGCCGGCGTGCCGGGTCGCGCGCTGTAGACGAAGGAGAAGGAAGTGTCAAAGCCCATCTCGCGCGCGAGCTTGAGCGTCGCCTGGAAATCGGCCTCGGTTTCGCCGGGAAAGCCGACAATGAAGTCCGACGTCAGGCTCAGCTCCGGCCGCGCCTGCTTCAGGCGCCGCGCGATCGAGCGGTACTCGAGCGAGGTATAGCCGCGCTTCATCGCCGCGAGCACCCGATCGGAGCCGGACTGCACCGGAAGGTGAACGTGCGGGGCCAGCTTCGCGAGCTCGGCATGCGCGTCGATGAGCCGCGGCGTGAACTCGCGCGGATGCGAAGTCGTGTACCGGATGCGCTCGATGCCTTGAATTTCGCAGACGTAGTAAAGCAGCTCGGCAAAATCGGCACGCTCACCCGCAATCGTCCCGCGCCAGGCATTCACGTTTTGCCCGAGCAAGGTCACCTCGCGGACGCCCTGCGCCGCGAGCGCCGAAATCTCCTGGATCACGTCCTCGAAGGGTCGCGACACTTCTTCGCCGCGCGTGTACGGCACCACGCAGAAGCTGCAGTACTTGCTGCAGCCTTCCATGATCGACACGAATGCCTGCGCGCCCTGCGCGCGCGGCTGCGGCAGGCGGTCGAATTTCTCGATTTCGGGAAAGCTGATGTCGACTTGCGGCCGTCCCGAGGCGCGGCGCCGCTCGAGGAGCTCGGGCAGGCGATGCAGCGTCTGCGGGCCGAACACCACGTCCACGTAAGGCGCGCGCTCCACGATCGCCGCGCCCTCCTGGCTGGCGACGCAGCCGCCCACTGCGATCATCAGCCGCGGATTGGCGCGCTTGAGGTGCTTCACGCGGCCGAGGTCGGCGAAGACCTTCTCCTGCGCCTTCTCGCGCACCGAGCAGGTGTTGAAGACGATGAGCTCGGCGTCTTCCGGCCGCCCGGTGGGCTCGAGGCCTTCGGCCGCGCGCAGCACGTCGGAGATCTTCTCCGAGTCGTACTCGTTCATCTGGCACCCGAAGGTGCGGAGAAAGACCTTCGCCACTAGCGCTGCGCCGCTTCCTTGGGGGTCAGGATCCACACTCTGCGCACCATGCCGGCCGCGTCGAGAACGTATTTGACCGGCGCGCCGGCCGGCACGGCAGCCGGCACGATCAGGCGGTTCGATGCATCGCGGATCTGCGCCCCGGGCGCGAGGCGCTGCGGCTTGCCGCCGATCTCCACCAGCATGTCCTGCAGGTGCCGGATGTTGCCGCGTTCGGCGTCCTGCGGGATATTGCGCACCTGCCCGTATGCCGAAAGCGCAACGGAAAGCATTGACCAGATGAGAAGCTTGCGTAGCCGCATGGCCAATTCTAGGGGATAGCGCCGCGAAGGAGGAAATGGTGGCGAATCAGGGACTCGAACCCCGGACACACGGATTATGATTCCGCTGCTCTAACCAGCTGAGCTAATTCGCCACGCCCTGAAACAGGGGCGCAATTATAACCTTGTGGACCACGACCTTATCGTAGTGGGCGGTGGCCCGGTCGGCACGAGCATCGCCTGTGCGTCGAGCGGCTTGTCGGTCGCGCTCGTGGCGCACGAACGGCGCCCGTTGCGCGGCTCGCCGGCGGGCGGCTTCGATGCCCGTGTCTACACGCTTACGCCGGGCAACGTGGCGTTCCTGAGGCGGCTCGGAGCGATGCCCGAGGCGCGCGCGACACCCGTCTACGCCATGCGTGTCCACGGCGATGCCGGCGCTCGGATCGACTTCGACGCCTACCGCGCCGGCGTGGCGGCGCTCGCATGGACGGTGGAGGACGAGGTTCTACAGGACGCATTGTGGAATGCACTGCGGGTTCGCGTTCTCGCGCCGGCGCAATGCGCCGAGCTCTCCGTCGAGGACCGCTACGTGCGGCTGCGCCTTGCGGACGGCCAGGCGCTTGCGGCGAAGCTCATCGTGGGTGCGGACGGGGCCAAGTCCTTCGTACGCGAGCAGGCCGGTATCGCGATGAGGGAAAGGGATTATGGCCAGACGGCCGTGGTCGCCAACTTCGCCTGCGAGCGGCCGCATCGGAACACCGCCTTTCAGTGGTTCCAAGGGGGACCGGTGCTTGCGCTGCTGCCCCTGCCCGGAAGCCACGTATCAATGGTCTGGTCGCTGCCGGCCGAGGAGGCGGCGCGCGTAGAGCGCCTGGAAGCCGAAGCGCTCGCGCGGGAAGTGGAATCCGCGTCGAACCACGCGCTCGGTCAGCTCGCGTTGGTAACGCCAGCGCGCAGCTATCCGCTGCGCCGCCTTGCAGCGCAGCGGATGGTAGCGCCCCGCGTGGCCCTCGCCGGAGATGCGGCGCACGTGGTGCACCCTCTCGCCGGGCAGGGCTTGAACCTAGGGTTGCAGGATGCGCGGATCCTCGTGCAGGTGCTCGAGTCGCGCGAGCCGGTCCGCGACCCGGGCGAGCTCGGCGTGCTGCGCCGCTACGAGCGCGCGCGCGCCGAGCCGATTCTCGCGATGGATGCGATGGTCGACGGCCTTTACCGGCTTTTCGCCGCCAAGGGACGAGGGCCAGCGCGGCTTCGCAACACCGGATTGAGCTTGACCAACCGCATGACGCTGGTAAAGAACCTGCTCATACGGCAAGCGATGAGCTAGGGCGAACCGGGCAGCGCTTCGCCGCGCGGCCAGAGAAGCCACATCCTGCCTTGCTGGCGCATGCGCCCGGCGAACGAGCCTGCCTCCGGGCCGGTGCCCCAAAAGAAGTCCGCGCGCACTACACCGCGTATTGCGCCGCCCGTGTCCTGCGCGGCCATCAGGCGCTCGAGCGGCTCCTCCGACAGCGGAAACGTGGTCGCGAGATATACCGGCGCACCCAGCGGTGTGTGGCGCCGGTCGACGGCGAGGCTGAATTCCGCAGTGAGCGGAATCCCAAGCGCGCCGACCGGCCCGTTGGTTGCCGGCAGCTCGCGGAAAAAGACATAGCTCGGATTGGAGTTGAGCGCGTCCTCGAGCTTCGCCGGATTCGCGGCCGCCCACGCCTTGATGCCGGCCATCGACGCCTGCTCGAGCGGCAGCTCGCCGCGGTCCACGAGGTATCGGCCGAGCGAGCGGTAGGGATGGCCGTTCTGGTCGGCGTAGCCGATGCGGATGCGCTCGCCGTCGTCGAGCTGCACTTGTCCGGAGCCCTGGATCTGCAGGAAAAACAACGCCACCGGGTCTGCGGTCCACGCGATCGCGGGCGCGGCAAACCCGGCACCGCGGGAATCGATTTCGCCACGTGCGTAATACGGCACCAGGCGCCGGCCTTCCACGCGGCCGCGCAACCGCATGCCGCGCACGTCCGGATTGACGGCCGCGAGATCGACCACGATGAGATCGTCCGGCACGCCGAAGATCGGATAGCGATGGACGTCGTCCGGGGTGCGGCTGCCTTCGATGACCGGCTCGTAATACCCGGTGATCAGCCCGGTGTCGGGCCCATCGGAGGACACCAGCGCATAAGGAGCGAACACCGACTCGAAAAATACGCGTGCCGCCTGCTCGTCTTGCGGCGCAACCGCTGCCGCCAGCGTGCAGGCGTTGGCCAGCGGGCCCGGGCGCGGGCAACTGGCAAGAAAAGCTCGCAGGCTCTGATCGAGTCCGCGGCTCGGCCAGCCGGGGAGCGCATCGAAGCGCGCCTCGATGTAACGCGCCGACTCGGGCGGCGGCTTTACCGGGGGGCAGACCGGGCATACCGGGCAGGGCGCCTGCGCCGGGCAGGCGGCCGGCTCGGGCTTCGGCGGCACAGGAGCGCACGCGGCCAACAGTACAATCGCCGCGACGAAAGCATTGCGCATGTGGGTCATCTACCTGGAAATCCTGTTCGCGCTGGCGGTGGCCGGCTTCATTGTCTGGTGGACCTGGCCCAAGAAGCGGCGCGACGACGATCAGTGAAGCACGCGCGGCACGGAAAGCGTGAACTGCGGAATCGGCGCTTCGAAGCGCGTGCCGTCGGAAGCGACCATCTGGTAGCTGCCTTTCATCGTTCCCACCGCCGTGGCGATTGAGGCGCCGCTCGTGTACTCGTAGCTCTCGCCCGGTTGAAGGAGCGGCTGGGCGCCGACCACGCCTAGACCGCGCACTTCCTGCACCAGGCCCTGCGCATCGGTGATGATCCAGTGCCGGCTTATGAGCTGCGCAGCGACGTTGCCCGTGTTGTGCATCTTGATGGTGTAAGCGAAAACGAAGCGCCCTGCGGCCTCGTCGGATTGCTCTGCGAGGTACTGGGTTACCGCGCTCACCTTGATTTCGTAGAGCTTCTCCTCCGCCATGAACGCATTGTAAACTCGGCGCGGCCATGGCGTTCCGCATCGCCCCGAGCATTCTTTCCGCTGATTTCGCGCGTCTGGGCGAAGAGGTGCGCGCAGTCACCAAAGCGGGCGCGGACCTCATTCACTTCGACGTCATGGACAATCACTACGTCCCCAGCCTCACCGTGGGACCGCTGGTGTGCGCCGCGCTTCGCCCGCACGCCGAGGTGCCGCTCGACGTTCACCTGATGGTGAAGCCTGTGGATCGCCTCGTGTCCGAGTTCGCCAGGGCCGGAGCGAGCATCATCAGCTTTCACCCCGAGGCTTCGGAGCACATCGACAGGACGATCGCCCTTATCCGAGAGAACGGCTGCAAGCCCGGGCTGGTGCTCAACCCCGCCACGCCGCTCGCCTGTCTCGACTACACGCTAGAGAAGCTGGACCTCGTGCTCCTCATGTCGGTCAATCCGGGCTTCGGCGGCCAGCAGTTCATTCAGTCCGTTCTGCCGAAAATTACGGAGGTCCGCCGCCGGATCGACGCGCTGGGCCGCGATATATGGCTGGAGGTGGACGGCGGCGTCAAGGCGGACAACATTGCGAGCATCGCGCGCGCCGGCGCGGATACCTTCGTTGCCGGATCGGCGATTTTCGGCGCGAAGGACTATGCCGCCGTCATCCGCGAGATGCGCGCGCGCCTGGCCATGGTATAGTGCAGCCGCCGTGCAGCCTCTCTCTGCACAACTAGAGACTCTCTCCTGGCATAGCTGGCGCCGCTGGCGCCGCTAACCTCTCACGCGCCCCGCGCGGCTCGGCGGCGCGCCCTTCCAAGGCCGCAGACGGTTTTTCCAGGCAGTTCCTGAAAGCAGCGGAGAGAAGTGTCGTGACTGAGCTTGAGTTCCAGAAACTCGCGGCGCAGGGCTATACCCGCATACCGGTGCTCGCCGAGGCGCGCGCCGACCTTTACACGCCGCTCGCTGTGTACGTGCAGCTCGCGAACGGGCCGTATTCCTACCTGCTCGAATCGGTGGTCGGCGGCGAGCGCTTCGGCCGCTATTCCTTCATCGGGCTCGCCTGCGCGGAGCGCATCGAGGCGCGCGGGCGCACGGTGCGGCGGCTGCTGCGCGATGCGCGCGGCGGCGATGTCTGCCTGGAGAGGCTCGAGCAGGCAGATCCGTTCGAATACGCGCGCGCCTGGCTGCAGCGCCATCGCGTGGCCCCGGTGCCCGCGGCGCTGCGCTTCGGCGGCGGCCTCGCCGGCTATTTCGGCTATGAGACGGTGGCGCATATCGAGCGGCGGGCGCTTGGCGGCGCGAAAGCCGATGCGCTCGGCACCCCCGGCATGCTGCTTCTCGTGTCCGATGAGCTGGCGGTCGTCGACAACGTGCTTGGCAAGCTCTACCTCGTGGTCTATGCCGATCCCCAGCAGCCGGGCGCCTGGCGCGCGGCCAACGAGCGGCTCGAGCGGCTGCGCCGGCGCCTGGTGAGGCCGCTCCCCGACGCCATGGTGCTCGCGCAGCCGAGCGAGCCGCTAGGCCAAGCAGCCCTCGAGCGCAGCTACACCGAGCCGCAATTCCTGGAAGCGGTCGGGCGCGCCAAGGACTACATCCTGGCGGGCGACGTCATGCAGGTGCAGCTATCGCAGCGTACTTCGCGCGAGTTCGCGGCGCCGCCGCTTGCGCTCTATCGTGCATTGCGCGGCCTCAATCCCTCTCCGTACATGTATTACTTCGACTTCGGCGACCATCACGTGGTGGGGGCGTCGCCGGAAATCCTGGTGCGCCTGTCGGGCGATATCGTGACCTTGAGGCCGATCGCCGGCACGCGGCCACGCGGCCGCAATGCTGCGGAAGACGCCGCAATCGCCGCGGAGCTTCTCGCGGACCCGAAAGAGCGCGCCGAGCACGTGATGCTCATCGATCTGGGGCGCAACGACGTGGGCCGGATCGCCGCCACCGGAAGCGTGAAAGTGACCGAAAAGATGGTGGTCGAGCGGTACTCCCACGTGATGCACATCGTCTCGAACGTCGAGGGCCGCATTCGCGCAGGATTGGACGCGATCGACGTGCTCAAAGCGAGCTTCCCGGCCGGCACGGTAACCGGTGCACCGAAGGTTCGCGCGATGCAGATCATCGACGAGCTCGAGCCGGTGAAGCGCGGCATCTACAGCGGCGCGGTCGGATACCTCGGTTTCAACGGCGACATGGATGTGGCCATCGCGATCCGCACCGCGGTGGTGAAGGACGGCCGGCTGCACGTGCAGGCGGCGGCAGGCATCGTCGCCGACTCGGACCCGCAATCCGAGTGGCTGGAAACGCAGCACAAGGCGCGTGCCATCCTCAAGGCGGCCGAGATCGCGGCCGCCGAAAGCGTCGTGGGGGCCGCATGATCCTGATGATCGACAACTACGACTCGTTCACCTACAACCTGGTGCAATACCTCGGCGAGCTGGGTGCCGAGGTAAGGGTCTTCAGGAACGACGAGATCACGGGCTCCGAGATCGAGGTGCTCGCTCCCTCGCACGTGGTGATCTCGCCGGGGCCGTGCACGCCCGACCAGGCCGGCGTTACGCTCCAGGCGATCGAGCTGCTCGCTCGCCGGCGCGTGCCGGTGCTCGGCGTCTGCCTGGGACATCAGGCGATCGGACAGGCGTTCGGCGGCAAAGTGGTGCGCGCAAGGCAGGTCATGCATGGCAAGGTTTCGTGCATCGAGCACGACGGCAAGGGCGTGTTTTCGAACGTGCCGGAGCGCTTCATTGCCACGCGTTACCACTCGCTGGTAGTGGAGCGCGAGAGCCTGCCCGCTTGCCTGGCGGCGACGGCGCAGTCGGAAGACGGCGAACTGATGGGGCTGCGCCATCGCGAGCTTCCCATAGAAGGGGTGCAGTTCCATCCGGAGGCCCTGCTCACCGAGCACGGCCACAGAATGCTGCAGAATTTTCTCGAAGGGAGAATCCAATGAAGCAGATCACCATAGCCGAGGCGATCCAGCGCACCGTGGAGCACCGCGAGGTGTTCCACGACGAGATGCTGCACGTCATGCGGCAGATCATGCGCGGCGAGGTGACGCCGGCGCAGATCGCGGGCTTCATCATCGGCCTGCGAGTGAAGAAGGAAACCATCGGTGAGATCGCCGCCGCGGCGCAGGTGATGCGCGAGTTCGCCACGCACGTCGAGGTGCCTGACGACCGCCATCTGGTCGATACCTGCGGCACTGGAGGCGATGCGGCGCATACGTTCAACGTCTCGACTTGCGCGGCTTTCGTGGCGGCCGCGGCGGGCGCGCGGGTCGCGAAGCACATGGGCCGCTCGGTATCGTCGTCCTCAGGCAGCGCAGAGGTGCTCGAGGCACTCGGCGCAAATATCGGCCTTAATCCGGAGCAAACGGGCCAGGCGATCAACAAACTCGGGTTGGGTTTCCTGTTCGCGCCGGCACACCATGCGGCGATGAAGTACGCAGCGCCGGTACGCAAGGAGCTCGGCGTGCGCACGATCTTCAATATCCTCGGGCCGCTCACCAATCCTGCCGGAGCAAAGAACCAGGTCATGGGCGTATTTCACCCCGACTTGGTCGGCATTCAGGTGCGCGTGCTGCAGCGGCTCGGTGCGAACCATGTCATGGCGGTGTACGGCCTGGACGGCCTCGACGAAATTTCCATATCGGCCGAGACGATGATCGGCGAGCTCGTGAACGGCGAGATCAACGAATACAACCTCCATCCCTCGCAATTCGGCCTGGAGCTCTACGACCGGCGCGCAATCCAGGTGCAGACTGCCGAGGAGTCCAAGGACATGATCCTTGCCGTGCTGGGCAACCGGCCGGGCCCGGCGCACAACATCGTCGCGCTGAACGCCGGCGCGGCGATCTATGTCTCCGGGGTGGCAAAGAGCTTCAAGGAAGGCATCGAGCGGGCGCGGCATACCATCGCAAGCGGCGAGGCGCGCAAGAAGCTCGACGAATTCGTCGCGTTCACGAAGTCGCTCAAGTCTTGAACATCCTCGAGCGCATCATGGCGGTGAAGCGCGCCGAGGTCGCGGCAGCCAAGGCCGCCGTTCCGATTTCGGAGATGGAATCACGCGCGCGTCTCGCTCCTCCGCCCCGCTCCTTCGTTTCTTCAGTAAGAAAGCGGATCGCCGCCGGGCAGGCGGCGGTGATCGCGGAAATCAAGCGCGCGAGTCCCTCGAAAGGGCTGCTGCGCGAAGATTTCGCCCCGGCCGATATCGCGAAAAGTTACCAAGCGGGCGGCGCAGCCTGCCTGTCGGTCCTGACGGACCAGCAGTTCTTTCAGGGCGCGCCAGAGCATCTCGCGGCAGCGCGCGCCGCGTGTGCACTGCCGGTGTTGCGCAAGGATTTCATCTTCGATCCGTACCAGGTGCACGAGGCGCGCGTGATAGGGGCCGATTGCATCCTGCTCATTGCCGCATGTCTCTCGGTTGCTGACATGCAAGAACTGGAAAGGGCCGCGGCCGCGCTTGGCATGGCGGTGCTCGTGGAAGTGCACGATGCGAAAGAGCTCGACGCGGCGCTCAAGCTCGGCACGCCGCTCATCGGCGTGAACAACCGCGACCTGCGCACCTTCGAGACGCACTTGGAGACGACGCTTGATCTTCTGCCAAAGATTTCGGCGCAGCGCATCGTGGTCACCGAAAGCGGCATCCTCTCGCGCGAGCACGTAGCGCGAATGCGGGGTCACGGCGTAAACGCCTTCTTGGTAGGGGAGGCCTTCATGCGGGCCGGTGATCCAGGGGCGGCCTTACGCTCGATGTTTGGGTAAGTCATTGAATATTAAGAGTTGTTCTCCAACAGGCGGCATTAAGAAGCTGTTGCAGGAATGCAACGCAACTCGCTGTTTCGGGGAGTTTTCGGTCGATTTTTTTGGTTTGGAAAACGCCCCGTAGGCACACTATGCCCAGCTTCCGCAGTTCCGGGGGGTGACGCCGGATAGTCGGCGGCTTGTGTTCAACAAACAACGGGAGATGTTCATGCAGAAAAAACTGTTAGCGCTCGCCGTAGC
>SCTY01000022.1 GCA_004297625.1 Betaproteobacteria bacterium | reverse complement strand
GATGGTGTTCTTGAGCTCGAGGATCTCGCCCTTCACGTCCACCGTGATCTTCTTCGAGAGGTCGCCCGCCGCCACCGCCTTCGTCACGTCGGCGATGTTCCTCACCTGCGCGGTGAGGTTTCCGGCCATCGAGTTCACCGAGTCGGTGAGGTCGCGCCAGGTGCCCGCCACGCCCTGCACGTCGGCCTGGCCGCCGAGCTTGCCTTCGGTGCCCACCTCGCGCGCCACCCGCGTCACCTCGGAGGCGAAGGAGCGCAGCTGGTCCACCATCGTGTTGACGGTGTTCTTGAGCTCGGCGATCTCGCCCTTCACGTCCACCGTGATCTTCTTCGAGAGGTCGCCCGCCGCCACCGCCTTCGTCACGTCGGCGATGTTGCGCACCTGGGACGTGAGGTTGCCGGCCATGAAGTTCACCGACTCGGTCAGGTCTTTCCACGTGCCCGAGACGCCTTCCACACGCGCCTGCCCGCCGAGAATTCCGTCCGAGCCCACCTCGCGCGCCACCCGCGTCACCTCGGAGGCGAACGAGCGCAGCTGATCCACCATCGTGTTGATCGTGGATTTGAGCGTCAGGAACTCGCCCTTGACGTCCACCTCGATCTTCTTCGAGAGGTCGCCCTTGGCGACCGCGGTCGTCACGTCGGCGATGTTGCGCACCTGAGCGGTCAGGTTGCCCGCCATGGAGTTCACCGAGTCCGTGAGGTCCTTCCACGTGCCCGCCACGCCCTTTACTTTCGCCTGGCCGCCCAGCTTGCCTTCGGTGCCCACCTCGCGCGCCACCCGCGTCACCTCGGCCGAGAAGTTGCCGAGCTGCTCCACCATCTTGTTGATCGTCTTCGCGGTGCGCAGGAATTCGCCTTCGAGCGGCCGTCCATCGAGCTCGAGCGCCATCGACTTGGAAAGATCGCCCTGTGCCACCGCGCCGATCACGCGCGCCACCTCGGAGGTCGGGTGCACGAGGTCGTCGATGAGCGAGTTGATGCAATCGACGGACTCGGCCCAGAAGCCGTGCGAGTTGGGAAGCGAAGCACGCTTCTTGAGCTTGCCCTCCTTGCCGACCACCTGCGACAGGCGGGCGAGCTCGTCGGCCATCATCGCGCTTTGCTCGACCAAATCGTTGAAGACCTCGGCCACCTTGGCGAACGCGCCTGCCCCGTGGTAGGGCAGCCGCGCCTTCGCATCGCCGCGCTTGAGCTGCGTCAGCGCGGTCAGGATCAGCGTCATCTCGTCGGCATGCGAAAACGCGTGCGACTCCGGAGCAAGGACGGACTGGTTCATGCTGGATCCTCTTAATTTCCACTCGTAGGGAAGCGGGTCGAGGATACCGGGGATGCCGGTGTCGCAGTAGTCGCAGGATTTCGACAGCGTGTCGCGGTTCCTACTACATCGGGCGCCGCGCCGCCGATTGAAAAGATTGCCCGTGCGAAGCGCCTCCTCCGCGGCGCATTCCCTCACAAAGTTTTAGTTGGAGACGCCCCCCCCTTTGCATAGAATGCCGCATCCAATCCGGTGCGGCTTCCATGACGCGGGTTCTCGTCATCGACGACAACGACGATTTTCGCAAGCTAGCCCTGCTCTGGTTCCAGATCCACGGCATCGAGGCCGAAGGCGCCTCCAACGGCGCCCAGGGGCTGGAGATGCAGAGGGCGCGGCCGGCGACCGTCATCGTCACCGACATCTTCATGCCCGAAAAGGAAGGCATCGAGACCATCCAGGACCTGCGCCGCGAGTTTCCGGAGGCAAAGATCATCGCCATGACCGGGCGCGAGTCGCTGACCGACTATGACGTCTTCCAGGTCGCGCGCGAGCTCGGCGCGGCGCGCACGCTCAAGAAGCCTTTCAAGCTCGACGACCTGGTCGCGGTCGTGAAGGAGCTGAGCCCGGGGGCTTAGTTCACGGTAGCGGTTTCCGCGACAAAGCTACAATGCGCCGATGCGCACCGCGGAACGCCGATGCTGAAGATCGACTACACCCCGCTCGCCCTGCTGACGGTGCTCGCGATGGGGGTGACGTTCGCCCTGCTGCGCGTGCGTCCGCACGAGCGCTCGACGTTCCTCAACACCTTGTGGCTGTTCCTGATCGCAGCAGCCGGCCTGGCGGCCGCAGCGGCGCTTTTTGCGCTCGACTTTCCGCGGGCCGGCAGCACGGTGCGCGTGGCGTTCACGGTCCTTGCCGCCGTCACGCTTATCCGGCTGCTCGGCTTCACGGTGTTCCGCTTGCTGCTGCCGCTCGCCGGCCGCCGCCCGCCCCGCATCATGGAAGACCTGGCGATCATCGCCATGTACTTCCTCTACGGCCTCGCGCAGCTGCGCAGCGCGGGCCTGGACCTGTCGAGCATCGTCACCACCTCGGCCATTCTCACGGCGGCGCTCGCCTTCGCGATGCAGGATACGCTGGGCAACGTGCTGGGCGGCCTGGCGCTCCAGTTCGACAACACGCTTCAGGTCGGCGACTGGATCAAGCTCGACGACCTCACCGGCCGGGTACGCGACATCCGCTGGCGCTCGACCCTCATCGAGACGCGCAACTGGGAAACCGTGGTAATCCCGAATAGCCAGCTGATGAAGTCGCGCCTGGCGATCCTCGGACGGCGCGAGGGAGCGCCGCTGCAGTGGCGCCGCCTCCTCAACTTCTGGGTCGACCCCGGCGTGCCGCCGGCGCGCGTCATCTCCCTCGTCGACGACGAGATGCGCGAGGTGGCCATTCCCAACGTGGCACGCACGCCGGCGCCGAGCTGCGTGCTCTTCGGCTTCGAGCAGGGCAATCTGCGCTATCAGCTGCGCTATTTCCTCACCGAGCTGATGGAAGACGACTTCACCGACTCGATGGTGCGCGTACATCTCTTCGCGTCCCTGCAGCGCGCCGGCATCCGCATCGCCGAGCCGCAGCATACGGTGCACGCGGTGCAGCGCGACGAGGCGCACGCCGAGACGGTGCGCAAGCGCGAGCTCAGCCGCCGCCTCGAGATCATGCGCAACGTGGATATCTTCTCCACGCTCGAAGACGCGGAGAAGGCGGAGATCGCCGAACGGCTGCAGTACGCGCCGTTCGCGCGCGGCGACGTCATTACCAAGCAGGGTGACGCTTCCCATTGGCTCTATATCGTCGCTTTCGGCGAGGCGGAAGTGCGCTACGAGCCGAAGAACGCGCCGCCCCAGGTGGTCGGCGCCTTGCGGCCGGGTCAGTTCTTCGGCGAGATGGGCCTGCTCGCCGGCGAAGCGCGCTACGCGACGGTGCTCGCCAAGACTGACGTCGAGTGCTATCGCCTCGACAAGGCCTCGTTCCAGGGCCTGCTGCTGAACCGTCCGGAGATCGCCGCCGAAGTAAGCCGCATCGTCGGCTCGCGCAAGACCGACCTCGACCAGGCGCGCGAGAGCTATGCGTACATCGGCAACGACGCGAGCGGCGAAAAGCAGGCGAAGCTGCTCGGCCGCATCCGCAGCTTTTTCGGCCTACGCCGCTAGGAACTGATCCTCGGAAAGCGCCATGACCGCGCTGCCGCCGTTGACCACGGTGTCGCGCAGCGCCGGCGCCTGCACCAGCACCTGGTCGGCGAAGAACCGCGCGCTGGCGATCTTCGCCTCGAGGAATGGCCGGTCGCCTGAGTTGAGCCGCTTCTCCGCGGCGAGCGCCGCCCGCGCCATCTGCCAGCCGCCCGCGACGATGCCCATGAGCTTGAGGAACGGCACCGCCCCGGCGAACGCGACATGCGGATTCTTCTCGGCCACGATGAAGTCCACGCAGTCCGATACCGCCTTCGCCCCCTGCTCCAGAGCGCTGCGCACGGCCTTCACATGCGGATTGCCCGAGCGTGCGAGCTCGCCGTCGAACGCCTTCAGCGCGCGCAGCCACTCGCGCGCCGTCGCGCCGCCCTCGCGGGCGATCTTGCGACCGAGCAGATCGTTCGCCTGGATCCCGGTCGTGCCCTCGTAGATCGTGGTGATGCGCGCATCGCGCAGGTGCTGCGCCGCGCCGGTCTCCTCGATGAATCCCATGCCGCCGTGGATCTGCAGGCCCAGGGAGGCGATCTCGATCCCGGTCTCGGTGGACCAGCCCTTGACCACGGGAATCATCAGGTCGACGAAGGCCTGATACCGCTTCTGCATATCAGGGTCAGGACTTCTATGTGCAAAATCCAGCGAGGCGGCCACCACGTAGGCGAGCGCGCGCATCGCTTCGGTCTGCGACTTCATGAGCATCAACATGCGGCGCACGTCGGGATGGCGGATGATCGGCACGGTTTTGCCGCCCACGAGGTCCCTCCCTTGCAGGCGCTCCTTCGCGAACGCCAGCGCCCGCTGGAAGGCCCGCTCGGCGATCGCCACGCCCTCGAGCCCGACGCCGAAGCGCGCCGCGTTCATCATGATGAACATGGTCTCGAGCCCGCGGTTCTCCTCGCCGACGAGGTAGCCCACCGCGTTGTCGTAGGCCATCACCGCCGTGGGACTCGCGTGAATGCCGAGCTTGTGCTCGATCGACACGCAGCGCACCGCGTTCTGCTCGCCCAGCGAGCCGTCCGGCTTCACCACGATCTTCGGCACGACGAAAAGCGAGATGCCCTTCACGCCTTCCGGCGCGTCCGGGGTGCGCGCAAGCACCAGGTGCACGATCTGATCGGTGAAGTCGTGCTCGCCGTACGTGATGAAGATCTTCTGGCCCGAGATGCGGTAGTGGTCGCCTTCGCGCACCGCGCGCGTCTTGACGAGCGCCAGATCGGACCCTGCCTGCGGCTCGGTAAGGTTCATGGTGCCGGTCCATTCGCCGGCCACCATCTTCGGAATGAAGAGCTTCTTGAGCGCCTCGGACCCGCGCAGCGAAAGCGCGTGGACCGCTCCCTGAGTGAGCAGCGGGCAGAGCGAGAAGCTCATGTTGGCGCTCGTCCACATCTCGTCCACCGGAGTGGCGACGAGCTTCGGCAGGCCTTGCCCTCCCCAATCGGGCTCGAAGGGAAGCGAGACCCAGCCGCTATCCGCGAATTTGAGATAGGCCTCGCGGAATCCCTTCGGCGTGCGCACGCGGCCGTTGGCGAGCGTGGAGCCTTCGTGGTCGCCCGGCTGGTTCAGCGGATCGAGCACCTCGGCGGCGAAGCGCGCGGCTTCCTCGAGGATCGCGTCGACGGTGTCGCGCGTCGCTTCGCCATAGCCCGGCAGCTTCGCCACCTCGGAAAGGCCGGCGAGCTCGTGCAGCACGAACTTCATGTCCTTCAGCGGGGCGGCGTACACGCTCATGGAGCGCTCCTTATTTCTTCAGCTCCTCGACCACGGTGGGGACGATCTGGAACAAATCCCCGACGATCCCGTAGTCGGCGACCTGGAAGATCGGCGCCTCCTCGTCCTTGTTGATGGCGACGATGACCCGGCTGTCTTTCATGCCGGCGAGGTGCTGGATCGCGCCCGAGATGCCCACCGCGATGTACAGGTCCGGCGCCACGATCTTGCCCGTCTGGCCGACCTGCCAGTCGTTGGGCACGAAGCCGGCGTCGACCGCGGCGCGCGACGCGCCCATCGCCGCGCCCAGCTTATCGGCGAGCGGCTCGAGCACTTTGGTGAAATTCTCGCCGGAGGCCATGCCGCGCCCGCCGGAAACGATGATTTTCGCCGCCGTGAGCTCGGGGCGCTCGGACTTCGAGAGCTCGCGGCTCACGAAGGCCGAAAGCCCGGCGTCGGCCGGCGCGGCAACCTGCTCCACCGCCGCGGAACCTCCGGTTGCAGCCGCCGCGTCGAAAGCGGTGCTGCGCACGGTGATCACCTTGATCGGGTCCTTGGACTTCACCGTGGCGAGCGCGTTGCCGGCATAGATCGGCCGCACGAAGGTGTCGGCGCTCTCCACCGCCGAAACATCGGAGATCTGCTGCACGTCGAGCAGCGCCGCCACGCGCGGCATGACGTTCTTTCCGTTCGATGTCGCCGGCGCGAGGATATGCGAATAGTTCTTCGATAAGCCGACGAGCAGCGCCGCCACGTTCTCGGCGAGAAACGCGCCCAGATGGGGCGCATCGGCATGCAGCACCTTCGTTACGCCGGCGATCTGCGCGGCCGCCTTGGCCGCATCGCCCGCCTGCTCGCCTGCGACCAGCACATGGATGTCAGGCCCGAGCTTCTGGGCCGCCGTGACCGCGTTCAGGGTCGCTTTCCTGATCGACTTGTTGTCGTGCTCCGCTACCACGAGGACGGCCATGTCAGAGCACCTTCGCTTCGTTGCGCAGCTTGTCCACGAGCGCCTTGGCGTCGGGCACCTTGATGCCGGCCTTGCGCTTGGAGGGCTCCACGACCTTGACGGTGGTCAGGCGCGGCGCCACGTCCACCCCCAACGCGTCGGGCTTCAGGATCTCCAGGGTTTTTTTCTTCGCCTTCATGATGTTGGGCAGCGTCACGTAACGCGGCTCGTTCAGCCGCAGGTCGGTGGTCACGATAGCCGGCAGCTTGATCGATAGTGTCTCCAGGCCGCCGTCCACTTCCCTCGTCACTTCGGCCTTGCCGGAAGAGATTTTCACTTTCGAGGCGAAGGTCGCCTGGGGCCAGTTGAGCAGCGCGGCGAGCATCTGGCCGGTCTGGTTGGCGTCGTCGTCGATCGCCTGCTTGCCGAGGATCACGAGCCCCGGCTGCTCTTTTTCGGTGACTTTCTTCAGAAGCTTTGCAACCGCCAGGGGCTGCAGCTCCTCGTTCGTTTCGACGAGGATCGCCCGGTCCGCCCCGATGGCGAGCGCGGTGCGCAGGGTCTCCTGGCATGCCTGCGCGCCGCAGGAGACGACGACGATCTCGGTGGCGACGCCCGCTTCCTTCAGGCGCACCGCCTCCTCCACTGCGATCTCGTCGAATGGATTCATCGACATCTTGACGTTCGCGGTCTCGACGCCGGTGCCGTCGGCTTTCACGCGAACCTTGACGTTGAAATCGACTACGCGCTTGACGCTGACAAGGATTTTCATGGGAGCCGAGATTATAGGCGGCACTCCACCAGAGCATCCACCGCCACAGCGCCCCGCCCTGTTTCAAACACGATCACGGATTGACGTCGATCAACGTCACAGCGCGGTTCCATTCGAGCATGGCTGCGCCAAAGATGCACCGCCATGCGGGCGAAGGCCTGCACATCGCGCGCCGGCTGGCCGCGCAAAGCGCCCAGAAGAGGCGCCACGCGCAGCTCGGCGAGCTTCTGCAGCACGTCCTCCTCTGCGAACGGCGGCAGCAGCAGCCGGAAATCCCCCAGCGCCTCGAGGTACACGCCGCCGTCGCCAATCAGCACCACCGGGCGCGAGCCGAGCGACGATGACGCCTTCGGGCGCCAAGCTCGGTCGTCCGGGCACGCCTCCTTCTGAATTCCGCCGCGGATCGGTGCAGTCCAGCGCGACGAGCCCGAGATCGCTCAGGCGCGCAAAAGCGCGCAAGCCCTGCACGCTCGAGCGTCCGGGGCGCGGCTTCGAGCATCGGGCAGGCATAATACGTCCGTGGTGCCGCAATTGAAGAAGCTTCTCGAAGGCAAAGCAGTGGTGGTGACGGGCGCCGGCGGCGGCATCGGGCGCGATTTCGCGCTTGCGATGGCGGCGGCAGGCGCCCGCGTGGTGGTGAACGACATCGGCACCTCGGTGAAGGGCGAAGGACGCGACGCAAGCCCCGCGCAGAAGGTGGTCGACGAGATCCGCGCCGCGGGCGGAACAGCGGTCCACAACAGCGACAGCGTCGCGGAGTGGGAGTCGGCCAACCGCATAGTGCAATGCGCGATGGACGCCTTCGGCCGGCTCGATGCCGTGATCAACAACGCCGGCATCCTGCGCGACCGCTTCTTCTTCAACATGTCCGTCGACGAATGGCGCGCGGTAATCGACGTGCACCTGAACGGCTCTTTCCATGTGTCGCGCGCGGCCGCCCCGTTTTTCAAGTCCCAGGACTCCGGCTGCTACGTGCACATGACCTCGACTTCCGGGCTCGTCGGCAATCTGGGACAGGCGAACTATGCCGCCGCGAAGCTCGGCATCGTCGGGCTTTCAAAATCCATCGCCCTCGACATGGCGAAGTACAAGGTGCGCTCCAATTGCATTTCGCCCTTCGCCTGGAGCCGCATGATCGGCTCGATCCCGACCGAGACGGACGAGCAGAAGGCGCGCGTGGAGAAGCTGAAGGCGATGGAGACGGCCAAGATCGCCCCGCTCGCCGTTTTCCTCGCGAGCGACGCGGCGCGCGATGTCTCGGGCCAGATCTTCGCGGTGCGCGCAAACGAGATTTTCATCATGTCGCAGAGCCGGCCGCTGCGCTCGGTGCACCGCGCCGAAGGCTGGACTGCCGAATCGATCGGCGCCCACGCCATGCCCGCGCTGCGGGCGCATTTCTATCCGCTGGACCGCTCGCAGGACGTATTCTCCTGGGACCCGCTGTAAAACTCACTGGGGGAAGCATGAAAAACATTCTTGTCGCTCTACTGCTTGCGCTCCCGCTCGCGGCTGAAGCGCAGACCTACCCGAACAAGCCGATCCGCTGGATCGTGCCCTATACCGGCGGCGGCATCACCGACGTCGTCACCCGCGTGGTGACGCAAAAAATCGGAACCTCCCTCGGCCAGCCGATCGTGGTGGACAACCGGCCCGGCGCAAACAGCATCGTGGGCGCCGATATCGTCGCCAAGGCAGCGCCCGACGGCTACACCATGCTTACCGTAATCGCGGCGCACGCAGCAAACGCGACGCTATACGCCGGCAAGCTGCCTTTCGATCCGGTGAAAAGCTTCATCCCGATTTCGCTTGCCGGCATCGCGCCGCTGATTCTTACCGCCAACAACAATTTCCCGGCGAAAGACGTGAAGGCGCTGATCGCCTACGCGAAGGCGAACCCCGGCAAGGTGAACTTCGGGTCCTCGGGGATCGGCGCCGCGGCACATCTGACCACGGAGCTGCTGAAGCAGACTGCCGGCATCGACATGGTGCACGTACCGTACAAAGGCACCGCGCCCGCGCTGACGGCGCTGATGGCGAACGACATCCAGATCCTGGTCGACGTGCCGAGCACGCTGATGCCTCACGTGCGCGGCGGCAAGATCAAGGCGCTCGCGATGTTCTCGGCGAACCGCATTCAGGGCGCTCCTGAAGTGCCTACCATGGCGGAAGCCGGCGGCCCGGCGCTCGAATCTTCCACCTGGGTACTTTTCCTGGCGCCCGCCGGCACGCCGCGCGAGATCGTAAGCCGCCTGTCCTCGGAGACCGCCAAGGCGATCAACCAGTCGGACATCAAGGACCGCTTCAACCAGATCGGCATCGAGCCGGTCGGCAACGGCCCCGAGCAGGCAGCCAGCTTCCTCGCCGACGAGATTTCGAAATGGTCCAAGGTGATCATCACCGCGGGCGTGAAGGCCGAGTGATGGATAGAAAACCGCTGCGCTCGGATCTCGCCTGGTCGAGCGCCGACCGGATCGTGGTCCGCGGCAAGGATCTGCCGGGGGAAATCCTCGGCCACCTCAACCTGGGCGACATGGCGTTTCTCGAGCTCACCGGCCGCACGCCGAACGAGCGCGAATCCAAGCTCTTCAATGCGCTCGTGGTGACGCTGGTCGAGCACGGCATCACGCCGAGCGCGCTGGCCGCGCGTCTCACGTACCTCGGCGCGCCGGAGGCGGTGCAGGGCGCGGTGGCGGCCGGCCTGCTCGGGCTTGGCAGCGTGTTCGTCGGTTCCATGGAGGGGGCGGCGAAACTTCTGTCCGAGGCGATTGCGGCGGGAAAGGACGCCAAAGCGGTTGTTGCCGAACGCAAGCGCATTCCTGGCCTCGGACATCCGATCCACAAGCCGGTCGATCCGCGTACCCGGCGCCTGTTCGAGATCGGCAGGGAAACCGGTTTCTACGGCAAGTATTGCGCTCTGATGGAAGCCATTTCAAGAGAAAAGAATCTGACTTTGAACGCGACCGGCGCGATCGGCGCACTCGCCTGCGAGCTCGGCCTGGACTGGAAGGTGGTCAAGGGCCTCGGCGTGATGGCGCGCGCGATCGGGCTCGTCGGCCATATCCTGGAAGAAAGCCGCATGCCGATGGCCGAAGAGGTCTGGCATCGCACCGAGGAAGAATCCACCCGGCACATCAAGAAATGAACCTTGCGAGAGAGAACTATCCCGAGCTGCGCGACGCCGTACGCGCGCTGTGCGAAAAATTCGATTCGGCCTATTGGCAGGGCATCGACGAGAAACGCGCGTATCCCGAGGCGTTCGTCGACGCGCTGACCGAAGCCGGATGGATGTCGGCGCTGATCCCCGACGAGTACGGCGGCTCGGGGCTGTCGCTCACCGAGGCGACCGTCATCATGGAAGAAGTGACGCGCTCCGGCGGCAACGCCGGCTGCTGCCATGGCCAGATGTACAACATGAACACGCTGCTGCGCCACGGTTCCGAGGCGCAAAAAAAGAAATATCTTCCGAAGATCGCCGCGGGCGAGCTGCGGCTCCAGGCCATGGGCGTCACCGAGCCGACCGCGGGCACCGATACGAGCAAGATCAAGACCGTCGCGGTCAAGAAAGGCGACCGCTACGTCGTGAACGGGCAGAAGGTGTGGACGTCGCGCCTGCAGCACTCGGAGCTGATGATCCTGCTCGCGCGCACCACGCCGCTCTCCGAGGTGAAAAAGAAGTCAGATGGCATGTCGGTCTTCCTCGTCGACGCCAAGGCGGCCTGGGGCAAAGGGCTCGAGGTGAAGCCCATCCGCAACATGGTGAACCACGAAACAAACCAGGTCTTCATCGATAACCTGGAGATCCCTGGCGACAATCTCATCGGCGAGGAAGGCAAGGGCTTCCGCTACATCCTCGACGGCCTCAACGCCGAGCGCATTCTCATTGCCGCCGAATGCATCGGGGACGGGTACTGGTTCATCGAGAAGGCCGCCAAATACGCGGGCGAGCGCGTGGTTTTCGACCGTCCCATCGGCCAGAACCAGGGCATTCAGTTCCCGATCGCCGAGTCCTACATGGAGGTGGAGGCGGCGAACCTCATGCGCTACAAGGCCGCGGTGCTCTACGACGAGAAGAAACAGTGCGGCGCAGAGGCGAACATGGCAAAGCACCTCGCCGCCAAGGCGTCGTGGGAAGCGGCCAACGTCTGCCTGCAGACGCACGGGGGATTCGGTTTCGCGGCCGAGTACGACGTGGAACGCAAGTTCCGCGAAAACCGCCTGTATCTCGTGGCGCCTATCTCGACGAACCTGATCCTCTCCTACCTCGCCGAGCACGTACTGGGCCTGCCGCGCTCGTTCTGACGAGGCTACGGACGCCGGATCGCCTCGGCGAGCAGGCGGTTCGTCTGGTCGAGCCTGTCGATCAGCACGCGGGTCACCGCCTTGTTGAAGCCCGCTTGCAGCGCGTCGGTTGCCGCGCGCAGCGCCGCCGCCTTGATCTCGATCACCGTCACTTCGGTCGCCGCGGTGATCGTCGTCGTGCGGCGCTGGCTGGTCTTCGCGAAATAGAGAATCTCGCCGAAGCAGCCGCCCGGCTTGATGGTGGCAAGCTGCTTCGCCTCCAGGGTCACGCGCACTTCGCCCTTCACCGAGAGGAAGAAGCTCTCGCTCTCGTCGCCTTCCCGGGTGATCACCGTCTCGGGCGGCAGGGTTCTCCATGCGCCGATACGCACCACCTCCCACAGGGCGACGTCGCCGAGGTCCTCGAAGAACGGCATGTTGCGCAGCTCGTTGAACTTCTCGGAATCCGACACCGATTCGCCGACCAGGCGCAGGGTGGTGAACGCCTGGCTGAGATCCTTGCCGAACTCGAGCCACGAGCGATAGCGCTGCACCGGATCCTTGCTGATCGCCCTGAGCACGATCTGGTCGAGCAGCGGCGGCAGCTTCGGCCGCAGCGTCGCCGGGGGCTCGGGCGCGGTATTGAGGATCGCGTAGGTGAGCGCCGCCTGCGTGGTCGCCTCGTAGGGCAGCCTGCCGGTGAGAAGCCGGTACATGGTGACGCCGAGCGAGTAGATGTCAGTCTGCTGCGTCAGCGGCTCCATGCGGATCTGCTCGGGCGACATGTACGCCGGCGAGCCGATGCCGGCGATCTGCGTGGTCGTATGCCCGTGCCGCTGGTGGAACGAAGCGCCGAAGTCGCTTACCTTGGTTTCGCCGCGGTGCGACAGCAGGATGTTTCCCGGCTTGATGTCGCGGTGAATGACGCCGTGCTGGTAGGCGTACTCGA
Organism: Betaproteobacteria bacterium; assembly: GCA_004297625.1. Taxonomy (GTDB): domain Bacteria; phylum Pseudomonadota; class Gammaproteobacteria; order Burkholderiales; family SG8-39; genus SCGC-AG-212-J23. The sequence goes on along the minus strand of SCTY01000022.1, from coordinate 177,767 downwards.
GCGCGCGGATGCACTTGAAGATGATCTCCACCACCTTGTGCAGCGGCAGCAGCGTAGAGACGCTCGCGTGCGACTCCAGGGTCGTGCCGGGCACGTACTCCATGACCAGGTAGCTGTGGTCCGGCTCGACGACCGCGTCCAGGATGTCGACGATATGCGGATGGTTGAGCTTGCCGGCGAGCGAAGCCTCGGCGACGAACGCCTTGTGCTTCATGCGCTCGGTCTGCGGATCGGCGTCCCGGTCGAACAGGAACACCTTGATGGCCACCTCGCGCTGGCTGAGCGGGTCGCGCGCAAGGTACACGGAGCTGGTCGCCCCGCTGCCGATTTCGCGCACCAGCGGATACTTGCCCAGCTGCTCCTGCAGCTCGAATTTCAATGCACCGCGGCGCCGGCGAAGGCGCTGATGTGCTGCAGCAGCTCGGCCTCCTGATACGGCTTGCCGAGGAAGGCGTTGACGCCCAGGCTCGCCGCCTGGTTGCGGTGCTTCTCAGCGGTACGCGACGAGATGATGATGATCGGGATGTCCTTGGTCCGCGGGTCGCCGCGCACGTTGCGCGTGAGATCGAAGCCGTCCATGCGCGGCATCTCGATGTCGACCAGCAGCACCGCCGGCAGCGTGTCGCGCAGCTGCTCCAGCGCATCGAGACCATCTTTGGCCGTCAGCACCTGATAGCCCTCGCGCTCGAGCAGGCGGCTGGTGATCTTGCGCACCGTGAGCGAGTCGTCGACGATCATGATCAGCGGCGCGCTGGGCTTTTCTTCGCCGGCCGCGAGCGGCGGCACGAGCGTCGTCGTATCGAAGATCGCACCGCGCGCGCGCTGCGCGAGCACGACTGGATTGACGATAGGCACGATGCTGCCATCCGCGAGCACCGTCGCGCCAGCGATCCACGGCAGGCGCGCGAGCTGCGCGCCGATATGCTTCACTACGATTTCCTGGTTGCCGAGCAGCTCATCCACCTGCAGCGCGATGCGCTGGATACCGCTGCGTAGCAGCAGCACCGAGTTGTAGGCCTGCACGTCATTAGCGCCCGGGGCGCCGAAGAGGTGCTGGAACGCGTACAGCGGGTAAAACCGGCCCTGGAATTCGACCTGCTTGGCCGCATAGAGCGCGCTCATGTCCTCGGCCTTGAGGCGCAGCACCTGTTCCACCATGGCGGTCGAAATTGAGTAGAGGCTGCCTCCAGCGCGCACAAGCACGGCTTGCGTCACCGCAAGCGTGAGGGGCAGGTAGATGGTGAAGGTGGTTCCGGCGCTGCGCGTCGTTGCGATATCGATACGTCCGCCGATCGCCGAGATCTCGTTGCGAACCACGTCCATCCCGACGCCGCGGCCCGAGAGCTCGGTGACCGTCTCGGCGGTCGACAGCCCGGAGGCGAACACCAGCTGCAGGCGTTCGTTTTCATCCAGCGTTGCACCGGCCGGAACGATGCCCTTCTCCATCGCCTTCCGGTGCAGAAGCTCGGCGTCGATGCCGGCCCCGTCGTCCGCAACAATGAGCGCGATCTCGTTGCTTTCCTGCCGCAGCGTGATGCTGATGCGACCGGTTTCGGCTTTCCCCGCCGCCAGGCGCTCGGCCGGCATTTCGAGGCCGTGGGCGAGCGCGTTACGCAGCATATGCTCCAGCGGCGCACCGATACGCTCGAGAATACTGCGGTCGAGATCCACGTCGGCGCCCTCGATATACAGCTCCGCCTTCTTGTCCAATTCGCGTGCAGTCTGGCGAACGATGCGGAACAGGCGCTCGTTGAGAGTCGCAAACGGCACCGCGCGCATGCGCATGAGTTCCTGCTGCACGTCGCGGCTGGTGCGCGCCTGCTGCAGCAGCGCGGAGTCGGACTCGCCCAGGTTCCTGAGGAGCGCCTGCTGAATCGACAGCACGTCGTTCAAGCTCTCGGCCATGAGACGCGTGAGCTCCTGCAGGCGCGTATACCGGTCGAACTCCAGCGGGTCATAGTCGCCCTGGCGTTCCTCGAGCACGGAAAGGCGCGACTGCATCTGGCTGTCAGCCTGGATTTCCACCTCGCGCAATTGAGCGCGCAGGCGGGCAATACTCTCGCTCAGGTCGTTGAGCGCCTGACGCATCAGCCGCAGCTCGGCCTCCACGCGAGAGCGGGCAATGGCGACCTCGCCCGCCTCGTTGATCAGCTGATCGAGCGTATCGGCGTTGATGCGCAACATCGCCGCAGCGGTCGGCCGAGGCGCCGGGCTCGGCCCTGGGGCTGCGGCGGCTGGCGCCGCTGGGCCGGCTACCTTCGCCGTCGCCTCCGGCTGAACCGCAGCCTTCGCCACCGCGCCGCCCATGCGCTCCACATCGAGGCTCAGGCGGTCCATCTTCTCTTCGAGCTCCGCAAAGAGCTCGGACGGGAAGTCTTTCGCCTCGATCGCCGCGTCGATGCGGCTCTCCATGATGTGCGTGAGCTCGCCCAGGCGGATGGCGCCTGCCATGCGGGCGCTGCCCTTCAGGGTGTGCAGGGCGCGGCGCAGCGACTGCGATACCTTCTCGTCTGCTGGATTGGCCTTCCAATCACGCAGGTCGCCGCCGATAGCCGGCACGAGTTGCTGCGCCTCCTCCAGAAACACGGGCAGCAACTGCTCGTCGATGTCGTCGCGCATCACGCGCTTTGCGCGGCCATCGGGCTTGGGAGCGGGCGCTGGCGCAGCCTGTGCCACCGGCGCTACCGGCGCCACAGGCGTAGTGGTTTCGAGCGGCGGCGGTGGATTCGAGCCAAGCCGCGCGGTAAGTCCCTTCAGCCGGCCGATCTGCGCGCCCGCTTCGCTCGGCGCCTCGCCTCGCGAGACCGCCTGTGTCATCTCGCGAAGCCGCGCTATCGTTTCGGCGACGATCTCCGCGTCTTCCGTAGCCGTCACCTGGCGTGCAAACGGCATCCACTGCTCGAGTGCAGCGGCAAGTTCGGCGATGGCCGGGAATTCGGCGGTGCGCGAGCTGCTATGCAGCGTGTGCGCTGCGCGCATGAACTCGTGCGACGCTTCGGTGCCCGGCGCAGCGCGCCAGCGGGCGAATTCCGCTTCCAGTGCCGCAACGTGCTCTGCGGCTTCCTTGGAGTAAATCTCCAGGAAAGTGGGCTCCGGTGCGGAAGCCTGCGCAGCCGCTTCACCCGCCTTCAGTCGCCGTGCCCGCTCGACCAATCCCGCGCCATCGATCTCTCCAGTCAGGCTTCCCTCTCGCAGCGCCTTGATCCAGTCCGAGAACGAAGCGCCCGCGTCGGCGATGAAGGCGAGCAGCTCGGCGCTCGCCGGCTGCTTTTTCTCCAGCCACTTATTGAGGAGCTGCTCGATTTCCCAGGCGACCTCGCCGAGGTCCATCAGACCCACCATGCGGCCGCTGCCCTTGAGGGTGTGGAAGCCTCGGCGCATAACGGTCAGCGATTCCAGGTCATTCGGCTGCTGCCTGCAGAGGGGGACAGCGGCATCGATATTGCGCAGCACCTCGTCGGCTTCTTCCAGGAAGATGCCGAGCAGCTCAGGGTCTCCACTGCCCCTCGAAGCAGCAGCCTGGGATGGGCGCAGCTGGCTCGTCTTGTCGGCCCATCTTCCTGGTTCGGGCTTGTCGATGCGCTTGCTGAAGCGCTGGAAGAAAAGGTCGATCGCCTGCTCCGCCGGGTCGCGGCCGTGGCGGCACGGGTCGAGGTAGAAGCCGACGCTGCTTAGGCCCTCGGCGATCCAGTCCATTTCCTCTGCAGCCTTGTCGAGCTCGACCACCGAGCAGGCCGCGATCATGTTTTCGCAGATCGAGACGACTTCGGCAGCGCGCTCGAAGCCGAGCACTTTCAATGCGCCGTGAACCTGCCGCGCGTACGGCTTCAGCCCGGCGAGCGTGTCGCGCTTGCCGGGATCGCGCGCAAAGGCATCCAGCACCTGCTCCATGTGCTGCAAATTCGTCGTGATTTCCTTGGCGACCTGGGCGCGCAGCTGGAGCGCGCCTATCTGCTGCACCAGGTCGCCGCGCAAACCGGCGGGCGGCTCCCCGGTGGAACCGCCTTTCGCCGAGTCGAGCAGCCACCCGCCGAGGATCACGATCTGCTGCTCGAGATCCGGCGCCGGGCTGGTGAAATGGTCGATGACGTTTTCCACCAGCAGGAACGCCGAGGCCATCTCGATGACCATGAACTGGTTCTGCGACGGATACGGGTCGGGCAAGTGCTTGGCGACCAGCGCAATCGCGTCGAGGAGCTTGATCATGTGCTGGTTGCCCAGCTCGGCGGCCCGGGCCTTGAACGAGGCGACCAGCTCGCGGAAGCGCCCAGCCGTTTTCTGCTCGCCCGAGACGTATTGCACCCAGGCGGACTTCAGCGCCTCCAGGCGCGAATGCATGTCGTACAGCGCCGCCTCCAGCCATTCGCTGTTCATTTCGAGGTCTGGCGCGCTTTCCGCGGGCGCGGGGAAAAGGCTGTCTAGCTGATACAGCTGGCGGATCTCGGTGGTGCGCGGAATGGCCGCGCTGCATTTCGCGAGCGCATACAGCAGCTCTCGCGGCAGCGCCTCGTTCACCGTGCGCGCGCCGGCGCCAAGGTCGCGGATCTGGAAATCAATCTTGTTGCACAGGGGCTTCGAACTCGCCAGCCATTCCGTATCCTGGTTTGCCGCCAGCGTTTCGATGAATACGCTCGAGATCCACCACAGCGACCGGGGCTCGGGCAGCTGGGCTGCCACCTGGTACAGGGCATCTAGCGAGCGCCTCATCTCCTCGATGCCGCCGGGCTGGTTGCGCAGCCAGGCGAGCAGCCCGCGCTGGAACTGAACCCGCTGCGCCTGCAGAAACGCGCACAGTTCCTCCTCCGCGATGGCATTCGGGCTCGGATGCGCCGGTGCCTGCGGCGACAGATCGGGAAAGAAGAGCTCCTTCTCGGAGGCCGAGGGCTTCCCCTGCAGCGAACCGAGCTCCCGGTAGATCGGGTAGAGGCGCAGCGGCACGTTCGGCTGCCCGCGCTCCAGGCCGTCGACGAACTCCTTCAGCAACAGCACCGCACGATCGATGGTCTCCATCGCCTGGGCGCTCGGCCGCTCTCCATTGAGGGCCGGGAAGCTGCCCTCGATCGCCTCGCAGAACCGCGTAGCCCCGCTGAGCCCGATCATGCGCAAAGCGCCGCTCACCTGGTGGAGGTGATCCGGGCAAGCGCGCAGCACTGCCGCATCTCCCGGCTCGGCGCTGAACCGGGCGAGCTGCTCCCGCACGACCGACAAGGCCTGATTCACCTCGGCGGTAATCCAGGAAAGCAGTGTGGAGTCGGGGTTAGCGCCCATATGGATCGCGGTTAGATTCCTCTCACGTTCAGCCGAGCTTGAAGCCCGCCACCGAGTTCTTCAAGCCATCGGCCAGAGCCGTCAGCCGCGCCGCCGACGCGGCGGTCTTCTTCGTGCCTTCGGTAGTGAGCTGAGTAATGGCGAGAATGGCCTTCATGTTCGTGGCCACCTTGCCCGCCGACTGCGCCTGCTGCTGCGTCGAATTCGAGATCGAGCCGATCAGCTCGGCGAGGCGGGTTGAGATCTGCTCGATCTCGCGCAGCGCTTCGCCGGCCTCATCGGCGGTCTTCGTTCCCTCCACCACGCCGCGCGTGCTGCGCTCCATGGCTTCGACCGCGTCCTGGGTGTCGCGCTGAATACTTTTCACGATCGCGCTGATGTGCTTTGTGGCCTCCGCGGAGCGCTCCGCGAGGCGCTGAACCTCCTCCGCGACCACCGTGAAGCCGCGCCCCGCCTCGCCTGCCGAGGCGGCCTGGATGGCGGCGTTCAGGGCCAGCACGTTGGTCTGCTCCGTGATGTCCGAGATCAGCTGCACGATCTCGCCGATCTCCTGCGAGCTTTCGCCGAGGCGCTTGATCCGCTTCGAGGTTTCCTGAATCTGCTCGCGAATGTCATTCATGCCGCGGATCGCGTTCTGCACCGATTGCGCACCCTTTTCGGCGGCATCCAGCGACGTTCGCGCAACGTTGGCGGAATCGTTTGCGCTTCTCGACACGTCCTGCATCGACACCGTCATCTGCGCCACCGCCTGGCCGGTTCCCTGGATCTCGCCCGCCTGCTTCTGCGCCGCCTGCAGGAGCTGGCCGGCGACGGCCTGCGCTTCCTGCGTGGCGCTCGTTACCTGCTGCGCGGCGCCGTTGATGCCGGTAACCAGCCGGCGCAGCTCGTCAATGGTGTAGTTGATGGAGTCCGCGATAGCGCCCGTCACGTCTTCGGTCACCTTCGCGCGCACTGTCAGGTCGCCGTTCGCGAGGTTCCCGATTTCGTCGAGCAGCCGCAGAATCGCGTCCTGGTTCGCGCGGTTCTGCCGCTCGCTCTCCTCCGCGCGGCGGCGGCTGTCGTCCACGTAGACCTTACCGATCAGCAGCAGCACGAGCAGCGCAAGGACCGATACGCCGCCAAGGGCGGCGTAATTCCACTGGCGCGTCTGGAGCTCGGCATCGTATGCATCGTTCAGCTGCTCAGACACCCGCAGCAGCGCCTCGCTGTCGTTGAACAGATCGAAGCTCGCTCGCTTTGCATTCACCAGGCTCTGCTGGTTACCGAGAATCGCGCTGACCGCGCGCTGGTACTCCTTGAAGGCGGCCTCCATTTCGCCCAGCTTGCCGCGCAGCTCGGGATCGGACGCCCGTTGAATGCGCATGGTGTCGCTTCCCTGCAGCAAGCCTTGCAAGGTATTGCGGAAGGTGTTTACGTCTTTGCCCAGCAGGAACGCGACCTCGGGGTCGACCACCGCTTCCGCCAGCATCGTGTTGGCGTTCTTCGCCATGCGCTGGGTAAGCATCATCAACTGGGCGGTGATGGCGTTCTGGCGTGCCGAGCCGCCGGTCTGCACGCTTAGCGCGGATACCTCGTCTGCGAGTTCCTGCAGCGTGGGGTTGCTTAGGTTGATGGAACGCACCGACTGGCCGAGAGCGACGAGGTTGCGCTCCTCCGCGATAACCAGCCCGGCGTTGCGCTCGTTCTTCTTCCACTCGGTCGCAAGCGCGTCGAGCGCTGGACGCACGCTGGCCGGGCTCGCGGGCACGCTTACCTGCAACGCTGTCCCGCCCTCCTGGAGCAGCTTGAGCAGCGCGGCAAACTCTTCCCGGCTTTCGCGCAACTGCTTGAACGCGGTCGCGTTGCCCTGTGACGCCTGCTGCGCGGCCTTGGCGAGCCGCTGCGAAAGCATGCGGATTTTCCCGACCGTGGCGATGTAGATCGTGCCGAACGTGCCTTCGCGCGTGTCGACCGCTACGATGGCCGCGTCAACGACGAGCAGTGCGACGAGCGCCACCGTGAGGACCTGCAGCTGCCGGCCGATGGGCAAGCGCCCAATGAGCGGCAGCTGCCGGGACATGAAGCCGGCCGAGGCCGTTGCGCGGGCGGGCGTCTCGGGCTCCGCGTCGGCCGCTCCGCGGCCGATGAACGGAAGTCTGAGGGCGAGCTTGAATGCCATGAGTATCTCCCTATCGCAGGAACTTGCCGTCGCGCCCGATGATCGTCAGGTCGACGAATTTCGACCCGGTGTGAACCTTGGGCGAATAAGTGACGTAGAAACCGCCGAGATCGACGTCGAGCTTGTCCAACGCGTCGATGAATTTCTCGCGCGTGAGGTCGCGGCCGGCGCGCTTGAGCCCCTCGGCGACCACCTTGGCCACCAGGAACCCTTCGATCGCGCTGAAGTTGTAGTCGGTATGCCCGGCCTTGGCGGAGAGCTGCTGGTATTCCTTCACCACCGGCACGGCGGTGCCCCATGGGAACGGAACCACCTGAGAAATGGCCACGCCGACCCCCTCTTTGCCTAAGGCGTCGGCGAGCGCCTTGGAACCTACGAAGGACACGTTGTAGAAAGTTGCTCCGCTGCCCGCCCTCTTCATCTGGCGGATGAATTCGGCGCACGACGTATATGCGCTGATCATCACAACGGCGTCGGGCTTCGCCGCGTTGATTGTCTTGACGGCGTTTTCCACCTTGATGGTATTGCGCTCGACGGTGCCGAGCGCGGAAATCTTCATCCCGCGCTTGGTCATCGCGATCTCGACGCCCTTGAGGCCCGCCTGACCATAGGCGTCGTCCTGATAGAACACCGCGATGTTCTTCCCGCCCGTCGAAACCACCTGCTCTACGATCGCCTCAGTCTCGTCATAGTAGCTTGCCCGCACGTGGAAGACGTAGCGGTTAAACGGCACCCGCAGCGCTTCGGCGCCGGTGAACATGCCAACCAGCGGAACCTTGGCTTGGGTGACGACCGGCAGGTGCATGACGCCGGTCGGAGTGCCGACATAGCCGAGCAGCGCAAATACCTTGTGTTCCTCGATCAGCTTCTTGCTCGCCGCAGGCGCCACCGAGGCCTCGTAGCGATCATCCTCGGTAATCAGCTCGAGCTTGCGGCCGTTCACGCCGCCCTTCTCGTTCACGTAGTCGAAATACGCCTTGATGCCGTTGCGCATCTGAATGCCGAGCTGAGCCGCGGGCCCGCTGAAGACCGCCGCCTGGCCGAGCAGGATCTTGTCGTGGCTTACGCCTTGGCCGAACGCTGGCTGTGTCAGCAGCGCCGCCATGAGTAGCAAGAGTTTTTTCGTCACTGTCCCTCCTCACACGCCCACTGAAAGAAAATCCGGGTGCTGCACCAGTTGCGGCAGGTCGAGCTCCTTCCATTGCCTGCCTTCAGAGTCCGCGTATTCCGCGCGCGCCCATTGGGTCGATTCACCGTCGCGCGGCTGCAGTTGAGCCGGATTGCGCAGGCCGAGCGAGCGGTCGACGAGCAGCGCGGCCGCCAGGCGAAACCGCTCGCCGACGAGCAGCAAGCGCGACTGGTCGCCGACGGCTACCGGCGGCCGGCCGAGAAATGCGGGGAAGTCGACCACGCTGTACAGCTTCCCGCGGATGTTCGCCATGCCTTTGAACCAGGGCCGCGTAAGCGGCACTGGAGTAATGTCCGGCACCGGTATCACCTCGCCGGCGTCCACGAGATCGACGAGCCAGGCGTCGCCGCCGACCTGCACGCCGAGCTTGGACGCGCTCTGCCCCGTCCCGGCGTTCTTGAGGCGCTCGGCGAGGTCGCGCTGGTAATCGCGCAGCGAGGTTTTTTGAGCCATTAGCCGAGCGCCGTGATCTTCGCCAGCAAGTCCGCCTGCTTGATCGGCTTCACGATGTAGTCGCGCGCGCCCTGGCGCAATCCCCAGACCTTGTCGGTCTCCTGCCCCTTGGTGCTGCAGATGATGACCGGGATATGCTTGGTGGCTTCGTCGTTACTCAGCGTGCGCGTCGCCTGGAAGCCGTTTTGTCCCGGCATCACCACGTCCATGAGAACGAGGTCGGGTTTCGCGAGCTTCACCTTGGCAAGTGCTTCTTCCGCGCTTGCCGCGCTGGAAACCTTGAAGCCGCTCTTCGAGAGCATGTCGGTGAGGTACTGGCGGTCAGTGGGCGAGTCGTCGACGACGAGGATGTTATGAATCGGCATGAAATGGCCTCTGGAATTTAAGGTTGCGAGGAATTCACGGTTTCTTGGACGGCCTGGATGAGGCCTTCCTTGGTGAATGGCTTGGTGAGGTAGCGGTCCGAGCCCGCCAGGCGGCCGCGCGCCCGATCGAACACGCCGTCCTTGCTGGAGAGCATGATCACCGGTGTGGATTTGAGCTGCGGGTTCTGCTTGATGAGCGCGCAGGTCTGATACCCGTCGAGCCGCGGCATCATGATGTCGACGAAAATCACGCGAGGATGGTGGTCGCTGATCTTGGCGAGCGCGTCGAAGCCGTCCTCGGCGAGGATGACCTCGAATCCGGCTTGGCGCAGGAACAACTCCGCGCTGCGCCGGATGGTGTTGCTATCGTCTATAACCAGGACCTTGATCGGTCCCGCCTGCGCCTCGCCCACCGCAGCTTCCTCGCCCGTAATTGGAATTTGGCCGACGTCTTCTTTTTGTGGATCAGGCCTTTAGTGCAACTTTTTCATGTGGAATAATACCTGGGCGTCGGGGCAAAGCAACAAAAAATGTCACGCTGGCCGAACAAATCCGCCGGTGGATTTTGCAGTTTGTCCGACACCCATTAATGCGACAGGAGGGCTGCGGCCATGAAGAAGTGGGACCTGCTCATTCGCAACGTGCGCATCGTGCGACCGCAGGGCGACGCGGTGCACGAAGGTGATATCGCCATAGCGGGCGGGAAGTTCGCCGCCATCGCCTCTTCGCTGGATGCGAAAAACGCCAAGCGCGTATACGACGGGAAGGGTCGCCTCGCTTTTCCCGGCGTGGTGGATGCGCATATGCATACCGGCATCTATTCGCCGCTCGTCGAAGACGCGGTGAGCGAAAGCCGCGCCGCTGCGCAGGGCGGAGTGACGACCAGCCTCAATTACTTCCGCAGCGGCCAGTATTACCTGAACAAGGGCGGCCCGTACCGCAAGTTCTTCCCCGAGGTGCTGAAGCTCTCCGCCGGACGCTTCCACGTCGACTACGGCTATCACCTCGCGCCGATGGATTCGACGCACATCCGCGAGATCCCGGAACTCGTCGCCAAGCACGGTGTCGCCTCGTTCAAGATCTTCATGTTCTACGGCTCGCACGGATTGCACGGCCGCTCCGACAGCCAGCGCGATTTCCTCATGATCGGGCCGGAGGAGCGCTACGACTACGCGCACTTCGAGTTCATCATGCGAGGCGTGCAGGCGGCACGCGAGCGCTATCCCGAGAAGGCGGCGCAGATCAGCCTTTCGCTGCATTGCGAGACGGCCGAGATCATGACCGCCTACACGAAGATGGTGGAGACGGCGGGCAAGCTGAAAGGCCTCGCCGCCTACCACGCGGCGCGCCCGCCCCACTCCGAGGGACTGGCGGTCTTCATCGCCGCCTACCTCGCGAACGAAGCGGCGCTGCCGAAGATAAATTTGCTTCACCTGAGCTCGAGAAAAGCGCTGCACGCGGCGCTTCAAATGCAGGAGATCTTTCCGCACATCGATTTCCGGCGCGAGGTGACGATTGGCCATTTGATGCTCGACATCGGCGCAAAGAGCGGCGTGCTGGCCAAGGTGAACCCGCCGATCCGGCCACGCGAAGACGTGGAGTACCTCTGGGAGAAGGTCCTTGAAGGCAAAGTCGACTGGGTGGTGAGCGACCATGCCTGCTGCCGGCACGAGACCAAGGTGGCGAAGAAGTATCTCGGCAACGTCTGGCTCGCCAAGTCCGGGTTCGGCGGCACCGAGTACCTCCTGCCTGCGCTGGTTTCGGAGGGGTCGAAGAGAGGCCTGTCGTACAACCGAATGGCGCGCTTGACGAGCTGGAACCCGGCACGGCGCTTCGGCGTCAACTCCAAGGGCGACATTGCCGAGGGTTTCGACGCCGATCTCGCGCTCGTCGACCCGCGCGAGACCTGGGCGATCCGCGCGCGCGACTCGGAGTCTACCCAGGGGTATACGCCGTTCGAGGGCATCGAGCTTTCCGCTCGTGTGAAAGCAACGTTCCTGCGGGGCGAGCTGGTGTGCGAAAACGGCGACGTGCTCGGCAAGCCGCGCGGCCGCTACCTTCACCGCCCCACCGCGTAGCGCGATGGAAATCCGCGACGGCTTCGTCGGAGCCATCGGCAACACGCCGCTCATCCGCCTGCGCGGCCCGTCGCGGCTCACCGGCTGCGAGATCCTCGGCAAAGCGGAGTTCCTGAATCCCGGCGGCTCGGTAAAGGACCGTGCCGCGCTGTACATCATCCTCGATGCCGAGGAACGCGGCCTGCTCAAGCCCGGCGGCACCATCGTCGAAGGCACGGCCGGCAATACGGGCATCGGGCTCGCCCTTGTCGGAAACGCTCGCGGCTACCGCACGGTCATCGTCATCCCCGAGACGCAGAGCCAGGAGAAGAAGGACATGCTGCGCCTTTGCGGAGCGCAACTGCGCGAAGTACCGGCCGTGCCTTACAAGGACCCGAACAACTACGTGCACGTATCGGAGCGCCTGGCGAAGGAGCTGGGCGCATTCTGGGCCAACCAGTGGGACAACACGGCCAACCGCAACGGCCACTTCCGCAGCACCGGGCACGAGATCTGGGCTCAGACCGGCGGCAAAGTCGACGGCTTCACGTGCGCGATAGGCACCGGCGGCACGCTGGCCGGTGTTTCCTCTTTTCTAAAAGAGAAAAATCCCAAAATCAGGATAGCAGTGGCGGACCCGCTCGGCGCGGCGATGTACAGCTGGTTCAAGCGGGGCGAACTGCGCTCGCAGGGCTCGTCCGTCACCGAAGGCATCGGCCAGGGGCGGGTAACCAAGAATATCGAAGGCGCGCCGGTCGACGACGCCTACCAGATCCCCGATGCCGAGGCGCTGCCGCTCATCTTCGACCTCGCGAAGGAGGAAGGGCTGGTGCTCGGCGGATCGAGCGGCATCAACGTGGCAGGCGCGATCCGCCTCGCGCGCGACCTCGGCCCGGGACATACCGTGGTGACGATCCTCGCCGACTCGGGAACCCGCTACCAGTCGAAACTCTTCAATCCCGCCTTCCTGAAGAGCAAGGGGCTGCCCTGCCCCGACTGGCTGTGACTACAGCGGCTTCTTGAGGAAGCTCGCCAGCTCGCCGATCACGCCGCGCCGGAAGGTGAGCACGCAGACGACGAAGATGACGCCCTGGACGATGGTCACCCAGGCGCCGAGCTGCGCGAGATAGTTCTCCATGGAAATGATGATGAGCGCGCCCACCACCGGGCCGAAGATCGTCCCGAGGCCTCCGAGCAGCGTCATCAGCACGACCTCGCCGGACATCGTCCAGTGCACGTCGGTGAGCGAGGCGAGCTGGAATACGAGCGCCTTGGTCGCGCCGGCGAGGCCGGCGAGCGTCGCCGAAATCACGAACGCCAGCAGCTTGTAGCGCGTGGTGTCGTAGCCGAGCGAAATGGCGCGCGGCTCGTTCTCGCGGATGCACTTCAGCACCTGGCCGAAAGGCGAGTGGATCACCCGGTAGATCGCGAGAAATCCGCCGAGGAAGATGACGAGGACGGTGTAGTACATCGCCCATATATTGGAAAGGTCGATGAAGCCGAACAGCGTTCCGCGCGGCACGGCCTGGATGCCATCCTCGCCGCCCGTGAACTTCACCTGCAGGTAATAGAAATAAATCATCTGCGCCAGCGCAAGCGTGATCATCGCGAAGTAGATGCCCTGGCGGCGGATTGCGAGCAGGCCGGTCACGACCCCGAGAAGCGCGGCGGCTCCGGTGCCGAACAGGATGGCGAGCTCGGGGGGAAATCCCCACACCTTGGCCGAGTGTGCGGCAGCGTAGCCTGCCGTGCCGAGGAACATGGCGTGGCCGAAAGAAAGCAGCCCGCCATAGCCGATCAGCAGATTGAAGGCGCACGCGAACAGCGCGAACGTCATCACCTTCATGATGAACACCGGATACACCGCGAGCGGCGCGAGCGCGAAAAGCACCGCCATGATGACCAAGGCGATTTTCTGGTGCCTCACTTCTGCGTCCCGAAGAGGCCCGCCGGCTTGATGAGCAGCACGATCGCCATGATGATGAAGATCACCGTGTTCGAAGCCTCGGGATAGAACACCTTGGTCAGGCCTTCAATGACGCCCAGGCCAAAACCGGTGACGATCGACCCCATGATCGAGCCCATGCCGCCGATCACCACGACGGCGAATACGACGATGATGAGATCCGCACCCATCTGCGGGCTCACCTGGTAGATCGGCCCGGCCATCACGCCGGCCAGCGCGGCAAGGCCGACCCCGAAGCCGTAAGTGAGGGTGATCATGCGCGGGACGTTGATGCCGAACGCCTGCACGAGCTGCGGGTTTTCGGTAGCCGCGCGCAGGTAGGCGCCGAGCCTCGTCCTCTCGATCATGAACCAGGTGGCGAGGCATATGGCAAGCGAAGCCACGATCACCCAGGCGCGGTAGGTCGGCAGGAACATGAAGCCCAGGTTGTGGCCGCCGGTGAGCTCCTTCGTGATCGGATAAGGCAATCCGGAGGAGCCGAACTCGTTGCGGAAAAGGCCCTGGATGACGAGCGCAAGGCCGAAGGTGAGAAGCAGGCCGTAAAGATGGTCGAGCTTGTACAGCGGCTTGAGCATCGTGCGCTCGATGATCACGCCGGTAATGCCGACCGCGATGGGCGCGATGACGAGCGCCCACCAGTAGCCGAGTCCCCACTTGTTGAGCAGGAAGTAGGCGCAAAAGGCGCCCAGCATGTACTGGGCGCCGTGCGCGAAGTTGATGATGTTGAGCAGCCCGAAGATGACTGCCAGGCCGAGCGAGAGCAGCGCATAGAACGAGCCGTTGATCAGCCCGATCAAGAGCTGCCCGAACAGGGCCTGGGTGGGGATGCCGAAGATCTCGGTCATCTAGGGCACGCTCGGTTCGCCTTACTTCACCAGCGGGCAGCCCCCCTCCTTCTCGGGACGGAACGCCTGCTCCGCGGGGATCGTGGCGCGCACCTTGTAGTAGTCGTACGGGTACTTGGACTCCGACGGTTTCTTCACCTCGAAGAGATACGCCGGGTGGATCTTGCGCCCGTCGGCGCGCACACGGCCCTTGCCGAAGAGCGGGTCGTCGGTCGGCATCTTCTTCATCTGCGCGATGATCTTGGTGCCCTCGTCGGTCTTGGCCGCTTCCACCGCCTTGAGGTAATGGAGCACGGCGGAGTACACGCCGGCATGGTCCATCGACGGATACTTGCCGCCGTTGCGAGCCGCAAAACGCTTGCTCCACGCGCGCGTCTGGTCGTTCATGTCCCAGTAGAAGTTCTCGGTCAGGATCAGACCTTGAGCGGTCTGCAGGCCGAGGCCGTGCACGTCGGTGATGAACACCAGCAGCCCGGCGAGGTTCTGGCCGCCCTTCACGATGCCGAACTCCGCCGCCTGCTTGATCGAGTTGATGGTGTCTCCGCCCGCGTTCGCGAGCCCGATGATCTTCGCCTTCGAGGCCTGCGCCTGCAGCAGGAATGAGGAGAAGTCCTGCGTATTGAGCGGAGCGCGCACCGCGCCCAGCACCTTGCCGCCGTTCTTCTTGACCACTTCGGCGGTATCGCGCTCCAGCGCGTGGCCGAACGCGTAGTCGGCGGTGATGAAAAACCAGCTGTCGCCGCCGGTCTTCACGATCGCGCCGCCCGTGCCGTTCGCCAGCATCCAGGTGTCGTAGAGCCAGTGGATGGTATTCGGCGAGCACGCCTTGCCGGTAAGGTCCGAGGTGGCGGCGCCGGTCACTATGAAGGCCTTGCCCTTGTCGCGCGTCACTTGGTTGACCGCGAGCGCGACCGAGGAGGTCGGCACATCGAAGATCGCGTCAACCTTGTCGACGTCGTACCATTGCCGGGCGATAGCCGAGCCGACGTCGGGCTTGTTCTGGTGGTCGGCCGACAGAATCTCGACCTTCATGCCTTTCTTCGCGGCGCCGAAGTCCTCCACCGCCATGCGCGCCGCGGTGACCGAGCCGGGGCCGCCGATGTCGGCGTAGAGGCTCGACATGTCGTTCATTACGCCGATCTTGATCACGCCGTCGGAGACCTGGGCCTGCGCGCCCATTGCTGCAAGCGCGAGGATTACGGCGCCACTCAACTTCCGTGTTGCATGCATCGCTTTCTCCTTCCTGGTTATAGATCAGACTCCCAAGTACTGGTGCACGCGTCCCATGTTCGCCTCCAGCTCGGCGCCCGGAACCATGTCGACCACGCGGCCGTGCTCGACGATGTAGTGGCGATCCGCGATCTTTTGGGCGAAACGGAAATTCTGTTCAACGAGCAGGATGGTGAAGCCGTGCTGCTTGAGCTCCGCAATCGTGCGGCCGATCTGCTGCACGATGACCGGCGCCAGGCCCTCCGTCGGCTCGTCGAGCAACAACAGGTGCGCTCCGGTACGCAGAATGCGCCCGATGGCGAGCATTTGCTGCTCGCCGCCCGAGAGCTTGGTGCCCTGGCTGCGCAGCCGCTCCTTGAGGTTGGGAAACAGCTCGAAAACCCGCTCCACGGACAGGCCGCCTTCGGCGATCCGCGGCGGCAGAAGCAGGTTCTCCTCCACGTCGAGGCTCGCGAAAATGCCGCGCTCCTCCGGACAGAAGGCGACGCCGCGCCGCGCGACCTTATAGGAAGTGAGGTGGATCAGCTCCTCGCCCTTGAAGCGGATCGAGCCCTGCCGGCGCGCCACCATGCCCATGATCGACTTGAGCGTCGTCGTCTTGCCGGCGCCGTTGCGCCCGAGCAGCGTGACCACCTCTCCTTCAGCGACGTCGAAGTCGACGCCGTGCAGGATATGCGACTCCCCGTACCAGGCGTGCAGGCCGCGCACCTCGAGAATCATCGCTCGGCCCCCAGGTACGCTTCGATGACCGCCGGGTTCTTCGACACGCTGTCGTAGTTGCCCTCGGCGAGAATCTCGCCGCGCTGGAGCACGGTTATGGTGTCGGACAGCGTGGAGACCACGGAAAGATTGTGCTCGACCATCAGCACCGTGCGGTTCGCCGACACGCGCTTGATGAGCGCTTCGATGCGCCCCACGTCCTCGTGCGTCATGCCGGCGGTCGGCTCGTCGAGGAGCATCATCTCCGGATCCAGGGCGAGCGTGGTGGCGATTTCGAGCGCGCGTTTGCGCCCGTACGGCAGTTCAACAGCCACGGTCTGCTCGAACTCGCGCAGGCCCACCGCGTCGATCAGCTCCCGCGCCGGCTCATCGAGCCGCCTGAGGACCTGTTCCGAGCGCCAAAAATCGAACGAGGCGCCGCGCTTGCGCTGCAGCGCCACGCGCACGTTCTCGAGCACCGTCAGGTGAGGAAACACCGCCGAGATCTGGAACGAGCGCACCAGCCCCATGCGCGCGATGCGCGCCGGCGCAGAGCCGGTGATCTCGCCGCCCTTGAAAAAGATCTGCCCGCGCGTCGGCTCGAGGAAATGGGTGAGCAGGTTGAAGCAGGTGGTCTTGCCCGCGCCGTTCGGGCCGATCAACGCATGGATGGTGCCGCGCCGAACCTTCAGCGACACGTCCTTCACGGCGACGAATCCCTTGAATTCCTTCGTCAGCGCGCGCGTTTCTAGGATGATCTCTTCGGCCACGCAGCCCCTCCCAGCTGCATCGCTGCATCATACATGGGGATCAACGCCCGGGCCTACTACGTTTCTCTGCGAGCATGCAGGACTCTCACGGCGCAAAAAGCTGGCCCGCGCGGCGGCGGACGCTTTTGCTTATTTCTTCCAGTTCGGCTTGCGCTTCTCGATGAACGCACCGACGCCCTCGGCAGCTTCGTCGCCGAGCATGTTCTTGGTGATCGCCGCGCTGGCAATCTTGTAGGCAGCGTCGATCTTCGATTCGATCTGCTGGTAGAAGAGCTTTTTGCCGGCCGCACATACGGCGGCCGGCTTGTCGACGATCGCGCCTACCAGCTTGGCGACCTCTTCATCGAGTTTTTCAGGCGTCGTCACGCGGTTGACTAGGCCCAATTCCAGCGCCGTTTGAGCGTCGATGAATTCTCCTGTGAACAGCATTTCGAACGCCCGCTTGCGCGGCACGTTGCGCGAGACGGGGACGCCCGGCGTCGCGCAGAACAGCCCGAGATTGATACCCGAGGTGGCGAACCTAGCTTGCGTCGAGGCGACGGCGAGGTCGCATTGCGCGACAAGTTGACAACCAGCCGCCGTCGCGACGCCGTGCACGCGGGCAATCACCGGCTGCGGCAAGTCCTGCAGATTCAGCATGATCTCGGAGCACTGATCGAAGAGATTACCGATAAACTGGGGCGTGCGGTTGGCCATCATCTCCTTGAGATCGTGGCCGGTGCAAAACGCCGGCCCGTTTGCGGCAAGCACGACGACGCACACCGACTCGTCACGCGCGATGTCCGATAGCGAGCTCTTCAGCTCACGCAGCACGTCGCTCGACATGGCGTTGTATTGCTTTGGCCGATTTAAGGTGAGCGTCGCTACCCCGTTCTTTTTCTGGCACAGTACGTACGGCTCTGCCGAGTGCTTTACTTTCGCGTGCATTCGCGAATCTCCCAAAGCTAGGTGTCGATCGCGCTGGCGGACTTCGCTTTCTCGCGCAGGATGAATTTCTGGATTTTACCCGTGGAGGTCTTGGGCAGCTCGCCGAACACCACGGCGCGCGGCACCTTGAAGCGCGCCAGGTGGCTGCGGCAGAACTCGACCATGTCTTTCTCCGACACCTTGGCGCCGGGCTTGAGCTCGACGAACGCGCAAGGCGCCTCGCCCCACTTGTCGTCGGGCTTCGCCACCACCGCGGCGGCGAGCACCGCCGGGTGGCGGTAGAGCACGTCCTCCACCTCGAGCGAAGAAATATTCTCGCCGCCCGAGATGATCACGTCCTTCGAGCGATCCTTGATCTTGAGGTAGCCGTCGGGCTGCATGACGGCGAGGTCGCCGGAGTGGAACCAGCCGCCCTCGAACGCCGCCTGGGTGGCCTTCGGATTCTTGAGGTAGCCCTTCATGGTGATGTTGCCGCGGAACATGATCTCGCCCATCGTCTCGCCGTCCGCGGGCACCGGCTTCATGATCTGCGGATCCATCACCGCGAGGCCCTCCTCCATCAGGTAACGCACGCCCTGGCGGCCGTTGAGCCGCGTGCGCTCGCTGATATCCACCGCGGCCCATTCCTCGTGCCGCGCGCACACCGTGGCAGGGCCGTAGGTCTCGGTAAGCCCATACACGTGCGTAAGGTCGAAGCCCATGCGCTCCATGCCTTCGATCATTGCCGCGGGCGGAGCCGCCGCGGCCACCATGCCATGCACCTTGTGGTGGATGCCTTTTTTCAGCTCGTCAGGCGCATTGATGAGCGTCGAATGCACGATTGGCGCGCCGCAATAGTGCGTCACCTTGTGCTTGCGTATCAGGTCGAAGATGGCTGCGGCGTCCACCTTTCTCAGGCAAACGTTGGTGCCCGCGTTCGCCGCCATCGTCCAGGTGAATGTCCAGCCGTTGCAATGGAACATCGGCAGCGTCCAGAGGTACACCGCATGCTGCGGCATGCTCCAGGTGACGACGTTGCAGACGGCGTTCAGGTATGCGCCCCGATGGTGGTACACGACTCCCTTCGGATCGCCGGTCGTACCCGAGGTGTAGTTAAGCGAGATCGCGTCCCATTCGTCAGCCGGCCACGTCCAGGCGTACTCCGGATCGCCGCTGGCGAGGAAGCTCTCGTAATCGGCCTCGCCCAGGCGCCGGCCGTCGCCAGGGTATTCGGGATCGTCCACGTCGATCACATACGGCCGCGGATTGATCGCCGCCAGCGCCTTCTCGATGGTCGGCGAGCACTCCCGGTCGGTGATCAGGACCTTCGCTTCGCCGTGCTTCAGCATGAAGGCGATGGACTCGCCGTCGAGCCGGGTATTCAGCGTGTTGAGCACCGCGCCGCACATCGGGACGCCGAAATGCGCCTCGTACA
This sequence comes from Betaproteobacteria bacterium, assembly GCA_004297625.1. Lineage (GTDB taxonomy): Bacteria > Pseudomonadota > Gammaproteobacteria > Burkholderiales > SG8-39 > SCGC-AG-212-J23. Next base: position 158,426 of record SCTY01000022.1, on the reverse strand, counting down.
TCGGCGGGATGTTCGGCAGCATCACTGCGACCGTCTCCCCCGGGCGCACGCCGCGCTTGGCGAGCGCGGAAGCGAGCCGGCGGCAGCGGGCATACGTCTCTTTCCACGAGTAGCGCTGCGCGCCATGTACGACCGCCAGCCGGTTGGGATACACATAGGCAGCGCGCTCGATGAATGACAGCGGGGTGAGCGGCGCGAAATTCGCAGGATTCTTGTCGAGGTCCCGCGAGAAGGGATTCACTTGCTGGCCCACGGCGCAAGTATAGCCCCGGCGGGCTTTCGTTACGCGTGCGTTAACCCCGCTGCTCCCGGAATAGGCCGAACGACGCTCTCCGATTGACGCTTAATCAGCGTTCCCATGCAATGCGGCAATGCGACTGCCCACAATCGTCTACATGCGATCGGCGCGCCAGAAAAAGCTGGCGGCAGGCGCCGGCCTGCTCATTGCCTTGTTGATCGTGCTGGTGGCCGCCGCGCCGCTCGAGCCTTCGCTGACTGCCGCCGCGGCGCTCGCGTTTTCGGTCCTCGCTTTCGGCATCGCGCTCCTCGGCGTCGCCAAGGCGCGCATGCTCGAGTTCTGTCCCGAGGTGCTCGGCGGAGACCTGATCCTCCCCAGGGCGAGCGCTGGCCGGCTGCTGCTGCCGCTGCAGTTCAGCAACGCCGGCTATGCCGACGGCATCATCGAGTGGCTGGCGATCCGCCTCACCGTGAACGGCGACGCGAGCCGCGAAGTCCTGCTGAGCCCCGTCGGAGAAGTCGACATGCAGCGCTTCATCCAGGCGAAGCGCAGGCTGACCGACGACAACCTCCTCGAGCCCTTCACGAGCTTCCCCCTGGAAGGAAAGCGCGCGCTCGCCAAATTCGTCCTGTTCGACGTTGCGGAAAGGCCGCGCGCTCCCTCGCTGCGGCTGCAGCCGGGGCGCTACGGCTTCGAGCTTTTCATCAAGGCGAACAACTGCCGCCACCCGCAGCTGGCGCGGGCCTTCGAGCACGTCGTGGAGCAAAAGCACATCGAGGACTACCGCGACGATGCTGCGGTCTACCTCATCAACTACCAGATCACGCTTGCGTCGGCGAGGCGGGCGCTGGCGGAATCGGAATGGCTGCCCCGCGCCAGCATGGGAGAAGCTTCAGCCCGTTGACGCGAGCCGCCGCCAGACGCCCGGACCGCGGGCATCCTTCTCCAGCGCATCCAGGTACTTCTCGTGCGAGGCGAGCTCTTCGGGGCTCGCGCGCTGCACGATGAGCTTGGAGACGTCGAGGATGAGCCCGGCGGCCGCCGCGGCGGCCGCGGCCGGCGCTTCCAGCTCCATCACCAGGCTTTCCTGGCCGCGCGTCATAGCGAGGTAGCATTCGGCGAGCAAACGCGCGTCGAGAAGCGCGCCGTGAAGGGTGCGGTTCGAGTTGTCGATCAAGTACCGCTCGCACAGCGCGTCCAGCGAATTCCTGCGCCCGGGATGGAGCTCGCGCGCATAAATCAGCGTGTCGGTGATCTTCGAGACGTGCCCGCCGATCCTTCCGAGCCCCGCGCGCCCGAGCTCCATGTCGAGGAACTCCACGTCGAAATCCGCGTTGTGAATGATCAACTCGGCGCCGCGCACAAAGTCGAGGAACTCGCGCGCCACCGCGGCGAACTTCGGTTTCGCGGCGAGGTCCTCGAGCGTGACGCCATGCACGCGGCTCGCGCCGGCGTCGATCTCGCGCTCCGGATTTACGTAGACGTGGAAATGGCTGTCGGTGATCGTGCGGCTCAGGATCTCGATGCAGCCGATCTCGATGATGCGGTCCCCGAGCTTCGGGTTCAGCCCCGTCGTCTCGGTGTCAAGGACGATCTGCCTCAACTGGAATCCCCTTATTTGCAAGCCTGTCCGCCCGCTCGTTCTCAGGATGACCGGCGTGACCTCTTATCCAGTGCCATTCTATCGAGTGCCGCGCCGCCAGAACATCGAGCTCCTGCCACAGATCGAGGTTCTTGACCGGCTTCTTGTCGGCGGTGCGCCAGCCGCGGCGCTTCCATTGCGGCAGCCACTCGGAGATGCCCTTTTGCACGTATTGCGAGTCGGTGTAGAGGCGCACCCGGCTCGGGCGCTTGAGCGCCTCCAGCGCGCGAATCACTGCGGTGAGCTCCATGCGGTTGTTCGTCGTGTCCGCCTCCCCGCCCCACAGCTCCTTTTCGGCGCCTTTGGCGCGCAGCAGCGCTCCCCAGCCGCCGGGCCCCGGATTGCCCCGGCAGGCGCCGTCGCTATAGATCTCGACAACCTCCTCACTCATGGTTGCGATAGTGCTTGTGCGATTTCTGCGGGATCGGCGAAAGGGCGCGCCGCCGCGCACGCTCGCGCCGCCACGCCGGCGTGATGAGCCGCATCCCGTGCGTGCGCTTCACCGCCCGCACGACGTAGACGCCGCCCGCGATCGGCCACCAGCGCGCCCCCGCCTTTTCCATGAAGGCGAAGCGTTCCAGCCATAGCGCCTGCCTGAACGGCGGCGCGTAGCAGCCGAATTTGCCGCCGTTCAGCTCGAAGCCGAGCACGCGCAGCCAGTCTCGCAACCGCAGCACTCCGATGAATTTCAGATCCCAGGGGGCGCCGGCGCGCCGCGCCGTGAACATCTGGCGCATGCGCCACAGGGATGCCGTATTGAACCCCGAGATCACCACCTGGCCCTCGGGCATGAGCACGCGCTCGGCTTCGCGCAGCACCTCGTGCGGATGCGCGTGCTCCTCCAGCGTATGCGGCAGCGCGACGAGATCGACGCTCTGCGAGGCGAGCGGCAGCTGCAGCGGATCGGCAGCGAGCGCGGCACCCGGCTCGAGCGCCAGCGAGAATCGGAACGGAATGCGGTTCTGTCGCAGAAAATCGACCTGCGGTAGCCCGATCTGCACTGCGCGGAAACCGAACACATCTTCTACGGCACTGTCAAACTGCGCGAGCTCCCAGTCGAGCACGTAGGCGCCCTGGGCCGTGGAAAACCAGCCGGAGAGCGACGAGCGCGCGCCGTTATACTTGTGGCCACCGTTCTGCAAGAAAGACTGGCGATACATGCTTCAAGTCGTGCCCGGCGATGTCAATCGGACCATGTCCTGCGCCTGCAGAGCATGCGAGGGCTACAGGGTCCCCGTGTATGTTCGCCTATTATGGGGCACGCTCGGCCTTTGAATAAGCGAACGAGAAACGCGCTCGCCTTGCTGGCGCTGGCACTGATTCAGGCCTGCGCGACGCAGCCGCCGCCGAGCTCAGAGCCGCAGCCTGCGCCGCAAGCGCCTCAGCCGCGGCCGGCGCAGCCCGCGCCGGCCGCCGCGGCTCCAGCGCGGCAGCAACCGCCGGCGCCGCCGAAGCCGCTCGATGCGGCGAACCTGCCGCCGTTCGACGGCGACCGGGAGACGCTGGTCGAGCCGCTGCGCGGCGTGAAGCGCATCGATCGCACCGCTCCGGTGAAGGACATCTGGCAGCGCATCCGCCAGGGTTTCGCCATGCCGGAGCTCCACAACGAGCTGGTGCGCAAGCACATGGGGTATTACGCGGCGCGGCCGGACTACCTGCAGCGGATGTTCGAGCGCAGCCGCATCTACCTCTATCACATCGTCGAGGAGCTGGAAAAGCGCCACATGCCCACCGAGCTCGCGCTGCTGCCGATGGTCGAGAGCGCGTTCAATCCGCTCGCCTATTCCCGCGCCCACGCCTCGGGCCTGTGGCAGTTCGTCCCGGGAACCGGCAGGCGCTTCGAGCTCAAGCAGGACTGGTGGTACGACGGCCGGCGCGACATCGTCGACTCCACGAACGCCGCGCTCGACTACCTTGCCTACCTCTACGAGATGCACGGCGACTGGTTCCTCGCGCTCGCCTCCTACAACTGGGGCGAGAACGCGGTCGCCCGCGCGATCTCGAGGAACCGCAAGGCGCGCAAGCCCACCGATTACTCCAGCCTGCGCATGCCGCGCGAGACGCGCGAGTACGTGCCCAAGCTTCAGGCGCTGAAGAACATTATCGCCAATCCGGCGCAGTACGGCATCGAGCTCGAGCCGATCCCCAACGAGCCCTATTTCGCCGTAGTGGACGAGCCGCCGGACATCGACGTCGCCCTCGCCGCCAAGCTCGCCGACATGCCGGTCGAGGAATTTATCGCCCTCAACCCGGGCTTCAGCCGGCCGCTGATCCGCTCGAAAGTCACTGCGCGCATTGTGCTGCCCGCCGACAAGGTCGACGTGTTCCACGACAATCTCGCCAAGTACGGCCGCGATTCCCTGGTCTCCTGGCAAGTCTACCGTCCGAAGCGCGGCCAGCGGCTGGGCGCCATCGCCAAGAAGTTCGGCGTCTCAATCGCCGAGCTGAAGCGGGTGAACGGGATTGCGAGGCATTCCTGGCGCGTACCGAGCGTGCTCGTCGTGCCGATGAACGGAGCCGCGCAGGAGTCGATCCGCACGCTGCCCATCATGTACGCGCCGCCGGTTGCCGTGCACCGGGGCGTGCGCCGCATCCACATCGTCAAGCGCGGCGACACGGTGAGCGGCATCGCCGCGCGCTATCGCGTCCGCGTCGCCGACCTCAAGCGCTGGAACCGCCTCGGGAAGCTTTTGCAGATCGGCCAGAGAATCTATATAAGATAGCGGCGACCAGCGCCAGGAGACGACGTAGTGCACCTGAAACGCCGAGTGCTCGTTGGCCTGGCGGCCGTGCTGCTCCAAGCCTGCGCGACGCCGCCCGGTTCCGATCAGGGACCGGAGCAAACGCCGCCCCAGGCATCACCTCCCGCGACGCCAGCACCGCGGGCGCAAAACGCGCCGGCGGCCCCGCCCACCCTGCCTCGACCCGCCGGCACCGGACTGCTCGACGCGTCGAAGCTGCCTCCCTTCGACGGCGAAAAACGCGAGGTGAAGGAGCCGCTGCGCGGCGTCGCCACGATCGACCGCACCGCTCCCGCGGACGACCTGTGGCAGCGCATCCGGCGGGGATTCTCGATGCCGGATCTCGACAACGACCTGGTGCGCAAGAACATGGCGTACTACGTTGCCCGGCCCGACTATCTGCAGCGCGTATTCGAGCGCAGCCGCATTTACCTCTACCACATCGTCGAGGAGCTGGAGAAGCGCGGCCTGCCGATGGAGCTGGCGCTGCTGCCGATGGTGGAGAGCGCGTTCAATCCGATGGCGTACTCGCGCGCGCATGCTTCGGGGCTCTGGCAGTTCATTCCCGGCACCGGCAGGCGCTTCGAGCTGCAGCAGAACTGGTGGTACGACGGCCGGCGCGACATCGTGGACTCCACGAACGCGGCGCTCGACTACCTCACCTTCCTCTATGAGATGCACGGCGACTGGTTTCTTGCGCTTGCCTCGTACAACTGGGGAGAGAACGCCGTCGCGCGCGCCATCGCCAGGAACCGCGCGGCCGGGCGCCCGAGCGATTACGCGAGCCTGCCCATGCCGGCCGAAACGCGGAACTACATTCCCAAGCTGCAGGCGCTGAAGAACATCATTGCCAACCCGCAGCCGTTGGGTATACGGCTCGATCCGATCCCGAATGAGCCGTACTTCACCGTCTACACCAAGTTCCGCGACATCGACGTGCAGCTCGCCGCCAAGCTCGCCGAGATGCCGGTGGAGGAATTCATCGCGCTCAACCCCGGCTTCAGCCGCCCGATCATCCGTGCCTCCGTCACGCCGCGCATCGTGCTACCCGCCGACAAGGTGGACGTCTTCCACGCCAATCTGAGCAAGCTCGATGGCAGCTCCCTCGTATCCTGGAAGACCTACCATCCCGGCAAGGGCGAGACGTTCGAATCCATCGCGCGCAAGTTCCGCATGGCGGTCGCACAGCTCAAGGAAGTCAATGGCATCCGGCCGCGCGTGCGCGCCGTGCCGAGCCTCCTTGTCGTACCGGCCAACGGCGAGGCAATTAGCGCCCGCAAGCTGCCGATCATGTACGCACCGCCGATTCCGGTGCGCGTGCGGCGCATCTTCCACACCATCAAGCGCGGCGAAACCCTGCCTTCCATCGCCAGGCGCTACGGGGTCCTGGTCGAGGATCTGAAGCGCTGGAATCCCGGCCGCTCGCTGGGCGCCGGGCAGCGGCTTGAAATCGAGGTCCGGGCCCCGGTCAAGGGCAAGCCGCGCTCGAAGTCAAAGCCTAAAAAGTACAAAAAAGCAACACGTTAGCGAGCAAACTTACGAAGCTTTCTGGGTTCTAGTCGATCGTCGGCACCGCGGCGAGAAGCTCGCGCGTATAGGGATGCGCCGGCGCGCCGAGCACGCGGTCCACGTCGCCGTGCTCGACGATTTTTCCCTGGTACATCACCGCGACCTCGTGGGCGAGGTACTCCACGACGGCGATGTTGTGCGTGATGAACAGATACGCGATGCCCAGGCGCTGCTGCAACGCGCGCAGGAGGTTGAGGATCTGCGCCTGCACCGACACATCGAGCGCGCTGGTCGGCTCGTCGCAGACGATGAGCTTGGGCTCGACCGCCAGGGCGCGGGCGATGGCGATGCGCTGGCGCTGGCCGCCGGAGAACTCGTGCGGGTAGCGGCCGAGCGCCTCGGCGGGCAGGCCAACCTCGCCAAGCAGTCGGGTAATGCGCGCAGTGCGCTCGGCCTCGTCACGGCCGATGCCGAGGCTGCGCATGCCCTCGAGCAGGATCTCGAGCACGCGCATGCGCGGATTGAGCGAGCCGTAAGGATCCTGGAAGATGATCTGCATCGCCGAGCGGCGCGGGCGTATCTCGGCGCGCGACAGCGTGGTGAGCTCGGTATCGGCGAAGCGCACGCTTCCCGCAGTCGGCGCAATCAGCTGCAGGATCGCCTTGCCGGTCGTGGTCTTGCCGCTGCCCGACTCGCCCACGAGCGCAAGGGTGCGCCCGGCACGCAGCTCGAAGGACACGCCGTCTACCGCCCTCACGTAGCCCACGGTGCGCTTCAGGAGCCCGCGCCGGATGGGGAAATGGACCTGCAGATCCCGGATCCGGAGCAGGACGTTACCTTCGCCCGAAGCCGTCTTTATCGATTCGTGTGAACCTAAGGACTGAGCGCGAGGCGCCGCCGGTCCGGCTTCGCGCAGGTGGCAGCGCGCCAGCTGCCCCGGCCGCGCTTCGAGCATGGCCGGGGCTTCGATCCTGCAGCGGTCGAACGCCTGGTCGCAGCGCTCGGCAAAGCGGCATGCACGAAATTCCTGCGTGAGCGGCGGCACCTGGCCCTGAATCACGGCGAGCTCGCCCGCGCGGCGCCGCGGCGAAGGCAGCGCCGCGAAAAGCTTCTGCGAATAAGGATGCTGGGGCGCGCGCATGAACGCCTCGCGCTCGGCGATCTCGACGATCTCGCCGGCGTACATCACCGCCACCCGGTGCGCCATCCTGGCGACGATGCCGAGGTCGTGCGTGATGAGAAGCAGCGCCATTCCGCGCTCGCGCAGCAGCCGGGCGAGCAACTCGAGGATCTGCGCCTGGATGGTGACATCGAGCGCGGTGGTGGGCTCGTCGGCGATGAGCACTTCCGGATCGACCGCCAGCGCGCCCGCGATCATGGCGCGCTGCTTGAGGCCCCCCGAAAGCTCGAACGGGTACTGCTCGAAGCGGCGCTCGGCGTCGGGAATGCCCACCGAGCGCAGCAGCTCGAGCGCCTTGCGCTTCGCCTCCTCTCGCGAGAGCTCGGTGTGGCGCTCCATGACCTCGACGATCTGCCGCCCGACGCTCAGCACCGGGTTGAGCGCGGTGGAGGGCTCCTGAAAGATCATCGCTATCCGGCGGCCGCGCACCGAGCGCATCGCCGCCTCCGGCAGCCCGAGCAGGTCGAGGCCGTCGAGATCCACCTCCCCGCCGACGATGCGCCCCGCCTCGGGAAGCAGGCGCATGATCGACAGCGCGGTCATCGATTTCCCCGAGCCCGATTCGCCGACGAGCGCGAAGCACTCGCCGGGGCGCAGCTCGAAGCCGACGTCGTCCACGGCGCGCACCATGCCGCGCGGCGTGTCGAGCACCGTGTTCAGCGCGTGAATTCTCAACGCGGGCTTCATGCCGGCACGAAGCCCATGCGCACGCGCGGATCGAACCCGTCGCGCACCGCGTCGGCGAACAGGTTCGCGGCCAGCACCAGCACGAACATGAAGACGAACGCGGCGGCAAGCGACCACCAGACGATCGGCTCGCGGCCCATCTCGAGGCGGGCTGCGTTGATCATCGTGCCGAAGCTGGTCGTCGCGGGATCGACCCCCACGCCGACGTACGAGAGCACCGCCTCGGCAAGCACCAGCCCGGAAAAATCCATCACCATCGCGATGATCACGATGTGCGCCACGTTGGGCAGGATGTGGCGCGTCAGGATCCGCGTGTCGGCGACGCCGAAGGCGTGCGCCGCCTGGATGTACTCGAGCTGCGAGAGCTTGAGCGCCTCCCCGCGCAACAGGCGGGCGAGCCCGGTCCAGCTGGTGAGGCCGAGGATCGCGCACAGGACGAGCAACCGCAGGTCGGCTCGCTGCTCCGCCGTCGAAAACCATTCGGCGTGGCGGTCGATCACGACCTGCATCATGAGGACCGCGGCGGCGATCAACAGGACGCCGGGAATGGAGTTGAGGGTCGTATAGAGGTACTGGATGGCGTCGTCGATCCAGCCCTTGAAGTAGCCGGCCATCACGCCGAGCGCCATGCCGAGCGGCAGAAGCACCAGAGTGGTGAGGGTGCCGATGATGAGGCTGATGCGGATGGATTTCAGCGCCTGGTAGAGGACGTCCTGCCCGACCTTGTCGGTGCCGAAGACGTGGTACTCGAAAGAGAGGAACAACACCGGCAACGCGGCCGCGAGCACCCCGAGCAGCGTCGCGCCGCCGGCCGACCATGGAATTTGCGGACGGCGCCGCCGCAGCCGCTTCACTGCAAGGCCGATGAGGACCGCGGCGAACGCGGCGACGAAAAGTCCGAGTCCGATGCGCGCCGCGATGTCGCGCGGACGCTCCGCCTCATCCTGCAGGCGGGCGCCGCCGTAGCGCAGGCGCGGGAAATCGCGCACCGGCTTGCCGTCGATCTCGAACTGCTCCTTCGCGTAGAGGCGCGTGGCGAGCGGCGCGGAATAAGTGCGCTCGCGCCGCTCGCGAAGGTGGGTGAGCGCGAGGTCGAGCACCGAGAGCACCGCCGGCGAGTACGGGGTGCCCTCGCTGCCAGCCGCCTGCTGCAGGCGCACGCGAAAATGCAGCGAGTCGGCGAAGCCGATGGCTACGTAGCAGCCGAAAACCACGGCGCAGATCGCGGCGGTCCTCGACTGGAAGACGCGGGCCCAGGGCGCGCCGAGGTGAGGCTTGCGGCTACAGTACCAGACGTAAAGCGCAATCGCGCCCATGAGCAGCCACAGCAGCACGTCGGTGAACAGCGGAAACGGGAGGAACGGCATCTACTGCAGCCTGATCCGCGGATCCACCAGCGTGTAGGAAAGGTCGGTGAGCAGCAACCCGAGGATGTAGAGCACCGAGCCGATGAACACCATGGAGCGCACGACCGCGAAGTCCTGCGCCTGGATGGCGTCGATCGTGTAGCTCCCCAAGCCCGGGATGCCGAAGAACGACTCGGAGAGCAGGCTTCCCATGAAAAGCAGCGGAATGACGACCACCACGCCGGTCAGGATGGGAATCATGGCGTTCTTCAGGACATGGCGGAACAGCACCACAGACTCGGCAAGGCCCTTGGCGCGCGCAGTGCGCACGTAATCGCGGCTCATTTCTTCCAAAAACAGCGTGCGGTACCAGCGTCCGCCGGAGCCTATGCCGGCGAGCACCCCGATGAGCACCGGCAGCACCAGGAACTTCGCCGCGTCGAAGCCGCCCGCGTAGCCGGAGATAGGGACCAGGTGCCAAAGCTTCGAGGCAACGTACTGCCCGCCGATGATGTAGAACAGCGCCGAGATCGACATCAGCGCCACGCATAGCACCACGCCCCAGAAGTCGAGATAGGTGGCGCGGAAGAACGCCATGAAAAGCGCGAAGGTGATGTTGACCGCGAGGCCGACGATCAGCACCGGCACGGCAAGCGCGAGGCTCGGCCACATGCGCATGCGGATCTCGTTCGCAATGTCGCGGTTGTCCTCGGCGGCACCGAAATCGAAAGCGAACAGGCGCACCGACTTCTCGTAGAAAACGGTCTGCGTGAGCTTCGCCCCGCGCGGCGCCGCCGCGTTGAAGAGCAGCGGCTTGTCGTAGCCGCGTTCGGCCTTCCACTTCTCGATCGCCTCCGACGTCACGCGCTTCGCGCCGAGCTGCATGCGCGCCATGTCGTCCGGGGTGTTCACGACGAAGAACAGCACGAAGGTGATGAGGTTCACCCCGACGAGAATCGGGATCGCGTACAGCACCCGGCGGACGATGTACGCCAGCATCAGCTCGCCGGCCTTGCCGCCATGCGCTCGCGGCGGCGGTAGCTGATTACCGCCGGAACGGCGCTGAGCAACAGGATTGCAATCGTAAGCGCGAGCGGCCAGAGGACCGGCCGGTTCCATTGGCGGCGCAAAGCCTCGCGTTTCGCCACGTCGATCTTCAGGTACTTGATGTTGTTGCGCGCCATGTTGTTCGGCTTGTTGTTGGCGAGCCACGCATGGCGCAGGCTGTAGTCCTTCGGATGCACCCCCCAGATCCAGGGCGCGTCGTGGCGCGCGATGTCGACCATCCGGTCGATGATGCGCTTGCGCTCGGGCGAGTTCTCCATGTTCTTCATTTTCTCGAAGAGCGCGTCGTACTCCGGATTGACGTAGTTCGCCGCGTTTTCGCCCTGCGATCGCACCTTGGCTTGCGGGCCGTGCAGCAGGAACAGGAAATTCTCGGGATCCGGGTAGTCTGCGTTCCAGCCCAGCCGGAAGATCTGCGTCGTGCCCTTGCGGATCTTCTCCTGGAAGCGATTCCAGTCGGTGGCGCGGATCTCCAGCTGGATGGAAAGCTTGTCGAACTGCGCGCGCGTCCAGTCGAACACCGCCTTGTCGCCCGGCCCGCGCGCCACCGTATCGAGATAGAGGACGAGCGGCCGGCCGGTCCGGGCATCGCGCCCGTCGGGATAGCCGGCCTCGGCAAGGAGCCTGCGGGCGACCTCGATGGGCTTGCGCTGCGGCTTGCCGTCGACCCAGTCGTAGACCACCGGATTGATTCCCTCGCGGCCCTCGGTGTAGCCGAAGATGCCCGGCGCGATCGGGCCCTGCGCGGCGATGCCGCGGCCGTTGGAGAAGATGCTGATCTGCTCCTCGACGTCGAAGGCGACCGAGATCGCGTAGCGCAGCTTTCGCGCCCGTTCCGAGCTGCCGCCGACCACGGGATCGTCCCAGTTGAAGGCGAGGTAGCCTGTCGAGGTGCCCACCGACGTGCTGAGCTGAATGCCCTTCTCCTGCATCTCGGGCGAGACGGCCGCGTCGCCCTCGATCGGCACGCGCACCGCCTGGTCGAACACGTCGGAATTGATTCCCGACATGTCGTAGTACCCCTGCAGGAATTTGTTCCAGTACGGGATGCTCTCCTTTTCGCGGCTGAACACCACCTTGTCGATGAAGGGAATGGGCTTGCCGGCATCCGCGAGCAGTCCTTGCTTCCGGTCGCCCGCCTCCCCTTCGCGCGGGTACTGCTCGCCGTGGAAATTCGGATTGCGCTCGAGCACCATGCGCGCGTTCGGATTGTTTTCCGTGAGCATGTACGCTCCGGTGCCCACCGGCCACCAGTCGAGCGTGAAGTTCTTGCGCTCCATGCCCGGCTGCGAAAAGAACTTTTCCGCCTCCCACGGCACCGGAGCGAAGAACGGCATCGCCAGCCAGTACACGAACTGCGGATAGCTGCCATTCAGCGTGACGCGGAAGGTGTGGGCGTCGACCCGCTCCACCCCTTTCAGGGGGAACTGCCGCAGGTCGAGCCAGCCCTCCCTGCGGTCGGCCGCCCTGAGTTCTTGCGCGTATTCGTTCATGCCGACGATGTAGCCCGCCATGAGACCGAATATCGGCGAATGCAGGCGCGGATGCGCGAGGCGCTTTATCTGGTAGATGTAATCGTCGGCAAGGAGCTCGCGCGTGCCGAGCGCAAGATCGTAGGGGCTCCTGAGGCGATCGATGGCCTGCCCGGACAGCGATTGGTTTTCCGGAACGAAGGCCGGATGCGGCTGGTATCTGATTCCCGGCTTGATGCGCACCTCGTAGATCGTGAACTTCCCGCCTTCCACGACCTGCGCCTTGGGCACCTCGACGGCGGTAAGAGCCACCAGCTCGTAGGGCCGCTTGAGGTACTGGTATTGCAGCGGCGGCTCGTACACCTGCTGCGTGAAGTTCGCCTCGTCCTCGGTATACGACTGGACCGGGTCCAGATGCTTCGGACGCTCGGCAAAAGAGGAGTACAGGATGTTCTTGCCGCGCTCTTGCGCCGGATACGGGTCGTTCCACACCTCGCCGCAAGCGCTCAGCAGGAAGGCGAGAAAAGCAAGCAGGATCAGGGTGATGCGCAAGCGCAAAGTATAATCTCGCGCATGCCCCTTCTCGCCGGCAAGAAAATCCTCATCACCGGGCTGCTCTCGAACCGCTCGATCGCCTACGGCATCGCGAAGGCGGCGCGGCGCGAAGGCGCAGAGATCGCCCTCACCTACCAGAACGAGCGCTTCCGCGAGCGCGCGTCCGAAATGGCGAGCGAGCTGGGCGCGCAGATCATCGTGCCCTGCGACGTCACGAGCGACGCCGAAATCGACAGCGTATTCGCCGAGCTGAAGAAGCACTGGGACGGCCTCGACGGCCTGGTGCACGCGATTGCGTTCGCGCCGCGCGAAGCGATCGCCGGAGAGCTCCTCGACGGGCTGACGCGCGAGGGTTTTACGCAGGCGCACCAGATCTCCGCGTACAGCTTCCCCGCGCTAGCCAAGGCGGCCTTGCCCATGATGCGCAGCCGGCGCGCGGCGCTGCTGACGCTGACCTACCTCGGCGCCGAGCGCGTCGTTCCGCACTACAACACCATGGGGCTTGCCAAGGCGAGCCTCGAGGCTTCCGTACGCTACCTGGCTGCCAACCTCGGCCCGATGGGCATACGGGTCAACGCGATCTCGGCCGGGCCGATCAAGACGCTCGCCGCGGCCGGCATCTCCGGCCTCGGAATCATCCTGAAGTTCGTCGAGCAGCACTCGCCGCTGCGGCGCAACGTCACTATCCACGACGTGGGCAACGCCGCCGCCTTCCTGCTATCGGACCTGGCCGCGGGCATCACCGGGGAGGTGCTGCACGTCGATTCCGGCTTCAGCCAGGTCGTCGGCGGTATGACCGGCGCGCCTACTTCGCCTGCAGATTCGCCTGGTTGATCGAGATGCTCGCCTGCTGGCGCAGGCTGTCGACATAAGCGTCGTATTGCGAAGCGCCGAGCAGCGCGGAAGTGCGCGCGCTCGACGCTTGCGCCTGCTCCTTCGGGTCCGCTTCGATCACCTTGGAAATGCGCAGCAGTAGATAGCCGGCCTCGGGGAGCGGAACGCCGACGTACGCGGGCAGCTTGCTGACGTCCGCGCCGACCACCGAGCGCAACACCGCGCCGCTCAGCCCCTGCGGCTCGCGCCGCGACACCGTTTTCGGCGCGCCCCATTTCAGGCCGGCATCCGCGCCCTTGCGCAGCTGCTCGAGCTTCGCGGCGCCTTCCTTCTGCGCAAGCTCGGCGGCCTGGCGCTGGCGCAGCTTGTCGGTGATCTCGTTGTTCACTTCCTCGAACTTTCTTTGCGCCTCCGGCTGGTAGTCGACCACGCGCGCCGAGACGAGCGTGCCCGGGGCGACCTCGACGGCGTCGGTGTTGCGCCGGTTGTTGATCGAGTCTCCGGAGAACAGCGCGGCGATCAACTTGGGGTTGTCCAGCGCGCCGAGCTCCTGATTGGGCGAGCGGGCGACCCATCCGGTGGTCTGGATCTGGAGCTTGAAGCGCTCGGCGACCGGCTTGAGGCTCTCCGACTGCTCGTAGACCATGTTGCTGAAGGTGTCGGCCGCCTCCGAAAAGCGGCGGGCGGCGCGCTGCTTCTTGAGGTCGGCCTCGATCTGGCCTCGCATCGCCTCGAACGGCTTCGCGTCGCCCGGAGCGCTGATGAGGATATGGCTAGAGCGGCGCTCTTCCTTGCCGTCGTTCTTGCGGATGCCGGTCAGCTTGATGATGTGGAAGCCGAATTCCGACTCGACCACATCCGAGATCTCGCCTTCGCGCATGCGAAAGACCGCGTCCTCGTAGGGCTTGACGAACGAGCCGCGCGCCGAGAAGCCGAGGTCGCCGCCGTTGTCCTTGCTGCCCGGGTCCTGCGACTCCTTCTTCGCCACCTCCGCGAAGCTCTCCGGATGCTTCTTCACCTCGGCGGCGATGGCCTGCGCCTTCTTGCGCGCCTCTTCCTTCTCGCGCAGCTTCGGCCCGTAGGTCGACTCCCATTGCTGCCGGACTTCCTGGGGGGACACGGTTTCCTGCGCTGCGATGGCGTCGGCGGAAAGCACCACGTACTCGGCCTTCAGGCGCTCGGGCGTGCGGAACTCGGCCGGGTTGGCCTCGTAATAAGCCTTGACCTGGGCGTCGTCGACCTTGACCTGCGGGAGGAACTGCTGCGCGGGGATGCGCGCTTCCTGAATCTCGCGCTGCTGCGCCTCGAGGGCCGTCAGGCGCTCCGTGACCGTGCGCGAGGGGATCGCCGCCTCGGCGACCGCGCGCGTCAGCTGGCCGAGCGAAAGCTCGTAGCGCAGCCGCGCTTCGAACTGCGCGGGCGACATCGGCGGGTTCTGCGTGCGCAGCACCGACTCGTAGGCCGCCTTGGAGAAAGTGCCGTCCGGTCCGCGAAACGCCGGGATCGAGGCGATCGTGTCGCGCAGCATCTCGTCGGTCACCACGATCCGCGAGGAAACCGCCGCCGAGGCGACCAGCCGCTGGGCGATGAGCGAGTCGAGCAGCAGGCGCCGCGATTCGGGGGTGTTCAAGGCAGCCGGGTCGAAATTGCGGCCGAGGAGCTCGCGCAGCTGGTCCTGCTGGCGGCGCAGCTCGTCCTCGAACTCGCGCACGGAAATTTCCATGCCGTTGACGCTGGCGACGGTTTCCCGGCCGCTGCGCGTCACCCGGTTCTCGACGCCCCAGAAGACGAAAGTCAGGGCGACGAGGCCGAGGACGACCGTGACGGCCTTCTTGTACTTGTGAACGAAATTGAACATGACGCGAGGCGGTGGCGAAGCGGGCGATTATACCGCCCCGCCACTGCGCTCCCGCGCCGCGCGATCGTCCCTAAAGCGCGCGAGCGCTATGCGGGCTCGAGCGTCTGGATGACGCGCGTCTCGCGCCGGCCCACCGTGAGCAGATCCCAGGCGAGCAAGACCACCCCGATCAGGATGACGACCCCGAAGACCTCGCGCCACCACATGCCCTGCTGGAACCACGGATGGGCCTGCGCGTCGAAGTACGCCGACCAGCTCGATCCGCCGATCGCGCGCTCGATCTGGGATTGCACGTACCCGGCGACCAGCAGCGCGACCGTCATGCCGAGCATTCCGATGTTGAGCAGCGCGAACGACCATTTCCATTTCCAGCCGCGATCGGGCAATCCCGCGCCCATCCACACCTCGCCGCGGAGTTTCTGCATCGCGAGGTAGAAGAACGCGATGTTGACAGTCGCGAATGCGCCGAAGAACGCGAGGTGGCCGTGCGAGGCGGTCCACTGCGTGCCGTGCGTGAACAGGTTGATTTGCGGCAGCGTGTGCATGAAGCCCCACACGCCGGCGCCCAGGAAGTTGCCGAAAGCCGCGGCGATGATCCACGCGAATGCCGGGTGGTTGTTGTTCTGCATCTTGTGCGTCCCCGAGTCGTAGACCGCGTGCACCACCATGGCGACGAGCGGAATCGGCTCCAGCGCCGAGAAGAAGCCGCCGATGGAGAGCCAGTAATCGGGCGTCCCGATCCAGAAGTAGTGGTGCCCGAGGCCGAGGATCCCCGAGCCGAACATCAGCGCCACCTCGACGTAGAGCCATGTTTCGACGATCTCGCGGCGCGCGCCGAGCGTCTTGATGAGCGCATAGGCGAGGATGCAGCCGACGAGCACTTCCCACGTCGCCTCGACCCACAGGTGGATCACCCACCACCACCAGAACTGGTCGATCGAGACATTGGGCGTGAAGAACATGCCCGCCAGGTAAAGGCCGAACAGCGCAATCAAGTCGAGTACCAGGACGCCGGCGATTCCCGTATACCTTCCTTTGGCAAAGGTTCCCGCCACGTTGTAGAAGAACACCAGCACCGACGCCACTATCGCGATGTCCGCCCAACGCGGCGCCTCGATGTATTCGCGCCCCTCGGTGATCAGCCAGATGGTCGCGACCTCTCCGCGGCCCGTTTGCACCAGCAGGTAGACGATCACGACGATCGTCACCGCCGCAGCAAACGCCCAGAACACGAGGTTGCCGAGCTTCAGCCCCACCACCGGGCGCTGCGCCTCCTCTTCCAGCATCCAGTACACCGAGCCGATGAAGCCGCACAGCAGCCAGACCACCAGCGCATTGATGTGCACCATGCGGTTGATGGAGAAGTCGAGCTGGCCGAAGAGAAAGTCCGGCATCAGGTATTGCAGGCCGGCCAGCAGCCCGAAGAGGATCTGGGCCGCGAAAAGCACGCCGGCCATCGCGTAGTACTTGACGGCCAGCTTCTGCCCGCCGTTCAGGTTCGACAGGGAAATCTCGCCCAAGGCTGCCATGTCAGTTCTCCTGCTTCATCGGAGTGAAGTTGTAGGGGAAGCCGTTGGTGTCGATAGCGGCCATCCACTTGAGGAACCCGGTAACGGACTTCGCCTCATCCTCGGTGAGATGCAGATTCGGCATGCGACGCCCGAGCGTGTTGCGCGCGTTGTCGGTCGGATCGAGCAGGAATTCGACCATCGCCTTCTCGCGCTCGGCCGCGCTGCCCCACGCGGGATCCAGCCACGCCTTGGTGAGGTCGGGCGCGTAATACGCGCCGTTGCCGAGAAGCGTATGGCAGTCCATGCAGTTTTTCGCCTGCACGGTCAGCTTGCCGTGCCGCACGAGCGCTTCGGCCTGCTCGGCATCGAGCTTGCGCCCGAAGAGGGGCTGCTCGGCTCCGATCTTCGGCTGCTGCACGTGCCGCTCCTCGTTGAGCACGTAATCGACGCGCTGATTGACCACGGTGTAGGCCGGGACCCGCTGGCTGCCCGCGCTGATCTTCACCAGGCTGTCGATGCTCAGGAAGATCAGCGCCACCAGCGAGGCGCCGGTGACCCAGATGGCCGTTTTGCGCCAGAACGATCCGGATGCCCACCAGGCGGTTTGGTCCATGACTTACCCCTTTTCCAAAGGTCCGAGTGTTTGCGCGTGCATTCCCTTGCACAGCCGGAATGCGGCGTGAGGAGCGAGCAGGTAGCCGATCAGCATCACGATGACCAGCGCAACCCAGATTCCGCCGCTATAGAGGTTCGCGGCGTATGCGAGCGCCAAGACCGAAGCGCACAGCCCGGCATACGAGGCGTACGCGAGCGGCATGAGCCTGGGCAGATTCCTGAGCCGGGCCAGGGCGAAAAGCAGCGCGTAGGCCGCCCCCAGCAATATCACGCTTGCCGCGGAGAAGAAGAGCAAAAAGAAGTTGCTTAGCTCGACAGGCTTCACTGGGACGTCAACAGCGTTTCCTGAGCTAAGACGTTGTTTACACCCGCGACCCCCGCCCGATATTGACCAGGATTAAAGTCCGACGGAATACATTAAAACCGCTCCCCGTCCAGCCGCAGCACGGAATCCGCGCCGAACAACACTTCGTCTGCGTATGCCCTCGCGCGCGGCAGCACGTGCTCGGCGTAGTAGCGTGCGACGATCGCGCGGGAAGGTTCATCCGCAACAAGCGCCGCGCGGGCAAGCTGCCAGCCGCCGGCGACGCTGCCTAGCAGCATGAGATACGGTACGGCTCCCGCAGCGACGTTTGCGGGAGCGCGCGCCGAGTGCTCGACGATATAGCGCGTCGCCTCCTCGAGCGCCCGCACAGCGTCATCCAGGCGCGCAGCGATCGCACGCCGGTCATCGTCCTGCCGGCCGGCGAGTGCTCGGCACACGGCACGCGCCTCGCTCGCGAGGCGCGCCACCGTGGCGCCGCCGTCTCGCGCGACCTTGCGCGAGGTAAGGTCCGCCGCCTGGATACCGGTCGTCGCTTCATAGATGCTCGTGACGCGCACGTCGCGCAGCAGCTGCGCGACGCCGGTTTCTTCGACGTAGCCGCTGCCGCCGTGGATCTGCAGCGCAGCCGAAACGATTTCCTGCGCCTGCTCGGTCTGCCATCCCTTGATCACCGGCGTCAGCAGGTCGACCCTGTTCTGCGCCGCGCTGCGCTCGGCCGCGTCCGGATGGCGCGCCGCGATGTCCATGCGCGCCGCCGCGTAGTACGAAAGCCCGCGCATCGCCTCGATGCGCGCCTTCATCTCCATGAGCATGCGGCGCACATCGGGATGGCGGATGATCGGAACCGCGCCGCCGGACGCTGCACCAGGCTCGCGTCCCTGGACCCGCTCGCGCGCGTACGCGCGCGCCTGCTGGTAGGCGTGCTCCGCCATCGCGAGGCCTTCGATCCCGACGCCGAGCCGCATGCGGTTCATCATGACGAACATGGCTTCGAGGCCGCGGTTCGGCTCGCCGACGAGGTAGCCGACGGCACCGTCCTTCTGTCCGTAAGCCATCACCGCGGTCGGGCTCGCGCGCAGGCCGAGCTTGTGCTCGAGCGAGACGCAATGAACATCGTTGCGCTCGCCCAGGCTGCCGTCGGCATGCACCAGGAATTTCGGCACCAGAAAGAGGGAGAGGCCGCGCGTGCCTTCCGGCGCATCGGGCAGCCGCGCGAGCACGAGGTGGACGATGTTGTCCGTAAAGTCGTGCTCGCCGTAGGTGATGAAAATCTTGGTACCGAAGAGCCGGTAGGCGCCCGCGTCGGGCAGCGCCCGCGTGCGCAGCAGGGAAAGGTCCGAGCCGGCCTGCGGCTCGGTGAGCGCCATCGGGGCAGTCCATTCGCCCTTCACGATGCGCCCGAGGTACCGCTGCTTCAGCTCCGGCGACGCGTGGCGCGCGAGGGTCTCGGCGGCGTTCTCGTTGGCGAGCAGGCACAGCGAGAACGCGAGATTCGACGCGGCCCACATCTCGTTTACCGCCGCTGCGACGAGGTACGGCATTCCCTGGCCGCCGTGCGCGGGCCTGGCGGCAAGCGTCTGCCAGCCCGCCTCGACGAACTTGCGGTAGGCGTGCGCAAAGCCGGGCGGCGTTTTCACGGCGCCGTTCTCGAGGCGTGCGCCGTTCTGATCGCCGCTGCGGTTCAGCGGAAGGAGCACCTCTTCGGCGAACAAGGCGGCCTGCTCGAGGATCGAGCGCACGAGCTCGAGATCGAGCGCCCCGCCGCCCGGCAGTGCCGCTACTTCGTCGAGCTTCGCAAGCTCGCGCATAGCGAAGAGCATCTCTGGAACGGGCGCGCGATACGGCAGCGTCATGCCGGATCGTTCTATTCCTTGCCGGTGCGGCGGTCAACGGCCCGGCCGATGCGCCTACGCCCGGATCTCCTGGCGCTGCAAGAGCGCGTAGGCGATGGTGAACATCACGATTACCGCGGCGACCAGGCCGGTGAGCTGCGGCCAGATGAGCAGCAGGCTCTGACCGAGAGGCAGCGTACAGGACCGGGCCGGCATTCCTTAAGCGACGGTTAAGCGGCCTGGCGCATGATCGTCGCCAAGTTCTCTACCAACTTCGGAGGATTCAATGAAACTCGCAAAATCAGCTGCATTTGCCGTGGCCGCCCTCGCCTTCGCCCTCGGGTCGGCTTACGGTGCCACAGCGAAGTCGCAGGACAAGGATCCGGGATTCAACGCGCTCGACACGAACCACGACGGCCAGCTCTCCAAGTCGGAGGCGGCCGGCAATCCCTACCTCGCGAAAAGATTCAAGACCACCGACAAGAACCACGACGGCAAGCTCAGCCGCACGGAATATCTTGCCGTCATGGCCAGGAAGGACCTTCGCACGGTGAAGGACAAGGTGAGCCACGCGCTAGGGAGCAAGGAATCGAGCTCGAGCGCCGGCGGCTCCAGCACGAACCACACGAAGTCACAGCCATGAAAACACTATCCGCATACGCCGCCGCGTTCTCGGTATTGCTGCCGGCGCTCCTCGCCGGGTGCGCATCGTCCGATGCCGCGTACGTGCCGGCGGCCGCCAGGCCCGCCGCGGCCCAGGGCGCGCCGGTCGCGCTGGCGGCGCCCGACTTCAGCGGCCTGGCCGAGAAGGCCGGACCCGCGGTGGTCAATATCAGCGTCACCACGGTTGCGGCGACCAACGAGCAGCCGCCGCTCGACAGGGGCGACCCGCTCTACCCGTTCTTCCGCTATTTCGGCGTGCCGGTGCCCAAGCAGGCGCCCATGCGCGGGATCGGCTCGGGCTTCATCGTGAGCCCGGACGGCTACATCCTGACCAACGCGCACGTCGTCGATGGCGCCAAAAGGGTCCAGGTGAAGCTCACCGACCGGCGCGAGTTCAGGGCCAAGGTGGTGGGCACCGACGCTAAGAGCGACGTCGCGCTCCTCAAGATCGATGCGAAGGATCTGCCGGTAGTGCATATCGGCAGCGCGCAGAACGTCAAAGTTGGACAATGGGTGGTAGCGATGGGCTCGCCCTTCGGGTTCGACAACTCGGTCACCGCCGGCATCGTCTCGGCGAAGTCGCGCTCGCTGCCGGGCGATGGCTACGTTCCATTCATCCAGACCGACGTCGCGGTGAACCCCGGCAACTCCGGCGGGCCGCTCTTCGACCTTGCGGGCGACGTGATCGGCATCAATTCGCAGATCTACAGCCAGACCGGCGGCTACATGGGACTTTCGTTCGCGATTCCCATCGACGTCGCGATGCACGTGAAGGACCAGCTGCAGAAGTACGGCAAGGTGACGCGCGGGCGCATCGGCATCGCGATCCAGTCCGTGGACCAGAGCCTCGCCCAGTCCTTCGGGCTGCCGAAGGCCGAAGGCGCGCTGGTGAGCTCGGTGGACGAGGACGCGCCGGCGGCGCGCGCCGGGATCAAGCCGGGCGATGTCATCCTCGCCTGGAATAGCACGCCGATCGATGAATCGGCGTCGCTGCCCGAGCTCGTCGCCGATACGCCTCCAGGGCGGACGGCGCAGGTACGCGTGTGGCGCAACGGCAAGGAGCAGACGCTTTCGGTGAACGTCGGCGAGCTGCCGAACGAGACCGTGGCTTCGAACGACGCTCCGCCCGCGAATTCCGGGAAGCTCGGCGTGGTGGTGCGGCCGCTTACGACCGAGGAGCGCGGCGAGCTGCACGCGAACGGCGGTCTCGTCGTCGAAAATGCCGCCGGCGCCGCGGCAAAGGCCGGGGTGCAGCCCGGCGACGTGATCCTCGCGCTCAACAACCACCCGGTCCGCAGCGTAGACGAGCTGCGCAAGCTGCTCGACACGTCCGGCAAGCACGTGGCGCTTCTCGTCCAGCGCGAGGAGGCGAAAATGTACGTGCCGATCGATCTCAGCTGACGATGCGGCTGCTGCTCGTCGAGGACGACGCCATGATCGGGGCCGGCATTCAGACCGGCCTGCGCCAGGAGGATTTCGTGGTGGACTGGGTGCAGGACGGCCGTGCCGCCGAGCTCGCCCTGCAGGCGGAGAATTACGCCGCCGTTCTGCTGGACCTCGGGCTGCCCCGGAAAGACGGCTACACGCTGCTGCAAGACATCCGCCGGCAGGAGAACCCGGTGCCCGTGCTCATCATCACGGCGCGCGACGCGGTGACCGACCGGGTGAAGGGCCTCGACGAGGGCGCCGACGATTATCTCGTGAAGCCCTTCGACCTCGGCGAGCTTGCGGCGCGCGTGCGCGCCGTGGTGCGCCGGCGGACCGGGCGCTCCGGGCCGCGCATCACGTGCGGCGACTTGGTCCTCGATCCGGCGACCCGCAAGGTCACGCTTCGCGGCAGGGACATTCCGGTCTCGACGCGCGAATTCGCTCTCCTCGGCACGCTGCTCGAGCGCCCGGGCACGGTGCTTTCCCGTGCCCAGCTCGAGGAGCGCATCTACGGCTGGGGCGAGGAGGTGGCGAGCAACGCAGTGGAAGTGCACATCCACAACCTGCGCAAGAAGCTGGGCGAGCGGGCGATACGCACGGTGCGCGGGGCGGGCTATGCCATTGACGACGGCGGCGCGTGTCGATCCGGCGAAAGCTCCTCGTAGCGCTGCTCGCCGCGGTGTTTTTCATCGGGCTCGCGGCGAGCGGCGCGACCTGGTTCGCCGTGCATCGGGAAGCGAACGAAATGTTCGACTACCAGCTGCGGCAGATCGCGCTGTCACTGCGCGACCAGACGCTGCGGAGCCAGGCGGCGTTTCCCGGTTTCGATTACGACTTCATCGTCCAGGTCTGGGATCCCGCCGGGACGCTCACCTACCTTTCCAACCAGGCCGTCCCGCTCCCGCAGGCCGGCGCCGACGGCTACGCCACGGTGCCGGTCCGCGGACAGGACTGGCGCGTATTCACGCTCAACCAGGCGGACAAGACCATCCAGGTCGCAGCGCCGGTGAGCCTGCGCAGCGATCGCGCCACGGCGATGGCGCTGCGCATTCTCGTGCCGATCCTCGCGGCAATACCGCTCTTCGCGCTGCTCATCTGGCTGATCGTCGGCGAAGGCTTGAAGCCGCTGGTGGAAATCGCCGCCGCGATCCGCAAGCGCGTGCCGTCCTCCCTCGATCCCGTTGTCGCCATTGCCCTGCCTGAAGAAGTGAAGCCGATGGTTTCCGAACTCAACGGCCTGCTCGAGCGGCTGCGCGAGGCGCTCGAGACGCAGAAGCGTTTCGCCGCCAACGCCGCGCACGAGCTGCGCTCGCCGCTCACGGCCCTGTCGCTGCAGATCCAGCTCATCGAGCGCGCGCAGTCGCGCGAGGAGCGCGCCGCCGCGCTCGGGCAGCTGAAGGCAGGCGCGAAGCGCGCCACCCGCCTGGTCGAGCAGATGCTCAGCATGGCGCGTCTCGCCCCCGAAGCCGCGCACGAAAAGCCGGCCGCCGTCGAGCTCGAACAGCTCGCCGCGGCCGTGGTGACGGAGTTCGAGCCGCTCGCCGAAGCGAAGGCGATCGAGCTGCGCCTCGGGCGCCTGGAGCCCGCGCGCGTGCTCGGGCAGGAGCAGGCGCTGCATACCCTGGCGCGCAACCTGGTCGACAACGCGCTGCGTTACACGCCCAAGGGGGGGCTTGTCGTCGTGGAGGCCTGGAGCATTGAAGGCGGCGCGATCCTCCAGGTGAGCGATAGCGGTCCCGGAATTCCCGCCGAGGAACGCGACCGCGTCTTCGACCGGTTCTACCGCCTGCCGGGTTCAGGCGTCGAAGGAAGCGGCCTCGGTCTTGCCATCGTGAAGCAGGTCGCCGACGCGCACGGCGCCGCGATCACGCTCGGCGATACGGACGCCGGGCACGGCTTGAAGGCGAGCGTGCGCTTCCCGAAACACGGCGAATGACCGCACGAGCCCTGGTTGCGATTGCCTCTGCCGCACAGCCGACCGTGCGGCAGGCGCTGGGCCCCTGCGAAGCGCAATTCGCTGCGACCTACCCCGATGCTGCAGTCGAGCTTACGCGCCGGCACTACTCGCTGATCTTCGTCGGACTGCACTTCGGAGAATCGCGCATGTTCGGCGTTGCCCGCATTCGTCACGAGTGCGAGCGCAGCAGACAAGGAAGAGTTTGATCAGCAACAAACCTGTTCGACTCTACTGTCGTATGCTTGCGTTCTTGGGGGAATATGGACGCGGATACGACCGACGTCGTCGGCCTGCAACTCGAGCTGCGCCATCTTAGGCAGTCGGTGGTCGCAATGCGCGAGGAGCTCGAGAAAGAGCGCGCGCGCCGCGACGAGCTCGTGCACCAGGCGTACGCCGAGAGCCAGGACGAGGCTGCGCAGCTGCGCGCCGCCATCGCCGCGCTGCGCGAGGAGCTCGAGAAGGCGAGCGCCGGCAGAGAGGATGCGATCGCCGCCGTGCGCGCGCTGGACCGGGGCGAGATCGCCCAACTGCAGGCGACGATCCGCGAGCTGCGGGCGAAGCTGGAACGATGAAGCGCGACGTGCCGCCGCCGGCTGCGCGCAACGCGGCGCCCGACCAAGGGCGCAGGCAGCGCCGGCGCGCGCGGCTCACCGAGCTCCTGCTCGAGGTTTCGCGCCGCATGGCGGCCTACGACACGCTGGACGAGGTGCTGCGCGCGCTCGTCGACATGACCACCGCGCAACTCGACGCCGAGCGCGGCACGCTGTTTCTGAACGACCCGGCCACGAACGAGCTCTATTCGCGCGTCGCGCAGGGCAACATCAAGCGCGAGATCCGCCTCCTCAACACCACCGGCATCGCGGGCCACGTCTACACCTCCGGCGAGCCGCTCATCATCGACGACCCCTACTCCGACCCGCGCTTCAACCGCTCGATAGACGAGCAGACGGGCTTCGTCACGCGCAACGTCGTCTGCGTGCCGATCAAGACCGTGAAGGGAGAGGTCATCGGCGTGGCGCAGGCGCTCAACAAGCGCCACGGGCACTTCACGCGGCACGATCTCGACCTGCTGGATGCAATGACGACCCAGGGAACGGTCGCCCTCCAGGGCGCGCAGTTCATCGAGCGCATGAAGGCCGTGCGCGCGCAGGAAATGGAATTCGTCGAGACCGTGTCGGAGGTGACCGCCGACATCAAGCTCGGCTCCCTGCTGCAAAAGGTGATGGGCGAGGCGACGCGCCTGCTGAACGCGGAGCGCTCCACCCTGTTCCTGAACGACGAGAAGACCCGCGAGCTCTGGTCGGAGGTCGGACAGGGGCTCGAATCGATGCAGATCCGGCTGCCGAACCATCTCGGCATCGCGGGCGCCGTGTTCACCTCCGGAAAATCGAT
Source organism: Betaproteobacteria bacterium (assembly GCA_004297625.1). GTDB lineage: Bacteria > Pseudomonadota > Gammaproteobacteria > Burkholderiales > SG8-39 > SCGC-AG-212-J23. The sequence goes on along the minus strand of SCTY01000022.1, from coordinate 133,576 downwards.
CAACATCCCCTACGCCTACGCCGACCTGCGCTTCAACCCCAGCTTCGACAAGAAGACCGGCTACTTCACGCGCTCGATCCTATGCACGCCGATCGTCAACAAGCACGGCAAGGTGATCGGCGTCACCCAGGTGCTGAACAAGCGCGGCGGCCCGTTTAGCGCCGAGGACGAGTCGCGCCTGCGCGCCTTCACCGCGCAGATCTCGATCGCGCTCGAGAACGCCAAGCTCTTCGCCGACGTGCAGAACATGAAGAACTACAGCGAGGCGATGCTGGAGTCGATGTCGAACGGCGTACTGACGCTGGACGACGCGGGCAAGCTCGCCACCTGCAACGCCGCGGGGCTGCGCATCCTCCGTGCCGGTGCGGCCGACGTGCTGCAGAAGAAGGCCGCGGACTACTTCGGCGCCGACAACCCCTGGGTGCTGGAGAAGCTGAAGAAGGTCGACGAAAGCTCGCACCCGGAGATCATCATGGACACCGAGCTCGCCTGCGGCGGCGAGCGCCTGTCGGTGAACCTCACCGTGCTGCCGCTCACGAGCGCCGAGCGCAAGCGCATCGGCTCGATGATGCTGATCGAGGACATCTCGAGCGAGAAGCGGCTGAAATCCACGATGTCGCGCTACATGGACCCGGGGATCGCCGACCGCCTGGTCGAGGCGGGCGGCGAGGCGCTCGGCGGCCAGTCGGTCGAGGCGACGGTGCTCTTCGCCGACATCCGCAGCTTCACCACGCATTCGGAGAAGCTCGGCCCGCAAGGCACCGTGGCGATGCTGAACGAGTACTTCACGCTCATGGTGGACATCATCCAGCGCGAGGGCGGCATGCTCGACAAGTTCATCGGCGACGCCATCATGGCGGGCTTCGGCGTGCCGGTGGCGCACGACGACGACGTCGACCGCTCGGTGCGCGCGGCGATCGGCATGATCCGCGAGCTGCGCCGCTGGAACGCGCAACGCGCTTCCGAAGGCCGCGCGCCGATCGACATCGGCATCGGCCTCAACACCGACCTCGTCGTCTCCGGGAACATCGGCTCCAAGAAGCGCATGGACTACACCATGATCGGCGACGGCGTGAACCTCGCCTCGCGGCTCGAGTCGGCATGCAAGCAGTACGGCTCGCACATCCTCGTGAGCGAGCTCACCTACGGCAAGCTGCGCGGCACCTACCGCGCGCGCGAGGTCGATCTGGTCGTGGTGAAGGGCAAGACCCAGCCGGTGGCGATCTACGAGATCCTCGACTACCACACCGAGGAGACGTACCCGCACGTTTCCGACGCGCTCGGGTACTTTCGCGATGGCCTCGCGAAATACCGCGGCAGGGACTTCGCCGGCGCCCGCGCCCTGTTCGGCAAGGTGCTCGAGATCAACGCCGCCGACCGCACGGCGCAGCTCTACGTCGAGCGCTGCGCGCACCTCATGAAGACCCCGCCCGCGCCGGACTGGGCCGGCGTGTGGGTCATGGAAAGTAAATGAGCCGGCGCCCCCGGCGCTATTCTCTCGGCGCCCACGGCATCATGGACGCGGCGTAGACCAGCGCCGGCAGCAGCATGAGGACCCACCACGCCACCAGGCCGTCCAAGGCGCCCAGCGCGCCGCCAAAGGTGACGAACTCGCGAAGGGAAACGCCGAAGAGGACGAAAGCCAGCAAGGCGAGAAGTCCTGCTACCGGGACGTAGAGCGCGCTGGCGACGATCGCGGCCATCACGATCATTTGAGGCAGAGAGCTCAGAACGACGCGCATGACGGCTGAAGGGATTGGCGGAGCGGACGGGACTCGAACCCGCGACCCCCGGCGTGACAGGCCGGTATTCTAACCAACTGAACTACCGCTCCTTCGACTGCAGTTCCTACAACCTGTTGGTGGGTGCTGTAGGGGTCGAACCTACGACATTCGCCTTGTAAGGGCGACGCTCTACCGCTGAGCTAAGCACCCCTTCGAAAGAAGGGGCGCTAGTTTATCGCGTCCTTCAGTGCCTTTCCAGCGCGGAACTTGGGCAGGCGCGCGGCCTTGATGTCGAGCGCCTCGCCGGTGCGCGGATTGCGGCCGGTGCGGGCCTGGCGCTGTCCGGCGTAAAAGGTGCCGAAGCCGACGAGCGTCACCACTTCGTCCTTGCGCAGGCTCGTCTTCACCGCCGCGACGAGCGCGTCGACCGCGCGCTCGGCGGCCGACTTCGAAATCTCGGCCGCCTGCGCGATTTGCTCGATCAGATCTGCTTTGTTCAAGGAGAAGGCTAATGCGTCGTGACGGCGCCCGTCTGGTCGTCGGGCTTGGGCGGAATCGGCGCCGACTCGTCGGGCTCGGGCAGCGGCTCGGGTTTGCGCTCGAGAGCGATCTCGAGCACCTTGTCGATCCACTTCACCGGCATGATCTCGAGCTTGTTCTTGACGTTGTCGGGGATCTCGACGAGGTCCTTCACGTTCTCGTCCGGGATCAGCACGGTCTTGATGCCGCCGCGGTGCGCAGCGAGCAGCTTCTCCTTCAGGCCGCCGATCTGCAGCACCTCGCCGCGCAGCGTGATCTCGCCGGTCATGGCGACGTCGGCGCGCACCGGGATGCCCGTGAGCATCGAGACCATGGCCGTGGCGATGCCGATGCCGGCGCTCGGACCGTCCTTGGGCGTCGCGCCTTCGGGCAGGTGAATATGGATGTCGTTCTTCTGGTAGAAGTCCTCCTTCACGCCCAGCCTGCGCGAGCGCGCGCGCACCACCGATAGCGCGGCCTGGATCGACTCCTGCATCACCTCGCCCAGCTTGCCGGTGGTGATGGTCTTGCCCTTGCCCGGCATGGTGACGGCTTCGATGGTCAGGAGCTCGCCGCCCACTTCGGTCCACGCAAGGCCGGTGACCTGGCCGACCTGGTTCTCCTTCTCGGCCATGCCGAAGGTGTAGCGGCGCACGCCGAGGTACTTGTCGAGGTTTTTCGGCGTCACGGTAATGCGGTGCGGCTTGCTTTCGCCCGCCTGCTTCTCGGTCAGCAGCTGCGTCACCGCTTTGCGGCAGATCTTGGAAAGCTCCCGCTCGAGGGCGCGCACTCCGGCCTCGCGCGTGTAGTAGCGCACGATGTCGCGGATCGCGGCCTCGGAAACCGACACTTCGCCCTCCTTGAGCCCGGTCGCCTTGAGCTGCTTGGGCAGCAGGTAGCGCACCGCGATGTTCATCTTCTCGTCTTCCGTATAGCCGGAGAGACGGATGACTTCCATGCGGTCGAGGAGCGGCGGCGGAATGTTGAGCGTGTTCGCCGTGGCGACGAACATCACTTCCGACAGGTCGTACTCGACCTCGATGTAGTGGTCGACGAAGGTGTTGTTCTGCTCGGGATCGAGCACCTCTAAGAGCGCCGACGACGGATCGCCGCGCCAGTCGGAGCCCATCTTGTCCACTTCGTCGAGCAGGAACAGCGGGTTCTTCACCTGCACCTTGCTCATGTTCTGCAGGATCTTGCCCGGCATCGAGCCGATGTAGGTGCGGCGGTGGCCGCGGATCTCGGCCTCGTCGCGCACGCCGCCGAGCGACATGCGCACGAACTTGCGGTTGGTCGCGCGCGCGATCGACTGCCCGAGCGAGGTCTTGCCCACGCCGGGGGCGCCGACCAGGCACAGGATCGGCGCCTTCATCTTGTCCACGCGCGTCTGCACCGCGAGGTATTCGACGATGCGCTCCTTGACCTTCTCGAGGCCGTAGTGGTCCTTGTCAAGGATCTCCTGCGCGGCCTTGATGTCGCGCGAGATCTTCGACTTCTTCTTCCACGGCAGGTTGACGATGGTCTCGATGTAGTTGCGCACCACCGTCGCCTCGGCCGACATCGGCGACATGAGCTTCAGCTTCTTCAGCTCGGCTTCCGCCTTCTTGCGCGCTTCCTTGGGCATGTGCGCGCGGCGGATGCGCTTCTCCATCTCCTCGAGGTCCGCTCCCTCCTCGCCCTCGCCGAGCTCCTTCTGGATCGCCTTCACCTGCTCGTTGAGGTAGTACTCGCGCTGGCTCTTCTCCATTTGCCGCTTGACGCGGCCGCGGATGCGCTTCTCGACCTGCAGGATGTCGATCTCGGTCTCGAGCTGCGACAGCAGGTGCTCAAGGCGCGTCTTCACGTCGAACATCTCCAGCACCTGCTGCTTCTGCTCGAGCTTGAGCGGAAGATGCGCGGCGACCGTGTCGGCAAGCCGCCCGGCCTCGTCGATGCCCGAAAGCGAGGTGAGGATTTCCGGCGGGATCTTCTTGTTCAGCTTCACGTACTGGTCGAACGCGGAGAGCAGCGCGCGGCGCATGGCCTCGACTTCCGGCGGCGGCGCGCCGTCCGCCGGCAACGGCGTCGCTTCGGCGATCCAGTGCGTGCGCACGTCGACCACTTCGCTGATGCGGGCGCGCGCGCCGCCCTCCACCAGCACCTTCACGGTGCCGTCGGGCAGCTTCAGCATCTGCAGGATGTTCGAGACGCAGCCGATCGAATACATGTCCTGCGGACCGGGATCGTCCTTGGCCGCGGACTTCTGCGCGACCAGCAGGATGCTCTTGCCCGCTTCCATCGCGGTTTCCATCGCCTTGATGGACTTCGGCCGGCCGACGAACAGCGGGATCACCATGTGCGGGAACACCACCACGTCCCGCAGCGGCAGGAGCGGGTACTGGACGACTTCAGGGCCCGGAACGTTATCGGACATTTAGAGTAGCCTCATCAAGGGGTTGGAGCGCCCGTTATAGATGCGGGTTCCCCCAGAAAAATCAATGCGCAAAGCGTACACGCATGCCGCGCGTACTGCAATGCGGAAAAGGTTACGAAACGTGCAGCGGTTTCGCGCGGCTAACCGGTGCCGCCGGCCACTTTGTGCTGGTCGGAGTAGATGAGCAGCGGCTTGCCGTCGGCGCTCACCATGGACTCGTCGACGACGACCTTGCTTACGTTCTCGAGCGTAGGCAGCTCGTACATGGTGTCGAGCAGGATCTGCTCGAGGATCGAGCGCAGGCCGCGGGCTCCCGTTTTTCGGGCAAGCGCGCGCTTGGCGACCGCGCCGAGAGCCGGGACGCGCACCTCGAGCTCCACGCCTTCCATGTGGAACAGCCGCTGATACTGCTTGATCAGCGCGTTCTTCGGCTCGGTGAGGATCTGGATGAGGGCATGCTCGTCGAGCTCTTCGAGCGTGGCGAGCACCGGCAGGCGACCGACGAACTCGGGAATAAGCCCGTACTTGATAAGGTCTTCGGGCTCGACGCTCTTCAGCAGGTCGTAGGTCGCCTTCGAGTTGGCCGGGCTCTTCACTTCGGCGCCGAAGCCGATGCCGGTCTTCTCGGTGCGGTTGCGCACGATCTTTTCGAGGCCGTCGAACGCCCCGCCGCAGACGAACAGGATGTTGGTGGTGTCCACCTGCACGAAGTCCTGGTTCGGATGCTTGCGGCCGCCCTGCGGCGGCACCGAGGCGATCGTGCCTTCCACGAGCTTCAGCAGCGCCTGCTGCACGCCTTCGCCCGAAACATCCCGGGTGATCGAAGGGTTATCGGACTTGCGCGAGATCTTGTCGATCTCGTCGATGTAGACGATGCCGCGCTTCGCCTTGTCGACGTCGTAGTCGCAGTTCTGCAGCAGCTTCTGGATGATGTTCTCGACGTCCTCGCCGACGTAGCCGGCCTCGGTAAGCGTCGTGGCGTCGGCGATGACGAACGGCACGTTGAGCAGCCGCGCCAAGGTCTGCGCGAGCAGCGTCTTGCCGGAACCGGTGGGCCCGATCAGCAGGATGTTCGATTTCGCGAGCTCGACCTCGTCGTTCTTGGACAGGTGCTTGAGCCGCTTGTAGTGGTTGTAGACCGCGACCGAGAGGATCTTCTTCGCCTGGTCCTGGCCGATCACGTACTGGTCGAGGATGCCGCGGATCTCGCGCGGGGTCGGCAGGTCGGATTTCGCGCCCTTGCCGCCCTTATCGGAGGCGGTCTCCTCGCGGATGATGTCGTTGCAAAGCTCGATGCACTCGTCGCAGATGAACACCGAGGGGCCGGCAATCAGCTTCCGAACCTCGTGCTGGCTCTTGCCGCAGAAAGAGCAGTAGAGGAGCTTCTCGCCCGAGGAGGACTTGTCCGACATGCGTTACGTGCTCTCCCTGGATACCAGAGTCTTGTCCACGATACCGTACTTTACCGCTTCTTCGGCGCCCATGAAAAAGTCGCGCTCGGTGTCCCGGGCGATGACTTCAATGGACTTGCCGGTGTGCTTGGCCAGGATCTCGTTCAGCCGGCCGCGCAGGTAGAGGATTTCCTTGGCGTGGATCTCGATGTCGGTCGCCTGGCCCTGGAAGCCGCCCATCGGCTGGTGGATCATGACGCGCGAATTCGGCAGCGCAAAACGCTTGCCCGCGTCGCCCGCGGCCAGCAGCAGCGCGCCCATGCTCGCCGCCTGGCCGACGCACAGCGTCGACACGTCGGGCTTGACGAACTGCATGGTGTCGTAGATCGCGAGCCCGGCCGACACCGATCCGCCGGGCGAGTTGATGTAGAAGAAGATGTCCTTGTCCGGGTTCTCGGACTCCAGGAACAGCATCTGAGCGACGATCAGGTTGGCCGTGATCTCGGTGACCGGGCCGACCAGAAACACCACGCGCTCTTTCAGCAGCCTGGAATAGATGTCGTAGGCGCGCTCGCCGCGCCCCGACTGCTCGATGACCATCGGGATCAGCCCGAGGTCCTGTGTGTCTGCCGCTTTACGTTCCCAGTTCACGCGTTCGCACCCATCAGCTCGTCGAACGCAATTTCCTTCTCCGCCACATTTGCCTTCGACAAAATCCATTTGACGACATTGGCTTCCAGCGCCATCGCTTCAATCTCCGAAAGCCGCTCGGGCTGCATGTAAAACCATTTTACTACCTCGGCCGGGCTCTCGTAGCTCTGCGCCTCCTGCTCGACCATCGCGCGCACTTCCGCGGGCTTCGGCTGCAGATTCTCGGCGCGCGCGAGCTCCGCGATGATGAGCCCGAGAGCCACGCGGCGTTTCGCGCTGTCGTGGAATTGCTCGGATCTGAGATTGAGCTGCTCGGGCTTGAGTCCGCGCGCCTGCAGATCGGCGGCGGCGCGCTGCAGCAGCTGCCGCGCTTCCATGTCGATCAGCGACTTGGGAAGCTCCACCGGCGTGGTGTCGATGAGCGCCTGCATCGCCTGGTCCTTGAGCCGCGCATCGATGCGCTTCTTCACCTCGCGCTCGACGTTTGCGCGGATCTCGCTGCGCATCTTGCCGAGATCGCCGTCCGCCACCCCGAGCGCCTTGGCGAAGTCCGCATCGAGCGGCGGAAGCTGCGGCTCCTCGGTTTTCCCGACCGTCATCTCAAACGCCGCCGATTTTCCGGCCACGGCCTTGCCGTGGTAGTCGTCCGGAAACTTGAGCGAGAAGCTCTTCGTCTCGCCCGCCGAGGCGCCGCGGGCCGCAACCTCGAACTCCGGCAGCATCCGGCCTTCCCCGAGGGTGAAGACGAAATTCTCGGCCTTGCCGCCTTCGAACGGCGTTGCATCGATCGTGCCATGGAAGTCGACGGTGAGGCGGTCGCCGTCGCGCGCCGGCCGGTCCGCCGGCACGAACCGCGTGCGCTGCTTGCGCAGGATCTCCACCGTCCGGTTCACGGCGGCGTCGTCCACCGCGGTCTTCGGCTGCTCGATCGTCGCCGACGCGATGTCGCCCAGCTTGATCTCGGGATATATCTCGAAGGTCGCGCTGAACTCGAGCGCCTGGTCGCTCGCGCCGTCCTTCTTTTCGATCCTCGGATAGCCGGCGACGCGCAGGTTCGCCTGCTTCACCGCGTCGCTGAACGATTTCTGCACTGCATCGCCGAGGACTTCGTTGCGCACCTGCGGCCCATAAGTCTGAGCGACGATCTTCAGCGGCACTTTGCCCGGCCGGAAACCCGGCATCTTCACGTTGCGCGCGAGCTTCTTCAGCCGCTCGTCGACCTGCCGCTCGATGTCCTCGAGCGGCAGGCTCATTGAAACACGGCGCTCGAGGCCGTTCAGCGTTTCCACATTCGTCATTGAGTTGTTCGCCAATTGGTGCGAAGGGAGGGACTCGAACCCTCATGCCTCGCGGCGTCAGATCCTAAGTCTGGTGCGTCTACCAATTCCGCCACCTTCGCCGAAAAATCAACGTATTATAACCGCCGTGGCGGTCGGCCATTACGAAAACTTCCCGGTCGCGTCGCTGCTTTTGCCCGCGCCGCTGCGCGAGCCCATCCGCCTCATCTACCGCTTCGCGCGCAGCGCCGACGATTTTGCCGACGAAGGGAGCGATCCCCCCCATATACGCCTTGCCAAATTAAACGAATACCAGGAACGCCTCTCGGCCATCGAGCGCGGCAAAGCGAGCAACGATCCGCTTTTCCGCGCGCTCGAAAAAGTCATCCGCCGGCACTCGTTGCCGATCCCGCTGTTCAAGGACCTGGTGGACGCCTTTACGCAAGACGTAAAGAAGAAGCGCTACGCGGACTTCGGCGAGGTCATGGACTATTGCCGGCGCTCCGCGAACCCGGTGGGGCGGCTGCTGCTGTACCTGTTCAAACGAACGACTGACTTAGAGTTGCGGCAATCGGACGCCATCTGTTCGGCACTGCAGCTCATAAACTTCTGGCAGGACGTGGACATCGACTACCGGCGCGACAACCGCATCTACCTTCCGCAAGATGAAATGGCGCGCCACGGCGTGACCGAGCGTCACCTGGCGGAGCGGCGCTGCGATGCGGCATGGTGTCTACTTATGGAAGAACAAGTAAAAAAAACGCGCCAGCTCATGCTCTCCGGCGCGCCGCTCGGGCGCGCGCTCCCGGGCCGTATCGGGCTCGAGATCCGGGCTACGATCCAGGGAGGCCTGAGGATCCTCGAGAAAATCGAGCGCGCCGGCTACGACGTCTTCCACACCCGGCCGGTCCTCAAAGCACTCGACTGGCCGCTTCTGTTGTCAAGAGCGCTGTGACTCCCGACGAGTACTGCCAGCAGAAAGCGGCCGCCAGCGGCTCGAGCTTTTACTACTCGTTCCTGTATCTGCCGCCGCAGCGCCGCCGCGCCATCACCGCGCTGTACGCGTTCTGTCGTGAGGTGGACGACGCGGTCGATGAGCCGGGCGATCCGCAGGTCGCGGCGGCCAAGCTGGCGTGGTGGCGCGCCGAGCTCGGGAATCTCTTCGCCGGCAAGCCGCAGCACCCGGTCACGCAGGCGCTCGCGCCGCACCTGCAGAGCTATTCCATCTCTCTCGAGAGGCTCGGCGAGATCATCGACGGCATGGAAATGGACCTCACGCAAACCCGCTATCTCGACTGGCCCGCGCTCGAGCGCTATTGCTACCGGGTGGCGGGCGTGGTGGGAATCCTCGCCGCGGGCATCTTCGGCTACCGCGATGCGCGCACCTTGAGCTATGCGAAGGACCTCGGCATCGCCTTCCAGCTCACCAACATCATCCGCGACGTCGGCGAAGATGCGCGCAAGAACCGCATCTATCTCCCGATGGAGGATCTCAGGCGCTTCGGCCTGCACGCCGCCGACATCCTGAAGCTCCAACAGACGCCCGCCTTCAAGTCGCTGATGCAATTCGAGGCCGAACGCGCGCGCGGCTACTACGCCCGCGCGCTCGCCACCTTGCCCGGAGAGGACCGGCGCGCGCAGCGCCCGGGGCTCATCATGGCCGCGATCTATCGCACGCTGCTGACCGAGCTCGAGCGCGACGGCTTCCCTGTCCTCACTCAGCGCATCTCGCTCACGCCGCTGCGCAAGTTCTGGATCGCCTGGCGCACATGGGTCGCCGCGTAGCCGTCGTCGGCGCGGGCTACGCCGGGATGGCGGCCGCCGTCTCGCTCGCCGAGCGCGGCATCCCGGTTACGGTGTTCGAATCCGGCCCGCTGCCGGGAGGCCGCGCGCGCCGCGTGACGCTGCAGGGGCAGACGCTCGACAACGGGCAACACATCCTCGTCGGCGCGTACGAAGAGCTCTTTCGCCTGATGCGCACCGTCGGTGTGTCGTCCGACGCGCTTCTTCGCATCCCGCTTGAGGTGCGGTACGCAAAGGGCTTCGCGTTCCGCCCGCTGTGGCTGCCGGCGCCGCTCGGCCTGCTCGCCGGGCTGCTGGCTGCGAAAGGCATTCCGTTTCGCGAGCGCCTCGGGGCGCTGCGCTTCATGCGCGCGCTGAGGCGGCGAGGTTTCGATATGCCCGAGGACATGACCGTGGGCGCGCTTCTCGAAGCGCACGGCCAGGCGGGCTTTGTCGGCCGCTACCTCTGGGCGCCGCTCTGCGTTTCCGCGCTCAACACGCCGGTGCACAGGGCCTCGGCCAAGGCTTTCCTTACGGTGCTGCGCGAGACGCTCGGCGGGCCGGCCGGAGCGAGCGACCTGCTGCTTCCGCGCGTCGATCTCTCGCGACTCTTCCCGGAGCCGGCTGCCGAATTCGTGGCACGCAGGGGCGGCGAAGTGCGAGTGCGGTCCGCGATCGGCGATCTGCGGGAGATGAAGGACTTCGACGCCGTGATCGTCGCGGTCGGGCCGCATCAGCTGAAGACGCTGCTTCCCGATCTGGCGCTCGACTATTCGTACCAGCCGATCTACACCTGCTACCTCCAGTACGCCGACACGGTGCGGCTGCCCTTCCCCATGCTCGGCCTTGCCGGCGGCGTGGTGCAGTGGGTATTCGACCGTGGCGCGCTTCTCGGCGAACGAGGGCGCCTTGCCTGCGTGATCAGCGCGCAGGGCGGACATCAGGAGATGACGCTCGAGGAGCTTGCCGAGCGCTGCCACGGCGAGCTCGCGGCGGCGATTCCGGGCCTCGCGACGCCGCTCTGGTCGCGCGCGATCGCCGAGAAGCGCGCGACGGTCACTTGCTCGCCCGGCGCGCCAAGGCCGCCGGTCGTATGGAACGGCGTTTTTCTCGCCGGCGACTACACCGATCCCCTGTACCCGCCGACGCTCGAGGCGGCGGTGCGCAGCGGCGTGCGGGCCGCGAGCGCCGTAGTGGAATCGCTACGCCACGAAGCGAGAAACTTCGAGGCGGTTTCGTGACTTAAAGCCTGCTCCGCGGTGGAACTGCAGCGCGCCAACGGCGATCCTTGCAAAGCGTGCTGACCTTGAAGGAATACCTCGAAAGCCTCGCCAACCGGCCCGCCACGCTGCAAAGGCCGGAACGCCGCGAGCGCCACGCCTGCGCGCGCTGCGACGGCGAAGTTTTTGTTCTCTACGCCGAGCGCAATCCGGTTTGCGCCGGCTGCGGCGCGGTGCTCGCGACGAATCAGAGCTCGCGCAAGAGCTGAACGGCCTGGTCGACGCGCTCGACCGGCAGGATTTCCAGCCCGGAGATCTTCGCCTTCGGCAGATTCGCGCGCGGCACGACCGCCTTTTCGAATCCGAGCTTGGCGATCTCGCGCAGGCGCTCCTGGCCGCGCGGCGCCGGCCGCACTTCGCCGGCCAGGCCGATCTCGCCGAATACCGCCGCCCTGGCTGAAATGGGCTTGTCCGACAGCGAAGAGACGACGGCGAGGCAGACGGCGAGATCGGCTGCCGGCTCGCCGATGCGAACGCCGCCCACGGCGTTGACGAACACGTCCTGCTCCCAGGTCGCAATGCCGGCATGCCGGTGCAGCACCGCAAGCAGCATGGCGAGCCGGTTCTGCTCGAGCCCTACCGACAGGCGCCTCGGGTTCGGCGCATGCGCTGCGTCGACCAGCGCCTGGATTTCGACGAGGAGCGGCCGCGTGCCCTCCAGCGTGGCGAGCACGCACGAACCCGGCACGGCGCGCGGGTGCTGCGACAGGAAAAGCGCCGAAGGATTTGCGACGCCGCGCAGGCCCTTCTCGGTCATGGCGAACACGCCGAGCTCGTTGACCGCGCCGAAGCGGTTCTTTACGGCCCGGACCAGGCGGAACGCCGAATTGGGATCGCCTTCGAAGTAAAGCACGCTGTCCACGATGTGCTCGAGCACGCGCGGCCCGGCGATGGCGCCTTCCTTGGTGACATGGCCGATCATGAAGAGCGCGCTGCCCGAGCGCTTCGCGTGGCGCGTGAGCTGCGCCGCGCATTCGCGCACCTGGGCCACCGATCCAGGGGCCGACTGCAGCGCCTCGGACCACAGCGTCTGGATCGAGTCGATCACCGCCACGCGCGGCTTTGCGGCTTCGAGGGCGCCAAGCACGCGCTCGAGCTGCGTTTCCGCGGCGAGCTGAACGCCGCCCGCTTCCAGCGCGAGGCGCCGCGCCCTGAGCGCAATCTGCTCGGCCGATTCTTCTCCCGTCACATAAAGAACCGCGTTGGACAGCGCAGCGAGCGTCTGCAGCAGGAGCGTGGATTTGCCGATCCCGGGGTCGCCGCCGAGGAGCACCACCTGCCCGGCCACGAGCCCGCCTCCGAGCACGCGGTCGAGCTCGCCGATGCCGGTGGCGATGCGCTCCATGTCCTTCGCCTGGATATCGGCGAGCGATACCGACGAGGCAGGCACCGCCTTCGAGCGCCTTTCGGCCACGGTCTCGCTCAGCGTTCCGGCGGCGCCGCACGACGGGCAGGTGCCGAACCATTGCAGCGCGCTCGCGCCGCACTCGGCGCAGACGTACGCGCTCTTCGCTTTCGCCATCAAGGAATTTCGGCCACGGGGACGCGCGGCGCCAGCGCGCACAGCAGCTCGTAGCTCAGCGTGCCGGCCGAAGCCGCCACTTCGTCGGCCGAGAGGCCTTCGCCCCACAGGGTCACCGGCGAGCCGATATAAGCCTCGGGAATGTCGGTGATGTCGACGCAGATCATGTCCATCGATACCCGTCCAACGATGCGCGTGCGCTTGCCGTTGACGAGCACCGGCGTTCCCGTCGGCGCATGCCGCGGATAGCCGTCCGCATACCCGCAGGCCACGATGCCGATGCTCAGATCCCCGACCGCCTCGTAGGCGAAGCCGTAGCCCACGCGCTCGCCCGGCGCGAGCTGCTGCGTGGCGATTATCTCGGTGGCAAGGGTCATCGCCGGCTTGAGACCCAGCGATTCGGCGCTGCAGTCGGCGAACGGCGAGCAGCCGTAGAGCATGATGCCGGGGCGCACCCAGCCGGTGCGCGTCTCGGGATAGCGGATGAGCGCCGCCGAATTGGCGAGCGAGCGCGGCGCCCCGTATTCCTTGGTCATCTCGCTGAACCACTCGAGCTGGGCCTGGATGCCTCCGGGGCCGTCGGCATCGGCGAAATGCGTCATCAGCGTGACGTTGCGCACCTGCCGGTGCATGCGGATCGCGTTGTACGCCGGGCGCAGGCTTTCGATGGTGAAGCCAAGGCGGTTCATGCCGCTGTTCACCTTGACGTAGACGTCGATCTCGGCCGCGAGCTCGGTGCGCTTCAGCATCTCCACCTGCTCGGGATTGTGGATCACCGGCGTGAGGGAGTACTTGTTGAGCAGCGGCAGATCGCCGGGCTTGAAGAAGCCTTCGAGCATGAGGATCGGCTTCTGGATGCCGGCGAGCCTCAGCCGTGCCGCTTCCTGGAAATCGAGCACCGCGTAGCCGTCCGCAGCCTCCAGCGCGCGCGCCGCGCGCTCCAATCCATGGCCGTAGGCGTTCGCCTTGATCACCGCCCAGAGCTTGGCGCCGCCGGCGTACGCCTTGGCGACCATGCAGTTGTGCGCGAGCGCGGATGCTGAGAGGGTGGCGCGGATCGGCCGGGGCATTTTGTCTTATTGTGCTATAAACCCCCGCGCTACAAAAACGCAAGATGAATTACGGCTTCTACATCATCATGGCGGCGCAGTTCTTCTCGTCGCTCGCCGACAATGCGCTGCTTGTCGCGGCGATCGCGCTGCTGATGCAGGCCGAGGCGCCGACATGGCTGACGCCGTACCTCAAGTTCTTCTTCGTCGTCTCATACGTTGCGCTCGCGCCCTACGTCGGCGCATTCGCCGACCGCCTTCCCAAGGGCCAGGTGATGTTCATCGCGAACACCGTCAAGATCCTCGGCTGCGTGACGATGCTGTGGGGCTCGCATCCGCTGCTCTCGTACGGCATCGTCGGGCTCGGCGCCGCAGCGTACTCGCCGGCGAAGTACGGCATCCTTACCGAGTACCTGCCGCATCGCAAGCTGGTGGTCGCCAACGGCTGGATCGAGGGCCTCACCGTCGCCTCGATCATCCTCGGCACCGTGCTCGGCGGCGTGCTCATCCACGCCAAGGTGTCCGGAATCCTGCTGCGCTTCGACATGCCGCTCATCGAGACGCCGATCGACACGCCCGCCGAAGCCGCCATCGCGATCATCGTGGCGGTGTACGCGATCGCGGCGCTCTTCACTCTGGAAGTGCCGCACACCGGCGTGTCGCTCAAGCCGCTGCCGCGCCACCCGGTGGCCACGCTCAAGGACTTCACTCGCTGCATCAAGCATCTGTGGAGCGACCGGCTGGGGCAGATCTCGCTCGCCGTGACCACGCTTTTCTGGGGCGCGGGGGCGACGCTGCAGTTCATCGTCATCGAGTGGGCGCGCGCGACCCTCGGTTTCGATCTCTCCAAGGCGGCGATCCTGCAGGGCGTCACCGCCTTCGGCATCGCCATCGGCGCGGTCCTCGCCTCGATGTTCGTCGCCCTCGACCGCTCGGTGCGGGTGATCCCGCTTGGCATCGTCATGGGCCTGGTGGTGATTTCGATGGATTTCGTGACCCAGGTGTGGGTCGCGATCGTGCTCATGGTGGTGATCGGCGGGCTGGCGGGGTTCTTCGTCGTGCCCATGAACGCCCTGCTGCAGCACCGCGGGCATCACCTGGTCGGCGCCGGACGCTCGATCGCGGTGCAGAACTTCAACGAGAACACGTCGATCCTCGGCATGATCGCGCTGTACTCGCTGCTCCTCAACCTGGGATATTCGATTTATCTGGTCATCATGTTTTTCGGCGTCTTCGTCGCCGGCACCATGACCGCGGTGCAGTGGTGGTACCTGCGCAACCGCCGGGTGCACAACGAAGAGATCGAGCGCCTGCTCGAGTTCGCGCGCGCCGAGGATCCGCACCACCCGCACCCCCCGCGCTAAAGCGAGGCCATCGTTTTCCTGGCGAAGACGAGGTCCTCCCACGCCTTCGCCTTGTCGGGCAGGGTTCTCAGCAGATACGCCGGGTGGTAGGTGACGATGAGCGGAACGCCCGCATAGCGGTGCACCCTGCCGCGCAGGCTCGCAATGCTGGCGTCGGTGCTGAGCAGCGTCTGCGCGGCGAAGCGACCCAGGGCGAGGATGAGCTTCGGCCTGACGAGCTCGATCTGCTGCAAAAGATGCGGCGTGCACTTCGCCACCTCTTCGGGCTGCGGATTGCGGTTGCCCGGCGGCCGGCACTTGAGCACGTTGGCGATATAGACGTTCTCGCCGCGCCGCAGGCCGATGGCGGCAAGCATGTTGTCGAGCAGCCGCCCCGCCTGGCCGACGAAAGGATCGCCGAGCCGGTCCTCCTCGGCGCCGGGCGCCTCACCGATGAGCATCCAGTCGGCGTTCTCGTCGCCCACGCCAAACACGGTCTGCGTGCGCGTTTTGTGCAGCCCGCATGCCGTGCATCCCGAGACGGCCCGTTTGAGCTCGACCCAGTGATTTTTCTTTGATGGTTTTTCCTCAGTCGAGCGGCACCCGCGCAGGCGCCATATGGGCGAAAGCCCCATCTCGGCGAGAATGACTTCGCGCCTGCCCATCAGAGCGCGAGGGTGAGCACGAGCGCGTCTTCCCGACCCGAATGCGCCGGGTAGTAGCCGCGGCGCACGCCGATGCGGCGGAACCCGAAGCGCGTATACAGGGCCTGGGCCGCGAGGTTGCTCGGCCGCACTTCGAGAAACAGATTGCGCGCGCCGCCGCGCCGCGCGAGACCGGTCGCCTCGCGCAACAGCGCGCGGCCATGCCCGCTGCGCTGATGCCGCGCGGCAATGGAAAGATTGAGCAGATGCGCCTCGCCTGCGGCGACCAGCAGGATGAAGTAGCCGATGAGCTCGCCTTCGAGCCGCCACGTGCGGCACTCGTAGCCGGCGCGCAAGGAATCGCTGAAATTGCCGCGCGTCCACGGATGGCTGTAGATCGCGCGCTCGATGGCCATTACCTCGTCGAAATCCTGCTCGCGCATGGCGGCGAGCCGCGGCGGCTCCTTCAACACCGCGCTCATCTGCCCTCGAGCTCCGCTTTCGTAAAGGCCACCTTTTCTCTCACGTAGATCGGTGCCGCCAGCGCAGCGTCGACCCCCTCGCCGGCCGCAAGCCGCGGCGCCGCAAGCCGCGCGACCGCGATGGCGCTCGGGTGCACTTCCGGCAGAACGCGCGACATGCCGAGCTTTCCATAGACGGCGAAGCCGTTGCCACAACCCACCCAGTCGTCGCCCTTCGGCGTCACGGCGTCCGGCGAAATGCAGCGCACCTCGACGACTTCCTTCCAGCGCCCGGCATGCTTTTCGAGCGCCGAATAATACACTTCGTGCATGCGCGCATCGAGGCAGGCGACGACGCGCGCGGCGCCCGATTCCTCGGCCATCGCCGCGAGCGTCGAGATGCCGATCACGGGAATGCCGTTGGCGAACGCCAGCCCCTGCGCGAGTCCGCAAGCAATCCGCAGGCCGGTGAAGGAGCCCGGCCCGGCGCCGAAGGCCACGGCGTCGAGCTGCCCCGCCATCATTCCGGCCGCAGCGAGCAGTCTCTCCAGCATCGGCAACGCAAGATCGGAGTGGCGGTTGCCGGCGCGGCGCTCCACCGCGGCGATTTCGCCGTCGCGCCATAGGGCTACGCTGCACCACTCCGTGGAAGTCTCGAACGCCGCAAATCGCATGAGCGATTCTAGCTATACTCGCACACATGAAAGAACATCTCATCGCCGTCATTCCCGGAGACGGCATCGGTCGCGAAGTGATCCCCGAAGGCGTGCGCGTGCTGGAAGCGGTCGGCGCGCAGCATGGCCTGCGCTTCGCCTGGACGGAATTCCCCTGGAGCTGCGACTGGTACAAGGCGCATGGCCGCATGTGCCCGGAGGACGCAGCCGACACCCTGCGCAAGTACGACGCGGTGTATTTCGGCGCGGTCGGCAACCCCGACGTGGTGCCCGACCACATCGCGGTGTGGGGGCTGCTCATCAATTTCCGCCGCTGGTTCGATCTCTACGTGAACCTGCGGCCGGTGCGGCTGTTCGCGGGCATGCCCTGCCCGCTCGCCGGCCGCAAGCCCGGCGACATCGACTATGTCGTGATCCGCGAGAACACCGAAGGCGAGTACGGCAACGTCGGCGGCCGCGTGTACGAAGGCACCGAGCGCGAAGTCGTGATGCAGCAGGCCATCTTCTCCCGCAAGGGCACCGACCGCATCATGAAGTACGCGTTCGAGCTCGCCCGGTCGCGCAAGAAGCATCTCACCTCGGCCACCAAGTCGAACGGCATCTCGATCACCATGCCGTACTGGGACGAGCGCTTCGCCGAGATAAAGAAGCAATATCCGGACGTCAAGACGGACCAGTACCACGTCGACGGCCTGACCATCCAGATGGTCCTGAACCCGGACCGCTTCGACGTGATCGTCGCCTCCAACCTCTTCGGCGACATCATCTCCGACCTCGGGCCCGCCACCGCCGGCACGATCGGCATCGCCGCGTCGGGAAACATCAATCCCGAGCGCACCGCGCCGTCCATCTTCGAGCCGGTGCACGGCTCGGCGCCCGACATCGCCGGCCGCAAGATCGCCAACCCGCTCGCGACCATCTGGTCGGGCGCGCTCATGCTCGAGCACCTCGGGCACGCGGCGGCCGCGGCGGACGTGGTTCAGGCGATCGAGCGCGTGATCGTCGAGGGACCCCACACCCCCGATATGAGGGGGAAGGCGAGCACCTCGGAGGTGGGCGCGGCCGTCGCCGAAGCCGTTCGCAGCCAGTCCAGAAAAGCCGCCTGAAGGTCCCCGCCGCGCTCTGAATGCCCGCCGGGCTGCTGCCGGATTTCATAGCCGCGCTCCATCTACGTGCTGCGCGACGAAATCCGCTGGCGCTGGCAACATAGCGTTGCCGGCACCCGCGAATTGCGCTACTCCATCACCTTCCGCACCCGACGCGCCAAGCGATGAACGACTCCATCATCTTCCTGCAGGTGACCGCGGTGTTCGAGAACCGGCGCGAGGTCGACATCGATGCGCGCATCGGCCGCGCGCAGGCCGATGCGCAGGGCGGCTGGGTATGCCAGGTGCAGCTCTCGCCGGTGCATGCGGAGCCGGTGAACGTGCGCGGCGTGGACTCCTTCCACGCGACGTGGCTCGCGTGCTCGCTGGTGTTGAAGCTGCTCGGCCACCTGAAGAGCGAGGGCGTCGCCCTGCGCCAGCAGGATGGCAGCGAGTTTCCCCTCGAAAGCTACCTCGCGGGGCTTGGCGGCAAGCCGGGCGATGCTGCAGGCGGATAGCGCGGCGAACCGCCTGACCGGCATCGGCCTGGTGTCGCTCACCTATCTCCTGTTCACCGTTCTGGACGGCAGCGCCAAGTGGCTGGTCGGATCGGTACCCGTCATCGTGGTGGTGTGGCTGCGGTTCGTCATGCATGTGCTCATCGCGGGCGCGGTGCTCTTCCCGCTGAAAGGCCGCTCGCTCGTGCGCACGCGCCACATGCGCTGGCATGTCGCGCGCGCCGTCATGTTCTGCGCGATGACCGGGATCAACTTCTGGGTGCTCCAGTACCTGCAACTCGCGGTCACCTCGTCGATCTCCTTCCTAGTGCCGATCCTGATCGCGCTCATGGCGGCGCCGCTGCTCGGCGAAAAGCTCGACAGGGGGCGCTGGGCTGCGATCCTCGCCGCGTTCGCCGGCGTGCTGGTGATCGTACGGCCGGGCAGCGCGCAGTTCCATCCGGCCATGCTGCTCGCCCTGGTTAACGCCGTCATCATGGCGTTCTTCAACTTGACGACGCGGCGCCTCGCCGCCTACGACTCGCCCGAAACCATTCAATATCTGCCGGCGGTCGGCGCGGCGATCCTGCTCGCGCCGTTCGCGATCGCAGGGTGGCAATCGCCCCACGGCTGGCTGCAATGGTCGATCGCCTGCCTGCTTGGCGCCTTGGGCGGGCTCGGCCACTACTTCCTCGCCCTCGCCCACCGCTATGCGCCGGCTACCGTGGTGGCGCCGTTCCTGTACCAGCAAGTGATTTACATGGCGCTCTTCGGCTACATCGTGTTCGGCGACGTGCCGGGCGCCGCGGTATGGATCGGCGCGGCGATCGTCATCGCGAGCGGCCTTTATCTCTTCGCCCGCGAGCGCTCGCGTGCATAAGTGGCTGGACGCAGGGATAAGCGTCCAGTAAATTGGCCTTGGGAGGGAAGGCCATGGCGAGCCGGGGAAGGGGCGCGCCCAGCACCATTACGAAAAAAGCGAAGGTCAGCGGCGGCGGCTGGCCGGAGCTGATCGGGCTGTCGACCGACTGGTACTGGGAACAGGATGCCGACCTGCGCTTCACGCGCGTCGACGTGCAGCTCGGCACGCCGGGCGACAAGGAGCTCGCGCGCCGCCTCGTCGGCCGGAAGCGCTGGGAAACCGGCATCGAGATCGAGGGCGGCTGGGATGCGCACCGCGCGCTCCTGAAAGCGCGCGCCCCGTTCCGCAACGTGCTCATGTGGCGCGAGCTCGAAGACGGCAGCCGGCGCTATGTCAGCGTGAGCGGCGAGCCGGTGTTCGATGACCAGGGCCGCTTCGCCGGCTACCGCGGCATCGGGCGCGATATCACCGAGCAGAAGCTGAGCGAGGCGCGGCTGCGCGAGAGCGAGGAGCGCTACCGGCGCACTTTCGAGCTGGCGGCTTCCGGGATCGCGCATATCGGGCTCGATCGCCGCTTCGTCCGCGTCAACCGGCGCATTTGCGAGATCCTCGGCTACCCCGAGGCCGAGCTCCTCGGCAAGACCGGGCGCGAAATCTCGCACCCCGAGGACCAGGACGTCATCAACGAGCTGCGGCCGCGCCTGTATGCCGGCGAGGTCGAGACCGTGCGCACCGACAAGCGCTATCGGCGCAAGGACGGATCGACGGTGTGGGTCACGCTGACGCTCGCGCTCGAGCGCGACGCCGGCGGCCGGCCGCTCTACGAGATCGCCGTCTGCGACGACATCACCCCGCGCAAGGAAATGGAGGCGGCGCTGCGCGAAAGCGAGGAGCGCTTCCGCAGCCTGACCGAGATGTCGTCGGATTTCTTCTGGGAAACCGACGCCGGGCACCGCTTCGTCCACATCGTGCACGGGCCGAGCTACGCCGGGAAGCTCAATCCCGCCGAGGCGGGGTGGGCGGCATTGCGTTCGAAGATGGAGACCCTGTCGGCATTCCGCGATTTCGAGTTCGCCACGCCCCTGGGCGACGGCACGGTGCGCTACTTCTCCGTCAGCGGGGATCCGCATTCCGCGGCCGACGGCGCGTTTCTCGGCTTTCGCGGGGTAGGCCGCGACATCACCGACGTCAGGGTGGCGCGCGAGCATATCGCCTCGCTTGCCTACCAGGATGCGCTTACCGGCCTTGCGAACCGCGCAAGCCTCGCCCCCGCGCTGCATCAGGCTGTGGAGCGCACCAAGCGGCGCGGCTCGAAGCTCGCCGCGCTGTTCATCGACCTCGATGGCTTCAAGCAGGTGAACGACGAGTATGGCCACCATGCCGGCGACCGGCTGCTCGTCGAAACTGCGCGGCGGCTGCGCGCGAGCCTCAGATCGGGCGATCCGGTCGCGCGTATCGGCGGCGACGAATTTTTCGCCGTCCTGGAGGACGTGCACGACGCGCCTCCCGTGGAGCGCGTGGCGCAAAAGCTGCTCGCCGCCATCCGCGAGCCCTACGACGTCGGAGCGGGACGCCAGGCGGTGGTTTCGGCAAGCATCGGCATCAGCCTGTTTCCGGACGACGCGGCCGACGCCGACACGCTCATGAAGCACGCGGATACCGCGATGTACGCCGCCAAGCAGGCGGGCAAGGATGGCTATCGCTTTTTCGGCGCGCGCACCGGCGGCGCCGGGCGGTAGATTTCCCTGGAAATGCGCTCGATGTCGCTGCGCAGGTCACGGGGACTGCGCGGCGCGGCTTTCTCCGTCCGAGCCGGCTCCCGGGCCTCGAGCGGACTCGCGGATACGGCAAGCAAGGCGGCGACAAGAAGCACTCTGAGCATGCAGCAAGCATGCGCGCGCGCCGCGCCGGGCGCTGTTCAATTGTGTAACAGGCTATTTCCGCCGCAGGTCGCGGCTGGTTTCTTCGACGTCGCGGCGCAGCTTGGCGCGCTCTTCGGGCGTCATCTGGCGCGGGCGCTCGGGGCGCCCCTGGCGCTCGCGGTAGACGTCGCGCATCTGCTCGCGCATGCGCTCGCGCTCCTCCTGCTGCATTTGCCGTTGTTGCATCTCGCGCTGCCTGCCTTCCGGGCCCTTCGCCGGAGGCTGGGCGAGCACGCTCGCGGCGGCGAGCGCCAAGGCGAGGAAAACGACCACGAGTTTCACGGCGAGATAATAAGCCGGGCCCGCACATCCGGTGTAACAATTGGTAAACCATGGCTGAGCTGAAAACGCGGATTCTCGTCGTCGACGACGACCAGCGCCTGCGCGATCTGCTGGTGCGTTACCTCGGCGGCGAAGGCTACGAGGTCAAGGCGGTGCCCGACGGCGGAGCAATGGATAAGCAGCTCGCGCGCGAGCGCTACGACCTCGTGGTGCTCGACCTGATGCTTCCGGGCGAGGACGGGCTCGCGATCTGCCGGCGCCTGCGCGCGCAGAAGGACGCGCCGGCCATCATCATGCTGACGGCGAAGGGCGATGACGTCGACCGCATCGTGGGCCTGGAGATGGGCGCCGACGACTACCTCCCCAAGCCCTTCAATCCGCGCGAGCTGCTCGCGCGCATCAACGCCGTGCTGCGGCGGCGCGCGCCCGCGGGCGTGCCGGGCGCGCCGACGGCAACCAGCGAGGTTTTCCAGTTCGGCAGGTTCTCGCTGAATCTCTCCACGCGCACGCTCACCCGCGAAGGCAAGAGCGTGCCGCTCACGACCGGAGAGTTCTCCGTCCTCAAGGTGCTGGCACAGCACCCGCGCGAGCCGCTGTCGCGCGACAAGCTGATGGAGCTCGCGCGCGGCCGCGAGTACGAGGTGTTCGACCGCTCGATCGACGTGCAGATCTCGCGCCTGCGCAAGATCGTCGAGGACGACCCCTCGCATCCGAAGCACATCCAGACGGTCTGGGGCTTCGGCTACGTGTTCGTGCCGGACGCCGAAGCGCAGTGACGCTTTTCGCCCGCGCGTTCCTGCTGATCGCGCTGCTTCTGGTCACGGCGGTCATTGCGTCCTTCCAGATCTACCGCATCTACGAGCGCGAGCCGCGCTCGCGGGAACTGGCGCAACAGACCATAAGCACGGTCAACCTCACCCGCGCGGCGCTGGTGAGCGCCGATCCGTTCCTGCGGCGCCAGCTTCTCATCGAGCTGAACGACACCGAGGGCTTGCGCGTGTTTCCCGCCACCGCGAGCGAGAAGATCGAGCGGCTGCCCGACGATCCGCTCCTCGAGCGGGTGAAGGAGCGCGTGCGCGAAGCGCTCGGCAGCGACACGCGCTTCGCCTTCGCGCGCGACGGCGAGGAAGGCTTCTGGGTCAGCTTTTTCATCGACAGCGACGAATTCTGGGTCATGCTGCCCTGGGAGCGCTTCGCGCCCGCGCTCGGCCTGCAATGGCTCGGCTGGGCGCTCGCGCTTCTCGCGATCTCGCTCGTCGGCGCCTGGCTCATCGCCTCGATGATCGCGCGTCCGCTCGCGGCGATCACGCGCGCCGCGCGGCGCATCGGCAGCGGCGCGCCGCACGAGCCGCTCGCCGAAGCGGGGCCGCGCGAGCTGCGCACCGTGGCCGCGGCCTTCAACCGCATGGCGAGCAGCCTGGAGAGCATGGAGCGCGAGCGCGCCATGGTGCTCGCCGGCATCTCGCACGACCTGCGCACGCCGCTTTCGCGCCTGCGCCTCGCGCTCGAGATGAGCGGCGCCGGCAGCCGCGAGAGCGAGGCGATGATCGAGGATATCGGCGAGATCGACGCGATCATCGGCCAGTTCCTCGACTTCGCGCGCGGCGAGAACGAGCCGCAGACCGACAACGATTTCGACGCCCTGGTCGAGGACCTCGGCGAGCACTACAGGCGCATCCACAAGCGCGTGGAAGTCAAGGCCGGGGCCGGGCTGCGCTTTCGCTTCGCGCGCATGGCGGTGCGCCGCGCCGTCGCGAACCTGATCGACAACGCGCTGCGCCACGCCGGCGAGGCGGTCGAAGTGGAAACGCGCCGGCAGAACGGAAAGGCCGTCGTCGAAGTGCGCGACCGCGGCGCCGGCATTCCCGCTTCCGAAGTCGAGCGGGTCAAGCGTCCCTTCACCCGGCTCAATAGCGCGCGCGCCGGTCCCGCCGGCGCGGGCCTCGGCCTCGCCATAGTGGAGCGCGTCGCGTGTTCGCACGGCGGAAGCCTCGAGCTGCTGCCGCGCGAAGGCGGCGGGCTCGTCGCCCGCCTGACGCTCAGCGCTTGACGAATTTCAGCGTGAAGCGGTCGCTTTCGCCGATGGCCGCGTACTTCGCGCGGTCCCTGTCCTTCAGGCGATAGGTCGGCGGCAGCGTCCAGACGCCTTCGGGATGGTCCTTGGTGTCCCTCGGATTGGCGTTGATCTCCGAGCTGCCAGCGAGCCGGAATCCCGCCTTCTCGATCAGGGCGATCGCCACGTCCTGGCGCACGTAGCCGCTCTTCATCTGAGCTTCCTGCGAGAGCTCCTCCCGGCCGCGGTGATCGACCACGCCGAGCACGCCACCCGGCTTGAGCGCCCGGTGGAACGCGCGCAGCGCGCCTTCGACCTCGTTGCGCTCCATCCAGTTGTGCAGGTTGCGGAAGGTGAGCACGAAATCCGCGCTGCCGGGCGGCGCGATCTCGTGCCGGTCGGCGCTGAACTGCGTAACGAGGACCTTTCCGTAAAGCGCAGGCTCGGCTTCGAGACGCGCAAGGAGCTTGCGGTGGTCGGCGACGTACTGCGGCGGCGCGTCCGGGGCGCGGCTCGCCGCTATGTAACGGCCCTTGGACCGAAGGTAGGGAGCAAGGATCTCCATGTAATAGCCGCTGCTCCCGGGAAGGATCTCGACCACGGTACTGCCCTCGCGCACGCCGAAGAAAGCAAGCGTTTGCAGCGGATGGCGGAACGGATCGCGCGCCACGTTCGCGGGCGTTCGGTGTGGCGCAGCCGCCCACTTCCCGAGCCCGGCATCGGATGCGCCGGATGGCAGCGCAACTACTGCAAGCAAGGCGACAAAGACGAGCGAACGCATGCCCTATGATCGGCGGCAAGCAGGGCCGTGCGCAACTCCGCCGTCGAACCGCCGATCGAGCCGATGCTCGCCAAGCCGGCTGACGAGCTTCCCCCGGAAGGCGATTTTCTCTTCGAGCCGAAGTGGGACGGCTTCCGCGCGCTCGTGTTCCGCGGGGCAGGCGAGCTTTTCATCCAGAGCCGCGACCTGCGGCCGCTCGACCGCTATTTTCCCGAGCTGCACGCTGCGTTGCTCGAGCGCCTGGCCAAGGGCTGCGTGCTCGACGGCGAGATCGTGATCGCGGCGGCCGGCGGCCTCGACTTCGACGCGCTGCAGCTGCGGCTGCATCCGGCCGCCTCGCGGGTCGAGAAGCTGGCGAAGGAAACGCCCGCGTCGTTTGTCGCGTTCGACCTCCTCGCAGCTCAGGGCAAGGATTACCGGGGCAAGCCGCAAAGTGAACGGCGCGCAGCGCTCGAGAAGGTGCTCGCCAAGGCGTCGCCGCCGCTCTACCTCACGCCGATGACGCGCAGCCGCGCCGTTGCGGTCGATTGGCTGCGCCGCTTCGAAGGCGCGGGCCTCGACGGCGTGATGGCCAAGCCGGCGGATGCGCCCTATCAGCCCGGCAAGCGCGCGATGATCAAGGTAAAGCACGCGCGCACCGCCGACTGCGTGGTGGCGGGCTTCCGCTGGCACAAGAGCGGGCGCGATGCGATCGGCTCGCTGCTCCTCGGCCTGTACGACGAGCACGGCATGCTGCAGCACGTCGGCGTCACCTCCTCCTTCACCACGGCGGCGCGCAAGCAACTCGTGAAAGAGCTGCAGCCGCTGAGAAAGAACGCCATGGAGAACCATCCCTGGCGCGAGTGGGCCAACGCCGGAGCCGAATCGAGCCGCATGCCCGGAGCGCAGAGCCGCTGGAGCGCCGGCAAGGATCTCTCGTGGGAGCCGCTGCGCATCGAGCGCGTCTGCGAGGTGAAGTACGACCACCTGCAGGGCGAGCGCTTCAGGCACGCGGCCGTTTTCCTGCGCTGGCGGCCGGACAAGCCGCCGCGCGAATGCCGCTACGACCAGCTCGAGGTCACCCCCGCCTACGAGCTCGACAAGGTCTTTTCGTCCGGATCCAGCGGCTCCTGAGGCGGCCGCAGCCGCTCCGGAACGTGCTGCAAGTTCACGCGTATGCGCGTCCAGGTTGCATAGCGCCCGCGCATCGCGTCCACGAGCACGTCGGCGGGCTCCAGATGCGACACGGCCTTCGGATGGCGCTTCTTCCAGCGCTCGAAGCCGGCTAGAGCGTCCTCCTTGCGCTTCGCACGCCCGATCTCGATCACGGGCAGCTTGCTTCTTGGAGGCTGCTTTTTGCGGTAGTAAGGCGGCCACGGCGCGTCGCCGAGACCCTGTTTATCGAAGAGTTCCAGCAGCTTTTCGATGGAGCCGGCGTTTTTGTCGATCGCGGCGTGGCAGTCGCCGAACTTCTTGAAGCGCGCGGGCATGCTCGCCAGCGTGAAATCGCCGGGCTCGGCGCTTTCCACTTCCTTCCAAGCGAGAGGCGCGGAAACCGTGGCGTTTTCGGTCGGGCGCACCGAGTAGGCGGCGGCCACGGTCCGGTCTTTAGCATTCTGGTTGTAGTCCACGAATACGCCCTGGCGCTCCTCCTTCCACCACTTGCTCGTCGCCATCTTCGGCGCGCGGCGCTCGACTTCGCGCGCGAGCGCGAGCGCCGCGCGCCGCACTTCGTCGAAGCTCCAGCGCTGCTCGATGCGCACATACACGTGCATTCCGCGCTTTCCGGAAGTCTTCGGCCAGCCCACGAGCCCGAACTCCTTAAGGGTTGCCTCGACCACGCGCGCCACCTCGCGCAGCTGCGGCCACTTCACGCCGGGCACGGGATCGAGATCGACGCGCAGTTCGTCGGGATGATCGAGGTCCTCGGCGCGCACCGGGTGGGGATGCAGCTCGAGGCAACCGAGGTTCGCCATCCATGCGAGCGCCGCCGCATCGCGCGGCACGATCTCGTCGGCGCTGCGCCCGGAAGGAAAGCGCAGCGATACGACCTCGATCCAGCCGGGACGCGTCTTCGGCGCGCGCTTCTGATAGAAGAATTCGCCTTCCACGCCGTCCGGATAGCGCACCAGCATGTTCGGCCGCCCGCCGGCGCCCCGCAGCGCGCCCTCGGCGACCGCCAGGTAGTAGCGAACCAGATCGAGCTTGGTGTAGCCGGGCTTCGGAAACAGCAGCTTCCCCGGATTCGAGACCGCGACCTCGCGGCCCGCGGCCGTGAGCAGCTCGCGCCCGCTCAACGGCCCGGATCGAGCGGCACGTCGCGCAGGAATACGGTCAGGTCCGTGGTCGGCGGCCGCGCCGGCACCTGGAAGAAGAGGTCGGCCACGAAGCCGCGGTGGTAGGAAGTGTGGTTCACGATGTGCATCAGCATCTCGCCGCGCGTCATCGCGCCCTCGCCGCCGCCGACGAACGTGAAGCGCAGGCGCTCGTCGAGCGCGCTGTCGCTCATGGCGTCGTAGCAGCCGACGTACCAGTCGTCGATCTCGCGCTGCGCGCGCCAAAGCTCATCGAGCGGAGGGTGGTCGGCGGTATTGCGCGCGCTGTAGCCGTGCTCGTGCCCTTCGAGGTGCGCCTGGAAGATGCGGTCGATCACGTAATTGTGATTCAGCGTGTGCACCATGTTCTTGAAAAGCGTTGCCCGCGGCTTGGTCGCTTCGCCGGGCGGCAGCTGCGCCACCGCGTCGAAGATGAGCTCGTTCGCCCACTTGTTGTAGCGCGTGAGCGTGCGCGCGGTACGGGTCGTGATCATGGGGTTCCGAAAGTGAAGCGCGTGCCGGTCGAGTTCCGCACCACCTTGCCGGGCATCGCCTGCCTCGCCGCGTCGAAGAAATTCTCGCCGCTGCAGTGCATCGGGATCAGGCAATCGGCATCGAACCTGGCGAGCGCGCGCGCCGTCTCCTGGGCGTATTCGGCGCTCAGCGGCATCAGATGGAAGCCTCCGAGGATGGCGTGCACCTTGGAGATACCCGATACCTTGATCGCCGCCTCCACGGTGTTGACGATTCCGCGGTGGCCGCACGAAGTCATCACCACGAGGCCCTTTCCCTTCACGTGGAAGCACGTCGCGTGCTCGTGCTGGAAATCGTCGACCATCATCGCGGCATTGCGCTTTTCTTCCGGCAGGCGCGCCGCGCGCAGGTTCGCCTCTGCGATGGCGCGGCGGTCGAGGACGCCGAAGTTGCGCGGCGCGTTCTCCGGCCCGGTCTCGCGGGCGCAGAAGCATTCCTCGCCGCCGAGGTAGAACGGCAGCGCGGGCTTGAGCTTGCGCCGGTGCGCCTGCAGGAACCCGACCATGCCGCCGAAGTGATCGTAGTGGCCATGGCTGAGCACCATGGCGTCGAGCTTGGAGGTCACCGCGCGCTCGTGCTTCTCGGCCGCCGCGCGCGTGTCGAAGGTGCCGAGGTTACGCCTGTTTCCCGTTCTTGGATTCAGCTTGCGAGAATACAGCCGGTACTTGCCGGATTTCAGCTTGCGGATCATTGCTTGCCGCCTGCGAGATACCTGACATCGGGAATCCAGTTGCGCTTTCTTCGTGCGAGACGGCTCGCCTCTTCTTCACCATCGAAGCCTGCCGATGCCCGTCGCAGGAGCGCCGCGTCGATATCTTCAAATGCGTTGACGCTGACGACCGCGTAAAGCCGGTCGTCGATCAAGCTGGTCACGACGGGCACTATGCCGCAGCGGGCGCATATGTGGAACTCCGCCGTTCGGGTCCCGAACGCGTACTTCGATACGAGCGACGGATCTTTGACCACGACCTCCAAGGCGCCCCTTGGGTTGGACGTCCACAGGCCGCCATGCTTCGTGCAGAACGAGCAGGTGCAAGCGCGGGCTGGAATCTCCGTCGGATCGGGCTCCCACATCAGCGAGAAAGCAATGTTCCCGCAATGGCACTTGCCGTGGATCAGCATGAACTACCTCGCGGGCGCGCCGGCGCCGATCGCCGAGCCGGCGGGGCCCGCGCGGATCACCATCGGCCGTACGTCGATGGTCCTGGCGGCCGGCGCCGCCTGCACCGCACGCTGCCTGTTCGCCGTCGCGAGTTGCTCCTTCGTCTTGACGAGTTCCTCCCTAAGGCGCGCGCCGATCGCTTTCTCGGCTACGAGAAACGATTCGGCGGTGACGAGGTCGGCGCGCAACTGGTCGGCCGCCATTTTCTGCTCGGCCAACTCCTTGCGCGCGGCGGCGGCATCGGCGCTCATGGCCCGCGCATCGGCCTTCGCCTTCTCCAGCTCGGAATTGGCGCGCGCGAGCTCGGCGGCTGTCTCCTCGAGCGCCTTCGCCTTTTGCCAGGCGAACCCGCCCGCGGCCAGCACGGCAAGTACGGCGACGAGCACCGCGACGATTTTCATGGGGCATTTCCTCTTCGTCTCAATACGTCGAAGACCTCGGGGTTCACCACGTTGATGGGCTTGCCCGCTCCGTACGCGACGATCTGGTCGAAGACGTCGGAAAACTGAATTTCGTACTCGTCGCGCGTCACGTACCCAATATGCGGCGTGCAAACGACGTTGTCCATCTCCAGCAGAGGGTGGCGAGGGTCGCGCAGCGGTTCTTCCTCGTAAACGTCGACGGCGGCCATCCCCGGCCGCCCGGCACGCAAGGCATCCACAAGCGCCCCCGGCTCGATCAGCGGCGCCCTGCTCGTGTTGACGAGCAGCGCAGTGGGCTTCATGCGGGACAGGTCGTCTCGCGTGACGATGCCGCGCGTCTCCTTCACGAGGCGCATGTGCAGCGAAATCACATCGCAGGTTTCGAAAAACGCCCGCTTGCTCGGCGCGCCGGCGTAGCCGTCGGCACGTGCGCGTTGCAGCGACGCTTCACGCGCCCACACCAATATCTTCATCCCGAAAGCCTTGCCGTAACCGGCCACCGTAGCGCCGATCCTGCCGTAGCCATAGATGCCCAGCGTCTTGCCGCGCAAGCTGTTGCCGACGCCAAGTTGCCAGGTCCCCGCGCGAAGGGCGTACATCTGCTGGGGAATCTGCCGCATTGCGGCGATGATCAAGCCCCAGGTCAGCTCCGCCGCCGCATAGGACGGACTGCCGGCGTGCTGATCCGACGACACGATGACCCCGCGGCGCGCGCAGGCCTCGACGTCGATATGCGGGTAGACGCTGCGCTGGCTGATGAGCCGCAGCGCGTCGAGGCGCTCGAGGAGCGGCGCCCGGATCTGTGTGCGCTCGCGAATCAACACGATCGCTTCCGCATCCTTCAGGCGCGCGGCAAGCGTGTCGACGTCCTGCGTGTGATCGTTCCAGACTGTGACTTCGTGCCCGTCGAGCTTGCGGAAGCACGGCAGCGTGCGCAGCGTGTCGAAATAATCGTCGAGGATCGAAATCTTCACGCTTTGAGGACCTTCACCATGGCGGTGGCGGTTGAAGGGCAGAGAGTCGAAAACTCGCTCGTGCGCCGAATCGCTTCCGGCACGGAAGCGCGTTCGATCTTCATGTAGCCCTGCGAGCGAAAGAACTCTTCCGCCGTCGTGGTGAGAAGATAGAGGGCTTCCACCCCGTTCGCGACGGCGTGCTTCTCTGCTTCCTTTACCAAGCGCGTGCCGCAGCCGTGCCCGCGTGCTGCCTCCTCCACGGCGAGCGAGCGAAGCAGGCCGACCTCGCCGTACAGCTCTACGCCGACGACGCCTTTCGGCTCGGCCTCGACACCGCAGCCGAAGAAATGCTCGAAGTCGGCCGCTTCCAGATCCGAAGCTGGCAGGTTGCAAGCGGCAAGCAACTCCTTGACCTTGCTTGCCGGTGGACGAGGATAGATGTGCATGAGCCGCTAGATGTCCCCTGGCAGCGCAATCTTATCGTTCCAAAACGCGCTCGCGCCTTTCAAGTCCCTGACGGCGTAACCCGCTGCGACCTGCATGGCCACGCCGGCGATAAGCCATTGCCCGGAAAGCGGCGAAGGACGGCAGCTTGTCGAAAAATACGAGATGGGCTTCGCACCGGCAGTCCGACGCGCCGAAACGCCGCAGCGCGATGGAGCCACCCATCGCATGGCTAAGGATGCGAGCCCAGTCGTGTTCGCGTCGCGCCGGGTCGTACGAGTACCAGATTTCCTCGATGCGAAGAACCGGCCACAGGCAATCGACATGCCAGTGGCGGTTAGGACTGCGCCTTACGTGACGTGCGACCCTGGCATGGACTCCACCGGGGCCAAACGCACTTCCGACATATACGTAATATCCACGTCGAATCGGCAGCACGCCGAGCCGGCCCACTTGAATCCTAGCTTCTCGCGATGACCGGCACACGAGCGCGTAAGTCCCTGGATCGGGTCGTATGTAAGCCAAGGCTAATTCAGCGCGAAGCGCTCGACGATGCCGTAGGTCGAACCGTTGGAGTCGACCGATGAGCGCACGAGGCAAAACTCCCGCACCGGCCAATCGACTTCGGGCAATGGCGGGAGCTGACGCGGCGGGCGGGCGTTGCGCACCAGGGTGACGTGGGCGGCGAAGGGCCGGCGCTCGAGGATGTACTCGGCGCGAAAAAGCTCGAAGTGAAGTGCATCCACCATCGTCTTGAGATCGGGCGGCGTTTCCCGCGGGCCGGCCCACACGATGCGGTTGTGCTTCCAGTATTTCGCCATCTCGATCGGAAGGCGGTGCGCGCTCGCCTCGACGCGTCGCGCGGCGGCGATGGCCTTCTGCGGCTCGGCCTCGCCGAGGAAGGCGAGCGTGAGGTGAATCTTTTCCGCGGGGATCGCACGGCCGCCGAGCCCGCTTGCCCAGTCGGCCAGCGCCCGGGCGCTCTCGCGTGGCGGCCAGAGGGCGAAGAAAAGGCGCACTACTCCTCGACGAGATGCTTTCGAGTGAGGGCCGCCAGCGCGCGCTCGACCGAGTCGCCGGACTTCTCGAGCTCGGCGATGATGAGCTCCTGCTCGCGCCGGCCGCGATTCTGCGAAAGCTTCCAGCGGGTTTCGAGCCGCGTGACGGTTACGCGGAAATTCACGATGCCGCCAAGCATGTCCTTCACGTATTGATCGCGCAGCGCGTCGAACTTCGGCAGCCACTGCGGGTCCATCGCGGCCACCAGCCGGCGCTGCGCGGCGCGCCTTGACTCGGGATCGTCCATGACGGTCACGCTGCCATAAGCATGCACCGCCGCGTAGTTCCACGTGGGCACCCGCTCCTTCGCCTCGTACCAGCGCGGCGAGATATAGGCGTGCGGGCCGGAGAAGACCACGAGCACTTCATCGTCGAAGAACTCCCGCCACTGAGGGTTGTTCTTCGCCATGTGCAGGTCGATGGCCAGCCCGCTTTCCGTCTCGTCGACAAGCACCGGCAGATGCGAGCCGTGCAGCGTGCCGCCGGTACCGGTGACGAGCAGCGCGAAGTTGTGCGCGCGCATGAAGTCGAGGACTTCCGCGCGCTCCTGGATCTGGTTGTAGGGGGGCGAATACATGCTATTCGATGAGCGCCACGGCTTGCGCAGCGATGCCTTCCAGCCGCCCGACGAAGCCGAGGTGCTCCGTGGTCGTGGCCTTGAGGTTGATCGAACCGGGCCCGATGCCGAGGTCGGCGGCGATGTTCTCGGCCATGCGCGCGAGGTGCGGGGCCATGCGCGGCTCCTGCGCGAGGAGGGTGGCATCGATGTTGACGATCCTGAAGCGGCCGATCTTGCTCCTCACTTCGCGCAGAAGCTTGCGACTGTCCGCGTTCTTGTACGCGGGGTCGCTGTCCGGAAAATGCCTGCCGATGTCGCCGAGGCCCGCCGCGCCGAGCAGCGCGTCGCATATCGCGTGCAGCAGGACGTCGGCGTCGGAATGGCCTTGCAGCCCTTTTTCGTAGGGAATCGTCACTCCGCCGATAACGAGCTTGCGCCCGGGAACGAGCGCATGGACGTCGAAACCCTGCCCGACTCTCATGCGCGCCTCTTCAATATGCCTTCGGCAATGGCGAGATCCTCGGGCCAGGTGACCTTGAGGTTCTCGCGGCTGCCGGGGACGAGCTTGGGCTTGAGGCCCATCTGCTCGACGGCGCTCGCCTCGTCGGTGACCGGCAGCTTGGCTTGGCGCAGCGCCTGCAGCAGCAGCCCCGCGCGAAACATCTGCGGCGTCTGCGCGAGCCAGAGCTGCGTGCGGTCTTCGGTCGCTTCAATTCGGTTTCCAGAGGCTTTTTTGACCGTGTCCGCGACCGGCAGCGCGAGAATTCCTCCGACCTCGTCGGCCTCGCATTCGCGCAGCAGGTTTTTCAGGTCCTGCAAGGCCAGGCAGGGCCGTGCCGCGTCGTGCACGAGCACCCAATCGTCGGCGTTCACCGCGTCGTTTGCAGCCACGAGACCGTTAT
Organism: Betaproteobacteria bacterium; assembly: GCA_004297625.1. GTDB lineage: Bacteria > Pseudomonadota > Gammaproteobacteria > Burkholderiales > SG8-39 > SCGC-AG-212-J23. Next base: position 101,032 of record SCTY01000022.1, on the reverse strand, counting down.
AGACGGAATCGCGCCGCGATTCGCCACCGCAGTAAAGCGGCTCGACCTTGTCCTGGAAGGCGCTCCAGTCGTGGCGCGCGAAATCCCGGTCGCCCGGCGACAACACCACGAAAACGTATTGCACCGGCGGCACGCAAACTGCCCGGATGGCATGCCACAGCATCGGCCGGCCGGCGAGCGCGGCGTATTGCTTGGGCTCCCCGGAGGCGATGCGGGTGCCGCTCCCGGCGGCCGGAATGAGGGCGCAGACGGACATCAAAGTTCTTGTAATTCAGGACGATATAATTACACACGTTCCTTCCTGATGCATCGCGATTCGCTTCCCGCCCGCAGGCGCTTCACGCAGCTCGCCGGCTCCGCCGACGCCCTCGCGCTGGCGCGCCTCGCCGCGGTGGAAAGGCCGCTCGCGGTGATCGCCGCGACGGCGTTGGACGCCCAGCGGCTGGTCGACGAGATCGCGTGGTTCTCGCCGCAGCTTCGCGTGTGCCTGCTCCCCGACTGGGAGACGCTGCCCTACGACCAGTTCTCGCCGCACCAGGACCTGATCTCCGAGCGCCTGGCTACGCTCTACCGGATTCAGCGCGGCGAGTTCGACATCGCCGTCGTTCCGGCGCCCACCGCGTTGGTGCGCCTTTGCCCGCCGTCCTACATCGCGGCGCACACCTTTTTCCTTCAGCAAGGTGACCGGCTCGATCTCGAGAAGCTGAAGGCGCAGCTCGTCACCGCGGGCTACCAGAACGTGACCCAAGTGGTCGCGCCCGGGGAAGTGTGCTGGCGGGGGGGATTGATCGACCTGTTCCCCATGGGCAGCCCGCTGCCCTATCGGCTGGACCTGGACGACGACGTCGTCGACTCGATCAAGACCTTCGACGTCGACAGCCAGCGCACCGTTTACGCCGTGAAGGAAATCCGCCTGCTCCCGGCGCGGGAGTTCCCGCTCGACGAAGCCGGACGCGCGCGCTTCCGGGGCCGCTGGCGCGAGCTCTTCGAAGGCGATCCGTCGAAGAAGCGCCTTTACCGGGACGTGTCGAACGGCGTGCCGGCCGCCGGCATCGAGTACTACCTGCCGCTTTTCTTCGAGTCGGTCGCCACGGTGTTCGATTACCTTCCGTCGGACGCCACGCTCGCGCTCCACCACGATGTAAGCGCCGCCATCAACGAGTTCTGGCGCGACGCGAACTCGCGCTACAAGATGGCGGGCGGCGATCCCGACCGCCCGCTCCTCGCGCCGCCGCAGCTCTTCGTGCCCGCGGAGGAGTTCTTCGTGCGCGCGAAAGACTTCGCACGGGTCGACATCACCGCGGAAACAGGGACAGACCCCATTTCAGAGAAGCCTGAAATGGGGTCTGTCCCTGTTTCTACCCAGCCGCTGCCCGCCGTAGCCGTCGACCGGCGCGCCAGCGATCCGCTCGCCGCCTTAAAGGGATTCCTCGAGACCTCGAAGCTGCGCGTCATGATCGCCGCAGAGTCGCCCGGACGCCGCGAGACCATGGCGGCGTACTTTGCCGAGTACGGATTGAAACCGGAATCCTGCTCGACGTTCGACGAGTTCTTGAAGAACCAGTCCGGTTTTCTGCTTTGCGTGTCCCCGCTTGCGCACGGCTTCATCGTGCCGGGCGAGGGATGGGCGGTCGTCACGGAGGCCGAGCTTTACGCCGGCGTGGTGCGCCGGCGCAGCCGGGCGGCAGAGAAGCGCAGCTCGGTCGAGGGCATGCTGCGCGACCTCTCGGAGCTCAAGGTCGGCGATCCGGTGGTGCACGAGCAGCACGGCATCGGCCGCTACCAGGGCCTCGTGTCGCTCGACCTCGAGGACGGCCAAAGCGAGTTCCTGCTGCTCGAGTACGAGGGCGGCGACAAGCTCTACGTCCCCGTCGCCCAGCTCGGCCTCATCGGCCGCTACAGCGGCGCGCAACCGGAGGAGGCGCCGCTGCACAGGCTGGGCAGCGGCCAATGGGACAAAGCGAAGGCGCGCGCGGCGAGGCAGGTGCGCGACACGGCGGCGGAGCTCCTCGCGCTGTACGCCAGGCGAGCAGCGCGACTGGGTCATTCATTTTCAATAGGGATGCATGATCTGGAGGGGTTCGCGGCGGGCTTCGGCTTTGAAGAAACGCCCGACCAGGCGCAGGCAATCGAAGCAGTCATCACCGACATGGCCTCGGGCAAGCCGATGGACCGCCTGGTGTGCGGCGATGTCGGCTTCGGCAAGACCGAGGTCGCGCTGCGCGCGGCGTTCGTGGCGGTCGCCGACGGAAAGCAGGTGGTGATCCTGTGCCCGACGACGCTGCTTGCCGAGCAGCATTTCCAGACCTTCAGCGACCGCTTCGCCGACTGGCCTGTCAAGCTCGCCGAGCTCTCGCGTTTCCGCAGTTCCAAGGAAGCGACGGAAATCCTGAAGAAGCTCGAAAGCGGCGAGATGGACATCGTCATCGGCACGCACAAGCTCCTCGGCAGGGAAGTGAGGCTCAAGCGCCTGGGACTGGTGATCATCGACGAGGAGCACCGCTTCGGCGTGCGGCAAAAAGAGGCGCTGAAGCGCCTGCGCGCCGAAGTCGACGTACTCACGCTCACCGCTACGCCCATTCCCCGCACGCTGGCGATGTCGCTCGAGGGAATCCGCGACTTTTCGGTCATCGCGACCGCGCCGCAGAAGCGCCTGGCGATCAAGACCTTCGTCTCTCCCTGGTCGGAGGGGCTGATCCGGGAAGCGGTCATGCGGGAGCTCAAGCGCGGCGGCCAGGTGTACTTCCTGCATAACGAGGTCGAAACGATCGAGCGCATGCAGGAGCGCCTTGCGCGCCTGCTGCCCGAGGGGCGCATCGCGATCGCGCACGGCCAGATGCGCGAGCGCGACCTCGAGCGCGTCATGCGCGACTTCACCGCGCAGCGCTGCAACGTGCTGCTCTGCTCGACGATCATCGAAACCGGGATCGACATCCCCACGGCGAACACCATCGTCATCAACCGCGCCGATCGCTTCGGGCTGGCGCAGCTCCACCAGCTGCGCGGGCGCGTCGGCCGCTCGCACCACCAGGCATACGCGTACCTGCTCACGCCGCCCGAGGAAGCGTTGAACAAGAACGCCGTGAAGCGGCTGGAAGCCATCCAGATGATGGAAGAGCTCGGCTCGGGCTTCTACCTCGCGATGCACGACCTCGAAATCCGCGGCGCGGGCGAGATCCTGGGCGAGGAGCAGTCGGGCGAGATCCAGGAAGTCGGCTTCTCGCTGTATGCGCGCATGCTCGAAAGGGCCGTCCGAAAACTGAAAGCGGGAAAGGCCGACGAGCTGGAGGCTACCGTCGACGTCTCCACGGAGGTCAACCTGCACGTTCCCGCCCTGCTGCCCGCCGCCTACTGCAGCGACGTGCACGAGCGGCTCTCGCTCTACAAGCGCCTGGCCGACGCCGAGACCCGCGAGGAGCTCGACGCGCTGCGCGAGGAGCTCGTCGACCGCTTCGGCGAGCTGCCGGAGGCGGCGCGCGCCCTGATCGAATGCCACATCGTGCGCATCGCCGCAAGGCGCCTGGGCGTGGCGCGCGTCGACGCCACCCACGAGGCGGTCCAGCTTCAGTTCATCAAGAACCCGCCGCTCGACGGCGCCAAGGTCATCGACTTCATCCGGCGCAAGGGCCGCCAGGCGCGCCTTGCCGGACCGGAGAAGCTGCGCGTCGAGGCCAAGCTTCCGGCCTGGCAGGAGCGCGCCGCCGCGGTGAAGGACATCTTGCAGCAGCTTGCGGCCTAGAATAAGCAGCCACACCCCATTTTTCTTCCGGGAGAAGCGCCATGACCGACACCGTGAAATACGTTCTGGATGAATCCAAGCTGCCGAAGCGCTGGTACAACATCATGGCGGACCTGCCCTCGGCGCCGCCCGCGGTGCTGCATCCCGGAACCAAGCAGCCCGTCGGCCCCGACGATCTCGCGCCGCTTTTCCCGATGGCGCTGATCGCCCAGGAGGTCAGCACCGAGCGCGAAATCGACATTCCCGAGCCGGTGCGCGAGATCTACCGCCAGTGGCGGCCTTCGCCGCTTTACCGCGCGCGGCGCCTCGAGAAGGCGCTGCAGACGCCCGCGAAGATCTATTACAAATATGAAGGCGTCAGTCCGTCGGGCAGCCACAAGCCGAATACCGCGGTGGCGCAGGCCTTCTACAACAAGGAAGCCGGGGTGAAGAAGATCACCACGGAGACCGGCGCCGGGCAGTGGGGCTCGTCGCTCGCGTTCGCCGGGGCGCTCTTCGGCATCGAGATCAAGGTCTACATGGTGCGCGTGTCCTACGACCAGAAGCCCTACCGGCGCGCCCTCATGGAGACCTACGGCGCGAAGTGCGTCCCCTCGCCGTCCATGGAAACCAATTCCGGACGCGCCATCCTGGAGAAGAGGAAAGATCACCCCGGAAGCCTCGGCATCGCGATCTCCGAAGCGGTCGAGGTGGCGGCCACGCACGAGGACACCAAGTACGCGCTCGGCTCGGTGCTGAACCATGTGCTCATGCACCAGACGATCGTCGGCCAGGAGACGATGGCGCAGCTCGAGATGGCGGGCGATTACCCCGATGTCCTCATCGGCTGCACCGGCGGTGGGTCCAACTTCGCCGGGCTGGTGTTTCCGTTCCTTGGCGCGCAGCTGCGCGGCGGCAAGAAGGTTCGCGTAGTGGCGGTCGAGCCCTCCGCGTGCCCGTCGCTCACGCGCGGCAAGTACGCCTACGACTTCGGCGACACGGCGCACCTCACTCCGCTCGTGAAGATGCACACGCTCGGCTCGACCTTCACCCCGCCGGGATTCCACGCCGGGGGCCTGCGCTACCACGGCATGGCGCCGCTGGTGTCCTTTTGCAAGGAGCTGGGGCTGCTCGAAGCGGTCGCGTACCACCAGCGGCCGTGCTTCGACGCCGGCGTGCAGTTCGCGCGCGTCGAAGGCATCCTGCCGGCGCCCGAAGCGAACCACGCGATACGGGCGGCGATCGACGAAGCGCTGCGCTGCAAGGCCGAAGGCCGCTCGCGCGTGATCGTCTTCAACCTCTCGGGGCATGGGCATTTCGACATGCAGGCGTACCTCGACTACTTCGCGAACAAGCTGCTCGACCAGGACTACGACCAGCAGGAGCTCGCGACGGCGCTTGCCGGGCTGCCCTCGGTCGCGAAGGCCGCGTAGCCGCCGCGGCGGCTAGACCGCCGCGACCACCATGATCTCGACCGGCGCGCGCGGATCGGCGAGCCGCGACTCGACGCAGGCGCGCGCCGGCATGTTCGAGGGGTCCGCCCATGCGGTCCACACCTCGTTCATCGGCGTGCGGTTGCGGATGTCGCCGACCCAGATCTGCGCGGAGAGGATCTTCGATTTGCTCGAGCCGCACTTGGCGAGCAGGCTCTGGTCATGCCGAGTGATCGGCATCATGGCCGCTATCCTACCCAAGCGCGCGCGTTGCGGAACATGCGCATCCAGGGCGAATCCTCCACCGACCGGTCCGGCGCCCACGAGAGCTGCACCGTGCGGAACACGCGCTCCGGGTGCGGCATCACGATGGTGAAGCGCCCGTCCGGCGTGGTGAGACCGGTGATCCCCCGCGGCGAGCCGCTGGGGTTGTAGGGATAGACCTCGGTCGCGTCGCCGCGGTTGTCGACGTAGCGCATGCACACCGGCAGGCTTGAAGGCGTCTTCCCGCCCCAGGACGCTCGTCCTTCGCCGTGCGCGGTCACGATCGGCATGCGGCTGCCTTCCATGCCGCGGAAAAAGAGCGACGCGCTCGGCATGATCTCGACCATCACGAGGCGCGCTTCGAACTGCTCGGAGCGGTTGCGCAAGAAAATCGGCCAGTCGTCCGCGCCCGGGATCAGCTCCTTCAGCGCCGCCATCATCTGGCAGCCGTTGCACGCGCCGAGCGCGAAGGTATCCGCGCGGGCGAAGAAGCGCTCGAACTCCGCGCGCGCCCGCGCATTGAAGAGAATGGTCTTCGCCCAGCCCTGCCCCGCGCCGAGCACGTCGCCGTAGGAGAAGCCGCCGCCTGCGGCGAACCCCTTGAATCCGTCGAGCGACACGCGGCCGGCGACGAGGTCGGTCATGTGCACGTCCTGCGCCTCGAAGCCCGCGCGCTCGAAGCACGCGGCCATCTCGACGTGGCCGTTCACCCCCTGCTCTCGCAGGACGGCGACCCGCGGCCTCGCGCCAGTCGCCACGAAAACATCTTTTTCCTGAAAGGCAACTTTGAAGGACAGACCCGGATCGTCATGCTCGATGATCCGGTCGTACTCCTCGCGCGCGCATTCCGGGTTGTCGCGCAGCGCCTGCATTCTCCAGCTCGTCTCGAACCAGGTGCGCTGCAGGTGGTCGCGCTTGCTTTCGAACACGCTGCGGTTGTCGCGCGTGATACGGATAACGTCGCGCGCATTGAGCTGGCCGATGATGTGGCTGCAATCGCCGAGCCCCGCCGCGCGCAGCGCGTCCATCACCCGCCCGCGGTCCGCGGCGCGGATCTGCAGCACCGCGCCCAGCTCCTCGGAAAAGAGGGCCGCGAGCGCCAGGTCCTTGGCGCGCCCGGCGAGCTGCTCCTCGGTGCCGCGCTTGAAGGCGTCGACGTCGTCCGCGGCCGCGTCGAAAGCGATGCTGTCGAGATTGAGCGTGACGCCGCAGTGACCGGCGAACGCCATCTCGCATACGCTCGCGAACAGGCCTCCGTCGGAGCGGTCGTGATAGGCGAGAACCAGCGGACGGAGCTTCTGCATCGCGGCGAAGAAGCCCTTAAGCAGCGCCGGGTCGTCGAGATCCGGGCAGGCCTCGCCTAACTGCGAGTAAGTCTGCGCGAGGATCGAGCCGCCGAGCCGGTTGCGGCCGCGGCCGAGATCGACGAGCACGAGCTCGGTGTCGCCGCAGTCGGTGCGAAGCTGCGGCGTCAGCGTAGCGCGCGCGTCCACCGCGGGAGCGAAGGCCGACACGATGAGCGAAAGCGGCGCGACGATTTCCTTGCCGTCCCACGCGGTGCGCATCGACAGCGAATCCTTGCCCACCGGGATCGAGATGCCGAGCGCGGGACACAGCTCGAGCGCCAGCGCGCGCACCGTGTCGAAAAGCGCCGCGTCCTCGCCCGGATGCCCTGCCGCGGCCATCCAGTTGGCCGACAGCTTTACGTTCGAAATATCGGCGATAAGCGCCGAGGCGAGATTGGTCAGCGCCTCGCCCACGGCCATGCGCCCGGAAGCCGGCGCGTCGATGAGCGCGAGCGGCGTGCGCTCGCCGACCGCGAAAGCCTCGCCCGCGTAGCCGTGGTAGTCGGCGAGCGTGACGGCGCAATCGGCCACCGGCACCTGCCAGGGGCCGACGAGCGGATCGCGCGCGCACAATCCGCCGACCGTGCGGTCGCCGATCGCAATGAGGAAAGTCTTGTCCGCCACCGCCGGATGGCGCAGCACGCGGTTCGCGGCGCCCGTCAACGTAATTTTCTCAAGAGACAAAGGACTCAGCGCTGCAGGCACGCGCTTCACGTCGCGCAGCATCTTCGGCGGCTTGCCGAGGATGAGCCCGAGGTCCACGTCGACCGGGCTCGCCTTCAGCATCGAGTCGGTGACGAGCAGGTGGGCGTCGTCGGTCGCCTCGCCGAGGACCGCGAACGGGCAGCGCTCGCGCTCGCAGAGGGCTTTGAACAAAGCCAGTGACTTTGGAGAAATGGCGAGGACGTATCGCTCCTGCGCCTCGTTGCACCAGATCTCGCGCGGCGACATGCTGCGGTCTTCCGACGGGATGTTGCGCAGCTCGATGCGCGCGCCGCGCCCCGCCGCATGCGCGAGCTCCGGCAAGGCGTTCGACAGGCCGCCCGCGCCGACGTCGTGAATGGAGAGGATCGGATTCGCGGCGCCCAGCTGCCAGCAGCGGTCGATCACCTCCTGCGCCCGGCGCTCCATCTCGGCGTTGTCGCGCTGCACCGAGTCGAAGTCGAGGTCCTCGACGTTCGCGCCGGCGCCCATGGAGGACGCCGCGCCGCCGCCCATGCCGATGAGCAGCGCCGGCCCGCCGAGCTGGATGAGAAGGCTCCCCGCCGGGAGCGGCGCTTTCGCAGTGTGCGCGGCGGCGATGCTTCCCACGCCGCCCGCGAGCATGATGGGCTTGTGGTAGCCCCGGCTTCCGAATTCGAACGTGCGGAAGTAACCGCAGAGATTCGGCCGGCCGAACTCGTTGTTGAACGCGGCGGCGCCGATCGGCGCCTCGAGCATGATGTCGAGCGCCGAGGCGATGCGCGCCGGCTTGCCCGGATCGGACGCCTCCCAGGGATGCGCGAGCCCCGGGATCCGCAGATGCGAAACCGAATAGCCGACGAGCCCCGCCTTCGGCTTGGCTCCGCGGCCCGTCGCGCCCTCGTCGCGGATCTCGCCGCCCGAGCCGGTGGCTGCGCCCGCAAAAGGCGAGATGGCGGTCGGATGGTTGTGCGTCTCGCACTTGATGACGAAGTGCGTGAGGTCGCCGTGGTACCGGTACACGCCCTTTTCGTCCGCAAAGAAGCGCTGCGCCTGCCCGCCTTCGATGATCGCCGCGTTGTCGGCGTAGGCGAGCACCGTCCCTTGCGGGCTCGCCGCGTGCGTATGCCGGATCATCGAAAAGAGCGACTGCGGCTGGCGCTCGCCGTCGACGATCCAGTCGGCATTGAAGATCTTGTGGCGGCAATGCTCGGAGTTCGCCTGCGCGAACATGGTGAGCTCGGCGTCGGTCGGGTCGCGGCCCAGGCCGCGGTAGGCGCGCTCCAGGTACTCGATCTCGTCCTCGCTCAGCGCGAGACCGAGGCGACGGTTGGCCTCAGCTATTTTCTCGACGGGAATGCTTTCCAAGGGGCGCGGCGGAACGTGGGCAAAAAGCTTGGGCGCCTCGTCGAACGAGCGCAGCACCGTCTGCGTCATGCGGTCGTGCAGCAGCGGGGCGAGCTGCGGGTTGCCGCTGTTCGGGTAGTACACCGTGCCGCGCTCGATGCGGCGCACGCCGGCGAGGCCGCAGTTGCGCGCGATATCGGTCGCCTTCGAGGACCACGGCGACACGGTTCCCAGGCGCGGCACCACGAGGAACAATTCGCCTGCCGTGGAGTCGAGCATCGGCGTGCCGTCGTCGAGCAGCCGCTCGAGGAGCTTGCGCTCCCCGGCGTCGAGCGCTCTTTCGGTCTCTACGAAATAGCGGTACTCGGCGCCGACGGTGCGTACGCCGGAATCCACTTTCTGCAAGGCTGCGAGCAGCTTGGCGAGGCGGAACTCCGACAGCGCGCGCGGGCCGCGGAGCTGGAGAACTTGGGGCACTAGTTTCTGACCTGCGGCTCCTTGACTGTCCCTCCCAGGAGGATCGTCTGGCGCAGCGTCTGCGTGGCGGTCTTCACGTCCGCGATGATGCGCCCCGAAAGCGCTCCGCTCTGCGCGATGTCAGCGCTCGCGCCCGCGTTGAGCGCGCCGGCGCTGATCTGCACCTCGCGCAGCGCCACCGCGCCCTTGTCGTACGTCCCCTGGCCGGTCATCTCCGCGAATTGCGTCCGGCCGGAGGATTGCCGCCCGGAACTCTGGATCAGGCGCGACAGGTCGAAGCTGCCGAGCACTCCTTTGTAAACAGTGAACTTGCCTTCGATGCGGCTCTCGCCGGCGAGCTTGTCCGGGTCCGGGGCGCTCATCGAGAACTTCGCCGTGCCCTCGGCGCGGCCTTCGGAGAGCAGCGCGGGCGCAAATACCGCAGCGTTGATGTTGCGCACGGTCACTACGCCGTCGATGTGCCAGCCGCCCGTCCAGCGCACGTTGGCAACGCCGTTCAACGCGCCGTCGAACAATGCACCGCCCCACGAGGCTACGCTCATTCCCTGGCGCGTCGCCGTGCCTTTCATCGCGAAGCTGGTAAGCGAAACCGCCGGCGCGACGGGCAACGCGAAGCTGCTCGCCGTCACATCGAACTCGATGTTGCCGCCGTCCGGCGTGATTTTCCCGATCAGATTTTCCGGGCCGCGCAGCGTGACGGCGCGCACCGCGCCGTCCGGGCCGCTCTCGGCCTCGGCTTCCAGGGGCGGAATCGCGAGGCCGCTCTCGATCTTGAGCTGCTTCACGATGACGCGCCCGACGCTGAAGTTGGCACCTTTCATTTTGGCGAACAGGACCTCGCCGAGCGCCTGCGGCGCCAGGGTCGCATTGTCGACCTCGATGCGGCTGAAGGCCTTGCGATCGCCGAAGAGCGAGCCGAGCTCCGGATAGGCGCGCGCGCTTCCAAGATTGGCCGTCTCGCCGATCTTCACGCGCTCGAGGTTGAGGCGCACGCCGCTATAGAGGGAAAGGCGCGCCGAGGAGATGCGCACCGGGTGGCCGAGCACCTCCGACGCGGCGCGCTCATACGGCTCGGTCGGGATCGGCATGACGTGCAGCACGCCGATGGCGCCGACGAGCAGCACGAACAAGGTGATCGCGACCGGCCTGCCCCATTTGACCGGCCTGCGCGGTTTTGAAGGCTTGACCGGCTTGGCGGCGCGTTCCCGCTCTTCCCGCTCGCGCTCGCGCTCCCGCTCTTCGCGCTCGCGCTCCCTCGCTTCGCGTTCCTGGTCGCGCTGGCCCTTGCGCGACTCCTTGGCGACCAGGGCCTCGTCGTGGCGCACGTCCTCCATGTCGAGGTCTTCGTCGGTGATGCCGATGTCGTCCGACGCTGCGGGGCGGGCCGGCGCCTGCTGCGCCGGCTCTGCCGCGGCCATCGCCTCGCGGGCCTTGCGCTGGCGCTCCTCGGCTTCCTTCCTGCGCGCCTCTTCGGCCTCGCGCACCCGGCGCTCCGCCTCTTCCTGGGCGCGGCGCTGCTCTTCCTCCTTGCGGCGGCGCTCCTCGGCCTGGCGGCGCTCGACTTGCGCCTGCTCCTCGGCGCGGCGCTCGGATTCCTCGCGCAGCCGGCGAGCTTTCTCCTCTTTGTCCTCGCGCTCCGCAGCGTCCCTCGATCTGCGATCGTCTTCCTCGCGCTGGGAAAACGAGTCCAGGTCGGCCATGAGCGTATCGAGGCTGCCCGGAACCACCGTGGCCGCCGTGGACGCGGCGGGCTCGGGCTCGGCCGGCTCGGGCTCGGCGGGTGCCTGCGCCTGCTCGGCTTCGCGCCGCGCGCGTTCGATTTCCTCGTCGTGGGCCCGGCGCGCCCGCTCCTGCTCCTCTTCCTGCGCCCGGCGAGCGCGCTCTTCCTCTTCACGGGCCCGGCGTTCTTCCTCTTCGCGTGCCTTGCGCTCGGCCTCTTCGCGCGCGCGCCGCTCTTCTTCCCTCCGCCGCCGCTCTTCCGCTTCGCGTGCTTTGCGCTCTTCTTCCAGCCGCCGGCGCAGCTCTTCGGCCTCTCTGCGCGCCTTTTCGGCTTCTTCGCGCGCCTTGCGCTCGGCCTCTTCGCGCTGCCTGCGTTCGGCTTCGAGCCTGGCGCGCTCGGCTTCGAGCCGCGCCTTTTCGGCGTCCGCCTTGGCTTTCGCCTCGGCCGCGATCCTGAGCGCCGCCTCGCGGGCCGCCTTGGCTTTCGCTTCGGCCTCGGCTTTCAGCCGTGCTTCGGTTTCCTCGCGAATTCTCTTCTCCGCGTCGGCGCGGAACTTCGCTTCCGCCTCGGTGCGCGCCTTGGCCTCACCCTCTGCCTTCAGGCGGTCGCGTTCCGACTGGGCGCGCGCCTCGGCCTCCTGCCGGGCCTTGTAGAGCGCCGATTCCTGCTCCTTGGCGCGCCTGGCGGCGTCGGCCGGCTTCGGCGGCATCTTGGGAACGGGAATTATGGTGGTGAAGTCGAGGTCGGCGCCCGCGGCCGGGGCCTGGCCGCCGCTGCGCGCGGCCGGGTTCTTCTCCGTCCCGCCGCTCGAAACGGCGCGCACGAAGCCTTCCCTGTCGAGCTGATTGATGAGCGCCTCGAACGCGGCATCGAACGGCTTGCCGAGTTTCTGCGCGACCTCGGCGAGGGTGGCGCGCCCGTCGATCGCGGAGAGCACCGCGCGATCGGCTCGCTTGAGCAGGCTGGTCTTCCCGGAGGCCTCCTGGACCCCCTTGCCCGACTTCGAGTAGATCGCCCCTGGATTCATTGTTTGCGGCTATTTTATAGTGCCGAACCCCCCTCCGCCCGGCGTCTCGATCACGAAGATGTCGCCGCGGCCCATCTCGGTCTGATCGAACGGTCCCAGCTCGGTGCGGCTGCCGTCGGCCCGCAGCACGTAATTGCGCCCGGCGGCGCCCGGCTCGCCTCCCTCGAGCCCGTGCGGCTGCACCAGGCGATGACCCGACAGAATGGCAGCGGTCATCGGCTCGAGAAAGCGCACGCGGCGCACGGCGCCGTTTCCGCCGCGCCAGCGGCCGCGCCCGCCCGAGCCGTTGCGGATCTCGAAGCTTTCCAGGCGCACCGGGAAACGCCACTCCAGCACCTCGGGATCGGTGAGGCGCGAGTTCGTCATGTGCGTCTGCACCGCGTCGGCGCCGTCGAATCCGGGTCCTGCGCCGGAACCGCCGGCCACCGTCTCGTAGTACTGAAAGCGCTCGTTGCCGAAAGTGAAATTGTTCATGGTGCCCTGGGAAGCGGCGAGCACGCCGAGCGCGCCGTACAGCGCATCGGTGATGCACTGCGAAGTTTCCACATTGCCCGCCACGACCGCCGCCGGATAGCGGGGCCGCAGCATGCAGCCGTCGGGAATCGCCACCGCGAGCGGCTTCAGGCACCCGGCGTTGAGCGGAATGTCGTCGTCGACCAGCGTCCTGAACACATACAGCACCGCCGCCATGCAAACCGCGGCCGGCGCGTTGAAATTGTTCGGCAGCTGCGCCGATGTGCCGCTGAAATCGATGCGCGCGCTGCGCCTGTCCGCGCCGATCTCGATACGGACCTTTATGCGCGCTCCGTTGTCGAGCGGGTAATCGAATTCGGAGTCCTTCAGCGAGCCGCTCATTTTTTCTATCACGCGGCGCACCGACTCCTCGGCGTTGTCCTGCACGTGGCGCATGTAGGCGCGCACCACGTCCAGGCCGAAATGCTCGACCATGCGGCGCAGCTCCTGCACGCCCTTCTCGTTCGCGGCGATCTGGGCCTGGAGGTCGGCGATGTTCTGCTGCACGTTGCGCGCGGGATAGCGGCCCGAAGTGAGCAGCGCGGTCAGTTCTTTTTCACGCCAGCGGCCTTGCTCCACGAGCAGGAAGTTGTCGATGAGCACGCCTTCTTCTTCGACCACTTTGGATCCCGGCGGCATCGATCCGGGCGTAATGCCGCCGATATCGGCATGGTGGCCTCTCGACCCGACGTAAAAGAGAATTTCGTCTGCCGTAGAAAACACCGGCGTAATCACGGTCACGTCGGGAAGGTGCGTGCCGCCGTTGTACGGGGCATTGAGCACGTACACGTTGCCGGGCTTCATCTTGCCGCTGTTCAGCCGGATCACCGTCTTGATCGATTCGCCCATCGAGCCGAGGTGCACCGGCATGTGCGGGGCGTTGGCGATGAGGTTTCCCTCGGCATCGAACAAGGCGCACGAGAAGTCCAGGCGCTCCTTGATGTTGACCGAATATGCGGTGTTCTGCAGCCGCAGCCCCATCTGCTCGGCGATCGACATGTACAGGTTATTGAAGATCTCGAGCATCACCGGATCGACCTGCGTGCCCACGGCCACGCGCCCGGCGCGCGGCCTCACCCTCTCGAGCACGAGGTGGTTCAGCGGCGTCACCGTCGCGCGCCATTCGGGCTCGACCACCGTGGTCGCGTTCGCCTCGGCGATGATCGCCGGGCCTTCGATAGGCTGCCCCGGACCCAGGTCATCGCGCCGGTAAAGGGGAGCCTCGTGCCAGCGCCCGCCGGTGAACATGCGCACCGAGCGCGCCGGCCCGGCTTCGGCCTTCTCGGTTGCGCTTACTTCGTCGAAGCGTTCGCCCTGGGCGATGGCTTCGACTGACACCGCCTCGGCGATGACCGGCTTGCCGGGCATGAGGAAGGAGAACTGCTTGCGATACGCGGCTTCGAACTGCTCGACCATCTGCTGGAGCGGCCCGAGCAGCACTATGAGCGCCGTGTCGGTTCCCTCGTACTTGAGATGCGCGCGGCGCACCACCTTCACGAGCGGCGGCGACACGCCCTGCGCAATGAGGTCGTTTCTTGCTTCGATGGCGAGCGCCTCCGCCAGGTCCTCCAGCGCGCAGCTCTCGTCGAGCTTCCTTTCCACCGCCTTCTCGCGCATGGCGACCTGGTCGGCGAGGCCCATGCCGTAGGCCGAGAGCACGCCGGCATACGGATGAATGAACACGCGCGTCATGGCGAGGGCATCGGCCACGAGGCACGCGTGCTGCCCGGCGGCGCCGCCGAAGCAGCACAGCGTGTACTGCGTGATATCGTGGCCGCGCTGCACCGAGATGTGCTTGATCGCGTTCGCCATGTTGCCGACCGCGATCTGGACGAAGCCTTCCGCGACCTGTTCGGCAGTGCGGCCGTCCGCGATTTTTTCTGTCAGAGCAGAAAAGAGCTCTGTGACGACGGCGGAGTCGAGAGGCTCGTCTCCCCTCGGACCGAAGACGCGCGGGAAGAAATCCGGCTGGATCTTGCCGAGCATCACATTGGCGTCGGTCACGGTGAGCGGGCCGCCGCGGCGGTAGCTCGCGGGGCCGGGATTGGCGCCGGCCGAATCCGGGCCGGCGCGGTAACGCGAGCCGTCGAAGTGCAGGATCGAGCCGCCGCCTGCCGCGACCGTATGAATGCTCATCATCGGCGCCCGCATGCGCACGCCGGCCACCCGCGTCTCGAACTCGCGCTCGAGCTCGCCGGCGTAATGCGACACGTCGGTCGAGGTGCCTCCCATGTCGAAGCCGATGATCCGCTCGAAGCCCGCGGCGAGCGAGGTGCGCACCGCGCCGACGATGCCGCCCGCCGGCCCGGAAAGGATCGCGTCCTTGCCCTGGAAGCGGCGCGCGTCGGTGAGGCCGCCGTTCGATTGCATGAAAAGAAGCCGCACGCCCCGCAGCTCGCGCGCGAGGCGATCGACGTAGCGGCGCAGGATCGGCGAGAGGTACGCATCGACGACCGTGGTATCGCCGCGGCCGACGAGCTTCATCAGCGGGCTCACGCGGTGCGACACCGAGATCTGCGTGAAGCCGATCCGCTCGGCGAGTTGCGCGACCCTCGCTTCGTGGTCCGCAAAGCGGTAGGCGTGCATGAACACGATGGCGATCGAGCGGAAGCCTTCTTCGTAGGCTTTCAATAAATCGGCTTCGGCTCTGCGCTCGTCCAGCGCCAGCACGATCTCGCCGCGCGCGCCGATGCGCTCCTCGACCTCCACCACCTTCGAATACAGCATTTCGGGCAGCACGATCTGCCGGTCGAACAGGCGCGGGCGGTTCTGGTAGGCGATGCGCAGCGCGTCCCGGAACCCGCGCGTGATGAAAAGCGCGCTGCGCTCGCCTTTTCGCTCGAGCAGCGCGTTGGTGGCCACCGTGGTTCCCATCTTGACGGCTTCGAGCAAATGAACCGGAATGGCTTGCCCGTCTCTTACATTGAGGATTTCTCTGATACCCGCCAAGGCGGCATCGCCGTAGCGCTCCGGATTGTCCGAGAGCAGCTTGTGCGTGAGCAGCCGCCCGTCCGGGCGGCGCGCGACGACATCGGTGAAAGTGCCGCCGCGGTCGATCCAGAACTGCCAGCCGCTCATGCCAGGAATTTGCGGATTTCCAGCGCAGCCTGCGAAGAAAGTCTCGCGATCACGCTGTTCGGAGAAACGTAATGCATCGGGCCGCCGTGCGCGCCATCGGATTCAACGAGCTTCGAATAAAACGGCAGGCCGAGCATCGATTTCGACACCGACACGAGGATGTGCGGGCTTTGCGGCGTCGTGCCGTTCGCGTAGCGCTCGAAGACGAGGCGCCCGCGCTGCAGGATCGCCATGCCGTCGGTGTCCGCTTGCTCGGAAAACCGGTCGAGCTCGAGCTTGGCCGGCTGCACCCGGAGCTCGCGCACGCGCCGGCGGTCGTTCGGTATGTCCGCGCCGGGCACGATCTCGCGCACGTGGTGAAACGCCCACCGGTTATGCGGCGCGGCGCGCCGGTTCGCGAGAGTCGCTCGTGCCTCAGCCATTACAATCGAATCCTAACTTGATTCGAAAGGACGCTCCTGCTTGGAGACGCTTGACGCGGTGGTCGTCGGCGCCGGCGCAATCGGCCTGGCCATCGCGCGCGCGCTCGCCATGCGCGGCCGCGAGGTGGTGATCCTGGAGGCCGAGGACGCCATCGGCACGCACACCAGCTCGCGCAATTCCGAGGTCATCCACGCCGGCATCTATTACCTGAAGGGCTCTCTCAAGGCACGCAGCTGCGTCCAAGGCAAGGAGTTGCTCTACGAGTACTGCGTTACGCACGGCGTGCCGCACCGGCGCTCCGGCAAGCTGATCGTCGCGGCCGATGAATCGCAGCTCGCCGAGCTCGAAAACATCCAGAAGAAAGCACGGGCGAACGGCGTGACGGACGTCGTCTCGCTTACGCGGGCGCAGGCGCTCGCGCTCGAGCCGGAGCTTTCCTGCGTCGCTGCGCTGTACTCGCCCTCGACCGGCATCATCGACAGCCACGCCCTTATGCTCGCGTATCTGGGCGACGCGCAAGCGCACGGCGCGATGCTCGCCTTGAAGAGCCGGCTCGAGCGGATTTTGATCCGGGACAACTTCTTCGAGGTCCGGGTGGCGGGAAGCGAGCCGATCGCCGCGAGAATCGTGGTCAACAGCGCCGGCCTGCGCGCGCCTACGGTTGCCCGAAACATAGAAGGCTTTCCCGCGCGGCACGTTCCCAGAGAGCTCTACGCAAAGGGAAACTATTATTCGCTCACGCGCCGGTCGCCGTTCTCGCGCCTGGTTTACCCGATTCCGGAGCCCGGCGGCCTGGGCGTGCACCTGACGCTCGACCTCGCCGGCCAGGCGCGCTTCGGTCCCGATGTCGAATGGGTCGAGCGCATCGCCTATGACGTCGATCCGCGCCGCGCGGAGCGCTTCTACGCCGCGATCCGGCGCTACTGGCCCGGCCTGCCCGATGGCGCGCTCGCTCCAGGCTATGCCGGTATCCGTCCGAAGACCGCGGGCCCCGGCGAGCCGGCGCCCGACTTCGACATGCAGGGACCGAAGACTCACGGCATCGCGGGCCTCGCGCACCTCTTCGGCATCGAGTCGCCCGGCCTCACGGCGAGCCTTGCCCTCGCCGAGGCTGTGGCGAACGAACTGAGCTAAGATTCCGGCATCCACGACAGGGAGGAAATGCAAATGAAACGTTTGGCCATTTTCGCCGCCGCCTTGGCCCTCGGCAGCGCCCAGGCGCAGACCAAGTGGGACATGCCGACGCCGTATTCCGACGGCGAGTTCCACACCCGGAACGTCGTGGCTTTCGTCGCGGACGTGGAGAAGGCGACCGGCGGCAAGCTGCACATCCAGGTGCACTCCAGCGGCTCGCTCATCAAGCATCCCGACATCCTGCGCGCGGTGTCCACCGGTCAGGTGAACATCGCCGAGTTCCTGCTCGGGCAGTTCGGCAACGAAGACCCGGTGTTCGCCGCCGACAACGTGCCTTTCGTCGCGCCGGGTTATGACAACGCCTGGAAGTTCTACCAGGCGCAGAAGCCGGTCCTCGAGAAGAAGCTGCAATCGCGCGGCATGAAACTGCTGTACTCGGTCGCGTGGCCCGGCCAGGGCATCTACACCAAGGATCCGGTCAAGACGCTGAACGACTTCAAGGGGCTGAAGATGCGTACTTACAGCCCGCTCACCGCGCGGCTGGCGGAGCTCATGGGCGCGAGCCCGATCGTGGTGCAGGTGCCCGAGGTGCCGCAGATGTTCGCCACCGGCGCGATGCAGGCGATGATCACGTCTTCGGCGACCGGCACGTCGACCAAGGCCTGGGAATTCGTCAAGAACTACTACAAAGCGAACGCCTGGAACCCGAAGAACGTGGTGGTGGTGAACCAGCGCGCTTTCTCGCGCCTGCCCAAGGACCAGCAGAATGCGCTCGTCAAAGCGGGCGCGACCGCCGAGAAGCGCGGCTGGGACATGTCCAAGGCGCGCGAGAAGGAAGGCGACGAGACGCTTGCCAAGAACGGGATGTCGGTAAGCGAGCCTTCGCCCGAGCTGAAGGCCGCGCTCTCCAAGATCGGCGAGCAGATGGCGCGGGAGTGGGAAAAGACGGCGGGCGCCGACGGCCAGGCGATCCTCAAGGCCTACAGAAGTAAAAAATAGTTTGCGGCGGTTCCTCGACCGCCTTTACGCCGCGAGCGGCGCGCTCGCGGCGGTGTGCCTTGCCGGCATCGCAGCGGTGATGCTGCTGCAGGCCGGCATGCGCTCCGCGGGGCTGCTCTTCCGCGGCGCCGACGACATCGTGGCGTGGCTGTGCGCGGGCTCGGCGTTCTTCGCGCTCGGCTTTACCTTCCGCCACGGCGACCTGGTGCGCGTCAGCCTGCTGATCGACCGCCTGCCGGCGCGGGCGCGGCACCGCGCGGAGATCGCGTGCCTCGCGGCGGCGCTCGCAGTGGTCGGCTACATCGCCTGGGCTTCGTGCCGCTTCGTGTTCGAAAGCTGGAAGTTCGGCGAGCTCGCCCAGGGGCTGATCCAGATCCCGATCTGGATTCCGCAGATGAGCCTGGTGCTCGGCGCGCTGGTGCTGGCGGTGGCGGTGCTCGACGATTTCGTCACCGTAGCGCGCGGCGGCAAGCCGACCTACCGGCTGGCGGAGGAAGCGCGGCACGCCGCCAGGGACTTCAGCGAGAAGGTCTGATGAGCGCGGTCGGCCTTTCCATCCTGCTCTTCGGCCTCATGCTGCTGCTGCTCGCCGGCGGCCTGTGGATCGCCATGGCGATGAGCGTCGTGGCGTGGTTCGGCCTGCAGTTTTTCACTTCCAGCCCGCCCGAAGTGAATCTCTTCCAGTCGTTCTGGGGCTCGAGCGCGTCGTGGAGCCTTGCCGCGCTGCCGCTTTTCGTGTGGATGGGCGAGATCCTGTTCCGCACCCGCCTGTCGGAGGAGATGTTCGAGGGGCTGTCGCCCTGGCTCGGCTGGCTCCCCGGCCGGCTCATGCACGTCAACATCGTCGGCTGCGGGATCTTTGCCGCGGTCTCGGGATCGTCCGCCGCCACCTGCGCGACGATCGCCAAGGTGGCGCTGCCCGAGCTGCACAAGCGCGGCTACGACGAGCGCATGTGCCTCGGCTCGCTCTGCGGCGCGGGCACGCTGGGGCTGCTCATTCCGCCCTCGATCATCATGATCGTCTACGCCGTGGCGGCCGAACAGTCGATCCTGAAGATGTTCGTCGCGGGCGTCCTGCCCGGGATCCTGCTGGTGCTGCTGTTCTCCGGTGTCATCGTCGTCTGGTCGCTGCTCCACCCCGACAAGACGCCGCCGGTCACGGAGCGCCTGGGCTTCGCGGAGCGCGTGCGGCGGGCGCGCAACCTCATTCCCTGCATCGCGCTCATCGTCTTCATCATGGCCGCGATGTTCACCGGCTGGGCGACGGCGACCGAGGCGGCCGCTTTCGGCGTCCTGGGCGCCCTGGCGATCGCCTGGTGGAGCGGGACGCTGAGCGCGGCGACGTTCTGGGCGAGCCTCATCGGCGCCACGCGGCTCTCGTGCATGATTCTTTTCATCCTCGCCGGCGCGTCGTTCCTCAGCTCGACGATGGCATTCACCGGCATCCCGCGCGCGCTCGCCGAGTGGGTGGTGTCGCTGGGCGTGAGCTCCTACAGCCTGCTCGCGGTGCTCGCGGCGATCTATCTCCTCCTCGGCTGCCTGATCGACGGCATTTCCATGATCGTGCTGACCATGACCATCGTGCTGCCGATGATCCAGGCGGCGCACATCGACCTGATCTGGTTCGGCATCTTCATCGTCATCCTGGTGGAAATCGCGCAGATCACGCCGCCCGTGGGCTTCAATCTGTTCGTGCTGCAGACCATGACCGGGCGCGACATCGACTACATCGCGCTTGCCTCCCTGCCGTTCTTCTTCATGATGCTGGTCTGCATCGCGCTGGTCACGCTGTTTCCCGAGCTTGCCACCTGGCTGCCCGACGTGCTTCTAGGCGCGACCCAGAAGTAGGAAAATCAGGGACCGACCACGATTTCCATGCCCCGGGCGATCTACCTCACCGCAGACATCCGCCGCCTCGAGAAGGCCGCGGGCGACATGACGCCGCCGCTCATGGAGCGTGCCGGCGCTGCGGCCGCCGAGCTCGCGGAAAAAATCGTCGCCGGCAAGGACATCCTGGTTCTCGCCGGACCGGGCAACAACGGCGGCGATGCGCGCATCGCGGCCGCGCACCTCAAGGAAAGGTTTTTCCGCGTCGCCGTGGCCGGCAGCCCGGGCGAGCTGCCGCCTGACAGGAACTGGGGACTGGTGATCGACGGGCTGTTCGGCATCGGGCTTGCGCGCAGCATCACCGGCGAGCATGCGGGGCTCGTCGAGTACGCCAACCGCCAGCGCTGCCCGGTGCTGGCGCTGGACGTGCCGAGCGGCATCCAGTCGGATACCGGCCAGGTGCTCGGCTGCGCGGTGCGCGCGACGCACACGCTCACCTTCATCGCGCTCAAGCCCGGCCTGCTCACGCTCGACGGACCGGACTACAGCGGCGAAGTGAGCGTGGCGGACCTGGGCCTCGACCTGCCGAACCTCCAGCGCCCGAGCGCATGGGTGGCCGAAGCGGAAATTTTCGAGGGCGTCCTGAAGCGCCGGCCGCGCAATTTCCACAAGGGCGCCGCCGGGTCGGTCGGCATCCTGGGCGGGGCGCGCGGCATGACGGGCGCGGCGCTGCTTGCGGGCCGCGCGGCGCTCAAGCTCGGCGCCGGGCGCATCTACGTCGGACTGCTCGAGCCTCTGGCCGTCGATGCCGCGGCACCCGAGCTCATGCTGCGGCACGCAGACGATGTGCTCGGCCTCGATCTCGACGCGATAGTCGTCGGCCCCGGACTCGGCCGGACCGACCACGCCGCGACGCTCGTCGGCGCCGTGCTCAGCGCGGAAATGCCGTGCGTGCTCGATGCCGACGCGCTCAACCTGATGGCCGACGACGAGGATTTGCGCCTCGCCTGCGAGCGGCGCAAGGCGGACACGCTGATTACCCCGCATCCCGCGGAGGCGGGCCGGCTGCTCGGGATTACCACGCAGGAAGTACAGGCGGACCGCGTGGCGGCGGCGCGCGCGTTATCCAAGCGCTACAACGCGCATGTCGTGCTCAAGGGCAACGGCAGCATCGTCGTCGCGCACGACGGCCACCTCTTCATCAACGCGTCGGGCAATCCGGGCATGGCGAGCGCCGGCATGGGCGACGTGCTTTCCGGCATTCTCGGGGCGCTGCTCGCGCAGCACTATTCCGGCGAAGCGGCGCTCACGCTCGGCGTTCATCTGCACGGCTGCGCGGCCGACGAGCTTGCCGCCTCGGGCGCGGGTCCGGTCGGCATCGCCGCCGGAGACCTGCTCGAGCCGGCGCGCCGCATCTGGAACTGCTGGCTCAAGTAACGGGGTCAGAGCAAATGCTCTGACCCCGCTCAGTATCGCTGCTGGAGGAACTGCAGCACCGCGATCTCATCGCGACGCAGCGCGGCACCGGCCTTGCGCCGGCGACCGTGCGCGCGGCCGTTCACTTTCGGCAGCGGCACCGTCTGTCCCATGAGATAGGCGCGCAATAGCGCGGGGTGCACGTAGTACTTGCGGCACACGGCGCGGGTGTTGCCGAGGCGCTCGGCCACCGCGTCGATCGCGCGCAGGATGTTGCGGTCGGCTTCGCGGCGGCTGGCAGCGGCGCCCATCGCGCGCAGCTCCACGGCGGCGAGCATGGTGCCGCCCCAGGTGCGGAAATCCTTCGCCGTGACGTCGCTCCCGGTGAGATCGCGCAAATAGGCGTTCACGTCGTCGGACGACACCGACTGGCGCCTGGCGGCGGCATCGAGGTACTGGAACAGCTCGTACCCCGGCAGGTCCTGGCAGCGCTGGATGATGCGCGCAAGCCGCGGGTCGGAGAGCGAGATGCTGTGCTCGACGCCGCTCTTGCCGCGGAAGCTGAAGCGCAGCGTGCCGCCGTCGACGCGCACGTGCCGGCGGCGCAGCGTGGTGAGGCCGAAGGAGTTGTTCTCGCGCGCATACTCGTCGTTGCCGACGCGGATCAGCGTCTTGTCGAGCAGCCGCACCACCGTGGCGAGCAGCTGCCTGCGCGTGTGGTCGGGCGCGCGCAGGTCGCGCTCGATGCGGCTGCGCAGCCGCGGCAGCACCTCGCTGAACTCGAGCATGTGGCGGAACTTCGAGCGGTCGCGCGCCTCGCGGTACGCCGGGTGATAGCGGTACTGCTTTCTGCCGCGCACATCGCGCGCCGTCGCCTGGATGTGGCCTTCCGGATTCGGGCAGATCCACACGTCGTTCCAGGCCGGCGGGATGGCGAGGGCATTCAAGCGCTTTCTTTCCCTCGAATCCGTGATGCGGGCCCCGGTGGGCGCGTAATACGCCCAGCCGGCGCCGACGCGGCGCCGCGTGATGCCTTTGCCGTCGTCGCTGACGTAGCGCAGCCCCGCGCGTGCCGCTGCGCGGCGGTGCTCGGTCAGTTTGCGGCGTGTATTCCCGCCGCCCGGATAAGCTGCGTCCATTTGTCGATGTCCCGCGCCACGAGGTCCTCGGCTTCCTTGGGCGAGAGCCGGATGACCGCATAGCCCTTCTTCTCCAGGATTGTTCCGACCTCGGGCATCGCCATGACCCTGGCGAAAT
This sequence comes from Betaproteobacteria bacterium, assembly GCA_004297625.1. Taxonomy (GTDB): domain Bacteria; phylum Pseudomonadota; class Gammaproteobacteria; order Burkholderiales; family SG8-39; genus SCGC-AG-212-J23. Next base: position 78,372 of record SCTY01000022.1, on the reverse strand, counting down.
CGGCGCGCAGGCGCGCAAGGACCGGCTCGGGCGTCTCGCGGCGCACGAAGAAGCCGATCCAGGTCTGGTTGTCGAAGTCGACGCCCTGCTCGCGCACGGTCGGCACATTGGGCAGCACCGAAAGGCGCTCCGGCGACGACACCGCGATCGGCTTCACGCGTCCGCCGTCGATGTGCGGCTGCGCCGTCGCCGAGTTGTCGAAGAAGAGGTCGACGCGCCCGGGGATCAGGTCCTGGTAGGCGGGGCCGGCGCCTTTGTAGGGCACGTGCGTGATCTGCACGCCGGCGAGGTGGAACGTCACCGCGGCGATGATGTGCTGCCCGGTACCGTTGCCCGCGCTCGCGACGTTGAGCTTGCCAGGGTTCGCGCGCGCGTACTCCACCAGTTCCTTCAACGACTCGAACGGCAGCTCCTTGCGCGCGACGAGCGTGTATGTATTGTAGGTGGCGAGCCCGACCGGCGCGAAGTCCTTCGGATCATAGGGCAGCCTGTCGTACAGGCCCGAGTTGAACGCGAGATTGGGTTTCGCGCCCAGCAGCAAGGTGTAGCCGTCGGGGTCCGCCTTGGCCGCCGCCTCGGTGCCGACGAGCATTCCGGCGCCCGGCCGGTTCTCGACGATCACCGGATTGCTCATCACGCGCGCGAGCGGCTCAGCGAGCGTGCGCGCGACCAGATCGAATCCGCCGCCCGGCGGCTGCGGCACGATGACGCGGATCGGGCGGTTGGGATAGCTCTGCGCAGCCGCAATCGACGCGGCCGCAAGGCATGCCAGCAGGACAGCGCTTCTCTTTGCCGCGGACAACATGGGGACCTCCTCCTCGTTCTAGTGTGCCAAGCCTACCCTATGTCAAGCCTACCCTATGTCTCAGGCAACTTTCATCCGCACCTTCGGTTCCGGGTACGGATAAAGCATGTTGAGCGCGACGGACTGCCCGCTCGCCTGCACGATGCGCACGTGCTCGCGCTTGAGCTCGCGCGCATGCCTGACGCCGCAGGAGTGGGCGATCATGTCGATCTCGCGGTTCATGTTGTTGGCGTAATTCGCCACGCGCAGGTACTTCTCCTCGACCACGAGCGCGCGCTGCAGCCGCTTGTTGTGCGTGGTCACGCCGGTCGGGCAGGTGTTCTGGTGGCAGCGCAGCGCCTGGATGCAGCCGAGCGCGAACATGAATCCGCGCGCGGTATTTATGAAATCGGCGCCGACGCAAAGCGCCCAGGCTGCGCGCGCCGAGGTGACGAGCTTGCCGGAAGCGACGACGCGCACACGGCCCTTCAGACCCGTCTCGATCAGGGCGTCGACCACGCGCGGCAGCGCTTCCTCGATCGAAAGGCTCATGTGATCGGCGAGCGCCTGCGGCGCCGCGCCCGATCCTCCCTCGCCGCCGTCGACGACGAGGAAATCCGGCGCGAGCTCCAGGCCGCGGCGGTGAATCACCTCGGCCATCTCGTGCATGAAGCGCCAGCCGCCGACCGCCGTCTTGATGCCGACCGGCCTTCCGGTGAGCTCGCGGATCCAGGCGATCTTGTCGAGCAGCTCCGCCATGCTCGAGATGTCGCGGTGGCGGTTCGGGCTGATCGAGTCGCGCCCCTCGGGAATGCCGCGGATGCGCGCGATTTCGGCGGTCACTTTCCTGCCGGGAAGCACGCCGCCCTTGCCGGGCTTCGCGCCCTGGGAGAGCTTGATCTCGAAAGCCTTAACGACTCTGGAAAGTTCAATCAATCTTTCTTCCGACAAATTGCCCTGCGGATCGCGCACCCCGTACTTGGCCGTGCCGATCTGCATGATGATGTCGCAGTTGCCCTCGAGGTGGTAGGGCGAGAGGCCGCCCTCGCCGGTATCCATCCAGCAGCCCGCGAGCGCCGCGCCGCGCGACAGCGACTGCACCGCGGGCGCCGAGATCGCACCGAAGCTCATGCCGCTGATGTTCACTATGGATCGCGCCTCGAAGGGCTGCTTGCAATAGCCCTCGCCGAGCACGAGCGAAGGCGTCGGCAGCCGCTCTTCTTCCAGCACCGGAAACGGATGATTGACGAAGATGAGCGCGCCCGGCCGGTGCAGGTCGTAAGTCGAGCCGAAGCCGATGGTCCCGCCCTCGTTCTTCGCGAGGCGATACACCCAACCGCGCGTCGCGCGGTTGAAAGGCATCTCGTCGCGGTCGCCGGAGAAGAAGTACTGCCTGAAGTACTCGCCGAGCTGCTCGAAGAAATAGCGCAGGTGCCCGACGACCGGATAGTTGCGCAGCACGCCGTGCTTTTTCTGCGTGATGTCGCTGATGAAGAGGAACGCGAGCGCCGCCATGACGGCGAACGCCGCGAGCGTTCCGATCCCGTACGACAGGATATCTTTTGCCATCCCCCGCCCCTCCTAAGGCAATGATACTCCGCGCGCCAGTTCTTCTTTTGTTGCCGGGCGCACCGCCGTGACGGTGCATGTGAATCTCAAAGAGATGCCGGCGAGCGGATGGTTCCCGTCGAGCACCACGCTGCCTGCGGCGACGTCGGTAATCGCATAGATGCGCGAGTCTTCCTCGATCTGCATGCCGACTTCGAGGCCCTCGCCGTAGCGCTCCGCGGGCTCGACGCGCAGCAGCGCGGCGTCGTACTCGCCGAACGCCTGCTCGGGCTCGAGCTGGACGCGCAGCGTCTCGCCGGGGAGCTTGCCCTCGAGCGCGCGCTCGAGCGCCTCGAGCATGCCGCCGTAACCGCCGTGCAGATAGGTGAGCGGCTCGGCGGGCGCGTCGAGCAGCGTGCCGTGCGCGTCATACAGCTCGATGCGAAGCGACACGACGGTGTCCCGGGCGACCGGGACCCGGCTCACGCACGCAGGCGCTTCACCACGTCGAATACCTCGGCGGCGTGGCCTCGCGGATTGACGCCGTAAGTGACGTGGCGGATGACGCCTTTCTTGTCGATGATGAAGGTCGAGCGCACCAGGCACTCGCGGCGCACGCCCTCCGTCTCCTTTTCCTGGATGACGCCGTACTTCCGGCACACCTCGCCCTCGGTGTCGGACAGCAGCGAGATGGTCACGCCGTTGCGGTCGCGGAAGTCCGCGTGCGTGAGGCAGTCGTCGCGCGACACGCCGAGCACCACGCAGTCGTGCTTCTGGAACTGATCCTCGTGATCGGAGAAGTCGGTCGTCACCAGGGTGCAGCCGGGCGTGCCGTCCTTGGGATAGAAATACAGAACCACGTTCTTCTTTCCCTTGAATGCCGACAGGTCCACCGTCTGCATGTCGGCATCGGGTAGCGCGAATTCCGGAGCGGGTTGTCCTGGTTCGAGCATCGTGCGCCGATTCTATGCCAAATGTTTTTCAGTTTGACAAGTATCGCCGCGCATCTGTCGTAGCGGCGCTACATATAATCGAGCGCGATGCAGGCATCGTTGTTCGGGACGCTTTCGCCGCGCGAGTTCATGCGCCGCCATTGGCAGAAGCGGCCGCTGTTCGTGCGCCGAGCGGTTCCCGGTTTCGCCGGAGTGATCGACAAGCGAGCCCTCGCCGCGCTCGCGCTGCGCGACGATGTCGAGTCGCGGATCGTGGAGCGCCGCGGGCGGCGCTGGCAAACCGCGCACGGGCCCTTCGAGAAAATCCGCATAAAGAGAACCAATTGGACGCTGCTCGTCAGCGGAGTGAACCTGCAGGTGCGCGCGGCCGACGAATTGCTGCGCCGCTTCTCCTTCGTTCCGCAGGCGCGCCTGGACGACGTCATGGTGAGCTACGCGGCGCCGGGCGGCGGCGTCGGCCCGCACGTCGATTCCTACGATGTGTTCCTGCTGCAGGGGCCCGGCCGGCGGCGCTGGCGGGTGCTTGACAAAAAATATGTTTGCGAGCCGGGAGATCTCCTGTACCTGCCGCCCGGCGTCGAGCACGACGGCGTCGCGCTCGAAGAGTGCTACACCTACTCCATCGGCTTCCGGGCGCCGCGCGGCGCCGAGCTCGCCGCGGCGTTTCTCGACTGGCTGCACGAGCGCGGCCTGCCCGATGCGCGGTACCGCGACCCCGGGCTCGCGCCGGTGCTCCATCCGGCACGCCTGCCGCAGGAGATGATTCGCTTCGCGTTCCGCATACTGCGCAGGATCCGCTTTTCGAAGGGAGATGTCGCGGACTTCCTGGGCCGCTACCTGAGCGCGCCGAAGCCTCAAGTCGTATTCAGGCGCAGCGCCGGAACAGGCGCATGGGTGGAGCTCGATCCGAAGACGCAGATCCTCTATGCCGGCGCGCGCTTCTTCATAAATGGCGAACCCGTCTCGGTGCCACAGCCGCGACTTCTGCGCGAGCTCGCCGACCGGCGCGCGCTGGATGCCGCGCGGCTTGCGCCGCTCGCGGAGCTGGTCGCAGAATGGCAGCGCGCCGGCTACCTGCACTACACGAAGAAACGACGCGATGGATGACGCGGTCTACGAGCGCTTCGACACCAGGGAAGGCTTCCAGGCGGCCGTCGACCGGCTGCTCGAGCAGCCGGGGCGCGAGCTGCGCATCTTCGACCGCGACGGCGCCGCGCTGCTGTTCAACGATCCGGCGCGCATCGAGCGCCTCCAGCGCTTTCTGCAGGCGAGCCGCACGCGGCGCCTCTACCTCGTGCTGCACGACCCGCAGCACCTCCAGCGCCAGTGCCCGCGGATGATGTCGCTTCTCGCGCGCTACGCGCACGCCATCCAGATCCATCGCTCGCACGACGAGATACGCGAGCTGCGGGACTCGTTCATGGTGCTCGACGCTTCGCATTACGTGCGCCGCCCGGTCGGCGCGTTCTTCCGCGGCGCCATCGGGCTCGCCGACGAGAACGAGGCATTCGCGATGCGCGGGCGCTTCGCCGAGATCTGGGCCGCTTCCTATCCGGCCGTGTCGAGCAGCACGGTCGGCCTGTGAGCGCGAACCTGACTCGCCGCTGACTGACTTTTCACTTCAATGCTTCTAGAATTGCGCCCCGCCCGGCTTTCGGTCGGGTTTGACGTACATCAAATTCACTCTAGAGGAAATGTATGAATAAGACACTGCTTCTCGCCGTGTCGGCGGCGTTCGTGCTCGCCGCCTGCGGCCAGGAAAGCGCGCCGAGCAAGGGCGCATCGACTTCTCCCGCTACGACTGCGCCCACCGCGTCCACTCCGGCGCCGGCGGCGACTTCGCCCTCCGCCGGCTCGAGCGCGGCTCCCGCGCCTTCGTCACCCGCGCCGGAAGCAAAGCCCGAAGAGCCGAAGAAGGAAGAAGCGAAGGCCGAAGAGAAGAAAGAAGAGAAGAAGTAAGAGAGAACGACCCGAAGGGAAGATGTAATCGGTGTTCGCCGCCCCCCTGTAAAGGGGGGAGCGAGCATCGCGAGCGGGGGGTTGGTTTTCTGGCGTGCGTCTGCGGATGCAGTCCGGAAAACCAACCCCCCGCTCGTTTCACTCGCGACCCCCTTCACAGGGGGTCAAAGCAGATCGCGCCAGCCGAATCCCCCAGCCTGGGTGGCGAGGCTGATCCAGCTTTCCTCGCACCGTATCGCGGCCGCAAGCGCCGCGCGCGCAATCTCCGGGCGGTTGTTCTGCTCGGAGAGGTGCGCACCGACAAGGTGCTGCAGCCGCGAGCAGTCGAGCGCCGCGAGCAGCTTGGCCGAATCGGCGTTGTCCAGGTGGCCGAACGGGCCGGCGATGCGCTGCTTCAGCCATTTCGGGTAGGTTCCGTTCCACAGCATGTCGTGGTCGTAATTGCACTCGAGAACGAGCGCATGCAGCCCGCTCAGCGTCTGCTCGACGTGCGCCGTCAAGGCGCCGATATCGGTCAGCACCCCGAGCCTCTTGTCGCCGTCGGCGAGCACGTACTGGACCGGCTCGCGCGCATCGTGGGGCACGGTGAAGGGAATAACTTGCATGCCGCCGACGGTAAACGCCTGTCTGCCGTCGATGATTACGGTCTTCACTCCCTCGGTCACCTTGCCCTCCGCCTTGAGGGCGGTCATCGTGCCGTAGGTGAGGTACACGGGAAGCGCGTGCGCGGCGGCGAAGTCGAACACTCCGCCGGAGTGGTCTCCGTGCTCGTGGGTGACGAGCAGCGCGGCGATGTCGGAGGGCGCAAGCCCCAGCCGCGCGAGGCGCCGCTCGGTATCGCGCAGGTTCAGGCCGCAGTCGATCAGCACCCTGGTGCGGTCGGCTTCGGCCACCAGGCAGTTTCCTTTGCTGCCGCTCGCAAGCGAGGCAAAGCGCATCGCTAGCCGCCGAGCCAGTCGAGGCTCGCCTCCGCTTCGAGGTTCTGGATGCGATCGAACAGCTGCGACATTTTCGCGGCGCCGAATCGCTTGGTCACGAGCAAGAACTTGGTGCGCAACTCTTCCGCCGCGAGCGGCTCGTCGGGCGTGCCCTTGAAGTGCGTGGCGCGCCGCGACAGCGTGCGCCCGTCCTTGAGCTGCACCGTGAGCGTGGTGGTGAGGTCGCCCTGATGGTCGGGCGGGGGCGCAAGAAACATTTTCACCCTGCCGGCGAGGTCGAGGATCCTGGGATCCCGAGCGGCCTCGTCATTGAATACGCTCGGATCCATGGGATTGTGGAACATGGCGAGCGCCACGCAGTACGGAATACTGTACTGCGACATCATGAGGTCCTTCGGGCGCGCGATGTTATTCACGCGCAGCATGCGCTCGGTGCCGGCGATCGTCATGGAAGCCACGTCCTGCGCGCCAAAATGGTGCTGCTCGCGCAGCGCAATCGCGGAATCGACCGCGGTATGCGCGGTGATGTGGCAGGCATAGCGCTTGGTCAGGATGGTGCGGGAGACATAGGTTTCGCCGAGCCCGCGCGTCAGCGCGTCCATGTCGTACTCCCGGCAGAACACCTTGATGAAGCCGAATTCGCCCTCGAGCGCGCTGGCCGGTGCCGTGAAGCCGCGCTCGGCGAGGCTCGCGGCGAGCACGCCGCTCTCGCCGGCCCGGCCAAGATGCAGCCTTTTCACCATCGCGCCGCTACCCGATTTGGCGAACTCGAGGATACCGGCGGCGGTGGAGGCGGCGATGCCGAGGGCATTGCAGGTACGCTCGGCGTCGAGCGCCAGCAGCCGCGAAGCGCCGGCAGCGGCACCGAAGGGGCCGGTGGTGCCCGGGGCGTGGTAGCCGTGCTTTTCGTTGCTGTGCCGCGTCGCCTGCCCGATGCGGATCATGACTTCGGCGCCGGCGACGAAGGCGGTGAGCAACTCGCGCCCCCCGATGCCGCGGTCCTGCGCAAGCGCGAGCGCGGCCGATAGCACCGTCGCCCCGGGATGCGACCCGGAATTGGGCTTGGTGAGGTTGTCCATCTCGAAGGCATGCGCGAAGGCGCCGTTGGCGAACGCCGCCGCCGGCGGGCGCGCCGCTGCGCCGGTCCCGAGGATGCGGCTCTTGCCGCCGGGGCCGTTTTCCGTCGCATACCCGGCGATGATCCGGCTCCACGGCAGCGCGGCGCCGAACGCCATGATCGCGAAGGTGTCCGCGATGCTGTTCTTCGCGATCTGCACGACGTCGGGCGGGAGCTCCTCGTAGCGCAGCTTCGAGGCGTAGCGCGCGAGCGTCGCCGTGTGCCCCATGCGTCAGTCGGCCTTAGCGCCCGAGTCGCGCACGATCTTGCCCCATTTCGTGTTTTCCGCCTTGATGTACGAGCCGAACTGCTCCGGGGTGTTCCAGCTCGGTTCAAGACCCGCCGCGATGAGCTTCGCGCGCACCCCGGGCTTCTGCATCGCCTTGATGGCTTCGGCATTGAGGCGCCGGATGACGTCGGCCGGAGTGCCCGCGGGAACGAAAAGCCCGTACCAGTTGTTGATCTCGTAGCCCGGGACGCCGGCCTCGGCGATGGTCGGCAGATTGGGCAGGAGCTCGAAGCGCTTGCTGCCGGTCATGGCAAGGGCGCGCAGCTTTTCGCCCTGGATCGCGTTGATGGTGGTTGCCACCGAAGCGAAGCTGAGCTGCACGCGCCCGGCCATCAGGTCGAGCAGCGCCGGCGCGCCGCCTTTGTAGGGAACGTGCACCATCTGCGTGCCGGTCATCGACTTGAAAAGCTCCGCGGCGAGATGCGTGTCGGTGCCGGTGCCGGCGGATCCGAACGACAGCTTGTCCGGGTTGGCCTTCGCGTACGCGACCAGCTCGGCGACGTTGTGCACCGGCAGCGCGGGATTGACGACCAGCACGCTCAGGGCGTTCACCACCAGCGTTACCGGCGCGAGGTCCTTGACCGGATCGTACGGCAGGTTCTTGAAGAGATGAGGTGCGATCGAGATGCCGCCGACGTGCGCCAGCACCACGCTGTAGCCGTCCGCGGGCGACTTCGCCACGTTGTCCGGGGCGATGGTGCCCCCGGCGCCGGTACGATTCTCCACGATCACCGACTGCTTCAGCGATTCGCTCATCTCCTGCGCCAGCAGCCGTCCGGCGATATCGGCGCCGCCTCCCGGGGCGAACGGGATCACCAGCCGCAGCGGCTTGACGGGCCACGCCTGCGCCGCTGCGAACGTCGATGCGGCGGAAAACGCCAGCAATGCCAGAATTCTTCCTGCCCAGCGCATGCGCTCCTCCTCGTTTTATTGGCTGCGGGCAGTTTAGCAGCGTCCGCTCGAGCGGCTGCGCGAAACTAACGTGCTATCTTCGAGAACCCGAAAATGAACATCGAACAATTCTGCAACGAGCTCATCGACCCGCCGGCGCGCGCGCAGCTGCGCGCGCGCTCGGTCGCGCCGTTCAAGGCGCGGCGGCCGGCGCTGGTCGCCGTCGATCTCTACGATCTCGTGTACGACGGCGGGCCGCGCCCGGTGCGCGAGCTGATGGAGAAGTATCCCGCGTCGTGCGGCGAGTACGCCTGGCGCGCGCTGCCGCCGACGGTGCAGCTCTACGCCGCCGCGCGCGCGCACGGCGTGCCGATCGTGCACGTCACCTACGACACGCGCAAGGAAACCAACGCCCGCATCGGCCCGACGAACCGCAAGCGCCGCCAGCCCGACATCGCGCTCTACAAGATCAAGGACGAGCTCGCGCCGCTCGAGGGCGAGCTGGTCGTGTACAAGAAGCGCGCGAGCGCCTTCTTCGGCACGCCGCTGTCCGCGTTCCTGAACGACATGGGCGTCGATTCGCTATTCATCATCGGCGAGAGCACGAGCGGGTGCGTGCGCTCGAGCGTCGTGGAGGCCTGGTCGCTCGGCTATCCAGTGGCCGTGGTGGCTGGCTGCGTATTCGACCGTTGCGAGCTCAACCACAAGGCGAGCCTGTTCGACATGCACGTCAAGTACGCCGAAGTGATCGATGTCGACACGGCCTGCGCAGCGATGAAGAGTCTGCGCCATGCGTGACTTCGAGGATTATTGCTGGCGCGATTACGTTTCCGACGAGGTGCTCCACATCTATTCCGCCTACGTGCGCGAGCGCGCGGTGGGCCCCCACCCCGCGCTGCTGGTGGTGCATCCGGGCGGCGTGGCCTGCGGCGAAGCGTGGCAGCCGCCGGCTGCGCGCCTGCTCGCCGAAGCGCGCGGACGCGGCCTGCCGGTACTGCACTCGCTGCCGCCGGGCGCCGAGGCGCTGCGAGCGCTCGCCCCGAAGGGCGGCGAGGATGCCATCGCGCGTCCCTGTGAGAGCGCTTTTTTCTCCTCCGATCTCGAGCGCGCGCTGCGGCGGCGCGCAGCCGGGTCGCTCATCGTGTGCGGCGGACCGTCGAGCGGCGCGGTGCGCGCCAGCGCCGTGGAAGGAAAGTCGTTCGGCTACAAGGTGGTGCTCGCCGAGGAGACCGTGGGCGACCTTTCGCCGTTCCTGCACGCCATGGCGCTGTTCGACGTCGCGCACAAATACGCGGACGTGATGGCGCTCGGCGAAGTGCTCGAGCAGTTATGAAGCCCGCACCGTACGGGCCGTTCCCCTACCGCCCGATCACCCGGCGGCCCCGGCTCGATCTGCCCGGCGGCGCGCGGCTTGCGCTCTGGGTGGTCACCAACATCGAGTTCTTTCCGCTCGACCGGCCGATGCCCGGCGACGCGAACGAGCGGCCGGGCTCCAATGCGCCGACACCGATGGTGCGGCATTGGGCGCAGCGCGACTATGGCAACCGCGTGGGCGTGTTCCGCCTGATGGAGGCGCTGTCCAAGCGCGGCATCCGCAGCAGCGTCGCGCTCAACGCCGACGTCTGCGAGCATCACCCGGAAATCATCGAAGAGTGCGTGCGCCTCGGATGGGAGCTGATGGGACACAACCGCACCAACGTCGAGCGGCTGAACGAAGTGTCCGCCGACAAGGAGCGGGAGCTCATCCGCAGCTGCCTGGAGCGCATCGAGCGCGCGAGCGGGCGTCGTCCGGTCGGCTGGCTGGGCTCGGGCCTGCAGGAGACCTGGAACACCCTCGATCACCTCGCCGCCGAAGGCTGCCTCTACGTCGCCGACTGGGTGAACGACGACCAGCCCTATCTCATGGATATCGGCGGCCGCCAGCTCGTCTCGGTGCCGTATTCGTACGAGATCAACGATACCGCGGCGATCGTGCGCTCGAAGTACACGCCGCCCGAGTTCGAGCGCATGATCCGCGACCAGTTCGAAGTCCTGTGGCGCGAAGGCGAGCGCTCGGCGCGCGTGATGGCGATCTGCCTGCACCCGTACGTGAGCGGACAGCCGCATCGCATGCCGGCCCTCGAGCGCGCGCTCGATTACGTCTGCGGCTTCGACGGGGTTTGGAAGGCCACCGGCGAGGAGATCGCCAGGCACTTCCTCGCGGCGCAGGCCGCCCGCTAGGTTATTTCAGCTGCTCGTGCAGCAGCGTGAGGATGCGCTGCGCGGTAGTCGAAGTCTCGCGCCCGCCGTCCTTGTTCAGCACGTCGACGAGGCTCGCGTCGCGCTCGGCGCGCACCTGGACGCGATACTGCTCCGCCTTCACCTTCGCGTCGCTGGATCCCCACGAGAACAGCCGCGAGAGGAATCCGCGCTCCGAGTCCTTGCGCTTCATGTCGGATTCGGGATCGGCATAGCGCACGAAGTACAGCCCTTTCTGCCGGTCGCGGTCCTCGACGGTGAAGCCGACGCGGTCGAGCGCGAGGCCGACGCGCCGCCAGGCGCGGTCGAAGGGCTCGTTGACCTGGAGCTGCTCGGCGCCGTCGCTCGCCTTCCTCAGCTCGGCCCGCAACTGCTGGGGCGCTGTCGCGGCGGCGACCTTCGCACGCTCGTCTTGCACGCCCAGACGCACCATGAGCAGCCGGAGAAACTCGGCCTCGAGACCCGGATCGGCTGCGCGCGGCTGCCAGACCGTCTGGCCTTCGTTGCCGCGCTGGTTGGTGGTGTAGACCTCCTGCATGCCGCGATGGCTGATGTAGATCTCGGTTCCCTTGCCGTCGGCGGTGCGCTCGAGGCGCGTACGGAACTTGTCGCGCTCGGCGGTCGAATACACCTGGTCGGCCAGCTTCCCGAGGACGCCGCGGATGAAATCCTGCGGGATGTTGGCCCGGTTCTCCGCCCAGTCGGTCTCCATCACGCCCGCTTCGGGAGCTTCGTACTTGATGAGGAACCCGCGCTCCTGCCAGAAATCGCGTACCCGCGGCCACATTTTCTCGGGCGGCTCCTGCACGACCAGCCAGCGCTCGTTGCCGCTGCGCTCGACGCGCACCTGGTCGACCTGCGGCAGCACCTGCGTGCCGCCGGCCCGGCCCTGCTCGCGGCGCTCCTGCTGATAGCCCGACAGCGTGGCCGACTGCCGGGTTTCGGGCAGCGCGTAGCGGGTGTCGCGTGCCGGGGCGGTGAGGTCGGGCGGAACCTCGAGCGGGGGAAGCTGGCCGGACGATTTGTAATCGATCTTGCTTTCGAGCGCGTCTCCCAGGCCGCTGCAGCCGGCGACGACAACGGCGGCCAGCACCACGAATCTGCGCATCTAGCCGCGGCCTTCGACGACGCGCAGCCCGGCGATCGAGACGCCCGCCTCGTGCAGCGCTTCGCGCACCGCTTCGTGGAATTTCTCGGAAAGCGGCGACAGCGGCAGGCGCAAGCCGTGCTCGATCATCCCCATCTCCGCGAGCGCCCACTTGACCGGGATCGGGTTCGCCTCGACGAAAAGGCGCTGGTGCAGCGGAAGCAGCTTGAGGTTGAGCTCGCGCGAGTTCTTCACGTCGCCCACCAGCGCCGCGGCGCACATCTGGTGCATGAGCTTGGGCGCGACGTTCGCGGTGACCGAGATGACGCCATGCCCGCCGAGCAGGATGAGCGCGAGCGCCGTGGCGTCCTCTCCGCTGTAGATGGCGAAGTTGCGCGGCGCGCGCCGGATCAGGTCCGAGCCTCTTTCGATGTTGGCCGTGGCGTCCTTGATGCCGATGATTCCCGGCACCTGGGAAAGCCGCAGCACCGTGTCGTTCTGCAGGTCGGCCACCGTGCGGCCGGGCACGTTGTACACGATCATCGGCAGGTCGACCGTCTCGGCGATCTTGCGGAAGTGGCGGTACAGTCCTTCCTGGGTCGGCTTGTTGTAATAGGGCACGACCGAGAGGCAGGCGGTGGCGCCGGCCTTTTTCGCCGATTCGGTGAGCTCGATGGCCTCGGCGGTCGAGTTCCCGCCGGTGCCCGCGATGATCGGGATGCGGCCGCGCGAGTGCTGGACCGCGATGCGGATCAGCTCCTTGTGCTCGTCGAAGTCGACCGTCGGCGATTCGCCGGTCGTCCCGACCACGACGATGCCGTCGGTGCCTTCCGCGACGTGCCAGTCGATCAGCTTCTTGAAGGCGCCGAAGTCGAGGCGTCCGTCCTCGTGCATCGGCGTGACGATTGCTACCAGGCTGCCGGTAATCATGCGGCGATTCTAACGCTTCCCGCCTCGCCCCGGACGGCGCACAGCCGCTGCACCAGCGCCGTTTTCGGCCGCTCGACGATGCCCTGCTCGAAGCCGACGACCGTCAGGCCCGCGAAAGCCTGCAGCAGCTCCCCGGGACGCAGAAGAAATCGGGGGTTGGAGGGTTTGCCGTAGCGCTCGTTTCCCAGCATGAAGGTCTCATAGACGAGTACGCCGCCCTCCTCCAGGCTTTCCTTAAGCATCGGAAACAGCGGCCGGTGCAGGTAGTTCGCGACCACGATGGCCGCGAAACGCCGCCCGGGCAGTGGCCAGGGACTGCCGTCTTCCAGATCTGCCTGGATGAAACGCACCCCGGGGATGAGCTGCGGCTCGCGATCGAGCGCAACCACCTCGAAGCCGCGCTCGGCGAAGTAGGCTGCGTGGCGCCCGCCGCCGCAGGCCACGTCGAGCACCGGCCCGCGCTCGACGAGCTGCGCCCAGCGCACGACCCATTCGGACGGAACGTCGATCACCTGCAAATCAGGGACGGACCACGATTTATCCGTCCCCGATCTTCGCGCCGTGCTCGCGCAGCAGGTCCTTCAGGACGCGGCGGTGGCAGCGCGCTTCGTTCTCGCAATAGCACCCCACGGAAAAATTTGCGTGGTGCGACATCTGCGCGAGCAGCGCCAGGAGCTGTTGCGCAGCCGGCGCCTTCATCTCGCGCCGGTACGCGGCGGCGAATTTTCTCCAGCGCGCGTCGGTCCACGGCTGCGAGAGCGCAGCGCTGACGAGCTTCTGGCTCGGCGAAAGCAGCGGCAGCCACAGGTCGTAGTAATCGCGCTTGGCGTAATCCTGCTTGCGAACGCCGCGCGGCGGGCGCCGCACCGTGCCCAGGCGCGGCCCCTCGGCGCGGGCGCGCGGCGTTCCGAGCCTGACGACGCGGATCATTGCGCCCGGCTCCCGGCCGCCTGCGCGATGCGCGGAGAGAACGGCACGATGACGCGCACGGCTCTGTTGGGATAGTTCCGGGCGGCCGCGCTCGCCGACAAACAAATAAGGGCGAGCGCCCCCAACAGCAAACGGTTCGATTTCCGGGCCATAAGCGGCTAGCGGACCGTGAATTCCTTGCCGATGAGCTTCTCGCCGCCCAGCCAATATTCCATGCTCCAGGTGCCGGGCACCATTTCCCACGCGTGGTCGAAGCTGAACAAGCCGTGCAGCGTATCGCCCACGCGAACGGTGACCTCCGTCTCGCTATAGGGCCGCGTCGTGCCGGTCTGAGGGTTCCTGAGACCCGGAGCCGGGAAGCGCGTGATCCGGCGCAGCATCCGCGGGCGGCCATCCTGCGGGCCGAGGACCTCGACCATGACGCCGAACGTGGTGCCTCGCTTGAGAGGGATGCGGTCGGTTTTCTGAACCAGCTTGGCCTCCCGGCCCGGGCCTTCGCCCTCGATGCGATAGATACCGAAGTCGATGCCGTGAATCACGATATCGGCCGCCTGGCTCTGCATGGAGATGCCGAGCAAGGCCGCGAGGATAAGCGGATAAAGATTCTTCATTCTCCAAGAGTAGCTTACCCGGTCCCGGTAATCGGGGTCCGTCCCTGATTTCGGTGCTGGAGCTCGAGGCTCAGGGGGACGGCGAGCTGGCGCAGCTGGTCGATGGCCTCCGCGAGCCGGGTGGCGACGAGGTCGGCGCCGGCAGCACGGAGGCGAGCGGAGGCGCGCTCGGTGTCTTCGCTGGTCCAGAGGGCGACGAGGACCTTCAGGTCGGGGAAGCGGTGCTTGAGGCGCTTGCAGAGGTAGCCGGCGGGGGGATGGCGGAGATGCAGACGACTTTGCAGGCGTGTCTTGCGATCTGCTCGAGGGTCTCGGCGGCGAGGAGCGGGAACGGAATGACGCGGGGATTGAGCTCGGAGGCGGGAAGCGATTGACGCCAAGAGTGCGTCGCGAACGCCTTCCGGGTTATAAGCCTCCTCCTCAGTCTTAAGACCGTGGGCGCTATTCGATCATGGAATGCCGGAAGGGGCTAGCCGTTACCCGGCGCGAGACGCTTTATCGCGCGTCCGCCTTGAACGCCCGACTACACGCCGCGGGCGCTTGCCTTTGAGCACCGACCTCAATGCCTTATTAACGGAAGCCGAGTCGGGGAATGCCCTTGCCACGTCACGGTCCAGGACCACGACGTTCGAGCCTTCCTTCAGAAGCCGTTTGTAGTACTTGCCCCTTACGGCTTTGGCATAGTCAAAGTTGTACTCGGCCCGCATTTGTGCAACGTAGGTAGTCCGTTTAGCTTTCATGCCGTTTGCGCTCATGCGCCGTAGCTAGTCGTGCGCTAATGGCGACGATTGTCCGATAGTGACGAGACGTTCTTCAGCAAGCGACGAGTCGGGGTCGGAAAAGGTAGCTGACAACGGGTCGTAGAAGACGCTGACCGCTTCATCGAATATGACCCTGTGCTTTCTTCGATTCGCATCTGCCTTCGAACGGTCCCATTCGAAATGCATTGCTTAGCGGCGGCCAGCCATGGCGACGTCTATTCTGCTCTGGTTCGACGGTGTAGAACACAGAGTACGGAAGCCGAGAGAACGAGCTCTTGGATATCCAAAATGGCACATCGGTGCGCTTGGCACCCAGCGTGAGATGACGGCGTCCGCGGCGTGCAAACCGTCAAGACGTAACCTGCGCGGCCTCGTTGATTTCCCCCCTCTCGCCACCCTACGCCGCGGAAATGCGATCGGCAATGCGCCGTGGCGGCGAGTTGCCCGAGGTCGATTTATCTGTTGGTCTTGCGGCGTTCGCGCAATGACTCGGAATCGGGGCGGGAAATCGTGGTCCGTCCCTGATTTTGGGGCGTGAGCTCGCGTAACTGATCGATAGCCTCGGTAAGTCCGGTGACGACGACGTCGGCGCCGGCGGCGCGCAGACGGGCCGAGGCGCGCTCGGTGTTTTCGCTGGTCCACAGGGCGACGAGGACTTTGAGGTCGGGGAGGCGGTGCTTGAGGCGCTTGCAGAGGTAGCTGGCGGGGGTGGCGGCCTGAGGGGGGATGGCGGAGATGCAGACGACCTTGCAGGCGTGTTTCGCGATCTGCTCGACGGTCTCGGCGGCGAGGAGCGGGAACGGGATGACGCGAGGATTGAACTCGGAGGCGGGAAGCATGCGCGCGAGGACGGCGGCGGCGACGTGGTCGGCCTCGTCGCTCGCGGCGACGAGGCACACGGGCGCGAGCGCCTTTCTCGGGGGCGCTTCGCTTTGCGGCTGCGATTCCTTGCGGTCTTCGACGTATTCGACGATGCGGCGTGTGGTGTCGAGGATGAAGCGCGCGCGCGTCTCGTCGAGGGTGCCGGCGTGGCGGTCCTGCTCGGCGAGCCCGAGCGCCGGAATGACCACTTCGGCGTGCAGCGCGGCGAGGCCCTTCTCGTTCGCGTGCGACTCGGCGAGCTCTTCGGCCTCGTCCTGGTCCATGGCGACGAGGCGCTGGTAGAAGCGCGCCTCGGGGGTAAGCACCGGCTCGACGCCGAGGAGCACGTTGAGGTAGCCCATCTCGGGGATGTGGCGGCCTATCACCGCGACGCACACGGTGAGCGGCATGGCGAGGAGAAGGCCCACCGGGCCCCATAGCCAGGTCCAGAAGAGCGCCGCGGCGATGACCGCGATCGGCGAGAGCCCGGCGCTGCGGCTGTAAAGCCAGGGCTCGACCAGGTTGACGAGGAGAAGCTCGAGCGCGAGAAAGACGCCGAGCACCCAGGCGACCTGCGACCAGCCGTCGGAGATGGCGAAGGCGAGCAGCACCGGCATCGAGACCGCGATCCACACTCCGGCGTACGGGATGAAGCGCAGCAGCGTGGCAAGCAGGCCCCAGAGCATCGCGTTCGGAATGCCGATGAAGTAGAGCGCGACGCCGAAGGGGATGCCGAAGCAGGCGTTCACCACCAGCTGCATGAAGAGGTAGCGGCTCACGCGGTACGAGGCCTCGCCGAGCGCCTGCGTGGTCACGTTGATGCGCCGCGCGCCGATGAGGCCGATCAGGCGCTCGCGCATGTTCTCGCGGTGCAGCAGCAGCAGGATGGTGAAGACGATCACCGCGAGCGCGGTGCCGAAAGGCTTGGTGAAGGGCGTCACCACCTCGGCGAGCTGCGCGAAGGGCGACTTCGGGGTCTCGGTCACCGGCATCGGCCGCTGCGGCGCCGGGTCGGCCTGCTTCTCCAGGTCCTTGATGGCTTCGGCGGCCTTTCCGAGCTGGGTGCCGGAACTCGGATCGCGCAGCACGCGCATCTTCGCCTGCACGTTGGCGCGGTACTCGGGAAGCTTGGCGGTGAGCGCGATCGCCTGCCCGCCGGCGACCCAGCCGATGCCGCCGATCACCGAGAAGCCGAGCAGCACCACGATCGCCGTGGAAAGCACGCGGCCGAGCTTCCAGCGCTCGAGGTGCCGTACCGCCGGCGCGAGCAGGAAGGAAAGCAGGATCGCGAGCGCGAGCGGGATCAGCACGTCGCGCGCGAAGTACAGCACCGCCGTCACCACCAGCAGGGCGACGAGCGAGGCGTTGCGCATGGCCTAGGTGAGCTGGAACAGCAGCAGCGAGCGCGCGGTGACTTCGTAGACGTGGCCGACCGGAAACTGCGGCTCTTCGGTGCTGTCGGGGAAGTTGGTGTCGGCGCGCAGCGTCCAGCCGCCGCTGCCGTTCGCGGCCGGCAGCTTGAATTTCACGACGTCCTGCCAAGGGTTGAAGATGATGAGGAGCGTCGCCAGCTCGCCGCGCCGGGGAATGCCGGTCTCCTGCGCGCGGCCGTCGAGCAGCATGCCGAAGCAGCGCACGTTCGCGTCGTCCCAGTGCTCCTGACGCATCTCCTCGCCGTTGGCGTTGATCCAGGTGACATCCCGGACCTCGAGCGCCTCGTTGTACTCGCCGGTGAGCCAGCGCGAGTGGCGCAGGATCGGGTAGCGGTGGCGCAACCCCGTGAGCTTGCGCACGAAGTCGATGAGGCGGTGCGCGCGGTCGTCGTGGTTCCAGCCGACCCAGGAGATCTCGTTGTCCTGGCAGTAGGCGTTGTTGTTGCCGCGCTGCGTGCGCGCGAACTCGTCGCCGGCGAGCAGCATCGGCGTGCCCTGCGAGAGCAGCAGCGTGGCGAGCAGGTTCTTCATCTGGCGCTTTCTCAGCGCGCGGACCGGCTCGTCGACGTCCGCGCCCTCGGCGCCGTGGTTCCAGGAGCGGTTGTGCTCGTGGCCGTCGCGGTTGTCCTCGCCGTTCGCCTCGTTGTGCCTTTCGTTGTAGCTCACCAGGTCGTTCAGCGTGAAGCCGTCGTGCGCGGTGATGAAATTGACGCTCGCCCACGGCTGCCGGCCGCGGCGGTTGAACACGTCCGGCGAGCCGCAAAGCCGCGGCGCGAGGTCCTTCGGCCGCGCCTCGCCTCTCCAGTAGTCGCGCACCGTGTCGCGGAACTTGTCGTTCCACTCGGCCCAGCCCGGCGGGAAGCCGCCGACCTGGTAGCCGCCGGGGCCGCAATCCCAGGGCTCGGCGATCAGCTTCACCTTGGCGAGCACCGGGTCCTGCATCACCGCCTTCATGAAGCCGTTGTGCGTGTCGAAGCCGCCCGGCTCGCGGGCGAGGATGGTGCCGAGATCGAAGCGGAAGCCGTCCGCGCGCATCTCCTGCGCCCAGTAGCGCAGGCTGTCGCACACCATCTGGATGACCACGGGGTGCGAGAGATTCAGCGTGTTGCCGGTGCCGGTGTCGTTGATGTAATAGCGCTTTTCCGGCATGAGGCGGTAGTACGAGCTGTTGTCGATGCCCTTGAACGAGAGCGTCGGCCCGAGCTGGTTGCCTTCCGCGGTGTGGTTGTAGACGACATCGATCACGACTTCGAGGCCCGCGTCGTGGAAGCGGGCCACCATTTCCTTGAACTCCTGCAGCGTCTTCGCCGGGTTGGCGGCGTAGCGCGGGTCGGGCGCGAAGAAGCCGATCGAGTTGTAGCCCCAGTAATTCGTCAGGCCTCTCTCGAGCAGGAAGCTGTCGTTGATGAAGGTGTGCACCGGCAACAGCTCGACGGTGGTGACGCCGAGCGAGCGGATGTACTCGACCACCTCGGGGTGTGCCAGGCCGCAAAACGTGCCGCGCTCGTGCTCGGGCACCTTCGGGTGCAGCTTGGTGTAGCCGCGCACGTGGGTCTCGTAGACGATCGTGCGGTCCCACGGCACCGCGTGCCAGCGCGCCTCGCGCCACCAGTCGAAGTTCGGATCCACGACCACGCACTTGGGCACGAAAGGCGCGCTGTCGCGCTCGTCGAAAGAAAGATCCGCTTGCGGGTCGCCGACGCGGTAGCCGAACACCGCCGGATCCCACTTCAGCTCGCCGATATGGGCGCGCGCGTAGGGATCCAGCACCAGCTTGTGAGGATTGAAGCGCTGCCCCTCCTCCGGCGCGTAAGGGCCCTGCACGCGATAGCCGTACACCTGCCCCGGGCCGATGTCGGACACATAGCCGTGCCAGGTCTCGTCGCGGTATTCCGGGAGCTCGATCCGCTCCACTTCCCGGTCGTTGTCAAAGAGACACAGCTCGACCTTCGTCGCATTGGCCGAGAACAGCGCGAAGTTGACCCCTTTGCCGTCCCATGTCGCGCCGCGGGGCCAAGGCTGGCCCTCTTTCAGGCGCGCGAGCTGGAGCGCGGGGGCATTCATCTGAGGGCCACACAATAGAACGCAAGCGGCATGCCCGCGCGGTTCCGCCCATGAGCCGGGCGGCTTATTGCCCGGCGCGCTTCAGGAACAGAGGACCAGGTTGGCGAACTCGATGAGCATGCCGGGCTTGAGGTAGGCCGAGAAGGCAGCCGCCGTAAGGAAGGCGAGCACCGCGACCAGCGCCGCCTTAAGCCAAAGCTTGCGCATGCCTTCGTTCCGCAAGCGGCTTCTCGTTCACCGGCAGGTTGACGAGCGCGGCGAAGATGCCGAGCGCCATCGAAACCACGAACGCGCCCGAGTACGAGCCGGTGGTGTCGTAGAGATGGCCGGCGAGCCACACGCCGACGAAGCTGCCGAGCTGGTGCCCGAAGAACACGATCGAGGCGAGCATCGCCGCGTAGCGCAGCCCGAAGATCTGCGCGACCAGGCCGTTGGTCAGCGGCACGGTGCCGAGCCACAGCAGGCCGATGCCGGCGGCGAAAATGTACAAAGTAAGCGGCGTCAACGGAAAAGCCACGAGCATGCCGATGAACGCCACGCGCGTCGTGTAGATCGCCGAAAGCAGGTACTTCTTGCTGAAGCGGCCGCCGAGCCAGCCGGAGCCGAGCGAGCCGACGATGTTGAAAAGGCCGATCAGCGCGAGCGCGGTCATGCCGTGCTCGGCCTTGAGCCCCTGGTCGGTCACGAACGCGGGCAGGTGCACCGTCAGCATGGCGATGTGGAACCCGCAGACGAAATAGCCCCAGAACAGAAGATGGAAGCCGCGCTCGCCGGCGGCCTCGCGCAGCGCCGCGCCGACCGACTGCGAGGGGCCGGCGACGGCGCCCTGCCGCCCGGCCATCGTCACGGCGAGCGGAATGATGAGCGCGGTGATCGCCGCCGTGCCGATCAGCGCCACATGCCAGTCGTAGCGCGAGATGAGGAGCTGGGTGACGGGCAGCAGGGCGAACTGGCCGAAGGAGCCGGCGGCGGTGGCGATGCCGAGCGCGGTGCTGCGCTTCTCCGGCGGCGTGACGCGCCCGATCACGGCGAACACGATGGCGAACGAGCTGCCGGAAAGCGCCAGGCCGATGAGCAAGCCCGAATCGAGGTACATCAGCAGCGGCGTCGGCACATACGCCATGCCGACGAGCCCGAGGACGTACAGCGCGCCCGAGATCGCCACCACGCGCCCGGCGCCGTAGCGGTCGGCAATGCCGCCGGCGAAAGGGCCGAGCGCGCCCCAGACGAGGTTCTGCAGCGCCATCGCCAGCGAAAACACCTCGCGCCCCCAGCCGTACTCGAGCGCCATCGGCTGCAGATAGAGTCCCATTCCGGCGCGCCCGCCGAAACCGATGCAAAGGATCAAGGCGCCGCAGGCAAGGATGACGGTCGGCTTCATCTCAGGAGTTTAGCTTCTCCACGTGGGGCAGATTGCACTGGAGGATGGACTTGCGCAGCGCCTCGATCGCCTCGGGCCGCGGAAAGCTCTTGCGCCACGCCAGGCCGACCCGCCGCACCGGCACGGGACGCGCGAAAGGCAGCACGCGGATCAGATCTCCCGGGCCCGAGGGACTCGAGCACGAGGTCGCCGGCAGGACGGTGATGCCGACGCCGCCTGCGACCATCTGGCGGATGGTCTCCAGCGAGCCGCCTTCCACGGTGCGCGCGATGCTGCTCCTCTCCTTGCCGCGCACCGCGTGGCAGATCTCGAGCACCTGGTCGCGGAAGCAATGGCCCTCGCCCAGCAGCAACAGGCTCTCGCGCGTGAGCTCCTCCGAGCTCACCCGCTTGCGCGATTGCCACGGATGGCCTTTCGGCACGGCGATGAAGAACGGCTCGTCGTAGACGCCCTTCGTCTCTATGCCGGGCTCCTCGAAGGGCAGGGCGATGAGAATCACGTCGACTTCCCCGCGCTTCAGCATCTCGGCCAGGCGATGGGTGAAGTTCTCCTGGATGTGGAGCTGCATCGCGGGAGCGTTGCGCCGCAGGATCGGAATCAGCTTGGGCAGCAGGTACGGCCCGATCGTGTAGATCGCGCCGAGGCGCAAAGGACCGGCGAGCGGATCGCGCCCGGCCGCGGCGACCTCCTTGATGCGCGCGGCTTCCTCGAGCACGCGCTGCGCCTGCTCGACGATGCGCTGGCCCGCGGGCGTCACGCTCACCTCGCCCGGCCCGCGCTCGAACAGCGTGACCTCGAGCTCCTCTTCCAGCTTCTTCACCGCCACCGAGAGCGTCGGCTGCGACACGAAGCAGGCTTCGGCCGCGCGCCCGAAGTGCCGCTCGCGCGCCACGGCGACGATGTAGCGCAGTTCCGTGAGGGTCACTTGCCGCGAACCAGGAAGTAGAGGGGAATTCCGGCCGCCATGATGGCGAGGCCGCCGAGCACCGGCACGCCGAACTCCACGGCGAAGCGCACGTAGTTGATGCTCGAGTAGAGCATATACAGGCAGGCGCCGACGAACGCGAGCGGGATTACCGGATAGAGCGGGACGCGGAACAACGGCATTTCCGCCGACCTGCTTCTGAACACGAAGAGGGTCAACGCGGTCAGGAGAAAGAAGGTCCAGAATACCGGCGAGGTGTACGCCACCATCGCGGTAAAGCCGTCGGGCGCCATCGAGCTCAGCGCCACGAGCACGAGGCAGATCGCCCCCTGCAAAAGCAGCGCGTTGGCGGGCGTGCTGCCCCCCGCCCGCCAGATTCCCAATTTTCCCAACGTCGAGAAATCGCGTCCAAGCGCATAGGTAGTGCGCGCGCCGGTGAAGATGGCGGCGTTCATCGTCGTGAGCGAGGCGAGGCAGACGATAAGAGCAAGCAGCACCACGCCTTTCTCGCCGACCACCGCGCGCATCACGTCCGCGGCGACTGCTTTGGACTCCCTTATCCCGCCCAGCCCGAGCGCGGCGAGATAGCCGAGGTTCACGAGAATATAGAGGACCGTGACGGTGAGGATGCCGCCGACCAGGATGCGCATCATGTTGCGGCGCGCGTCGCGCACTTCGCCCCCGAGGTACGCCGCCTCGTTCCAGCCTCCATAGGTCAGCAGCACGAAGATCATCGCCAGGCCGAAGGAGGCTTGCGGGCTTGCCGTAGCGGGTTTGCCTGGCGAGCCCGCCACGAGGCCCGCCACGGCAATGAAAGCGAGGCCGGCGAAGAGCAGGTACTGCATGACCTTCTGCAGCGTTTTCGATTCCAGCGTGCCCACGACGTTGAGCGCCGTGAGCGCGACCACCCCGATCGCCGCATAGATCGCCGGGCTTTTCTCGCCCAGGCGCAGCATCTCCGAAGCGTAATCGCCGAACACGAAGGCCACCGCCGCGATGGCGCCCGTCTGGATCACGCTCATGCGCGACCACGCGAAGACGAAGGCGACGCCCCGTCCCATGCCGCGCGACAGAAACGCGTACTCCCCGCCCGTTTCCGGATAGCGCGAGGAAAGCTCCGCATACACGAGGGCGCCGCACAGCGACACGATGCCGCCGAGCACCCAGGCGAGAATGAATTCAGTCCCGCTCGACGTGTTACCGGCGACGATGGAGGGCGCCTTGAAAATGCCGGCGCCGATCACCATGCCGCAGATGAGGACGATGCCGTCCCCGGCCGACAGCAGCTGCCTGGGCTTTACCGCGCTCTGGTCGCCGTCCAAGGAAGCACCTTTCTTACGTTGCCGTCGGAAATGGTCACGTCGCCGCTGACCCGCTCGCCCTTGATCCGGCCGACGAAGTAGTGGTGCCAGGCGTGGCCGTTCACCACGCCGGTCACCACGATCTTCAGCTCCTCGCCGCGCAGCCGCGAGTTGCGCACGAGCAGGTCGCGGCCCTGCGCCGAGGTGTCGATGTCGAGCATCTGGTACTTCTGCCGCACGCGAAAGCGCCAGGTGCCGCCGTGATCCGGCATCTCGCTCGTCCACGTCCCGCCCGCATCGGCCGGCACGACCCAAAGCTCGACCGTGGAGACGCCGCCGACGCCGACCGGCTTCTCCGGCGCGCGCATCTCCAGCTTTTCGTCGGAGGGCCAGTCGCCGATGCTGCCGTCGTGCGACACGATGCGGGTGCCGGGCTTCAGCTTGAGCAATCGCGGCAGCAGCTTGACGTTGAAATCGGGCAGCAGGTACATCGTGACCACGCTCGCCGGCGTCAGATCCGTTTCGAAGATATCCCGCGCCTCGAAGCGCGCTTGCGAGCCGACGCCCGCCGCCTTGGCGTTCTTGGTCGCGAGCTTCACCAGGTTGCCGTCGAGATCCACGCCGAGGCCGGTGGCGCCGCGCTTCGCCGCCTCGATGACGATGCGCCCGTCGCCCGAGCCGAGGTCGATGACGTGGTCGCCTTTCTTCACCTCCGCCATGCGCAGCATGCGCTCGACGATCTCCATCGGCGTCTGCACGTACGGCACCGTGCCGTCGTCCCAGCCCCAGGCCTGCGGCTGCGCCTGCGCAGGCAAAGCAAGGCACGCGAGCAGCACGAAACGTTTCAATGCAATCAAGAAAATCCTCAAGCGGTAAAATCGCGCCAGGCCCCGGTAGCTCAGTGGATAGAGCAGCCCCCTCCTAAGGGGCAGGTCGGACGTTCGATTCGTCTCCGGGGTGCCAATAGTTTCAGTTTCCTCTGCTGGGCGCGGGCCATTTTATCGCGCCGCTCGGTAATCCTTCGGCGCGGGCGGCGGCTGACATTGCTTCGCGGCTACGAGGGAGCCGTTGTTCTGCATAGCGATTCGGTGCTTTTGCGTTTTTCACGGGCCGCCACGGACAAGCGGTGAGCAGCGCCGCGGTTTCACCTGCGCTGGCCACGCGGCTTTGCTCCGACTTGAGCCAGATCAAACCTCGGGCCAACGAAGTCTGGAAACATGCACTCCAGTCCACTTACCTCCTCCTCAGTTGTTGAGTGGGCCGAAAAAGCGCGGCGCTCGCCGCGCTTTTTCTTTTTCCCCACGGTCCGGCGACTGCTGCCGATCGGGTAACTTCGTGCCGAGGTATAGGCGCGCGAGCAACACCGGATAAACTTAATCGGTCACGTCGCACGGGACGCTCGGCCTTGAGCGCAAGACCGCACAACTGGAATCGACGGCACGAGCTTTTCGCTCGCTTCGATCAGGGCATCGAGTTCGACAAGGAAGCATTCGAAACCTCGAAAACCGAGGCCGTTGCCGAGTTTCTGGCACAACGCCTTCCCGGCAGCGCAGCCACCGACCCGGCCGATTTCGACTTGAACGAGTTGTACAGCATCCGTCGCGATGTTCGCCTTTACTTCTTGCGCCAGTCCACTGCCTCTGGCCGGCCGGCGAGCATTAAATCCGCCCGAGCTCGAAGGCGTGCCGCTCGAAGAGATCGCCGCGCGCTACGTGGCGCGCTTCCGCGACCGCAAGGCCGACTGGGCGGCGTTCGAGGACGCAAGCATCGAAGGCTACAAGCGCGCGCAGCACCGCTTCATCGGCGCCGGCGGCTCCGGCAAGCACGCCGATGTGAACGTCATTCCGCCGCGCGGCTTCGCGCTTTCCATCATGTACGTCGAGCCCGGCCAGGGGAACGCCGCGCACACGCACGAAGTGGAGGAAGTCTTTTTCGTGCTCAAGGGTTATCTCACCGCCTTCATCCAGGACAAAGGCGGGCGGCGGCTCGATATCCAGCTCGGGCCCTGGGAATGCATCGCCTGCCCGCCCGGGGTGATCCACGGCTACGTGAACGAAAGCCTCGAAACGCTCACCTGTGATATCGCCAAGCGAACCGGCGAGGAACTTCCCGCCGGCGCGCTGGATCTGAAAGCTCTCGCCCCGTTATCCTCCGAAGATATGGGATCTACTTCCAAATACTCGCAATCGAAGAACTCAGCGTTTCCCCCCATCGGCTCGAAATGGAAAGAGCGCGACCTGCGCGTTTCGCGCACCATCGAAGTGGTGCGCTACGACGTCGCCAACGGGCGGGTGCGCATCAACTGCATCGAGACCCAGCGGCTGAGCTGGGCGAAGCCCGAGCGCTTCAACGGCAAGAGCGGCGGCTACGCCAGGATAGGCTAGCGCCGCGTATCGCCCGCTAGCCGGGCGATGAAGCGCTCGAGCTCGAGCGGGTCCACGGGCTTGGTGAAGTGGTGGTTGAATCCCGCCTGCGCGGAGCGCTTGCGGTCGCTGTCCTGGCCGTAGCCGGTGACGGCGATCAGCGGCAGGCGGTGGAAGCGCGCGCGCAGCCGCCGCGCCACCTCGTAGCCGTCCATGCCGGGCAGGCCGATGTCGAGCACCACGATGTCGGGCTCCCTGCGCTCCGCCGCTTCCAGCGCGGAGGGGCCGTCGTAGACGCACTCGGCCTCGTAGCCGGCCAAGCGCAAAAGCCTGGCGATGGTTTCCGCGGCGTCCACGTTGTCGTCCACGACGAGCAGCCGCTTGCGCGCGCCCGGTGCAGCCGTTTCCGGACGCGCCGCGTGCATCGGGTCCGCGCGCGCGCCTTCCGGAGCGAGCGGCAGCCGCACGCTGAACTCGCTGCCCCGGCCGGGGCCGGCGCTCGAAGCCGCCACGCTGCCGCCGTGCATTTCCACCAGCCGCTTGGCGAGCGTGAGCCCGATTCCCAGGCCGCCCTGCGAGCGCGCCAGCGTGTGCTCGCCCTGGACGAAGAGATCGAATATGCGCGGCAGGAGCTCGTGCGGAATGCCGACGCCCTGGTCGCGCACTACGATGAGCGCATCCCCGCCCTCGCCGCGCACGATGACCTCGATCCGGCTGGCGCTGCCCGAGTACTTCGCGGCATTGGTGAGGAGATTGGCCAGCACCTGCGCCAGGCGCACCATGTCGCCTTCCACCTGCAGCGGGCGTTCGGGAAGCGAGACGTTGATCGCATGGCCGTGTGCGTCGATCACCGGCTGCGCGGTTTCGACCGCGCGCGCGACGACCGCGCCGATGTCGATCCGGTCGCGCCGCAGTTCGATCTTGCCGCGGATGATGCGCGACACGTCCAGGAGATCGTCGACCAGCCGCACCAGCTGGTGCATCTGGCGCTCCATCACATCGCGCGCCATCTGCATGGTTTCGGGATCCTGCTGCGCGCGCTCGAGCAGGTACAGGGCGTTGCGCATCGGGGCGAGCGGGTTGCGCAGCTCGTGCGACAGCATCGCGAGGAACTCGTCCTTCTGCCGGTCCGCGCTCGCGAGCTCCTTCACCCGCTCGTGAAGCTGCGATTCCAGGCGCTTGCGCTCGGTGATGTCGCGCACGATGCCGGTGAAGTAGCGCCGGGGACCGATGTGGAATTCGCTTACCGCCAGATCCATCGGGAAGGTGCTGCCGTCCTTGCGGCGCCCCACCACCTCGCGGCCGATGCCGATGATCTTCGGGCGGCCGGTGCCGAGGTAGTTGCGCAAATAGGCGTCGTGCTCGCTGTGGTACGGCTCGGGCATCAGGATCTTGACGTTGCGCCCGAGCACCTCGGCGCGCCGGTAGCCGAAGATCTTCTCCGCCGCGGGGTTGAACGACTCGATGTCGCCGCGCTCGTCGATGGTGATGATGCCGTCGATGACGTGGTCGACCACCGAGCGCATGCGCCCGTCGGTGGTTTCGACCAGGTCCTTCTCCGGGCGGCCGTCCTGCGCCATCACCCGATCGAGGCTATACCATTCAAAAGTCGGCTTCTACCGCGGCGTCGATTTTCTTCTGCGTGCGGCGGTGCTGCCACATCGCCGCGACGAGCGAGACCACGGACGCGGCGAGCAGCAGGCCCGAGATCGGCCGCGTCACGAAAAGCCAGAGGTTGGCGTCGGTCATGATCGAGCGCACGAGGTTGATCTCGATCTGGTCGCCCAGGATCACGCCGAGGATGAACGGCGCGAGCGGGAAGCCGAACTTCACCATCAGGTAGCCGAGCACGCCGAAAGCGAGCAGAACGTACACGTTGCCCATGGTGTTGTTCAGCGCGTAGGCGCCGACCACGCACAGCACCAGCACGATCGGGAACAGCGCCGCCTTGGGCACCGACACGATGCGCAGCATCCAGCGCGCGCCGACGGCGAGGATCAGCACCATGAGCGGGTGCGCGAGGAGATAGGCGGCGAAAATGCCGTAGGCGATCTTGGGATGCTGCGAGATGAACAGCGGACCCGACTGGATGCCGTGGATGGTGAGCGCGCCGAGCATCACCGCGGTGACCGCGTCGCCCGGGATGCCGAAGGCCATGATGGTGACGAGCGAGCCCCCGACGTTGGCGTTGTTCGAGGCCTCGGAAGCGATGATGCCTTCCGGAATGCCGCTGCCGAACCTTTCGGGGCGGCGCGAGAACTTCTTCGCCTGGTCGTAGGCCATCATGCTCGCGGCGCTGCCGCCGATCGCCGGCAGCACGCCGATCAGCAGGCCGATGAATGCGACCCATAGGAGCTGGAAGGGCCGCGACAGGATCTCCCAGACGACCTTGGCGTGCGACACCGCGAGGCTCTTCGCGTAACCGAGGCTTTTCGCTACCTCGGAGCCCGGGCGCTCGATCTCGCCCATGACCTGGGCGAAGGCGAACACCCCGATCAGCACCGGCAGGAAGTCGATGCCGCCCTTGATGAACGGGATGCCGAGCGTCAGGCGCTCCTGGCCCATCACCGGGTCGGCTCCGAGCACCGTCACGATGAGACCGAGCGCGCCGGCGATCAGGCCCTTGAGCAGCGACGCCTCCACCAGGCCCGCCACCATGGAGAGCGCGAGCACGAAGAGCGAAAAAAATTCCCACGGCCCGAACTCGAGCGCGATGCTCGCGAGCGGGCCGGTCGCGCCGATGAGGAAGATGGCGCCGAGCAGCCCGCCGAAGAACGAGGCCCAGATGCCGAGCCATAGCGCGCGCCCCGGCTCGCCCTTCTTCGCCATCGGGTGGCCGTCGAACGTAGTGGCGATCGCCGAGGGCGTGCCCGGGATTCCGAGCAGCACGGCGGTGACGAGCCCGCCGGCCGAGCCGCCGACGTACACGCCGGTCATCGCGGCGAGTCCTTGCAGCGGATCGAGCCCGAAGGTGAACGGCAGCACCACGATGATCGTCATGGTGATGGTGACGCCGGGCAGCGCGCCGCCGATCACGCCCGCGAGCGTGCCGAGAAACAGCGGCACCAGGTACTTCAGCTGCACGATATTGGCGACGGCCTCGCCGAGCAGCTCGTACATGGCTAGAAATCCGTCCAGCGCCCGCGCGGCAGCAGCACGGTGAGGTAATGCTCGAATGCGAAATACACCACCGCGCCGGCGATGAGCGCCAGCAGCGCAACGCGCAACCAGCCGCGCGCGTTCTTCGGCGGCTCGAGCAGCGCGTTGGCTGCGGCGATATAGACCACCGTGGCGATGCGGAAGCCGACCCACGGCAGCGCGACCACGTATGCCGCGAACACCGCGAAGTGCAGCACTACCGCGGCATAGTTGACCCGCGGGAGCGGTTCGGGTTTTTTCGTCTTCAGGAAATCAAGAATCACCAGCGCGGCGGCGAGCACCGCAGCGAGGCCAAGGACCAGGCGCGGGTAGAAGCCCGGGCCGATCGGGACCAGCGGGCTGGGCTTCAGCCCGAGCGTGAGAGCGAAAAGAACAAGGCTCGCGGCGAGCACCGCGAGCCCTGCCCAGCCGTCCCGCGACAGCTTCAACGCTTCAGGAGCCCGAGATCCTTCGCCAGATCCTGGTTGAGCCTGTCGTTTTTCTTCAGCCACGACACGTACTGCTTGCGCTCCATGTAGCGCACGTCGGTGCCCTGCAGCTTCATGGCCTTGGCGAACTCCGGCTCCTTGGCCGCCGCCTGGCAAGACGACTCGAGCTTGCCGAGAATGGCGGCCGGCGTGCCTTTGGGCGCCATCAGGCCGCGGTTCACGTCGTAGACGACGTTGATGCCCTGCTCCTTCAGCGTCGGCACGTCCTTCATCTCGGGATTGCGCTTCTCGGTGGCGATGCCGAGGAACTTGAGCTGCCCGGCCTCCACCTTGCCCTTCTGCGTGAGGTTGGAGTCGGTGAGATCGACGTGCCCGCCGAGGATCGCGTTCATGCGCGGCGCGAGGCCCTCATAGGACACATACTTGAACTTGACGCCGGCCGTCTTCTCGATGAGCGCCGGGAAGAAGTGGCTGGTCGAGCCGAGGGTCGCGCCGACGGTGATCTGCCCCGGGCGCTTCTTCGCATCGGCGATCAAGTCCTTCAGGCTGTGCCACGGCGTCTTCGGGCTCGCCGTCAGCACCGAGGCGGTGGAGGAAAGCATGCAGATCGGCTCGAAGTCCGTGTAGTTGACATCCGCGACGCCGGTCCAGTACGTGGAATGGATGTAGTCGTGCACCGCGTAAAGCGTGTAGCCGTCGGCGGGCGAGTCCTTCGCTTCCTTCGCGCCCTTCGTGCCGGAGGCGCCGCCGATATTGGCGATCACCACGGTCCCGCCGAGGTGCTTCTGCAGGAGCGGGGCGAACGGCCGGAAGATGTTGTCGGTGTCGCCGCCCGCGGCCCAGGGCACGATGAGCTTGACCGGCCGGTCGGGATAGGCGGCGGTCGCAGCGAGCGGCAGCACTGCCGCAACCAGTCCTGCTATGAGCTTCTTCATGCGATTTCCTCCTCAGGGAACCCGGATGATAAGTCATGTTGCGCTCAGCGTGAAAAGCTCCTCATCCAGCCGCGGTCGATCCGGTTTTTCCACCACCACACCCAGCGGCCTTCCGCTGTCCAGCCGCCCCATTGCGCAATGGCATAGCGCCCGCCGCAGCTGAGGAGCAGCAGCGCGCGCGGCTGGGGCTGGTATTCGACGAGCGGCTGGGCTTGGGCAAGCAGGCGCAGGTTGCGCTCGAGCACTTCGCCGTGGCGCACCGAGTAGACCCCCGACTTCGGATGCGGGGCATCGCGCAGCGTGGCGCAGTCGCCCGCGGCGAGGATTTCGGGATGCGAAACACTCTGCAGCGTGCGGTGCACCAAAACGAAGCCGCGCTCGTCCGCGGCGAGGCCCGCGCGTGCGAGCCATGGAAGCGCCCGCGCGCCGGTAGTGAGGATCACGCGGTCGAACTCCTGCCGCGCGCTGCCGGTGAGCACCACCGGCCCGGGGTCGATCTCGCTCACGGCCATGCCCGGCCTGAAGTCCACGCCCCTGCGGCGCAGCGCGCTTACCACGCGCCTCGCCAACGCGGGCGGCAGGGTGGGCTTATCGGAATACAGCGTCACCTGTGCGCCGGCGTGGCGCAGCGCCATCGCCATCTCCGCGCCGGCCGCGCCGGCACCGGCGAGCGCGATCCTCCTCGGGCTGCGCAGCTCGCGCACGAAATTCTCGAAAGGCTTGATCGGCAGCGCCTGCTCGCTCCCGGGAGTGGAAACGTCCACCAGCGAGCCGGCGTTGAGCGAGACGTAGTCGTATGCGAGCTCGCCGCCCGCGTCGAGCCTCGCGCGCCGCCGCTCCGGATCGAGCGCCACGACGCGCCCCTGCACAAAGTCCGCATAAGCGCGCTCGGCGAGCGCCGCCACGTCGACTTGCACCTCGTCGAGCGTGTAATGCCCGGCAATCAGCCCGGGCAGCATTCCCGAATAGATCTGCTTCGGATACGGCGAGACGACGCTGACCCGCGCGCCGTACAGCGGGGTGCGCTTCAAGGCCCGCAGGACGACGAGGTGCGCGTGCCCCGCGCCCACCAGCAGGATGCGCTTCACGCCTTGCGCTTCGCCTCTTCGCGCTTGCGCAACTCTTTGCGCTGGACCTTCCCGGTCGTGGTCATCGGCAGGGCGTCGATGAATTCGATTTCGCGCGGGTACTCGTAAGGCGCGAGCCGCCCGCGCACGTGGCTCTGAATATCATCGACGAGGGCCTGCGACGCGGTCTGGCCGGGCTGCAGCACGACGAACGCCTTGACGATCGCGCCGCGCGTCTCGTCGGCCTTGCCGATCACCGCGGCGTTGGCGACCGCCGGATGCTTCACCAGGCAGCTCTCGATCTCCGCCGGTCCGATGCGGTAGCCGGCGCTCTTGATGACGTCGTCGGAGCGCCCCTGGTACCAGAAGTAGCCGTCCTCGTCCATTTTCGCCTGGTCGCCGGTGCAGCCCCAGTCGCCGATGAACTTGTCCGTGGTCGCCTGCGCGTTCTTCCAGTATTCGAGGAAGAACACGGGATCGTGGTCTTTTTTCACCGCGATTTCACCGAGCTCGCCAGGGGGTAATTCGTTTCCCTTGTCGTCGATCACGGCGACCCGGTGCCCCGGATAGGCGCGGCCGATGGAGCCCGGCTTCACCGGCCAGGCCGACTGGCAGTTCCCGACGACGTAGTTGATCTCGGTCTGGCCGAACATCTCGTTGATCGTCACGCCGAGCTGCGCGCGCGCCCATTCGATCACCGTGGCGCCGACCGATTCGCCGGCGCTCATCACCGATCTCAGATTCAAGGAGAACCGCTTCCTCGGCTCGGGAACGGCTTTCATCATGAGCTTGAGCGCCGTCGGAAACAGAAAAGAGTTGCGGATGCCGTACTTCTCCAGGAGGTAGTACGCCTTCTCCGCGTCGAAGCGCCCGCGATAGCCGAGGATCGGCATGCCGAAGTACCAGCTCGGCAGCAGCGCATCGCACAAGCCCCCGGCCCAGGCCCAGTCGGCCGGCGACCAGAACATGTCGCCCTGCTGCGGAAAGAAGTCGTGCGAATGCACGAAGCCTGAAATATTGCCGATGATCAGCCGATGCGCCTCCAGCGCGCCCTTCGGCGCCCCCGTCGTCCCGCTCGTGTAGATGATGACCGCCGGATCATCCGCTTTTGTATCGACCGGGGAAAACTCAGGCGAACCCTTGGCCATCAATGTTTCCCAGGCATGCACCCCGGTTTCCCTGGCACCGCCCACGCCGATCACGTGCCGCAGGCCGGGCAGCCGGTCCTTGACCGCCCATAAGTTGGCGATCGTGGTCGGCTCGACGAACGCGATGGAGGCTTCGGCGTGGTTGATGCGGTACTCGAGCGCGTCGGGTCCGAAGAGGTGCGACAGCGGAAGAGCGATCGCGCCCATCTGGAAGATGGCGATGTACGCGATCGCGGTTTCCGGGCGCTGCGGCAGGATGAGCGCGACCCGGTCGCCGCGCTTCACGCCCAGGCCGGCGAGCGCGTTCGACAGGCGGTTCGCCGCGCGCTGAATGTCCCAGAACGAATAGACGGCCGTCGCGCCCGACTCGTCTTCCCAGTACAACGCGAAGCGGGCGCGGTCTCCCGCCCACTGACCGCAGCAGGCCTGCGCGATGTTGTAGCGCTCCGGCACCTGCCAGCGGAAGTTCCGGTACAACTCCTCGTAGCGATCGCGCATGCATCCATCGTACTGTCCCTCGGCCGGCGTGCCAAACGGCCGGGCTTCCACGGCGCGGGCATGCCGCCGTACACTGCGCCGCAGAAAGAAGGAAACCATGAAAACCGACGCGTTGGTGTTCGATGCTTACGGCACGCTGTTCGACGTGCACTCGGTGGTGCGGCGCTGCGAGAGCTTCTTCCCCGGCAAGGGGCCGCAGCTCTCGCAGCTCTGGCGCGCCAAGCAGCTCGAGTACACCTGGCAGAGAAGCCTCATGCAGCGCTACGCGCCGTTCTCCAGCGTCACCCGCGAGGCGCTGTCGTATGCGTGCGAAGCGTCCGGAGTCGACCTGACCGCCGAGCGCATGGAAGCGCTGATGAGCGAATACACGATGCTCGCGACCTATCCGGACGTGCCGCAGGCGTTCGCGCGTCTTTCCGGCTACAGGAAAGCCATCCTGTCGAACGGCTCGCCCGATATGCTCGACCCGGTGGTCGCCCACTCCGGACTGCGGCTCGACGCCGTGATCAGCGTCGACGAGCTGCAAATCTACAAGCCGTCGCCGCGCGTCTATGAGCTTGCCGTGAAGAAGCTCGGCGTCCCGAAGGAGAAGATCGGCTTCGTTTCCTCCAACTGCTGGGACGCGCTCGCCGCCAAGTCTTTCGGCTTCAGCGCCTGCTGGATCAATCGCCAGGCCGCCCCCGTGGATCGGCTCGGGTTCCAGCCCGACGCCATCCTGCGCACGCTCGGAGATCTGCCGGGAAAGCTATGAAGTACTGCTCCAACTGCGCCGCGCCGGTCGCGCGGCGGGTGCCGCCGGGCGACACGCTGCCGCGCTGGGTATGCGACCAGTGCGGCGAGATCCATTACCAGAACCCGCGCATGGTGATCGGCACGGTGCCCGAGTACGACGGCAAGATCCTGCTCTGCCGCCGGGCGATCGAGCCGCGCTACGGCTACTGGACGCTTCCGGCGGGATTCATGGAGAACGACGAGACCGCCGGCCAGGCGGCGCTGCGCGAAACGCTCGAGGAGGCCGGCGCGCACATCGAGCTCGGCGAACCGTTCTCGATGATCTCGGTCCCCTACGTGAACCAGGTGCATCTTTTCTACCGCGCGCGGCTCCTCGACCTTCAATTCACCCCGGGCGACGAGTCCCTCGAGGTAGCGCTCTGCGACGAAGGGCGCATCCCCTGGAAGGAGATCGCTTTCCGCACCGTGGCGGCGACGCTGCGCCACTGGTTCGCCGACCGGGGGCGCGGCGCCTTCACCTTCCACGCCGAGGACATTCTGCAGCGCTAGAAAAAGTAGTCCGTCCCTGATTTTTGGTTTAGATTTGCGCCGCCAAGGGAGGGAGGACCCATGAACAAGCTGGATGCGGCGAACACCGCATGGATGCTGACGTCCGCGGTGCTCGTTCTCTTCATGACGCTGCCCGGGCTCGCGCTCTTCTACGCCGGGCTGGTGCGCGCGAAAAACGTGCTCTCGGTGCTCATGCAATGCTTCTCCATCACCTGCGTCGTCACGCTCGCGTGGGTGGTCGTCGGCTACAGCGTCGCTTTCGGCGACGCGAGCCCCTGGTACGGCGGATTCGGCAAGGCTTTTCTCGCCGGCATCGACGTGAAGACGGTGAAGGGAAGCATTCCCGAGACCGTGTTCGCGATGTACCAGATGACCTTCGCGATCATCACCCCGGCGCTCGTGGTCGGCGCCTATGCGGAGCGCGTGCGCTTCGCCGGGATGCTGCTCTTCAGCCTCGCGTGGCTGCTTCTCGTGTACTGCCCGGTGGCGCACTGGGTCTGGGGCGGCGGCTGGCTGCAGCAGATGGGGCTCATGGACTTCGCCGGCGGCACGGTGGTGCACCTGAACGCCGGCATCGCCGCGCTCGTCGCCGCGCTGGCGCTCGGACGCCGGCGCGGCTTCCCGGAAACCGCGATGGCGCCGCACAACATGACCATGGCGGTGACCGGGGCCGCCATGCTTTGGGTAGGCTGGTTCGGCTTCAACGCGGGCAGCGCGCTCGCGGCCGACGGCACCGCGGGCATGGCGATGCTGGTGACGCATGTCGCCGCGGCGACCGGCGCGCTCGCCTGGCTCGCCTGCGAGTGGCTGCGCTACGGCAAGCCCTCCGTGCTCGGCATCGTCACCGGGATGGTGGCCGGGCTCGGCACCATTACCCCGGGGTCCGGATTCGTCGGCCCGATCGGCGCGCTCGTGATCGGCGGCGCGGCGGGCGTGGTGTGCTTCTTCGCGACCAGCTACATGAAGCGCGCGCTGCACGTCGACGACTCGCTCGACGTCTTCCCGGTGCACGGCGTGGGCGGCATTCTGGGCACGCTGCTCACGGGCATATTCGTTGCCGCCGCCCTGGGCGGCGCGGGCTATCCGGAAAACGTGACCCCGGGCGGCCAGCTTCTCACGCAGCTGACCGGCGTCGTCGCGATCGCGGCTTGGTCCGGCGTCCTCACGTGGATCCTGCTCAAGGCTGCGGACGCCTTTGCCGGCCTGCGGGTCGCGGCGGATGAAGAGACGGAAGGACTGGACACCGTTCTGCATAACGAAAAAGGCTACGACCTCTAGACAGTAGAATGCGGCGATGGAGCGCCGCGATTTCATCCGGTTCTGCGCCGCTTCGGCGTTCGCCGCGCCGGCGCTCGCGGCGGACGCGCAGCCTCGCTTCTACGCCAGGGCCAAGCTCGTCGATCCCGAAGGCGAGCCGCTGCACGCCGACGCGATCCCGGCCAACCGCAACCTCATCTTTCATTACCCGTTCGCCGCGACGCCCTGCTTCCTTCTGAACCTCGGGCGGCCGGCCAAGAGCTCGGCGCTGCTCAAGACCGCGGCCAACGAGCGCTACGAGTGGCACGGCGGCGTGGGCCCGGCGCGCGCGGTCGTCGCCTACTCGGCGATCTGCGCCCACAAGATGAGCTACCCGACCAAGGACATCAGCTTCATCAGCTTCCGCGCCGAGAAGAGCGCGCGCAACAAATTCGGCTCGGTGATCCATTGCTGCTCCGAGCACAGCCAGTACGATCCGGCCGAGGGCGCAAAAGTGCTCGCCGGGCCGGCGCCGCAGCCGCTCGCGGCCATTCTGCTGGAGCACGATCCGGCTACCGACGAGATCGAGGCCGTGGGCACGCTGGGCGGCGAAATGTTCAACGAATTCTTCGGCAAGTTCGCGTTCCGGCTCGCGCTGGAGCACGGCGGCCGGGCGCAAGCCGCGGTGTCGGGGTCCTGCGTGGTGCAGAGCCTCGACAACTATTGCCGCCAGCAGGTGAAGTGCTAGCGTGGCTCGAGCGCGGTGACCCGTTCCCGCCGGTCGAGCGGGCGCTGAAGAATCCGAACGGCCTGCTCGCCGCGGGCGCCGAGCTCTCGGTCGAGCGGCTGCTCGACGCCTACCGCCGCGGCGTGTTCCCCTGGTACTCGAACGGCCAGCCGCCGCTGTGGTGGTCGCCCGATCCGCGCATGGTGCTCTTTTGCGAGGAGCTGAAGGTGCCGCGCTCGCTTGCCAAGAGCGTCCGTAACAAGGGCTACGAGGTGCGCATCGACACCGCTTTCCCCGACGTGCTGAAGGGCTGCGCCGAGCCGCGCGGATACCAGGCCGGAACGTGGCTCGGGCCCGACATGCGCGTCGCCTACGCCCGCCTTCACCAGGAAGGCTATGCCCATTCCTTCGAAACCTGGCTCGACGGCGAGCTGGTGGGCGGCCTCTACGGAGTGGCGCTCGGGCGCATGTTCTACGGGGAATCGATGTTTTCGCGCGCCACCGATGCCTCGAAAGTGGCTTTGGTCGAGCTGGTTGCGTTTCTGAAAAGCCGCGGTTACCCGCTCATCGACTGCCAGATGCACACGCCGCTGCTCGAGTCGCTCGGCGCGCGCGAAATTCCGCGCCGGGAGTTTTTGCGCGCGCTCGCAAGCTTGGTAAACTACCCCGAGCCTCCTTCGAAGTGGATGAAAAGGACGCAACAGTCCGCGTAAAGGAATAGGACGCAAGAGTCCGCGTGAAAATCAGTGTCACGACTTAACGACCTGCCGCATGCCGTCCTGCAGTTCTACGTGACGGCGCCGTATCCCTGCAGCTACCTGCCCGACCGCATGGCGCGCTCGCAGGTCGCCACGCCGAGCCATCTCATCAACACCGAGCTCTACGGCGATCTCGTCAAGGCGGGCTTTCGCCGCAGCGGCATCTTCACCTACCGCCCGCACTGCGACGCCTGCCGCGCCTGCGTGCCGGTGCGCATCCCGGTCGAGGAGTTCGCCGCGAACCGGTCGCAGCGGCGCGCGTGGAAGCAGCACGGCGGCCTCACCGCGCAGGCGCAGCCGCTCAAGTTCCGCCTGGAGCACTACGCGCTCTACTTGCGCTACCAATCGAAGCGCCATTCCGGCGGCGGCATGGACAACGACAGCCGCGACCAGTACTCGCACTTTCTGCTGCAAAGCCGGGTGGACACGCGCCTCATCGAGTTCCGCGACAACGGGCAGCTGGTGATGGTGTCGATCGTCGACTACCTGCCCGACGGCCTGTCGTCGGTCTACACCTTTTACGAGCCCGAGCGCCGCGGCGCGAGCTTCGGCACCTACAACGTGCTGTGGCAGATCGAGTCCTGCCGCAGGCTCGGCCTTCCCTACCTGTATCTCGGCTACTGGATCCGGGAAAGCCCGAAGATGGCGTACAAGTCGAAGTTCGAGCCGATCGAGGGCTTCATCGGCGGCTCGTGGCGTCGCCTCGGGAGGCGGGAAGCGGCCTAGGGATGCTCTATTCCCTGGCGCGTCCGCTCCTTTTCTCGCTCGATCCGGAAACTGCCCATAACGTTGCGCTGGGGCTCGCGCGCTTTTCCTGGCGAAAAGCGCCGTCCGCGCCCGTGCGCGTCATGGGCATCGACTTTCCCAATCCGGTGGGCGCCGCCGCGGGCATCGACAAGCACGCCGAGCATGTCGACGCCGTCGCCGCGCTGGGCTTCGGCTTCATCGAGCTCGGCGGCGTCACGCCGCGCCCTCAGCCGGGCAATCCGCGCCCGCGCCTGTTTCGCCTGCGCGAAGCGCGCGGCATCATCAACCGCTTCGGCCTGAACAGCATCGGCGTCGACGCGTTCGTGCGCAACCTGCTTTGCGCGCGCACCCGCGCGGTGATCGGCGTGAACGTGGGCAAGAACGCCGACACGCCCAACGAGCGCGCGGCGCAGGACTACGAGCGCTGCCTCGAAGCGCTCTATCCGCACGTGCATTACGTGACCATCAACGTGTCCTCGCCGAACACCAAGGGGCTGAGGGATTTGCAGTCCAACGAGATGCTCACGGCAATTCTCAAGGCGATGCGAGAAAAGCGCGACCGGCTGCGCGACCGGCACGGGCGCAATGTCGCGCTGGTGGTGAAGATCTCGCCCGACGGCGACGACGAGGGCCTGCGCATCATCGCCGACGTGGCGCGGCGCGAGCGCATCGACGGCATCATCGCCACGAACACCACCGTGTCGCGCGAGGGCGTGGCGGGCCTGCCGCAGGCGAGCGAGGAAGGCGGGCTTTCGGGCGCGCCGCTTTTCCGGCGCTCCACCGAGGTGCTCGCGCGCCTTGCGCAGCTCCTGAAGGGCGAAATTCCGCTCATCGGCGGCGGCGGCATCATGAGCGGCGCGGATGCGCGCGCCAAGCTCGACGCCGGCGCCTCGCTGGTGCAGATCTATTCCGGCCTGGTGTTCCGCGGGCCGCAGCTCATTCCCGAATGCGTGTCGGCCTGCCGAAGGAAGTGAAGGACGGCGAGTTCCGCGTCGCGCTGACGCCTGCCGCCGTCGCCTCGTTGAGGAACGTGATCGTGGAATCCGGCGCGGGCGCGGGCGTCGGCTTCAGCGACGAGGACTACGTGCGCGCCGGCGCCGCGCTCGGCGATCCCTGGAGCTGCGAGCTGGTCGTGAAGGTGAAGGAGCTGCAGGAATCGGAGTACGGGAAGCCGCGCTCCGGCCAGACCGTGTTCTCCTTCCAGCACTTCGGCCCCGAGCCGCGCCTTCTCGACGCCGCGCTCGCCTCGGGCGCGACCTTCATCGCGTTCGAGACCGTCGGCCAGGAAAGCGGACTTCCCATTCTCGCGCCGATGTCGGCGATCGCCGGCCGCCTCGCCGTGCAGGTGGGCGCGTGGTGCCTGCAGAAGCACAACGGCGGCTCGGGCGTGCTGCTTTCCGGGCTCGACGGCGTGCCGCCCGGCAAGGTCGCGATCCTCGGCGCCGGCAACGTCGGCGGCAACGCGCTCGCGCTCGCGCATGGCATGGGCGCTGAAGTCACCGTGTTTGCGAAGACGGACAAGCGCTTTCACGAGTTGAAGCGCGATTACCCGCGGGCGCGCTACCGCGCCGGCTTCGATGCGGACATCGTCGCCGGCGCGGACCTCGTCATCGGCGGCGTGCTGACGCCGGGCCGGATGTCCCCCAAGCTCGTCAGCCGCGGGCTTCTGCGCCGCATGCGCCGCGGCTCGGCGCTCGTCGATGTCGGCATCGACCAGGGCGGCATCGCCGAGACCTCGCGCCCCACCTCGCACAGCGAACCGATTTACCTCGAGGAAGGCGTGGTGCATTACTGCGTGCCCAACCTGCCCGCCGCCTGCGCGCGCACCGCGAGCCTGGCGCTCGAGCGCGCAGTCATGCCGTTCATCGGGAAAATAGTTCGCAATGACGTCGATGAGGCGCTGGCGAGCGGCATTCAAGTGCGGGCCGGCCGCGTCACCCACGCCCATCTCGCGCGCGACACCGGGCGCGCGTATTCGCCGCCATGACGCGCGCCGCCGTCGCGCTGATCGAAGAGCGCCGCTGCATCGGCTGCACGCGCTGCATGGACGCGTGCCCGGTGGACGCGATCGTCGGCGCGCAGAATCTCATGCACACGGTGGTCGAATCCTGGTGCATCGGCTGCGCGCTGTGCCTGCCCGCCTGCCCGGTCGACTGCATCGACATGGCGCCGCCGCGCGGCGCGTGGACCGAGAAGCTCAAGCGCGCCGCCGGCGCGCGCGGCCGGCGGCGAAAAATGAGACTGCAAAAAGAGGTGTACCGGAGTGCGCAGCCGGACGCGCGCCGCCGCATTCTCGCAGACCTCCTTGCACGGAAAAGCAGATGAATCCGCAAAAACGCCGCGAGATCTTCCGTCGGCTCCAGGCCGCGAACCCGAACCCGAGCACCGAGCTCGAGTACCGCACGCCTTTCGAGCTCCTGGTTGCGGTGGTCCTCTCGGCGCAGGCGACCGACAAGTCGGTGAACGTGGCGACGCGCGAGCTCTTTCCGGTAACGCCGGAGAGGATCCTCCAGCTGGGGGTCAATCATTTGGAAAAATTCATTCAAAGCATCGGCCTGTATCGCACCAAGGCGAAGAACCTCGTCGCGCTCTCGAAGATCCTCGTCGAGGAGCACGGCGGCGAAGTGCCCGCGACGCGCGAGGCGCTCGAGCGCCTGCCCGGCGTGGGACGCAAGACGGCGAACGTGGTCCTCAATACCGCGTTCGGCCAGCCGACGGTCGCGGTCGACACGCACATCTTCCGCGTCGCGAACCGCACCGGCCTCGCGCCGGGCAAGGATCCGCGCGAGGTGGAAGACCGGCTGCTGAAGTTCACGCCGCCCGAGTTCCTCGAGAACGCACACCACTGGCTCATCCTGCACGGGCGCTACGTCTGCCTCGCGCGCAAGCCGGGCTGTCCGAAGTGCCTGATCCGCGACCTTTGCGAATACCGCGAAAAGACGACGGATGTTTAACCCCTCCCGCGAGGAAGTGCGCGACATGTTTTTCCGCGCGTGGCGCGGCTACCGCGACGGAGTTCCCCTTACAGGAATCGACGCGGCCGCGCTCGACGTGATCCTGCAGCATCCCGAATACCACTCGCTGCTCGAGAACCCGGGGCGCTTCCGCGACAAGGACTATGTGGACGAAGGCAATCCCTTCCTGCACATGAGCCTGCATCTTGCGCTGGAGGAGCAGCTTTCGATCGACCAGCCGCCCGGGATCCGCGGCCGCTGGCAGGCGCTGCTCGCGCGCCGCGGCGAGCGCCACGACGCGCTCCACCAGGCGATCGAGTGCCTGGCGGAGATGCTGTGGCGCTCGCAGCGCGACGGATCGCCGCCCGATGCGGCGGCGTACCTGTCGTGCCTGGAGCGACAGGCGCGGCCCTAAGCTGACCGGACTACCCCCACCCCGGCGTTCGGCACCATGCGGCCGGGCATGATCGCCGCAAACGCCTACCGGAGATCCGCAATGAAGGCCATCCTGGTTGCCCTCGCTGTCGCCCTTTGCGGAGCGCTCCCGGCAGCCGCGGCGGACCTCGGCGAGCCCGTGATCCTGGTGGCGAAGCGCCAGCTCACGGACAAGCTTTACGGCGCGACCATCCTGGTGGCGCGGCCGATCGGCAATGACCAGCACATCGGCTTCATCGTCAATCGGCCGACCAAGATCACGCTCGGCCAGCTGTTTCCCAACCACGCGCCTTCGCGCAAGGTTCCCGAGCCGGTGTACGTCGGCGGTCCCATCAATCCCGAATCGATCTTTGCGCTCGTGCAGACGAGCAAGTCTCCGGGCGGCCGCTCGGTGCAGCTGATGCCGGGCATGTACGCGGTGTTCGACGGCAAGGCGGTCGACGACGTCATCGAGCACGAGGCAAACCATGCGCGCTTCGTCGCGGGCCTGGTCGGCTGGCGCACCGGGGAGCTGCGCGACGAGATCAAGCGCGGCGCCTGGTTCGTGCTCGACGCGGATCCGTCTCTCGTGCTGCGCAACCCGGACGGGCTGTGGGAAGAGCTCGTGCGCCGCGCCGAGCTGCGCGCTAGCGCGATCTGAGCCCGAGCAGGCGCGAAGCGGCCTCGCTCTGGATGCGCGCCGCTTCGACAAGCTCGTCGAGAAGCACGAATTCGTTCGGCATGTGGCTGTCCGCGCCGTCGCCGGGCCCGGTGACGATGATCTCGACGCCGTCGCGCGCGAAGTAGCGCGCATCGCTCGCGCCGACGACGTTCAGCGGCTCGGGCGCCTTTCCGGTCACCGCGCCGATGGCTTCGGAGAACGCCTTCACGCCCGGCCCGCCGGGCGGCGCGCTGAACCCGGGCGTGCCGGTAAGCAGCTCGACATCGCTTGCCCCTGCTTTTTCGCAGGCGCTCTTTATTTCCGAAAAAGCCGCGCCGAAATCGTCCCGCGGCAGGATGCGCCGGTCGAGCTCGATCACGCATTCCTCCGGCACCACGTTGATATTCTCGCCGCCGCGGATGCGGCCGATGCTGAGCGTGGATTTGTGGCCGCTGGGCGAAACGCGCTCCGCTATGCCCGACAACGCCGCGATGATCGTTTGCATTCGCAGGATCGCGGATTCGCCGGCGTACGGCGCGCCCGCGTGCGCCGCCCTGCCCCTGGCGGTTACGCGCAGCCACATGACGCCGCGCTCTTCGAGCACCAGCCGATTGCGCGTCTGCGCGGCGACGATCAGGGTGTCCGGCTTCACGATCCCCGCCGCGCGCAGATGCGCGAGACCCTGCGTCCCGAGGTTTTCCTCGTCGCCGACGACGGTGAACACGATTTCGCCGCGCTGCGGTCCGCCGCGGCGCGCGATCTCGCGCGCGAGCCACAGGTGCACCGCCATCGAGCTCTTGCAGTTGCACGCGCCGAGGCCGTACACGCGCCCGCCGGCGAGGGTCGCCTTGAACGGATCGGTACGCCAGGCGGCGCGCTTGCCGACGTCGACCGTGTCGGCATGCGCGTTGAAGACGATCGACGGCCTGCCGCTCCCCATGCGGGCGACCAGGTTTCCCTTGCCGACGATCTCGGTCTGGTATTCGGGCAGAAGCAACGCCTCGCAGTGCGCGGCGATGGCCGCCGTGTCGCCCGGCGGGACCGTGGAAGGGATTGCAACCAGGTCTGCGAGGAGTGCGAAGAGCTCCTCGCGCATCAACCGACTTTCCGG
Source organism: Betaproteobacteria bacterium (assembly GCA_004297625.1). Lineage (GTDB taxonomy): Bacteria > Pseudomonadota > Gammaproteobacteria > Burkholderiales > SG8-39 > SCGC-AG-212-J23. Next base: position 35,884 of record SCTY01000022.1, on the reverse strand, counting down.
AGGGTCTCGCGAACGGCGGTGATTGCGGCCGTGGTCTTGTCGACGTTGCGGGGGGCCGGCGCCGGCATCTTCTGCTTGGCCGGCTTGCCCCATCCCGGCTCTGCGACGATCCGTCCGTCCTCCATCACCACCTTCCCTCGGACCAGGGTCATGACCGGCGCGCCCTGCACCCGGCGCCCGTGCCAGGGCGAGATCTTGCTCTTCGAGAAGAGCTGCGACTGATCGAGGGTCCACTCGCGCCTTGCGTCGACGACCACGAGGTCGGCGTCCGCGCCCGGCTGAATGACGCCCTTGTTGGGAAAGAATCCCCAGGCCTTCGCCGGATTGACGCAGGCCCAGCGCACGTAATCGGAGATCGACATGCGGCCGCGGTTCACCTCGGTCAGCATGAGCGGCATCTGCGTCTCTACGCCCGGAAAGCCGCAATCGCACTGCCAGACGCTCGCGCGCGCCTTCTCCTCGGGCAGATGCGGAGCATGATCGGTCGCGATCATGTCGACCACGCCTTCGCGCAGCGCCCGCCACAGCGGCTCCTGGTGTCCCGGCTCGCGGATCGGCGGGTTCACCCTCAGCGCGTTGCCGAGCCGTTCGTGATCCCGGGTGCTGAGCAGAAGGTACTGCGGGCAGGTTTCGACGGTGACGTCCACGCCGCGGCGCTTCGCGTCGCGCAGCACGTAGAGCGCGTCCTTCGAGCTCTTGTGCGCGATGTGCAGGCGCCCACCGGTCCACTCTGCGAACACCACCGCGCGCGACACCGCCTCGATGGCGCAGACCTCGGGGCGCGAAGCGAGGTGCGCAAGCGGGTCGCTGCGGCCGGCGGCCTCGAGCCTCGCCTGGCGGCGCGCCATGATCGAGGCATTCTCGGCGTGGACCGTGCAGCGCATGCCGCGGCGCGCGAGGATCTCGAACCCTTCGAGCATCGCGCCGTCGGAGGGCGCCGGCAGATCGCCGAAGGTGTTGCCCATGAAGCACTTGAACCCCGACACGCCGGCATCGATGAGCGCCTCGAGCGCGTCGAGGTTGTGCTCGTCGAGCAGGCCGTAGATGCCGTAATCCACGTAGGCCTGGCGCGCCGCGATGTCCTGCTTCATCTTGAGCGCCTCGAGCGTTCCGGTCGGCGGCCGGGTGTTCGGCATCTCGAGCACCGTGGTCACCCCGCCGCGCGCCGCGGCGCCGGTGCCGCTCTGCCAGTCCTCCTTGTATTCGTAGCCGGGCGTGCGGAAATGCACGTGGCTGTCGATGGCGCCCGGAATGACGTACTTGCCGGACGCGTCGATCGTCGTCTTCGCGCCCGGGGCATCGCCGACCGCGACGATCTTGCCGCCCTCGATCGCCACGTCAGCCTCGAACACGGCGTCCGCGCTGACCACCTGCCCGCCGCGAATGACGATATCCGCTGCCATAAAGCCCTCTAGATGACCCAGCCGCCGTCGACCGCGATGTCCTGTCCGGTGATCTGGCGGGAAGCGTCGCTCGCGAAAAAAAGCACCGCGTTGGCGACGTCGGCGTCGGTGGACACGCGCTTCAGAGCATACTCCTCCGCGTGCCTGCGCATCGCTTCGTCGACCGGGATGCCCAGGCGCCTCGCCATCTCTTCGCACACCTTGCGAAAGCGCGGCCCGTCGACCATCCCGGGGCATACGTTGTTGACATTGACGTTGTAGGGGCCGAGCTCGAGCGCAAACGCCTTCGTGATGCCGCGCAGGCCCCATTTCGAGGCCGAGTACGCCATGCGCAGCGCGCGCCCGCGCAGGCCGAACGTGCCGCCGATGTTCACGATCTTGCCCGAGCGCTGCTGGCGCATCCTCGGCGCCACCGCCCGCATGGTGAGGAAACAGCCCTTCATGTTGAGCTGGACCACCTCGTCGAACTGCTCGGGGCGGGTGTCCCACGCCGCGGTTTCCAGCGGGCCGCGGCCGCCGGCCACGTTGACGAGGATGTCGATGCGCCCGCCGAAGGCCGCGAGCGTTTCCTGGACCAAATGCTCCACCTGCGCCGGGTCGGTGATGTCGCAACGCACCTCGATTGCCTTGCGCCCCAGCGACCTCGCCTGTTTCGTTACGGGAGAAACCGCTTCCATGTCGCGGCCCGCGAGCGCGAGATCCACGCCCTCGCGCGCAAGCGCCAGCGTGATTGCCGCACCCATGCCCTTCGCCGGCCCGGTGACGATGGCCAGCTTGCCGGCGAGATTCAGATCCATCCAATTAGTATAGAGACAGACCTCAGTGCTGGACGTGCAGCGCGGATCTCTGGCTGGAGAACCAGGCGGCCAGGTCCTCGATGTCCTGCTTCGAGAGCTGACCGGCGAAACCCTTCATGATCGGATTGTTGCGCTTGCCGATCTTGTAGTCGGTGAGCGCGCGCACGAGATAGTCGTAGTGCTGCCCGGCGAGGATCGGCTGGTCGGGCGCCGAAGGCTTGGTGCCTTCTGCGCCGTGGCACGCGGCGCAGACCTGCGCCGCCTTGGATTTCCCGGAATCGGCGTTGCCCTTTGCCGAAGCCGCGGCCGGGACGGCCAATAGAACCGCAACGACGAGGAGCGCTCTCATTTCCCGGCGCCCCCGTAGTAGTCCGCAAGCTGCTTCATGGTCTCTTCGCTCAGCGAAGCGGCGATGCCGCGCATCGTGGGGTGCGAGCGCTCGCCCGACTTGTACGCCTTCAGCGCGCTCAGGATGTAGCCCGGCTGCTGCCCCGCGATCAACGGCACGTGATAGACCTCCGGGTACGCGGTCTTGTAGCCGGGAATGCCGTGGCAGCCGATGCACAAGGCATGCGCGTTGTCGAAGCTATCGCCGGCGTTGGTCGTCGCGGGCCGGCTCTCCCCCGCCTTGGGCGCCTTATCGGCAGGCGGCTTGGGCTGCGCCCAGGCGCTGTACGCGCCGAGCGCGAGCGCAACCGCGAAAAAACCTTTCAAAAAGAGTTGTGACATCCGATTTCTTCTAGGAATTGTTGAACCGAGAATTCGAAAAGCCACGGATTTTAACGAAACACCCCTACCGCCTCAACCGCACCTTTGAGGCATACTGCGGGATAAGGGAGAAAAGGGGATGCTTAGGCTGATCGTAGCGGCGCTCGCCGCTGCGCTCATGCTCTTTGGCCGTGCGGCACTTGCTGCGCCGGCCGACGAGTTGCGCGCGCTGCTTGAAGGGGGGCGCTCCGCGGAAGCGTACGCGCTCGGCCGCAACCACCCGGAAGAGCTGGGCAAGCCGGACTTCGACTTCTACTATGGCATCGCCGCGGTCGACAGCGGCCACGCCGGCGAAGGCGTGCTCGCGCTGGAGCGCTACATTATCCGGTTCCCGGACAACGACCGCGCGCGCCTCGAGCTCGCGCGCGGCTACTTCGTGCTGGGCGAGCTGGTGCGCGCGCGCGAAGAGTTCGAAACCGTCTCGCGCAAGAACCCGCCGCCCGCGGTGCAGGCGACGATCGACCGCTTCATGGACTCGATCCGCGCCCAGGAAACCCGCTACAGCACCACGGCCACCGGGTACGTCGAAATCGGCGGCGGCTACGACAGCAACGTCAATAGCGGCGTAGGCAACCCCATCGTTACCGTGCCGACGCTCGGCACCGTGCAGCTCTCGCAAAACGGCGTGAAAAGCGGGAGCAGCTTCCTGCACCTCGGCGCCGGTGGCCAGGTGTCGCACCCGATTGCGCCTGGGGTAGCGCTGCTCGCCGGCGTCGCAGCCGAAGGCAAGCTCCATTCCGACAGCTTCGATCAGCAGTTCGACCAGACCGGCGTCTCGGGCTACGGCGGAGCGTCCTATCTCAAGGACAAGAACCTCTATCGCGCGACCCTTGCCGTTTCCTCGCTCTACGTGGACTACAACCGCTTCCGCGACACCAGCGCGCTGGGCGGCGAATGGCACCACCAGCTCGACGAATTCAATACGCTGTCGCTCTTCGGGCAGTACGCACGCCTCGAATATCCGGCGCAAGCGGTGCGCGACGCGGATTTCTACGGCATCGGCGCCGGCTGGCGGCGCGCGTTCGTCGGCCGGATGCAGCCCGTGTTCCAGCTCCAAGCGCTCTACGGGCAGGAGAAGAACGACGCCTCACCGGTACGCGACGACCTTTCGCGCGACATCTATACGGTGCGAGGCGGCCTTTCCCTTACGCCGGCGCCGCAGTGGGGCGTTTCGGGCGGCTTGACCTACACAAAGAGCCGCTTCCAGGGCCTGGACCCGCTGTTTACGGCCACCCGCGACGACGATTACTACGGCTTGGAGCTCGGCGCCTCTTACCGCCTCACGAAGAAAATCACGCTGCGCGGCGACTATCAGCGCTCCGACAACCGCTCCAATATCGTGCTGTATGGCTACAAACGCGACGTCATCACACTAAGAGCGAGGTACGAATTCTGATGAGAGCCCTTCTGCTCGCCGCCATTCTCGTTCCGGGTCTTGCCATGGCGCAGGCCGGCCGGTTCCTCCTCGCCGTCGGCGACGTAGTAGTCGTACGCGGCGCGACGGAAATCCGCGCGCAGACTGGCACCGAGGTGCAATCCGGCGACACGATCCGCGTGGGCGCCACGAGCAATGCACAGGTGCGCATGACGGACGAGTCGATCGTGGGGCTGCGCTCCGGCAGCGAGTTTCGCATCGACGAATACCAGTTCGCCGGAAAGACCGACGGCACCGAGAGGAGCATTTTCAGCCTCATCAAGGGCGGCATGCGCACGATTACGGGCTTGATCGGCCGCACGCACGACCGCGCGCGTTACGCGGTGCGCACGCCCACCTCCACCATCGGCATCCGGGGCACCCACTACACGATCGTGCAATGCTCGAACGATTGCGCGCCCGGCGTGCAGAACGGAACCTACGGCGGCGTGACCGACGGCAGGATCGGCGTCGAGAACCAGACCGGCGAGCGTCAGTTCGGCGCGAATGAGTTCTTCCACGTGGCCGACGCGAACACGGTGCCGCAGAGCCTGATTGCCCCGCCGCCGTTCCTGTTCGACCGCCTGGAAGGCCAGCAGCGCTCCAGCGGCCAGAAAGGCAACGAGACGAGCGCCAACATGGCGCAGTCCGGCCTCAACGCGGAAAGCCGGCCGAGCGAAGTGCCCGCCGCACCGGCGCCGCAGGCGTTCGTCGTCACGGAGCAGAAAACCACGACCGGCACGCCTACGGTTGTCGCAACGGTCCCGACAATCGGAGCGCTGGGCAGCTGGGCGACGCCCGGAAACAATACTCAAGAAGGTGGCGGTGCGCTCGTCCTGTTATCGGCGCTGACGCTTGACGCGGAAGGCTTCCCCACCGCATTCAAGATTCCGGAAGGCTGCACCGGGCCGGGCCAGAACTGCACCGGGGCGCCTTCCGGCACGCTTGGAACCCCGTCGCAGAAGGGATCGGTGACCATTCCGGATTCGACGGACAAGATCTTCTGGGGCGCGTGGGCGAGCGGCACGATCACCGACGGGGGCACGACCTTCAACCTGAGCGACAGCAACCAGGCGCACTTGATGTACGGCGATCTCACGCCTTCCGACGTGATCGCGTCCAAAACAGGGACCGTCGTGTACACGAGCAACAGCCTCGGAACCACTCCGACGAACAATCTGGGAGAGCTCGCGCTGAGCACCTCGGTGCCGCCGCTCAAGATGGACTTCACGAACCGGATCGTGAGCACCGATCGCGCGGCGGTGTCGTTTGCGAGCCAATCGTGGACCTTCAGCCCGGGAAGCGGTCCGATCACCGTGGTTGCCGGTCAAGGCGCCTTTTTCCGCGGCACCGCGACCGGGACATGCAGCGGCAGCGGCTGCAGCGGCGCCGCGACGGGAACAGCCGCCGGCATCTTTTTCGGCCCACGCGGCGACCATGCCGGCGTGGAGTTCACCGGCAGCGCCAACAACGCCACCGCGAGTTTCAGCACCGTGCGCGTGTACTGCACCAGCGGCTGCTGAGCTGCCGCATCCGGTTAGAATGTCCCTTTTCCAGGGGACATTTTTCGCATGCGCTTCAAAGGCTCGCCGTCGTACGTTTCCACCGATGACCTGACGCTCGCGGTCAACGCGGCGATCACGCTGCAGCGGCCGCTGCTCGTCAAGGGCGAGCCCGGCACCGGCAAGACCATGCTCGCGATCGAGGTGGCGAAGGCGCTCGAGGTGCCGCTGCTCGAGTGGCACATCAAGTCGACCACCAAGGCCCAGCAGGGCCTGTACGAGTACGACGCCGTCAGCCGCCTGCGCGACTCGCAGCTCGGCGACGCGCGGGTGCACGACATCCACAATTACATCGTCAAGGGCATGCTGTGGCAGGCGTTCAGCGCCGAGGCACCGACGGTGCTGCTCATCGACGAGATCGACAAGGCGGACATCGAGTTCCCGAACGACCTGCTGCGCGAGCTCGACCGCATGGAGTTCTACGTCTACGAGACGCGCGAGCTGGTGAAAGCGCGCCACCGCCCCATCGTCTTCATCACCTCGAACAACGAGAAGGAGCTGCCCGACGCGTTCCTGCGCCGCTGCTTCTTCCACTACATCCGCTTCCCGGACAAGGAAACGATGGAGAAGATCGTCGGCGTGCACTTCCCGGCGCTCAAGAAGTCGCTCCTGCGCGAGGCGATGGAAGTTTTCTTCGAGGTGCGCGAGGTACCGGGGCTGAAGAAGAAGCCCTCCACCTCGGAGCTGCTCGACTGGCTGAAGCTGCTGCTCGCCGAGGACATTCCTCCGGAAGCGCTGCGCTCCAAGGACCGCAAGACCATCATCCCGCCCTTGCACGGCGCGCTGCTCAAGAACGAGCAGGACGTGCATCTGTTCGAGCGGTTGGTGTTCATGACGCGCGCGAAAGGCGGTTAATCCGTGATCCAGCTTTATTTCGCGCCCGGCGCCTGCTCGTTCGTGCCGCACGTCGCGCTCGAGGCGGCGCAGGCCGAGTTCGAGCCGAAGCTCGTCAAGCTGCACCGCGGCGAGCACCGTGCTCCGGAATATCTCGCGCTGAATCCGAACGCCCAGGTGCCGGTGCTGGTGGTCGACGGCAAGCCCCTCACGCAGATCGTGGCGATCTGCGACTACCTCGACCGGCGCTTCCCGCAGGCGGGGTTGCTGCCCGCGGAGTCCTGGCAACGCGCGCAGGCCATGTCGCAGCTCGCGTGGATGAACAACACGCCGCACCCGACCATGACGCGGGTGTTCTTTTCCGATCGCTACGCCGAGAGCGAAGCTGCGCGCAAGGACGTGAAGCAGCGCGCCGCGCAGGAGTTTCGCGGCTACCTCGAGCGCGTGCAGGCGATGGTCGCCGGCGCGCAGCCCTACTGGTTCGGCAACCGCCTCTCGTTCCACGACGCCTATGCCTTCACGCTGCTGCGCTGGGGCGGCTACGCCGGCATCGATCCGGATGCGTTCCCGGCGTACAAGGCGTACGTCGAGCGGGTGATGCAGGCCGAGCCGGTCAAAGCGGCGATGGCGCGCGAGCGCATCGCGTTCGATACCTACAAGGGTTGAAACGCATGAACCCGCGCGTCAAGGCGGTGCCCCCAGGCACGCGGCCCGAGCTCGCCGAGCTCGAAGCGCGCATCAAGGGTGCGCGCGGGCGCATCTCTCCGCTCTACAGCGTGCTGCTCAACAGCCCGCTGCTCGCGAGCGGCTGGGAGCAGTTCTTCACCGTCATCCGGCAGAAAACCTCGGTTCCGGCGCGGCTGCGCGAGCTCGCGATCCTGCGCGTCGCGGTGCTGAACGGCGCCGAGTACGAGTTCGAGGCGCACGTGGCGCACGCGCTCGCCGCCGGGATGACGCAGGAAGACGTCAGCAAGCTGAAAGCAGACCGCACGGAAGCGTTTCAGGGAATCGAAAGACGGGTTCTGCAATACACCGACGCCATCACGCGCGATCTCGTCGTGCCGGACGCGCTCTACGCGCAGCTCGACAAGGCCTTCGAGGTCAGGACGCTGGTCGAGCTCACGGCCACCATCGCCGCCTACAACATGGTGTCGCGGTTCCTGATCGCGATGCGCATCCACTAGCTCTCGGCACGCGCCGCCAGGCCGATGAGCTCGGCGCCGTAGGCTTCGAGCTTCTTCGCTCCGAGGCCGGAGATGCCGCGCAACGCGTCGAGCGACTGCGGACGCGCGCGCGCGATCTCGCGCAGGGTCGCATCGTGGAGGATGACGTAGGCGGGGACGCCGTGCCGGCGCGCGGCTTCGAGGCGCCAGGCGCGCAGCCGCTCGAAAAGCGCCTGCTCCCCGCCGGAGAGCGCGTCCTGCGCGCCGCCGCTTCTGCGGCTGCGCTTAGGCTCGCGCCACGCGCGCAGCGAGACGCTGCGCTCGCCTTTCAGCACGGCGCGGCTCCCGGCCGTGAGCCGCAGCGCGCCGTAGGACTCGTGGTCGACTTCGAGCAGGCCGAGCGCGATGCACTGGCGGGCGATGGCGCGCCATTCCCGGCTGCTGCGCTCGGCGCCGATGCCGAAGGTACTGAGGCCATCGTGCCCGCGCTGCGCGACCTTGGCGCTCGCCTCGCCGCGCAGCACGTCGATGACATGCAGCGCGCCAAAGCGCTGGCCGGTGCGGTACACGCACGACAGCAGCTGCCGTGCCGCGAGCGTGGCGTCGAAGGTGGCGGGCGGATCGAGGCAGTTGTCGCAGTTGCCGCAGGGCTCGGCGGCCTCGCCGAAATAGCCGAGCAGGCGCACTCGGCGGCATTCGGCGGCCTCGCACAACCCCAGCATCGCATCGAGCTTGGACGCCTGGATGCGCTTCTGCTCCTCGCCCGCCTCCGATTGATCGATCATGCGGCGCAGCTGCACCACGTCCTGCAGGCCGTAGGCCATCCACGCATCCGCGGGCGATCCGTCGCGCCCGGCGCGGCCGCTCTCCTGGTAATAGCCCTCGATGCTCCTGGGCAGGTCGAGATGCGCGACGAAGCGCACGTCGGGCTTGTCGATGCCCATGCCGAAGGCGATGGTCGCCACCATGACCAGGCCGTCCTCGCGCTGGAAGCGCTCCTGGTGGCGCCGGCGCGCGCCGGCGTCCATGCCGGCGTGGTACGCCAGCGCGCCGATCCCGTGAGACGAAAGAAACGCCGCGGTCTCCTCGACCTTCTTGCGCGACAGGCAGTACACGATGCCCGCCTCGCCCGCGTGCTCGCCGCCGATGAACTCGCGCAGCTGCGTGCGGGCATCGTTCTTCTCCACGATCCGGTAGCGGATGTTCGGCCGGTCGAAGCTGGATATGAAGGCGCGCGCTTCGCCGAGCTGCAGGCGCTCGAGGATCTCCGCGCGGGTCTGCTCGTCCGCCGTGGCAGTGAGCGCGACGCGCGGCACCCCGGGAAAGCGCTCGCGCAGCACGTCGAGCTGCAGGTATTCGGGCCGGAAGTCGTGGCCCCATTGCGACACGCAATGCGCCTCGTCGATGGCGAGCAGCGCCAGCCGGCTCGACCCGAGCAGCTCCAGGCAGCGTCCCGTCAGCAGCCGCTCGGGAGCCACGTAGAGCAGATCGAGCTCGCCGCGGCGCGCCCGGCTCTCGACCTCCGCGGCCTGCGCGCCGCTCAGCGTCGAATTGAGGAATGCCGCGCGCACGCCGAGCTCGCCGAGCGCGGCCACCTGGTCCTGCATCAGCGCGATGAGCGGCGATACCACCACGCCCATGCCTTCGCGCAGCAGCGCCGGAATCTGATAGCAGAGCGACTTGCCGCTGCCGGTGGGCATCAGCACCAGCGCATCGCCGCCGCCGGCCACGTGATCGATGATGTCGCTCTGGTGGCCGCGGAACGAGCGGTAGCCGAACACCTCGCGCAGAACGGCGAGCGACTTGTTATTGTCGTCATTCACCTGTATAACGATACAGTAGGATTTCAAAGAAGCGAGTAGCCGGTCAGGCCGTAGCGGTTCGTGTCCTCATCCGTTGGTTGCCTCCTTGATGGTCCTCGGGGCACTACGCCCGTCTTTCAATCGAAATCAAGGAACAGACATGAGTACAGGTACCGTGAAGTGGTTCAACGACGCCAAGGGCTTCGGCTTCATCACGCCCGACGACGGCAGCAAGGATCTTTTCGCGCATTTCTCGTCCATCCAGGCCGGCGGATTCAAGACGCTGAAGGAGAACGACAAGGTGCAATACGAGGTCGAGCAGAGCCCCAAGGGCCCGCGCGCGGCCAACATCAAGCTGGTGTAGCCACCGGCAAGCTGAAAAAAGCCCGGAATTCCGGGCTTTTTCATCTCATGGAGACGCACATGGACAAGCGCAGGACCTGGCGAGCACAGGAGCAGGAGCTGGTGGCGCGCTGGAATTCCGCGGTCGCGCGGCACAAGGAAGTCGTGGCGGAAATCGCCCAGGCGGGCGGCGGCTCGACGAGCCATGCGCTGATTCTCAAGGCGGACAAGGCACGCGCCGAGATCGACGCGCTGAGGCGCCAGGTCGCGCGCCTCAAGGTCGAATTCAATTCCGGAAAGAGGTACTAGCCATGCACATCGCGAGCCGCGGGCGGGTCAGCAAGTGGAGCAAGGAGCAGATCGACAAACTCAGCACGCCGGAGCTGCGGGCGCTGCTCGCGAACGCCGAGCGCCTGAAGGAGTCCGAAGTCGCGGCGCTGTGCAACGAGTTGCTCGATGCGCGCCCGCGCGGCCACCCCCCGGTGCGGCGGAACAAGGGCTTGCCCGAAGTGCGCAAGCTCGTCACGCGCGGCCGGGCGTTCGAGAAAAACGGGGTCAGCCTGCGCAACCGGGTCTGGAGCCTGGGCGGCATACGGGCCGACGGCGCGGTAGTGCTGTTGGTTCGCGCCGACGAAGTGCAGCAGGCAGACGGCGTGCACAGCTACCTGCTGTGGGGACCCAACGCCGGCGATTCGCGCGCCTGGTCGGACACGCCGGGAGGCAAGGAGCGCTTGGGGCATTGCCGCATCGCGCTCGAGCGCGGCGCGGCCAAAGGCCTGGCGCTCTACGACAAAGGCGTGGCTGCGGACACCGTTCTCGATTTTCGCGTGGAGAAGCGCGGCGAGGAGTACTGGGCGACGTGCAGCCCGATACAGCGCACCACCGTCGTCACGCACAAATGAGCATCCCGACCGTCACCGGAAGGCGCTTCTCCGTAGGCAAGTACGACATCATCGCCACGCCGATACCGTATTCCGCGCACATGCTGCGCTACACCGTATTTGTCGACGGCAAGCGCATTGGCGCGATGGCCAGCGTGCCGGGCGAATCGGACTGCCGCTTCCTCGAGAAACCGCCGGTCGTTCCGCCGCTGGTGCCCTGGCAGTCCACCTACCGCCCGGGACGTCCCAAGAAAGGCGCGCCGCCGCGCGCCAACGAAGCGCCGCAGCTGCCGCGCGAGGAGCTGCCGAATTGCATGGACTTCCCGCGGCCGACGGACGAGCGCTGAGCAGCAACGCGCATTAGTCAGTTCTGCGGCACGTATTCGACGACGCCGCCGATCGAGGACAGATCCTCGTCACGCCCGCGCAGCTCGACCACGTTCAGGTCCGGGTCGCGCACGAACACCGAGACATGCCCGTCCCGGCCGAAGGACACCGGCCCCTGGGTGATGCGCACGCCGTTTTCCCGCAGCGCCTCGATCGCCGCCTTGATCGAGGCGACGCGCAGCGCGACGTGCGTATAGCCGGGGTATTTTTCGCCCACGTCCATCAGCACGTTCTTTCCGCCGGCGTCGGCGTTGGCGTTGTAGACCAGGTTGAGCTCCACGTCGTGGGCGTTCCTGACGATGGCCACCGCGTCGTTGGCGGCCCGGGCATGCAGCGTGAATCCCAGGATGGCGTAAAACTTCAGCGCGCGCTCCAGGTCGCGCACGCGGATGCCGATATGGTCGACGCGCGCGACTTCGATGCCAGGCGTTGCGTCCATAAGCCCCTCCTCCCGGCCAGTCTAGCAGCCTAGAATACGGCCCATGCTGATCGACTTCTTCCTGAAGCTGAAGAGCCACAAGCTTCCGGTCTCCATCAAGGAGTACCTGACGCTGCTCGAGGCGCTGGACAAGGGGGTCATCGGCCCGTCGGTGGACGACTTCTATTATTTGTCCCGCGCGGCGCTGGTGAAGGACGAGTCGAACTTCGACAAGTTCGACCGCGCCTTCGCCGAGTTCTGGCAGGGCGTCGAGACCATTCCCGGCATCGAGTCGCAGATCCCGCTGGAGTGGCTGCTCAAGCAGGTCGAGCTCGGCCTTACCGAGGAGGAGAAGAAGCAGATTCAGGCCCTCGGCGGGTGGGAAAAGCTCATGGAGACGCTGAAGAAGCGGCTCGAAGAGCAGAAAGGCCGGCACCAGGGCGGCTCGAAGTGGATCGGCACGGCCGGCACCTCGCCTTTCGGCGCCTACGGCTACAACCCCGAAGGCATCCGCATCGGCCAGGACCGCTCGCGCAACCGCAGCGCGGTCAAGGTGTGGGACCAGCGCGAGTACCGCAACCTCGACGACTCGGTCGAGCTCGGCACCCGCAACATCAAGGTCGCTTTAAGAAGATTGAGGAAATTCGCCCGCGAAGGCGCACCCGACGAGTTTGATCTTGAAAATACAATTCAAAATACGGCAAGAAAAGCATATCTGGATATCCACATGCGGCCCGAGCGCCGCAACGCCATCAAGGTGCTGATGCTGATGGATATCGGCGGCACGATGGACGACCACATCAAGCTCGCCGAAGAGCTCTTCTCCGCGGCGAAGACCGAGTTCAAGCATCTCGAGTTCTATTACTTCCACAACTGCCTCTACGACTTCGTGTGGAAGGACAACCGGCGCCGGCATTCCGAGCGCACGCGTACCTGGGAGCTGCTCCACAAGTACGGGCACGACTACAAGGTGATTTTCGTCGGCGACGCCACCATGAGCCCGTACGAGATCCTGCAGCCCGGCGGCTCGGTCGAATATTTCAACGAAGAAACGGGCGCGGCGTGGGTGAAGCGCGTCGCCGACATCTACCCGAAGTGCGTCTGGCTCAACCCCGAGCCCGAGGAGATCTGGCCCTACCGCCAGTCCATCGGCATCCTCAAGGAGCTGATGAACGGGCGAATGTATCCGACCACGCTAGAGGGCCTCGAGCGCGCGATGCGGGCGCTCGCCAAGTAACGTCGTTCGCTCAGCGGGGGATCCGCGGGACGACGAGGTGGAAGATCTTCAGCGTGGCGCCGGGCGCCGCCTGGATCGTCGCTGATTCCGACGGACCGAGATACAGACCCATGCCTGGCGTCACGGCGTGGGTTTTGCCCTCGAGCGTGATGCTGCCGCTGCCTTCCATCAGATAGAGCAGCTGGTGCCGGTCGCTCGGGCCGGCCGCAAACCGCTCGCCGGCGCCGAGCCAGCGCAGCGTGCCGACGACGTTTCTCGCGCCCGTGAGGGCCTCGTTGAGGAATTCGGTCATCTCGCCGCCGCCCGTCATCTTCTGCCGCGGCAGATTCGTGGTGTCGATGAACAGCGTCTGCGGCATCGCCGATCCCTCTACGACTGCCACCAAACGCCCCCTTCGACGCGGTTCCACTTCAGATCGTCGGGCGTGCCGTCCAGGATTTGCGTCTTGAAGCGGTTCGGCGCCTGGAACTCGAAATAGAACAGCGGCGACTTCACGGCGCGCAGGCGATGGGGCGCGAGCGCCGGAATGAAGACCAGCGTGCCGGGGCGCACTTCGCGCCTGCCCCGCGGCGTCTCGACTTCGCCGGTGCCGTCGAGGATGAAGTAGAAGTGCTCGCAGTTCTCGTGCAGGTGCAAGGGCGAGGCGGCGCCCTGCCGGTAGCGCATGATGCCCGCGAGCATGTCATCGGTGTTCGCCAGCTCCTGGTCGACGAAGAACGTGCGCTCGCGCCCGGGCACGGCCGAGACCAGCTTCGGCAGCTGATCCTGGTGAAAGAGGTAAGCCACTACTTGGCCGGCACCGGTTCGATGGGCGCGCCCCGCTTCGCTGCGGCCGCCAGTTCTTTCCGCCGCAGCGCATCGACGATCTTCTCCGGCGTGATCGGCAAATCCTTGATCCACACGCCGGTCGCGCTGGCGATCGCGTGCGCCACCGCGCCGAGCACCGGGAGCGTGCTGCCCTCGCCGATCTCCTTGGCGCCGAAAGGCCCGCGCGGCTCGTAGGAGTCCACGATGCCGCTGAAGATCTCCGGCGCGTCCTTGATCGTCATGATGAGGTAGCCGTGGAGATTCGGATTCGTGAGCTGGCCGTCATCGGCAAACTGCACGCCTTCCATGGTCGTCTCGCCCGCGCCCATCACGATGGCGCCCGCGACCTGGCCGTGCACGGCGAGCGGATTGATGGGCCTGCCGCAGTCGTGGTAATCGGTGAAGCGCTCCACCTTGACCTTGCCGGTCTCCATGTCGACGCTCACTTCGCACACCGAGCTGCCGAACGAGTACGCGGGACTCGTACCGACGGTCGCGCCCTTGTAGTCGCCGCCCAGCCCTTCGGGCGGCTTGTACCAGCCGCTGCCGACCAGCGGGCCGTTGTCGTTGAAGTACTTGCGCGCCGCTTCGGCCCACGCGACCTTGCGCGACTCGTCGCCGCGCACGAACATCGTCGCGTCGCGCGCCTCGACGTCGGACGCGGCGCAACCGAGCAGCGCGGCGGCGTAGGGCTTCATTTTCTCCAGCACCATCGCGCCGGCGCGCGACACCGCATGGCCGGCCATGAAGGTGACGCGCGACGAGTAGGCGCCGAGATCCAGAGGCGCGACCTCGCTGTCGGAGGTCTGCAGCCGCATCCGCGACACCGGTATGCCGAGCGATTGCGCGCACATCTGCGCGAGCACCGTGTCGCTGCCCTGCCCGATCTCGGCCGCGCCGATCATCAGCACCGCGGCCTCGCCGTCCTCGACCACGCGCACCACCGCGTTGGCGTGCGGGAAGATCGATTTCTTCTGGAAATGCTCGCGCGGCTTCTCGTGCGAAACCTGCACCTGGCCGCGGTAAATGCAGTAACCGGCGCCGGAGACGAAGCCGCCGCAGCCTATGCCGATGCCCTGGCCGCGCGGCAGCTTGCCGTACTTGTCTTTCCACGACGATTTTTCGGCCACCGCATCGAGAGTCGCCGTGAACTCGCAGCTGCCGATATCCAGGTCATTCAGCGTCAGGGTGTTCGGCGTCATCGCGTTGCGGCGCCGGATCTCGATCGGATCGATGCCCAGGTCGTCGGCCGCCATGCTGAGCAGGCATTCGAAAGCGAAGCGCGGCTGGGGCACGCCGTGCCCGCGCATCGCGCCGCACGCCGGCTTGTTGGTCATCACGCGGTAGCCGTCGTAGCGGTAGTTCGGAATCTTGTAGAGCGTCGGGATCATGCTGCCCGCGTAGTAGGCCGTCGCGACGCCGAACGACGTGTACGCGCCGCCGTCGAGATAGATCTCGCTCTTCACCGCCTTGATGCGGCCTTCGCGGTCGAGGCCGAGCTTGATCTTCATGTGCTGCTTGTGCCGGCCGCGGCCGTAGCGGAACATTTCCTCGCGCGCGTAGACCATCTTGACCGGCCGGCCGCACGCGCGGCTGAGCAGTGCCGAGCAGATGTCGAGCGGCGTGGTCGCCGCCTTGGTGCCGAAGCCGCCCCCCACCGCCGGGCGGATGACGCGGATCTTGCCGAGCGGAATGTGCAGCACGTGCGCCATCATGTATTGCACGTACGGCGGCACCTGCGTCGAGGTGTAGAGCGTCAGGTTGCCGTCGTGGCTCCAGGTGGATATCGACGCGTGCGGCTCGAGCGGCGACTGGAACACGTTGTTGCCGGTGAAGCTCTCTTCGCGGACGTAATGCGATTCCTTGAAGGCCGCTTCGACGTCGCCGAAGTTATGCTCGACGGTCGTGCTGATGTTGCGCGGGTACCGGTCGTGGATGAGCGGCGCGCCTTCCTTCACCGCCTCCATCGCGTCGGTGAGGACCGGAAGCGGCTCGTAGTCCACTTCGATGAGCTTCAGCGCCCGCTCGGCAGTCTTCTCGTCCACCGCGGCCACCGCAGCGACCGGGTCGCCCACATGGCGCACCTTGTCCTTCGCGAGCACGTCTTCGTCGTAGCGCGCGGGCGATACGCCGTACTTGGTGTCAGTCACGTCCGCGCCGGTGAGCACGGCGAGCACCCCCGGCAGCGCTCTTGCCTTGGAAGCATCGATGCGCTTCACCAGGCCATGCGCGATCGGCGAGCCGAGCAGCTTGCCGTAGGCCATGTTCGGCAGCCAGATGTCCGCGGTATAGAGCGCGCGCCCGGTGACCTTGTCGGCCGCGTCCAGGCGCGGAATGGAGGTGCCTACGCCGCCGCCTGACGGAGATTGAATATCTCTGTTCTCTTTGCAGCGCTGGACGGCGTTGAGGATGCCGGTGTATCCGGTGCAGCGGCATAGATTCCCCGCCAGGGCGTCCTTGATCTCCTCGGCGCTTGGCTCCGGGTTGCGCGCGAGCAGCGCGCTCGCCGAAAGCACCATGCCGGGCGTGCAATAGCCGCATTGCAGCCCGCCCTCGTTGATGAACGCCTGCTGCAGCGGCGTGAGCTCGCCGTTCTTCGCCAATCCTTCGATGGTAGTGATCGATTTGTCGCCGACGGTCGCCGCAAGGACCAGGCAGCTGTTCAGCGGCTCGCCGTCGAGCAGCACCGTACAGGCCCCGCAATCGCCGGCGTCGCAGCCCTTTTTCGTCCCGGTGAGGCGCAGCTTGTCGCGCAGCACGTCGAGCAGCGTTTCGCCGTCCTCGATCGCCGCTTCGTATTTCTGCCCGTTGACGGTGAATGTTCTGGCGGTCGCCATTGCGGTTACCTCCCCGCTCTTTGCCGCGCGGCGAGCAGTGCGCGCCGCGTCAGCGTGCTTACGAGCCTGCGCCTGTACTCCGCCGAGCCGCGCAGGTCGGAAATCGGCTCGGCTTCCGCGGTCGCCGCCGCGGCGGCCTGCACGCAGGCCGCGTCGTCCAGCACGCGCCCGAGCAGCGCGCGCGCAGCCGCTTTGGAGAGCTTCGGCACCGGCGCGACCGCGCATAGCACGACGCGCGCGCTGGCAACGGTGCCGTCGTTGTTCAGCGCGACGGCCGCGGCCACGCCCGCGACGGCGATGGAATTGGCCGCGCGCAATCCGAATCTTGCGTACGCAGCGCCGAACCGGGGCGGCGGCGCCGGCACGTCGATCGCCGCGAGGAGCTCGTCGCCGCGCAAAATCGTGCGCCGCGGCCCGACGATGAGGTCTTCCAGCGGGAGGGTGCGCTCGCCCATGGCGGACCAGGCGAACGCCGTCGCGCCCATCGCGATGAGCACGGGCGGCAGATCCGCGCACGGGACCGCGCCGGCAACGTTGCCGCCGACCGTCGCGGCGTTGCGCACTTGGGGCGTCGCCATCTGGCTCGTGGCGTCGCGAAGCGCGGCATAGGCGCCGGCGACCAGCGGCGAGCGGTCGAGCTCGGTGACGGTGGTGAGCGCGCCGATGCGCAATCCGTTGCGCCCCTGCGCAATGCCGCGCAGGCTGCTTATCGCGCCCAGCGCGACCAGGTGGCCTACGGCGTACCGCGCGGATTTGAGATCGACGAGAACATCGGTGCCGCCCGCGAGCAGCCTGACGTCGGGTGCATAGCGGTCCAGGAGAGCGCTCGCCTCCTGCAGCGTGGCGGCCTTGTGCACTTCCAGCGACGGGACATGCATGGCGCTGACCTCCGAGGTTGGCTAATTCGAAGCCTTGTCCGAAGCCGGCAGGTTGAGGCAGATCAAAGGACGTCTCCGCGACGTGGGATTTCGCGGCATAGCCGTCAATTCCCGGCTGTAGACTGCCGGCCAAATGGTGAGAGAGCTCCCGGTCAGGCTGTACCGCGCGTTCGCGTGGCCGGTGGTGCTGCTCGCCGCGGTCATGGTCGCCGGCACCGCGGGCTTCATGTACTACGGCGGGCCGAAGACCAGCGCGCTCGACGCGCTGTACATGACCTACATAACGATCTTCACCATCGGCTACGGCGAGGTCGTGGACCTGCAGGCGAGCCCGGCCGGGCGCGTGTTCAACATGATCCTGACCACGATCGGCATCGGCGTGGTCGCCTACCTGTGGGCGAGGCTCGCCGCGTTCATCGTGGAAGCGCACATCGACCAGCTCTGGCGGAGAAAACGCATGCAAGAGAAAATTTCGAAGCTTTCCGGCCATTACCTCATCTGCGGCGTCGGCCGCGTGGGGAGCAACGTGCTGCGCGAGCTCGCAGCCACCGGGCGCGAAAGCGTGGTGATCGAGCCTTCGCTCGAGGCGCTCGAGGCCATGGCGGCCAGCTATCCCGGCCAGCTCTACCTGCACGGCGACGGGTCGGCGGACGACATGCTGCTCGCCGCCGGGGTCGAGCGCGCGACGGGCGTCTTCGCGGTGAGCGGCGACGACAGCAAGAACCTCGTCATCACCCTTTCCGCGCGGCAGCTCAACGCGCGCCTGCGCATCGTCGCGCGCTGCCACGACGTGCGCTTCATCGACAAGATCCGCCGGGTCGGCGCCGACGACATCGTCTCGCCGGATTTCACCGGCGGCCTGCGCATCGCTTCGAGCATGCTGCGTCCCGCGGTGGTGAGCTTTCTCGACGAAATGCTGCGCAGCGACCACGGGCTGCGCGTGGAGGAAGTGGCGCTGCCGCCGCAGGCGGCCGAGCGCCGCTTGAGCGAGCTCATCGCTTCGGACGCCGAATACATCGTCCTCGCGTTGCGCCGCGAAGGCCGATGGCAATTCAATCCACGGCGCGACAGCCGGGCGCGCGCGGGCGATACCCTGGTGGTGATGACGACGCCCGAAGGACGCTCGAAGCTCGAGCAGATGGTCGCCGCCTGACATGCGCGCGAACTGGGTTACGTTTATGGCGCTGTCGTTGCTGTGCTTTTGCGGCAGCGCCGTGGCGCAAGTGAGCACGACGAAGTCGAGCGGCCAGACCCTCTACCTGCCGATCTACTCCCACATCTGGCATGGCGACTTCGACCGCACCGGTGAGCCGGCGAAGACGCTCGTTTCCATCTCGGTGAGCATCCGCAATACGGATCCGGCGAATGCAATCCGCGTGAGCTCGGCCCAGTACTACGACACCAACGGGAGGAAGCTCAAGGAGTACGTTCCGTCGCCCAGGGCAATTGCACCGATGGCGACGTACGAGCTGTTCATTCAGCGCAGCGACGACAGCGGCGGATCGGGGGCCAACTTCCTGATCTCGTGGAGCTCGGAGGCTCCGGTCAATCCGCCGATCGTCGAGGGCGTGCACGCGAATCTTCCTGCGGGAAGATCGATCGTCTTCACCACATCGGCGCGGCCGCTCGCTCCCTAGCCGGGAGCCGGCAATCGAGAGCTAGCCGAACGTGTAATCGATGACCTGGCCGTCGCCGCCGGGAATTTCGAGCTCGGTGCGCCCGTAGTATCCCTGCGGGACGACGGTTTCGGGCTCGGTGCCGGTCACCGCGCTCGCCGGGCCTTCCGGCCTGACGCTTTCCGGAGTGCGCACGCACGAGGCGAGCGCGCCGACCGCCAATGCGGCGATGAGTACGCGAACTGACACTGACATGATGCTCTCCCTTCCGATGACTCAAGGGAGACTTTAGGCTGCGCCGGCCGCGGAGCGTTATCGACGCCGGCACTGCCCGGAAGTGCGATGGCGCACAACCTGGCTGTTAACTCCTTTACAAGTGCGGCGGGGGCGCCTTGTTGATGGTGATATGCCCGTCGTGCATCGTGACGTAGCCGCCGGCGGTGAGATCGCGCAGGATGCGGTTGATCATCTCGCGCGAGGCGCCGACGCGGTTGGCGAGCTCGCGCTGCGTGAGCCTGTCCGGAATGACGAGCTTGCCGTCGCGCTGCACCGCGAGCTCGAGCAGCACGCGCGCCACCCTGCCGTAGACGTCCAGCATCGCGACGCTGCGTATCTTGCGGTTGATGGCGCGCGCCACGCGGCTGAGGTTCTCGAAAAGCCGCAGCGCCACTTCCGGGTGCTCGAGCACGAAGGCGCGGAAATCGCCGCGCGGGATCACCGCGAGCTGCGAGGGCTCGAGGGTCATGACCGAGGCCGCGCGCGGCTCGCCGTCGAGCGCCATTTCGCCGAAGTACTCGCCGCTTCCCTTGATGGCGAGGATGAGCTCCTTGCCGCTCTCGTCGCTCAGGTACACCTTGACCCTGCCGGACATGATCATGTAGATCGCGTCGGTGGTGTCGCCTTCGCTGATGATCACCGCGTGCTTGGGGTAGGCGCGCGTGACGGCGTAGCCGGCGAGCCTGCGCAGCTCCTCTTCCTGCAAGCCCTTGAACAGCGCGAAGTATCTGAAGTCGGCCGACATGGAGCGCGGCCCTACTCTACGCGCCGCGCTCCGCGGGCCGTTGCGCTAGATCAACGGCGGGCCGCGCCCGCTCACTGGTGGTCGACCCCCTGCCCGGCCGCGGTAGATTTTTCGGGCGACGCTCCTACAATAGTGGCCGCTATCTCGCGCTTTCGAGGAGGTCTCCATGGGCATGGCAATGAAGCTCTCCGACTACCTGCTGTCCCACCCGGTGGATTACGAGCTGGTGAAGCACGCCCACTCGGCAAGCAGCCTGCAGTCGGCCCACACCACGCACGTACCGCCCGGTTGCGTCGTGAAGGCGGTGGTGCTCGAGGATGAAGACAAGCATCTGCTGATGGCGGTGCTTCCCGCCTCGCACAAAATCGACCTTCCGGCCCTGCGCGGCGACACCGGCCGGATGCTGCGCCTGGCGAGCGAATCGGAAATCGGCGGGCGCTTCGGCGACTGCGAGCCCGGCGCGGTGCCGCCGGTCGGGCCGGCCTACGGCATCGAGACGGTGTGGGACGACAGCCTCTCGAAAGAGCGCGAGGTGTACTTCGAAGCGGGCGACCACGAAACGCTGGTGCACGTCAAGACCGGCGACTTCGTGCGCCTGCTCGAGGGCGCGCGCCACATGTCGTTCAGCGAGCCCATGGGCGCGCAGGGCCCGAGACCGCTTTTCTGACACCGCCGGGTTAGAATCGCCGGCACATTCTTTCACCGAAGGCGGCTTGGGGGAGCGCGCCGAAGAAGGGAGCGGCCATATGCGGCCGATGAAGCTCCGTACGCACCTCCTGCTTCTCACGCTGGGAAGCCTTTCCCCCCTGGTAGTCCTCGCCGCAGCCGCTGGCTGGATGTTCGCCATCGGGGCGCCGGTCCTCGCGCAGGATGCCGTCGCGCTCATCGCCGCCGGCAGCCTGGTCGCGATCGTGGTTTCCGCGCTGCTTTCGCTCAAGCTCGCGCGCCGGATTTCCCGGCCGCTCGGCTGGGTGACCGCCACGGCGAAGGCCCTGACGACCAGCACCCCGGTAGCGACGCCGGGCGCAATCCCGGTGCTGGAGATCGAAGAGGCCGGCCGAGCGCTCATCGAAGCGGTCAACGCCGCGCGCGCGCGGGAAACGTCGCTGCGGCGCGCCGACCGCACCAAGGACGAGTTCTTCGCGATGCTCTCGCACGAGCTGCGCAATCCGCTCGGCGCGCTGGCGGCAGCCACGCAGATACTCGGCAGGACCGGCGCCAGGGAGCCGGCCGGCAATCAGGCGATCGAGGTCGTCGCGCGGCAGGTCGAGCAGATGACGTGCCTCGTCGAGGATCTTCTCGACATCAGCCGCGTGACGCGCGGCAAGCTCAGCCTCACGCGCAGGCCGCTGAATCTGGCCGAGGTCACCGAGGCCACGGTGCGGGCGATGCACGCCGCCGGCAGGCTCGAGCGCCACGCCGTGCGGCTCGAGCTCTCGAGCGCATGGGTCCACGCGGACGAAGCGCGCATCGCGCAGATCGTGTCGAACCTCGTCGGCAACGCGGTGAAGTTCACGCCGGCCGGCGGCGAGATCAACGTGCGCGTGCAGCGCGACGGCGCAACCGCGCTGCTGCGGGTGAAGGACAGCGGCATCGGCATGTCGCCCGATCTCGCGGGGCGCGTGTTCGATCTTTTCGTGCAGGGCGAGCAATCGCGCGGCGCCGGCGGCCTGGGAATCGGCCTCACGCTGGTGAAGCACCTCGCCGAGCTGCAAGGCGGCAAGGCGTTCGCCGCGAGCGGCGGGCTCGGCCAGGGATCGATCTTCACCGTCTCCCTGCCGGCCACCGAAGCGAGCGCCACGGCGCAGGTGAAGCCCTCGGCGAAGCCCATCACGCGCAGCCACCACAAGATCGTGCTCATCGAGGACAACGAAGACGCGCGCCGCACGCTGATGGCGGCGCTCTCGATGGATGGCCACGAGGTGTTCGAAGCGGCCGACGGCAACGCCGGCATCCGCACCGTGGCGGAGGTCAATCCCGACGTCGCGGTCGTCGACGTCGGCCTGCCCGGACTGAGCGGCTACCAGGTCGCGGAGAAGCTGCGCGCGCAGCACGGCGACGACAGCATGGTGCTCATCGCGCTGACGGGATTCGGCCAGCCGGATTCGCTGCGGCGCGCGCACGAAGCGGGCTTCGACGAGTACGTCACCAAGCCGATTGCGCCGGAGCGGCTGGTGAGGCTGATGGACGTCGCCCTGGCGGCGAGAGCGCGCCGGCGCTCCACTCCCGGCATTCCGACGCTCAACTCTCCTGGCGACCGCGCTTAGTTGCCCCGCTCGGGAGCACCGAAACGGGCTGACAGCGCACGAACGGCGTCGGCCCGTCCTCGTCGATCTCGACCAGCCACTGGCAGGTCAGGCACACATCGACCTCCACATCGGCGGCGCGGGCCGGGCAGCGCACCGTGCCCCGGTCTATGAACAGGCGCGCGGCCTTGGAGCGGAACATGCCGAACATGGGCTCAAGGTACGACGCCGCTCGTCGCGCTAATTGATCTACGTCAATCGCCCAATCTGTTTGCGTTAGATCAAACGCGGGGGGGATGCGGCCCCTAGACTGCGTGCAGGGTCAACGACATGGACTGCGAGCGTAACGGCAAATGTTCGAAATCGTAGCTCGTGAAGATTTTTCCGACGTCACCTTCCTCCTCGAAGTGAAGCACCCGCTCATGGCCAAGGCGGCACGGCCCGGACAGTTCGTCATCGTCATGGCGCGCCCGGAGGGCGAGCGCATACCGCTCACGCTTGCCGACTTCGATCCGAAAAAAGGAACCATTACGCTCGTCATCCAGGCGGTCGGCAAGACGACGCGCGAGATGCAGCAGACCTGCCTCAAAGGCAGCGCGCTGCACGCGCTGGTCGGCCCCATGGGCATCCCGAGCCAGATAACGACAACGAGCGGCGCGGCGAAGAAGGTCGTCTGCGTCGGCGGGGGCCTGGGCGTCGCGCCGATGTTTCCGCAGGCGCGCGCCTACAAGCAGGCCGGCGCCTACGTGGTCGGCGTCGTCGGCTTCCGCAGCCAGGAGCTGGTGTTCTGGGAAGACAAGTTCCGCGGCGCCTGCGACGAGCTGATTCTCTGCACCAACGACGGCTCGGCCGGCATCAAGGGAATCGTCACCGACGGCTTGCGCGTCGCCCTGGAAAAGCACCCCGACGTGAATGAGGTCATCGCGATCGGCCCGCCGATCATGATGAAAGCCTGCGCCGACGCGACGCGCGCGCGCAAGGTGAAGACCCTGGTGAGCGTGAACCCGATCATGGTCGACGGCACCGGCATGTGCGGCGGCTGCCGCGTGAAGGTCGGCGACAAGGTGAAGTTCGCCTGCGTCGACGGGCCGGACTTCGACGGGCATCTGGTCGATTTCGACGATCTCATGGCGCGGCTGAAGCGCTTCGCGGCGCAGGAAAAGAACGCGCTCGAGCGCTGGCTGGATTCGTGCCGGATGATGAAAACCCCGGCCGAGGAGCCGACCGAGCTCCCCGACCCGTTCGAGGAGGTGCGCGGTGGCTAGCGCAGCGAAGAAGAAGACGATCCGCACCATTCCGCAGGAGCGCACGCCGATGCCGGAGCGCGATCCAAAGGAGCGCGCGCGCAGCTTCCAGGAAGTGGCCTGCGGCTATCAGCCCGAGCACGCGGCTCGCGAAGCCGAGCGCTGCCTGCTTTGCCCGGACCCGAAGTGCATCGAGGGCTGCCCGGTCAGCATCGACATCCCCGAATTCATCCGCCGCATCACCGCGAAGGATTACCGCGGCGCCTACGACACCATCGCCGCCACCAATCTGCTGCCGGCGATCTGCGGGCGCGTCTGCCCGCAGGAGAGCCAGTGCGAAGGCGTATGCACGGTGGGCGAGTCGCTCGAGCCGGTGGCGATCGGGCGCCTGGAGCGCTGGGTCGGCGATCTCGCGCTCGCCGAGGGCTGGTCGAGCGCGCCTTACATCGAGCCGAGCGGCTTTCGCGTCGGCATCGTGGGCTCCGGGCCCGCGGGCATGGCCTGCGCCGCCGACATGGCGAAAGCCGGCTGCGACGTCACGGTGTACGAAGCCTTCCAGGAACCCGGTGGCGTGCTGAAGTACGGCATTCCCGACTTCCGCCTGCCGAACCCGGTGATCGACGCCGAGATCGAGAACCTGCGCAAGCTCGGCGTGAAGTTCGAGTGCAACACCCTCGTCGGGCGGCTTTTCACCCTCTCGGACATGCGGGATGAGATGGGCTACCACGCCGTGTTCATCGGCACCGGCGCGGGCTATCCCTCCATGATGGGCATCCCGGGCGAGTCGCTGAACGGCGTGCTCTCCGCGAACGAGCTTCTCACGCGCTGCAACCTGATGCGCGCGCGCGATTTTCCGAAGTACGACACGCCGCTTCCCGCGGGCAAGCGCGTCGCGGTCATCGGCTCGGGCAACACCGCGATGGACGCGCTGCGCGTGAGCCTGCGCCTCAGCGCCGAGAAGGTGACCTGCGTCTACCGGCGCAGCCGCGCCGAGAGCCCGGCGCGCGCCGAAGAGCTGCACCACGCCGAGCAGGAAGGCATCGAGTTCCACTGGCTCGCGAACCCGCTCGAGATTCTCGGCGACGACAAGGGCAACGTGCGCGGCATGCGCTGCATCCGCATGGCGCTCGGCGAGCCGGATTCGTCCGGGCGGCCGCGTCCCGTTCCCATGCCCGGCACCGAGTTCGAAGTGGCCGCCGACATCGTGGTGTTCGCGATCGGCACCAACGCCAACCCGATCATCGGCCAGACCTCCGCCCTTGCGCTCAACAAGCGCGGATATATCCAAGCCGATGAAAATCTGGCGACGTCCATGGCCGGCGTGTTTGCCGGCGGCGACATCGTCACCGGCGCGGCCACCGTGATCCAGGCCATGGGCGCGGGCCGCAAGGCGGCGCGCGGCATGAAGAAATACCTGGGTATTTACCAAGAGGATGCGGACAGCAAGGTCGAAACGCTGTTCGGTATTCCCGTCTACGAGCACAACTTCACGCGCCTGCGCGCAGCCTGATGAACGACACCAGCCTAGCCTTCAAGAACGTCACCGAGATAGCCGAGCACATCGTCGAGGTCATCAGCGACTCCGGCGAGGGCGCGCAGCGCTGCGGCCAGTCGCTCGGCTCCATCGCCGCGCGCATGGGCATCGGCATCTGGACGGTGGAGATCATCCCCGCCGAAATCCGCCCGCCGGCGCGCAGCGTCGCGGGCGCGAGCGGCAACCGCATCCGCCTCGGCGCCGGCCGCGTCACCAACGGCGGCGACCTCACCAACCTGGCCGTCGCGTTCAACGAGCAGGTGCTGCTCGGCCGCGTGCGCGACGGCGAGCTCGCGCCCGGCTGCACGATCCTGCTCGAAAGCCTGTGGCGCGATCACTCTGACCCCACGATAAGAAGCAGCTATCTGAAAACCGTAGAGCAGCTACTCGGCGCGGGCTACCGGGTGATCGAGATCGCCATGGGCCGGGAATGCGCCGCGGTGGCGAATGCCGAGAAGGGCAAGAACATGTTCGCCCTCGGCATGCTGTGCAGCATCTACAGCCTCGATCTCAAGCTCGCGCAGGAGCAGATGGCGCTGACCTTCGGCAAGAAGGCGCAGAAGGTGATCGACACCAACGTGAAGCTCCTCGACGCCGGCTACCGCTGGGCCGAGGCGCACCTCGACTTCAAGTACCGCATCCCGGCGGAGCGCCCGAAGGAGGCGCAGATCGTCGTGAACGGCAACACCGCGCTCGCCCTGGGCGTGCTCGCCTCGGGAATGGAGATCTGCGCGATGTACCCGATCACGCCGGCCACCTCGGCGTCGCACTATCTCAGCGACGTGTTCGAGAAGGTCGGCGGCGTGGTGCACCAGGCCGAGGACGAGATCGGCGCCTGCGCTTTCGCGATCGGCGCCTCGTACGCCGGCAAGTGCACCGTGACGATCACTTCGGGCCCGGGCTACTCGCTCAAGCAGGAGGCGATCGGGCTCGCGGTAATGAGCGAGATCCCGCTCGTCGTCGTCAACGTGCAGCGCGGCGGCCCGAGCACCGGCCAGCCGACCAAGGCCGAGCAAGGCGACCTCATGAGCGCCATCTTCGGCAGCCACGGCGACGCGCCGAAAGTGGTCATGGCGGCGAGCACCATCGAAGATTGCTTCTACTCCGTGATCACGGCGCGCCGCATCGCCGAGACGTTCAACATGGTGGTGGTGGTGCTCACCGACGCCAACCTCGCGACCTCGCAGCAGCCCTTCCCGCGCCCGCAGTTCGACCCGGCGTGGATGGCGCCTCCCACCGACCAGAGCGCGCTGCCCGAGGGGCTCAAGCCCTACGACTGGGACCAGGCCACCGGGCTCGCGCGGCGCTTCATCCCCGGGCAGGCGAACGGCATGCACACCGTCACGGGCCTCGCGCACGACCGCGCAAGCCACGTCGCCTACGATCCGCAGATCAACGAGGAGGCGATTCACTACCGCAGCCTCAAGCTCGCGGCGCTGCAGCGCACGCTCAAGGCGCCGGCCCTCTTCGGCCCGTCCAAGGGCGAGATGCTGGTGATCGGCTGGGGCAGCACCAAGGGCGCGATCGAGGAAGCGGTCGAGATGCTCCAGGGCGAGGGCCACAAGGTCTCGTCCATGCACCTGCGCTTCCTGCAGCCCCTGCCCCCGGGCATCAAGGAGGCGATGAAGGGCTTCAGGCACGTGATGACCGTCGAGGGCAACTGGTCGGACCGCCCGGAAGACGAGCTCATCGACGAATCGAACCGCCGCTACTCCGCGCTCGCCATGCTGCTGCGCGCGCGCTACCTCCGCGACATCGACTGCTACAGCGAAGTGCGCGGCCAGCCGATCAAGCCGTCGACGATCTGCGAAGTCGTCCGGCGCAAGCTCGCAAAACCGAAGAAATCATGAACGACACCGCCTGCCTGCTGAAGCTGTACGACGAGAAATACGAGCTCGAGGATTACCAGGGCGGCGTGCCGCGCTGGTGCTCGGGCTGCGGCGACAACGCGATCCTCGCCGCCGTGCAGCGGCTGTGCCGCGACGAAGCGCTGCATCCGGAGAAGACGGTGTTCGTCTCCGGTATCGGCTGCTCGAGCCGCTTCCCGCACTACATGCGCACCTACGGCTTCCACGGCATCCACGGCCGCGCGCTGCCGGTCGCCGAGGGCGTGCGCATGGCGCGCCCGGATCTGCATGTCTTCGTCAACACCGGCGACGGCGACTGCTGCTCGATCGGCGCCGCGCACTGGATCCACGCGGTGCGCTACAACATGAACCTCAGCGTGTTCCTGCACGACAACCAGATCTACGGGCTCACGAAGAAGCAGGCCTCGCCCACCTCGCCGCGAGGAACGAAGAGCAATACCTCGCCGCGCGGCAGCTGGCTGGAGGCGCTGAACCCGCTCACCGTCACGCTCGGCGTGCAGAACGTCTCGTTCGTCGCGCAGGTTGTGGACTGGATGCCCGACGTGCTCTACGAGGTGGTGCGCGCCGCGTTCCACCACAAGGGCCTCTCGTTCGTGCGCATCATCCAGCGCTGCCCCGAGTGGCTGCCCGACCAGTGGGAGCCCTTCATCAAGGACCCGAAGCGCGTGCAGCGGCTCGAAAGCAGCGGCCACGACGCCGGCAACCTCGACCGCGCGCGCGAGGTGGCTTCGAAGATGGATCCCATCCCGGTCGGCATCCTGTACCGCAACGAGAACGTGCCCTGCTACGAGGATCTGCGCCGCAGCCCGAAGCTGCGTACGCCGGAGCTCGTGCGCACGGGGCTCGAAGCCGAGTTCGACAAATTCACCGTTTGGCCCTCCTGAACATGCACGCCGATTTCCAGGCCCAGCTCGCCTTCCACCTGACCGGCCAGAACCTCGCCGAAGGGCCGCAGCCGGTCGCGGCCTTCGAGATGATTCCCGCGCTCCTCGCGCGCTACCGCAACCTGGCCGCGCTCAGATACGACTTTCCGCTGGTGCTTTCGAAGGACGGCGCCATTCACCGCCTTTCCACGCTGGTGGACGAAGCGTGTTCCGGGGTGGATGAGAAAACCCGCAAGCTCGCGCTAAACCACGAGCGCGGGATTCGCGCCGGCAACGCCAAGGCCTGGAACGGCCCGGTGCCGCTCGCTGCCGACGGGGAGCTTGCCGACTGCGACGCTAAGCTGCCGGGGCGCCTCGTAGCGCATGTCTGGCGCGCGCTCGAGGAGAAGCGCTCGCGCGCGATGAAGGACAACATCGAGCGGCTGAAGAGCAAGCTCTCCGACATCCTGGCCGCCGACGACGCGCGCTCCGACGAAGGACGCAGCGCGCAGACGCTGCGCGCCTCGTTCGGCGGGCGCGACGACCTCGACTTCGAGGCGCTCTCCGGGCTGCTGAAGCGCGCGCTGCCGGCACGGCCGCTGCCCGCGAGCCGCAAGCGGCGCATCGAGTCGCTCCTGAAGCGCCTCGGCGCCCTGGATTTCGGCCCGTTCGTGTTCGACAACTGCGCCGAGGCGCTCGCCGCCTACCGCGCGCGGCTGCCCCAGCTCATCGCGCTTTCCAAGGCGATCGCCGCCGCGCGCCTCGAAGCCGCGGGCGAATACGTCGAAGCGCGCCACGACGAGTTCTTCGAGCGCTGCGGCGCGAGCCTGCTCGGCGCCGAAGGGCTCGCCGATTTCCCGGGCACGCTGGTGCAGCTCGACGGCGCCGAGCTCGGCATGGCGCACAACGCGCAGCTCGCCGAGATGCTGGCGCTCGGCATGCCGGTCAAGGTGCTGGTGCAGTTCGACGACATCCTGCACCGCGCGCCGGTCGGCCGCCCCGGCTTCGCGCTGCGCAGCCACGCGCTCGCCGGCATGGCGCTCGGCCTGCAGGAGGTCTACGTGCTGCAGTGCTGCGCCTCGTCGCTCTACGAGATGCGCGAGGACCTGCGCAAAGGCCTCGAGTACCCGGGCGCCGCGGTCTTCAGCGTGTTTTCCGGCGCCGGCGGCGAGTCGGGCAAGCTGCCCGCGTATCTGGTCGCCGCCGCGGCCGCCGAGTCGCGGGTATTTCCCGCGCTGCGCTACGATCCGTCGCTCCAGAACAGCGAGCGCTTTTCGCTCGCCGGCAATCCGCAGGCGGACAAGGACTGGGCGCTGCGCGAGCTGGCCTACGAGGACGCGAAACTCCAGACGGTGCGCGAGGAGGTCGCCTTCACGCTTGCCGACTTCGCCGCGTGCGACGGCCGCTACGCGGGCTGGTTCGCGCGGGTGCCGAAGGAGCGCACGAACGGCGGCATGGTGCCGGTGCGCGAATCCGTCGCCGCGCCCGCGGGCACGCTGCCCGAGAAAGTGCCGTACGTTCTGCTCGCCGACGGCCTGAACCGGCTGCACAAGGCCATCGTCGCGGACGAGCTCATAGGCGAGACCCGGCGCTGCCTCGAGTTCTGGCGAAGCCTCCAGGAACGGGTACACAAGAAAGAAGCTCCTGTAACGGAAACACCAAAGGCTGAAGCGCCGGCACCGGCCCCCGCTCCAGCAGCAGAAGCGGAAAAACCCGCCCGCAACCCCGACGAGCCCTCCATCGAGACGCCGCGCTGCAGCACCTGCGAAGAGTGCGTCAAGATCAACAACCGCATGTTCGCCTACGACGCCAACAAGCAGGCCTACATCGCGGACCTCAACGCAGGGACGTATCGCGAGCTCGTCGAAGCCGCCGAGAACTGCCAGGTGTCGATCATCCATCCCGGCAAGCCGCGCAACGCGCAGGAGCCGGGGCTCGAGGAGCTCATCGCGCGCGCCGAGCCCTTCCTCTGATGGTCAAGATCGTCATTTTCTTCAAGCGCAAGCCGGGGATGAGCGTGGAGGCGTTCCAGGAGCACTGGCGCAGCATCCACGCCGGCATCATCTCCAGGCTGCCCGGCATCCGGCGCTACGTGCAGAACGCGACCCTCGCCTCGGGCTACCGCAAGGGCGAGCCGGCGTTCGACGCCGTCGCCGAATCCTCGTTCGACGACACGCAGGCGATGAAGGCGCTCGCCCGCACGCCTGAATACGCAAGAGTGCTCGCCGACGAGCCGAACTTCATCGACGCGGCGAGCATGGGGTCGATCATCACCGACGAGCACGTGATCAAGGACGCCCCGGCGCCGCGCGAGGGCGTGAAGAGCATCGATTTCGTGACCCACCGCGCCGACCTGCCGGTCAAGGAGTTCTTCCACTATTGGCGCGACGTGCACGGGCCGCTTTGCCGGGCGCTGCCCGAGGTGCGCCGCTACGTGCAGAGCCACACCCGGCCGTCGATCTACGAGTCGGGCCGCGTCCCGGCGTACGACGGGGTGGCGATGAGCTGGTACGACAGCACGCAGGCATTGAAAGAAGCCGCCGGAACGCCGGGCTTCGCCGCTCTGCGCGCCGACGTGGAGAAGTTCGTCGACCGGTCGCGCTCACCCTTCGTGCTTACGACCGAGCGCGTGGTGCTCGGCTAGGCGGCCAGAAAACGCGCCATCGCCCGGCGCAGGTCGTCGGGCAGCGGCACCGCCCGGCCGGTGGCAAAGGAGATCGCGCAGAGGGTCCAGATGGCGCGCAACCGAACCTGGCCGCCGACCGCGCCGACGAGGGCGAGCTCGAACGAGCTGCGCCCCATGCGCCGCACCCAGAGGTCGAAGTCGAGCAGATCGCCGAGCACGCACGCGTGCAGGAACTCGGTGTCGATGCGCAGCGACGGCGCCCGCAGGTCGCGCGGCGGCACCATGAAGTCCGACCCCCAGGGCGCGCCGAGGCCTTCGGCGAACCAGTCCTCGAGCGCCGCGTTGAACATGTCGAAGAAGCGCGCGAAGTACACGCGCTCGCCGGGGTCGCAATGCGCGTAGCGCACCAGCTGGCGCGAGCGGAAGGCGTTCGCCGGCGCCGGGCCGACCTCGACCGCCGACAAAGGCTCCGAATAGGGCGCGCCGAGCTCCGCCGCGGCGCGCGTGCGCATCGGCTCGGGGATGGCCATGGCGCGCATCGCGTCCATCGACATCATCGCGGTCTTGTGCCGGATCCTGAAGCGCTCGGCGCCCGCGACACTGCCCGGGATGCGCATCTCGATCGAGCTGCGCCCGACGACGGTGGGCTCGAGATGCAGCACCAGCTCTTCGCCGAAGTGGCAGGGCGTGACGAACTCGCACAGCGTGCGCACCACCGGGTTGCCCCAGCGGTGCTCCATGTGCATGACGTGGAACGGCATCCCCAGCCGCTGCTCGAACCAGTCCTCCACCGCGGTGCTCGCGAAGTCGAAGACATGCGGAAAATAGAGCACGCCCGCGGGGTCGCAGTGCGAGAAGCGAATCGGCTGGCTGAAGCGGAACATCGGTCGCGATGAAGATTATGCAACGCGCCTATACAGCGCACGTCGACACGTTCGCGCGCGACAACCTGCCGCCGCCGGATCAATGGCCCGAGTTCGCCGGCCTCGACGAGCTCGCCTACCCGCCGCGCATGAACTGCGCCGCCGAGCTGCTCGACAAGAGAATCCTTTCGGGCCATGGCGGGCGTGCCGTGCTCCACGCGCTCGTGGACGGCCGGAAAACCTCCTGCACGTACGGCGAGCTCATGCAACGCGCCAACCGCATCGCTCGCGTCATCCGCGAGGACCTGCGGCTCGTGCCCGGTACGCGCGTGCTGCTGCGCGCTCCCAACAACCCGATGCTGGTGGCGTGCTGGTTCGCGGTTCTCAAGGCCGGGTGCATCGCGGTGACCACCATGCCGCTGCTGCGCGCAAAAGAGCTCGTGCCGATCATCGACAAGGCGAAAGTGGCGGCGGCGCTCTGCGACGAGCGGCTTGCCGGCGAGCTCGAGAGCGCGAAAAGCCAGAGCCCGGGCCTGAAGCAGATTCTTTGCTTCGACTCGCTCGCCAGGCTGCTCGAGCATCACCCGCCGGAGTTCCAGAACGTGGACACCGCCTCGGACGACGTCGCGTTGATCGCGTTCACGTCCGGCACCACCGGCCAGCCGAAAGGCACGGTGCATTTCCATCGCGACATGATCACGATGTCGTCCTGTTATCCGCGCGCGTTCCTCGAGCCTTCGGCGAGCGACATCTGCTGCGGCACGCCGCCGCTGGCGTTCACCTTCGGCCTGGGCAGCCTCCTCGGGTTCCCGATGCTCGCCGGCGCGGCGAGCGTGCTCGTCGAGCGGCTCACGCCCGAGGCTCTGCTCCAGACCATCCAGGACTTCCGCGCCACCGCCTGCTTTACCGCGCCCACCTACTATCGAAAGATGGCGGCGATCGCGAAAAGCTTCGACCTCTCCTCGCTCAGGAAATGCATCTCGGCCGGCGAGGCGCTGCCCGACGCGACGCGCCAGCTCTTCAAGCGCTCGACCGGCATCGAGATCATGGACGGCATCGGCTCGACCGAGATGACGCACATGTTCATCTCGCACACGCCGGCGCGCGTGCGGCGCGGCGCGATCGGTTACCCGGTTCCGGGCTACCGCGCCACGGTGCTCGACGCATCCGGCGCTCCCTGCGCGCCGGGACAAATCGGGCGCCTCGCGGTAAAAGGGCCCACCGGCTGCCGCTATCTCGCGGACGCGCGCCAGGGCGCCTACGTACACAACGGCTGGAACCTCACCGGCGACGCGGCCAAGATGGATGCCGACGGCTACTTCTACTACCACGCGCGCACCGACGACATGATCATCTCCGCCGGGTACAACATCGCCGGGCCGGAAGTCGAAGCGGCGCTCCTCGAGCACGAGGCGGTCGCCGAATGCGGCGTCGTCGGCGTGCCCGACGAGGAGCGCGGGCAGGTCGTGAAGGCTTTCGTCGTGCTCAAGAAAGAATTTCCGGAAAACGGCGAAACCGTGAAAACCTTGCAAGAGCACGTGAAGAAGACGATCGCGCCGTACAAATATCCACGCAAGATCGACTTCGTCTCCGAGCTGCCGCGCACCGAAACCGGAAAGCTGCAGCGCTTCAAATTGCGGAGCAGCGCGCCGTGACCGCGTGGCGTGAGCTGCCGCGCGCAGAGCTCGAGCGCGAGTACTCCCCGCGCCTGCTGGTCGACGATCTGCAGCCCTAGCTCGAGCGTTAGGCCGAGGTGTCCACTTTATCGGATGAGGTTTTCCCGTCCGTTCCACCTAGAGTTAGCGAGCACGTTATCGACGTGGCCAAACTGCGGGATTGCGCGCGTGGTGCAGGATGGCGAGGACTGATACTCGCGTGGGCCGTACAACATAGAAGATGAGGTACGGAAATCTTGATACCACCGCGCGCCGGACATCACGGTAGATGACGGGGCTCGATTCCGGGAAGCTGCGTACTGCCTCGAGCTTCTCGCGTACAGCCGTAAGAAACTCGTCTCCGAGCCCGGGACGTTGTGACTCATACCATTCGAAGGCGGACTGGATGTCATTTTCAGCCCGTGATCGAAGGATGAATCGCCGGGTCATTTAGCCCGGCGAATGCGGGCGAAAACCTCTTCCAGCGTTGACCCGGCGTCAGGATTCTTTTCCAGATCATCCAAACGACGATCTAGCTCCTCCTTCTGCCATTCGGTGAGGGGCAACGCCTCCGGGACGGCCGAGATGCTGTCCCAAATTGCCTCAACCAAACGCACACGATCCTCAACCGGCAGCGCCAGGATTTCGGCGACGAGTTCTTGCTTCATGCTCATAGCGTAGCACCTTCGTCCATGTGCACGCTAAACGTTTGACATGAGCGGCGGCCGGAGCGCGCAGCGCGAAGGGAACCCAAAGGCGCAGCCTTTGGGCCGTCCGCTCGATGGAAGGGTTGGGCGTCACTTGCGGCTGATGAGCCTTCATTTCATCACTCGCTGCAAGAATGAAAGTACGTCCCTGCGCGATCTCTCGGTGACCGCCTGGTTGGGAGCCATGTA
This sequence comes from Betaproteobacteria bacterium, assembly GCA_004297625.1. Classification (GTDB taxonomy): domain Bacteria; phylum Pseudomonadota; class Gammaproteobacteria; order Burkholderiales; family SG8-39; genus SCGC-AG-212-J23. Next base: position 1,922 of record SCTY01000022.1, on the reverse strand, counting down.
ATACGACCGACCCAGCGCGGGATGGAACCACAACCCCATGTAATCACCGTCCCATCCGTGATGTGCGCCCTCGTACACTGTGAGTGTAGCGTCGCGCCCTGCTGCACGAGCATCCTCGACAAGCCGTTCACACGAGCGCACGCTGGTAGTTTCGTCAAGGGTCCCGACGAGCACGAGAACAGGAGCGCCCGACCCTCCTTTATCGACGGAGGCCATGCCGCACGAAGGGTACAAAGCCACGTGAGCCGCGAAGCGGTGGCGTCCGGTCAAGCTCGCTGGGGCGTTCGCGGTCCACAGGGCGATTTGTGCACCTCGCGAGAAACCAATAATGCCTATGCGCGTTGCGTCGATCATCGGATGCGTGGCGAGCAGTCGCAAGGCATCGTAAGCATCGTAGGTCGGTATCGGCTGAGATGCGGAGGTCGCGCTGACGCCTCGTGGTCCGAAATAGTCAAGCTGGAAAGTTGCGATGCCGTGGTCGCGTAGAAAGGCCGCCCACCTTAGATTCCGGGCGTCGATGCCTCCGCTAGCGTGGGCGATGATCATTGCCGGCGCTTTCCCGTCCACTTTCCCCGGGAGAACAAGCTCGCCTCTGATGTCAATTTGCTCCGACGTCGACGGGTAGGATACCCACCCAACCTGCCCTCCACTCAGATCGGTGACTTTCTGCGCGGCCAAAGCGCATCCCCCGAGAACGAGAATATTCGCGAAGGCACCTATGAGAACCCGCATCCTTACCCTCCATGCGAAAGGATTGCCTGTAGGCGGCCAGGCAACCTGCAGTCGCTGGGCTGCTGATGCCCAACGTTCGCGATGACCGGCGCGGCTCAGCGCGAACAGCGACAGCCGCGCTGAGTAAGCGTCCGTGTCGATCGCGTGGTTGGGCGGCAGGATCATGCGTACCTTCGAATCGCGTTGACCAAATCGAGCATCGGCTTCGCGTGCCAGTTTAGGCCGGACATGTCGACATAAATGGTGCTGCCCAAATACTTTGGCAGCTTGCGTCCCTTCGGAAGATTGTTGTCTCGGATAATCGGAATGAAGCGAGCTCGCTGATCCGGTGTGCGAACTGAATATTCATGTGACGAGATGATCGTTTCAAACCCCACGCCACCCGGCTCTCGGGAATTTGCCTTTCGGGTGTAATTCTCCGTGCAGATCAATATCGTTACACTGCTTTCGGAGATACCACGTTCCATAAAAAGGGTAGCTTCTTCGCCGGGACGAAGATCTTTTTGGTCGAAGATCGCGTCGATATCGTGTTTTCGTAGTTGCTCTACCAAGAGGCGTACCCAGTCCTTGTGTGCCTCGGAATCCCACGAATATGAAACAAAAACCTTCAGCGAGCCTGCTGTACTAGGAACAGAAACCACTTCAAAACCTCCGACCCAATCAGTGTCGTCAAACTTCCAGGGGTGTGCTCCATCGAACAGTCGATGAGGATTCCACACCTGCATGCGAATATCAAAATGCTGAAAACTGCAGCCGGCCGGGACGCGAAATGCGCATGCTGTCTCTCGAATCTCTCGACGCTTTATATCCACCAAGCGCATCGCGTGTCGCTCGTTGCGCGAGAGCGCGCGATGCGAGTCAAAGATCGGTTGATTTAATTGATACGAGTTGGCGATCAGGAATTGCACATACGCGGTCCCGAGCCGCAATCCATCGTTTAGAACCCTCCCCATTAGGACGATTGTTTCACCCTCGCATAAAACCCGACGGTCTACGACCAACGACGCTGCGGAGAAGCGCCACCCCCATCGACACCCGAGGAGATTAACAGCGCGTCTCACTATGCCGCCCAACGAACAGGGTCGTATCCGTCGTCGGAACGCATGACGGATACGACCAGTTGAACTGAGCCGCTGGATTCAACGCGCGAGCGGTTGCGCTTGGGGATTGAATGCGGGCTTGGGTGCGGC
>SCTY01000021.1 GCA_004297625.1 Betaproteobacteria bacterium | reverse complement strand
GGCTCGGCGCGAGGCCGATCATGTCTTTCCACGGGTAGGCGAAGCCGAAGCGGTCGAAGTCGGGCGCCAGCCAGCCGCGCGCGAAAGCCGGATCGAGCCCGGGCTCGCCGCGCTCGGGCACGCGCAACCCGGATTGCGCGAACGCCGGCGCCGCAACGGTTAAGGCGACGAAGAAAACGAGGCGACTAATGGTCCGGGATAGCATTGCGCAACCTCCGGTATGAGGCTCCAATCTACTGCCCGTGTCTTGGTTTGTCGAGCAGAAAGGCACGCCGTTCGGGCCAGCGCGCCGGCTGTTGCTTTTTAGCCGTCGTTTTTTTTCGACAGCGCGTCGCGTACCAGCGGCAGGGTGACCTGGCGCTGCGCCGCAAGAGCCTCGCGATCGAGCATGTCCAGAACGGCGTTGAGGCTCGCAAGATCGCGCGGCAGGCGATTTAGCAGGTAGCGCACGACCTCATCGCTAAGCCGCAGCCCGCGGCGCGCAGCTTCATTTTGCAGGTGCGTGGCTTTATCGGCATCGGTAAGCGGCTTCAGCTGGTACACGAGGCCCCAACCCAGCCGGGTGCGCAAATCTTCCCGTAGCGAAAGCGCAGCCGGCGGCGCATTGCCCGCGGCAAGCACCGGCGCATTGCCTTCGCGGGCCGCGTTGATCGCGTTGAAGAGCGCCTGCTGGGCTTGCGCATCGAGCGTCTCCACGTCATCGGCGATGACCAGCGCGCGATTCAGCTCGGCGGCCCCGCGAAGCAGATGCGTGCGTCCGCTCCCCGGCTCGCCCCAAAGATAGACGATTGCCTCGCGCAAGCGGCCGGCAGCGAGAGCGCGCACGCGCTCGACCGCTTCCGCATTCGCGCCGGCGACATAGTTGTCCAGGCCGGGTTCGGCGGCTGGCGAGATGTCGAGCGGAAGCTGGCGCATCGGTCGAAGCGGCTGAAGCATGTAGAATTTTGAACTCTAGCATGTCGAAACCCCTCTCCTACCGCGACGCCGGCGTCGATATCGACGAAGGCGACGCCCTGGTCGAGGCGATCAAGCCGTTCGCCCGCCGCACGCTGCGCCCCGAGGTGCTCGCCGGCATCGGAGGGTTCGGCGCGCTGTGCGAGATCCCGAAAAAATACCGCCACCCGGTGCTCGTTTCCGGCACCGACGGCGTGGGCACCAAGCTGAAGCTCGCCTTTGCGCTCGGCCGCCACGACACGGTCGGCATCGATCTTGTCGCGATGAGCGTCAACGACGTCCTGGTGCAGGGCGCGGAGCCGCTTTTCTTCCTCGACTATTTCGCGTGCGGCAAGCTCGACAAGCGCGTCGCCGCCGAAGTGGTGAAAGGCATCGCCCGCGGCTGCGAGCTCGCCGGCTGCGCGCTCATCGGCGGCGAGACCGCGGAGATGCCCGGGATGTATCCCGAAAACGAGTACGATCTCGCCGGTTTCTGCGTGGGCGTCGTGGAGAAGGAGCGCATCATCGACGGCCGTTCGGTCACGCCCGGCGACGCGATCCTCGGCCTCGCCTCGAGCGGGCCGCATTCCAACGGCTATTCGCTGATCCGCAAGATCCTGGAGCGCGGCACCCCGCCGTTCGATTTGCTCGAGCCCACGCGCATCTACGTGAAGCCGGTATTGAAGCTCCTCGAAACGGTGCCGGTGAAAGCGCTTGCGCACATTACGGGCGGCGGCATCACGGGCAACGTGCCGCGTGCCCTGCCGCGCAACGCGGTGGCGAAAATCCGCAAGGATGCATGGCCGCGGCCGCCGGTTTTCCAGTGGCTGCAGCAGGCGGGCAATGTCGCCGAGGACGAGATGTTCCGCGTCTTCAATTGCGGCATCGGCATGGTGGCGATCGTCGCGCCCGGCGACGCGCAGCGCGCGGCAGCGGCGCTGCGCGCAGCAGGCGAAACGGTCTACGAGATCGGCACTGTGGAGCAGTTCGCCGGCGAGCCGCAGGCTGTCATAGTCTAGAGCCGCGCCGCGCGAGATAGATTCCGAGTAGCACCACCAGCCCGCCGGTTACCTGCAGGGCAGCGAGCGGCTCCGCCAGCAGAACCCACGCGAAAATCGCCGCCATCACCGGCTGGAAAAGAAGGCTGACCGACGAGAAAGCCGCCGGAAGGTGCGCCAGCGCATAGGCGATGAGCCCCTGTCCTGCGGCGTGGGAAACGAGGGCGAGGCCAAGCAGGATCCACCACCCCGCGGCGCTCGCGGGCAGCATGCGCTCTCCCGTTGCAAGCGCGACGGGAAAAAGAAGCAGCGCCGTCACGCTGCTCGTCACTGCCATGAGGTGCAGCGTAGTCTCACCGCGGTCTCGCAAGCCCTTCACGGCGAGGAGGTACGCGGCGTAAAACACCGCGGTCACTACGCCGAGCGCATCCCCGGCGAGTCCGGTCGATGAGAACTCCAGGCTCGTGTGCACGAGGAGCGTGACGCCGATGAGGGCCGCGCCCAAGCCAGTGAGAAAGACACGCGTCGGACGCTGGCGCAGGAAAATCCAGGCCGCGAGCGTCACGAAAATCGACGCCAGGTTGGCAAGCAGGGTGGAGTTCGCGACCGAGGTGAGCTTGATCGAGGTGTGCCAGAAGCCGAGATCGCCTGCGAAGGCGAATCCTGCCGCGATCAGCAGCGGCCACTTTCCAGAATAGCGCCTCGCGCGCGCAGCCGGCTTCACCCAGTAAAGCGTCCACAACGCAGGCACGGCAAGCGCCACGCGCCAGAACGCGGTCGCCGTGGGACCGGCCTCCGATACGCGGACGAAAATGGGCGAGAGGGCGATGAAGGTGGCGCCGGCCAGCAGCGCGCCCAGCGCGGGGTTCATGGCCCGCGCATGGTAAGGCTTTTTACTTCAGGTCATTCCAGCGCCTGAGCGCCGCATCGTAGCGGCGGCGCGCCATTTCGAGCTCCTGCTCGAGCAATTGCTGGCGGCCGGCGTATTGCTCGGTTGGCCGTGTGCCGCCCGAAGCGGTGCCTTGCCGCTCGCCGGATTCGGGCTCGATGCCTTTATCGCGGCGCGCTTCGGCGTCTTTCAGCGCCTGATAAGCGGCCCGCGCCTCCTCGTAGGCCTTGCCGAGCTCGCTGCGCCGGTCCTGCGCCACTGCCGCGAGCGCCGCGAGGATCGAAAAAACAAGCACTAAGGCTTTCATGAGTCGCTTCCGGTAAAATTTTTTCGACATGCCATCACCACGCTTCGTTCACCTGAGGATGCACAGCGAGTACTCGGTGAGCGATGGCATCGTCCGATTGGACCAGGCGATCGAGCGCGCGGCGCAAGACGGCATGCCGGCGCTCGCGCTCACGGACGCGGCGAACCTCTTCGGCATGGTGAAGTTCTACCGCGCGGCGCGTGCCGCCGGAGTGAAGCCGATCGTCGGCGCGGATTGCTGGCTGCAGAACGTCAGCGACCGGGACAAGCCGGCCCGCGTGCTGCTTCTGTGCGCGTCGCGCGCCGGGTACTTGCGCCTTTGCGAGCTCTTGTCCCGTGCCTGGCTGCGCAATCACTATCGCGGCCGCGGCGAAATCGCCAAGAGCTGGCTCTCGGAAGGCGGCACCGAAGGCTTGATCGCGCTCTCGGGCGGCGGCTTCGGCGACGTCGGCCAGGCGCTGCTCGCGGACAACGCGGAATTGGCCGAGCGCCTGGCGCGCGAATGGGCGGCGCTCTTTCCGGGACGCTACTACATCGAGCTCCATCGCGCCGGATTCGCGAACGGCGACGCACTCCTGGCGCGCTCGGTGGCGCTTGCGACCCGCGTCGGCGTGCCGGTGGTGGCAACGCACCCGGTGCAGTTTCTCGATCCTGGGGACTTCAAGGCGCACGAGGCGCGCGTATGCATTGCACAGGGTCACGTGCTCGGCGATCAGCGCAGGCCCAAGCTCTTCACTGCCGAGCAGTATTTCAAGCGCCAGGAAGAGATGCAGGAGCTTTTCGCGGACATCCCCCAGGCGCTGGAGAACGCGGTCGAGGTCGCGCGCCGCTGCAGCCTCGAAATCGAGCTCGGAAAGAGCCGGCTGCCGGCTTTCCCGACGCCGCCGGGAATCACGATCGACGAGTACCTGAAAGCCCAGGCGCAGGCTGGCCTGTCCCGGAGGATCGAGAAGCTCCAGCTCAAGGAGGAAGAAATCCCGCGCTACCGGGAGCGCCTGGAATTCGAGATCCGCACCATCATCCAGATGGGATTTGCCGGCTACTTCCTCATCGTCGCCGACTTCATCAACTGGGCGAAATCGAACGGCGTGCCGGTGGGGCCGGGGCGCGGCTCGGGCGCCGGCTCGCTCGTCGCTTATTCGCTGGGCATCACGGACCTCGATCCGCTGCGCTATGACCTGCTCTTCGAGCGCTTCCTCAACCCGGAGCGCGTATCGATGCCGGACTTCGACATCGACTTCTGCCAGGACGGGCGCGACCGCGTCATCGACTACGTGCGCCAGAAGTACGGCGCCGACAGCGTCTCGCAGATCGCCACTTTCGGCACCATGGCAGCGCGCGCCGTGGCGCGCGACTGCGGACGGGTGCTCGACCTCGGCTACAACTTCTGCGACCAGATCGCGAAGCTGATCCCGGTGCAGCCGGGAAAGACGATTACGCTCGAGATGGCGCGCGGAATGGAGCCGATGCTCGCGGAGCGCGAAGAAAAAGAGGACGAGGTGAAGGAGCTCCTCGCGCTCGGCGAAAAACTCGAAGGCCTGGTGCGCAACGTCGGCATGCATGCGGGCGGCGTGCTCATCGCTCCTGGCCGGCTCACGGATTTCTGTGCGCTGTACGCCGCCGAAGGCACCGACCACGTCATTTCCCAGCTCGACAAGGACGATGTCGAGGCGGTGGGACTGGTGAAGTTCGATTTTCTCGGCCTTACCACGCTCACCGTCCTCGACTGGGCCGAGCGCTACGTGCGCCGCCTGGGCGAGGAAAGTTTTTCGCTGGAAAAGGTTCCCCTCAACGACGCGGACGCATACAAGCTTCTTTCCGCCGGCAATACCACTGCGGTGTTCCAGCTGGAATCACGCGGCATGCGCGATCTCATCAAGCGCGCGCGGCCCGACCGCTTCGAGGACGTGATCGCGCTGGTCGCGCTGTATCGGCCGGGTCCCATGGACCTGATCCCCGAGTACATCGAGCGCAAGCACGGAAAGCGCGTGGAGTACCTGGATCCGCGGCTCGTGCCGATCCTGGGGCCGACCTACGGGATCATGGTGTACCAGGAGCAGGTGATGCAGATCGCGCAGGTCATCGGCGGCTATTCGCTCGGCGGCGCGGACCTCCTGCGCCGCGCGATGGGCAAGAAGAAGCCCGAGGAGATGGCGCAGCAGCGCGAAATCTTCATCGCCGGCGCGGAAAAGAATGGCCTGCCGCGCTTCAAGGCGACGCAGCTCTTCGACCTGATGGAAAAGTTCGCCGGCTACGGCTTCAACAAGTCGCACGCCGCCGCGTACGCCCTGCTCGCCTACCAGACGGCCTACATGAAGGCCCACCACGCAGCCGCGTTCATTGCCGCGAACCTTTCGGCGGTGATGGACGACACCGACAAGGTGCGCCAGTTCTACGAGGACGGTCTAGCGAACGGGCTCACGATCCTGCCGCCGGACGTGAATGCGTCCGAGTACCGGTTCGTGCCCGTGGACGGCAAGACCATCCGTTACGGCCTCGGGGCCGTGCGCGGCACCGGCGAATCTGCGATCGAAGCGATTCTTGCGGCGCGTGGCAAGACGCTCTTCCGCGACCTCTTCGATTTCTGCGGCCGCGTCGACAAGCGAATCGTCAACCGCCGGGTCGTGGAGGCTTTGGTGCGCGCGGGCGCCTTCGACACGATCGACTCGAATCGCGCGAAGCTGCTCGCTTCCGTGGGCCGGGCGCTCGAAGCGGCCGAGCAGGCCGAGCGCCAGGGGTCGCAGGAGAGCCTGTTCGCCGAGGCCGAAGTTCCGCGCGGGGGCGCGCACGCGTACGTCGACGCGGCGCCCTGGGACATGAAGCAGAAGCTGATGGAAGAGAAGGTCGCCCTCGGCTTCTATCTCTCCGCGCACCTCTTCACCGTTTACGAGCGCGAGCTCGCGAGGTTCCCGCGTGTGCCGCTCGCCAGGCTGAGCTCGGGCGAGCGCGTATGGATGGCGGGCATCGTGGTTTCCGCGCGCTCGCAGATGACGCGTCGGGGCCGCATGATGGTGGTCATGCTCGACGACGGCACCGCGCAGGTGGAGATCTCGGTGTTCAACGAGCTGTTCGAGAAGCATCGCGAGAAGCTCAAGGAGGACTCGCTGCTCGTGGTCGCGGGCAAGGTCCAGAACGACGAGTTCTCGGGCGGCCTGCGGGTGAGCGCCGACGAGCTGCTCGATCTCGAGGCGCTGCGCGGCCGCTACGCCGCGCGCCTGCGCATCGCGCTCAACGGACAGGCAGACGCGAAGCGCCTGCAGCAAGCGCTCGCGCCTTACAGGGCAAGCGGCAACGGCGCCTGCCAGGTCGTCATCTCCTACTCCAACTCCAAAGCGGCCTGCGAGCTGGCGCTCGGCGACGCGTGGCGCGTGCGTCCCGACACGCAGCTCATCGCCGAGCTCGGCGCCTGGCTGGCGCCGGAAAATGTCGAAGTGGTCTACGGCAGCTAGCGGTTCCAGCGCACCTCGCACGGCTGGCGGACGAGAAGGCCGCGCTGATGGCGCAGCCACGCATTGGCCAGCTTTTCCTGGGGATCGAGCCGGCGTTGCTCCGCGAGGAAGCCGCGGATCTGCGGGTAGCACTGCTCGATCTGCGCGCGCGTCGCTTCGGGCGTGCAGGCGATCGGGAAGCCGCCGCCGTGGGCGATGGCAGTGTCGATGAGCTCGCGCCGCAGCTGGGTGATGCGTACCGCGGCGCCGATGGTGGCTCGGTCGCAAATTCCGATGCCGACCTCCGCGTAGTCGCGCTGCGCCCAGCGCAGGAACGTTTCCGTCTCTTGGCGTATGCGTCGCAACTGCGTGTTTTCGATCGGGATCCGCCATTCGGCGCAGCGCTCGCGCGCCGAGGCAAGAAACCGGTCGAAGTTCTGCGGCGGCACGAGGAGCTGCAGCATTCGCGCTGGCCGGCCGCTCGCGCCTTCCGGGCTCATCAGCGGCGCCTGCGCTTCGTTGAGCGCTCGCGCCAGCGATTCGAGGCGCAGGGTTACGCTATACAGGACGCCGAAAAGGCCTTGTCCGCCGACGACGAGCGCGAAAAGCTGCGGGTTGCTGATGCGCCCCACCCGGCGCAGCTGGCCTTCGGGTGTGACAAGGGTAAGCGACTCTACGTGCGCTACGGCCGGCCTGCCGTCGGGTCCGGCGGCGTTCCAGTCGATGCTTTCCCCTATGGTCGGTCGCGTCGTGCGCACCTCTTGCGCACGCACATCGTCGGGGCGCAGGCGGGCGGCAAGGCTTTTCCATGTCGCGCCCGCCTGCACCTCCACGAGCGCGCGGCTGGCATCGATGCGCAACACGCGGTCGAGGCGGGAAGGATCGAAGCGACGGGATTGGCGGACCGATTCTGAAAGTTCATGCGCCGAGAGCGGAAGCGTAGGGCGGGCCACGATGTCTCCTCCTGAAAAGAACGCCCGCCGATTGTTGAGGATGCGTGGGCAGCCGGGCAACGGCGGCGTCGCGGGTCGCACGCGCTGCTACCGCGAGTCGCGCGCTAGGCGGTTGGCCGCCGCTCGAATCCGGAATAGCGCTGCTCGCTATCTTTGCCGGGTGCCTCGATCTCGACTTTCAGGACGAGTGCAGCCGCCGGCCCGCGCCGTGCCCACGCGATCAGGGCGTCCACCTTCTCCGGCGGGCCCTGCAGCAGCGCTTCCACGCTGCCATCGAGGCGATTGCGCACCCAACCGCAGACGCCGAGCTTGTCTGCTTCGTAGCGCAGGCTCTCTCGATAGCCCACGCCCTGAACTCTGCCGGAGACTCGCAGCTGCCGCGTCACCATGTAAAAAACCTTAAGGAAACACTGCCAGATCCGAAGCTCGATCCCGGTGTCCATGGTAAGCTGGCAGCGAAGTGGGAATCAGGGGGATAAAAAATGCGTATCGCGCTGTTGGTTATCGCGGGTCTTGCTCTGGTCGGATTCCTTGTGGTTGCGGTCGTCCTCCCCCAAATGGCCGGCGCCGAGGCGCGGGAAGCCGCCCAGGCGCTGATCGCCGGCGCTGAGCCGGCGAAGCAGCAGGTGAGCGCTTCGGCGGAGAAGTCGGGCAACCTTTCCGGCGTCGGCAAGGGCATCAAGCTGGCCTCGAAGAACGACCCCAAGCACGGCGAGATGAAGTGGCTCGTTTCGGACGACGGCGACATCCGCGGCTGGAACGAGAAGAACGCACTCGAGGTCACCATTACGCCTTCGCTGCAATCCGGCAAGGCAAGCTGGCGCTGCAAAGGCTATCCGATCGACGCGATGCCGCCGAGCTGCGGCGGCCGCTCGTAAGCCTTGCCTTCGATTCTTTCGATTTAGCCGCGCCTGATGATCGCGCGCGCGAGGAGCGCGCCGAGCGCCGTCGCGCCTGCCACTAGCAGCCAGTCGCGCCGCCGCCATCCGCGTTTTTGCGGCGGCTTGAGCGAGCTCAGCGCCTGCGTGGCGGAAACCGAGTCCGCACTGGTGTCCGCGCCGGTGAGAGAGGCGAGCCGCTGCGTCGCCTCCGCAGAGTCGAACGAATGGGCGATCCCGCGCGCGGTCGGCGCAGTGCTTTGCTCCGGCGCAACGTCTTCTTGCCGCGTACGGTTGAGCGTCTGGGCCATCACCACGGCTTGAGCCTGGGTGACGGCGAGCTCCGGCTGAGGCCCGCTCGCCAGGCCGAGCGGCCGCAGCGGCTGCGTGATGCCCTGCGGCGCGGTCATCTGGCGCTCGCAGTCGCGCAGGTCACGCGCGAGGCTCTGCGCGTCCGCATAGCGTTCCTCCAGCGGCTTGGCGAGCGTCTTGGCGACGATGTAATCGAGCAGCACGGGCACCGCCGGGTTCACGGCGCTCGGCGCCGGCGGTGCGAAGTTCACGATCTGGTACATGAGCGCGGTGACATTTTCGCCGGCGAAGGGCGCTGCGCCGGTGAGCATCTCGTACAGGATCACCCCGAGCGAAAAGATGTCCGAGCGCTGATCGGCGCGCTTGCCGATCACCTGCTCGGGCGACATGTACTTGGGCGAGCCGAGCATCATGCCGGTCTGGGTCAGCTCGTCGGACGCCGTGCGCATGCGGGCGATGCCGAAGTCGGTGATCTTCACGGCCCCGTCCGCCAGGATCATGATGTTTGCCGGCTTGATGTCGCGATGCACCACGCCGTGCTGATGCGCGTACGCCAGCCCTTCAGCCACTTGCGCGGCAATGGAGACCGCCTGCGACACCGGCAGCGCGCGCCCCTCCCCGATCAGCGAGCGCAGTTCCACGCCTTCGATGAACTCCATCGCCATGTAGGCGATGTCGCCTTCCTTGCCCACGTCGTAGACCGTGACGATGCTGGGGTGGTTGAGGCTTCCCGCCGCGCGTGCTTCCTGGTAGAAGCGCGCCTCGTACTTCTCGGCGCCGTCCTTTTCCAGCGCCATGTTCACGGTCTTCACCGCGACGGTGCGCTCGAGCACCGTGTCGCTCGCCTTGTAGACGACGCCCATGGCGCCGCGTCCGAGCTCGGACAGGATGGCGTAGCGGCCGAGCTTTGCGGACTCCATGCCGGCCGGCTCGATCGGCGCCGGGCCTAGCGGCCCGCCTTCACCGACCGGAAGGCCGGCCCCCAGACCGGGTGGCCCGCTTCTTCAGGCGCGAGTTCCATCGCCGGATCGACCGCAATCGCCTTGCGGAACTCGTCGCGGCACTGCCGCTCGCGGTTCGATACGCAGTAGATGAACGCAGCATGCTTGTGCGCGACGACGAGGTCGCGGTTGGCGAGCCCCTGATCGATCGCGCTCTGCAGGTTCTTGAGCGATCCCGCGTAGTCGCCGTCCTCGTACTGCTTCAGGCCGGCCTTGAGGGCGGGCTCGCCCTTGCTCGGTTGCAGGAATTCCTGCACCTTGCGCATCGGCGCCGAGCCGCAGCCGGCCAGCACGAGTGCTGTGCTGATGATGAGCAGTCGGATCATTATTTGAACCTGTGGCGGATTCTTACCGCTTCTCCCGGTTTGACCTCGATCTTCTCCACGCGCGTCGGGAAAGTCGAGTTGCGTAGCTCTATCGTATGCGTGCCCGCGGGAATATCAAGCACCCGCAGCGGCGGGCTCACGCCGCGGCTCCGGCCGTCGACCAGGACCTCCCCCCACGGCAGCACCGCGACCTCCAGGCGGCCGACGCCTGACGCGGCAGCCGGCTTCTCCGCTGCCAGCCTGTCGCGGCGCTCGAGCTTTTTCTCGACGAGCCGCGCGAGCGGCTTCTTTTCCGCGACGGTCTTCGCGGGCGCCGCAGCGTCGAGCGGCGAATCGGCGCCTTCGATCATCGATCGCGCGGCGACGCCGCCTACGACGAGCAGCGCGAAAACCACGGGGGCCGCGATGAGCGCCGAGCGCCGGAATCCGAGCGGGCCGTTCGAGGCCAGCCAGCCGCCGTTGCGCGCGTTGAGCTGCGATTCCGTTTCGGCGAGCCGCCTGGCCGCAGGCGCTCCGCCCACGACCGAGTACACGTCGTGCTCGCGCACGTGCTTGTCGGTGCGCGCGCCTTCGTGGTGGAAGAGATTTACGTAGTCGCGCGACAGGCACGACACGACTTCGTAGAACGAGCGCGAGACGAGAAGCTGGCCGGGGCGCGCAAAGCTCATCACCCGCTGAGCGACGTTGATGCCGTCGCCGATGATATTCATCTGGCCGTTCAAATCCTTGACGAGCCGCACCGGGCCGAGATTGACGCCCAGGCGTACCGGCACGGCGGGGGTCTGCGCGTCGCCAGCGCCTGCCATGTTGCGCATGGCGATGGCCGCGAAGAGTGCGTCCTCCGGGTCTCCCATGAATGTGACGGCGGCGCCGTCACCGGTATCGAGAATGATGCGATCGCGCTGCGCGACCTGATCGAGCGCCGTGGCGAGCGACCGGTTGAAAGCCTGCTTCAGCAGCAGCTGCTCGGAAACCGGCTTCTTCGAGTATTCAGCGATGTCGAGGAAGAGCACGCTGCACACCAGCGTGCGGCTGGAGCTTTCCACGACGCCCTCTCCCCATGCGGCGCGCCGGCCGCGACACGAATCATTTTACGCGCATGCCGGGTTGCGCTCCGGCGTCCGGCGAAATGAGGAATATGCCCGGCCCGTCGCCCGGACTTTCCCCGGATGCGGCGAGGATCATGCCCTCGGACAGGCCGAACTTCATCTTGCGCGGCGCGAGATTGGCCACCAGCACGGCAAGCTTTCCCTCGAGCGCCTGGAGCGCGTACGCCGATTTGATGCCGGCGAAGACCGTCCGCGTCGGGCCGCCGAGATCGAGGGTGAGCTTGACCAGCTTGTCGGCGCCTTCCACGGTCTCCGCGTGCACGATCTTGGCCACGCGCAGGTCAAGCTTTGCAAAATCTTCAATGGTGATCTCGGGGGTCACGAGCTGCTCCTTCGCTGCGTGTTGCGAGGCGTGTTGCTGCTTTTCCGCGTGCCGCTGCGGCGCGCTGGCTTGCGGCACCGAGGCAGTGTCGAACAGCCGGTCGAGCTGCTGTTCCTCTACGCGCGTGAGGAGATGGCGATATTCGTGGATGCGATGCCCGCTCGGCAGTAGTTGCGCGCTGTCAGCCCACTGCAGCGGCGCGATGCCGAGGAAGCGCTCGGCGTCTTCTGCCAGCTTGGGCAGCACGGGCTTCAGGTAAACCGTGAGCAGCCTGAACAGGTTAATCGCGACCGAGCACACCTCGTGCAGGCCCCGCTCCGCGCCCGCCTGCTTGGAAAGCTCCCAGGGTTTTTGCTCGTCGACGAACTGGTTGGCAAGATCCGCGAGCGCCATCACCTCGCGCAGCGCCTTGCCGAATTCCCGCTGCTCGTAGAGCTCGGCCACCGTATTCGATTTGGCTTGAGCTTCCGCAAGCAGGCGGTGCTCTGTCGCCGCGAGCACGCCGTCAAACTTGCGGCCGAGGAACACCGCGCAGCGGCTGGCGATGTTCACGTATTTGCCGATGAGGTCGCTGTTCACCCGCGCCAGGAAATCGTCCGGGTTGAAATCAAGGTCCTCGACGTGGGCGTTCAGCTTGGCCGCGATGTAGTAGCGCAGCCATTCCGGGTTCATGCCCAGCTCGAGGTAGCGCAGCGGGCTGATGCCGGTGCCGCGCGACTTCGACATCTTGTCGCCCGACACCGTTATGAAGCCATGCACATAGACGTGGTCGGGCACCTTGTAAGGCGCTCCGGCGAACCTCAGCATCGCGGGCCAGAACAAGGTGTGGAAATAGATGATGTCCTTGCCGATGAAGTGGATCTGCTCGGCTGCCGGATCCGCGAGGAACGCTTCGAAGCCCAGGCCGCGCTTCGCGCAGTAGTTCTTGAACGAGGCGAGGTAGCCGATCGGCGCGTCGAGCCAAACGTAGAGGTATTTCTCCTCGGCAATGTCCGGGATGCGGATGCCGAAGTAGGGCGGGTCACGCGAAATATCCCAATCCGAGAGCGCCTTGTCTCCCGTGCCTTCGAGCCATTCCTTCGCCTTGTTCGCGACCTGCGGCTGCAGCCGGCCCGGCGTGTCGATCCAGATCCTGAGAAAACTCTGGCACTTGGCGTCCGAGAGCTTGAAGAAATGGTGCTCCGAGGACTTCAGGACCGGCGCCGCGCCGGAAAGCGTCGAGCGCGGGTTCTTCAATTCGGTCGCCGAATAGACGCTGCTGCAGTTTTCGCAGGCGTCGCCGTACTGGTCCTTGGCCCCGCAGTTCGGGCATTCGCCCTTGATATAGCGGTCGGCAAGGAACATGCCCTTTACCGGGTCGTAGAACTGCTCGATGCGCTTCGTGTAGACGAGCCCCGCGGCCTTCAGCTTGCGGTAGATGTCCTGCGAGAGCGCCACATTTTCCGGGGAATCCGTGGTGTGCCAGTTGTCAAACGAGATGTGGAATCCCTGCAGGTACTTCGGCCGCTCGGCCGCGATCCGGGCGACCAGCTCGCGCGGCGCGAGGCCCTCGGCTTCGGCCTTCAGCATGATCGGCGCCCCGTGCGCATCATCCGCGCCCATGAAATGCACTTCGTGGCCTTGCATCCGCTGGAAGCGCACCCAGATATCGGCCTGGATGTACTCCATGATGTGCCCGATGTGGAACGAGCCGTTGGCGTACGGCAGCGCCGTGGTGACGAAGAGCTTGCGGGGCATTTGAGGCCGGGGAAAACCAAGAATTTTAGCTTACACTTCAACCATGTCCCTCAGTGAACCGCAGGTGCAGGACGCGCTGCGCAAGCTCGTCGATCCCAACACCGGCAAGGATTTCGTCGCCACGCGCTCGGTGCGCAACCTCAAGGTGGCGGGCGACGAGGTGTCGCTCGACATCGAGCTCGGCTACCCCGGCAAGAGCCAGTTCGAGCCGATCCGCCGCCAGGTGCTCCAGGCGCTGAAAGACGCCGGCGCCGCCAGGTCCACGGTGAAGGTGAGCTCGAAAGTCGTATCCCACGCCGTGCAGCGGGGCGTGAAGCTCATCCCCGAGATCAAGAACATCATCGCCGTCGCGTCCGGCAAGGGCGGCGTCGGGAAGTCGACTACGGCAGTCAACCTGGCGCTCGCGCTCGCCGCCGAAGGCGCCACGGTCGGCATGCTCGATGCCGATATCTACGGTCCTTCGCAGCCCATGATGCTCGGCATTACCGGGCGGCCGGAATCAAGAGACGGCAAGCACCTCGAGCCGTTGGAGGGCCACGGCCTGCAGGCGATCTCGATCGGGTTTCTCATCGATATCGATACCCCGATGGTCTGGCGCGGGCCCATGGTCACCCAGGCTCTCGAGCAGCTGCTCAAGGACACCCGCTGGCGCGGCCTCGACTATCTGGTGGTCGATCTGCCTCCGGGCACCGGCGACATCCAGCTGACGCTCGCGCAGAAAGTCCCGGTCACCGGCGCGGTCATCGTGACTACGCCCCAGGACATCGCGCTCATCGATGCGCGCAAGGGGCTCAAGATGTTCGAGAAAGTCGGCATCCCGATCCTCGGCGTGGTGGAGAACATGTCGTTCCACGTCTGTCCCAAATGCGGGCACGAGAGCCACATTTTCGGCGCGGGGGGCGCTGAGAAGATGTGCCGCGACTACGGCACCGAGCTCCTCGGCCAGTTGCCGCTCGACGAGGCGATCCGCAGCCAGGCCGATTCGGGCAAGCCGAGCGTGGTGTCCGACCCGGACGGCCCGGTCGCCGAGATCTACCGCCGCATCGCGCGGCGCTGCGCGGTGAAGATCGCCGAGTCGCAGCGCGACATGACCTCCAAGTTCCCCAACATCGTCGTCCAGAACACTTAGATGCCGGTCAAATCCGACCGCTGGATCCGGCGCATGGCGCTCGAGCACCGGATGATCGAGCCCTTCGAGGCCTCGCAAGTGAAAGCCGTCGGTGGCAAGAGCGTCGTTTCCTACGGCACCTCGAGCTATGGCTACGACATCCGCTGCTCGACCGAATTCAGGATCTTTACCAACATCAATTCCACCATCGTCGACCCCAAGGCGTTCGACGAGAAGAACTTCGTCGCCTACCAGGGCGAGGTGTGCATCATCCCGCCCAATTCCTTCGCGCTGGCGCGCACCGTGGAATATTTCCGCATCCCGCGCAACGTGCTGACGATCTGCCTGGGCAAGTCGACCTACGCGCGCTGCGGCATCATCGTCAACGTGACGCCGCTCGAGCCGGAGTGGGAGGGACACGTGACGCTGGAGTTCTCCAACACCACGCCGCTGCCGGCGAAGATCTACGCCAACGAGGGCGTCGCCCAGGTCATCTTCATCGAGTCGGACGAAGTGTGCGAGACGTCCTACCGCGACCGCGGCGGCAAGTACCAGGGCCAGAAGGGCGTCACGCTGCCGCGCATTTGACCTGACCGCTATTACTTGCGGTAGGAGTCCAGTCGAGCGGTACCTATTGTGGTCGAGGGCGGTAAAAAAGTTGGAAAAAACGCTTGACGCGGGGGGTCGCGTCCCTATAATCCGCTCAGGTTTTTTCCTTTTGGATTGGTCGCTCAAAAGGAGGAGGTCATCATGAGAAGCACCGGGAGAGACGTCATGGTTTACGAAGTTTGCGTTCGGGACATTCCTGAAACTTAGTTCCACACCGGGAGACACTGATGGGGGACCGCAGTACCTTCGCGCGCAAGCAAAGCGCGCAACCGAGGCAGCAACCGCAAGAGCAGCTCTTCGATACGCATCCCGAAGTCAGCCTCGACTTCGAGACGGTGCGCCAGGCAGCACGCCAGAAATACAACCGGCCGTTCCTGATCCTCGACACCGCCATCGTGCGCGGCAAAGTCAGGCGCTTCCGCGCGGCCATGCCGCGCGTGCGGCCGCACTACGCCGTCAAGGCGAACCCGGACCGGCGCGTGCTGAAGGTCCTGGTCCAGGAGGGTGCCGGATTCGAGATCGCATCCGTCGCGGAGCTCGACATCCTGCTCAGCATGGGCGTGAGCGCGGCGGAGGTGTTCTACTCCAACCCGGTCAAGTCCCGCGACGCCATTGCGTACGCCGCCGCCAAAGGCGTGGAGTGGTTCGTCGTCGATAGCGGCGACGAGCTGCGGCGGGTGTACGAGGTCAAGCCGGACGCGAAGCAGTACCTGCGCATCGCCGCCCCCAATATCGGCAGCGACTGGCCGCTTTCCGGCAAGTTCGGCGCCGGTGTCGGCGACGCGCGCGAGATCGTCGCCTTAGCTGCGAAACTCGGTGCCGACCTCGCCGGCGTGACGTTCCACGTCGGCTCCCAATGCCGCAACCCGGAAAACTGGCGTGTCGCGCTGGAAAAGGCGAGGAGCCTGTTCGACCTCATGACGAAGGCGGGCCTCAAGCCCAGGCTGCTCAATATCGGCGGCGGCTTCCCGGTGCGCCATGTCAAGCCGATTCCGTCCATCGAGACCATCGGCGCGGTGGTCAACGAGGGCCTCAAGGCATTCCCGGAGGACGTGCAGGTGATCGCCGAGCCCGGCCGCTTCCTGGTTTCGGATGCCGGCTACTTCGTGTGCCGTGTGCTTGGCACCGCGACGCGCGCCGGCAAGCGCTGGATGCACTGGGACGCGGGCCTGTTCGGTGGGGTCATCGAGTCGAGCGAGGGCCTGAAGTACCGTGTGCGCACCGACCGCTCCGGTCCCGACATTCCGTGGACGGTCGGGGGCCCGACCTGCGACTCGGTCGATATCGTGATGCGCGACGAGCCGCTGCCGTCCGACCTCCAGGAAGGCGATTTCATCTACATCAAGAACGCCGGCGCCTACACCACGGCTTATGCGAGCCAGTTCAACGGCTTTCCGCTGCCCGAGGTGCGGGTGTTCGAATCCGCAGGCTAGGCTTTTTCGTACCGCACGAAATCGAAGCGCGTACCGTCCGCGGCGGTATGCGCTTCGCGCTGCGATTCGCGCCAGCGCGACCGGTCGTAGGGCGGAAACCAGGTATCGCCAGCGAAATCCTTGTGGATCTCCGTGATCACGAGGCCATCGGCGATCGGCAGGGACTCGGCGAAGAGTCGGCTGCCGCCGATAACGAAGGCCACCCGCTCGCCCGCGCATAAGGCGAGCGCACTCTCGAGCGACGTTGCCACAGCGGCGCCCGGCGCCTCGTAGCCGGGTGTGCGCGTGACCACGATGTTCTCGCGCCCGGGCAGGGGACCTTTCAGCGACTCCCAGGTCCGCCGGCCCATGATCACCGGATGACCCATCGTCAGGCGCTTGAAGTGCTGCAGGTCCTCCGGGAAATGCCACGGTAGCTGGCCGTTAGCGCCTATGATTCCATTGGAGGCAAGCGCGACCACGAGGTAGACGCGCGGCCCGGAAATCTGTGACATAACTCCTCTAACGCTCGATTTTCTCGTGAAATTATAAGGACATGGGTTATCCGCGGTCGTTCCTCGGCCTGTTGCTCGCCGGCTTCACGCTGGTCGCGCTGCCGCTCGTCGGAGCGCTCGCGTACTCGGCCTGGAACACCGAGCGGCTCGCGGAACAGAGCCGCAACGCGGTGTTCAACGCCTCGCAGGCGGCGCGCGCCAGCCGCTCTCTCGTGAACCGCATCGGATCGATCGAGCGCCTCGCGCAGCAGATGGCGATCGTCGAGGACTCGGCGCTCGCCGCGGATTACGCGCGGGTGCACCAGAGCTTCAAGCAGGTGGCGGACGAGCTCAGTCTCCTGCCTCTCGACGGCGAACAGCAGCTCGCGCTGAAGAAGACCGTGGAGCAGGAGCGCAGCCTCTACGATCTGTTGACCGAGCCGCCGCGGCGCCGCGTCGACGCGCGCCGCGTGGTGCGGCTCACCAGCGAGCTCGCCGAGAACGCCTACGAGGTCCTTGCCATCAGCTACCTCGTCGCCGACCGCGAAGTCGTGCGGCTGCGCGCCAACGCCGAGACCGTGCTGCGGCGGCTCATCCTGCTCGTCATCTTCAGCACTGCCATCGTGCTCACCATCGCGCTTGCGCTCACGCGGTACATCGCGCGCCCGATCGCCGAGCTCGACGCCTCTATCCGCCAGCTCGGCGGCGCCGACTTCACCCGGCCCATCAGGGTGCGCGGGCCCGAGGATCTGCAGACGCTGGGGGAGCGCCTCGATTGGCTGCGCCGCCGCCTGGCCGAGCTCGAAGCCGAAAAGAACCGTTTCCTGCGGCATCTCTCCCACGAGCTGAAGACGCCCCTTACGGCGCTGCGCGAGGGCGCGGAGCTGCTGAACGACCAGGTCGGCGGTCCGCTCGCGCCGCCGCAGCGCCAAGTGGTCGCCATCATGCGCGACAACAGCGTCAAGCTGCAGCGACTGATCGAGGATCTGCTCGATTATCAGCGTGCGCTGCACGCGGCCGCTTCGCTGCTGCCCGGGCAGGTGGCGCTCGACGCGCTGGTGCGCGAGGCCGTGCGCTCGCACGAGCTCGCCATGCAGGCGAAAGGCCAGACGCTCGCGCTTGAGCTGGAAAAGCTCGAGATCGAAGCCGACCGCGAGAAGCTGCGCTCGATCCTCGACAATCTGCTGGGCAACGCGGTGAAGTTCGCGCCCACCGGCGGCTCGATTACCGTGACCGCGCGCTCCGTGGACAACGACGCAGTCGTCGACGTGCTCGATTCCGGGCCCGGGGTGCCGGTCGAGGAGCGAGAGGCGATCTTCGACTCCTTCTTCCGCGGACGCGCGAAAGCGAGCGCTCGCATCGAGGGCAGCGGCCTCGGCCTGGCGATCGCGCGCGAATTCGCGGAGGCGCACGGCGGCCGGATCCATGTCCTCGGCGATACGAACGGCGGGCATTTCCGCGTTACGCTGCCGCGCAAGTCGAGGCAGGCTCTGGCGGTTGCCGCATGAAGCGTGTTCTTTTCCTGATGATCGCTCTGCTTTCGGGGTGCGCGGCGTTGCAGCCGGGAGCGGACGAGGTTCTCGCCGTGGACGGCATTCTGAGCGAGGTCGTCGGCGTTGCGCGCACGCCGGCCGCCGAGCAGAAGGCGGCGCTTGCCAGGGCGCAGCAGCAATTCGCCGCCGATCCTTCGCCGCTGCGGCGGGTGAAACTTGGTGCGCTCCTCGCCACGCTGCCCGCTCCGCTGCGCGACGATGCGCGCGCCGCGGAGCTGCTCGATCCCGTGGCCGACGCGAGCTCGCCCGGAACCGGTCGCTTCGCGGCGTTTTTAAGCACGCAGATTGCCGAGCGGCAGCGGCTCGTGCGCGAGGCGGAGCGCCTTGCCAAGGAACGTGCGAGCCTTGAGCGCGAGCGCCAAGCAAACGACAAAGAACGCGATAAGCGGGAAGAAGCCATGCGCCAGCAGCTCGAAGCGCTCCGTGCCATCGAGCGCGGCATCATCGACCGCGAGGAGCGCCTGCGCAGGAAACCGGGAGGAAAGCCATGAGCCGAGAGTCATCGAAGGTCCTGCTGGTGGACGATGACAAGGATCTTTTGCAGCTGATAGCGATGCGGCTGACGGCGTCGGGCTATGCGGTGACGGCGGTGGAGTCGGGGGAGGCGGCGCTGGCGGCGCTTT
>SCTY01000086.1 GCA_004297625.1 Betaproteobacteria bacterium | reverse complement strand
CTTGCCTTCTTTTTCGCTTGTTTAGAAGCCACTCTCAGCTTTAGGCGTGACACCATCAACATTATTTTCGGACTAATGTTTATGCAAAATTCGAGACTACCTTTATTTTCTTCACATCCTCTTATCTCGAATTTTGCTAGCTGACTGATAGATGCAACAGTCGTTATACGGTATCTGAATAATGACTATACATAAATTAACGCAACAGAATTCAAAAAATAAGAATAGGAGGTAAGGGATTTGATAATGGAGAAATAACGATAATACTCTCGAATGATTTCGCAGACCTCATTTGAGAGGTGATCAAGTTTGTCGAATACTTCTTTTCTTGATAACCTATCCTTTAAATCTCGCCATACTCGCTCTATTGGATTCAGCTCTGGTGAATACGGCGGTAAAAACTCCAGATAGATATTCTTCGGAATCTTCAATTTTACTCCCTTATGAAACGTTCCATTATCTCCTATCAGTACATTAAAACTGTCCTCATATTCTTTTGAACAAGCCTTTAAAAAATATTGAAAATTCTCTCCATTTAATCCAGGTAGCTCTAAGAAAAAGCTTTCTCCTGTTTGAGGCGCGACTATTCCGTATATATAAAAATATTCTCTTTTGTAGTCGACCTTTGCTATGGGTTGCACTCCTCGGGAAGTAATTCGCCTTCTCTTGATTGGAAACAATCCTATTTTGGATTCATCTTGATAAAAAAAATTAATCTTCTTGTAGCCCTTCTTTGCCGCCATCTGAACGAAACCGCTGAGCTTCTCTAAAAATCCATTCACGTAAGCTTCAACTTCTTTATCGTTTTTTTTTATGGGAAGGACGAGCCGTTTTGAGTTTTGCCTTCATTTCATAATGGACGATGTCATGGACACGAGAATAACACAGATGAAGGTCATGTTTCTCAGCAAGGTATTGTTGGATCTCGCCGTAGCTATGGAAACCACTGGGGTCATCGAGACGAGTTTTTAAAGCTTTTTTGATTTCAGGAGTAAAAGAAGAGGGTTTGCCAGGAGGAACATAAATGGTAAGAAGAAGTGGAAGACCGCCATCTTCATAGAGATTAAGCCACTGAGCAATAGTATGGCGATGAAGAGAAAAAAAGGAAGCTAAATCTAAACGAGTTTTAGCTTGTTTGGATTGAAGGAGATAAAGAGCTTGAAGGCGCTGTTTTTTTTGGAGGTCTTTTTCAGATTTAAAGAGGATTTGGAGTTGTTCAACACTTTCATGAATTTTAGGAATTTTTTTACGCATAAGTTTTTTTCACCTTCTACACAATTTTTCTTGACTTTTTTCTCCATCCATTTTATAATATTATGTATATTTATAAACCAGAAACCGTATTACTATTCAATCCCACTGTTCCCTTACTGTTCAACCCCACTTACTGTTTTGTTTTATCAGTCTTCGGGAATACTCTCATTTGCTGCCTTTTGGCGACTG
>SCTY01000020.1 GCA_004297625.1 Betaproteobacteria bacterium | reverse complement strand
ACGCGAAGTGCCTGCACACCGTGCACCCGGAGCCGTTCGTCCACCACGGCATCCTTTTCCGGCCCCATGCGGCAGGTTCCGACGGTATGCCACGAGGTCTGGCCGGTCTCGCGGATGTACTCAAGCAGCGGCCCATCGTCGGCGATCGAAGGTCCGGGGCGGCGCTCCGCAACGATTAGGGGACTTAGCGACGCTTGCGATGCGATCCGGCGCACCAGGCGAAGCAATGCCAGCGCGGTCTCTCGGTCCGCGGAATGGGCGAGGTAATTTGGCTGGATGCGCGGATGCGCTTGCGGGTCCCGCGAGCCCACGTGGATCGAGCCACGCGACTCCGGGTGTAATTTGAAGCCACCGATCGAAAATC
Organism: Betaproteobacteria bacterium; assembly: GCA_004297625.1. Lineage (GTDB taxonomy): Bacteria > Pseudomonadota > Gammaproteobacteria > Burkholderiales > SG8-39 > SCGC-AG-212-J23. Next base: position 1,212 of record SCTY01000020.1, on the reverse strand, counting down.
CCGGGTAGGGATCGATGCCGCCCGCGGGCGACCGCGAATAACGGTCTTTGCCGCTGATGTGATAGATGCGGATCATGACGTCCGGCGCCGACAGCCCCGGGCTGGTGCGCGTGATCGCGTGGGCGGTCGACGAGGTGTTTGCCATCAGCCCCTTACGGGTTGTCAGGTACTGCAGGCCGACGCGCATCCTGCGCCAGAAGCTGCGCATGATGTCGTTGATCGTGATCGGCAGCAGGGTCTCGTACGTGCAACGTACTTGCAGATGATCGACCATGTGTTCGCCCACCCCTGGCAGGTCTGCGATCACCGGGATGCCGAGGCCTTGCAGCAGTCCAGCCTGGCCGATACCCGACAATTCGAGCAGCTGCGGGGACTGGATGGCCCCCGCGCAGAGCAACACCTCGCGGCCCGCCCGCGCGATCCGCGTCCCCCCGCCCTTGAGGTACTCGACACCGACCGCGCGCCGGCCTTCGAACACCACCCGGCACGCGTGGGCGTGCGTCTGCACGACAAGATTGGGTCGGCCGCGCGCCGGCTTGAGATACGCCGTGGCCGTGCTGCAGCGGCGCCCTCGATAGGCGGACTGCTCCAAATAGCGCACACCCTCGAATGAGACGACGTTGTAATCCGGTGTCTCGGGGATGCCGGCCTCGCGGCATGCGGCGACAAACCCGTCTGACAGCGCATCGCGCTCGCGCACTGCACGATCGGTGATGCGCAGCGGGCCCTCGCGTCCCCGTTCGGGCCGGTTTGAGTAGAGGTTGGATTCCATGCGCTGGAAATACGGCGCCACATCGGAGAAACCCCACCCCTTGCAGCCCTCGTCGCGCCAGCGGTCGAACTCCTTTGGGTCGCCCCACACGTACGCCATGCCATTCAGCGCACTCGAACCGCCCAGCACCTTGCCGCGCGGCCAGTAAATGGCTTGTCCGTGCATGCCCGACTGCGGCTCCGTCGAAAAAGTCCACGCGTAGCGGGGATTGGTCAGCAGCTTGCCCACGCCCAGTGGAATATGGATCCAGATGCTGCGATCCTCGCCACCGGCCTCGAGCAGCAGCACGCGGTGCCGCCCGCTCTCGGTCAGCCGCGCCGCAAGCGCCGAGCCCGCGGAGCCGGCGCCAACGATGACGTAATCGAACTGCGCGCCGTTCACTTGGCCGACTTGTCCCGGTGCTTGAACGAATCCCGCCGGAAGCTGTAGAGCGCGTTGGG
>SCTY01000019.1 GCA_004297625.1 Betaproteobacteria bacterium | reverse complement strand
AGAAATTGCGCGCAAAGCCAAGATCACGCGAGAAGCGACGTACAAGATGCTTTCAAAGTCAGGCAATCCAGAACTTCGAAGCCTGAATGCCGTCCTCAAGGCAACGGGGCTTCGGATCGCTCTTAAGCCAATCGAAAAGCGCGCGGCTTGAGTTAGTGGCTCCCTCTGGGTACGGAAGAGGGCTTGGAATGGAATGCTTAAGCCGCCCGTTCCGGCGGCTGCTTTGCAGCGCTCCTCTGAAAACTGGCCTTCCATTAGCTGTGCCGATTACACGCACTGGTTGTCCTGCACTTCGAAGCATGAGTCCTCGTGCATTCGCAGTAGCGGTTACTCGAGGCAAGAGCGCGCCGGAGGCTGCTTCGGCGGACATACCTCCGCGAGCTAGCAGCGAAGCAGAACCGAGGGCGCGCAGCGTACCCACCTCAGCCAATCCAAGAGATGCACAGCCTCCCAAGAACTGTGCAGCTAGCAGCAGGAGGATGACGCTCGTTCCGGTCATGGTGACTTTCGACGGATCGCGCGCTGCTGCGAATGCTAGGGCCGCAAGGAATCGCAAAAGCATAAGGATAGGAAATCCGTTCGCTTCCCGCGCCGCGAAATGGGAGCGGTTGCAGCGTGTTTCGGATCAGTCATGGGAGCTTTTGCCGTAATCCGTCATGCCGGGGGATCCTACGCCGTCGCGCAGGGGGCCTCACTCACCGCTTTCCCAGTAGCGCCGCATCTCGCCCGGATGCTTGCAGTGCGCTACGACGGCTATCAGTTGACCCGAATCTTCGCACCCGCGGCCACGCTCTTCCACTTGCGCACTTCGTCGGCGACGAAAGCGCTCGTCTGCTCCAGCGTCATGACCATCGGCTCGACGGCCATCGTGACGAGGCGCGCGACGTAGTCGGGGTCGGCGAGGATTTTCGCGGTCGCTGCGCGCAGCCGTGCCTGCACGGCGTCGGGCGTCTTCACAGGCACGCCGATGCCCCACCAGGTGCTCGAGACCACGCCGGGCATGCCGAGCTCGGCGAAGGTCGGCACGTCGGGCAGGGGCTTCAGCCGGCTCGTGTGCGCTACCGCGAGCGCGCGAAGCTTGCCGCTCGCGAGATTCGATTTGAGCCCGGTGAGGTCGTTGATGATCATGTCGACCTCGCCCGAGAGGAGCGCGAGCGTCGCCGGCTGTCCGCCCTTGAACGGCACGACGAGGAGATCGATGCGGGCCTCTTGCTTGAAGAGCTCCGCGGCCATCTGCACGACGGTGCCCGGGCCGGAGGAGGCGATGGTGTACTTGCCGGGCGCGCGCTTCGCCATCGCCACGAGCTCGGCCGCGCTCTTCGCCGGCAGGCCGTCGCGCACGGCGAGGATGTGCGGCGCGTTGGCGATGAGGCCGATGAGCGCGAAGTCCTTCCAGAAATCGTAGGGCACCTGCTTCATGACGAGCGGGTTGATCACCATGGTGCTCGTCGTGCCGAAAATGACCGTGTAGCCGTCGGGCGCGGCGCGCGCGGCCGCCGCCGTGCCGATCGAGCCGCTCGCGCCGTCGCGGTTGAGGATGACCACCGGCTGCCCGACGGTCGCGGCGAGGTGCTGCGCGTAGAGCCTGCCGACGATGTCGGCCGGCCCGCCGGCGGGGAAGGGCACGATCATCTGGATCGGCTTCGCCGGATAGTCGTCGGCCGCGAACGCGGTGCAGGCGAGGAGCAGCAACAACGAACCGATGGCGTTCTTCATGCAGCCCTCCCGATGGTGGCGCCGGTGGTGGGGCGCCGGGCGGCGGATTGAGCGCTCGCTACGCGGCGATGCGCGCTTTATCGTGCAGGAATTCCGGCGCGAAGTCCGCGCCGTTCGGCCAGACGAGCGTGTGGAGCTCGGGGTGAACCGAGAATTGCCGGAAGAGTTTTGGGTCCTTGAGCGGTTCGAACACCGGTCCCTCGAGCTCGGGACCGAGGTCTATCTCACCCTCGACGCCGTCGGAAAAACGAACCCAGACAAGGTAGCGGGAAACGTAGCGGGCTTCGAGAAGGCGGTAGTTCCTGCTCAGTTCCGGCATGACCCAGCTTACGCTGGCGACGAATTAGCTTCAACTGATCATCTGGATCGGCTTGGCGGGATAGTCGCCAGCGTTCTTCATGCTGGCTTCCCGAAGTCGTGGACACATTCTGCGTACGTGGCGCGGCGCGCGATGAAGCCGCCCGCGTGCAGGCTATGGGCGAGGCGCTCGAAGCCCGCGTCGGAGACTGTCGTGGTGCGCGACCAGAGGCCGGCGGCGTGATAGCGCGCTAGCGCGGAGCGCAGAAGATCGTGCGGCACATCGGCGAAGAAGGGCGCCGTGACGCGGGCGAGCTCGCCGGGCCCTTCGGCGGCCAGCCAGTGGAGCATCGCCTGTGTCGCGCGCGTGAGCGCGGCAAATTCGTCGCGCCGCTTGGCGGCGCCGTCGCGCGAGGTGATGAAGGTGGTGTAGGAGGTGGGCCCGCGTGAGGCTGCGGCGTATAGGATCGCGTTGCCCTCGGCGAGCGCGCGGCTCGCACAGGGCTCGAAGAGCTGCACGGCGTCGAGCTTCCCCGCGGCGAGCGCGTCAAGCTGCTGCGGCATGCTGAGATCTTTTACTAAACGCATAGAAGCGGTGTCGACGCCCGCGTCCTCGAGGTCGGCGCGCAGGCAGTACCAGGGCGTCGGCACCTCGGAGACAACCCCGAGGCGCATGGCTGCCAAGCCTTTTAGGTCGACCGATAGCTGATTTTTTCTTCCAATCAGATAAAAAGGGTCGCGCCAGACGACTTCGCAAAAGCAGACAAGCGAAGGAGCGCTCGAGTCGTGGTCCTTCAGCACGCGTATCGGGCCGCCCCACTGCGCGTCGATCGCGCCGTGCTTTACCTGCTCGATCGCGCCGCCGGGCAGGTCGGAGGAAAGCCATTCGACGTCGAGGCCTTCCCGCTCGGCGAGACCGAGGGCGCGGATGGCATAGAAGGGCGCGTAGAAGACGGCGCGGAAGTTTTCGGCGATGCGGAGTTTCAAAATGGCTCTCAAACGGGGGTCCCCGCCTACGCGGGGACGACGAGTATAGACGGAGGCGTATTAGGGCGAGGTGCCGTCCTAATACCAGCGAGACAAGGGCGGCGTGCAGCTTGCGTCGAAATCGTCGCACAACGCGAACGCGTCAACCGGGGCGCGTTTGCGTCGTTGATCTTAGCAATGTACGACCATATCACTAGGTGGTATAGTTTCCGGGCGCTGGCGTGCGCGTTCTCAAGCTGAAGGCGTTTACGCGTTGGGCGCGGAAGGAAGGGCTCGCCGATCGCTTCTTGCGTGTCGCCGTTGACGAAATGAGTAGCGGCTTGGTGGACGTGGATCTGGGCGGTGGAGTGTTCAAGAAGCGCGTAGCGCGTGCCGGCGGCGGCAAGAGCGGCGGCTACCGGACCATCCTTGCCGCGGATCTTCGCGACCGATGGGTGTTTCTGTACGGATTTGCGAAGAGCGAGCGGGACAACCTTGATGACGCGGAGCTGCGCGACTGGAAGCGTATTGCGAAGTTCTACCTGGAGCTGAGCGAAGACATGTTGGACCGAGCGATTGACGCTGGAAAAGTGGTCGAGGTGGGAGAATGGTGAATAGGCGTATTCGTAAAGAGATCCGCGAAGCGGCGCTGGGTCTTTACGAGCTGGGGGCAATCGACCGCAAGACGATGCGCGAATTCAAGACCTTCCGAGTCGAAGAGCCGAAAACCTATACCGCGTACGAGATCAAGCGCCTGCGGCTGCGCGAAAAAGCGAGTCAGGCAGTGTTCGCCGCTTACCTCAACACGAGCGTCTCCACGGTCCAGAAATGGGAGATCGGCGAAAAGAAGCCGAGCGGACCGGCCTTGAAGCTGCTCGATCTCGTCGATCGCAAGGGCCTGAAGGTGCTCACGTGAGGATGGGTATGTCGACAAAGCAGCGACCCAAGCTATTCGCCCAGCGTGGTGCACGGGTCGTCACCGCGCCGGCGCCGCTGCTTCGTGGGGCGGCGTTGCCACCGAATCGCGTCACCTCCGTGGCGCTCAATCCAGGCGAGGAAGTACGCTGGACCTGGACGCACAGTCTCGGAGGCAGCTACGTGAGCGGATATGCGATTGCCGCGGCCCGCCGCCCGAAACAGCTGAAGAAATCCAAGCGCAGGTCGCGCGCAAAGCGGCAGCTCGCGTCACGGCGTGGCCTGAGCGCGGGGCGAGTATAGACTCGCGCTCCATGAGAACCTTCTTGATGTTGTTGACGATGCTTGTCTCGCACGCCGCGCTCGCGCAGGCGTGGCCGAGTCGACCGGTGCGGCTGCTCGTGCCCTTCGCCGCGGGTGCGGGCACGAACGACATCATGGCGCGCCTCGTCGGCCAGCATCTCGGCGCGCGCCTCGGGCAGCCGGTCGTGATCGAGAACCGCCCGGGCGCGGGCGGCATCGCGGGAACGGAAGCCGCGGCGAAGGCGGCGCCCGACGGCTACACGTTCCTGATGACGAACGTGTCGCTCGTCATCAGCCCCTACCTGTATTCGAAGCTGCCCTACGATCCGCAGAAGGATTTCGTTCCCGTGACGCTCGTCGCCACGGCGCCGCTCATGCTGGTCGCGCATCCCTCGGTGGCGGCAAAGTCGGTGCAGGAGCTCATCGCGCTCGCGAAAGCGAATCCCGGCCGGCTTACCTACGGCTCGGGCGGCGTGGGGAGCACGCCGCACCTCGCCGGCGAGCTCTTCAAGTCGCTCGCCGGCATCGATGTCTTGCACGTGCCCTACAAAGGCGGCGCGCCGGCGCTGAACGACCTCATCGGCGGGCAGCTCTCGTTCATGATCGAGAACGTGCCGGGCACGATGCCCTTCGCGAAGGCCGGGAAGCTCCGCGCGCTCGCAGTCACGAGCGCCAAGCGCTCGAGCCTCGATCCCGCGCTGCCGACGATGGCAGAAGCGGGCGTGCCGGGCTACGAGGTCGTCGGCTGGAACGGGATCGTCGCGGTGGCCGGCACGCCGCCCGCGATCGTGGCGCGGCTGCAGGCCGAGACGGCCAACGTGCTGCGGCTGCCGGAAGTGCGCGAGCGCCTTGTCACGCTCGGCGCGGAGGCCGTCGGCGGCACGCAGGAGGAGTTCGCCGCCTTCATGCGCGCGGAGGACGCGCTCTGGGGCCAGATCATCCGCGAGAAGGGGATTCGCTCGCAGTGAGCCTGTCCGTGGTGCTCGGCGGCCGTTGACATGGTTGTGAACTATAAATTACAATCGTCGTGGAGCTTCACTACTATCGGACATCCGACGGCCAGCGGCCCTTTGTCGAATGGCTGGAAGGTTTGAAGGACAGGCAAGTGCGCACGCGGATCCAGGCGCGGCTCGCGAGAGTCGCGGCCGGTACCTTGGGCGATGTCGAGCCGGTGGGCGAAGGCGTCTTGGAGCTCAGGATTGATTGGGGGCCTGGATACCGCGTGTACTTCGCGCGGCTCGGCCAAGTAATCGTCCTTCTCCTTTGCGGAGGGGACAAGAGGACGCAGCAGAGGGACATCAACCGTGCCAAGGACTATTTCGAGGATTACAAAGCACGCACCGCGCAAAAGAAGCCGCGCGGCCGCCCCTAGCCTTCCCTACGAGCCGTGGCTGATCGAGCAGCTCAAGAACCCGGCGGAAGCAGCCGCGTACCTCGAGGCAGTCATTGAGGAAGGCGACCAAGCCGCGCTGATGCTCGCGCTGCGCCAAGTTGCTCAGGCTCAGGGCGGCATCGCAGAAATTGCGCGCAAAGCCAAGATCACGCGAGAAGCGACGTACAAGATGCTTTCAAAGTCAGGCAATCCAGAACTTCGAAGCCTGAATGCCGTCCTCAAG
>SCTY01000018.1 GCA_004297625.1 Betaproteobacteria bacterium | reverse complement strand
CCGCGCAGCGCTTCGACGTCAAGCACCCGAGGTGGGAGCCGAGTGCGTAAATGGCGCTTGCTCGGATCTGTGCGGGGGGTGCGCCGCAATGCGCATCCCTACCGCGAACAGAATCGGCCGGTAGGCGACGACATTCTTCGTGCGGCGATAGATCAAGGACGCCTTCACAAATACCGATCATCTGCGCCATGCTGAAGGCAATGCCATGACCACGGTCAGCGTGTTCGGCGGCACGGGGTTTCTCGGCCGGCGGGTCGTGCGGCGGCTCGCCGCCGAAGGAGCGACGCTGCGTATCGCAGTTCGGTCTCCCGACCGGGCGCAGAGCGTGCTGCGAGCGGCTGATCCGGACCGGGTCACGGTCTTCCGCGCCGACGTGCGCGACCCAGCCGCGGTCGCCGCCGCCGTAGCCGGGGTCGACGCCGTGGTCAACGCCGTCTCCGCGTATGTCGAGAAACCCGGCGTGACTTTCGAGTCGGTGCACGAGGAAGGCGCCAGGACGCTCGCGCAGGAGGCGGCGGCTGCCGGCGTCGCGCGGCTTGTGCTCGTCTCCGGGATCGGCGCCGATCCGGGGTCGCGGTCTCCTTACATTCGGGCGCGCGGTCGCGGCGAGCTCGTCGTCAGACAGGCGTTTCCGGGCGCCACGATCGTCCGCCAGAGCGCGATGTTCGGTCCGGGCGACGCCCTGTTCGGCACGCTCGCCGACATCGTCCGCCTGCTCCCTGTCGTGCCGCTAATCGGCGGCGGCCGCACCCGCCTGCAACCCGTTTATGTAGAGGACGTGGCAGAGGCCATCGTTCGCATGCTCGCCGACCGCAGGACCGCCGGCCAGACCTATGAGCTCGCCGGCCCTCGCGTGTACACGCTGCGCGAGTTGGTCAGCTTCGCGCTACGTCTCATGGATAAACGGCGGTTGCTCGTGCCGGTGCCCTTCGCCGCAGCCGAGATTCAGGCGCGGTTGTTGGAATTTCTGCCGGGTTTCCGCGACCTCGACATCCGGCCGAAGGCGGTCGAGGACATCGTGCCGACCTATATCGGCCGGCTGCGCACGCCCGGGCCGGACCAAGGCTAAATGTTCTGCAGCGTGTTCGCGACGCGAGAAACCCACTGCGCGCCGGCGGACTCGACCACGAGGCGGACAACGGGCTCGGTGTTGGAGCGACGCACCCCGAGCCAGGCGCCATCGGCGAAGCGCAGCCGCAGTCCGTCCAGATGATCCGCCGCGCCGTCCGGAAACGCCCGCTCCACCGCCGCCATCAGGGACGCGGGATCGCGGGACGGGGTGAGCGGGAGCTTGAGCTTTGCGCTGTGATAGCGCGGCAGCTCGCGCAGGCGGATGGACAACGGCTCGTCGCGTTGCGCGAGCGCCTCGAGCACGAGCGCCATGCCCACCAGGCTGTCGCGCCCCAGATGGACCGGCGGGAGAATGACGCCGCCGTTGCCCTCGCCGCCAAACGCCACGCGTCCCTGGTCCATCTGACGCTTCAACGCGCGGGACAAGTTGATCTCGCCCACGCGGGTTTCCAGCAGCTCAGCGCCGGCGCGCGCCACCACGTCATCCACGGCGCGCGTGGTCGACACGTTCTTGACCACCACCGGGACCGACGGGTGAGGGCGGTGCAGCAGATGATCCACCACCAACACGAGCGTGTAGTCCTCGCCCGGCGCGGTTCCCGTCTCCGTCACCAGCGCCAGGCGGTCCCCGTCGAGGTCTTGCGCAAACCCCACCGCGCAACCGTTCTGGACCCCGGCAGCACCGAGCGCCGCGAGGTTCTCGGCAACCGGCTCTGATTCGCGCTCGACGTCGACGCGCATCACGGTGCAGCCCAGTGCGTCCAGCAAACGCAACGCGGGACGCTCACCCGCCCCGCGCGCGGCATCCAGAGCCACGCGAAAGCGGCGACGCCGGATGCTCCCGGCGTCCACCTGCTCGAGCACGCGCGCAACATGCAGCGCCACGGCCCGCTCGTGCTGGTTGTCCCGCACGACGGCGCCCGCGACGTCGGAGGCCACCGCAAGCTCCCGGATGAGGCGCTCCGTCTGGGCGCCGTCGAGCACGGTGTTGTCCGGTGCGAGGAAGAACTTGAAACCGTTCCACTGCGCGGGGTTGTGGCTGGCGGTGACCGCCACCGCGCCATCGGCCTGGAGCGCCCCGAGCGCGAACTGAATGGTCGGCGTGGGCGCCACGTCCAGGTCCATGATCCTCACGCGCTCATCCGACAGGCCTTGCATCAGCGCGCTCTGGAGCTCCGGTCCGCTCGCGCGCGTGTCCCTGCCCACCACGAGCGTGATCGGCCCCGCGGGGTGGAGCTCCGCGACCATGCGCCTGAACGCAACGCCAAATCTGCGGGCAACGGACGCGTCCAGGTCACGCCCCACCACGCCGCGAACACCGGAATAACTGACGACCAGCCCGCTCATCGTTGCCACTCCGGCTTGTTGCGCTGGACCTCGCGGTAATAGTCGCGCAGCGAGAGTTCCGCGGCCGCAGCCTCGTCGACGATGACCGTGGCGTGCGGGTGCATTTGCAGCGCTGACGCCGGCACCATGGCCGTCAGAGGTCCTTCCACCATGCGCGCAACCGCGTCCGCTTTGGCGGACCCGTCGGCAACCAGCAGGCAATGCCGCGCTTCCAGGAGGGTTCCGATTCCCATGGTGACCGCGTGGAGCGGGACCTCCTCGCCGCCGAATCCGGACCGGTTGGCTTCACGCGTGGCCGAGGTGAGCGTCTTGATGCGCGTCCGGGACGCGAGCGACGACGTGGGCTCGTTGAACCCCAGGTGGCCGTCCCGGCCGATTCCCAGGAGCTGCAGGTCGATTCCCCCGGTGGCGCGGATGTCGCGCTCGAACTGCTCGCACAAGCCTGGCAGATCGTCGCCTTCGGTGGGCGGCAGGTGGACGCGCCGGCGGTCCGCATTCACGCGGCGCAGAAAGTGCTCTTCGATGAACGCATGGAAGGAGGCGGGATGCGAACGGCTCAAGCCCACGTATTCGTCGAGAAGGAACGCGGTGACCCGCGAGAAATCCAGCGCGCGGTCGTGGTGGGCCAGGGCGAGCTCGGCGTACACCCGCTTCACGGAGGCGCCGGTGGCGAGACCCAGGACCGCGCCGGGCTTTCCGGCCACCAGCCGGGAAATGATGCCCGCCGCGGCCATGCCGACGTCGAGCGCAGCGGGCACCACGATCACTTCCATCGGGCGAGACGGGCCTCCACATCCCGCGCGAATCGCTCCACGAGCTGCAGGGTCCAGCGGGTGATATCCAGCGTCGGGTCTTTCACGAGCGGCGTGAGATCCATCGCGTATTCCACGGCCGTGGCCCGGCCGGCGGCGTGCGGGTCCAGAAACGTGGCGTTCGCGCGCTTCCGGCCGGCCGCCGCCAGGTCGTAGCGCTTGCCGCCGGCGATCTGGGAGTCGAACGCGCCGATCAGCGGCATGAGCCGATCTGGCGCGCTGCTCACGTCGAGCGTCACCTTGTCCTCGGTCTGCAGCCAATCCAGCGCGCGCCACACCTCGCAGCCGAGAACGCGTTCCACCGAGGACGGATTCGCGCGCAGCGCCTGCACGGTGTGCAGGGCTACGGCAACGTGGGTGTCATGCCTGTCCGCCGGATTGTGCGTGTAGACCCGCCGCGGCCGAACCGCGGCCAGGACCGCGCTCAAGTCGGACGCCAGCGGAGGATATGCGGCCCGCTTCACCTCCGCGCTCGCGTGGTCGAGCCAGATCAGCACTGCGTAGTTGCCCAGCGACGCTGCGCGCTTCTGCTCCAGGAGCCGCGTGCTGCTATCCCGTCCGTCGGTGACAATGACGGCGGCGAGCCCAGCGGCGTTGAGAATCGCATGCCAGGCCATGATCTCCACGTCGTCGGCGTGAGCGGCCACCACGAGGTGCGTCACCCGCGCGCAAGCCGCTTCCCAGGAGGTGCCGTCGGGAATGAAGACCTCCGCGGCGGGGCGGCTCAGCTTCAGCATGCAACGAGTTTAGTGCCTCTACCGCCAGGTAACTGCTATCCGCTCGCCCGCGCGTGTCGCGGCGAGGCCCGATGGTTGATGGCGTTTTCAAGGCACTTCATCATCAGGCGGGCGCTCGACGAAAGGAGCCGCTCGCGGCTCCACGTCATCCCGACCGGGCCGAGCATTTTCGGCAAATCGAGCGGCAGGACGGCAAGGGCGCCTAGCGCTTGGTAGCGGTGCGCGACGGCCTCACGGAGGCAGCCGATCGCGTCGGTCGATTCTACGTAACCGCTGATTACGTGGACTGAAAGGGTCTCGATCTGATTTCGCGGGATAGCGAGCCCGTGCTCCTCGAAGGTCACCTCCAGCGGCTCGCGGAGCAAGCTGCCGACGGGTGGCAGGACCCAAGGATATTCACGCAGGTCGGACCAAGTGACGCGCGTCCTGCCGGCGAGCGGATGCTGCCTGCGCGCGACCAGCCGGAACCGGTCCTCGTACAGAACTTTCTCTTCGAAATGCGGGGCGCGGCCGGGCAGTGTGCCGACGACCAGGTCGAGCTTGCCGCGAAGCAGCTCCTGGAGCAGGCTTTCCTGCGTCCCTTCTCGCACGAGGACGCTCGTGCCAGGGGAGCGGTCCTTCAGCAACGCCAGACTACGCGGCAGCAACGTCGGCGCCACGGCCGGCAGCGCGCCGACGGCTACTTTTCCCGAGGCGCCAGACAGAAGGTCGCGCAGCTCTGCGCGTGCAACATCCAAGTTGCCGAGCACCGTCCGGGCGTGGTCAATGAGCGCTGCGCCATAGACCGTAGGATTCACGCCGCGGGCCGTGCGCTCGAACAGCGTCACCCCTAGGCCCTTCTCCACTTCACCGAGCATCTTCGAGACGGCCGGCTGCGTGATGTTGAGGCTCGCGGCCACGCGGCCGAGGTTGCGCAGATCGTCGATTGCGACCAGCAACTGCAGGTGCCTCAGCTTCAGATGCCGGCGGATGTACCAATCGGATTGCATGTGGCTGAGACCGCGATATTACCGTTGTCTCATGACTTGGGCCTTTTATTTCATTAGTCGGTTATGTCTCCGATGGTGATCATGTGCGCTCAGTCACGGGGAGGTGTCATGTCGAGATATTTCGTTGCCCGTTTGATGGCCGGGCTGTTTACGGCTTCAGCGATCGCTTTTGCCGGAGCGGCCCTCGCGCAGTCCTATCCCTCGAAGCCCGTTCGCCTGCTGATCCCTTATGGTCCTGGGGGCGTCGGCGACATCACGGCCCGCTTCGTGGCGCAGAAGATGAGCGAGAACATGAAAAACCCGATCGTCGTCGAAAACCGCCCGGGTGCCGGGCTGATCCTCGCGACCGACCCGTGCGCCAAGGCAGAGGGTGACGGCTACACCATTTGCCTTACCGGCATCGGCAACGCGATCAATGCGACCGTGTTCAAGTCCCTGCCGTTCGACATTGTTAAGGACTTCACGCACCTGTCGACCATTTCCTTCCTCGACATCGCCATGATTGCGTCGACCGAGTCGAGGTTCAAGTCTGTTAACGATGTCCTCGCCTACGCAAAGGCGAATCCGGGCAAGCTGAACGTGGCGACTATCAATATCGGCAGCGGCCAAAATCTCGCGGCCGAGCTCTTCAAGTCGATGGCGGCCGTCAACGTGCAGATCGTGCCTTTCAAGGGCACGCCGGCCATCATGACGGCGCTGCGTTCGGGTGACGTGGACATCGCGTTCGAGTACGTCGCGCCCTTGATCTCGCAGATCCGCGGCAACCTGCTCAAGCCGCTTGCAATCGCCTCATCGAAGCGCCTTTCCGACTTCCCAACGACGCCCACCCTGCACGAAAGCGGCATCACCGGCTATGAAGCGAACGCCTGGAACGGCTTTTCCATTACCGCAAAAACGCCGCGCGCCATCGTAGAGCGCCTCAACAGGGAGATCGCCGCGGCGGTCAATTCGCCCGACGTGCGGGAGCGGATGCGGCAGATTGGCGCCGAAGGGCGTGCCGGCACTCCGGACGAAATGCGGGATCTGATGGTGCGGGACATCGCCAAGTGGAAGGCGGTCATCGAGCGCGCCAACATCCCGCTTCAATAAGGCCTGGAAATGAAACCCCCCGTGAAACTCAAGATCGCCATCGCCACGTACGGGCATACCGCCGCGTTGAAGGACGGTCGCGTGCGCATCGAGACGGTCGATGGCGATTTCCTCGAGATCAACCCGATCATCGCGGCTTTCCGGCGCATGGTGCGCGATGTCGAGTTCGACGTTTGCGAGATGGCGCCGGCGACTTACATGATCGCGCGTGCCGCCGGGGCGCCGTTCAAGGCGCTGCCGATCTTCATCTTCCGGCGGTTCCACCATGCCGGGATCGTGTGCCGCCCCGACTCGGGCATCCGCGCGCCAAAGGATCTCGAAGGCAAGAAGGTCGGCGTACGTGCCTACTCGGTCTCTACGGGGATTTGGACGCGCGGCATTCTCGCGGACGAGTACGGCGTCGACAACGCAAAGGTCACTTGGGTGGTGGACGACGAGGAGCACGTCACCACGCTCAAGCTGCCGCCGAACGTAACGAAGGCACCCGCGGGGCAGTCGCTGGTGAGCATGATGGCCGACGGCCAATTGCAAGCGGCCTTCACCGGCCCTGCAGGCATCGGTCGGGCGGGGGCGCCGAAGGACGGGTGGGAGGCGAGCGCCTCGGCGGCTCCGGCGGCTGCCTACCGCGACCTCATTCCCGACGCCCAGCGCCTGGAAGCCGAGTGGTTCCGGCGTACGGGCATCTACCCGGTACACGGCCTTATCGTGGTGAAGGATGCGCTGCTTGCCGAGCGCTCCTGGCTCGCGCGTGCGCTTTTCGACGCCTTTACCAAGGCGAAGTCTCTCTATGTAGACCGGCTGAAAGCGGGTGAGGTTGCTAATGATGTCGACCGTAGCTACGTCGAGCTCTCCAAGGTCGTGGGCGACCCGCTGCCTTATGGCCTCGCCGCCAACCGGCCAGCGATCGACGCGCTGATCCGCTACTCGCATCAACAGGGTCTGCTGCCCAAGCGCTACGAGGCCGGCGAGATGTTCGTCGACCCGCAGGCCTGATTCACCCCAGAGGAAAGACCATGCCCGCAAGAATGCTGGACATCCATCCGCACATCATCTCCCCGGACACCAAGCGCTACCCGCAGAAGCCGCTGGGCGGCACGCAGTCGACCTGGTCGCGCGACCGTCCGACGACTTACGAGCAGCTCCTTGCAGCAATGGACGAGGCGGGCGTCGCGCGCGCTGCCATCGTGCAGTCGTCCACCTGCTACGGGTTCGATAACTCTTACGTTGCCGACGCGGTCGCCGCGCACCCCGAGCGCTTCACTGGGGTGTTCTCGGTGGACGTGCTGGCCGCCGACGCGCCGGAGAAGATCCGCTACTGGATAGATAAAGGTCTTACCGGCCTGCGCCTCTTCACGACGGGCAGCACGATGCCGAACCAGGCAACCTGGCTCGCCGACCCGAAGACCTTTCCCGCGTGGAAGTGCGCCGGCGAGCTCGGCATCCCGGTGTGCGTGCAGATGCAGCAGTCGGGGATCCCGCAGCTCAAGGTGCTGATCGACCGTTTTCCGAACGTGACGATGATCATCGATCACCTGATGCGCCCGCCGATCGAGGACGGCCCGCCGTATGCCGGCGCGGAGCCGATGCTCGCGCTGTCGAAGTACAAGAACGTCAATCTGAAGCTCACCATCATCAGCGTGCGGGAGGCGAAGAAGGGCAAGGCGCGTCCCGAGACCTTCTTGCGCAAGGTGGTGAAGGAGTACGGCGCCTCGCGCATCGCCTGGGGCTCCAACTTTCCCGCGTCAGACGGGACCCTCAAGCAGATCGCCGACGAGAGCCGCGAGGCGCTGTCGTTCCTGTCGGCCGAGGAGCAGGACTGGATCTTCTGGGGCACGGCGCAGCGGCTGTATCCGGCCCTCGCGGGAAAGTAGCGCGATGAAGCTCCTCACTCTGCTGGGAGACTACCCGATCACGGCGGCGCTGAAGAAGGGCGCCGTGAAGTCGCCGCTTGTCGAGTTTGATTACGCCGACGTGAAGAGGCCAAGCTCCGCCTTCAAGCGCGTAGTGCGCAATTGCGAGTTCGACTTCGCCGAGCTCGCGATCGTCACCTACCTGGTCGCCCTCGCGCATGGCAAACCGTACGTACTGCTGCCGACGGTTCTCCTCGCGCGGTTCCAGCATCCCTACATCGTGTACAACGCTGAGCGGGGTGCCATTGCCCCGGGCGAGCTCGCCGGCAAGCGCGTGGGCATCCGGTCCTATTCGGTAACCACGGTCACGTGGATCCGCGGCATCCTGTCGGAGGACTACGGGCTCGACCTCGGGAAAGTGAAGTGGGTGACGTTCGAAGAGCCTCACGTCGCTGAATTCCGCGATCCCTCCAATCTCGAGCGCGCCCCGGCGGGCAAGGATCTCGCCGGCATGCTGCTCGCGGGCGAGCTGGACGCGGCGATCGTGGGCGACAAGGTGCCGGACGACCCGCGCATAAAGACGCTGTTCCCGGATCCCAAGGCGGCGGCCGAGGCCTGGCAGAGGAAGCACCGTGCGATACAGATCAACCACATGGCGGTCGTCAAGCGCCCGCTGGCCGAGAAGCACCCGGAGGTCGTGCGCGAGGTGTACCGGCTGCTCTGGGAGAGCCGGCGCACCGCAACCGCCCCGCTCGACATGAATCCGTTCGGCGTCGAGGCGAACCGCCGGAACCTGCAGATCATCATCGACAACGTGCATCGCCAGGGATTGATCCCGCGCCGCTTCGAAGTCGACGAGCTTTTCGATCGCACTACGCGGGAGCTGAACGAGCTGGGGCAGCAGTGATCATCGACTGCCACGGACACTACACCACCGCGCCACAGCAGCTCGAGAAGTACCGTCAACAGCAGCTTGGCGCCGCTTCCGTCTCCAGGGACCTGCCGCCGAAGAGCGCTCTGCGCATTTCGGACGACGAGATCCGGGAAAGCGTGGAACGGGCTCAGCTCAAGATCCAGCGCGAGCGCGGCACCGATCTCACCATCTTCTCGCCGCGCGCAATGGGGATGGGTCATCACCTGGGAAACGAGCGTACGAGTCGCGAGTGGTCGGAGATCTGCAACGATCTCATCCACCGGGTCTGCACGCTGTACCCGCGCAATTTCGTCGGCGTGTGTCAGCTGCCGCAGGCACCCGGCGTGCGACCGGAGAACTGCATTGCCGAGCTGGAACGCTGCGTCAAGCAGCTCGGCTTCGTCGGCTGCAACCTCAATCCCGACCCTTCAGGCGGCCACTGGAGCGATCCTCCGCTCACGGACCGGTGGTGGTACCCGCTCTACGAGCGCATGGTGGAGCTCGACGTGCCCGCCATGATTCACGTGAGCGGCTCCTGCAACCCGAACTTCCACGCCACCGGCGCGCACTACATTAACGGCGACACCACCGCCTTCATGCAGTGCCTTACGTCGGATCTGTTCAAGGACTTTCCGAAGCTCAAGTTCATTATTCCGCACGGCGGCGGCGCGGTGCCGTACCACTGGGGGCGGTATCGCGGCATTGCCCAGGACATGGGTCGGCCGCCGCTGAAGGAGCTGCTGCTTGACAACATTTTCTTTGACACTTGCGTTTACCATCAGCCAGGCATCAACCTGCTGCTCGAGGTGATCCCCCCGGACAACGTGCTCTTCGCTTCCGAGGTCGTCGGAGCCGTGCGAGGCATCGACCCGGAAACCGGGCACTATTACGATGACACGAAGCGCTACATCGACAAGGCGAGCCGGCTCAAGGATGACGAGCGCAGGAAAATCTTCGAGGGCAACGCCGTGAAGGTCTACGCCCGCCTGAAGGCGAGGCTCGCACCCGATAGAAGTCATTGATGTTGCTCTTTGCGCAACGGGCGCAAAGGTTTTTTCCTCAGGGTGTCCGGTCGAAAGAAGCTGTTCTGAATAGGGGATCACGTGCAGGTCGACGTCACGAAGCAGTTGGCAGCTTTCACTAGCTCGCTCACGCTGGACCAAGTTCCGGAGCCTTTAAGAAAGGAGTGTCGTCTATTCGTGCTCGACGCGATCTGCGTCATGGTCGGCGCTGCGCTTTTTGCTCGCGACAATGGCGACATGATTCTTTCGAACTATCTAAAGGTCGCGGCTCCGCCGGGTCCTGCGACGGTTGTGGGATACGGGATCGATACGGCGCCTATGATGGCCGCCTTCGGCAATGGCACGCTTTCGGAAGTCCTGGATTGCCAGGATACGAACCTTTGGGTGCGGTCACATAACGGCACGCCGGTCATTCCAGTCGCATTGGCGCTTTCCCAGTGGCAGCGCATCCCGTGGGGAGAGCTTGTCCCCGCCATCATCGCGGGTTACGAGGTCCATACCAGACTGCTCCTCGGTATTCAGCCCTCGCACTGGTACGACGGATTCCAGGGCACCGGCACATTCGGAACAAGCGGCGCTGCGGCTGCAGCTGCACGGCTTCTGCGACTCAACGCTGAACAGACTGGCGCCGCACTCGGCGCATCGGGATTCATCATGCCGGTATCCAACGGCGACAACCAGTTCAAGGGTCACAACATCAAGCCGGTGCACGGCGGTCAGGCAGCCATGTCGGGCTTGTCGTCTGCCTTGCTCGCACAGGCGGGATACCGTGCCGGGCCCCTCGAGGGCGAGCCGCCGCGCTATCACGCAGCACTGCAAATCCTGTCAACCGAGCGAGACTTAAATAAGTGCGTCAGCGGTCTGGGCAACAAATGGCATACCTTGGAAGTCGCCTTCAAGCCCTTTCCCATCGGACATCTGATCATTGGAGCGGTAGAGGCTACGCTCGCCCTCCGCAAGGAAGCGATTGACCCGGAGAAAGTTAAATCCATCCGGGTCACGACATTCCGGGACGCCGTGACGTTCACCGGCAAAAAGTACACCAGCGTGGAAAGCAACCATGTCGACGCCCACTTATCTATCCCTTACTCCGTTGCGGTGGCTCTCATAGACGGACAGCTGACGATTGATCAGCTCTCCTCAAGGCGCTTGAAAGATCCATTTGTCCACGAGCTTGCCGGAAAAGTGGTCTGCGAAGTAGATGAGGACATGACGCGCGTCTTCCCGGCGAAGTGGCCGGTCGAAGTGGCGATCAGCATGATGGACGGCGCCGTTCGCAAGCACCGCATTGAGGACGTCATGTGGTCGCCGCAGCGGCTCCCGACGTGGGAAGAGCTATGCAGCAAATTTCATGTGATGGGTGATCGCCTCCTCGGCGCGCAGATCGTCGAGCAGGCCATAGATGTCTTAGAGCGAATCGACGATAACTCCGATCTGCAGCCGCTGATGAGGCTGGTAAAAGGATCCGCATAGCGGCTGTTGCAAGAGCTGTGTCCGCGCCACAATTTCTCAGAGGAATCCGATGATGCGACGCTTTGCCGTCTTTCTTGCAGCACTGTTGACGAGCGCCAGCGTGGCGGCTCAAACGTTCCCTTCCCGGCCCGTCAAGCTGGTGGTCGGATTTGCGCCGGGAGGCTCCGGGGATTTCCTGACGCGCCTTATTGCCGAGGAGATGTCCAAAGACTTCGGCATCGCCGTAATCACAGAAAACCGCGCCGGTGCTGCCGGCACCTTGGCGGCGGCCGCTGTAGCCAAAGCGCCCGCCGATGGTTACACAGTGCTGAACGCGGCTCCTCTTGCGATCAACGACGCACTTTACAAGACGCTTCCGTACGACAGCGACAAGGAGCTTACGCCTGTTACCAACGTCGCCGATGGTCCGCATATCATCGCCGTTGACAATGCCTTGCCCGTAAAGAATCTCAAGGAACTGATTGCGTACGCCAAGGAAAGACCCGGCAAATTGTTCATGGCGGACGCGGGCAGCGGATCGTCGACGCATTTGGCCGGAGTGCAATTCATGTCTGTGGCGGGGGTTCGGTTCACTACGGTGCACTACAAGGGAGGCGGTCCGGCCGTGCAGTCGTTGATCGCCGGAGATACGCAGGTGATGTTCGCGACCATGCCGTCCATCATTGGCTTCATCCGCAGCGGTCGCGTTCGTGCCCTCGCCATTACGGCGCCGGGGGCGTCGCCTGCAATCCCCGGCATCCCTGGCGCAGCGGAAGTCGGGTTGCCCGGATACGAGTCGAATTCCTCCTTTGGGCTTTATGTTCCCGCCGGCACTCCGGCGCCGGTCGTCAAACGGCTCTATGACGCCGCGGTAAAGGCGCTTTCCAAGCCGGAGGTAAAAGAAAAGATCGCCTCTCAGGGCTATGCCTCTGCGCCGTCGGCTTCTCCGCAAGCCTTTCAGGCCAAGCTGCGCGCGGAGGCACCGATCTGGGAACGCGTGGTACGCGAGTCGGGTGCTCGCGTCGATTAATTACCGCGTGCCGCGGTATCGCCCTACAAGGCGAGTGGTTGAACAGGCCCCGCGCGCGTGCATACTTGGCGCATGGCACGAACAGTCAAATGCATCAAGCTCGGCCGCGAGGCCGAGGGGCTTGACCGCCCGCCCTATCCCGGAGAGCTCGGCAAGCGCATCTACGAGAACGTCTCGAAAGAGGCGTGGCAGCAGTGGCTTGCGCACCAGACGATGCTGGTGAACGAGAACCGGCTCAACCTCGCCGACAAGAAGGCGCGCGACTACCTCGCGCAGCAGATGGAGAGCCATTTCTTCGGCGGCGGCGCCGACGTGGCCTCCGGGTACGTGCCGCCGACGCAGCAGAAGTAGGCGGCCGGCATGGAGAACGGGTCGCCGCGGCCGGTCGAGATCAAGCTGCGCCAGAAGTCGCGGGTGATGGAGATCTCGTTCTCGGACGGCAGCCAGTTCGAGTTGAGCTACGAGCTGCTGCGCGTGTACTCGCCTTCCGCCGAGGTGCGCGGCCACGGGCCCGGCCAGGAGGTGCTGCAGGCGGGCAAGCGCGACGTGGAGATCCTGTCGCTCGAACCGAGCGGCAGCTACGCGATCCAGCCGGTGTTCTCCGACGGCCACGACACGGGCATCTATTCCTGGGACTACTTGTATTGGCTGGGCAAGAACCGCGAAGAGCTGTGGCGGGAATATCTCGAGCGCCTCGAGAAGGCGGGGTTGAGCCGCGAGCCGGGTCCCGCGCCTTTCGAGTCACGGCCGAAATCAAAGTAGTGGATTTCAAGGTCGTCCTCGTCAATCCCTACGAGCTCGGGCGGCAGCCGTTCGCCCTGGCGCAGCCGGCCGCGTGGCTCAAGCGCGAGGGCTTCGCGGTGAGCTGCCTCGATCTTTCGCTGCAGAAGCTCGATGCCGGGGTGCTCGAAGACGCGCGCCTGGTGGCGATCTACGTGGGCATGCATACCGCCACGCGCATCGCGGTGCAGGCCCTGCCGCGCATCCGGGCGCTCGCCCCGAAGGCGCACCTGTGCGTCTACGGGCTATACGCCCCCATGAACGAGGCGCTGCTGCGCGGAATGGGCGTGGACACGGTGCTCGGCGGAGAGGTGGAGCCGGCGCTCCTTTCCCTGTGCCAGAGGCTCCGGATCAACGGCGCCCCGAAGGCCCAAAGCGAGCCGGTCGTCAGTCTCGAGCGGATCGCCTTCGAGGTGCCCGACCGCAGCGGCCTGCCGAAGCTCTCGCGCTACGCGCACCTGGTGCTGCCCGACGGATCGACGCGCGTCGCCGGGTTCGCCGAGGGCAGCCGGGGCTGCAAGCACCTGTGCCGGCATTGCCCGGTGGTGCCGGTGTACCAGGGGAAATTCCGCATCGTTCCGGTCGACGCGGTGATGCAGGACATCCGCCAGCAGGTGAACGAAGGCGCCACCCACATTTCGTTCGGCGATCCGGACTTCCTAAACGGGCCCACCCATGGCCTGCGGCTCGCGCGCGCGTTGCACGAAGCGTTCCCCGGCGTGACGTTCGACGCGACCAGCAAGATTCAGCACCTGATCGATCACGCTGCGCTGCTGCCCGAGCTGCGCGCGAGCGGATGCCTGTTCATTACCTCCGCCGTGGAAGCCGTGGACGACGACATCCTGCGCCATCTCGACAAGCACCACGCGAGCCGGGACTTCGACCGCGCCGTGGCGCTCACGCGCGCAGCCGGCATCGCGCTCGCGCCGACCTTCGTGGCCTTCACCCCCTGGACGACGTTGGAGGGCTACCTCGCGCTGCTCGAGCGGCTCGTGGAACTGCAACTCGTGGAGAGCGTGCCCCCGGTGCAGCTCACCATCCGGCTGCTCGTTCCGGAAGGCTCCTGGCTTCTGAAGCTGCCCGGCTTCAGGGAAAAGCTCCTCGCCTTCGACCCCGCGCTCCTCGGCTATCCCTGGATCCACCCCGATCCGCGGGTGGATCGCCTGCAGCAGGACCTGCAAGCCAGTGTCGCGGGCTGCGAGCGGCAAGGGGTTGCGCGCCGTGAAGTGTTCGCCGCCGTTTGGCGCATGGCCCACGAGGCTGCGGCGCGCCCCGCGCCAGAGCTCGCCGGGGATCTCGGCGCGCCGATCCCGCATCTGTCCGAGCCGTGGTACTGCTGCGCCGAGCCGACCGAGCAGCAGCTTCAATCTTTCTGAGCGCCCATGAAAGCCATCGCCATAGCCTTTTTCGACTCGCCGCCCCCGGGCATTCCGCGCTGGGAGGGCGGGCCCGTGCCTGCCGGTTGCGTGTTCTGGGAAAAAGCGATGAGCGGGCAGACGTTCTATACGGTTCCCTCCGATCATTACAACTGCGCGGTCGGAAGCCACACCCACCGCATCGCGCTGCCGGCCGAGCGCGCGCACGAACTGAACGACACGCTCGTTTTCATGGCGCGAAACAACTACGTTGCGACCGAGGAAGTGCCGGGCATCCCGACGCTCGCGCGATCTCCCGGCGCCGTGGCATACGGCCCAATGGAGGGCGCCGGCTTCAAGCCCGATCTCGTGCTCATCGCCGCGAAGCCGGCGCAGGCCATGCTGATTTACGAAGCCGCCGTCAAGGCAGGGGCGGGTAGCGCGCTCACGAACGCGCTGGGTCGTCCCGCCTGCGCCGTCCTGGCCTTGACGATGGCGGGCCGCCAGACCTCGATCTCGCTCGGCTGCAAAGGCAACCGCACATTTACCCGACTGCCGGACGAAGAAATGTATGTCTCCATTCCCGGCGACAAATGGGAAGCGGTCCTCGAGAAGCTCGCCGAAGCGCACGCAGCCAACGCGGCGATGGAAAGGTATTACTGCGACCGAAAGACGCAGTTTCAGCCATGAAGCGCGTGCTGCTGCTCCTGCCCACCACCGGCTACCGCAACAACGACTTTCTCGCGGCCGCCAAGAAGCTGGGCGTGGAAATCGTGGCCGCGGCCAACTACTGTCACCAGTTGGCCCCGTCCTGGGGCCTCGCTCCGATCATGGCGCTGCATTTCGACCAGCCCGAGCAGGCCGCGGACACGGTGTTGCGCGAGATGAACGGCATCCCGGACGCGGTGCTCGCCGTGGACGATTCGGGAGTCGAGCTTGCGGCCGTGCTTTCGGAGCGTCTTGGCCTTCCGGGAAATCGCGCCGAGGCGGTGCGCCGGGTGCGCGACAAGCTGGCGTTCCGCCGGCTGCTCAAGGAACGGGAATTCGAGTGTCCCGGATTCCATCACCTGCCGAGCGGAGAAGATCCCCGGAAACTGCTTGGCGAGTTGAAGTTTCCGGTGGTGGTGAAGGCGCGGCGCCTGTCGGCAAGCCGTGGCGTGATCCGCGCCGACGATCCCGAAGCGCTCGCGCGCGCCGTGAGCTGGGTGCGCGCCATTCAAGCGCGTGCCGACCGCGACGCCGAGACACTGGGTCTCGTCGTCGAGGAATTCATTCCGGGGCGCGAGTACGCCCTGGAAGGCGGCCTGCACCAAGGCAAGTTGACCACGCTCGCGCTCTTCGACAAGCCCGATCCTCTCGACGGCCCGTACTTCGAGGAAACGCTCTACGTGACGCCGTCGCGCCTCCCCCAGGCGCTCCAGGACTGCATTCATCAGGAAGTGGCGCGCGCCTGCCGCGCCGCCAAGCTCGTGAGCGGGCCGGTGCACGCCGAAGTGCGCGTCAACGACCAGGGGATCTGGATTCTCGAGGTCGCGGCCCGCTCCATCGGCGGCCTGTGCGGGCGTGCGCTCACGCATCTGCTCGGCATGAGCCTCGAAGAATTCATCCTGCGCCAGGGGGTGGCCGAGCCGGTCCCATTGCTTCCCGCCGCCGGCGAGGACGCTGCTGCGGGCGTGATGATGATCCCGATTCCACGGCGCGGCATTTACCGCGGGCTCGACGGCCTCGCCGCCGCGCAGTCGGTACCCGGCGTCACCGGCGTGGCCATCACGGTGGAGCCCGGCCAGATCATCGCGCCGCCTCCCGACGGGGCGAGCTACCTCGGCTTCATCTTTTCGCGCGCAGCGAGTCCCGCGGATGCGGAAGCCGCGCTGCGCGTCGCGCATGGCCGGCTGCGCTTCGATATCCGCCGGGCTCATGCAGCGTTATGACGAGCGCCACAGCGGAAGAAGATCGCCGCTCAAGAACCCATCCTATCCAGGGCGGTAGAGCCTGCGCACCGCGCGCGTTGCGTCGCCGGCGCTCGGCAAAAGGCTGACGAGGCGATCGAACTTCTGCGGGTCGAGCCATTCCCAGACGCCCAACGCGATGCCCGCAAGCCCGGCCGTGACCAGGATCAGGCCGACGAGCCACCGGGGAACGTAGATAAAGAGCATCCAGGCCCAGCCCCGGCGCGCCTGCGGATTGAGCATCATCAGCGCGCCGATGCCGGTGACGAGGAGCCCCGCCCCAATGAGCAGCGGCGCTGGGCGGCGGGTCAGGTCATTCACGGTCGAGTGCCACAGCCCGTCGTTGAGAAGGTAGGCCGCGGCGATGGTGGCTGCGCCGACGAGGAGCGCCATCAAGGCGACGATAATCGCCGGCGCGCCGGCATAGACCTCGTACGCATCGTCCGAGGTGCGAAAGGCCATGCGGCGGGTCGCGAGGCCCTCGATTCCTCCGAGGGCGATGCCGGCGCCGATCATGAAGACGCCGAATTCAAAGCCTTTGTGAAGGGCGAAGAACTTCCCGGCGATCACGCCGACGACGCCGATGATCACCGCGGCGTATTCGATGAGGGCGATAAGGCGCACGCGGGCGGCAGTTTAGCCGCTCGCGGCCTGCGCCCTAAGGAACTTCTGGGAGCGAGAAGTCGACCGGGCGCGGGGCGACATTGCGCCGCACGGCGCGCAGCAGGTCGAAGCGCGTGATCGCGCCGACGAGGCGGCCCTTCTCCACGACCGGAAAGCGCCGGTAAGGCACCTTCATGAACAGGCCGGCGCAGTAATAGATGTCCATCGTCGGCGGGATGGTCTGCACGTCGGCGACCATGAAGTCCTTCACTTTTCCTTGAAGCGATTCCTGGTGCGTGAGGAGCCGGAGACAGTCGAACTCGGTCAGCATGCCGACCAGCTCGCCCTTGGCGTTCGCGACCAGCGCGCCGGTGACCCGTTTCTCCAGCAGGAAGTCGACCGCTTCCATGATGTCGCTTTCGGGCGAGATCGTGTCCACGTACCGGTCCATGAATTCGCGTACGGTGGGTAGGCGAGCCATGAGCACCTCCTGAGGGTGTGGGACAAAGTATATCTGCGCCCGACTATGCCGGGCGGTAGAGCTTGCGCACCGCGCGCATCACGTCGGTGCCGCTCAGCGTGAGGATGTGCCGGAACTGCACGAGCACAGGGTTGTCCTCGGACAGCGGCTCGAAGCTGTGCCAGGGGGTGCCGAGAACGGTGTCGAAGCCGAGCGGAACGGCGACGGTGACGAAGGCGCGCTCGAGCTGCCGCTTGAGGTCGGAGCCGTCCGCCGCCTTCGGCGGAAGCTGCTGGCCGATGTTGGTGAGGCCGCCCGAGATGTGGATGCCTTTCAGCTCGGGGTCGGAGCCGAGGCGGCCGATCGCCTCCAGCGCGGCGCGGTTCAGGCCGCCGGTGTCGGCGGCGAGCGCGCTTACCGAGACGTCGACGATGATGTCGCCGGCCGCCAGGCCGTTCTCGCGCATGAGCCTCAGGGCGCAGCGCTTGCCGGTCGAGGCGATCTCGCCGGCGCTGCGGTTCGGGCGGCCGGCGCCGCCCTCGAGCCGCTCGGAGGCCATGACCATTGTTCGGCAGGGACGGATCTTCAGCAGCTCGGTCATCTCCCAGCGCGTCTCCGCGAGCGAGTTGATGATCGGCGTCCTGCGAGGGTCGTAGGCTTCGAGGCAGGCCCGCTGTACGGCGAGATCCGGATAGTCGAAGCAGAGCGGCGCGTCGACGGCGTTCTGCACGGCGCGAATGGCATCGGCGAGAAACGCGGGGTCGCTCTTGCCGCGCGGCCCGAGGGTGAAGTCGAGCGCGACGGCGCCGGCTTCGACCTGCTTCGCTGCCAGCGCCTGCAGGCCGGCGAGGTCGCTTCCTTCCACGAGCGCGCGCGTCGCCTTGAATCCCGGGTTGATGCGGTCGCCGATGACGCTAATCAAAACCGATTCTCCTAATGAAGGTTTTCTGGAATTGCGGCAGCGTGCCGAGCTCGAGGTAATGGCAGCGCGCGGCGAGCTCGACGGCGCGCGCGCGGCTCCCGAGCGAGGCGAGCGCCATCGCCACCCCGATGCCCGCGGCGTTGCCGACCTGCTCGATGCGCTCGAGCGGGAGCCGCGGCAGCAGCCCGATGGCGAGCGCGGCCTCGATGCCGAGGTATTCGCCGAAGGCGCCGGCGATCAGCACCAACTCAATCGCATCTGGTTGTATTTTGTTTGTTTCGAGGAGGAGATCTATGCCGGCGCGGATCGCGGCTTTCGCGAGCTGCACCGCGCGCACGTCGTGCTGCGTAAAGGCGACTCCGGGCGCAAGCGCGATCTCGCGCGCGCCGCCGGCGATGCGGCCGCCGCGATCGATGAGCTCGAGGGCACGGAACGCGGCGATGGCATCCACGACGCCCGAGCCGCACACGCCGACGGGCGGCGCGTCGCCGATCGTCTTGATCTCCAAGCGGCCGGCGCGTGCGTGCACGCGCTCGATGGCGCCTTCGGCGGCGCGCATGCCGCACGAGATGTGGCCGCCTTCGAGCGCGGGGCCTGAAGGGCACGAGACGGTCGAAATTCCATGCGAGCTTATTAAAGAAACTTCTGTGTTCGTGCCGATGTCGATCACGAGCGCCGTGCGGCCGGTCCAGCGCGCTTCGGTGGCGAGGAGCACCGCCACGTGATCGCCGCCGACGAAACCGCCGATGTTCGGCAGCAGGTAAGTCACGGCGCCCGGCGTGCCCGGCAAGCCCAGCTCCCGGCTCTTGAATTCCACTGAGAAAGTCACTGTGGGGACGAACGGCGCGCGCCCGAGCTGCGCGACCGGCAGGCCGGCGAGCAGGTGGTGCATGGCGGTGTTGCCGCAAACCGCGATCTCGGCGATGTCGCCGGTGCTCGCCTGCGCCGCCTCGCACAGATCGCGCGCGAGCTCGGCGATGCCGACCGCGGCGGCCGCCTGCAGCTCGGGCCCTCCGCTGCTCGAGCGGATCGCGTGATTGACGCGGCTCACCACGTCGGCGCCGTAGGAGGCCTGCGGGTTCTCGATGCCGAGCGTACCCAGGCGCTCGCCGGTTTGCAGGTCGACGAGAAACCCGGCCGCGTTGGTCGTGCCGAGGTCGACCGCCAGCCCGAGCACGCGCGCGCCGGGCGAGGACAGGGCGATGACTTCATCGCCGCGCGTGACCGCGCGCACGCGCCAGCCATGTTTGCGCAAAAGAACGGGAAGCTCGCGCAGCAGCGCGACATCGATTGTTGAAGTACCAAGGCGCGCGAGCAGCCGATCGGCATCGGCCTGCGGGTCGGAAAGCTGCGGCGGCGTAAGCGTGAGGTCGTGCACGCGCACCGCCGTGTCGAAGACGAACGCCGCGGCGCGTCCGCCCACTTCGGCGCGCGCGATCGCAGCGGTGGAGCGCGGCGCGAGCTCCACGGTGCAAGGCCCGAGCGGCACGAGCTTGCAGGCGCGCAGCCAGCCGTCGGCATGCGCCTCGCCGAGCAATTCATAGTCGCCGGAAACCACCCGCACAAGGCACGTGCCGCACACGCCGCGCCCGCCGCAGGCGCCGACGATGCGGATCCCGGCGCGCCGGGCGCACTGGAACAGCGTTTCGCCGGGCCGGCATGCCGCCTCGCGCCCCAGGTTCGCGAAGCGGACCGGATGCGCGAGCGGCGGCGCGTTCATCGCTTCGCCGAGGCGCAGCGCTCGCGCGACGGGCAGCGGCGGCACGGCCCACCACGGGACTTGGCGAGTGTCGTACCTAGAGGCACAACAAAAGACATGGACTTCACCGGGGACAGCATCCCGCCCGGCGTGCTGCGGATGCCTTTCGCCGCGGCGTTCGCCATCTCGAGCACGCGCGGCTGCTCTTCGATGCCGATGCCCGGATCGCCGGGATAGCGCTCGTCGCCGACGTGCTGGCCGCGGCGCCTGGTTTCGCGCTCGATGGCTGCGAGCGCGCGTTTCGCGAGGCAGAAGAGGCGCTCGTTGCCGAGCGCGTCGAGCTCGAGCGCGAGCAGCCGCTCGCCGGCGCGGAAAAGCTCGGCGACGCGCTGCTCGAGCGCCGGGCCGATGGTGCAGGCCACCGCGGCCACGTCGTTTTCTATCCGGTAAGTAAACGCGGGCGCCACGAGCCGCTCGCGCCCGATCAGCAGGCGCGCCTTGTGGCGCACGCGCTCGAGATTCATCGGCCCGCCTTTGCCCTGCTGTGAAGGGGGTCGCGAGCCGAAGGCGAGCGGGGGGTTGGTTTTCGGCAAAAAGAAAACCCCCCGCTCGTTTCACTCGCTCCCCCCTTGACAGGGGGGCGGAGATGGAGGCTCATCCGCCGTACTTGCGCGCCGCCTTGAACATCGCGCGCACGTTTTCCACCGGCGCTTCGTCCGGGATGCCGAACGCGCCGTCGAGAATGAAGCCGCCGTCGCGGCCGATGTTCTCGATGAGGCCGCGCACCGCCGCGTCGACCTGCTCCGGCGTGCCGGTGTTGAGAAGCGAGGGCGAGAGGTTGCCGCGCAGGCAGGTGATGCCTTTGAGCACGCTCTGCGCGCGCGCGAGGTCGGTGCGCTCGAACCAGTAGACCGCCTTGCCCGGCGGCACGTCGGCGATCGTCTCCAGGCGGCTGGTGCAATCGGCTTCCCAAAGCGGAACCGGCACGAGATCCGCCTCGATCAGCCCCATCAGCACCTTGCGGAACGAGGGCCACCAGAAGGTCCGGAACTTGTCGACCGACATGAAGCTGTCGGGCGCCCAATGCGTCGGAATGAACACGAAGCGGCTCGAGCTCGCCTTGCAGGTCGAGATCGCGGCCTTGAGGATGAAGGGGATCGCCTTCTCGCACGCCGCAAGCACCTTGCCGGGCCGGCGGTAGAGGTCGGTGAGGATGCCGCGCGCGCCGCGCAGGTAATCGCCGACGAGGTCGAACGGGGCGATCGACACCGCGCCCTGGCCGAGCACGTAGCCGCGGCCGTCCATCTCGCGCGTGAATTCGTTCAGCGCCGCGACCAGGCCGTTCGCCACTTCGCCGGCGGCGCGCAGGTTGGCGAAGGCCTGCACCACCTTGGGATGCGCGAACGCGCGCGTGCCCATCACCAGGCGCATGTAGAAATAGCCGGGAAGCGCGGGCAGCGACTCCAGGCCTTCGGCCGCGCCGAGCACGCGCGGCATGTAGGTCGTGAGCCAGAAACCGGTCGGATCGAAGAGGTAGTCGTCGTATTCCTCGGGCTTCATGTACTCGCGGTCGAGGTACTGGTAGGGCTGGTTGTCGCCCACGCCGTGCCCGGGCCACTGCAGCTGCTTGAAGCGCGCCGCCTCGAGCACGCGCCCGAGCGTGGTGAACTGCTGCGGCGGCGAATAGATGTCCGGATCGAGCTCGAGGATCGCCCGGCGGCCGAGCGCCGCCGCCTTGTCGTAGTCGTACATCACCTCGCGATACGAGATGCCGCCGTACTTCGCGTACCAGAGCATGGTGTGGAACGCGACCGGCACGCGGTCGGGCCGTTTGAGCGCCACCGCGTCCAGAACGCGTTGGAGTCTCTGTCCAATTAAATTCTTATCGTCTGCGCCCATGGCTAGGCTTCTATCCAGCCGCGGCACAGCGTCACCGCGGCCATGGCGTTGTTGCCGAACGCGTCGGCGCCGGTGTACTTGCACACCGTCTCGTCCACCTGGCCGCCGCCGATCATGATCTTCATCTTGTCGCGCATCCCCGCCCTGGCGATGGCCTCGATCGTCTCCTTCATCGACTCGAAGGCGAGCGTGAGGAACCCCGAGAGGCCCACCACGCTCGGCTGGAACGCCCTGATCTCCTCGAGGAAGCGCTCGACCGGCACGTCGATGCCGATGTCCTTCACCTCGTAGCCGTTGATGTCGAGCATGAAGGTGACGATGTTCTTGCCGATGTCGTGCAGGTCGCCGTGCACGGTGCCGATCAGCACGCGGCCGTGCTTCTTGGCGGCGGCGGCGCCGCCTTTCTGGATGAGCGGCTTCGCCATCAGGCCGATGTTCTCGAGCATCTCGCCGGCGAGGATCAGCTCGGGCAGGAAATACTCGCCGTCCTGGAAGCGCTTGCCGACGGTCTCCATCGCGTTGCGGCAGAGCTCCAGCACGCGCAGCGGATTCTCGCCGCCATCGAGCATGGCCTTGGCGAGCGCGAGCGCCTCGTCTTCCTTCATGTCGGCGATCGCGTCAAGCAACCGCTGTTCGTTTTCCTTCATGGTCTCTCCCGAATGATGCAAGGTCGATGATTTCGGCGAGCAGCGGCTCGGGAATGTGCACCCCCGGCACATGCGCGAGCGAACGGGTTCGCGGCTGCGCCGAGGAAAAGACCCGAGCGCACGTGATCGCCGGTGATGCAAAGCAGGAAGCCGGCGCAGGGGCCGCGGAGTCGGGCGGCGTGATCTCCGCCGTCACCACGAAACGGCCGGAGCGGCACGCCGCCTCGAACGGGCCGCTTAAAGGCCTTTCGCTTTTGACAACCTCTTTCGTTTCCCGAGGGAGAGCGAGGATCGTGCGCACCCAGGTGCCCTCCATCGCCGGTTCGGTCTCGCATCCGCCGTCGGCGCGCCGCTCGCGGAAAGCACGCATTGCCCGCACATGCGGCACTCGAAGAACAGGCCCTTGAGCAGGTGCTCGAGCGGCCGCAGCAGGCGCTCCGCGCGTTGCGGGCCCGCCCACTCGGCAAGCCGCCGCAGCCTCGGCAGCACGCGCTGGAATAAGCGCCACGGCGCCTCCAGAAAGCGCGCATGCTTCACCGACCAGCCGCGCAGGCTCATTGGCGTACTCTGGGCCCCCTGTTAAGGGGGTCGCGAGTGAAACGAGCGGGGGATTTTTTTTTGAAAAGCAAACCCCCCGCTCGCGAAAAGCACGCTCGCTTCCCCCCTTGTCAGGGGGGCATACAAGGTGGCTCATCGGGCCAGATTGTTGGGGACCGTGCCGCGCCCCCCTTGATGTGCATCAAACGGGGAAGGTGGGAGGCTTCCCCGGACGAACCCGGCAAAGGATGCAGCGCGCGATCGAGCCGCCGATCACCGGATCGACATCGTCGCGCAGCGGGGTGAGCACGTTGGCGCCCACGGCGAGCGTCGCCGCGATCAGATCTTCCTCGCCCGGCATGTACCACAGGCCCTCGGCATTGACGACGCCGGGGTGCATTCCGTCCAGGATCGCGACCCGGCGCACGATGGTGTGCTCGGTCGTGGGCGCCGAGATCTCCGCCCATTCGCCCGCCTTCAGGCCGAAGCGCGCCGCGGTTTCCGGGCTCATTTCCAGCGTTGGGTACGGGCGGCGCTTGAGCAGCCGCGGCACCTCGATGCCGAGCGTCGAGTAGAACTCGAGGCTGCGCGTGCCGGAAATCAGCACCAGCGGGTATTCGCGCGCGAGCTCCGGCGTCGAATACGGGCTCATCGGCGGTTCGACGAAATCGGGCAGCGGGTCGTAGCCATGCGCCGCGAGCGTGCCGGAAACGAGCTCGATCTTGCCCGAGGGCGTGTTGAAGCCCGGCTTGCCGTCGCGCCGCAACTTGCCGCTCGCGAACTTCTCCGGCTGGTTGGGCCGCACGAAGACCCCTTGCGCGGCGAACTGGGCGAAGCGCATTCCGAGCGGCTCGAGGCGGTAGTCGAGCAGCTCCTCGTAGCTCTTCACCGGC
The DNA here is from genome assembly GCA_004297625.1 of Betaproteobacteria bacterium. GTDB lineage: Bacteria > Pseudomonadota > Gammaproteobacteria > Burkholderiales > SG8-39 > SCGC-AG-212-J23. Next base: position 19,725 of record SCTY01000018.1, on the reverse strand, counting down.
AGCCGGTCTGCGTAGCCCATGCGCTTCGCGACCTCGATGACCGCCCAGCCTTCCTCGCGCGCCTCGCCGCGCGGCTCGAGCGCGCGGACCCGCGCGCAGATCATGTTCAGGCCCGAGTACTCGGAGATGGCATTGGATTCAAGATGCGTCGTGATCGGCAACACATAGTCGGCAAGCCGCGCCGTCGGCGTCTCGAAAAGCTCGCTGACCACGAGCAGGTCGAGCGCCTTGAGCGCGCGCATCGTGGTGTAGGTGTCCTCCAGCCCGACCATCGGATTGCAGGAAGTCCACAGCGCGCGCACCGGATGGGGCTTCCCGGTGAGCATCGCGTCGATCACCTGGCGCGGGTGCGGGTACGGAGCGGTGAGCGCCTGCGGCCCGGCGAGGAGCGGGAACTTGTCCGCGCTCAGCATCTCGTCGAATTTGCGCCCGTGCCCGAGCGAGGCGTCGCCGCCGTAGTAGCTCGGCATGCGCACCCCCGTCGGCGGCAGGAAGCCGTTCGCGCCTTCGCGGTCGATGTGGCCGGCGAGCGCGGGAATGAAGCCCATCAGGCGCATCGTGGCGATCGAGTTGCCGCCCATCGTCGCGCCGATGAAGGTGTAGAGCGCGGGGCGCTTCGCTGTTCCCACGAGCCGCGCCGCCTCGACGATGTCGCGCGCCGGCACCCAGGTGATCGACTCCACGCGCTCGGGGGAGTAATGCGCGGCGCGCTCGGCGAGCGCCTCGAAGCCGAGCGTCCAGCGCGCGACGAACTCGCGGTCGTACCAGCCGTTCGCGATCATCGCGTTCACGATGCCGAGTGCGAGCGCCGCATCGGTGCCCGGGCGCACGCGCAGCCACAGCGACGCCTCGCGCGCCGCCTGCGTCGGGCGCGGGTCGACGACGAGGGTGCGGGCTCCGCTGCGCCGCGCATCGCGCACGCGCTGGTGCTTGGAAGCATTGGTCTCGGCAAGGTTGATGCCCCACAGCACGGCGAGGTCCGTTCCCTTCAGCTCGGTGAACGCCGGATAGGTGAGCAGGTTGCCGTAGGTGAGGACATCGGCGATGAGCTGCGGCGTGAAGCACTGATGCGAGTCGTGCTTGAAGAAAGTCGGGCTGCCGATCGCGTCGAGGAACAGGTCGTAGGCGAAGTAGTCCTTGGGCGGCAGCGACTGCACCGCGACCGCGCGCGCGCCGTGCTCGGCGATGATCGCGTTCAGCCTCGCGGCGATGTCGTCGAGCGCCTCGTCCCAGGTCACTTGCCGCCAGCGCCCGGCGCCGCGCGCGCCTTCGCGCGCGAGCGGATGAAGGACGCGCTTCGGCGAGAAGGTCATGTCGGCCGAGGCTTTCCCTTTCGGACAGAGGTAGCCGCGGCTCAAGGGGTGCTTGCGGTCGCCTTTCACGCGAACCTGCGCGGCCGTGCCGTCGCCGGCCTCGACCAGCATGCCGCAGCGTACGAGGCAAAGCCTGCAGGTGGTGCGCACTGCGCTCACTTGACGAGGCTCGGCAGGAAGGTGGCGATCTCGGGCACGAACAGGATGACGATCGTGAGCGCGATGAGCGCGTAGAGGAAGGGAAAGATCCCCTTGAAGATCTGGCCGAGCGGCACCTCGGGGGCGATGCCCTTGATGACGAATACGTTCACCCCCACCGGCGGCGTGATCACGCCCATCTCGCCGAGCAGCACCATCATGACGCCGAACCAGATCGGGTCGAAGCCGAGCTTCAGGACGATGGGGAAGAAGATCGGCAGGGTGACCACCATGAAGGCCATGGAGTCCATGAAGAAGCCGCCGATGAAATAGATGAGGAGGATGACGCCGATGACGGCCATCCTGGGGATCGGAAGGCTTCCCACCCATTCGGCGAGGGCGAACGGGAGCTGCGACACGGCCATGAAGCGGCCGAAGACGATCGCGCCGGCGATGATGAACAGCACCATGGCCCCCGTGAGCAGGCCGTCCTTCCCCGTTTCGACGAAGCTCTTCCAGGTGAGCGTGCCCCGGAACACGCCGATCAGCAGCGCGCCCGCCGCGCCGATCGCGCCGGCCTGGGTGGGGCTGAACCAGCCGAGCATCAGCCCGCCGATCGCGAGCAGGAAGAGCAGCGCGGCGTCGGTGATCCCTTTGGTCGCCTTCAGCTTCGCGCGCCACGCGGTCGGCTCGCCGGGCGGACCGAGCTTGGGATTGCGCGCGCACAGCACTCCCACGACCGCCACGAACATCAGGCTGAGGATGATTCCGGGCACGATGCCCGCGATGAACAGCTTGCCGATCGATTCCTCGGTCAGGATGGCGTAGACGATGAGGACGGTGCTGGGCGGGATGAGGATTCCCAGCGTTCCGGCGGACGCCACCGTTCCGGTCGCCAGGGTGTCGTCGTACTTGTATTTCTTCATTTCCGGCAGCGCGATCTTGCCCATGGTCGCGGCGGTGGCCGCGGTGGAGCCGCAGATCGCGGCGAACCCCGCGCAGGCGAGCACGGTGGCCATGGTGAGCCCTCCGCGCAGGCCGCCCACCCAGGTGTAGGTGGTGGAAAACAGCCTCTCGCTGATTCCGGACGCGTACGCGAAGGATCCCATGAGGATGAACATCGGGATCACCGACAGCGGATACGACGAGAACGTGTCGTAGATCTCCTGCGCGAGGAGCGACATCGCGGGATCGACGCCCGCCAGGTAGGCGAAGCCGCCAAAGCCGACCGCCGCCAAGGCGAAGGCGATCGGCACCTGCAGCAGGAAAAGCGCGAGCAGCGCGACGATGCCGACGACGCCCGCGGCCTCAGCGCTCATCGCCGGCGAGGCTCACAAGCAGGGCGAGGAAGCGCTGCACGAGCACCAGGCACACCGGCACCAACGCCAGCGCGGCCAGGTAGGCGAACGGCGCGAGGGGAATGCGGATGGTCGGCGTCGTTTCGTTGCCGGTCTGCTGGAAATAGCCGAGCTGGAACAAGCGCCAGACGAGGAGCAGGAAAAGCGCCAGCGAAAGCAGCTCGACCGCGCACTCGATCAGAAGCTGCAAGCGCTTCGGCAGCAGCTGCACGAAGAACTCGACCGAGACGTGCCTGCGCTCGACGAGCGTCATTCCGGCAGCGAGGGTAATTGCGACGAGCTGCGCCAGCGCCATCATGTCGAGCGCACCGGGCACCGGAAGGCGCATGGTCTTCGTCCCGACGACGTCCGCCCCGGTGAGCACGATCATGAACACGACGGCGGCGAAGCCGGCCGACGTGGTCCAGCGGGCGATCGTCTCGTTGAAGCGCGCGAACTTATCCAGCATCGGCGAAAAAATCCCCGCCCGGCTTTGCGCGCGGACGGGGAGCCTGTGCGTCGAAACCTATTTCTTGCCCGGAGCCGCGGGCCGCAGCTCCATCGGACCGGTCGGCGAGGGAATCTTGGCCTCGATCTGCTTCGCGGTCCAGTACTTGATGCGATCGCGCATGTAGGCGATCCAGCCCCTGACCTCGGCTTCCTTGAAGCCCTTGCCGGTCATGGTCTTGACCCAGTCGCCGATGACGGGCTCGACGGCCTTCTGCCAGCGCGCCGCCTCCTGCGGCGACAGCTCGATGTAATTGACGCCCTTCCCGTCCGCGTAGGCCTTGCCTTCCAGGTCGATGTCGTTCCACATGCGCGCGAAGCGCTCCACCCACTCGGCGCTCACCGAGTCGACGACCTTCTTGAGCTCGGGCGACAGGCCGTTGTAGCTCCTCTGGTTCATCGCCAGGTAGAACGGGAACGACGCGCCGATCTGCCAGCTCACCGTCACGTTCGTCGCCACCTCGGCAAAGCGGAAGGTCTTGAGCACCTCGTACGGGCCCCACACGCCCTCGTTCACGCCTTTGGCGATCGAGTCGTAGACCTCCATCATCGGCGTGGGCGTGGGCGTTCCGCCGAGCGCCCTGACGATGTCTCCCGGAAGTCCCGGCGCGCGGATGGTGACGCCCTTCATGTCCTCGAGCTTCGCCACCGGCTTCTTGGTGATCACCATGCTCGGGCCGTTGGCGTGCAGCGTGAGCACCCGCACCCCGGCGAACTCCTTGGGCTTGAACTTCTGGTAGAAGTCGTTGCCGACGTGCACGCCGACCCACCCGGTCGGTATTCCGATCGGCAGCCCGACGCCTTCGCTCACCGGCATGCGGCCGGGCGTGTAGTAGACGTGCGAATAGCCGATATCGGCGATTCCCGACTCGATGCCCTTGAACATCGCCGGCGCCTGCACCAGCGACCCGCCGGCGAAGTACTGCACCTTGATCTTCCCGCCGGAGCGGGCTTCCAGCGCCTGGCCGAAAGCCTCCACCACCTTCGACTGCCCCGAGGGTGGGGGAAAGAAGTTGGCGATCTTCAGGTTGACCACCTGCGCGTGGACCGTCGAGACCAGGAACGCCGAGCAAACCCCTACCGCGGCAAATGCCGTGAGCCTTGCGTGCTTCATCCTCTCCTCCTTTTCGATTTAGGGTCGCGCCCCTGCACGACCGGAACCAAAAGATGCGAATCGTACCGTCCGCCCGTGTGGATCACGTGGACGCCTGCGTTGATGGTCTTGGGATGGCCGGCGCGCACGATCCAGCGAGCATACCGGTAAATGTCGCTGCCTTGCACGACCACGCGCAGCTTCTCTCCCTTGGCGAAGCGGGTGGAGGAGGGCCAGATTTCGATCTCGACCGGGACCGGCACGCCGCGCCGAAGCTTGAGCGCCCTGCGGTGGCGCAGCCAGGGCTGCTCGGGCGTCGAGCGCTCTTCGTCCAGCTCGCGATGCGAGGCGCGCAGCCAGCCCAGCGCGACCGGCCCGTCCTCGAGCGCGCTGAAGCCGGCGAACGGCACGTAATTGCCGCGCCGGTCGAACTTCTGCACCGCGATGAACAGATCCATGTCGTCGGCGCCGATCGCCTCGACCCACAGGCGCAGCTTCATGTGCCCGGTGAGCTCGGTTTCCCCGGCGAACACGTAGTCGAATTGCGCGCGCTCCGCGCGGTAGGCGGCCGGGCAGCGCGCTTCGTCCGCGTACGCCTCGTAGCGCGCGCTGCCCTTTGACTTCGGTAGAGATTTCTCGAGTGATCCTGTGCGTGCGTCGAGAAACAGCTTGCGGTAGCGCGTGCGCGCGAGCGGCCATTCGCGTTCCGCCCGGAAATTGCCGGCGTAGTACTTCTCCCGCACCTCGAGGCGCACCTTCGGCCAGCGCGGCACGGCGTTCTGCGCTCCCTTGAGGAAATGATCGAAGAACGCGCGCTGCTTTTCCACGTATCCGGGCCGGTGGAAGGTTTCCCATTTCTTGCGGCCGTGCACGAGCAGCCATTTCTGCTTCGACGCGATGCGCTTGTAGGCCTCGAGCGTGCCGCGCAGGTGCAAGCCCTGGTCCGCCCAGCTCGCGACGACGAACGCCGGCACGTCGATGCGCGAGAGATCGGCGACCTTGGTGGCCCAGTAGGCGTCGAAGAACGGGTGCGCCTTCATCATCGCAGCCACGTCCTCCACCCGGTTCCTCGAGTAGGAGATCGACTTCTGCCAGATGGGAGAAAAGGACGTCTCCGGGATGCCGCCGTGGAAAGCGAACTCGCGGTACATGTCGCTCAGCCCTTCCCAGGGCATGATCGCCGCGAGATGCGGCGGGCGCCTGGCCGCGATCTGCCACTGCGCGATCGCGAGGTAGGAAACGCCGGTCATCCCGACCTTGCCGCTGCACCAGTCCTGCGCGGCGAGCCATTCGACGAAGTCATAGCCGTCGTCGCCTTCGTCGTGGCTCCAGTAATGCGCGGTGCCTTCCGAGCCCCAGGTTCCGCGCACGTCGACGTGGATCACCGCATAGCCGTGGGACACCCAGTACAGGGGATCGGGGCCCTCGAACAGGGTGTAAGGCGAGATCCACTCCTTTTTCACGCCCGCGTTCTTGTAGAAGTACTCGTACTGGAAAGCCCGGTGCTTGCCATACGGGCTCCAGGCGACGAGCGCGGGAACCTTCTCGCGCGCGTCGCTCGGGCGGTGAATGTCGGCATAGAGCTTCACGCCGTCGCGCATCGGCACCGCGACGTCGCGCTCGACCAGCATGCCGCGCTCTTCGGTCCTGCGATAGCCCAGGCCCGGGTACTTGTGCTTCTCGGGCGCGGTGCCTTCGCGGGTGATGATCTGGAACGAGGGGTCGCGCATTCTCTAACGCAGCGCGTTCCGGTCGATCTTGCCCAGCACGTTCCTCGGCAGGCTTTCCACGAACTCGACGATCTTCGGGCGCTTGTGGCGCGCCAGCTCGGTGCTTGCGAGGCAATAGCGCTCGACCTGCTCGGCGCTCAGCTCGGGCACGCGGCGCACGATGAGCGCCTTGATCGCCTGGCCCCACTTCTCGTCGGGCACGCCGCACACTGCGACGTCGGCGACCAGGGGGTGCTTCGAAAGGAAGAACTCGATCTCCTGCGGATAGATGTTCTCGCCGCCGCTGATGATCGCGTTGTCCATGCGGTCGATGGGGTACAGGTAGCCTTCGCCGTCGACCCTCACGACGTCGCGCGTGTACTGCCATTCGCCGCGCGCGCGCAGGGTCTCGGCCGGCGTGCAGTAGTAATCGGCGACGCACTGCGCGCCGCGGTTGATGAGCTGGCCTTCGCCGGGCGCGCGGATGACGTTGTCCGGCTGCGCCGCGGCGCCTTCGCCGACGTTCACGACGCGCACTTGCTGGAAGTAGCTCGGCTTGCCGATGCTCTCCCATTTCTCCTCGGGCTCCATGCCGGTATGGCAGGCGGTGATCGCGGTGCAGCTTTCGGTCGTGCCGTAGGTGTTGAGGATCTCGCAGCCCAAAGCGCGGCGCACGCGGTGCAACAGCACGCGCGCGAGCGGCGAGCCGCCGCTGCGGATCAGGCGCAGCGAGCTCAGGTCCACCTCCGGCAGCTCGGCGCGCGCGTCGGCCATCTGATACATCTGCGTCGGCACGGCGAAGCACTCGGTGACCTTGTGCGCCGACACGAGGCGCAGCGCCTTGCGCGCGTCGTACTCGCCGATCATCACCTGCGGGGCGCCGACAAAGAGGTAGGCGACGAAGAAGTTGGTCGCGGCGCCGATCACCACCGGCGCGAGGCTCATTCCGACGTGACCGCAGTCGAGCCCCATCTCCAGGCAGTATTGGATCGCCGAAAGGATCTGCGTCTCGTGCGTGAACGCGGCGCCCTTAGGCCGGCCGGTGGTCCCCGAGGTATGGATGACGTTGCACACATCGCTCGCGGCGATGCCGACCCGCGCCGGCTCGCTCGCCGGGAAGGCGGCGCTCTCGTCGAGGCTCAATGCGCCCGGCGGCAGCGGCGTGCCGACGCAGATGAAGCGGCAAAAAGCGGCGTCCTTCATGGCCTCGGCCACGCGGTCCGAGAGCGGCGCGTTGAAAATCAGCGCCTTCAGGCGCTCCTGCCGGACGGCGTAAGCGATGGGCGCGGCCGAAAGCCGGTAGTTGAGGCAGGAAGAAACCGCCCCGAGCTTCTGGCAGGCGAGGAAGCCGAGCGCGAACTCGGCGCAGTTGTGGAGAAGCAGCCCGACGCCGTCGCCTTTGCATACCCCCAGGTAGGCGAGAAAGCGCGCGAGACGGTTGACGCGCGCGTCGAGCTCCGCCCAGGTGACGATGCCGCGCTCGGCGCCGATGAGCGCCGTTCTCCCCGGCCAGCGGGAAACGTTCGCGTCGAAACTGTCGCGCAGTGTGCCGACACCGGTGTATCGCGTGGCCCCTCCTCCGAATTCGGGGTCGAATTCGGGGTCAGAGTCTTAATTCACGCAACGCGTAGCTATCTGAATTAAGACTCTGACCCCGAATTCTTGAGACTCTGACCCCGAATTCTTGCAGCTTGCGGGACCATCCTCGTGCGGCCTTGACCTACATCAAGCGCGGGGCTTGCAGCGTTGCCAAGACTCCTCCCATGGTCAACATTCTGGTCGCCGGCTGCGGCGCGATCGGCGGGCTGTATGCCGCGCACCTTGCCCGCCATGCGCGCGTCAGCGCTCTCGATATCAACGCCGGGCACGTGGCCGCCATCAACCGCGACGGCCTGAGGATCAGCGGCCTAAGCGATATCGTTGCCCGCATTCCTGCGCTAACCAGTCCAACGGAACTTGGAAATCGTATCTTCGACGCGGTGATCGTCGCGGTGAAGTCCATGGACACCGCGGCGCTTATCGAAGGCCTCAAGGCGCACCTCGCGGGCCGGCCGCTGGTGCTCACGCAGCAGAACGGCCAGGGCAACGTGCAGACGATTCTGGACGGCGTCGGCGGGGACGTGGCGCAGGGAATGACGATGGAGGCCGCCGAGCTCCTCGCGCCCGGCACCGTACGGCACAACGGCCACGGCGCCCTGTCGGTAATCGGTCCCGCGCGCGGCGAGGTGGGGCGCATGCAATGGCTTGGCGATCTGCTCAACACGGCCGGTTTCCCGACGCGCGTCGTGGCGGACCCGCGCGGTGCGATGTGGAACAAGTACCTCTTCAACTGCGCCATCAACCCGGTGAGCGCGCTCCTGCGCGGCATTCCAGAGGCGAAGTACGCGAGCGACGATGTGTACGTCGTGCTGCGCGCGCTGGTCGACGAAGGGCTCGCCGTGGCGCGCGCGCTCGGCATCGCGGTCGAGGGCGACCCGCTGCACCTCGTCGAGGACATCCGTGCAGGCCGCCGGCCGATGCCGCGCCATCCCGGCTCGATGGCGATCGACATCGAGCGCGGCACGCCGGTCGAGATCGAGGCGCTGAACGGCTATCTCGTGCGCCGCGCCGGCGAGCTCGGCGTGCCGGTGCCGCTTCAGCGCGCGATGTACCGCCTGGTGAAGGGCCTGGAGCTCGGCATGAACGTCAGGCGCTCCGGCGGCGGCGCCATTCCACGATGAGGAAGCCGATCCCGCCGAGCATCACGCTGGCGCCCACCAGGAGCTCGATGATCACGACGTAGTTCAGGCGATAGCGGCCGGCGGACGGATCGTAGAGCGTGCACAGCAGCTTCACCTGCTCGAGGAACGCCTGCACGCCGCCCGCGGCAACGGGCCGGTTCTGCGCGAGCTCGAGCAGCGGGCCGACGAAAAGCGGCACCTCGAACGAATCGCCGTACACCTGGCGGTAAATGCGGCCGTCCGCATCCAGGATGCTCACCTGCAGCAGGTGATCGAATCCGGCGGCAGTCGCCTCGTAGCGGAAGCCGAAGTCGGCGGTGAGTTGCGCGAGCGTGTCGGCCTGCGGACTGAGAAACAGCCAGTCGGGCGACGAAACGCCGAACTTGCGCCCGAAGTCCTTCATGGCCTGCGGCGTGTCGAACGGCAGGTTGAAGCCGATGGTGGCGACGCGAAACGTCCCGCGGCCAAGCGAGCGCTCGGCTTGCGCGACCGCCTTGGCGAGAAACTGCGTGCTTGTCGGGCAGACCTGGAAGCAGCCGGTGTAGACGAAATGCACGACGAGCGGCTTGCCGCGCAGCTCCTCCAGGCGCAGCTCGCGGCCTTCGGCGTCGCGCAGCGTGTAGCCGCGGATCTCGCGGCCGATCGCCGCCTGGCTTTCCTTCAGCGCCTCTTTCTGATCAAAGGCGGCCGCATTGAAGGACAGCAGAAATATCAAAAGACTAGAAAATCGCCACATCCAGCATGGCGCCCGCCAGCACCGCGCCGAGCTGGACGAGCGAGGCGAGGAAGGCGGCACGTGCGGACTCGCGGCCGGGCTTGCGCACCAGCGCATTGCATCTGAGGAGGAAGAAGACGCCGCCAAACGAGGCGGCCGCGAGATAGATGGGCCCGAGGCCATAGGCCGCGGGCACGAGAGAGGCGATGACCAGCAGCACGGCGCTCGCGAAGATGGCGCGGGCAGCGCGTGCGTCGCCCACCACCACAGGCAGCATGGGCACGCCGGCGGCCGCGTAGTCCTTGCGGCAGGCGATGGCGAGGCTCCAGAAGTGCGGCGGCGTCCAGAGGAAGAGCACCACCGCGAGCGCGGCCGCGTCGGGGCCGGGCATAGGCGTCACGGCAGCGGCGCCGGCGAGCACCGCGAAGCTTCCGGCGAGGCCGCCGACGACGATGTTCCACCAGGTGCGGCGCTTGAGCCACACGGTGTACACCACGCCGTAAGTGAACGCGCCGAGGAAGGTGTAAGTCGCCGCGAGCACGTTCGTCGCCAGGGTGGCGGCGACGACCGAAGCGAGGATCATCGCGCCGATGACCCAGAGCCAGAACGGACCGTGCTTCAGCGTACCGGTCACGAACGGCCGGTTGCGCGTGCGCGCCATGCGCACGTCGATGTCGCGCTCGACGTACTGGTTGAAGGCGCCCGCCGCCGCCGAGGCGACCAACACGGACAGTATCAACACCGTAGCCTGGAGAAAGGTCGGGGTTTTCAAACCTTGTTCAACGGCCAGGCCGGCGGCCGCCGCAAGCGCGATGGCGACGCCGATCCTGACCTTGAAGAGGTTTAAGACCGCTTTCATTACTTGAGCGGCCAGACGGTCGACAGGTACTTCCAGTTGATGAAGTAGTACAGCACGAAGGCTGCGAGGAACACCATCGCGAGGACGAAGGTTCCCGGCGCCACCATGCCGCCGGCGCCGATCGAGCCGTGTGAGGTGATGACCGGCGCGGCTGCCGGGATGGCAGCGACGTTCTCGCGCGCGCGCACGTGCTGGAAGCCCGGGGTCACGATCTTCTTGCCGAGGAACACCGAGCCGACCGTGATCAGCAAGTACATGCCGCCGCCGACGATCGCGATGAGGCCGCTGATGCCGGCGAGCGCCATCATGAGCCAGGCCGCGCCCGGGAACTCGTACGGGAACGGGTTGCCGGCGAAGCTGATGTCCCAGTGCCGGCGCGGCACGCCGAGCGTACCGGCGCCCATCAGGAACAGCGATACCGCGCTCATGCCCAGGCCGAACACGTAGGGCTGCCACTTCGCCATGCCGGGGAACATCACCTCGCGCCGGAACAGCACCGGAATAAGGAAGTAGGTGAGGCCCATGAAGGCGAGCGTCGTGCCGACGACCACGGTGGCGTGGAAATGCCCCGGCACGTAGATGGTGTTGTGGATGATCATGTTGAGCTGCTCGGTGCCCATCATCACGCCCGAGATGCCGCCGAGGAAGCCGAAGCCGATGAGCGAGATGAACATCGCCGAGAACACCGGGTTGCCCCACGGCGCGCGCCGCAGCCAGGTGAACAGCCCCTGGTTGTGGCCCTTCTCGCGCTGCGCCACCTCGATCGCGCCCGGCACCGTGAGGCCGTGCACCATGGAGGCGAGCACCGCCAGGTACATGGCGTAGCTCGTGTTGAAGATCTTCCAGTTGGAGGTGAGGCCGGGATCGACGAGCAGGTGGTGCGCGCTCGCGAGCTGCAGAAAGAAGATGTAGAGCAGGAAAGCGCCGCGGCTCACCTTCTCCGACATCGGCTTCGCGCCGAAGACGATCGCCGCCACCGCGTACCACACGGAGACGTGCGCAGCCACGTTGATCTGCTGCGAGGAGTGGCCGAACGCCCACCACACGGTCTTGTACATGAGCGAGTCGATGTGATCGATCAGCCCGACCGACCAGAAGAAGGTCGGGATGAGGATGATGGCGCCGGCGGCGATGGTGAAGATCGCGATGATGCAGGCGGTGAGGGCGCCGAAGGTTACCAGCGGGATGGAGCCGCGGTAGGTGCGCTCGGCTCTCGCCACGACCAGCGTGCCGAGGAACACGAAGCAGCTCACCAGCGCGCCGACCGCGAACAGGATCAGGCCGAGGTAGAACGTGGGATGCGCGCCCATCGGCGCATACGAGGTGAACATCACGCTCGAGTCGCCGCGGAACACCGAGTAGTTGTTCACCAGCGCCCCGATGACCATCAGCCAGAACGCCGCCCAGGCGATGCGCGGCGTGGCGAGCCGCGATCTGAGCAGCGTCGAGCCGGCGAAGTACAGCACCGCCATCTCGAAGAAGATGATCCAGAACACGAGCATGTTGAGCCCGTGCGCCGTGAGCACCTGGTAGAACAGATCGGGCGGGAGCAGGTGGATCGCCTGCCAGCGCGTGAGCACCACGCCGATCGCGAGGATGCCGCCGATGAGGAGCGACACCACCGCCGCGACGGCGTGGAACCGCATCAGCTTCTCGGCCGGCTCGTGGAAAAGCAGCCCGCTCGCCGGGCAGGTCCTGAACATCCGGTTGACAGCCATCTTGTTCTCCCCTTACTTCACTACGTACAGGCGGCTCGTCATCGTGTGATGGTTGATGCCGCAGTATTCGTTGCAGATGATCGAGTAGGTGCCCGGGCTGCCCGGGGTCACGGTGACGACGTGCTCATAGCCGGGGTGCACCTGGATGTTGATGTTCTCGGGCTGCAGGGAGAACCCATGCAGCCAGTCCATCGACATGAGGTGGATGCGGTAGGACTTGCCCGCTTCCAGCTCGAGCATCGGGCTCCAGCTCCACAGCCGCGCAATCAGGTACACGTCGGACCCGGCCGGCGGATGCACCACGGGAACCTTCAGGTCGCCGCCTTCCTCGCGCACCTTGTACTTCGCGATCATGTCCTCGGCTTTTTTCGCGTACTCCTCGGGCCTGGCGCGATACGCTTCGTTCGAGAGGTTCTGTTTTCCGTAGATGTGCCAGTACGGCATCATGAAGAACATGATCAGGCACCAGATCAGCGCGATCACGATCCAGATGAGCTCGACTCGGTCGAGGGGCTGCTTCCACCAGACCTGTTCGGCCGGCGGCAGGAGGGCGCTCATGGGCTTCCCCTATTTGGCGATCGGCAGGGACACGATCTCCATCACGCCCCAGACGATGTAAAGTACGGTCGGCATGGCGATGCCGATGAACAGCAACAGGAACGGGTTGTCCAGCAGTTGCTGCATCGCGGGAACCGGTTCTTCCGGGACGTCCTCTTCGAAGCCTTGAGTGGCCATTGCCCCTCCCTCTTTGATTGGCAGGCAGAAGTAGAGCAAGACGATCAACAATCGAATTTGATGTTCATCAAGCTTTCGGAATCCCACGCTTGCATCATGGGTAATCGATGAAATCGCGAACCGACCGCAACGCCATCGCGGCCTGGCTCTTTTTGTGCGCTGCGTTGGTGTTCGCCATCGTCGTGGTGGGCGGCGTGACGCGCCTCACGCACTCGGGGCTTTCGATCGTCGAGTGGCAGCCGCTCGTCGGCGCGATTCCGCCGCTGCACGAAGCCGACTGGCAGGCGCTCTTCGAGAAATACCGCGCGACGCCCGAGTTCAAGCTCGTGAACTTCGACATGACGCTCGAGGGCTTCAAGCGCATCTTCTGGTGGGAGTACGTGCATCGCCTGCTCGGGCGCACGATCGGCGCGGTGTTTCTGCTTCCCTTTCTGTGGTTCTGGCTGCGCCGGCGCATCGACAAGCCGCTCGCGTGGAAGCTCGCCGCGGTGTTCATGCTCGGCGCGGCGCAGGGAGCGCTCGGCTGGTTCATGGTGAAGTCCGGCCTCGTCGAGGATCCGCGCGTGAGCCAGTTCCGCCTGACCGCGCATCTCGGTCTCGCGCTCGCGATCTTCGCCACGCAGCTGTGGATCGCGCTCGATGTGCGCAGGCCGCGCACGCGCGGCCTGCGCGGTCTTGCGGCGGCGCTGCCGGTGATCGTCTACGTGATGGCGCTCACGGGCGGCATGGTGGCCGGGCTGCGCGCGGGCTACGCGTACAACACCTTTCCGCTGATGAACGGCCACGTCGTGCCGCCGGAGACCTGGCTCCTCGATCCGTGGTGGAGGAACTTCGGCTACAACATGGCCGCGGTGCAGTTGCTCCACCGCTCTTTTTTCTGGCTGCTTTTGGTGCTCGTGCCGATCGCCTGGTGGCGCTGGCGCGCGCTGCCGGCGGCGCACGCGCTCGGCGCGGCGTTCGTCCTGCAGGCGGCGCTGGGCATCTCCACGCTGCTGCTCCATGTGCCGATCGCGCTCGCCGCGACGCATCAGGCCGGCGCGGTGCTGCTTCTCGCCGCGACGCTGTGGTTCAGCCATGAGCGCGCCGCCCGCTGAGGCGCGCCGGCTCGCCGCGGCTTGCGCCGCCGGACTGGCCCTCGTTCTGGCCGTGATCGTGGTGAGCGCCGCCATCCGCCTCGGCGCCGAGTCTTTTACCGCTTCGGAAATGAAGCTGCTGCGCGGCGTGCATCGCAGCGCCGCCTCGCTCGAGGTCCTCGCGTTGCTCGCGGTGGCGTGGCTCGCCTGGCGCGCCCGCACGGGGGTCGGAGCCGCCGCGGTCGCTGCGTTGCTTACCGTGATCCTTGCGATTCTGGGAATCCTTGCCGGACAGAAGCCGCCGCCGGCGGCCGCTTTCGGTAACCTGACGTTGGGTCTCGCTCTCGCAGCATCGTTTGCCTGGCTTCTGGGGAGCCTTTGGAGAAAGCAGAGCGCAAACCTGCCCGCCGCATTGCTCGTCGCCGCGCAGGCGCTGCTTGGCGGCTGGATCGCGATTTTTTCCCAAACCCTGTGGACGTGGGCGTTCGCCGCGCACGCGCTGCTGGGTATCGCGCTCGCGGCGGCAGCGATCCGGCTCGCCAGCCGCCTCCAGCGCGCGGCTGCGCGCTTTGCGCTCGCGGTTCTAGCACTCGCCGTTGCCGTGGCCGGGTTCGCTTCGGCGCTCTTCGAGCTGCCGCTCGCGGCAACTCTCGCGCACGCCGCCGCGGGAGCGCTCTTCGTCTCCGCCGCCGCGTACGGCCACGCCCGCATCGCTTGACTCAAATCAAGGGCGGCGGTCGCCGGACTTGCAATCGTGCCCCCATGTCCGCAATCAGCGAGTTTCTCAGCTCCCACCACGCCCACCTCGACCGCCTGCTCGGCGAGGCGATCGGCGCTGCCCAGCGCAGCGAATGGCCGGCGTACCGGGCGCGCATCGTGGCGCTGAGCGCCGCGCTCCTCGAGCACATCTCGTACGAGGACGAGGAGCTGTTTCCCGAATTCGAGCGCCTCGGCGTCGAGGCGGGCGACCTCGCCGCGCTGCGCGACGACCACGCCCATTTCCGCATGCAGGTCGAGGCCCTCGGCGCCGCTGCCCCCGAGCACGACCCGGAAGGCTGCATCGGCGAGCTCGAGCTGCTCGCCACTTTCCAGCGCGCGCACCACAAGCGCGAAATGACCGCCTGCTACAGGCAGGCCGATCGGATCGCGATCGCCCCGCCGCCGCCCATGCCCGCTGCGCCGGTCGCCGGCGTCGCGCCGGTAAGGCTGGACCTGCGCGGCATGCAGCCGCCCGAGCCCATCCAGCGCATTTTCGAGGCGCTCGAGCGCGAGCCGCGCACGCCGCTGTGCGCCATCCTGCCGCACGAGCCGATGCCGCTTTACGCGCTGCTGCGCGAGCGCGGCTTTTCCTTCACGGGCACGCCGCGTTCCGACGGCGGTTTCGAGGTCCTGATCGAGCCGTCCTGAGTCCTCATCGGGCCGGAACCCAGCGCGCGCGCAGCCCGCGCGACATCCACACTTCGCCGTCGCGCGTGACCACGAGCGCTTCGACGCCCGGCGCCGCGGCGATGAGCTTCTCGCCGGCGGCGCGGCCCAGCACCATGATCGCCGGCCCGAGGCCGTTCACCGCTTCGGCGCTCGCTGCGACCAGCGTCACGCCGTGCGCGCCCCGCGCCGGGTAGCCGGTGCGCGGATCGAGAATGTGGTGGTAGAGGTTTCCATCGCGTACGAAGGCGCGCTCGTAGTCGCCAGACGTTGCAACACACCCATTCTTGATCTCCACCGCACCGAGCAGCCTTTCCGGCGCGCGCGGATCGCGCACGCCGACGCGCCAGGGGGCGCCCTCCGAATGCGCGACCACGTCGCCGCCCCCGTTGATGAGCGCGCGCCGCACGCCGCGCGCTTCGAGCACGCGCCGGCCCGCCTCGAGGATGTAGAGCTTCGCGATGCCGCCGAGGTCGATCTTCATTCCTTTTTCCTTCAGGAATGCCGTGGTGCGGTCGCTCTGCAATTTCCGGTAATCCACCTTGGGCAGCTGGGCGGCGATCTCCGAGGCGGAGGGCACGCGCTCCTCGCCGGGGCGAAAACGCCAGCCGCGCAAGGCGCCGACGGTGACGTCGAAGGCGCCCGCGGTGCGCTCCGAGACCCGGCGCGCCTGCGCCAGCACCTCGGCCAGCTCCGGCGGGATCGCAACCGGGCGCACGCCCGCGGCGGCGTTGATGGCGCTCACCACGCTCGAAGGATCGTAGCGATTCATTATCTGCGAGAGCCGCTGCATCTCGCGGAAGGCGTCCTCGACCGCGGCGCGGAGCCGCGGCTCGTCGTCTGCCTCGACGATGAGCTCGACCGCTGTGCCCATAAGCGGGCGCGCATCCTGCACGCGCGCGGCCTCGACCGGGGGAATCAGGAACGCAAGAAGCAGCAACAACCCGACTACCCGCATGGTTTCAGTATAAAGAGTTGATCGACATCAATGCTGCGGCCGCGCGTCCGGCGATGCTGCGCGGCATGCTGAAACGGCTGCTCGCTTTTCTGGCGGCGCTCCTTGCCGTGCCCGCGTTCGCCGGCGTGGACAGCGCCTATCCGCAGGCGAAAGGCTGGTTCCCGGAGGCCGAGCGTTTCGGTGAGCTCGAGGGCGACCCGCGCGCTGCCGCGGTGTACGCCGCGGGCGGGATCGCCGGCTACGTGTTTCTCACGAACGACGTGGTGCGCATTCCGGCGTACTCCGGCAAGCCGATCAACAGCCTGGTGGGTTTCGACCGGGCCGGCCGCATCCGCGGCGTGGCGATCGTCGCGCACGAGGAACCGATCCTCGCGGTCGGCGTGAGCGAGGCGCGGCTGCGCGCCTTCACCGATCAGTACGCCGGCAAGAGCGTGTTCGATCGCGTCGTGGTCGGCGCCGAGCGCCCGGGACACGTCGCGGTCGACACCATCTCCGGGGCGACCATCACCGTGATGGTGCAGAACGCGACGCTGATGCAGGCGGCAAGGCGGGTAGCGGAGTCGAGAAGTATCGCAACTGCACAAAGATCTTCCCTGGCAGAACCGGTGTGGCGCGGCGCGTGGCGCGAGCGCAAGTTCGCCATCGCCGTGCTCGCCGCCGGCCTCGCCACGCTGAACTTCATCCTGCTGTTCCAGGACTGGCTCGCGCGCAAGCCGAAGTTCCTCGCTATCGTGCGCCGCGCGTTTCTTCTCTACACCGTGTTCTTCATCGGCTGGTATGCGCTCGCCCAGCTCTCGATCGTGCAGGTGCTTACCTTCATGCAGGCGGCGGTGCGCGATTTCAAATGGGAAACCTTCCTCATCGACCCGATGCTGTTCATCCTGTGGAGCTTCGTCGCGCTGACGCTGCTGCTATGGGGCCGCGGGGTGTATTGCGGCTGGCTGTGCCCGTTCGGCGCGATCCAGGAGCTGGTGCAGCAGGTCGCGCGGCGCTTCGACGTACGCCAGCTCGAGTTTCCCGACGTGGTGCACGAGCGCCTCTGGGGCGTGAAGTACCTGGTGCTCATCGGCCTTTTCGGCGTGTCGCTGCAGTCGATGGGAGAAGCGGCGCGGCTTGCCGAGGTCGAGCCGTTCAAGACCGCGGTGACGCTGCGTTTCGAGCGCGAATGGGGCTTCGTCGTCTACGCGCTCGCCCTCATCGCGATCTCGGCGGTCAATCGCAAGTTCTTCTGCAAGTACCTGTGCCCGCTCGGCGCGGCGCTGTCGATTCCGGCGCGCTTCCGGGTGTTCGACTGGTGGCTGCGCCGGCGCAAGGAGTGCGGCCGGCCCTGCCAGACGTGCGCCAGGGATTGCGAGGTGCGCGCCATCCGTCCGACCGGAGAGATCAATGCAAACGAGTGCCATTATTGCCTCGACTGCCAGGTGACCTACTACAGCGACCGGCGCTGCATGCCGCTCATCGAGCGCCGCTTGAAGCGCGAGAGCCGCGCACAGCGCGCGACCGAAGCTAAGTTGATACACATCAAGCAGGTGGCTGCGCCGCGCAAGTAGATTCCATTCAAACACCTGGGAGACAGCAAATGCGCAACAGTACGTTCCGCCTGCGTACCGCGACGCTCGCGGTGGTCGCGACGCTCGCTTTCGGGGCCGCGCAGGCCCAGCAGAAGCCGGAGGCGAAGCCCGTGCATCCGGGCACGCCGAAGGAAGACCTGATGTACCGCGGCGCGCCGGTGCCGATCAAGCCCGAGGAGGCGCCGCCCCAGCCCAAGGCGCCGCCCATGACGGCGGCCGAGTTCGAGCGCGCGAAGCAGATCTATTTCGAGCGCTGCGCGGGATGCCACGGCGTGCTGCGCAAGGGCGCCACCGGCAAGCCGCTCACGCCCGACATCACGCTGCCGCGCGGGACTGATTACCTGAAGGTATTCATCAATTACGGCTCGCCCGCCGGCATGCCGAACTGGGGCACCTCGGGGCAGCTTTCCGATCAGGACGTCGACATGATGGCGAGGTTCCTGCAGCACGAGGCGCCGACGCCGCCGGAATTCGGCATGAAGGAGATGAAGGCGACGTGGAAAGTCATCGTGCCGCCCGAGAAGCGGCCGAAGAAGAAGGAAAACAAGATCAACCTCGACAATCTGTTCTCGGTCACGCTGCGCGACTCGGGCGAGGTGGCGCTCATCGACGGCGACACCAAGCAGATCGTCAACATCGTGAAGACCGGCTACGCGGTGCACATCTCGCGCACCTCGAACTCCGGGCGCTACCTGTACGTGATCGGCCGCGACGCCAAGGTGAACCTCATCGACCTGTGGATGCCGAAGCCCGACAACGTCGCCGAGATCAAGGTCGGGCTCGAAGCGCGCTCGGTCGAGACCTCGAAGTACAAGGGCTTCGAAGACCGCTACGCCATCGCCGGCTCCTACTGGCCGCCGCAATTCGTGATCATGAAGGGCGAGACGCTCGAGCCGCTCAAGATCCACGCGACGCGCGGCATGACCGTCGGCGACCAGGAATACCACCCCGAGCCGCGCGTGGCCTCCATCGTCGCGAGCCACTTCAAGCCGGAGTTCGTGGTCAACGTCAAGGAGACCGGCAAGATCCTGATGGTGAACTACAAGGACCTGAACAACCTGGAGATCACCGAGATCGGCGCCGCCAGGTTCCTGCACGACGGCGGCTGGGACTCGACCAAGCGCTACTTCCTGGTCGCGGCCAACCAGTCCAACAAGATCGCGGTGGTGGACTCCAAGGAAGACAGGCTTGCGAGCCTCGTCGACGTCGGCAAGATCCCGCATCCGGGGCGCGGCGCGAACTTCATCGATCCGAAGTTCGGGCCCGTCTGGGCGACCGGGCACCTGGGCGACGAGACGATCTCGCTCATCGGCACCGACCCGAAGAAGCACAAGGCGAACGCCTGGAAGGTCGTGCGCACGCTGAAGGGCCAGGGCGGCGGGAGCCTGTTCATCAAGACGCATCCGAAGTCGAGCCACCTGTATGTCGACACCGCGCTGAACCCGGACGCCAAGATCAGCCAGTCGGTGGCGGTGTTCGACCTGAAAGACCTCTCCCAGCCGTTTAAGGTGCTGCCGATCGCGCAGTGGGCCGGCATCAAGGAAGGCCCGCAGCGCGTGGTGCAGCCGGAATTTAACCGCGCTGGCGACGAGGTCTGGTTCTCGGTGTGGAACGGCAAGGAGCAGGAATCGGCGATCGTGGTGGTCGACGACAAGACGCTGAAGCTGAAACACGTCATCAAGGACAAGCGCCTCGTCACGCCCACCGGCAAGTTCAACATTTACAATACGCAGCATGACGTCTACTAGGGAAACTCTGAACAAGTCCCCGCGAATCGTGTCTGATGAGAAAGCGCATCAGCGCGATCGGCGGGGAGAATAAGATGAAACAAATGAGCTTTGCATCGGCGGCGTG
>SCTY01000017.1 GCA_004297625.1 Betaproteobacteria bacterium | reverse complement strand
GCAGGACCGCTACAGCACCGAGATCATGGCGACGGAGATGAAGATGCTGGGCTCGCGCGCGGGAGCGGGGGAGCCGCGCGAGGCGCCCACCGAACAACCCAAGGCGGCCGAGCCCAAGCCGGCGGCGGCGGCGCAGAAGCCCGCCGGCAAGTTCGACGACATGGAAGACGACATCCCCTTCTGACGGTATCATCCGGGGCGAAGCAGGGAGATGGCATTCCTCCTTTAACCGCCGCAAGGCTGATGATGCCTACGTGACACGCCGGAGAGGCGCGGCCCGTAGGCATTTTTTATTGCCTCTCCGCCGCGTTCGTACATGGCGATTTGACTACTGGTTGGAGGTTCTGAATTGAGTTTTCTCGGCATGCTGGCCGTCGGCGGCGGCGCCGCCGTTGGCGCCTGGTTGCGCTGGGGCCTCGGCGCGCTCCTTAACCCGGTGTTCCCGACGCTGCCGCTCGGCACGCTCGCCGCGAACCTGCTCGGCGGCTATCTCATGGGCACGGCGCTCGCCGCGCTGTCCCACTTTGAGGCTCTTCCTGCCGAAGCACGGCTGCTCGTTACGACGGGGTTCCTCGGGGGATTGACGACCTTTTCCACCTTTTCAGCCGAAGCGACCACGCTGCTTAGCCGCGAACAAACTGGCTGGGCTGCGGCGCATATCGTCGCCCACCTCGCCGGATCGCTCCTCATGACCTTCGCGGGCATTGGAACCATGCGCCTGATACTTAGGTGAGCCATGAAAGGCACGTACCTGCGCTTCTACGTCCACGAGAACCGCAAGCACCACGGCATCCTGCTGTATGAGTGGCTGCTCGAGACGGCGAAGAAGGCCGGCATCCACGGCGGCTCGGCGTTCCGGGCGATCGCGGGATACGGCCGCCACGGCGTCCTGCACGAGCAGCATTTTTTCGAGCTCGCGGGCGATCTCACCATCGAGGTGGAATTTCTGCTCACGGACGAGCAGGCGGCAATGCTCCTTGACGTGCTGCGCGGCGAACGCGTCCGGCTGTTTTATGCAAAGGCGCCTGCCGAATACGGCATGATCGAAGGCAAGGATTAGGAGAGCAAAGTTGCTATTCCTTGCTGGCGCGGGGCGGCAGGACTGCCACGCGGGCGATTGCGCCCGGTTTTCGGGTCCGCTAGACTCCTTGCCATAGGAGAAGGCATCCTCCTATAACCGCCGACCGGCTGATGATGCCTGCGTATTCCTCCACGGAGGTGCGTAGGCATGCAGCTCAGAGAAGCCGGAAATCCGAATCGAACCTCCGTCCGCGGCATTCTGGAACGGTGCCTCGCGAGCCTGCGCGAAGGCGGCGATCTCCCGGCGCAGGCGCGCGAAGCGCTGGAGGAAAAGCTCGCCTCCAACGCGTTCAACCTCGTCGCCGTGGGGCAGTTCAAGCGCGGCAAGACGAGCGTAATCAATGCGCTGATCGGAGAAGAGCTCCTGCCGGTAGGCGTCGTTCCGCTCACTTCCATCGTGACGGTGCTCGCCTACGGCGAGCGCCTCACCATCGAAGTCCGGTACGACGACGGCCGCAGGGAGCGCATTTCCCGCGAGCGGCTGCCCGAGTTCGTCACCGAAACCGGCAACCCTCGTAACGAGAAGCGGGTAAGCGAAGTCGCGATCGCTTATCCCTCGGCATGGCTGAAGGCCGGGGTGAGGCTGGTGGACACGCCCGGAATAGGTTCCGTCTACGAGCACAACACGGACGTTGCGCAGCGCTATCTGCCGAAAGCCGACGCCGTGCTGTTTTTGCTCTCGGTCGAGCAGCCGGCGAGCCAGGCGGAGCGCGATTACCTGAAGGAGGTCGCGCGGCTCGCCAGCAGGGTTTTCGTGCTGGTGAACAAGGCCGACCTGGTGAGCGAGGCCGAGCTGCGCGAGGCGCTCGAATTCACGCGGCGGGCGCTCGCCGATGTGCTCGGCGCGGGCGTGCGCCTGTTTCCGGTGTCCGCCCGGCTCGCGGTCGAGGCGCGCGCGCGCGGCTCGGAGGATCTGCTCCAGCGCAGCGGATTCCCGCCTTTTTTCGGCACGCTGCGCGCATTTTTATCGAGCGGGAAGGAGGAGGCTTTCCTGGTCTCGGTCGCGCGCAACGTGCTGCGGCTCGTTGCACAGGCGCGCTTCGAGCGCGCGCTGGAGCTGAAAGCGGTGTCGGCGCCGCTGGAGGAGCTCGAGCAAAAGCTGCAGCGCTTCCAGGCGCGCCGGCAGGAACTGCTCGCTGCGAGGGATGAACATGTCGTGATCGTGAAAGCGGAGCAGAAGAAACTGCTGCGCGAAGTGGTGGAAATAGACCTCGAGGCATTCGAGGCGCAGCTCGTACGGGACATTGCCGCGCGCGTCGAGCGGCAATTCGAGGAGCGCCGCAGCTTGCCTGCACGCAAGCTCGCGGAGACGCTTCACCAGCAGGCGGTCGAAGAGATCAGGCGGCGGTTCGACGCATGGCGCGCGGCCGAGGACGAGAAGGTTTCGAGCGCCTTCCAGGCGACATGCGAACGGGTGGCCGCCAGGCTCGATGCCGCGGTCGACGAGCTCTATCGCTTCGCGGCGGATCTGTTCGCAGTTCCTTACGAAGCGATCCACGCCGAGACGCTGTGGAGCGAGGATGCCCGGTTCCACTACAAGTTCTGGGAAGAACCGGGCAGCCTGTACCTGCTGGCATCTTCTGCGGTTCTCGCCCTGCCGCGGCTCATCGGCGATCGCATGATCCTGCGCCGCGCGCGCGAAGCCGCGATCGACGCCGCTCGCACGCAGTCGGGTCGCGTCCGGTACGACTTTCAGCAGCGGCTCGAGCGAAGCGCGGCTGCGTTCGAGACCCGGATGCTGGCCAACGTTGCTACCGTCCTGCAGGGGCTGGACCGGGCCTTGACAGACGGCGCTGCGATGCAGCGCAGCGGGGAAGCGCAAGCCGGCCCGCGCCGGCAGAGCATTCAGGCCTCCCTGGGCCGCCTGGAGCGCGTGCGCTCCGGCCTCGAAAGCATCGCAGGCGGCCGCACATGGAGCTGAGGGGATACGAGCGGGCGAAATTCGAGCTGGCGGAGATCGTGCGTTCTCTGCAGGCGCTGCTCGTGGAGCCGGCCAGGGGAGAAGAAGACCGGCTGAGCGATCTCTTTGTCAGGCTGGCGGAAGACCGCTTCAATCTCGTCGTGGTGGGCAGGTTCAGCAGGGGAAAGACCTCCCTCATGAACGCCATCCTTGGAAGCGACAGCCTGCCCGTGGGCATCGTGCCTCTGACGTCGGTCATCACGACCGTGACCTACGGCAGCAAAGCGGGCGTCACGATCAAGTACAAAGAGCGGCTGCTGAACACCGAGGTCCCGCTTGACGCCCTGCCGGAATACGTCACGCAACGCGGCAATCCCGGCAACGCCCGGCGAGTCGAGGTCGCCGAGGTGAAACTGCCCGCGGAGATCCTGAGACGCGGCTTCCACTTCGTGGACACGCCGGGCCTTGGATCGACGATCCGCGAGAACACGCGCACGACCGAGGAATTCCTGCCTCAGGCCGACGCGTTCGTGCTGGTGACGAGCTACGAAGGCCCGCTGTCCGATGAAGAGCTGGAGATCCTGCGCAGCGCTTCGGCTTCGGCGCGCCGCGTGTTCGTCGTGGTCAACAAGCAGGATCTCGTCTCCCACGCAGAGCGCCGCGAAGCCTTGCATGATCTGAACGAAAGGCTGAGCGGCTTGCCGGGTGCGGAGCGGTTTAACGTGTTCTCAGTTTCCGCGCGCGAAGGCCTGGAGGCCAGGCGTTCCGAGGATGCCGCGCGGTTCACGGCAAGCGGCATCGACGCGCTCGAGCGGGATCTCGCACGCTTTTTGCTCAGCGAGAAGAGCGCCGAGTTTCTGCTGCGCCTGTGCGACCGGGTGGGCGAGGTGGCGCGCGAGCTGCTGCCGGGCGCCGCCTCGGCCGCGGTGATCGAGCGGACTCGCGCCCTGGCAAAGCGCATCGCGCAGGACCACCCGGAGTCGGTGCTGCGCAGCGAGGATGGATGGGCGAACCACGCTGCGCCTGCCGCGCTCAGGCAGCTCGCCCCTTGCGAGATCTGCGAGCGCATCGTCCAGGCGGCTTTCGACTTCCTCTGCCATTTCCAGTACGGCCTCAGCGTCGACCGCGATGAGCAGCAGCGGCACGCCGAGCGCGGCGGGCTGTGCGCGCTGCACACCTGGCAGTACGCCGCGCTCGCTTCGACTCACGGCATTTGCACGGGCTATCCCGCGCTTCTGGAGCGGCTGTCGGCGTGGTTTCGCAGTAACGCCGCGCCAGAGGCTTCGCCGGGCTCGGTCGCTTCGAAAATGCAGGCTCTCCTTCCTGCCAGCAGCACCTGTCCGATGTGCTCGCTATGCGCGGACACCGAAAGGGAGGCCATCCGCCTCGTCGCGACGCGGTTTTCAGAAGATCCACGCGACGCGCTGAGTTCGCTTTCCGCCGTTTGCCTGCCGCACCTGCGGCTTCTCATCGGGTCGCTGGACGATCCCGAGGCGATTCAGGACCTGATGCTGCGCGAAGCGGTGATCCTGGAGCGGCTCTCCGATGACATGCGCCGGTATGCGACCAAGCACGATGCGGTACGGCGAATCCTCGCGAGCGATGAGGAAACGAAGGCCGGCCGCACTGCGATCGCCGTGCTCGCTGGACTGCGCAACGTCCACGTGGCTGGTCTCAATGAATGAACCTGAGCGCTCGTCGCGGCCGCCGGTGGTGACGCGTGCCGACGAGCTGCTCATGCACGACAAGGTCATGGGCAAATGCTGCCATGTCGATGCCAAGACCTTCGTGCGCGAAGGAGCCTGTCGCACGATTACCATGCGATGCGACGCGTGTGGTGCCGCGCTTTCCTGGCATGCCAAACGGCGTAAAGACGAAAAGCCTTCCGATAGCCCGAGCACCGTACTGCAGAGGCAAATCCCCCGCTATGCAGGCAACCGGCTCATCGCGGACGAAGTCGTTCGTCGCTTGCAGCGGCTCGGTTGGCTGTGCACCGTGGTCACCCGTGTCGATAAACAGGTGTGCATTGCCGAGCGGGGCGAAATCCAGGTTGAAGGACTTCCGAGCCGGGAGTACAGCGACGCGGTTTGTTCCGTCGCCTTGAAGCTCGCGCAGTCAGGCGCTCTGTCCGGGAGCCTGTGATGCTGGGACGCTTGATGCCGCGAGAAGGCAGGTTCTTCGACTTGTTCAACGCGCACGCCAACCACATCGTCGAAGGAAGCGAAGAGCTCGCCGCGATGATCGGGAGCTTCAGCGACCTCAATGCGCACGCGCAGCGCATAGAGGCCGCCGAGCACGCGGCGGACAAGGTGACACACGAATGCATCAAGCTGCTGCACAGGACCTTCATTACGCCAATAGACCGCGACCAGATCCACCAGCTCATCACGGCCATGGACGACATCCTGGATCTCATCCAAGGCGTCGCCGAGTCGGTCGCGCTCTACGACCTCACAAGCGTCACGCCGGAAGCCAAGAAGCTCGCCGCAATCTGCCATGAGAGCTGCGGCCGCGTGCAGAAGGCCGTGGGGCTGCTGAGCGATGTGAAGCGCTCGCAGCAGGCGATCTTGAAGTGCTGCGAGGATATCGACGGCTTCGAGTCCGACGCGGATCGGGTGCTGCGCGCCGCGCTGTCCAAGCTCTTCCGCGAGGAGAACGACGTCAAGCAGGTAATGAAGCTGCGCGTGATCTACGAACTGCTCGAGTCCATCACCGACCGCTGCGAGGACGTGGCCAACGTGGTGGAAGGCATTGTCCTGGAAAACTCGTAATGGATAGCGGCGCAATCCGGTTCGACAGCATCTTGTTCCTGCATCCGCGCGATGCGCGCAGCCGGGAAAGCCGCGAAGCGCCCGAATTCTTCCGCGACCTGAATCTCGACCAGATCGTGGCGGCCGTGACGGCCGGCTGGACGGACTACGAGCTTCAGCCCTTTTTCCACGCCCCGCTCGGCGATCCGGACGAAATCCGTTATCGGCAGGAGGTGTTTCGGGATCTCGAACAGGACACCGTCATGCAAGCGGTCAAGGCGTTCTCCGAGCAGATGCAGGTGATGCGCCGGTATCTGACCGCGTCGGCAAAAAGCCATTACCAGTACGAGAAGGAACAATGGTTCCTCGACGCGGCGGTCACTTATTGCCAGGCGGTCGAACGCCTTGCAGATAATCTTCGTGCCCTCGGGTTGATATCGAGGGGCATGCGCGCGCTCGCCGAGTATTTGTCCGGCTACGTCGCATCCGGCTCGTTCGCCCGGCTGTCAGCGCAGGCGAGGAAGGCGAAGTCCGATCTCTCGACAATCCGTTTCGGCGTGCTGATCAATGGCGACAGAGTCACGGTGCGGCCCTTCGAGGAGGAGGTCGATTACAGCGTCGCCGTCCTGGCGACGTTCGAGAAATTCCGGCGCGGGTCGGCGAAGGACTACCGCGTCGAGTTCCGGGAATCAACTGGCATGAACCATATCGATGCGCAGATCGTCGACCGCGTGGCGCTGCTCAGTCCCGCGCCGTTTCGCGCTCTCGACGAATTCTTCACCGGCCATGCCGGGTACGTCGACGGCAAAATAGCGCAGTTCGACCGCGAGGTTCAGTTCTATGTCTC
Organism: Betaproteobacteria bacterium; assembly: GCA_004297625.1. Taxonomy (GTDB): domain Bacteria; phylum Pseudomonadota; class Gammaproteobacteria; order Burkholderiales; family SG8-39; genus SCGC-AG-212-J23. The sequence continues at coordinate 10,937 of SCTY01000017.1, read as the reverse complement.
GTTTCTCGGCCATATTGCAAGACTCCGCAGCTCCGGTCTGAGCTTCTGCTACCCGCGCGTCTCGGACGACAGCAAAGAGCTGCTCGGCCGCGACGCTTTCGATCTAGCCCTGGCGGACAAGCTCCTGCGCGAGAAGGGGCGCGTGGTGTGCAACGATTTCTTCCTGCGGGGTCCGGAGCGCGTCTTCGTCGTTTCTGGGCCCAACCAGGGCGGAAAGACGACCTTCGCCCGCATGATGGGCCAGTTGCATTACCTGGCGAGCCTGGGCTGCCTGGTCCCGGGCCGGCAGGCGCAGCTCTTCCTCTACGACCGCCTCTTCGCGCATTTCGAGCGCGAAGAGGACATCCAGAACCTGCGCGGCAAGCTGCAGGACGATCTCGTCAGGATCCGCCGCATCCTCGATGCGGCGACCCCGAGGAGCGTCCTCATCATGAACGAGATCTTCTCTTCGACGACCCTCAAGGACGCCATGTACTTGAGCAGGAAGATGATGGCGAGAATCGCCGAGCTCGACCTGCTCTGCGTGTGGGTCACGTTCATCGAGGAAATGGCCTCGTTCAACGAAAAGACGGTCAGCGTAGTCGGCAGGGTCGATCCGGAGAATCCGGCGGTGCGGACCTTCAAGCTGGAGCGCCGGCCGGCCGACGGTCTGGCGTATGCGCTCGCGATTGCCGAGAAGTACCGTGTCACCTACGATTGGCTGAAAAGGCGGGTGAACGCGTGAAAGCGTTCCTGCTCCATGGGGAGCGCGATTTCGATCCGCAGCAGCCGCTGCCGCCTCAGGCCACGGCTCTGACGCAGGACTTGGAGCTGGAAACGCTGTTCCAGGCCATGGCGGCAGGCGACGAGTTCCTGCTCGACGTGGCGCGCAAAGTCGTTCTGTCAGTCATGAAGAACGATATCGACACGATCCTGTATCGCCAGGAAATCGTGAAAGACTGCCTGCAGAACCCCGGCGCAGTGAGGCAGCTCTACGACCTCGCGCTGGAGGCCGTCACCCGGGAGAAGAAGGGGTATTGGGGCTTCTTGAGCAAATATCCGGGCTCGATCCTTCATGACGCGATCCAGGGACTCGAGATCTTCACGGAGGTGCTGCGCAAGCTGCGAGGCGTTGCGGAAGAGCAAAGCGGACGATTCCAGTCTCGCGGCTTCACGGCGCTTTTCGCCATGCTGCGGAAGGAGTTGAGCGACGAGTACCTGGCCGCCGTTCAAGAGCATCTGACCGAGCTGAGGTTCAAGCACGGCGTCCTGCTGAGCGCCGAGCTCGGCAAAGGCAGCGCGACCTGCAATTTCTTGTTGCGCAAGCCGCACGGGGAAACGAGGGGCTGGCTGGCCCGGCTGCTTAGCAGGGCGCCGGCGCGTTACACATTCCGCCTGCACCCGCGCGACGAGGCCGGCGGCCGGATTCTCACGGAGATGCGGGATCGCGGGATCAATCACGTCGCGAGCGCCCTCGGGCAGTCCCGCGATCATGTGCTGAGCTTCTTCGTTACGCTGCGCACCGAGCTCGCTTTCTACGCCGGCTGCCTCAATTTGCATGAGCGGCTTGCCGCCATGGAAGAGCCGTCGTGCTTCCCGCGTCCCGCGCCGGCGGGGCAGCGCAGGCACAGCTTCAGCGAGCTCTACGATGTCTGCCTCGCCCTCACCATGGGCCGGAAGGCGGTAGGCAACTCAGCCGACGCCGAGGACAAGAGCCTGGTGATCATCACGGGCGCGAACCAGGGCGGAAAGTCGACGTTTCTGCGCAGCGCAGGCTTGGCGCAGCTGATGATGCAATGCGGCATGTTCGTGCCGGCCCGGTCGTTCGACGCCGAGCTGTGCACGGATCTCTTCACCCATTACAAGCGCGAAGAGGATGCGACGATGAAAAGCGGCAAGCTCGATGAGGAACTTGCCAGAATGAGCGATATCGCCGACCTCATCCGGCCGGATTCCCTGGTGCTCTTCAACGAGTCCTTCGCCGCCACCAACGAGCGCGAGGGCTCGGAAATCGCGCGCCAGGTCGTCTCTGCGCTGCTGGAGAAGCGCGTCAAGGTCTTCTTCGTCACGCATCAATACGAGTTCGCGCGCGGCTTTTTCGAGACCGAGACGAACGCCGCCCTGTTCCTGCGGGCGGAGCGCAAGGCCGACGGCACGCGAACGTTCCGAGTGAGAGAGGGGGAGCCGCTTCAGACCAGCTTCGGCGAAGATCTGTACCGGGAGATATTCGGCTCGGCGCCCGAGGCGGAAACCGCGGCGCCCGCGCACACGGCGGCGAAACGAGCATCGAGATGACCGTTTAACGTCCGAAACGCGCCGCGCTCCCGAGCTCCTGCTCGATTTCCAGAAGCCGGTTGTACTTCGCGATCCGCTCGCCGCGGCACACGGAGCCCGACTTGAGCTGGCCGCCGCCCATGGCGACCGCGAAGTCCGCCATGAAGGTGTCCTCGGTTTCGCCCGAGCGGTGCGAAATCACGTAGCCCCAGCCCGCCTTGCGGCAGAGCTGGACGGCCTCGATCGTTTCGGTCACCGTGCCGATCTGGTTCAGCTTGATCAGCGCCGCGTTGCAGGTCTTCTCCTTGATCGCTCGCGCGATGAAGCGCGGGTTGGTCACGAGGATGTCGTCGCCGACGATCTGCACCTGGCTGCCGAGGGCCGCCGTCTGCTCCCGGAAACCGTCCCAGTCGTTCTCCGCCAGCCCGTCCTCGATCGACACGATGGGAAACCGGTCGATCCACTGCTGGTACAGGGCGGTCATCTGACGGCTCGTCTTGGTGCCCTGGTGGCTGCGCGAGAGGCGGTATAAACCTTCCTCGTAGAACGAGCTCGCGGCCGGATCGAGCGCGATGGCGATGTCGGCGCCGGGCCGATAGCCCGCCGCGCGGATGGCCTCGATGATCAGCTCGCACGCTTCTTCGTTGGTGGCGAGGCGCGGCGCGAAGCCGCCTTCGTCGCCTACGCTGGTCGTAAGGCCCCTGCCATGCAAGATCTCCTTCAGGACATGGAAGGTCTCGGCGCAATGCCGCAGTCCTTCGGCGAAGCTCGGCGCGCCGACCGGCACGATCATGAATTCCTGGAAGTCGAGGCTGCTGTCGGCGTGCTTGCCGCCGTTCAGGACATTGAACATGGGCATCGGCACGCGCATCTCCTGCGATACTGCGAGGTACGCGTAGAGAGGCTGCCCGCGCGCTTCGGCGGCGGCGCGCGCGCAGGCCTGCGAGACGCCGAGGATCGCGTTGGCGCCGAGCTTGCTCTTGTTCGGCGTGCCGTCGAGCCGGATCATCGCCTGGTCGATCTCCGCCTGCCGCGCCGCGTCCATGCCCTTGAGCGCCGGTGCAATCACCTGGATGACGTTGCGGACGGCCTGCGTCACTTCCTTTCCGTTGTAGCGAAGATCATCGCCGTCGCGCAGCTCGACCGCCTCGTTGGCGCCGGTGGAGGCGCCCGACGGAACCGAAGACGTGGCCCGGACCCCGCTTTCGAGCGTTACGCCGACGCGCACGGTGGGATTACCGCGAGAATCCAGAATCTGCATCGCGGTGATGGCCGAGATACGGGTGCTCATAGCCGACCTTTAGGCAATAAAAAAACCCGCGCACGGCGGGTTCTGTGTGCGACTCCGCCGCAAGCGCAGCAGGAGTCATCAGCCTTTCGGCGGTTGATGGGGAACTCCATCCCCGGCGCCATTATGTCGGTTCGGGTGCGAGCAGGCAACAGCGGCGTTGCCTTGATCTCGCGCCGGTTTTTCAATAAGCTCCAAGCGCTCCGCGGGAGATGGCATTCCTCCCGAAAAAGAACCGCCTAACCGGCTGATGATGCCTACGCGACAGGACCTATAACGTAGGCGCAATGGCCGAGCGCATCCTCTTCAACGTCCTGCAGGTCGCCGTGGTGATGGCGTTCGCGCCGCTCGCGGCCGGAGTGCTGTCGCGGCTCAAGGAGATGGTCCAGTCCAAGCGCGGGCCGAGCATTTTCCAGCCGTATCGGGATCTCTGGAAGCTGTTCCACAAGGACGAGATCGTATCCGAGGACAGCTCCTGGATCTTCAGGTTCACGCCGTACATCGTTTTCGTCACGCCAATCTTCGTCGCGACATTGATTCCGGTGCTGACGAGCTATCCGCTGTTCTTCGCCTTCATGGGCGACATGCTCGGTGGCGGCTTCGTGCTGGCGCTGGGCGGTTTTTTCGCCACGCTCGCGGCGGTGGACACGGCCAACCCCTATGGACCGATCGGCGCCAGCCGCACGCGCATGGTGGGGTTTCTAGCCGAGCCGGTATTCATGATCGTGTTCTTCACGGTTTCGTTCGTGGCCGGCTCCACGATTCCCTACATCGTGCAGCAGAAATGGGTGACTCCGCTCGCCAACTTCTTCGAGCCGTCGCACGTGCTGCTCATGCTCGCGTTTCTCATGCTGATTCTGGCCGAGGGCGGGCGCATCCCGGTGGACAATCCGACCGGCCACTTCGAGCTGGCGATGATCGACGAATCGAAGTCGCTCGAGTATTCCGGGCGCGGTTTTGCGCTGGTGAAGTGGGGCGGCCAGATGAAGCTGTTCGTGCTGCTCTGCATTTTCCTCAACGTGCTGGTGGCGCCGTGGGGACTCGCGAGCGGACAGACCCTCGGCGCAGTGCTGGTGGCGATACCGCTCGTGCTCTTGAAGATTTTCTGCTTCCTGCTGGTGCTGGTCTTCATCGAATCGTCGCTCGCCAAGCTGCGCCTGTTTCGCATCGCCGAGTTTCTCGGTGCCGCGTTCGTCACGTCGGTGGCGGCGATGATCACACGGGTCTTCTCGGCTTGAGCAAGCGATGAGCGATGCGACCAGGCTGCTGCTGGAGAATCTGAACGCCCTGGCGGCCGGGCTGTTTCTCCTCACGGCGTTCGGCATCGTGGCGATGCGCCAGGCGAGGGCCTGCTTGCACCTTTTCATCGCCCAATCGCTGCTGCTCGCGGCATCGGCGGCGCTGCTCGGAATGCGGTTCGACTCCGGCCACCTCTACGGCGTCGCGCTGGTGAACCTGATCAGCAAGCCGATCATCGTGCCGTGGCTTTTGCGCAAGACCTCGCCGGCGGAGATCTACACGCGCCGCGAAATCGACCAGGCGTTGAATATCCCGACCGCGCTGCTCATCGCCCTCGCGCTGGCGATCGGGGCCTATTTTCTCGGCATTCCGCTCGCGAACGCCGTCGGCCCGGAATTTCGCGGCCCGAACGTGCCCATCGGCATCGCGGGTCTTCTGCTCGGCGCCTTCACGCTCACGGTGCGGCGGGAGGCGCTGTCGCTGCTGATCGGGTTGCTCGCAATGGAAAACGGCGCTTTTATGGCCGGCATCTCGATCGCGCGCGATCTGGGCATGCTGGTCGAGCTGGCCATCGCCACCGACGGCCTGATCATCGTGTTCATCATGGGCGTGCTGGTTCGCGCGGTCCAGAAGCACGTCGGCACGACGGCCGTCGGCGAGCTGGCAAGCCTGAGGGAAGCGGCTGCGAAACCGGCGGCTGAGGAAGTGTTGCTGTGAGCGTCATCGCCATCCTGTTTCCGCCGCTCATTGCCGCCTTGCTGGTGTGCATTCCGTCGCGCAAGGGCTGGGCATCGGGCGTGACCGTCGCGTCGAGCCTCGTCGTCCTCGCGCTGGCGACGCGTATGGCCTGGCGGATCGCCGAGGGCGGCTCGTTCGCGGGCGAGCTCGGCCCCGGCTGGGACAACTGGATCGCCGTGGACGGGTTGGGCGCGCTGATACTCCTCCTGATCGCGCTGGTCGCCGCCACCGCCGCGGTCTATTCCGTCGGTTACATGGCGCACGGCGGGCTCACTCCGGCAAAGTCGAAGCTCTACTACGCGAACTACAACCTTTTCATCTTTTCCATGCTGGCGATTCCGCTGCTGGCAGAGCCGACGCTGGTCTGGATCGTGGTCGAGCTGACGACGCTCTGCTCGGCGCTGCTCGTGTCCTTCGAAAACACCCGCGAGGCGCTCGAGGCGGCGTGGAAGTACGTCGTTCTTTCACTGATGGGTGCGGGCGTCGCCCTGCTCGGTTTCTTGGTGCTGTTCGCCGCCATGCATGCCGCGGGCGGCGGGACTTATACGTGGGCGGGACTGGTGAGCGCGGCACCCAGGATGCCGCCGATTCTCCTGCAGACCGCGTTCCTGCTGATCCTGATCGGGCTCGGAACGAAAGTCGGCCTGGTGCCGATGCACACGTGGCTGCCCGACGCGCACAGCCAGGCGCCATCGCCGGTGTGCGCGCTGCTCTCCGGAATCGAAACCACCTCCATACTCTACGTAATCCTGCGGCTTTTTCCGGTGATGCAGGCGGTGCCCGCGGCTCACGCTCAAACCTGGGCGCTCGTCCTGGGCTTGATTTCGGCCGGCACCGCCGCGTTCCTGCTGCTCCAGGTGAGTGACTACAAGCGGATGTTCGCGTTCTCTACGGTAGAGCACATGGGCATCATTCTGACGGCGCTTGGACTCGGTGCAGCCGCGGCGGACTACGGCGCAATGCAGCAGATCGTCAGTCACTCGGTGACCAAGTCTTTCTGCTTCTTCGCCGCCGGCGCCGTGCTGCTGGCCGTCGGAACGCGCGAGATCGCGGCCGTGCGCAGCCTGATCCGGCGCTCGCCGTTTGCCGGCTCCGCGCTGGTTTTCGGCGGGCTCGCCATCGCTGGCGCGCCGCCGCTCGCGGTGTTCCTGAGCGAGTTCGCGATTCTCAAGGCGGGGCTGGCGCAGGGGCACTACGTCGCAACCGGGCTCCTGGCGGCCTTCATCGTCATCGCGTTTTTCGGCGTGATGGTCCACGTGAATCGCATGGTTTTTGCCCCTGCCGAGAATGGCGCGCGCGAGGCCGATTCGCCGGCGCTGCCGTTCAGTTGCCGGCTCGTGCTGATCGTGGCCGCGGTACCGGTGCTCGTCCTGGGCGTCTACGTGCCGAAGCCCTTGCACGATCTTCTCGCGGCGGCCGCCGCGGCATTGACCCGATGAGACGTCCATGAACTTCGCCGAGCTGAAGGAGGAGATCGAACGCCACTGGCCCGGAAAGGCGCATTGCGGGCTTGATGGCGCAACGCGCGTGAACGAGGTGCGGTGCGAGCGCGGCGTGCTCGTCGATTTGTGCCGCCGGATCTTTCGCGAATGGGGATACGCCTTTGCCGGCCTGATCGTCGAGGAAGGCGCAGCCGATTGGGAGCTGCGCTACGTGTTCTACGGAGAAGGCGAAGCCGGCTGGGTGCACGTCGTCGTCACCGCACCGCTCGCCGAAAGCGTCTTCCCCAGCATCGTCATCGGCGCGGGGGTTCTGGCCGCGGACTGGCACGAACGGGAAGCCGAAGACCTGTTCGGCGTGCATTTCGAAGGTCATCCGCGTCTCGGTGATTTCGTCCTTCACGACGACGCCTGGCAGGAAGGCGTCGAGCCGATGCGCCGGGGATTCGACGCGCAGGCCGCGATGCACCAGCGCCGTCCCGACGCCGATTGGCGGCCGCGGCGCATCGTCCACGAGTCGGGCGCGTTCCTCATGCCGATCGGCCCGAAATTCTCCGGGGTGACTGAATCGGTGCATTTTCAGCTCGAGACCGTCGGCGAGGACGTGATCCGCTCGTGGACGCGCCTGTTTTACAAGTGGCGCGCCATCGAGAAGCTTGCCGAGGGAAAAACGCTCGACGAGGTGTTGCTGCTGGCGGAACGATTCGCGGCGACGACGGCGTTCGCCCACGGGCTCGCTTTCTGCCAGGCCGTCGAGAGCGCCTGCGGCGCGATGCCGCCGCCGCGAGCGCGCGCGCTGCGCGTCTTCTTGGCCGAGCTGGAACGGCTGCGGCAGCACGCCGGCGCGATCCAGGAAATCTGCGAATCCACGGCGCTGGTGGTCGCCAACAGCCAGGCCGGAATCCTGGAGGAAGATCTGCTGCGCGTGTCCGGCGAATTGACCGGCCATCGCTACCTGTTCGGACTGCTCGCCCACGGCGGGCTGCTGTGCGATCTGGCGACCGGCGCCTGCCGCAAGGCGCTCGCCCGCTCGCAGGAGATCCTGGGACGGTTGAACGAGCTGGAGCGGGAGTTGACCATCGCCAGCAGCTTTCTCGACCGGATCGAGGAAGTCGGCGTCATCTGGTTGCGGACCGCGACTGCCTACAGCCTGGTGGGGCCGGTCGCGCGCGCCTCGGGCCTCGCTCGCGACTTGCGCCGCGCGCAACCCTATGGCGGGTACGAGGCTTTCCACTTCGACGTCCCAAGCGAACAGGAAGGCGACGGCTACGCGCGGCTGCGGGTGCTGTTCGCCGAAGCGCGCCAATCGGTGCGCATCATGGAGCAGGCGGCGGCCGCCCTGGAGGAAGGCGAAGTTTTCCGGCCGGTGAAGCCTCGGCCGGGCGCGGCGCTCGGCTGGGTCGAGGCGCCGCGCGGCGCTACGTTCCACTGGGTGCGCCTGGACGAAGGCGGCCGGATACAGCGCTACCGCGTGGTGACCCCGTCTTTCACCAACTGGCACAGCTTCCACCTTGCGGCCGAAAAGTTCGCCTTCCAGGACTTTCCGATCATTCTCTCCACCTTCGATCTTTCCGTAGCCGAAAACGACCGATGAGCCAATGGGTCATTAAAGGCATTCGCACCGGAATCAAGACCACCGGCTATCCGGGAACCGAGGAGCTTGCGCCGGGAGTCACGCCGGGACTCCCGCGCGGCGCCTCCATCGGCGCGGACGCGGCGGCGCTCGCGCAGCGCTGCCCGACGCAGGCGCTCAGACACGAGGACGGGAAAATCTCGGTGGACTACCGGCGCTGCGTCCACTGCTACCGTTGCGCTCGCGGCCTGCCGCACCCCCTCCAGTGGCGAACAGGTTACGAATGGGCCGGCACCGGCGCGTCCGGACGACCCGAGAATGCATTCGGCGAGCCGTTCCGGCGCTCTGTCCATATCCTCGTGGTGGACGCCGGGGATTGCGGCGCCTGCCTCAACGAGGTGAAGCAGCTCAACAATCCCTACTACAACATGCATCGGCTGGGCTTTTTCATCACGCCGACGCCGCGCCACGCCGACGTGCTGCTCGTGGTCGGCCCCGTGACCGATCAGATGCGCTTCGCGCTGAAGAAGATCTACGAAGCGATGCCGGCGCCGAAACGCGTCGTCGCCGCTGGCGCATGCGCCTTGTCCGGCGGCGTGTTCGCGGGAAGCTTTGCGTGTGCCGAGGGCGTCGGCAGCCTGCTCCCGGTCGATGTCGAAGTGCCCGGCAATCCGCCGCCGCCGCTCGCGATCCTGCACGGCCTGCTCGTCGCTGCCGGTCGCAAGCCTCCGGCAGCGCTGGCGGGACACTAGTAGTGTCTGCGCTTCTCCTCGTATTTTTCGCCGCGTGTGGCACTGGCATCCTGCTTTCGCTGGCGCTGCCTGCCGCGCGCCAGGGGAATGTGCTCGCATGGCTGGGCTGCCTCGCCGCGCTCGCGGCGACCGCGGCAGGCGCCGGCGCTCTAGCGTCCGGCGAAGTGTTCATCCGGACGCTGTGGTCGGTTCCCGGCCTGAGCGCGCTCACGCTGCGCCTGGACGCACTGTCCGCGGCGTTCGTGCTCGTGACGGGGCTTGTTCTTTTTCCGGCGTCGATCTACGCGAGCAGCGAATTGAGGCGCGATCCGCCCGGCGAGCGCGCGCGTGCGTTCACGGTCATGATGCTGGCGCTGTATGCGTCCATCATCCTGATCCTGATCGCGGGCGACGCGCTGCTGTTCCTGCTGGCGTGGGAGGTGATGTCCATCCTGTGCTACCTGCTGGTGTTGAGCGGCGCGAGCGGCGAGGACAACCCGGCCGGATCCGGGTATCTGCTGCTCGCGATGGGAGAGGCCGGAACGCTCGCAGCCGCGCTCGGCTTTCTCCTGCTCGGGCGCAACGCAAGCTCGCTCGAGTTCGACGCGCTCAAGTCCGCGGCACCGGCCCTGGACGCGAATGTCCGGTGGGGCGTGTTTCTGCTCACGTTCCTCGGCTTCGGCGTGAAAGCCGGGCTGGTCCCGGTGAATTCCTGGCTGCAGCGCGCCTACGCTGCCGCGCCGCGCGCGTTCGCGCCCGTGCTCGCCGGCGCGACGCTGAACCTCGGCTTGTACGGCATCCTGCGGGTGAACGCGGACCTCATGCCCGCAGCACCTACGGAAGCGGGCCTGATCGTGCTCGTCGCGGGAACCGTCTCCGCGCTGATCGGGATACTTTACGCGACTACCGACAACGATCTCAAGGCGATGCTCGCGCACAGCTCGATTGAAAACGTCGGCATCATCGTCGCCGGCTTCGGCGCGGGCATGGTGTTCGTCGGCGAGCGCCATCCCGCGCTCGCCGCCATCGCCTTCGTGGCGGCGCTCTATCACATGATCAATCATTCTCTCTACAAGGCGCTGCTTTTTTTCGGCGTCGGCGCCGTGGAAGCGCGTGCGGGCACGCGCGACATGGACCGGCTCGGCGGCCTGATCCGGTGGATGCCGCTCACTGCGGCCGGTTTTCTGGCCGGGTCGCTTGCCATCGCCGCGCTGCCGCCGTTCAACGGCTTTGTCAGCGAATGGCTCACGCTGCAAGCCCTGCTGCGCTCGGCGGAGCTGTCCGAGACCGGCACGAAGCTCGTGTTCGCGCTGTGCGGCGCTAGTCTCGCGCTCACCGCGGCGCTGGCGGTGACCTGTTTCGTGAAGGCGTTCGCGATGAGCTTTCTCGGAATGCCGCGGCTCGACGAGACGCAGCGCGTGACCGAAGCCGCCCCGGCCGCGCTCGCCTCCATGGCCATTGCAGCGCTTCTCTGCCTCGCGTTCGGCGTGCTGCCGACGTACGTGATCTCGATGCTGAACCCGGCGTCCGCGCAGATGACGGGGGCCAGCGCGGCGGATGCCCTGGTGCCGCCGTTCTTCGCTTCCGATGCTGCGCACGCGAGCTTGCCTGCCGCATTTGCCGGCGAGTTTCACGACCTCGGCGCGCAGGTCGGCCAGGAGCTGCTGCCCGGACGC
>SCTY01000016.1 GCA_004297625.1 Betaproteobacteria bacterium | reverse complement strand
CCACCCGCGACGAAGTGCGGCGCGCGCTCGATTACCTCGCCGAGCGCAGCCTGGTGCATTGTAAAAAGCACCCCGACGGCCGCTGGCATTGCAAGCTCACTCGAACCGGCGTCGACGTGGTCGAGTACACGGTCGAGTGCGATCCGGGCATCGCGCGCCCGGAAAAACTCGGCTAGCCATGCCCAAGCGCAGCAAGATCGCCACGCTGCCGGCCGAGGTGCGCAAGTACCTCGACCGCACGCTGATCGGGACCAACTTCTCCGGCTACGAGGCCCTGGAGGCGGAGCTGGCGAAGCGCGGCTATTCGATCGGCAAGTCGTCGATCCACCGCTACGGCGCGAACCTGGAGCGGCGGCTCGCGGCGATCAAGGCGAGCACCGAGGCCGCGGTGATGATCATGGACGCGGCGCCGGACGACCAGGACGCGCGCTCCGGCGCGATTGTGAGCCTGGTGCAGACCGAACTCTTCGACACGATCATGAAGCTGCAGGAGGCGGTCGATGCCGACCCGGCTGCGCGCGTGAAGCTGCTCTCGGCCGCGGCGAAGAACATCGCCACGCTCACCCGCGCCTCGGTGAGCCTGAAGAAATGGCAGGTGGAGATCCGCGACAAGGTCAAGGCGGTGGCCGATCGCGTTGCGCGCCTGACGAAGAAAGGCGGATTCTCGGCGAAGACGGCCGACGACATCCGGCGCGAAATTTTGGGCATTGCAACCTAACACAACCAGAGGAGCAGCAAGATGAGCTGGAGCGTAGCGGCAATCGGAAAACCGTCCGCAGTAGCGGAAAAACTGGCAGCGCAATTCGCAAATATCAAGTGCAGCGAACCCGAGGAAACGATCAAGAGCAACGTGGCGAGCGCGATAGCGGTTGCGCTCAATGCGTTTCCCCCTTCCTCCGCGGTCCGGGTAGAGGCGCACGGCAGTCAATCAACGGACCTCGGTAAACCGGGCATTGCGACGAACAGTCTCAGCGTCAAGATAGAGCCCATCTACGGGTTCGTCGAGTAACGATGCCGAAAGTGGCCGTCCACGGGAAAAGCGCCGGCAAGAAGCCGGCGCAATCGCCTTCGAAGAAGCCGCTCGCCGCGGCTGTCGAGAAGACGCTCGCGCCGGCGGTCCTGCTCTCCTACCAGCAGAAGTGGGTCGCGGACAGGTCCGACGTGGCGCTGTGGGAAAAGTCGCGGCGGATCGGCGCCTCCTGGTGCGACGCCTCGGACTCGGTGCTCACCGCCGGCACCGAGGGCGGCATGGACGCGCTCTACATCGGCTACAGCGAGGACATGACGCGCGAGTACGTCGAGGATTGCGCGATGTGGGCGCGCAATTTCAGCCTGGCCGCGGCCGAGGCGCAGGAGACGCTGTTCGTCGAGGAAGACGAGCGCGGCGAGAAAAACTCGATCAAGGCGTTCCGCATCGACTTTGCCTCGGGGTTCAAGATCCTGGCGCTCAGTTCGCGCCCGCGCTCGATCCGCGGCAAGCAGGGCAAGGTCACGATCGACGAGGCGGCGTTCCACGATGACCTGCCGGGTCTGATGAAGGCGGCGATGGCCATGCTGATCTGGGGCGGGCGCGTGCGCGTCCTCAGCTCGCACAACGGCGAGGACAACCACTTCAACCTGATGTTAAAGGATTGCCGCGCGGGCAAGCTGCCCTACTCGGTCCATCAGACCACGTTCAGCCAGGCGCTCGACGCGGGGCTGTTCGACCGCATCAAACTGATGATGGGCAAGCGCCTGAAGGAGAAGACGCGCGCCGAGTGGGAAGCCGTGGTGCGCAAGAACTACGGCGAGGACGCGGCCGAGGAGCTGGACTGCATCCCGAAGCAGGGCTCGGGCGTGTACATCCCCCGCAGCGTGGTCGAGCGCTGCCAGCGCGACGGGATCCCGGTGCTGCACCTGGCGAAGAAGCCGGAGTGGACGCTCGACGACACGCGCCTCGAACAAGCCGGCGTGTGGATCAAGGACGTGTTGAAGCCCGCGATCGATGCGATGGACCCGGCGCAGCGCACGGTGTTCGGCCTGGACTTCGGCCGCTCTGGCGACCTCTCCTACATTTCGGTGCTGCAGGACCAGGCGGCCGGCCGCTGGCGCGAGCGCTTCGCGCTGGAGATGCGGCGCATACCGTTCGACGTGCAATGGCTGATCGTGGCCTATCTCCTGGAGGAGCTGCCGCTCTTTCACCACGCCAAGTTCGACGCGCGCGGCAACGGCCAGGAGCTGGCGGAGAAGGCGTTGCAGCTCAAGGGGCCGGCGCGGGTCGAGTGCGTGATGGCGACGCCCACCTGGTACGCGACGAACTTTCCGCCGTACAAGGCCGCGCTGGAGGAGCAGTCGATCGAGATCGCCAAGGGCGAAGACGTGATCGCCGATCACCGGCGCGTGATCCTCAAGAACGGCTACCCGACGATGGACGCCGGCCACGACAAAGGCTCCGACGGCGAGCAGCGCCACGGCGACGGTGTGATCGGCCGCGTCATGGCCTGGGCGGCGACGCGCCAGGAGGGCGAGCCGGCAGCCGGGGAGTCTGTCGAACCCGATGCGGCCACATTCCTGCCCGATCGCATGGTGAACCGGCGGCGCGCGGTGATGTTTCGCCGGGCCGCATAAGGGGTATGTAAATGGCGCTCAAAGACTGGTTTTTACGGGTGATTGAAGCGGCGGTGCCGCAAGGCTACGAGGTCAAAATGCGCGAGGCGGCCGGCGTGACCATCGACGCGGACGAGGATCAATGGCGCAAGCTCTCCGGCGACGCGACGCGCGACCTCACGCCGCTGACGCAGAGCCGCATGCAGAAGACGGCGCACTTTCTTTGGGAAGCGAACCTCTTAGCCAACCGCCTGATCGAGCTGCCGGTCGCGTACCTGCTCGCCGAGGGCGTGCAGCTCAAGGTGAACGACGAGGATAACCAGAAAACGCTCGACGCCTTCTGGCGCGACCCGATCAACGAGATGGACATCAAGCTGCCGAAGAAAGTGCGCGAACTGTCGCTTTTCGGCGAGCAGGTCTATCCGGTGTTCGTGAACGAGCACGACGGCCACGTCCGCCTGGGCTACCTAGACCCGGCGCTGATCGCCGAGGTGGTGATGGACCCCGACAACAAGGAACAGCCGATCGGCATCGTCACCACGCGCGACGCGAAGGGCAACTATCGAAAATACCGGGTGATCATCAACGGCGAGGAGGACGTATTCACGCTTCGAACCCAGGGCGCGCGCGCGAAGTTCACCGACGGCGACGCGTTCTACTTCCGCGTTAACGATCTTTCCTCGGGCCGGCGCGGGCGCTCCGACATCCTCGCCCAGGCCGACTGGCTCGACGCCTACGACCAGTTTCTGTTCGGCGAACTGGACCGCGCCGACTTCCTGCGCGCCTTCGTGTGGGATGTGACTCTCAAGGGCGCGAACGAAAAGGAAGTCAAAAAGCGCGCTGGCGAGATCACCCCGCCTAAGCCCGGCAGCGTGCGCGTGCACAACGACGCCGAGACCTGGGATGCGGTCACGCCGGACCTGAAGAGCGCCGACACCGCTCAGGGCGCGCGCCTCTTTCGCAACCACGTCCTCGGCGGCGCGACCATGCCCGAGACCTGGTTCGGCGGCGGCGGCGACGTGAACCGCGCGACCGCCGGCGAGATGAACGAGCCGACGTTCAAAATCTACACCATGCGGCAAAAGATGTGGAAACACATCCTCGAGTCGATCGGCCGCTACGTGCTGTGGCAGAAAGCGAAGGCGGAGAATGCCACGGTCGATTTCGGCGACGACCAGTGGAAGGTCGAGGCGCAGTTCCCCGAGCTCGCCGCGCGCGACGTGGCGAAATACGCCACGGCGCTGCAGCAGGTCATCGCCGCCTGCGCCATCGCGATCGCGCAAAAGCTCCTCACCCGGCGCACGGCGGTGATGCTGATCAACGCGATCGCCAAGCTGATCGGGGTGGAGATAGACGCGGACAATGAGCTGGCCGACGCCGAGCAAGAGGCCGCCAAGGCCGCCGAGGGCGACACGTTCATCACGCCGCCGACCGATGCCGCGCCGGGCACCACCGCCGCCGACTAGGAGCAAAGCATGCCAGCGGCAACCTACAACACCGTCATCGAAAAGGGCAACACCGCCCGCAGGATCTGGACCTGGTACGCCGACCTCGCCAGGACCACGCCGGTCAACCTCACTGGCTACACCGCGCGC
>SCTY01000077.1 GCA_004297625.1 Betaproteobacteria bacterium | reverse complement strand
GGACATAACGCCTCCTTATGCTGCTGTTGCTAACTCTGCTAAGATCCAACTGACTGTTACTGCTGCTGCGTTTTCGTCTTGTGCAGCTTCTAAAAACGTGCTTGCACGATTTGCGCTATTGATAACCGGGATCAAGGGCATATTGTAGCGCTCAGCAAGATTGACGAAGAATGAGCCAGTACGGTTAGGATTGTTAGGCTCGCCGGGAACTGCTATGCGAAGATTACTGGTATCCGGTCCTTTAAGAGTGACAGCTAAGCAGCGCACACCGACAACGGCGCCAAGTACGGCATAATCCTGGTTTGCGTGCAGAAGATCAGATTCGGCGTTGAGAGCTTCGCTGCCGCTGTAGCCAGGGCCTGCGGTTGTTGTGATCGAGGCGTCGACTGTGGTTATTGATTTGAGCCTTGTTGCCAGTTCATCTGCGCCGATCAGCCTGGCGTTGACGCCGGGGAGATCTTCGTAATAAAGCAGCATAGAGGCTAACTCTACGTCGCCCGCAACGGCAGAGCCAGCTATCTGAGCGCTGAGTGAATCCTGAGCGTACATCTGCTGCGGGAATTTGGTTGTTAAGACGTTGCGAACAATAGCAGCGTTAGCACGAACTCGGATGCCTCTTGTGCTGTCGTGCATGAGTGGGCTAGCTACTTGAACAAAGCCGCTAGTTTGGTTCTTTGACCAAAGACCAAGTAAAGAGATTCTAGATCCGTCTTTACCGTTCTTGATTGTCAAGCTGTCGCCGCTAAGCGCGGCAGCAGCTGCACCGCTGGCCCCGGGAGCGGTTGCTGAAAAAGATAATACTTCTATGTGCATAAAAACTCCTTGTTTAAAAATTACATTCCGTGTGAAAAAATGAGACCTAAGCCGGAGATTACTCCGGTGATTCCTGTTTGAAAGTCACCACTAATTAATGAGTAAACACCGAAGCCAAAAGAACCGAGGCCGAGCCAGGTGTTCTTCTGTCTGATTTGTGGTTTTGAGACTATGTAGTCGTTCATAAAATAACTCCATTTTTTAATTTTGATTGATATTTTCACATCCCTATTATCCCTTTATTTTCTTGTTGCGCAGTGCGGTTGCTATCGCGCCGACACGTGCGATGTTACGCGGGTCGCCTTTAGGATATCTGGGAGGTAACTGAGTTGACTCGATGATCTGCCCATAAGGCGCAAAGCCTGCCTGATATGCGCTGACGCCAGCCTGAACCCCGGGACCAAAGCGCTGACCGCCGAGCTCGACAGCTTTAGACTGCCATTTCTGATCACCTGCTTTTTGAACGCCTTTCCCGAAGCGCTTTTCGGTGATTGCCTGCTGAACGCCGGCTTGATAATTACCTTCTGCAGCACTTGTAGCCTGCTGCCAGCTTGTGCGTGGATTCTGGACACCTTGTATGTAGTCGTCCGTACGTTGTGGGGTTACGCGACCCCATTTTTCCCCGGCATTACCTCTGATCTTTGGCATATTGCCTCCTGTTAAAACGTTAATAAATAAGACTGTCTAATTAATTGTACGGTGTTTTTTAACAAATGTCAAGTAAAAAAGATCATCAAATTAATGTGGATAACTTTACCATTAATGTGGATAACCCCGACCTAAATGTGGATAACTATGTTGATAACTTGTGGATAACTTAAATAGATGTTGTAACATATAAGTTATCCACAAGTTATCCACATAGCAATGTGGATAACTTTTTCTATAAGTCATTGTAATATAAACTACTTAAAAAGTTATCAACATATTCACACCCTTATTATTATTAATGGTTACATACGTTTAAAAATTAATAATAATAAGGGACGGCTTGAAAATGAATGATTTAACTAAAACTTGACACTGAAATATAAATTGTTTATATTGGTTTGTAACTTAAAATTTATTAATAAAAAAAGTGAGGTTAGTATGAGAGATGTTGTTAGCTCTTTGCTTTTGCCGGGTATGATTGTGAATGCAATTAACAAGCCTGGTGAATTTAAGATACTGAACGCTCAGGATCCAATTTGGGTGGATGGAAGGACTGATGTAATATATCACGTGCGGGATCAAGAGACCGGGCACGTGTATATGGCGTTTGGGAATGATCTTTACTGTCCTGGTGACCTGGTGCAAGTTGCGCAGGAAGCTACTTATGAGATAGCATTAAGCAAGCCCGATCAAGACGAAGAAGTTTATATGAAAATTAAAGGGGAGGAGAATCTTCTTAAATTTCTTGTGCATACAACGCTTGAGGATTTTGTTTGCCTTGGTAAAGATACAAGGCTTAAACTTGACATTAAAAAGGAGGTGCCGAGTGGACGCTCAACGTCGTAAGAGTTACTTTAGACGAACTTTTAAAATAGGTAGTAGCTTAGCTGTTACGTTACCCCATTGGTTTGTGACACATTTACCACTAGCTGAGGGTTCAATGGTGGAAATTATTGAGTGTGAAAAAAGCCTTGAAATAACAGCAGCCTTTACAAGTGATAAGAGTTCATCGCCGTATGAAGGCAGCATAGAAGAGAGTGCAACTGATAAATATAAAAACCAAGTTGACGGCTGGCGAAAGGCTCATCAGCCGCAAAAAAACAAAAACAGGAGAAAAAAATGAAAGATAAAAAGCAGTTATTGACCGTTGATGCAAAGGGGATTGCAATGAAACAAATACGGGTACCGAATTTTATGGCACGTGAAAAGATAGACCGTGACAAGCTGGAGGATTTAGTAGATAGTATTAAGCGTAACGGGTTAATTAATCCGATAACCGTTAAGACTGTTAAGGGTGGTTATGAGATTGTAGCCGGGCATCGCCGGTTTATGGCGTTAAAAAAGCTGGGGGCAAAGGTTGCAATTTGTACAATTCGCAATTTGACAAATGCAGATGGCGAAGTAGTAAAGTTTGCTGAGAATATGCATCGCGATGACTTAACTGACATTGAGGAGGCGCGAAGTATAAAGCATATGATGCAAGTTGGTAAGCTCACTGTTGTTCAAATTGGTAAAATAATTAATCGTAGCGCTGATTATGTTAAGCAGAAGCTGGCAATAATTGATTACCCTCCTTGCTTGTTTGATGCGCTCGCTGAAAAAAAAGTTAGCTTCAGTGCAGCACGTGAGCTGGCGCGAATAAAAGATGAGTCTGTACTTAAAGAGTATGTGAGGCACGCGATAATATCTGGCATTACGCCAGCTGTAGCGAAGCAATGGGCAGATGATTGGCTTGGAGCGCAAGCACGAAATAAAGAGGATTACAAGGAGGCAGAGCAGTTAAGCGCCGGAGGCGCTTATACTGAGGCTTTACTGCCTTGCCACATTTGCGATAAACCAGTAAGCGCAAGTAATAGTATAATGGTTCGGGTTTGCACTGGTTGCCGTAAAGAGATGAATATATAGGGGCTACTCCTAGTT
>SCTY01000002.1 GCA_004297625.1 Betaproteobacteria bacterium | reverse complement strand
GCGTCCGGGCAGCAGCTCCTGGCCGACCTGCGCGCCGAGGTCGTGAAACTCGCCGGCAAATGCGGCAGGCAAGCTCGCGTGCGCAGCATCGGAAGCGAAGAACGGCGGCACCAGGGCATCGACGGCCTTCGCGCCGGCCATCGGCGCGACCACTTCATCGACGACGGGAATGACGTAAGTCGGCAGCACGCCGAGCAGCAGGCAAAGCACGGCCAGCCCCGCCATCGGCACAACCGACGAGGCTCGCGCCTCGACCGCCTTGGCCGCTTCTTCGGAGCGCGACATGCCGAGGAATCCCATCGCAAAGGCCTTCACGAAACAGGTCACCGCCAGCGCCGCGGTGAGCGCGAGACCGGCGCCGCACAGTACGAACACGATTTTAACCAGCGTGGCGGAGAGCTCGGCCGAGCGCAGCATGGTTTGCAGCGTGAGCCATTCGCTGACAAAGCCGTTGAACGGCGGCAGTCCTGAAATCGCGAGCGCGCCCACCAGAAAGGCGGCCGCCGTCCACGGCATGGCATGAATCAGCCCGCCGAGCCGGTTCAGATCGCGGGTGCCGGCGCGCTCGTCCACGGCACCTGCTCCAAGGAATAGCAGCGCCTTGTACATCGAATGATTGATCATGTGATAGAAGGACGCGACGAACGCGATGCCCGCCAGCGCGGGGCGTTCATAAACCGTGAAAATAAGCCCCGCGCCCAGACCGGCGGTGACGATCCCGATGTTTTCGATCGAGCTGTGCGCGAGCATCGCCTTGAGGTCGTTCTCTGCGGTCGCGTAAAGAATTCCCACCAGCGCGGAAATCGTCCCGATCACGAGCACCACCAGGCCCGCGCCGATCGTACTGACCGGCGCGAGATCGAGATTCACGCGGACAATGCCATACACGCCGAGATTCAAAATCACGCCTGAAAGAATCGCCGACACGTTCGCCGGCGCGGCCGGGTGTGCGCGCGGCAGCCAGGTGTTCACCGGCACCAGGCCCGCCTTGACGCCGAAGCCGAAGAACGTGAGCAGAAACACCAGCCAGCGCGCCCCCGGGCCGAGGTCCGCAGCCGCTGTCTTGAACGCCGAAAGCTCCAGCGACCCCGCCTGCACCGCCAGATACAGGAACACCACGGCGACCGCGAGGAAGCCCGCCTCGCCCATCGCCAGCATCAGATAGCCCGCGCGGCTGCTCTCGGCCCGCCGATGCTCGAAGCTCACCAGAAAATAACTCAGTATCGACATTGCCTCCCATGCCAGCAGAAACAGCAGCGCGTCCGCCGCGATCAGGATCAGCACGATCGAGGCGAACAGCAGCAGATACCAGGCGCCGAACGCCTTGAGGCTGTAGTGGCCCAGGTAGCGCCGCAGATAGCTCGCCGAAAAAACAGAGCTCGCCAGCACCACCACCGCCGCGACCAACAAGAACAGCGCCGACAAGCGATCCAGCGCCACCCGCAGGGTGCCCAGCGGGTAAATCGTCCACAGCTCGCCTTGCAGCACCGTGCCCGAGCGCAGCGCCTGCGCGCTCACCCACAACGCCGCGAGTGCAGCGAGCGAGCCGACCCACGCCAGCAGTACCGGGGCGCGCCGCGCGGGAATCACAAATCCCGCCAGCGCTCCCCCAGCGCAGAGCGCAAACACCAAGGCGAGCAGCAATCCATCGACGCCCATAGGTCGCGTCAGGACATTGGCAGCAAGGCGAACGCGATCAGCAAAGCGAGAAATGCATACGTTACGTAAGCGTTAATGCGTCCGTCGTGCATTGCCGCCAGGCTGCGCGCCAAAAACAGCGTCGCCGATCTGACCGGCTGGAACATCAGCCTGTCCACCAGGTGCACGTGTTCCTTCTCGCGCCGGATCGCGTTGCGAAAATGCTCCGCCACCGTCTCGCTCGTGTCCTCCACCGTCGTCGGGCGGAAAATCGCATCGAAGATCACCCGCACCGGATTGGAAAATCCAGTCGCCGT
>SCTY01000015.1 GCA_004297625.1 Betaproteobacteria bacterium | reverse complement strand
CCGCCCGGGCCCGCTCCGCCGGCGGCAGGGCTGTCGTCGCTCGCGTGGCAGTCGGTACAGGAAATGATGCTGTTCACCGTGTAGGGAGGCAACAGCGTCGGCACGTTCGGGTTGCGCCCGACCCCCTCGACCGGGTGGTATGACGGATTCGCAAGGTCGAACTCCCGGCGGGTGTTGAGCTGCGGGTGCTGGCGCGAGATCGCGGCGAACGAGAGCATGTTGTTGTCGGCGTGGCACTTGAAGCAGATCTCGTAGGTGAACGATGCCGCCGCCACCGGGGCGCCGGAGGCGCCGATCCCTTTCACGCCGCGCAGCGTGCCCGGAACATCGGGCGGGTTGGCGGGGCTGACGAAGGCCTGGTGCGGGTTGTGGCAGTCCGCGCACTCCACGTGCTTCGTGACCGCACCGGTGAAATTCTCCGCGGGGTCGTGCACACCGGCGTAGTCCTGCACGGCATGCCGGTACGGCTTCACCAGCTCGGCGCCGATGTTCTTCGCCGCGAGGTTGCCAGCGTGGCACACGAGGCAGTTGTCCTCCTCCATGGCGTAATTGAGCAGCCGCGGCCGCGTGCCCGCGGTATGCGAGCGGTGGCAGCTCTCGCAGGCGTTCTCGGCGACGCTCGTGTAGGGCGTGTGCGGCCAGGGGTTGGTGCCGGCGCCGTTCCAGGTGGCGTTGGAGGTGGCGTGACTGCTCGCGGGCCATTGGCTGCGGTCATGACAGGCGGTGCAGAGCGCACCGAAGTTGTTCGGCGCCACGAGGAACTTGCCGTTGGCGTTGTCGTGCGGGTCGTGACAGGCGGTGCATTGCAGCAACCCCTCCCTGTCCAGGCGCACCGTACCGGTCAGCGACGACGGCGAGACGAATTCGCCCTTGGCGGCAGCGAGTGTCTCGTCGTAGCGGAACGAGACCGGGTGGTCGTCGGAGAGGTCGGTGCCGAGCAGCGCCGCGCCGGGCGGCATGAAGCGGATGCCGCCGGCAAAGGGGATTTCCGCTGGGCGCGCCAGCACCGCGCCGAGGGCGATGGTGCCGTCGTGGCAGCTCAGGCACAGCTTCGAGGCTCCGGAGGGCTGGCCAACGCTGGCGTATAGCGTGGAGCTCTGGTAGGTCGTGTAGCTGACGGTCGAATCCGCGCGGTTCCAGAGATACGGGATGTCGCGGCGCGCACTGTGCGGCGTGTGGCAGAAGATGCACAGTTCCTGCTCGGTCGTGGACTTGATCGGACCTGGCCCTGTTACCGAAAGGTTGTGCCTGGTGTCAACGATGCCCGCGCCCCACGGGCGTGCCGCCGCCAGAGCCAGAACCCCCGCGGCGGCGAGCACCACGAGACGCCCCGGCTTCATGGCGGGTTCCCCGCGCGCAGGTACTGAAACACCTGGATGCGTTGGTTGTACGTGTCGGCAACGTAGATGCGGTCGCGTGCGTCGATGAAAATCGCGCCCGGCAGCCACAGTTCGCCGGCGGCGGCGCCGGGCGAGCCGAAGGCGAGCAGCAGCCGGCCGTCGCGGTCGAAGATCTGGACATTGTCGAACAGTGCGTCAACGACGTAGACATTGCCGTCGCTGTCGACGGCCACACCCTTGGGACGCGAGAAGTGGCCGGGATTATCGCCGGCGGCACCGAAGGTCCTGAGGAAACGCAGGTCCGCGCTCAACACTTGAATACGGAAATTGAGGCCATCGGTGACGTAGACGGTCCCGTCGCGGGCGATGGCGATGTGGGTGGGAGAGTGAAACCCGTCCGCGCCCTCGGTCTCTTTGCCCACGGCGCGCTTGAACGCGAAACTGTCGGCGTCATACACCAGAAGTTGCGAAGCGAGGGTATCGACCACCAGCAATTCGTTCGTCGCGGCGCGGTAGGCCAGCCCCGTAGGTCGCTTGAGCGGCGGGCCGCCGAAGCTGGTGACGTACCTTGCGCCGTACTCGGCGAACACGTGCACTCGGCCGGCGGCGGAATCGGAAACGTAGACGCGCCCGCCCGCGCCGAGCGCGAGGTCGATCGGCTGCTCGAAGCCGTCGATGGGCTGCGCGGGGAAACGGTAATAGCGCGTGCCGCCACCGTCGAAGACATGGACGAAGCGGTAATGCATGTCGATCACGTAGAGACGGCCGGCGGCATCGGCCTCCAGCCCTTGCGGGCGCACGACGCGCGTCGGCGCGTCGCCTTTGAGGAACTCGAGAAAGCGGTCGAACAGGTTCGGCCGTATGCCCACGTCTTCGGGCGCAGTGATGATCTGGAGCAGGCGGATGCGCGGCCTCTCCGGGGGCCCGGGCCAGACTCGCTCGACGGCCGGGGTTGACGCCGCGTTGGGTGTGGGCGTCGCGCAGCCGGCGAGCAGACCCGCCAGCAGCGCGCCGAGGAAGCTGAGGCAGAACCGCCGCATCGTCGCTCCGCTCACCGGAACTCGCGCCTGACCTGAAAGAGGAGCGTCTGCCGCTTGCGCGCGTCGCCCGTGAGGCCGTTGGTCTCGTCCAGGAACAGATAGCGCAGGCTCGGTTGCCAGGCACCGTAGGTCCACTCGTACACTGCGCTCAGCCCCTTGCGCTCGGTGTCCTGCACCCGGCCGCGGCTGCGCTGGGCGAGCGCCTCGACCGAGAGCCACGCAGTCGCGCTCGGACGCCAGCGCAGATTCGCGCGCGCGCCGGTGCTCTCGGTCACGTCGCCGGTTTCCTTCAGCGTCAGCTCGTTGGCATCCAGGGAAAAGCCGAAGGACAGATCGCGGCTCGGCTGAAAACTCAGCACCTGCTGCACCATCCGTTGCTTCGTGGGTGTTCGTGTCGTGTCGCGGTCCTCGACCTCCGCGCGCGTGGTGCTCCACTTCCAGTTGAACTCTGCGCCGAAGCGCTGGACGTTATCGTCGAAGGGCTCGAAGGCGCGCGTCTCGGAGAGCAGCTTCTGTCTCGAGTGGCTGCGCTGATAGTAGAGGCGCAGCGCCGACCACAGCGAGAGATCGAATCCGAAGCTGTCGGTCGTGACTGCGGTCCTGGCCGGCGGCAGCGCCTGATAGCGGTAATCCACCAGCACCTGCTGGCCGTCGGCGATGCCGCCGAAGAGCGTCCGCGCGACAGCCACGGATCTGCCGATGACCGAGAGCACGTAATCGATGTTCTCGACATAAATGATCGTCTCGGCCGCATTCTTCACCACGATGGCAGGGACGTCTGCGTTGACATTGGCCAGCAGGACTGGTGTTGTGCCGCTCAAGGCCAGCGCCTCGCCGCGCACCTCGGTGACGGCGCCGGTACGCCGGTCGTCCTCGATGCGCTCGCTACGGCCCAGGTTGGCGCTGAGGTGGCCCCAGGGAATGCGACGGCGATACAGGAAGCTCAGGTTCCCGCCGTAGGCATCGAGGCTGCCCGTGGACAGCTTGTTCTGCGAGCGGTAGGCGTTCAGGTTGGTCGTCAGGTTTTCATACAGCAGATGGTTCAGACCGGCCGAGACCGAGCGGCTGTCGGAGGAGAAATCCCTACCCTCGCGCCGGTCCAGGCGAAGATCGTAGCGCGTGCTGAATTTCTCGCTGTGGCGCAGCGTCAGCCCGGACGAGACGTTGGCGATGGTGAAATCGGACAGTTCCGAGCGGTTCCTGCCGAACCGCGCACTCGACGTGAGGGTCCGTGCGCGGCTCGGCGTGTAGCTATTGCTGAGGGTGGTGTCGGTACGCTCGGTGGTGAAGCCGCTCCCGCCGATGCTGCGGGTCTGCCGTACCGATTCGGCCTTGAACGCGGTTCGGCTGACCTCGGTCTTGTGGCTTGACTCGATCCGCGCCGTGTCGGCCTTCTCGAGGCCGCTGAAGAAATTCTCGTAGCGGCTCTCGCTCCGCTCCAGCGTCACCGTGGTCGGCAGGATCGGGTACTTGAGCAGCAGCCGGCCGCGGTACAGACTCGACTCCGTGGCCACGTCCGGCGCGAGGCTGCTCTTGAAATCCGCCCGATCCTTGCTGGCGAACAGATTGATCGTATAGGGCTTCAGCTGCAGCAGGGTCATATCCACGAAATAGCCCAGGAACTTCGCGTCGTCTTTCGGGATGACCGCGCCGGTCGTCTCAATGTGCTGCTGCTTGAACTCGGGCCTCAGCCCGATGCTGTACACCAGCAACGCCGGATGATAGACATAGCCGCGCGTGCGGATGTCGAGTTTCTGCCGCGCCGTAACGGTCTCCTTGGTCTGGTCGATGAACGGCCCCCGGCGTTCCTCCTGGTCCACCTCGTGCCCGAGTTCGAGCGTGGCCGTCGGGCGCTCCATGTAGAACAGCGGCCACTGCCACTGACCATGTGCCGGCCTGCCCGGCGAAAGGAGCACGGCTGCCAGTGCCAAGGCGCTAACCCTCCGTCCCGATCTGTTCACTGGCGCGTTGATATTGGGATTGCCGAGGCCGTGTCATCGGCGCTCAGCCTCCTTTGCCATGGGGCTGCCACTCGTCGTGCTCCGCCTTGAGCAAGGAGGCGCTCTTGCCCTGGTGCGGGTTGTGGCAGGCGAGACAGTCGGCCTCGGGTTCCTTCTGGTGCGCCGCGGCCTGCAGCAGGTCCGGCTTGCGGTGACAGCCCGTGCACAGCTCGACGTTGCTCTTGCCCAGCAGCATGTACTGGCGCGCGGCGCGATGCGGGCTGTGGCAGGCGACGCACCAACCGTCGGCGACGGGCCCATGCATCCACAGCCCCTGCGCCTGCGCCACGGTGTGCGCCTTGTCGCTGTGGCAGGTAAGGCACAGTTCCTTCAGCGGCACCGCCAGCCGCGGTCCGATGCTCTTGCGATCGGGAGCGGAAGCCGCCTTGGTCGCGCCGGGCGCCTCGGAGCGAAACGGTTTGGATGCGGTCACTGCATGGCACTTGTCACACTGCCCGGCGCCGTACGGGCCGTGGACAAAAAACTGCGGCTCCTGGAAGAACTCGCGCTGCGTCCGCTTCGTCGCCGGCACCGCCGCAGCCGGCTTCTCGGCCTTCTTCGACGCGGCCTGTTCCTCGCCCGGCGCGGGCACTCCGGTGAAAAAAAACGTGAGCACTTGATAGTGCGCGTCGGGACTGCAGCCGCCCGCCAGCCCGAGCGCCACCGCTAGCGCACAGGTCAATAGCCAGGCGTGTCGGGCCGGCCGGAGCATGCGCGCCACGGTTTCCTTATGGCTTGGGTTTAGCCGATGGTCCGCCGGCCGCAGTTGCGGGCGTCTTGCCTGCCGGCGCGGGGCGCGGCGCCACGCCCTTCAGCGGCGCGCCGATCCAGTCGCCGAAGCCATAGACATTGACCTTCTTGTCCCCCAGCAGGTTGCCGACGTAAACCAGGTACTTCACCCGAAAGTCCGGATCGACGTACTGGCTGAAGTACGGCACGTTGTCATAATCGATATGGACGCCCGCGGGCAGATAGGTGCTGCCCGGGGCCGGACCGTACTTGCCGAACGGCAGCAGCGGCTCGGCAGTCGCGA
>SCTY01000014.1 GCA_004297625.1 Betaproteobacteria bacterium | reverse complement strand
CAGCGCCGAGACGTCGTTCTGGCCCTCGACGTCGGCCTTGGCCGCGAAATACAGGTAGCGCCGGTTCGCCTGCGATTCGCCGGCGAACGCCGCCTTGAGATTGTCGTGCGTCTTGCTGCCCTTGAGCGCTTTCATGGATCCTCCGTTTGGGAAGCAGGGAGCCTATGCGCGCGCGCCCCATAGCGCAAATCGAAAAAGCTTATTTAGCCGATAAAGGCGCGCTATTTCAACGGAATACCAGCACGGGAATCCTGGAATGCGTGAGCACCTTGTTGGTCACGCTGCCCAGCATGAGCCGTGCGAGCCCGCGGTGGCCGTGCGAGGCCATGAAGATCGCATCGCACTTGCGCACTTTCGCCGCGTTGATGATCGCCTCGTCCGGGCGGTGCGACTTGACGACCATCCGGTCGAACGGAACGCCGGCGGCTTTCGCCGCGCTCTCGATCTCGCCGACGCAGCGCTCGGCGAACTCGCGCGAGCGGCGGTCGAATTCCTTGATGAGCTCCCTTTCTACGCTGTAGCCCGCGTTATGCAGGTGCACCGGGCGCGGCTCTTCCGCGTAGAAGCCCGTCACCCGGGCGCCCATTTCCTTCGCCAGCTGCACGCCGGCGCGTATGGCTTTTGCCGCCACGCCGGAGCCGTCGGTCGGGATCAGGATGTGCTTGAACATGAGCTTGAAAAAAAGAATAAATCGTGACACGCGAGGCGTGTTGATTCAGGTCAAAGGCGCCGCATCACCGCGATCTCGTTGCCCTCGCGCGAGGTCTCGGTGAAGCCCAGACGCGCCGCGAGGTCGAGCATGTCGCGGTTGTCCTTGAGGATGTAGCCGTACAGCGCCGTGTAGCCGGCCGCGCGCGCGGTATCGCACAGCTTCGCGAGGAGCGTGCGCCCGACGCCCTTGCCCTGCCACGCGTCGCCGACGGTGAGCGCGAACTCCGCGCTGCGCCCGTCGGGATTCGGCGCGTAGCGCCCGACGCCGATGAATTCGCCTTCCCAGAGGGCGACGAGCGCAAGCTCGCGGTCGTAGTCGAGCTGCGTGAAGCGCGCAAGCATGCGCGGCGAGAGCTCGGGCAGGTGCTGCATGAAGCGATGGTAGCGGGAGCGATCGGACAAACCCTGGTGGAAGCGCCGCTCGAGCGGCGCGTCCTCCGGCCGGATCGGCCGCACCCGCACCGCGCGTCCGTCGAGCAGGCGGATCTCGCCTTCGAGCTCGGTCGGGTAGGGGTGGATCGCCATGTGCGCGTAACGCGCCGGGGTTTCCCGCCTCGCCGGGTCGATCACCACCCGCGCGTCGGCGATCGTCGCTCCGCCCGGATGCGCCAGCACGGGATTCAGGTCGAGCTCCTTGACCCAGGCCGCGGCGCAGACGAGGCGCGACACGCCGGTCAGCACCCTGACGAGCGCGTCGAGATCGGCGGGCGGCACATCGCGATACCCGCCAAGCAGCCGGTGCATCCGTGTTTGCGCCATCAGGTCGCGCGCGAGCGGCACGTTGAGCGGCGGCAGCGCGAGCGCGGTGTCGCGCACTGCCTCGACCGACACGCCGCCCGCGCCGAATGAAATGACGGGTCCGAACACCGGGTCGGTCGCCACGCCGACCAGCACTTCGCGCGTGTGCGGGTAGCGCAGCATCGGCTGCACCAGCGCGCCTTCGACGCGCGCGTCCGGGCGCAGCTTCTTCACATGCCGCATCATGTCGTCGTACGCGGAGAGCACCATGTCGGCGTTCTGCAGGTTGAGGCGTACGCCGCCGACGTCGGTCTTGTGCGTGATGTCGGGCGAGCGGATCTTCATCGCCACCGGAAAGCCGATCTCCTGCGCGGCGTGCACCGCCTCGTCGCGCGATGACACCGGAACGGAGCGCGGTACCGGGAGCCCGAAAGCCGCGAGCAGCGCTTTCGCCTCGTGCTCCGAGAGAATGGTGCGCTTCTCCGCGAGTGCGGCATCGCGGATCGAAAGCGCGGCCTTCATGTCGGGCGTGGGCTCGTCGGCCGGCAGCGCCTCGGGAACCTGCATCAGCTGGGCCTGATTGCGCCGGTACGCGCACAGGAAGGAGAACGCCTCTACCGCGTTCTCCGGCGTATAGAAATTGACGACGCCCTGCGATTCGAGATACAGGCGGCTGTCGTTCGGATTGATGTCGCCAAGCCACGCGGCGAGAACGGGCTTCTTGCTTTCCTTCGCGGCCGATGCCACCGCAGCGGCAGCCGCCTGAGGCTCGGTGACCGCGACCGGCGAATACATCGCAAGCAGCGCGTCGACGCCCGGGTCGGCGAGCGCCGCGGCCGTCGCGACGGCGAAGCGTTCCGGCGGCGCGTCGCCGATGATGTCGATCGGATTGCCGCGCGACCACTGCGGCGGCATGCTTTTGTCCAGGGTGGCGATGGTCTCTGGCGAGAGCTCGGCCAGCGGCACGCCGTTTTCGGTCGCGCTGTCGGCGGCGACGACGCCCGGGCCGCCGCCGTTGGTCATGATCGCGAGCCGCTCGCCTTCCGGGAAGTGCGGAGCGCTGAGAATGCGCGCGGCGGCGAAAAGCTGGGTATACGTTCGTACGCGCACCGTGCCCGCGCGGCGCAGCGCGGCGTCGAACACGGCGTCCGCGCCGACCATGGCCCCAGTGTGGCTCGAGGCGGCGCGCGAGCCCGTCGAATACCGCCCCACTTTCAGCACTACGACCGGCTTGACGCGCGTTGCGGCGCGCAGCGCGGACACGTAGCGCCGCGCGTCGCGGATGCCTTCCACATAGAGCAGCACCGCCTCGGTTGCCGGATCGGCCACCAGGAAATCGAGAATTTCGCCAAAGTCGACATCCGCGCCTGCGCCGAGCGAGACGACGCTCGTGAACCCGACCTGGGCATGATTGGCCCAGTCGAGGAGGGCGCCGCAGATCGCGCCGGATTGCGAAACCAGCGCGAGCGCGCCCGGCAGTGCGGGACCGCGCGCGAAAGTCGCGTTCAAGCCGACGTCGGTACGCATCACGCCAAGGCAGTTGGGCCCGATCACCCGCACGCCGTGGCGCTTCGCCGCCTGCATCATCTGCGCTTCGAGCGCGCGGCCTTCGGGCCCTGCCTCGCCGAAACCGCTGCTCAGCACGATGGCCGCGCGGATACCGGCGGCGCCGGCCTCCTCAATGATGTCCGGAAGCGTGCGCGCCGGCGTGGCGACGACGATGAGGTCCGGGACCGAGGGCAGCTTCGAGAGGCTCGGATAGGCCGGTTTGCCGAAAATGCTCCGGCGCTTGGGATTGACCGCGTACAGCCCGCCCCTCAAGCCGCCGGCCGCAAGGTTGCGGTAGACGATGCCGCCAAGGGAGCCTTCACGCTCGCTCGCGCCCACCAGCGCTACGCTGCGCGGAGCGAGCAGCGGGCTCAGGTAATGGGGGATCGGGGTCAGGCCCCAATGTTACTTTTTTACCGGCCTAGGCGCGAATGGCTACACGCGGGCGCCCGGGGCGCCCGGGGCGGTACACGCCCGCGAGCTCCCAATAGTCGGAGCTCGGAGCATGCCGCAGCACGAAGCGGCGGCCGTCGTCGGCCTTCACCTCGAAGTAGTGATGCTCGGAATCGGCCCAGCGGTCGAGGATCGCAATGACCGGCAGCCGGCGCGCGCCAAGATAGAACACATGCGGCTCGCTTTTCCCGTCTTTTCCCGGACACCCGTACACGCAGATCTTCATGGCCTTGATTCCTTTCGCCCGGGACGATGCAAGACCCCGGCCACGCGCCATGTGCCGTTAGGCGGATGCGGCGTCTAAGGGAGCGTCACGGGATCGCGTAGGTAATCGCCTGCGCGAGCAGCTCCGCAAGCTTGCCGTTCTGCGCGGCCTGCTGGCAGGCCCAAACGCCGATGGCGGCAGCGACGAAAAGCATGCTGGCCAAGGTGGCGGGCTTCTTCATGCCGCGTATTGCACCAGCCGCTGCGTGATCGTCGAACCGGACTCCGATGCGTCCCTCGGCGTGTCGCGCGCCCGGCACAGCCCGCCCGGCATGGAATAGGTAGAATCGCGCCCATGCCAGGCGCTCTTAAGCCCCTACTCGAGCAGGTCGGCCGGCGGACCGGCACCGCGTTCCGGGTGCGCTTTCCGAGCGGCGCCGAGTACCGCAACTCGGAGCAGCCTCCCGCTTTCACGGTGATCTTCAACAATGACCGGGCGCAGAAGCGCATGGCGCTCTACGGGCATGTGGGCTTGCTCGAGGCTTACTTTGACGGGGACGTCGACATTCAGGGCAGCCTGCCCCAGGCGCTGGCAGCGGGGATGGAGGCGGGAATCGACGAGCCCACCTTCCTCGTGCGCATGCGCAACCGCTGGCACGAGCTCTGGCACGCCAACGCCAACCGGCGCCGCGCGCAGGAGAACGCCGAGTTCCACTATGCGCTGCCGCCCGAGTTCTACAAGCTCTGGCTCGACGATCCGCTGATGCTCTACACCTGCGCGTACTGGAAGGAAGGCACGCGCACGCTCGAGGAGGCGCAGCGCAGCAAGTGCGAGCACGTCGCGCGCAAGATCCTGCTCAAGCCGGGCGAGGAGGTGGTCGACGTCGGCAGCGGCTTCGGCGGCTTCATGCTTTACGCACACGAGCATTTCGGCGTCAAAGTCACCGCGATCAACACCACCGGTTCGCAGGCCGAGCACGCGCGCCGCGAGATCGAGCGCCGGCGCCTGGGTCACTCGCTGCAGATGCATGGCGACTTCCGCGACGCCGGGCGGCAATTCGACAAGGTGGCTTCGATCGGCTGCCTGGAGCACGCCGGCCGCGACCAGCTCGGCGAGGTGATCCGGGCGCACGCGAGCTACCTGAAGAAGGGGGGCATCGGCCTGTTGCATTTCATAGGCCACGTCGGCCGCTTCGACACCGACTTCTTCATCCGCAAGTACGTGTTCCCGGGCGGCTGGATCCCGAGCCTCGCCGACGTGATCACCGAGATGGAAGACGCCGGGCTCGAGGTGCTGGACATCGAGAACCTGCGGCGCCACTACGCGCTGACCCTCGATGTGTGGGCCGAGCGCTTCGACCGCAACTGGGAGCGCATCCGCGCGCTCGATCCCAAGCGCTTCAACGAGCGCTTCCGGCGCATCTGGCGCGTCTACCTCTACGGCTGCGCGGAGATGTTCCGCCTGCCGAATGGCCGCACGCACCTTTTCCAGATCGTGTTCTCCAAGGGGAACGTCTCGATGACGAGCTACCCCATGACGCGGGACTTCCTCTACGAACGCGACGTATACCAGGAAAAAAGAAGCTCTGGCAGAGCAGCTTAGGGTCGGCAGCGGCGCGGTAGGTTTAAGAAAGGACACCTCCAACCTTTTCCGCGACCGTGCCGGAGCGCCGCGCCGGCGCCTCGACGTCAGCGCCTTTTCCGACGTACTCGCGGTCGATCCGGCCGCCGGCTGGGTCGAAGCCGAAGGCATGGTGACCTACGAAGCGCTCACCGCCGCCTGCCTCGCGCGTGGCGCAATGCCCGCCGTCGTGCCGCAGCTGAAGACCATCACGCTCGGCGGTGCGCTCGCAGGCGTAGGCATCGAGTCCTCGTCGCACCGCTACGGTCTCGTGCACGACACGGTGCTCGAGTTCGACGTGCTGCTTGGCGACGGGCGCGTCGTCACCTGCCGGCCCGACAACGAGCACGCCGCGCTCTTCTACGGCTTTCCGAATTCCTACGGCACGCTCGGCTACGCGCTGCGCGTGAAGGCGAAAGCCGTTCCCGTGAAGCCGTATGTGCGGCTTCAGCATCTCGCTTTTTCCGACCCGAAGAAGTTCTTCTCCGAGCTGGGAAAGCGGCTCGATGCCGGCGAGGCGGATTTCGTCGACGGAACGATCTTCAATGAAAACAAGTTGTTTATTTCCCTCGGCACCTTTGCGGACAGCGCCCCGTACACGAGCGACTACACGTTCGAAAAGATCTATTACCGCTCGATTGCCGAGAAGCGCGAGGACTACTTGACCATAAGCGACTACCTGTGGCGCTGGGACACCGACTGGTTCTGGTGCTCGAAGAATGTCTTGGCCCAAAACGGGTTCTGCAGACGATTCGTTTTCGGGAAAGACCGGCTGGGCTCGCGCCACTACACGAAGATCATGCGCTGGAACAGCCGCGTCGGCGCGACGAAGAAGATCGAGCGCCTGCTCGGCCTGCATTCCGAGTCGGTGATCCAGGATGTCGACGTTCCGCTCGCGCGCGCGGCGGAATTCCTGGATTTCTACAAGGACAACGTCGCGCTCTGGCCGCAGTGGATCTGCCCGATCGGCGCGGCGGCGCACGGCGCGAGCTTCGCGCTGTACCCGATGCGCCACGACTGGTACGTCAACTTCGGCTTCTGGGACGTGAAGCGCACGCGCGAGGCGCATCCCGCCGGCCATTTCAACCGGCTGATCGAGAACAAGGTGGTCGAGCTCGGCGGCATCAAGTCGCTGTACTCGGACAGCTACTTTCCGCGCGCGGAGTTCGAGCGCCTGTACGGCGGCGAAGCGTACAAATCGCTCAAGGCGAAGTACGACCCGGGCGGCGCCTTTCCCGGGCTTTACGAGAAGTGCGTGCTCAGGGCCTGAATTCCGGGTCAGAGTCTTAATTCACGCAACGCGTAGCTACCTGAATTAAGACTCTGACCCGGAATTCAGAGCGTGGAGCCGGCGCTCGAGGCGTGCGTCTTCTCGAACTGCGTCTGGCAGCTGATGCAGCGCTCGGCCGCGGGATTGGCGCGCAGCCGCTCGTAGCCGATCTCCTGGCCGCAATTGCTGCACAGCCCGTAGCGGCCTTCGTTAATGCGCTGGCGCGCGGCTTCGAGGCTGCGCAACTCCGAAATGTCGCGCGACGTATCGGCCTGCTCGAGATCGGAAATCAGGCTCGCCACGGATTCGTCGCCGGGGTCGCCCACCCGGCCGGCGGGGTCGGCCTGCCGGTCCTCGCGCATCCGGTCCAGATCGCGGGTGATCTCGGCGAGCAAGGCGGCGTGCCGCTGGTCCACCGTGCGCTGCAGCTCCTGGGTCTGCTCGGGTGTAAGTGCCATGGCGCCCCTCATTGACAAGTTTGCTTCATTTCGCAAGTTGCATGCCCGTCTTCAGCCGCGGAACCTGACGCGAGGGTCGAAGCGCGACGCCTCGCGCAGCTCCTCGTAGAGTTTCCTCTCACGCTCGGTGAGCGTGGCCGGCACCGCGATGGTGAGCTCGGCGTACAGGTCGCCCGCGCCGCCGCCGGGCTTGGGCAGGCCCTTGCCGGCGAGGCGCAGCTTCTGCCCGGCCTTCGATCCGGCGGGAACCTTGACCGTAACGCGGCCCTCCATCGCCGGGATGTCCACCTGCGCGCCAAGCGCAGCCTCCCACGGGGCAAGCGGCACTTCGAGATTCAGGTCGTGACCGCTCACCCGGTAGAGCGGGTGCGGCGTGAGGCTGATCTGCAGATAAAGGTCGCCCGGCGGGCCGCCGTTCATTCCAGGGCCGCCCTTGCCGCGCAGCCGGAGCCGCTGGCCGTCGCTCGCGCCCCGGGGGATGCGTGCGGTAAAGCTGCGGCCGTCGAACTGCACCTGCCGCTCCGCGCCGCGGTACGCTTCCTCGAGCGTGAGCCGTACAGGCACCTCGTAGTCCTCGCCCGGGAAGGCCATGCTGCCGCCGCGCCGCGCGCGCCCGAAGCCGGTCGCGCGGCCAAAGGCGCCGAGCGATTCGAAGAGGTCCGAGAGGTCCACGCCGCCCAGATCCTCGCCGCGGCCGGCGCCGAAGCGCTCGAACCAGTCGGGCGGCGGCCGGAAATCCTGGCCTGGGCGGAAGCCGCTGCCCAGACTGTCGTAGGCGGCGCGCTTCTCCTTGTCGCGCAGCGTCTCGTAGGCCTCGGACACCTCCTGGAATTTTTCCTTTGCATTCGGCTCCTTGGAGACGTCCGGGTGGTACTTGCGCGCGAGCTTGCGGTACGCCTTCTTGATGACGTCCTCGCTCGCGCCGCGCTCGACGCCCAGGACCTTGTAGTAATCCTTGTATTTCATGGGCGATTAGATGGGGGTGGAAAAACCGCCCTTAAAGCCTTGACACAGGTCAAAAACCTTTCCGCCGCCGCGGCTAGGCTGACGCGCGCTTGAGCTCCTGTTTCCATTGCGGCCTGCCGGTCGTCGAGCCGGGCAGGTACTCCGTCGTCGCCCTCGGAGCGGCGCGCGAGCTGTGCTGCGCCGGCTGCGAGGCGGTCGCGCGCACGATCGTCGACGCGGGCCTCGAAAGCTATTACCAAACCCGCTCGGCACCGGCGCCTGCGCCGGTCGAATCTCGCGTCGATAAGGAAGAATTTGTTTGCGAGGGCAGCGACGCCGCCCTCATCGTCGACCGCGTGCGCTGCGCGGCGTGCCTGTGGCTCGTCGAGCAGACCCTGCGCCGCGTACCGGGCGTGACGCGCGCCGACGTCAATTACACGACCCAGCGCGCGCAGGTCGCCTGGGACCCGGCGCGCGCGCAGCTTTCGGGAATCATCGGGGCGGTGCGTGCGGTCGGCTACGACGCGCTGCCTTACGAGCCGCGGCGCCAGGACGAGCTCGAGCGCCGCGAGCGGCGCTCGGCGCTTTGGCGCCTGTTCGTTGCCGCCTTCGGCGCCATGCAAGTCATGATGTACGCGCTTCCTGCTTACATCGGCGATGGCGCGCTCACCGCCGATGCCGAAGCGCTGCTGCGCTGGGCGAGCTTGGTCGTCACCGCGCCGGTGCTCTTTTTCGCCTGCGGGCCGTTCTTTTCGGGCGCGCGCCAGGAGCTGCGCCAGCGCCGCATCGGCCTCGACACGCCGATCGCGCTCGGGCTTGCCTTTGGCTTTGCGGCAAGCGCGTGGGCCACCGTTTCCGGCGGCGGCGCAGTGTATTTCGACTCGATCAGCATGCTCGCTTTCCTGCTTCTCGGCGCGCGCTACCTGGAGGGCGCGGCGCGCCGGCGCGCCGCGCGCGCGCTCGATCCGCTATTGCGCTTGGGGTCTTCCAGAAGACTGGAACCCGGGACTCAGATCAACATCCCTCCGGGGCAGCAGGTGCCCGCTGACGGCGTGGTCGTTGCCGGACGCTCGAGCGCCGACGAGTCGCTGCTCACCGGCGAATCGCGCCCGATCGCCAAGGGGGAAGGCGACGAGCTTATCGCCGGCTCGGTGAATCTCGAGCAGCCGCTCGTCATGCGCGTCACGCGCAGCGGCGCGGGCACGCGCGCCGCCGGCATCGCCCGGCTCGTCGAACGCGCGGTCGCGTCCCGGCCGCGGCTCGTCGATGCCGCCGACGCGATCGCGCGCCGCCTTACCTGGGCAATCCTCTTCACGGCCGCAGCCGCCGGCTTGTATTTCTCCGATCCGTGGATCGCGGTCGCGGTCCTCGTGGTCGCCTGTCCTTGCGCGCTCGCGCTCGCCGCGCCGGCCGTGCTGACGCGCGCTGGAGCGGCACTGCTCGAGCGCGGCGCGCTGCTCACGCGCGCGCGGGCGCTCGAAGCGCTGGACCGCGCGGATGACGTCGTGCTCGACAAGACCGGAACGCTCACCACCGGCCGGCTTGCCCTCGGCGAAGTGCTCGCCGTCGGGCGGCTCGACGCCTATTCGTGCCTGAGGCTTGCCGCGGCGCTCGAGGCGACCAGCCGCCATCCCATCGCGCGCGCTTTTCCGCGCGGCGACGCGTCGATCGTCGAAGCCCCCCGCCACGAGCCGGCGCAGGGCATCGAGGGCAAGGTCGAGCACCGGGTGGCGCGCATCGGCACCGAGGCGTTCTGCCGGCAACTGTGCGATGCGGCGCCGCCGGGCAGCCTGCGGGCGGCCGATTTCCATACGAGGGTGTTTCTCGCCGATGAAACCGGATGGCTCGCGGTGTTCGAGCTGCACGACGAGCTGCGCCCCGAGGCGAGGGAGCTCGTGGCGACGCTTGCCGCCAGGAATATCGAGGTGCACCTCGCGAGCGGCGATGCGCCTGCGGCGGTAGCCGCGGTCGCGCGCCGCGCCGGCATCGAGCGCTTCGCCGCCGGCATGACGCCGCAGGACAAGTTCGAATATGTGGCGCGGCTGCAGCACGCCGGCCGCGTGGTCGTCATGGTGGGCGACGGCCTGAATGACGCGCCGGTGCTCGCGCGCGCGGACGCCTCCTTCGCCATGGGCAGCGGCGCGGACGCCGCGCAGCTTCACGCCGACGTGGTGCTCACCGGCAGCTCGCTCGCCGCGCTGCTCGGCACGTTGGAAGTTGCGCGCAGGGCGATGCGGCTCGTGCGGCAGAACCTGGGATGGGCGCTCGCCTACAATGCGCTGGCCCTGCCGCTTGCGGCGCTCGGCTGGATCGGTCCGTGGCAGGCCGCGCTCGCCATGGGCGCGAGCTCGCTGACCGTTCTGCTGAACGCGCTGCGCCCGCTCGGCTCCAAGCCCACATGGAAAGCCTTTACCTCCTCGTTCCGCTCTCCGTCGCCCTCGTATTCGTGATCGGCTGGGCGTTCTGGCACGCCCTGCGCTCGGGCCAGTTCGACGATCTCGAGCGCCCGGCGCACGACATCCTCGCCGACGACGACCGCCCGAAATCGGGGACGGACCCCGATTCCCGATGAAGGCGATGCGCTCGCATGGCCCCGGCTCCGGACTGCGTCTCGAGGTGCTCGATCGCCCCAGGCCCGGGCCCGGGCAGGTGCTCGTCAAGGTGCACGCGTGCGGCGTATGCCGTACCGATCTGCATCTCGTGGACGGCGAATTGCCGGCCTGCCGCTATCCGGTGACGCCCGGCCACGAAGTCGTCGGGACGATCGTCGGTAGCGGACAGCGCATCGGCATTCCCTGGCTTGGCTGGACCTGCGGCGCCTGCGAATACTGCACGAGCGGCCGCGAGAACCTTTGCGAAAACGCCCGCTTCACCGGCTGCCATCTCGACGGCGGCTACGCCGAATACACGCTCGCCGACGAGCGCTTCTGCCTTCCGATTCCCGAGCGCTACGGCGATGCCGAGGCGGCGCCGCTGCTTTGCGCCGGGCTGATCGGTTATCGCTGTTACGCAAGAACCGAGGACGCGAAAACGCTCGGTCTGTACGGTTTCGGCGCAGCGGCGCACATCCTGGCGCAGGTGGCGAGCGCCGAAGGCCGCACGGTGCTCGCCTTTACGCGCCCCGGCGACGAAGCAGGCAAGAAGTTCGCGCGCGAATGCGGCGCGCGCTGGGCGGGCGACTCGACGCAAGCGCCGCCCGAGCCGCTCGATGCGGCGATCATCTTCGCTCCCGTCGGCTCGCTTGTCGTTTGTGCCTTGAAAAGCATCAAGAAAGGCGGCCGCGTCATCTGCGGCGGCATCCATATGAGCGACATCCCGTCGTTTCGCTATTCGATCCTGTGGGGCGAGCGGCGCGTCGAATCGGTGGCGAACCTCACCCGCGCCGACGGCGAAGCCTTCATGCGCGTAGCCGCGAAGATTCCGCTGCGCACGGAAGTCACGCGTTATGAGCTCATAAACGCGAACCAGGCGCTCTCCGACTTGCGCGAAGGAAAGCTGAACGGCGCCGCGGTGCTGGTTCCCTAGAACTTCACGAGGCCCAGGATACCGATGAGGATGAGGTACAGCGCGACGATGTAGTTAAGGAGCCGCGGCATCGCCAGGATGAGCACCCCGGCGATCAGCGCGACGAGCGGTTGCACGGCCACGTACATCCCGCGAGCGTAGCGTCCGATTGCGACGCGGCAGCGCTGCCGGATTAGTTCTTCAGGCATTTGATTAAGGTCAAAAGTCGCCGCAGCCCGGTCCATAACATCGAGGCTTCCAGAGGTCAGAGCCCATGCAGGCGGAAGCCACCTACAACTACAAGGTCGTACGGCAATTCACCATTGCCACGGTGATCTGGGGGGTCGTCGGGATGCTGGTCGGCGTGTACATCGCCGCCGAGCTCATCTGGCCGGCGCTCAACTTCGACATCCCGTGGCTTTCCTACGGGCGGCTGCGCCCGCTGCACACCAACGCCGTCATCTTCGCCTTCGGCGGCAGCGCGCTTTTCGCCACTTCGTACTACGTCGTGCAGCGAACCTCGCACGCCCGCCTTTTCAGCGACGGCCTGGCGGCGTTCACGTTCTGGGGCTGGCAGGCGGTGATCGTGCTTGCAGCGATCACGCTGCCGCTCGGCATCACCACTTCCAAGGAATACGCCGAGCTCGAGTGGCCGATCGACATCCTGATCGCGGTGGTGTGGATCGCGTACGCGGTGGTGTTTTTCGGGACTTTATATAAAAGAAAAGTCCAGCATATCTACGTCGCCAACTGGTTCTTCGGCGCCTACATCCTCGCGATCGCGCTGCTGCACATCGTGAACAGCGCCGCGATGCCGGCCACGTTCTGGAAGTCGTATTCCGCGTTCGCCGGCGCGCAGGACGCGATGGTGCAGTGGTGGTACGGCCACAACGCGGTCGGCTTTTTCCTCACCGCGGGGTTCCTCGGGATGATGTACTACTACGTCCCGAAGCAGGCCGGCCGCCCGATCTACTCCTACCGCCTCTCGGTGGTGCACTTCTGGGCGCTCATCTTCACCTACATGTGGGCCGGCCCGCACCATCTGCACTACACCGCGCTCCCCGAATGGACGCAGTCGATCGGCATGGTGTTCTCGCTCATCCTGCTCGCGCCTTCGTGGGGCGGAATGATCAACGGCATCATGACGCTTTCGGGCGCATGGCAGAAGCTGCGCGAGGACGCGATCCTCAAGTTCCTCATCGTATCGCTGTCGTTCTACGGCATGTCGACCTTCGAGGGGCCGATGATGTCCATCAAGACGGTGAACGCGCTGTCGCACTACACGGACTGGACCATCGGCCACGTCCATAGCGGCGCGCTCGGCTGGGTCGCGTTCATCACCATGGGATCGCTCTATTACATGGTGCCGCGCCTCTTCGGCCGCACCCAGATGTACAGCGTGCCCGCGATCAACGCGCACTTCTGGATCGCCACCATCGGCGTCGTGCTCTACATCGCGGCGATGTGGATCGCCGGCGTGATGCAGGGCCTGATGTGGCGCGCGGTGAGCGAGGACGGCACGCTCACCTATACCTTCGTCGAAAGCGTGAAGGCCACGTATCCGTTCTACGCCATCCGCCTGCTGGGTGGCCTGCTGTTCCTCGCCGGCATGGTGATCATGGCCTGGAACGTGACGAAGACCATCTCGACCTCGAAGCCGCAAGAGGCCCGTATTCCGGAACCGGCGGCGGCGCCGGCGCACGCATGAAGCTCACCCACGACCTCATCGAGCGCAACCAGGCGCTGCTCATCATCCTCATCATCCTGGTGATCGTCGTCGGCGGGCTGGTGGAGATCGTGCCGCTGTCGTTCCAGAAGTCGGTGACCGAGCCGGTCGCGGGCCTCAAGCCCTATAGCCCGCTGCGCCTCACCGGCCGCGACATCTACATCCGCGAAGGCTGCTACAACTGCCACTCGCAGATGGTGCGGCCCTTCCGCGCCGAGGTGGAGCGCTACGGGCCGTACTCCGTCGCCGGCGAGTTCGTCTACGACCGCCCGTTCCAGTGGGGCTCCAAGCGCACCGGTCCGGACCTGCACCGCGTCGGCGCCCGCTATTCCGACGAATGGCATCGCGTGCACCTGAATAACCCGCGCGATGTGGTGCCCGAGTCCAACATGCCGGCGTATCCGTGGCTCGCCAAGACGCCGGCCAACGCCGAGGACATCCAAGCCAAGCTCACCGCGCTGCGCCGCCTGGGCGTGCCGTACTCGGACGAGGACGTGAAGAAGGCGCCCGCCGAGCTGCAGGGCAAGACCGAGCTCGAGGCGCTCATTGCCTACCTTCAGGGACTTGGAATTGAACTGAAGAGGTCAAACTGAATGGACGTCGATCTCATCCACAGCTTCGTAACGGTGTTCTTGTTTGCGGCGTTTCTCGGCATCGTCTGGTGGGCCTACCTGCCTGCGCGCAGGCGCAGCCTCGAGCTGCAGGCGATGAGCATCCTCGAAGAGGATGACGCATGAGCCAGTTCACTTCCGGATTCTGGGACGTCTACATCGCCGTGATCACGGTGGTGTCGATCGTCGCGTGCGCGGTGGTGCTCAAGTCGCAGAGCGTTCGCAGAAAACCCGGGCCGGCCGACACCACCGGGCACGTCTGGGACGAGGATCTCAGGGAATACAACAACCCGCTGCCGCGCTGGTGGTCCTGGCTTTTCTACATCACGGTGGTGTTCGGCCTCGGCTACCTCGTGCTCTACCCCGGCCTGGGCAGCTGGAGCGGCTTGCTCGGCTGGTCGCAGATCACCCAGCTCGAAAGCGAGCGCGAGCTCGCCGCCAAGCGCTACGGGCCGATCTACGACAGGTTCGCCGCAGCGGACGTCCAGACGCTGATCAAGAATCCCGAGGCGCTCGCCGTAGGGCAGAAGCTCTTCCTCAATACCTGCGCGCAATGCCACGCCTCCGACGGCGCGGGCTCGCGCGGCTTCCCCAACCTGACGGATCAAGACTGGCAGTGGGGCGGCGACGCGAAGACCGTCGAGCAGACCATCACCGGGGGCCGCACCGCAGCGATGCCGCCGTGGGGCGCCGTGCTCGGCGAGCAGGGCGTGAAGGACGCCGCGCATTACGTGCGGTCGCTCTCCGGCCTGACGAACGACTCGATCCGCCGGGCGCGCGGCGAGGCGCTGTTCAAGGCGAACTGCATCGCCTGCCACGGCTCCGAGGGCAAGGGCAATCCGGCGATGGGCGCGCCGAACCTCGCGGATGCCACGTGGCTCTACGGCTCGAGCGAGTCGACGATCATCGAGACCGTCACGCGCGGCCGCAACGGCCAGATGCCGGCCCACAAGGGCGTGCTCACGGAAGCGAAGATCCATCTGCTGACGGCCTACGTGCTGTCGCTCTCGCAGGCAAGATGAAGGAGGACTTGAACCTCGCAGAGCTTTCGCTCTACGAGGTTCGGCGCAAGATCTATCCCCGCGCGGTGCACGGCCGGTTCGCCGGCTGGCGCTGGGCGCTCGTCTGGATCACGCAGATCGTGTACTACGGCGGGCCGTGGCTCACCTGGAACGGCCGCCAGGCGGTGCTCTTCGACATCGCGAACCGCAAGTTCTTCATCCTCGGCCTGGTGTTCTGGCCGCAGGACATCGTCTACCTCACGGTCCTGCTCGTCATCTCGGCGCTCGCGCTGTTCCTGTTCACCGCCGCGGCCGGGCGCCTGTGGTGCGGGTTCGCCTGCCCGCAGACGGTCTACACCGAGATCTTCATGTGGATCGAGCGCGTCATCGAGGGCGACCGCAATGCGCGCATCAGGCTGGACAAGCAGGGGTTCTCACCCAAGAAGTTGTTTCTCAAGGGAGCGAAGCACGGGGCCTGGATCGCCTTGTCGCTCTGGACCGGATTCACCTTCGTCGGTTACTTCACCCCCATCAAGGAATTGTGGAGCGAGGCGCTGACGCTGTCGTTCGGTCCCTGGGAGGGCTTCTGGGTGCTCTTCTACGGCTTTGCCACCTACGGCAACGCCGGCTGGATGCGCGAGCAGGTGTGCAAGTACATGTGCCCCTACGCGCGCTTCCAGAGCGCGATGTTCGACAAGGACACGCTCATCATCACTTACGACCGCGCGCGCGGGGAGCCGCGCGGCAAGGCGGGCAGCAAGGGCGCGGGCGATTGCGTCGATTGCGGCATCTGCGTGCAGGCCTGCCCGACCGGCATCGACATCCGCGACGGCCTGCAGTACGAATGCATCGGCTGCGCGGCGTGCATCGACGGCTGCGACCAGGTGATGGACCGGCTCGCGCGCCCGCGCGGGCTCATCCGCTACTCGACCACCCACGCGATGGAGGGGAAGAAGACGCGCGTTCTGCGGCCGCGCGTGCTGGTGTACTCGGCCATCCTGCTCGCGATCACCGCGGCCGCGGCAGCGAGCCTGTACCTGCGCGTGCCGCTCAAGGTGGACGTGATCCGCGACCGCGCGGCGATCGCGCGAGAGGTGGGCGATGAGGTCGAGAACGTCTACCGGCTGCAGATCATGAACACCACCGAGCAGCAGCGCGAGTACGAGATCCGCGTGCGCGGCCTGGAGGACATCAAGATCGAAGGCGACAGGCGCGTCACCGTGGATCCGGCCGCGAGCCGCATGGTGCCGGTGAGGGTGCGCGTCGAGCGCGACGAGGTCGAGCCGGGCACCCACAAGATCGAGTTCCAGGTGCGCGCCGTCGACGATCATGCGATCGCCGTGCGCGAGCGCAGCGTCTTCATCGTGAGATGAGCATGCAGCCCTGGTATCGCAATCCGTGGCCGTGGATCCTGATGGCGGGGCCCGCCGCGGTGCTCGTCGCGGGCGCCATTACCACCTGGATGGCCGTTGCGTCCTCGGATGGCCTGGTCGCGGACGACTATTACAGGCAGGGCCTCGCGATCAACAAGGTGCTCGCGCGCGAAGATGCTGCGCGTGCGCTCGGCATATCGGCCGACATCGCCGTGGAATCCGGAATGCTCAAGGTAAAGATCACCGGCCAGGCGCCCGAGGCCCTCTTCGCGCAGCTTGTGCACGCCACCCGCGCGGGATACGACCAGCGGCTGCGGCTCGCGCCCGCCGGCGCAGGGGTGTACGAGGCGGAGCTGCCGCCGCTGCCGCCGGGGCACTGGCGCATCGTGATCGAGGACCCGCGCGCGACCTGGCGCATCGTGAAGGAGTCGCCATGAAGAAAGCGATCTGGATACTCTGGCCGTCGTTCATCGTCGGCGGCATCGCCACGGTGCTCGCATTCACGGCGATCGATCCCGCGGATTTGGATCTCTCGAGGAAAGCGGCCTACACCGCCGGTTTTTTCTTCTTCTGGGCGCTCGGCGCCGGATCGAGCGCGTTCACCTGCTTCCTGCAGCAACGCAGGGACGAAGTGAACCGCTGCCCGCTCCAGCCGGTCGAACGTCCGGTGGGCTGCCCCAAGCGCCAGGATCCGGATGCGTCTTGTTAGTTCGTTGACTATTCTCTTGTTCGTGCTTCCCGCGGCGGCGCAGGATGCCGGGCGCGGGCGCGCGCTCTACGAGACGCATTGCGGCGGCTGCCATTACGAGCGGGTGCACGAGCGGACCCGGTCCGACATCAAGAGCCTCGGCGAGCTGCGCGCGGCGGTCGCGAAGTGGGCGCCGCAGAGCAAGCGCAACTTCACGCCCGACGAGCTGGCGGACATCGTCGAGTACCTGAACGTCTCGCACTACAGGATCGGCATTGCGCCTGACCTTCCACGGCGCGGCGGGTGAGGTCACCGGGTCCTGCTTCGAGGTCGACACCGGGGAAATCCGCTTTCTCGTCGACTGCGGGATGTTCCAGGGCGGCGCGGCGGCCGAGGCGAAAAACCGAAGCTTCGCGTTCGACGCGCGCGACATCGCGTTCGTCCTGCTCACTCACGCGCACATCGACCATTCCGGCCTGATCCCGCGCCTCGTGGCGCAAGGCTTTCGCGGCGCGGTTTACGCCACCGCCGCGACCTGCGATCTCGCCGAAGTGATGCTTCCCGACAGCGGCCATCTGCAGGAGAAGGAGGCCGAATGGGAAGGCGGCACGCCGATTTACACGCAGGCGCAGGCGCGCGCGAGCCTCACGCATTTTCTGCCGGTGGAATACGACGCCGACGTGCGCCCGCACGAATCGGTGCGCTGCCGCTTTCGCGACGCCGGCCACATCCTCGGCTCGTCGATCGTCGAAGTTTTCCTGCCAGGGCGCAAGCTCGTCTTTTCCGGCGATCTCGGGCAGCCGGGCCGGCCGATCGTCAACGATCCCACGCCGGTCGCCGAGGCCGATGTCCTTGTCGTCGAGTCGACCTACGGCAACCGCGAGCACAAGACGCTCGCGCAGTCCATGGACGAGCTCGCCTACGCGCTCAACGACACGCTGAGAAGCCGCAAGGGCAACGTCATCATCCCGGCCTTCGCCGTGGGCCGCACCCAGGAAGTGCTCTACCTCATCGCCCAGCTCTGCCGCGAAGGCCGCGTTCCCGCGCACGATCTCTACGTCGACTCGCCGATGGCGCTCGCGGCGACGAAGGTCACCGCCAAGTACTCCGGCTGGCGGCCGCAGGCCGACGGCGGCCCGAGGATCCGCTTCACCGAGGACCTCGCCGATTCGATCAAGATCAACTCGGTGCGCTCCGGCGCGGTGATCATCTCGGCGAGCGGGATGTGCGAGGGCGGGCGCATCAAGCATCACCTGCGCCACAACATCGCGCGCCCGGAATGCGCGCTCGTGTTCGTCGGCTTCCAGGCTGCCGGCACGCTCGGCCGCAGGATCGTCGACGGAGCGCCGAGCGTGCGGCTTTTCGGCGAAGAGCACGAGGTGAAAGCGCGGGTGTTCACCATCGGCGGGCTTTCCGCGCACGCCGATCGCGCCGCGCTGCTCGGCTGGCTCGCCGGCTTCCGCAAGCCTCCGCAGCGCACGTGGGTGGTGCACGGCGAGCCGCTGTCGGCGCACGCGCTGCGCGACGCGATCGCGGCGCGTTTCGGCTGGCACGCAGCGGTGCCCATGCCGCATCAGGCGAGCGAACTGTGATCCGCGACGACCTGCTTCGGCGCTTTCCCGTGTTCGCCGAGCTGCCCGTGGCGCGGCTGGAGGCGCTGCTCGCGCAGGCGCAGGTCGTGCGCGCGGCCGCTGGCAGCATACTGTTCGAAGCGCGTCAGCCCTGCCGCGGCTTTCCGCTGCTCCTCGAGGGAAGCGTGCGCGTCACAAAGACCGCGCCCAGCGGGCGCGAGATCCTGCTCTACCGCGTCGAGCCGGGACAGGGTTGCATTCTTTCCGGCGGCTGCCTCCTCGGGCACTCCGAGTACTCCGCCAAAGGCACGGCCGAAACGGACATCGTCCTGCTCAACATCCCGGGAGGCACGTTTCACGAGCTGCTGCTCGCGTCCGAGCCGTTCCGCCACTTCGTGTTCGGCATGTACGGCGAGCGGCTCGCGGAAGTGATGGAGCTCGTGGAGGCGGTGGCGTTCCAGCGGCTCG
The DNA here is from genome assembly GCA_004297625.1 of Betaproteobacteria bacterium. GTDB lineage: Bacteria > Pseudomonadota > Gammaproteobacteria > Burkholderiales > SG8-39 > SCGC-AG-212-J23. Next base: position 30,753 of record SCTY01000014.1, on the reverse strand, counting down.
ACGCGCGTCTCGCGCAACTTCTCGTCCGCCGCGGGCCGGTAGTGCAAGCGACGCACCAGGCGCTCGCCGACGAGCTCGGCAGCGTGCGCGAGATCGTGAGCCGGCTGCTGCGCAGCTTCGAGGAGCGCGGCTGGGTGCGCCTCGAGCGCGAGCGCGTCACCGTGCTCGATCCCAAGGCGCTCGCGGCGCAGTCGCGCGGCTGATCCGGCCTTTCTTCTTATGCGCTGTCGCGCGACAGCGGGCAGGTATTAAGGCCAAGCAGCCTGTAGAGCGGGCAAAAGCCGAACAGGCCGGTGGCGAGCGGAACGATGCCGATCACGCCGACCCAGCGCAGCTCGATGTCGCCGACGAAAAGCCACGCCAGCATTATCAGACCCAGAACGATCCGCACCGCGCGGTCGAAGCCGCCCACATTCGTTTTCATCCTCGCCTCCAAGGGTTGACGACCTGGCGAGGGTAGGCAGCGCGCGGCGGCGCGTCTGTGACTCAGGTACCCAAGCATTTATCATTACGTTTTTCCTCGGAGGCAGATCTTGCAAAACGCGGAGCTCGCGCGCTGGAACGAGCGCTTTTCGGCGCCGGACTACATCTTCGGCACCGCCCCGAACGCCTTTCTCGCCTCGAAAGCGGCGCTGTTCCGGCCGGGACAGCGCGCGCTGTGCGTGGCCGACGGCGAGGGGCGCAACAGCGTCTGGCTGGCGCAGCAGGGCCTCGAAGTGACCGCTTTCGATATTTCTCCGGTGGGCGTGGCGAAGGCGCGCAAGCTCGCCGCCGAGCGCGGCGTGCGCGTGGCACACGAGGTGGCGAGCGTCTACGAATGGTCCTGGCCGACGCGGCCCAGCTTCGATGTCGCCGCGGCGATATTCGTGCAGTTCGCCGACCCGGCGATGCGCCGCTTCCTTTTCCAGCGCATGGCGGCGAGCCTCAAGCCGGGCGGCCTGGTGCTCATCGAGGGCTACACGCCCAGGCAGCTGGAATACAAAACCGGCGGTCCCTCGCAGATCGAAAATCTTTATACTGCGGAGCTGTTGCGCTCGTCGTTTCCGCGGTTCGAGGTCCTCGAGTTGCGGGAATACGAGGCCGAGCTCGAGGAGGGCTCCAGGCATGCCGGCAGATCGGCGCTCATAGATTTCGTCGCCCGCAATGGCCGCGAACCCGAATAGCCTTCCTTCGCTTTCGACCCGGCGTCTTGGCGTATTTCTCGGCGCCGAAATCACCGGCATCGAGCTGCATCGCCCGCTCGACGCGCAGACCCTCGAGGCGCTGAAGCAGGCGCACGCCGAGCACGGCGTGCTCGTCTTTCCCGACCAGGCGATCACCTCCGAAGACCTGAAGCGGTTCGGCCGCTGCTTCGGCGAGCTCACCGTGCACCCGTTTTCCACGAGCACCGCGGACGCTCCCGAGCTCATCGTCTACGACAACAAGGAAGGCAACCCGCCCGCCGCCACCGACATCTGGCATTCCGACGAAACCTTCCGCCAGGCGCCGCCGATGGGCACGGCGCTGTGCTCGAAGATCACCCCGGATGTCGGCGGCGACACCGCCTTCGCCAGCATGAGCGCGGTATACGAGGGCCTCTCGGACCGGTGGCAGCGCTTCCTCTCGGGTCTCGAGGCGGTGCACGACTTCAAGCCCTTCCGCGGCCTGTTTTCCTCCGATCGCGCGGGCATCGAAAAGCTGCGCAGCTACGAGGATCTCTACCCGCCGGTGACGCACCCGGTGGTGACGCTGCATCCGCTCACCGGCAAGAAGGTCCTGTTCGTGAATCCGCAGTTCACGCTCTGCATCAAGGGCATGGCGGAAGACGAGAGCCGCACGATCCTGGAGATGCTCTACCGCAAGACGCTCATTCACGAATACCAGTACCGCCACCGCTGGCAGCCCAACATGGTGGTGTTCTGGGACAACCGCTCGGTGCAGCATTCGGCGCTGCACGACTACTATCCAAAGCGGCGCCTGATGGAGCGCGTCACGATCAAAGGCACGCGGCCGGTCGCCGCCGAGCCCCCCGCCGACGCGAAGGATCTGCGCCGCTATCTCATGCCGCCACTTTCGGCCTTCCGGGAAACGGCGCAAAAACGTCAGCACGAGCGTTAGCCACGATCGCGCCCCCTTGCACGGCGACGAGCTCGCCTTCGCGCAACGCTTTCCATCCGGGCTCGCCGGTGAGCGGAACGCTTGCGGCGAGCACCACGCTCTGGACGGGCGCGCAGCGCCGCTGCAGCAGGTGCAGTCCCGGCGGCCGCGGCGCTTCGCCGGCGGCCTGTACCCGCCGGTGCGCGTGAATGAACAGCGCGTCGCCGTCTGCATAGATAAAGTTCGCCGGCCCAAGGGAGCGCAGGCTCGCGGCGAAGCGCGCGACCACCGCGAGCCGCTCGTGCAGCGGTGCGATGCCGCCGTGCCGGCGCAGCGGGCGCATGCGCTCGAGGAGCGCGCAAAAGGCGTGCTCCGAATCGGTCTCGCCGATCGGCTCGAAGCTGCGCAGCGGCAGGCTCGCGCGCAGGGCGTCGAAGCGCAGGTCGCCGTTATGCGCGAAGACGTGCATGCGCCCGCCGAGCTCGCGGGCGAAGGGCTGGCAATTCTTCATCGCCATGCTTCCCTGCGTGGCCTTGCGGATATGCGAGAGCACGACGCCCGAGGTGAATGGATGCTCTTGCAGAAAGTGCATGCACTCGCTGTGCGACGCGGGCTCCGCGTCCTTCACCAGGCGCACGTCCTCGTCGGCGTAGTACGCGATGCCCCACCCGTCCTCGTGATGCGCTTCGAGCCCGCCATGGCGTGCGAACGCCGTGAGCGACGCGCGCGCGTCGGTCGGAATACGGCTCGACATGGCAAACAGCTCGCACACGGGCGAAGCGTGCCAGCCGGCGCGCCCCGACCTTTGACACGGATCAATAGTTGCGCCTGCGGACGGCGTAACTTGGCTCTATGGCAAACGAGATCCAGAGATTCAGCGTCGAGCTGGAGCAGCGCGAAGGCTTCGAGTTCGTGGTGCGGTTCGATTGGCCGGTCGCCGAGCTCAAGCTCGACGAGCCCGAGCCGCTCGGCAAGCGGGGCGGCCCGAACGCGGCGCGCCTGGTGGCCGCTGCGGTCGCCAATTGCTTGTCCGCAAGCCTCGTATTCTGCTTGCGCAGCAAATTCAGACAGAACCCGGGCCCGGTACGCGCCATGGCCACGGGGCGCCTGGAGCGCAACGAGCGCGGCCGCTACCGCATTGCCGGGATCGATGTCGTGCTGTCGATCTCGGAGCGCCGCGGCGAGCTGCCGCACCAGGAGCGCTGCCTCGAGCAGTTCGAGGATTTCTGCATCGTCACCCAAAGCATCCGCACCGGCATCCCGGTTTCGGTGAGCGTAGTGGACGCGGAAGGCTCGGTGCTTTACGAGACCGAATCGCCGGCCGAGCCCTCGACCACGCGATGAGCCATGGACAGGGAAACCCTCGAAGGGCGCATCCAGCTCGAGCTCGCGCAGCTCCAGGCGCGCTTTCCGCAGGTCAGCGCCTGCCGCAGCACGCTCGACGAATGGCAGGAAGACGGGAATAGCCGCTACGCGCTGCGCCTCGATATCCGCTGGCCGCAGCACCAGACGCTGGTCAGCGGCGATGCGAAGGACAACCCGCTTGGCGCGCTGCGCGCGGCGCTCGAAGCGGCCGAGCGCCAGCTGCAGCAGGAGCCGGGCGTAAAGCGAGGCAAGCCATGAAACCCGAAGAATTTTTCCTCGATGCATGGAAGCGGCAGCTCGATACGGGCTTTCGCGTGATCGAAACGCTGGTCGAGGGAGCCACGAAGCTTCACGAGGCGCAGCTCGAAGCCGCCTGCGCGGCGCATGCCGACCTCGTCGCCACCCAGAAGAAGATCGCGGCGGCGGCGAGCGCGTCCGAGCTGCTCAAGCTGCAGACGCAGTGGGCCGGCGCCAACATGGAAAGTTGCATGGCCTATTGGCGGCAGATGTATGAAGCCATGAGCGCTACCAATGAGGACGTCGTGAACTGCATGCAGAGGAAAGCGGCATGACGGCAAAGCAAATCCTGTTCGGCGAGAGCGCGCACGCGAGGCTGATCAAGGGCATGAACGTGCTGACCGACGCGGTGCGCGTGACCCTCGGGCCGAAGGCGCGTACCGTGGTGCTGGAGAAATCCTGGGGCGCGCCCAGCGTGATCAATTCCGGCGTGATCGTGGCGAAGGAAATCGAGCTCGAGGATCGCTTCGAGAACATGGGGGCGCAGATGGTGCGCGAGGTCGCCGCCAAGACCGCCGAAGTCGCCGGCGACGGCACGACCACCGCGACGCTGCTCGCCGCCGGGATCGTCAACGAAGGCATGAAGTCGGTGGCCGCCGGCATGAACCCGATGGATCTCAAGCGCGGCATCGACAAGGCGGTCGAGGCGATCGTCGCGGAGCTTGCGCGCATGGCCAAGCCGTGCAGCACGCGCACCGAGATCGCGCAGGTCGCTGCGATCTCGGCCAACAACGACCCGTCGATCGGCGAGATGGTCGCCGACGCCATGGAGAAGGTCGGCCGCGAGGGCGTGATCACGGTCGAGGACGGCAAGGGCCTCGCCAACGAGCTCGAGGTGGTCGAGGGCACGCAGTTCGACCGCGGCTTCCTCTCGCCGTATTTCATCAACAATCCCGAGAAGCAGTCGGTGGTGCTCGAGGACGTCTACATCCTCCTGCACGACAAGAAGATCTCCAGCATCCGCGAGCTGCTGCCGCTGCTGGAGCACGTGGCGAAGATGGGCAAGCCGCTGCTGGTGATCGCGGAGGAGGTCGAGGGCGAGGCGCTCGCCACCCTGGTGGTGAACACGCTGCGCGGCATCCTCCGCTCGTGCGCGGTCAAGGCGCCGGGCTTCGGCGACCGGCGCAAGAGCATGCTCGAGGACCTCGCCATCGTCACCGGCGGCCAGGTGGTCGCCGAGGAGGCCGGCCTCACGCTGGAGAAGGCCGAGCCGGCGGTGCTCGGCCGTGCGCGCCGCGTGGAGATCGACAAGGACGACACCACGATCATCGGCGGGGCCGGCGATCCGAAGGCGATTGACGCCCGCGTGGCGCAGATCAAGCGGCAGGTCGAGGACGCCACCAGCGACTACGACAAGGAGAAGCTGCAGGAGCGCGCGGCGAAGCTCGCCGGCGGCGTCGCGCTGATCCGTGTCGGCGCGGCGACCGAAACCGAGATGAAGGAGCGCAAAAGCCGCACTGACGATGCGCTGCACGCAACGCGCGCCGCGGTGGAGGAGGGCGTCCTGCCCGGCGGCGGCGTCGCCCTGCTGCGCGCCCGCGCCGCGCTCGGCACCTTGCGCGGCGACAACGTCGACCAGGACGCCGGCATCCACATCGTGCTGCGCGCGCTGGAGGAGCCGCTGCGCCAGATCGTGAGGAACTCGGGCGAAGAGCCGGCCGTGGTGCTGCAGCGCGTGGTTGACGGCAACGGCAACTACGGCTACAACGCCGCGACCGGGCAGTATGGCGACATGGTGGCGATGGGGGTGCTCGATCCGCGGAAAGTCACGCGCGCCGCGCTGCAGAACGCGGCTTCGATCGCAAGCCTCATTCTCACCACCGATTGCATGATCGCGCAGATTCCGGAGAAAAAGCCGGCTGCGCCGATGGCGGAGGAGATGGCATGAGCGCGTATCGCAGGATCCTCGTCGCGGTGGACGGAAGCCCGGCTGCGGCCAAGGGCCTGCGCGAGGCGATTCGCCTCGCCGGCGAAGAGGGCGCGCAGCTGTTCATCCTGCATGTGGTGGACGAGTTCTACGCTTTCGCCAACCTGGACGGCATGGCGCCCGGCGTGGACCTGGTGCCGGTGTTTCGCGAGGGCGGCCGGCGGGTTCTGGACAAAGCCAAGACAATCGCTACCAAAGCGAAGCTGAAAGTCACGACGGTGATGCGCGAGACGGTGGGCGGGCCGGCCGCCGACATCATCGTGCGCGAAGCGAAGAAGCAACGCGCCGACTGCATCGTCCTCGGCACGCACGGGCGCCGCGGCGTGCGGCGCCTCGTGCTCGGCAGCGACGCCGAGCAGGTGGTCAGAACCGCCACCGTTCCAGTGCTTCTCGTGCGCGCCTAGAGAAAGAGAGAATTCGCCGGTGGAGCCGCTCTCTATCGGCCAGATGCTCGCGTCCGCCGCGCTCGTGATCGTGGCGGTGCTGGTGTTTCTCCTGCTCTTCGAGCCGGGCCTTCCTTACCGCGTGCGCCCGTCCGCCGTGCCGCTGGACTCGCGCCAATTCGTGAACTACCTGAGCGCCATGGTGAACGCGCGCCTCTTCGCGGCGGGCGACATCGAGGTGCTCTCTAGCGGCGAGGCGACCTTTGCCGCGGAGCTGGAGGCGATACGGCGCGCAAAGCGCAGCATCCACTTCGAGGCTTACCTTTTCTTGCGCGGCCGCGTGGCCGGCGAGATGCTTGCCGCGCTCGAGGAGCGCGCACGCGCCGGCGTGCGGGTTCGGGTCATCGTCGACCGCTACGGCAGCCTGCTCACCCCGACGCGCTACTTCGCGCGCCTGCGCGCGGCGGGCGGCGAGATGCACTGGTACCAGCCGTTTGCCTGGTACACGCTGAAGCGCCTCAACAACCGCACGCACCGCGACCTGCTGATCGTGGACGGCGAGGTCGGCTTCGTGGGCGGGGTCGGCGTGGCGGACTACTGGGTCGGCCCGCCAAGGCGGGGCCGGCCGTGGCGCGATACGATGGTTCGCGTGACCGGCGATCTCGTCAAAGGCCTGCAGACGTCGTTCGCCGAGAACTGGCTCGAGGCGGCGGGCGAGATCATGGAGCAGGACGCCTTCGTCCTCACCGACGCGTACGAGCCCGAGGCGCTCGATGCGGCCTCGGGCCTCGCGGTGGTCGTCAACAGCTCGCCCTCCGAAGGCCGCTCGACCCGGGCGCGCATGCTGTTCCAGATGCTGGTCGCCTCGGCGCGCGAGTCGATCCGCATCGCCTCTCCGTATTTCATGCCCGATCGCAGCCTGTCTGCCGAGCTGCTGCGCGCCGCACGGCGCGGCGTCGCGGTGACGGTGCTGGTGCCCGGCTCCTGGAACAACCATCCGTTCACGCGCCTCGCGAGCCGGCGGCGCTACGGGCAGCTTCTCGAGGGCGGCGTCGCGATCCACGAATACCAGCCGGCGATGATGCACGCCAAGGTGCTGGTCGTGGACGGGCTCTGGAGCGTCGTGGGCTCGACGAACTTCGATAACCGCTCTTTCGTGCTGAACGACGAGGTGAACGTCGCCATTCTGCAGCGCGCGCTTGCTAGCCGGCTCGAGGCGGATTTCGCGTCGGACCTGGCTTCGAGCGTAGAGGTGCGGCTGGAGGAGTGGCGGCGCCGGCCGCTCAGCGAGCGCGCCTTCGCCACGCTCGCGCGCGTGCTCGAGCGGCAGGCCTAGCTCATCGCTCTAAGACGGGCTTCCGGCCTGCGATTGCAGCCAGTTCTGCAGGCCCATCTTGTCGGCGAGCTCGAGCTGGGTTTCGAGCCAGTCGATGTGCTCTTCTTCGCCTTCGAGGATGTCCTCGAGAATCTCGCGCGAGATGTAGTCCTTCACCTCTTCGCAATGCGCGATCGCCTCCTGCAGGGGCGGGCGCGCGTCGCGCTCGAGCTTCAGATCGCACTCGAGAGCTTCCTTGGCGCCCTCGCCGATCATGAGCTTGCCCAGATCCTGGAGGTTCGGTAGCCCCTCGAGAAAGAGGATGCGCTGGATGAGCCGGTCGGCGTGCTTCATTTCGTCGAGGGACTCTTTTTTCTCGTAGTCCTCGAGCTTCTTCAGGCCCCAGTTGCCGAACATGCGGGCGTGCAGGAAGTACTGGTTGATCGCGGTAAGCTCGTTGAACAGCACCTTGTTCAGGTGCTGGATGACTTTCTTGTCGCCCTTCATCGCATCTCCTCAGCCGGGATGCGCGATTCGACGCCCGGGGGGCTGCGCCCGTCAAGCGCCCGCGAGGGCCATGGCCTTGCTCTGCGCTTCCTCGAGCACCTCGCTTGCGCACTGTTTGCAACGGCCGCACCCGGCGCCGACGCCGAGTTGCAGCGTGAGGTCCTCGACGCACGTGGCGCCCTTGCACGCGCATTCGCGGATCTCGCGTTCGGTGACTGCATTGCAGATGCAGACGTACATTGATAATGCCTATTAAGTGCGAATCATTATCATCCACACCGTACCCGACCTGCAACGGCTTTTTTTGATCTAGGTTAAGTCTTTGTTCAACTTAGCGAAAATACAGGCAGGAGCTATTGACGTGACAAATGAGAACAATTATCGTTCGTAACTTGAGCGAAAGCCTTCGCACCCTTCAGCAGCCTAGGACGCGACTGGACCGCCAAGCGGCGACTGTCCCGCCGGCTGCGGGTGACGCAGAACGGAAAGCTGATTCTGACCGCCTGAGCGCGGTTTCTCGCGAGCCAGCCAGCGGGTTTCCCGCAGTTGCTCGAGCGGCTCGCGCTCGCGGCTCGCAAGGCGTCGGCATAAACATGAGCGCATCTCGACTCCACTCTTAGAAAGGCAAAGCACCATGCTCGGATCGGCCATCGTTGTTTTCCGGGAGACCCTCGAAGCCGCGCTCATCGTCGCGATCGTGATGGGCGCAAGCCGCGGCGTGGCCGAGCGCGGGCGCTGGGTGGGCGGTGGCATCGCGCTGGGGGTCGCCGGCGCCGTAGTCGTTGCGCTATTCGCCGGCGCCCTCGCGAACGCGTTCGAAGGACGCGGCCAGGACCTTTTCAACGCCGCTGTGCTGCTCGCCGCGGTTGCGATGCTCGCGTGGCACAACGTCTGGATGAGCTCGCACGCGCGTACCCACGTCGCGCAGATGCACGACCTCGGGCACGACGTGCGCGTCGGGCTGAAGCCGCTGTCCGCCATGCTTGCGGTCACGGCGCTTGCGGTGCTGCGCGAAGGCGCCGAAACGGTGCTTTTCCTGTACGGCATGTGGGCCGGCGGCGGCGCGCGCACGGAGCTTGCCCTGGGCGGGGTTGCCGGCCTCGCTGCCGGGGCGCTCGTCGGCGTGCTGCTCTATTTCGGCCTGCTGCGCATTCCGCTGCGGCACTTCTTTACCGCCACCGGGCTCATCGTGCTGCTGCTCGCCGCCGGGCTCGCCGCCGGCGCTGCGGGCTATCTCACCCAGGCGGGCGCGCTGCCGGCGATTTCCGAGCAGGTCTGGGACAGCTCGGGGCTCCTCAGCGTCGATAGCTTCCCCGGCCGGATCCTCCACATCCTCGTCGGCTACCGCGACCGTCCGACCGGCATCGAGCTGATCTTTTACGTCGTGACGTTCGCGACGATCGCGGCGCTGATGCGAATCATCAGAGCCCGCGCTGTGCGCGTTGCGCGGCTCGAAGCGAAGGCCGCCAGCGCGGCATAACGGATCCGAGGGAGAAAACATGTTGCTTCGTGGAATCACGCTCTTAGCGCTTGCCGCTGCTATTCCGCTTACCGCCAGGGCCGTCGAATACCCGATCGGCACGCCGCAAAACCTCGCCGGCATGGAGGTCGCGGCGGTCTACCTGCAGCCGATCGAGATGGAGCCCGAGGGCATGATGCGCAAGCCCTCCGAGTCCGACATGCACCTGGAAGCCGACATCCACGCGCTTTCGAGCAATGCCAACGGCTACCCGGAAGGCGCGTGGATCCCCTTCCTGCACGTGAAGTACGAGCTGACCAAGCTGCCCGGGGGCGAAAAGGTGGCGGGCGATCTCATGCCGATGGTCGCGAGCGACGGCCCGCACTACGGCGACAACGTGAAGCTGATGGGCCCGGGCAAGTACCGGCTGAAGTACACGATCTATCCCCCCAACGCAAAAGAAAACCCGGCCGGCCAGCACTACGGCCGGCACACCGACCGCCAGACCGGCGTGCGCCCATGGTTCAAGGCTTTCCAGGTGGAGTGGGAATTCACCTTCGTCGGCGTCGGCAAGCGGGGCGGGTACTGACATGTGGCCATCGTCGAACCTGGCTGCGAAGCTCGTCGCAGCCGCGGCGGCGCTCGCGCTTTCGGCAGGCGCCGCGGGCGCGGCCGAGCCTTCCAGTGCCGAACTGTTGGCCGAAATCAAGCGCCTCTCGGAACGCATCCGCGTGCTCGAGGAGCGCAATGCCAGCATCGATGCGGCCCTGCAGAGGGACACCATCAGCGAAAAGGAGCCGGAAATCACCGCCCGGCTGAAGGGGGCCGAATACACCGCGCTCGACATCCAGCAGCAGGCGAGGGTCATCGACTCGATCAAGGGTTTTTCCGCCGGCGCGAGCCTCACCGCGGTCGGCCAGCGATTGAGCGGCGCCGACGCGGGCGGCGCTGCCTCGGCGCTCAATTACCGCGCCGACATCGCGGTAACGACGCCCACGGTGAGCACCGGCAACATCGACAGCAAGCTGTTCGGCCACTTTCGCATCGGCCAGGGCAAAGGCGTGTCCGAGAAGCTCACCTCGTTCGTCGGGCCCAACGCCACCTCGTTTCAGCTCGGTTCGGTGATCGAGCCCGATTCCAGCGCCGTGATGCTGGCCCAGGCCTGGTACCAGGCGGACATTGCCCTGCCGCTGGACGCGGTGAAGTCGCTCTCGCGCGAGAGGGTGACGGTGAATTTCGGCAAGATGGACCCGTTCGCGTTCTTCGACCAGAACGCGGCCGCGAACGACGAAACGCGCCGCTTCCTGTCGAGCATGTTCGTGCACAACGCGCTGCTCGACAATCCGCTGGCGGCGAACGTCGGCGCGGACGGGTTCGGATTCTCGCCCGGACTGCGCGTGGCGTACCTGAACGAGCGCAGCAAGCCGGAGACTTACGGCTTATCGGCCGGCGTCTTCGCTTCGGGCCGGGGAGCCAACTTCAGCGAGTCGCCCAGATCGCCGTTCGTCATCGGGCAAGCCGAAACCAGGCAGCGCCTCATGGGCGGACTGGAAGGCAACTACCGCGTGTTCCTCTGGCGCAACGGCCAGGCGCCGACCTTCGTCGCGGGCGAAACCGCGCGGCATGCGGGACTCGGCGTCAACTTCGATCAGCGCGCCGGCGATGCGGTCACGATGTTCGGCCGCTTTGGCGCAGCGCGCGGCGACCGCCTGCCTTTCGACCGCACGGTGAGCTTCGGCGCCGAGATCGGTGGCAGCTACTGGAGCAGAGCGGCCGATGGATTGGGCTTCGCGTTCGGCGCGAACCGCGCAAGCGGGGATTTTCGCGCGCAGTCCGCAAGCGTCGACGCGGACGGCGACGGCACGCCGGATTTCGGCTTTTCCGCATCCGGCTGGGAAAAAACGGCCGAGCTGTATTACCGATATCAGGTCCACCCGCGCTTCGAAATCAGCCCCGACTTCCAGCTGATTCGCAATCCCGCCGCGAACCCCGACCGCAGATCGGTCAAGGTCGTCGGCGCGCGGGTCCAGTTGAGCTACTGAAGAGGGCGACCGATGAGCCTTCTTCGCCGTGCACTCGCCGTCCTCGCAATGACGACGTTCGCGCTCACGACGAGCGCGCAGGATCTGCCGACTTTCGAGATCGCAATGAAGGACGGCCGCTTTTCGCCCGAGCGGCTGGAAGTCCCTACAGGAAAGCGCCTGAAGCTCGTGCTAAAGAACGAAGGCCGCACCCCTGCCGAGTTCGAGAACCTCAGCATGCGCGTGGAAAAAGTGCTCGCCCCGGGCGTCACCTCCTTCGTCGTGCTGCACAACCTGAGGCCGGGCGAGTACCGCTTCGTCGACGAATTTCACCCGCAGGGCGGTAGCGTGACGTTGATCGCAAAATGAGGGTCGTCGCCGACGCCGCACCGGTCTTCTTCGCGCCGCCGCGCCGCTCGAGGCTCGCGCGGCTGGGCGACGCCGTGCGCAAGCATCGGCGGCTCATCCTCGGCATCCAGTGGACGATCGTCGCCGCGTACCTGGTTCTCGTCACGCTGCCCGCCTTTGCGCCGCTGCCGCCGAGCGGCGCAAGCATCGTGTCGAACCTCACGCTCTTCGCGCAGTTCGCGTTCTGGGGCATCTGGTGGCCTTTCGTCATGCTGAGCATGATGCTCGTCGGGCGGGTGTGGTGCGGCGTGCTGTGCCCGGAGGGCGCGCTCAGCGAATGGGCGAGCCGCCATGGGCTCGGCAGGTCGATTCCGCGCTGGATGCGCTGGAGCGGATGGCCGTTCGTGGCGTTCGTGTCGACGACGGCGTACGGCCAGCTGGTCAGCGTCTACGAATATCCGAAGGCGGCGCTCCTCGTGCTGGGCGGCTCGACCGCCGCTGCGGGGGTCATCGGCTTCGTCTACGGCAAGGGCAAGCGCGTCTGGTGCCGGCACCTTTGCCCGGCGAACGGCGTCTTCGCCCTGCTGGCGAAAGTGGCGCCGCTGCATTTCCGCGCCGACGAGCAGGCGTGGAAACGCTATTCGGGCCGCGCCGCCGCGGTCGACTGCGCGCCGCTCGTCGACTTGCGCCACCTGCAGAGCGCTTCGCATTGCCACGCGTGCGGGCGCTGCAGCGGCCACCGGGGCGCGATGGAGCTTGCCCTGCGCTCGCCGAACCGCGAAATCCTGTCGGGCGCCCCGGCGCGCGACGGCGCCGCCGCCGCGCTGCTGCTCGTCTTCGGCGTGCTCGGCGTGGCGACCGGCGCCTTCCACTGGACCGTGAGCCCTTGGTTCGTCGCCATGAAGGTTGCGGCGGCCGGATGGCTCATCGAGCATGATTGGCTGTGGCTCGCGAAGGACAACGCGCCGTGGTGGATCCTCACGCATTACCCTGAGGCGAGCGACGTCTTCACCTGGCTCGACGGCCTTTGCATAGTGGCTTACATGGCCGGCACGGCGATCGTGCTTGGCGGGACAGCATTCATCGCGCTGCGCGGCGCTCAATTCCTTGCCGGCCGCGGTCGCTACGACTGGAAATCGCTGGCGATGGCGCTGATTCCGGTTGCAGGCATCTGCGTTTTTCTCGGTCTTTCGATGGTGACCATCACCCATTTGCGTGCCGAGGGCGCCGCCTTCGCCTGGCTGGGAGGCGCCCGCGCCGCGCTGCTTGCGCTCGGTCTTGCGTGGTCGGGCTGGCTCGGTACGCGCCTGATCCTGGCGAGCCCGGCGCCGCTCGCGCGACGGTCCGCGGCGCTCGCCCTCTACGCGCTGCCGCTCGGGCTCATCGGATATATCTGGGCCCTCGCGTTCTACGTCTGGTAGCGCCGGATCTCGTTCCAGATCTCCCGCGCGGTCTCCGCGTAGCGGAAGAGCTTCACGTCGCGCGCGCCGATTTTGCGCTGGGCGAGGAGGAAATCGAAGTCCACCGCTCGCCGCCAGTACGCTTCGCCCACCAGGACGATGGGCAGCGGCGCGATCTTCCGGCACTGCACCAGCGTGAGCGTCTCGAACAGCTCGTCGAAGGTGCCATAGCCCCCCGGAAAGGCGACGAACGCCCGCGCGCGCAGGAGGAAATGGAGCTTCCTCAGCGCGAAGTAGCGAAACCGCAGGCAAAGATCCGGCGTGATGTAGCGGTTGGGCTTCTGCTCGCGCGGAAGATCGATGTTGAGGCCGATCGAGGGCGCGCCCACCTCGAACGCGCCGCGGTTCGCTGCCTCCATGATGCCCGGCCCGCCGCCGGTCATGATCGCCGCGCAGCGCGAGCGGCCCACGATGCGCCCGAGCTCGCGCGCGATCCGGTAGTAGGGATCCGTCTCGCGCACCCGCGTGCTGCCCATGACGAGCACGGTGTGCTCCACGTGGTGCTTTCGAAGCAGCAGCTCGGCCTTGAGGTACTCGAGCTCGAGCCGCACGCCGCGCGTGTCGTCGTGGTTTAGAAACTCGACGTCGCGATCGGCGAGGCGGTAAGCGGGGCGGTTGCGCTTCATGCTTTCCTGAAAAAAGCGAGTTTGGCAGCCTCGGTGGCGGCGATATAGCCCGCGACGACGAGCACCGCGGCGAGCATGAGCGTCGCGGGCAGCGCCACGAAGCCGAACGCCGAGGCGAGCGGGCCGGTATACGGAAGCGCGAGCGCGACCAGGCCCACGGCGACGGACGCCCACAGCAACAGCCGGCTCGGCGCGCTGCGCCAGGCAGGACCCCGCGTGCGCAACACCAGCAGGACGGCAAGCTCGGTGAGCACCGACACCACGAACCATGTGGTCTGGAAAAGCGCTTCGTGCGCCTCGAAGAGCTTGAGCAAGACGGCGAAGGTCACGAGGTCGAAGGCGGTGCTGATGAGGCCGAAGACGATCATGAAGCGCCGCACCTCGCCGACATGCCAGCGCTGCGCCGTGGCGGTCTGCGCCGCGTCCACGCTGTCGCTCGAGATCGCGATCGAGGGCAAGTCGGAGAGGAAGTTATTGAGCAGGATCTGCTTCGCGGCGAGCGGCAGGAACGGCAGCAGCGGCGTGGCGAGCGCCATGCTGATCATGTTGCCGAAGTTCGCGCTGGTGGTGATCGAGATGTATTTCAGCGTGTTGGCGAAGATGCGGCGGCCGTCGGTCACGCCGCGCGCGAGCACGTCGAGATCGCGCTCGAGCAGCACCACGTCCGCGGTTTCGCGCGCCACGTCGACCGCGCCGTCGACCGAGATGCCGGCATCCGCCGCATGCAGCGCGGGCGCGTCGTTGATGCCGTCGCCGAGATAGCCGACCGCGTGCCCGGTGTGCTGCAGCGCGCGCACGATGCGCTCCTTCTGCTGCGGGTCGATCTCGACGAAGAGATCCGAGCGCGCAGCGAGGTGCCACAGGGACTCGTCCTTGAGCTGCGCGAGCTCCTTGCCGGTAAGCATCGCCTGCGGATCGAGGCCGACCGCCGCGGCGACGTGCGCGGCGACGTAGCGGTTGTCGCCGGTGATCATCTTGGTGCGGATGCCGAGCTCGGCCAGCTCGCGAATCGTGCGCTCGACGCCGGGCTTAGGCGGATCGGCGAAGAGCAGGAAGCCGGCGAGCTGCATCTCCTGTTCGTCCTCGCGTCCGTAGCGCTCTCTTGCCGTCACCCGCCGGCTGGCGAGCGCGAGCACGCGAAAACCTTGTGCCCCCATCCTGCGGTAATACGCTTCGCAGCTTTGCCGCCGCAAGGGCTCGAGCGCGCAAATCGCGAGCACGTTGTCGAAGGCGCCTTTGGTGATGACGAGGTGCCCGCCGGCAGCGCCATCGTCCACCACGATGGTGAGGCGCTTGCGGATGAAGTCGTAGGGAATCTCGTCGACCTTGTGCAAAGCCGCGGTTTTCAGGCCCCGCTTTTCGCCGGCGGCGACCAGCGCCGCGTCGAGCGGATTGTCGATGCCCGTCTCGAGCGCTGCGTTGACGTAGGCGAGTTGCAGCACTTCGGCCGAGGGCTCGCCGTGCGCGTCGACCGCGCGCTCCAGCGTGATCGCGCCTTCGGTGAGGGTGCCGGTCTTGTCCGTGCACAGCACGTCGATGCTGCCGAGGTCCTCGATCGCATCCAGGCGGCGCACGATCACGCCGCGGCTCGCCATGTCGCGCGCGCCGCGCGAAAGCGTCACGCTGACAATGGCGGGCAGCAGCTCGGGCGTCAGGCCGACGGCGAGCGCGACCGCGAAGAGCAGCGACTCGACCACCGGCCGGTCCAGGAGCTGGTTCACCGTGATCACGAAGAGCACGACCAGCACCATGATGCGCAGCAGGAGCTGGCCGAACTGCCGTACGCCGCGCGCGAACTCCGGCTCGGGGGCCTGCAGCGCGACGCGCGCCGCGATGGCGCCGTAGGCGGTGCTGCGGCCCGTCTTCGTCACCTCGACACTCGCCGTGCCGCTGCGCACCGAGGTGCCGAGGAATACCGCATCGCCTGGGCGCTTTTCGGTGGGGAAAGACTCACCGGTAAGCGCGGCTTCGCTCAGCAGAAAGTCCGTGGCTTCCAGCACGCGAGCATCGGCGGGGACCAGATTTCCCGCGCTCAGCATGACGAGATCGCCGGGCACGATCTCGGCTGCGGGAAGCGCGCACGCCTGCCCGTCGCGTACCACCTGCGTGGTCAACGCGAGCCGCCGTCGCAGCGCGGCGACTGCGGTGCTCGCCCGGTATTCCTGGACGAACCCGAGCGCTGCGGATCCGAGCACGATGGCGAGGATGATCACGGCCTCGAGCCAGTTCTGCAGCAGCGCCGAGATCACGGCGCCGAACACGAGGATCAGCACCAGCGGGCTCTCGAATTGCCGCGCCGCGAGGGCGAGCGGCGCGAGGCGCGCCTCGCCGTGAATCTCGTTGCGGCCGTAACGGAGAAGCCGCTCCGCAGCTTCGGCCGACGACAGGCCGTTCATTTGACGAGCCGGGCGAACATCGCGCGGCGGCTGTAGGCGACGAGGAGCACCAGCCACGCGGCGAGGACGGGAAGCGCTCCCGGCTGAAAGGGCAGCCCGAGCGTCAGCGTGCGCATGAGGGAGTTCACCGAGGTGAGGGGAAGCGCCCATGCCAGCCACTGCAGCACGGGGGGCAGGCGCTCGACGGGAAAGAATACGCCGCAGAAAAGGAACATGGGAAACACGAGCAGGTACTGCGGGTAGGAAATCTCGTCGATCGTGCGGGCGCGCGCCGCGACGGCGAGCCCCAGCCCGGCGAAGAGCAGCGCTGCCGCGAATGCGAGCGGCGCAACCACGAGCGGGGCGCGCAGCGGAAAATCGCCCGTGACGACACCGATCGACGCGATGATGACCACGGCGAGCGTCGCCTTGCTCGCGTCCCAGATCAGCTCGCCCCAGAGGACTTCGGACAGCGTGATCGGCGTTATCGCCATCGCCTGGAAGATGCGCTGGTAGTACATGCGCACAAAGCCGCCGTACGAGGCTTCGTAGAACCCCTGAAAGAGCGCGGTCTGGCCGAGTATTCCGGAGAACACGAAGCTGCGGTAGGAGAGCTCCTGGCCGTCGGCCCGCAGCGAGCCGATCAGGCCGCCGACGCCGAACCCGAAGGCGAGCAGGTAGAAGAACGGCTCCGCGAAGGTGGTCACGAGGTAGTACGCCAGGCTTTTGCGGAAGACGTCGAAATAGCGCAGCCAGACGCAGCGCACGCCCCAGAGCGACTCGGGCAGCCTCATGCGGGGCCTTCCGGCTCGTGCAGGCGTGCGCCGGTAAGCTTGAGATACACGTCCTCGAGGTGCGGGGCGCGCTTCCACAGCACGCCGGGGCGAAGCTCCTCCTCGACGGCCGCGCTTCCCATATGGCGCTCGACCAGCCGGCGCGGCGAATCGAGAGCGCGGATGCGCCCGCGGTCCATGAGCGCCACGCGGTCGCAGAGGCGCTCGGCCTCCTCCATGTAGTGCGTGCACAGGAGGATCGCCGCGCCCTTGTCGCGCTCCTCGCGTACGATCTCCCACAGCGAGCGGCGCATCCCGGGATCGAGCCCGGTGGTCGCCTCGTCGAGGACGAGCACGCTCGGCGCCGAGATGAGCGCGCGCGCCACCTGCAGCCGCCGCTTCATTCCGCCCGACAGGCTCTCCACGAGCTCGCCGGCCTTGTCCGCGATGCCGAAGCGCTCGAGCAGCGCGCTCGCCCTGCGTTTCGCTTCGGCAGCGGGCACGCGAAAGAACGTCGCATAGCGCACGAGCTGGTCGTAGACGCGGAAGTCGCTATCGAGGGTGTCCTCCTGCGCGCAGACGCCGAGGATCTGCCGCGCCCGCTTGGGCTCGGCGTGGACGTCGAGGCCGCCGATGAACACCTTGCCGGAGCTTGGCGGATAGAAGCCGGAGATGCAGTGGATCGCGGTCGATTTGCCGGCGCCGTTGGGGCCAAGGAGCCCGAAACACTCGCCCGCGCGCACCTCGAAAGAAAGGTCCGAAACCGCCTCGAGCGGCGCGCCGCCCTCGCGCCGGTAGCGCTTGGTGAGCTGCTTTACCTGCAGCGGGCTCAGCTCCACGAGCTGAGCAGGCGCGTCAGCGTGGCCGGGATGTCGGCGCCGTGGTTGAGCACCTCGTCGACCGCCAGGGTGATCGGCATGCGCAGCCCGAGCCGGCGGGCGAGCGCCACCACGGCTTCGGTGGAAAAGGCGCCCTCGGTGACTTCTTTTCGCTCAGAAAGGATATCGGCGAGCTTTTTCCCTTCGCCGAGAGCGAAGCCGAGCGAAGCGTTGCGCGAGGTGAGGCTGTTGGCGGTGAGCATCATGTCGCCGATGCCCGCGAGCCCGAGGAAGGTCTCGTGCCGCGCGCCCTTGGCGAGCCCCAGGCGCATCGCTTCGTCCGCCCCCAGGGTCACCAGGGTGGCGCGCGCGTTCTCGCCGAGCTTGAGCCCCGCCGCGATGCCGCTCGCGATGGCGATGACGTTCTTCATCACCCCGCCGATCGCGCAGCCGGCGACGTCGCTGGTCGGATGCACGCAGAAGCGCGGGTTCCGGATCTCGAGCGCGAGCTTCTTCGCCAGGTCGAAATCGGCGCAGGCGAGCGCCACGCCGCAGGGAAGATCGGCGGCGATCTCGCGCGCAAACGACGGTCCGGACAGCACCGCCACCGTCGCGTGCGGCAGCGTCTGCGCCAGCACCTCGGGCATCAGCGCGCAGCTTCCGCGCTCGATGCCCTTCGAGCAGCTCACGACCGGGGTGCCGCGCGCGAGATGCGGCTGCAGCGAAAGCGTGACGGCGCGCATGTGCTGGGCGGGCGGCGCGAGCAGCGCGAAGTCCGCGCCCTCCACCGCGGCCGCCATGCTGCCGGTGGCATGAATAGCGGGATCGAGCGGCACGCCTTGAAGGAAAAGGGGATTCGTCCGTTCGCGATTGATCGCCGCAACGACCTCGGGCTCGCGCGCCCACAGGGTCACCTCGTGGCCGGACCGGCGCAGCACGCAAGCCATCGCAGTACCGAAAGCTCCGCCGCCCACGATTCCGACGCGCGCCATGGCATCATCTTGTAGGGTGGATTGCGATAGCGCTTGATTGAAGTCAAAAGGAGGGGCCGGGCGCGGTCTAGATTGAGAGCGCCCGTATTCCAACCAGGAGAACGCCATGTTTCGAGGATGGAAGCTGCTGCTTCTTGCGCTTGCCGTGGCCGGCCCGGCGGCGGCGCAGGAGATCGAGAACGAGCTGGTCCTCATCACCCCGGTGGCGAAGACGCTCACCGACCCCACGCTCGCCGACTTCGTCAAGTACGCCAAGGAGCGGTGGAACGTCGACGTAAGAGCGAGCGCGCTCGCGGCCGGCACGCCGGTCGCCTACGGGCGCATCGTCGAGTGGAAGGGACGCCCGGAAGTCGACATCTTCTGGGGCGGGGAAAGCGCGCTGTTCGACAAGCTCGCCGAGCAGAAGCTGCTCCAGCCGCTCAACCTGCCCAAGCAGGTGATGGACGCGATCCCGGCGACGATCGGCAAGCCCAAGCCCATCTACCTCAAGGATCCGAAGGGCTTCTGGACCGGCACGGTGCTCGAGCCCTATGGCCTCGTGTATCACCCGCGCCTGCTGCAGCGCCTCGGGGTGCCCGAGCCGAAGGACTGGGACGACCTGCTCAATCCCAAGCTCAAGGGCAACGTCGCGCAGTGCGCGCCCAGCCGCTCGAGCTCGAGCCACGCCACCTACGAGGTGATCCTGCAGCGCGACGGCGATGACAAGGGCTGGGCCTGGCTCAAGCGCCTCGGCGGCAACACCGGTATGTTCACCGCGCGCAGCCGCGACGTGCCCTCGGTGGTGGCCAAGGGCGAGTTCGCCGCCGGCTTCGCGGTGCCGAGCTACATGGCCTTCGAGGACCGGCTCGCCGGCTTCGACATCAAGTTCGTCGCGCCGAAGACCGCCTGGGTGACTCCCGAGCCCATCGCCATCCTCGCCGGGGCGCGGCATGCGAAAGCGGCGCGCGCCTTCATCGAGTACCTGCTCACCGAGCGCGGCCAGAAGGTCGCGATGGAGCGCGGCGTGTTCCCGATCACGCCGAAGTACCGGGTGCAGGGCGCGCCGGGATCGCGTGCCGAGATGGCGGTCGAGTTCACCGGGGGCCTGCGCTCCTACTTCGACGTCGACGTCACCAACATCTACGACGACGACATGGCGCAGAAGCGCTACGAGCAGGTGAACGAGCGCTTCCGCAAGGAGATCGAGTCGGTCTGGGCCGACCTCAAGCGCCAGCCCTGATGCGGATCTCCGTCCGCGGGCTCACCAAGCGCTTCGGCGCCAACGTGGTGGTGAGCCGCGCGAGCTTCGACATCGAGGAGGGCGAGCTCTTCACCCTCCTCGGTCCCTCGGGCTGCGGCAAGACCACGCTGCTGCGGCTCATCGCCGGCTTCTACGCGCCCGACGAGGGCGAGATCAGCTTCGACGGCCGCGTCGTCAACGCGGTGCCGCCGAACGAGCGCGGCATCGGCATGGTGTTCCAGAACTACGCGCTCTGGCCGCACATGACGGTGTTCGACAACGTCGCCTACGGCCTGAAGCTGCGCAAGCTGCCGAAGGCGGAGATCGCCGAGCGCATCCGCGCGGTGCTGGAGAAGGTCAAGCTCGGCGGCCTCGAGCAGCGCTATCCCGGGCAGATCTCCGGCGGCCAGCAGCAGCGCGTGGCGCTCGCGCGCGCGCTGGTGCTCAACCCCAAGATCCTGCTGCTCGACGAGCCGCTTTCCAACCTCGACGCGAAGATCCGCATCCAGGTGCGCGCCGAGATCCGCAAGCTGCAGAAAGAGCTCGGCATCACCACGGTGTACGTGACGCACGACCAGGAAGAGGCGCTCACGCTCTCCGACCGCATCGCGGTGTTCAACCAGGGCAGGGTGTTCCAGGTGGGCCCGCCCAAGGAGCTCTACGAGCGGCCCGCCAACCGCTTCGTCGCCGATTTCATCGGCATCAACAATCTCATCGACGGAACGATCCAGTCCGCCGACGGCAAGCTGGTCGTCAAGACGGCGCTGGGCGAGATCCAGGCGCTCGCCAATGCGAGCTTCAGGCCCGGCGAGCGCTGCGTGATCTCGGTGCGTCCCGAAAACGCATCGATCAACGCGAAGACCGAGAACGTCTTGCAGGGCAAGATCGCCTTCGCGGCTTATCTCGGCAATACCCTGCGCTACGACGTGGACGTCGGCCAGGGAGTGATCATCAAGGCCGACGTGCGCGATCCCTGGCACCACGAGCTGATGCCGACGGGAACCGCGGTATCGGTCGGCTTCGCGGCGGCGAGCACGGTGGCGATTCCGGCTCAATGAGGGCGCCTTCTTCGGCAATGCTCGGATTCGCCCTCATCTGGGCGTTCCTGATCCTGTTCGTCCTGTTTCCGCTGACGCGCATCTTCTACGATGCGTTCACCAACGAGGCCGGGCAGTTCACGGCTGCGAACTTCCACGAGTTCTTCACCGACCGGTTCTACCTGCGCTCGTTCTGGCAGTCGATGGTGCTCGGCGCGGCCGCGGTCGTCACGACCTCGGTGATCGGCATCACGGTCGCCTTCCTCATCGTGCGCTACGAGTTTCCCTACCGGCAGCTTTTCTCCTATCTCACCATGCTGCCGCTCATCCTGCCGCCGATCGTCGGCGTGCTCGGCTTCGTGTTCATCCTCGGACGCGCCGGCACGCTGAACATCCTGCTGCAGGACTGGTTCGGCCTCGTGCACCCGGTGAATTTCATGTACGGCATGCACGGGGTGCTGCTGGTCGAGACGGTGCACCTCTTTCCCATGATGACGCTCAGCATCCTCGACTCGCTTTCCAAGGTCGACCCGTCGCTCGAGGAGGCGGCGCAGGGCGTAGGCGCGAAGGGCTGGCGGCGCTTCTTCACGATCACGCTGCCGCTCATGACGCCGGGGTACGTGTCGGGCGCGCTGCTCGTCTTCATCTGGACCTTCGCCGACTTCATCACGCCGCTCGTCCTCGGCGTGCAGGACCTGCTCGCGCCGCAGGCCTATCTCAACATCATGCAGTTCGTCGACCGGCGCATCTTCCGCATGGGGATCGTGATCTCCGCGCTGCTCGTGGTGCTGGCGATCTTCTTCGTGCTCGCCGCCCGCGAGTACGTCGCGATCAAGGACTACAGCTCGCTCGCCTATTCGCGCGTCGAGCGCCGGCGGCTCTCCGCCGGCAAGGCGTGGCTCGCGGTCGGCTTCCTCTCGGCGCTCATGCTGGTCTCCGCCATCCCGCAGGTCGGCGTGCTGCTCGCCGCAGTGGGCCGCGGCTGGTCGCTCACGCCGATCCCGGTGCATTACACCTGGGAGTTCTTCGAGCAGGTGAGCATCGAGACGCCGAAGTTCATCGTCAACTCGTTCGTGTTCTGCGGGCTCGCGGTGCTCATGTGCCTCGTGATCGGCGTGCCGATGGCGTGGATCATGGCGCGCACGCGCGCCCCGGGCCGCGGCGCCATGGACGCGCTTACCACGCTGATCCTCGCCATTCCGGGCACCGCCGTGGGCATCGCCTACATCCGCGCCTTCAACTTCCCGCTGCCGCTCATCGACCTGCCGCTCACCGGCATGTGGGTGATCCTGCCGCTGGTGCTCGCCGTGCGGCGGCTGCCCTATACCGTGCGCGGCAGCTATTCGTCGCTGCTCCTCGTGCATCCGTCGATGGAGGAGGCGGCGGCGAACGTCGGCGCGGGGAAGCTGCGCACCTTCCGCGACATCACCGTGCCGCTCGTCTGGAAGGGCATCCTGGTCGGCGGGCTTTTCTCCTTCATCACCTCGCTGCAGGAAGCCTCGGCGACCATCTTCCTGACCCTGGGCGGCTGGGAGATGATTCCCTTCGGCATCTTCACCTTCTACATCGCCGGCTCGCAGAGCCAGGCGGCGGCGCTCGGCGTGATCCTCATCGCGGTATGCGCCCTGAGCCTGTACGTCGTGAACCGCATCGCCGGGACGCGCGTGGGCGGCCTGTTCGGCTGAAGGTTTGACCTTACTCAATAAGTCATTTCCGCCTGCCGGTATGGTGGAGAAGACGCTTCACTACCGGAGATCACCATGGACGCCCCCACCGA
The DNA here is from genome assembly GCA_004297625.1 of Betaproteobacteria bacterium. Lineage (GTDB taxonomy): Bacteria > Pseudomonadota > Gammaproteobacteria > Burkholderiales > SG8-39 > SCGC-AG-212-J23. Next base: position 7,978 of record SCTY01000014.1, on the reverse strand, counting down.
CAAACTGATGCAGGACCTCAAGACCGTCGTCGGCGATGCGGAGGAGCTCGTCAAGGCCACCGCGAGCCAGAGCGGCGAGCACATTTCGCGCATCCGCGCTCGAGCGGAGGAGTCGCTGCGCATTGCGCGCGAGCGCATCAAGGAAATGACGCAAAGCGCCGAGATGCAGGCGCGCGCCGCCGCGCGCGAGGTCGACAAGAGGGTCCACGAGAATCCGTGGACCGCGGTCGGCATCGCGGCCGGCATCGGGCTGGTTCTCGGGATCCTGCTCGGGCGCAAGTGAGCGCCGGCCTCCTGCACTCGGCGCAGAACCTGCTCGCCAGCCTGCTCGCGCTGGCGCGCACGCGCCTGGAGCTCTTCAGCACCGAGCTGCAGGAGGAGCTCACGCGGCTGATCTTCACCGTGATCGGCGCCGTCGTAGTCCTCGTTCTCGCCGCGCTGGGCGTCGCCTTCGCGGCGCTCGCGCTCATCATCGCGGCCGGCGAGCAGTACCGCTCGATCCTTGCCGCGTCGGTGGCGCTGGTTCTCATCGCGCTCGCCGGCGCGGCGTGGTGGAGCCTGCGCGGGCTGGGGCGCGAGAAGCCGCGCCCGCTCTCTGCCACGCTCGCCGAGCTCGAGCGCGACCGCGACGCGCTGAGCCCATGATGTTCTTTCCCGAACGGTTGGCGCAACGGCGCGAGGCGCTCGTCGCGCTTTCCACGGCGCAGCGCCAGGAGATCGCCCGCGCGCTCGCGCCGGCGGTGCGCAAGCTCGCGGCGGCCGACCGCGCGCTCGAGACGCTGCGCGCGCATCCGCTGCTCGTCGGCGCCATCGCGGCGGCGCTCGGCTTCCTCGGCCCGCGGCGGCTCCTCTTCTGGGCCGCGCGCGCGCTGCCCGTCTACTCGCTATTGCGGAGAAGACAATGAGCTACAAGACCATTCTGGTGCACCTGGACGATCAGCCGCGGCGCGCCGAGCGCCTCAACCTCGCCTTCGAGCTCGCGGGCCGGTTCGACGCGCATCTCGTGGCGCTCTTCGCGCTGGACGCGGCGCGCATCCCGTCGTACGCGCTCGCCGAAGCGGGGCCCGTGGTGCGCGAAATCGAGGCGCGCCGGCGCGGCGAGGCGGCGCGCGCCGCCGAGGCCGAGTTCCGCCGCGCCGAGCGGCCGGGCGCGGGCGCGGCCGAGTGGCGCGTGTCGTCGCAGGACGCCTTCAACGCCGTGCGCTTGAGCGCGCGCTACGCCGATCTCGTGGTCCTCGGCCAGCCCGAGCCCGAGCAGGCGGCCGCGCGCGCCTTCGCCGAGGAGGTGCTGCTGTCCGCCGGCCGGCCGGTGCTTTTCGTGCCGTATACCGGGCGCTTCCGCGACGTGGGCAAACGCGTCCTCATCGCCTGGAACGCGGGCCGCGAGGCGGCGCGCGCGGTAAGCGATGCGCTGCCGATCCTCGCGCAGGCGCAATCGGTCGAGATCGTCGCCTTCTGCCCGGAAGAAGACGCGCACGGCGAGGTCGCCGGCGCGGACATCGCGCTTTTCCTCGCGCGCCACGGCGTCAAGGCGGCGGCCGCGAGCCAGTGCGCTCCCGAAATCGACGTCGGCTCGCAGATTCTGTCGCGCGTCGCCGACGCGAACGCCGACCTGCTCGTCATGGGCGGCTACGGGCATTCGCGCCTGCGCGAGCTGGCGCTGGGCGGTGCCACGCGCACCGTGCTCGACTCGATGACCGTGCCGGTGCTGATGGCGCACTAAGCGCCGGCCCCGCGGAACGCGCCGCTCTCGATGCAGACCGTGGAGAACCTTGCGCGCGTCTCGTCGCCGCGGCGGGCAAAGCGCGCGTGCCGCTCATCATGCCGCGAGATGCGCGCGCCGCCGATTCCCTCCTCCCTATAATTTGCCTCGTCCAACTGGAGGTGATCTGATGGCAAAGATAGAAGGCACTTGCCGCGAAGTGTGCGAAGCAACCGAGTTCATGGCGATCGTGACAAGCGGCGACGACGGCCCGCATGTCGTCGGCAATTGGGGACACTACATGCGCACGCTGGGCATCAAGGGCGACCTGATCGTCCTGCCGGCCGGGCGCTATCACAAGACCGAACAGAATCTCCGCAAGAACAACCGGGTCCAGCTGCTGGTGGCCTCCAAAGCCGTGAAGGGCACGCGCAGCCCGGGCCAGGGATGCCTGATCACGGGCACCGCCGAGATCGTGTCCTCGGGCGAAGCGTTCGACGCGGTGAAGGCCAAGTTTCCCTGGGCGCGCGGCGCCCTCGTGATCCGGGTTCTGGAAGCCGCGACGCAGCTCTAGGCGAGGGCGCCGTGTTAGCTCGGTAGCGACAATCTCGTTATTTTGTCAGCTTTATAGCGACAAATGCGAGGTTGCAAGTGCCTCAGCAAGCTGCCGGGCGACACGATCTGGCGTGCTCTTTCGCGTCGCCGAGGGCGTCTCGCGCCCGGCGCTCGTACGCGGCACGCTGATCGAGGGCTCGGAGCTCGCCCGCAGCGTTCCCGAAGGCCTGCCAAGAGCGATCTATCTCGCATTCCTGGTTTCCGAGGTCCATCCCTTCGCGGACGGAAACGGCCGCATCTCGAGGCTCGTGATGAATGCCGAGCTCTCCCGGACCGGCGAGGCGCGCATCATCATTCCGACGCTCTTTCACGAGGAGTATGTAATATCCGCGCGCTTGCGCTGAAAAAAGCCCACGCGCTCGGGCGCTCGCGGGCGCAGTTCAAGCTGATCATGCCGGACGCCTCGCCCCTCGCTAGTCGAAAGGATTCGGCGTGACCTGCTGGCCCCAGCCCTGGAAGGGGCCGAGCGGATTGCGCGTCACCTCCTTCTCGTGCACCCGCGGCTGGCCGCCGTGCAGCGTGTACACCACCGTGTCGTCGACGAAGAGGATCAGCGCGTTGAAAGTCCAGCCGGTAACGTCGGTCTCGCGGTGGAAGTTGAAGCTGTCGAGCCAGAAGTTGCCGATGCGCTTGCGGCTCGTGCGGCGAATGTTGACCGCGTAGCCGGTGCAGGCCTTGCCCGCCGTCAGGCAGCGACGGACGCCTTCGTCGAGTTCTTCCTGCTTGATCGCCGCGCCGACCGCGAAGCGCTGCACGACATCGGAGAAGCTCAAAATCGCGACCGCCGCGTTGGTATGCGGATCGATTCCCGCGGCGGTGAGGTCGGCGCGGCGCGACTCGAGCGGCACGATCCTGTCGATTGCCGCAGCGGCCGAGTCGTAGTCCTTCCACGTTTCCTGCGTCGCGAACTCGGCGCGCGGCAGCAGCGCGGCGCAGCCCGCCAGGCCGGCGGCCAGGCCCAGCACCAGCGCGCGAGACGGGCGCATGAGCTCAGAATAGGCACGGGGTGCGCAGGGTCTTTGACGCAGGTCAAGCCGCTCTGTCGGGCGGCTGCGACGATTTGCCGATCATGTTCGAAGCCGCGGAGCTCGGTCACAAGCTCTCCAAAGGCGAGTACAAGCGCATCGAGCCGAAGCTGCGCGCCGATCTTCTCGACGCGCAATTCGACCTCTCGAAGAACGGCGCTTTCCCGGTGGTCATCCTGATCTCGGGGGTGCGCGGCGCGGGAAAAGGCGAGACCGTCAACCTGCTGAACGAGTGGATGGACCCGCGCCACATTCACGCGTTCGCCTTCGACAATCCGTCGGACGAGGAGCGCGAGCGCCCGGCGATGTGGCGCTACTGGCGCGCGCTGCCGCCCAAGGGCCGCATCGGCATCCTGTTCGGCTCGTGGTACACGGCGCCGATCATCGACCGGGTGTTCAAGCGCACGAGCGGCAAGGACCTGATCCGCTCGATCGACGAGATCAACCACTTCGAGCGCATGCTCGCCGACGAAGGCGCGCTGATCCTCAAGTTCTGGTTCCATCTTTCGAAGAAGCGGCAGAAGAAGCGCCTCCGGGCGCTGGAAAGCGATCCCAAGACGAGCTGGCGCATCACCAAGCGCGACTGGGATTTCTTCGAGCTCTACGACCGGTTCTACCGCATCAGCGAGGAGACGCTGCGCAGGACGAGCAGCGCGGCGGCGCCCTGGATCGTGGTGGAGGGCTCGGACGCCGAATACCGTGCCGTGACGGTGGGCAAAGTGCTGCTCGAAGCGCTGCGCAAGCGCCTCGCGCTGAAGAAGGAGCGGCGCGTGCCGAAGAGCCAGGCGGCGCCGATCGTGAAGCCGGTCGACCGCGTGAACATGCTCGCGCGCATGGACCTCGAGCTCGCGCTCGACAGGAAGATCTACGCGAAGAAGGTCGAGAAGCTGCAGAGCCGGCTCGCGCTCGCGACCCGGCACCCGAAATTCGCCAGGCACGACGTGGTTTGCGTGTTCGAGGGGATGGACGCCGCCGGCAAGGGCGGCGCGATCCGCCGGGTGACCGCCGCGGTGGACGCGCGCCTGTATCACACCATCCCCGTGGCCGCGCCCACCGACGAGGAGCGCGCGCAGCCCTACCTTTGGCGCTTCTGGCGCCACGTGCCGCGCAAGGGCCGCATCACCATCTACGACCGCAGCTGGTACGGCCGGGTCCTGGTCGAGCGCATCGAGGGCTTCTGCTCCGAGGCCGACTGGATGCGGGCGTATGCCGAGATCAACGATTTCGAGGAGCAGCTCGCGGCGAACGGCGCCGTCGTGCTCAAGTTCTGGCTGCAGATTTCCAAGGAGGAGCAGCTGCGGCGCTTCAAGGAGCGCGAGGCGACGCGCTTCAAGCGCTTCAAGATCACGGCCGAGGACTGGCGCAACCGCGAGAAGTGGAGCGCCTACCAGGAAGCGGCCGCGGACATGATCGAGCGCACCTCCACCGACCGCGCGCCCTGGACGCTCATCGAGGCGAACGACAAGTACCACGCGCGCGTCAAGGTGCTCTCGACGCTCGTGCAGGCGATCGAAAGCGCGCTCGGGAAAAGCTGGTGAAAGCGGCTGCGCCGCTGCTCGCCGTCTTGACGCAAGTCAAGCGGCAGCGCCGCGGGAGGTCTAGAGTGATTTGCTGAAATGGGCGAGAAAGTCATGCGGGTGCGGCCGCGGGCGCCGGAGTTCGGCGCCGGCGTGCCGAGCGACCCGATGGAGCGGCTCGCGCACTTCGCGCATCTCGCGCCGTCCACCCACAATTCCCAGCCGTGGCGCTTCGTCGTCGAAGGCGGCGCGATCGACGTCTTCACCGATCCGGCGCGCGCGCTTCCGGCCGCCGATCGCGACCGCCGCGAGATGTACCTGAGCGTCGGCTGCGCGCTCGAGACGCTGCTCGTCGCCGCCGACTACGAGGGCTTCGGCGTGAACCTGGCTTATTTTCCGGTTGCCGCGGACGACAGCTACGTCTGCCGGGTCGAGATCCTGCGCCAGGCGCAGAAGCGCCCCAATTCCGCGGCCGATCTCCTTCACGCCGTGCCGCATCGGCACACCAGCCACAAGCCCTTCGATGCGGCGCGTCCGCCGGCGCAGCGCGATCTCGAGCTGATGGCGCGCGCGGCCGACGGCAACGAGGTGGCCATCCACTTCCTCGGCGCGCACGCGCACGCCCAGCTTGCGGAGCTGCTCGAAAGCGCGGAGAAGAGCCTCTTCGCCGACCATGGTTATCGCGAGGAGCTCGGACGCTGGATCGGCGAAGGCGCGCTCGGCACGACGTGGATGATGTCGAAGCTCGGTCAGCTTGCCGTGAGCCGGCTGCCGCTTGCGCGCCAGGTGGCGTACGCGGAAGCCGCCTGGCTCAGGAGCGCGCCCGCGGTGGCGCTGCTTTCCACGCGCGATGACCGCCGCATGTTCCAGGTGCGCGCCGGGCAAGCCTACGTGCGCGTAGCGCTCATCGCCGAGAGCCGCGGCATCCGCAACCAGCCGTTCAGCGCGCCGCTCGAGCTGCCCGGGACGCGCGCTGCGCTCGGCGAGCTCTTCGGCATCGGCGCGCGCGCGCCGCAGCACGTTTTCCGGCTGGGCTATGCCGAGCCCGAGCGAGCGCGCACCGCGCGCCGGCCGCTCGGCGAAATCATGTTGCGCGCGCCAGCTCGAGCGGGCGATACAGCGAGCGCTTCTTGAACTGATGCTTCTCCATCTTGCGGATGATGTCCGCAAGCATGCGCACGGCCGCCGGCAGGTGCGGTCCCTTGTTCAGCATCACGCACTCGGCGCGCATCGACATCGCCGCATCGGTAACCTCGGCGCGCGTCGGCACGCCGGTGTGCGCGACGGTATCGAGCACCTCGGTCGCCCAGATGACCGGCAGATGGCAGGCCTCGCCGAACCACAGCAGCTCCTCCTGCATCTCGGCGAGGCGCTCGAAGCTCATTTCCACCGCCAGGTCGCCGCGCGCGATCATGAGGCCGACCGGGTCATGCTTGAGCGCCTCGAAAAGGATCTCCGGGAGGTTGCGCATCGCGGCGCGCGTCTCCAGCTTCAGGATGAGGCCGAACCCGGGCCGCGCGGCAGCGTCCAGACGCGCGCCGATCACCGCCACGTCGTGCGCCGAGTGCACGAACGAGGCCGCCACGCCGTCGGCGTGCTCGAGCGCAAACGCGAGCGCGGCCTCGTCGTGCGGCCCGATCGCGCCGAGCGAAAGCGCGCTGTCGGGGAAGCACACGCCCTTGCCCGAGCGCAGCCGGGTCGGCGACTTCAGCGCGCGCTGCACGCGGCACAGCAGCCCGTCCGCGCGCGCGGCTTCGATCACGGCGACGAGCCGGCCATCGTCGAGGATGACGCGCTCGCCGGGACGCAGCGCGGCGAGGACCGCGGGCTCCTCGAGCGCAAGCGCCGGAACCGCGTCCTCGCTTTTCCCGCCCTGGTTGAGGACGAACCCGTCGCCCGCGTCGAGCTTCAGCTCGCGCGGCTGGCGCGGCAGCGCTCCTACCCTTCCTTCTTCGAGCAGCGCGTCGCCGCGCCGCCACGCGAGCGCGAGACCCGCGGTGATGTAGAGCGAACGGTCGCACTCGGCGGCGGCGCCGCGTTCGCTGCGCCCGCGCACCACGAGGCTGCGCCGGCGTCCGCCGGCGTCGGTGATGGAGACCACGTCGCGCGGGGCAAGCCGGGGCAGCCAATGCGGCGGCACCGGAATTTCGGCGCCTTCGCGGTATTCAGCGACGAGCTGAAGGGCGGTCGGCTGGAGCGTGCGGCCCGCGCGGTCCTTGTGCCGCGGGAAGTGCAGCACGGCGTCTTCCAGCTCCCGACTCTCGGTGCGCAGCTTCGGCCCCGGCAGATCGACGAACACGCGCCCGGGCTTGCCCAGGGCCGCCGCCCGCGCTTTGAACGAGGCCACCATGCGCGCCCACTCTGCCGGCGATTCGTGCGCCCCGTTGATGCGCAGCAAATCCGCGCCGGCCTGGAGGATGGCGTCGGCCCACGGCTCGCCGATTTCCGCGGCGTCGGGCGCGGTGACCATGATGTACACGTGCCGGTCGGCCGGGCGCGGGCCGAACAGCGCCCGGGTATTGGCGTGCAGACGAGCCTCGCCCTTGCTGCGGTCCAGGCTATCGCCCGCCGGCGGAAGGCGCTCTGCCGAAAGCCAGGAGGAAAGCCGCAGCAGCGCGTCGCGCACATGGCCTTCCGAGCGTCCGAGCGAGGACAGGCCGAGGGCCGCGAGCTCGAGCTGCAGGTGGCGGATGTCGAGCTTGCGCAGCGCCAGGTAATGGGCGAGGTTGAGCGCGCTCGGCCGGTGCTTGGGAAGCGCGGCTTCGATACGCGCGCGCTCGCGTTCCCCGGCTGCTTCGATGGCTTGCTGGACGGCCAGAACGGCTGCCCGCAGAGATTCGCCCGGATCCACCCGAAATCGACTCTAGGCCGCCAATCGGGCCCGAGTTTGATGCACATCAAGGTCCGGCCCGGGGATCCTGCCAACATGACTTCCGAGTCCACTCGTACCTCCTCCTCAGTTTTGGGTGGATTCTTTGGGAGCGCGGCTTATGGCCGCGCTTTTTTTTGTGCGCCCGGCAGGGCGCACTCACTTGATGGTGAGAGTCCATTACACGCCTGACAGGAGGAAGTGTTAGCCGAACGGCAAGGGTGTCGCGGGCGACTGCGAATCTGAAGGA
>SCTY01000013.1 GCA_004297625.1 Betaproteobacteria bacterium | reverse complement strand
GTTCCGCGGCCTGAAGGCGGTGCAGAACGCGTCGTTCGACGTGCCGCAGGGCGGGCTGGTCGCGCTGATCGGGCCGAACGGCGCCGGCAAGACGACCATCTTCAACATGGTCGCCGGGGTCTACGCGCCCGACGGCGGCGAGATCCTGTTCGCGGGCGCGCCGATCGACGGGCTGCGCGCGGACCAGATCTGCGCCGCGGGCATCGGCCGCACCTTCCAGATCGTGAAGCCGTTCGCGGGACTGTCGGTGATCGACAATGTGACCGTAGGCGCGCTGCTGCGGGAGAAAGGCGTCTCGGCGGCGAAGAAACTCGCCGCCGCGATCGTGGAAAAGCTGGGATTGGGAGCGAAGCGCGACCTGCCCGCGGCCTCCCTCACCCTGCCCGACCGCAAGCGCCTCGAAGTGGCCCGCGCATTGGCGACGCGGCCCCGCCTGCTGCTGCTCGATGAGGTGATGGCAGGCATCACGCCCACGGAATGCGACCTCATGGTTGGCGTATTCCGCGAGCTGAATCGCGCCGACGGCCTCACCGTTCTGCTCATCGAGCATGTGATGCGCGCGGTGATGGCGCTCGCGCAGCAGGTGGTGGTGCTGCACCACGGCGAGATCATCGCGCGGGGCACTCCGGAGCAGGTCGTGCGTGACGCGGCGGTGCTCGAGTGCTATCTCGGTGAAGAGGCCGAGGTATGAGCGCCATGCTCTCGATCGAGCAACTCGACCTCTACTACGGCGACGCGCAGGCGCTCGCCGGAGTCTCGCTGGAGGTACCCCGGGGCGAGATCGTCGCCATCATCGGTGCCAACGGCGCCGGCAAGTCCTCGCTCATCCGCTGCATCGCCGGAATCGAGCGCGCGCGCGCGGGGCGCATCACGTTTGCCGGCCGCGACATCACGCGGCTCGAATCGCACCAGGTCTGCAATCTCGGCATCGGCCAGGTCGCCGAGGGCCGCCAGGTGTTTCCCTCGCTGTCGGTCGAGGAAAACCTGGAAATGGGCGCGATGCTGCCGCGCGCGCGCAAACGCCTGCAGCAGACGATGGATGAGGTATTCACCATGTTTCCACCGCTCGCCGAGCGGCGCCGCCAGCTCGCCGGCACCATGTCGGGCGGCGAACAGCAGATGCTGGCGATCGGCCGCTGCCTCATGGGCCAGCCCGAGCTGGTGATGTTCGACGAGCCTTCGCTCGGGCTCGCGCCGACCGTGGTGCAGGAGGTGCTGCACACGATCCGCGTGCTGCACGAGCGCGGCCTCACCATCCTGCTGGTCGAGCAGAACGTCGCGGTGTCGCTGAAGCTCTCGCAGCACGCCTACGTGCTCGAGAACGGCCGCGTCGTCATGAGCGGCTCGGGCGACGAGCTGCTGCACGACGATCGCGTGAGGCAGGCGTATTTGGGGCTGTAGGGAGGATCAGGCCGCTTCGGAATAGACGCTCGAGCCGTCGCCCTGATAGGCCTCGTAGACGTGCTCGAAAAGCGAATTGCATTTCGCCTGATAAATGTCCTTGGAGTACGCACGAGGCAGTTCCGCATCCAGCGTATCCTCGATCGCGATGCGCACCCGCGCGCGTGACTGGATTTTCTGCCGCCAACCGAGAACCAGCAGCGCGTTCAGCCTCTCAAGCAGCAACCGCGCGACCTTCTTGACCTCGTCGCGTTCCTCGTCAGTCAGATTCGGTCCCGGCCGAGTGAGGATGTCGAAAAGCGTCAATTCCTCCTCGCTCAGGTGCTCGCGCACGTGGCGCCCCTGCTCTTCGGTCAGCACGCCGGTCAGCGCAAGCAGGTCCCTGAAGATCTCCTCGATGTTGCGGCTGCCTGCGTTGTAGGCATCGATCAGCGCCTGGAATTTCTCCAGGTAGTCCGCACGCGTGCGGTTGAGGCGCACTATGCGTTCGAGTTGCGCGCGCACGGCTGCCTTGAGGCGTTCCAGGTCCGTGTTCTTCGGTTTTTCTTTCTCGAAGCGTTTGGCCAGAGCCTCGAAATCGATCTTCGACAGGTCGATCGTGGGGTAGCTGCCAGAGCGGTCGTGAATCTTGAACGGCTCGCTCGCGATCGAGCCGTCGAGCAGTTCCTGGATGCCCTGCATGACGTGCGAGATGTCCGGCGGGTCGGCCCGGTTGCGGATGTAATCGGCCAAGGCGCGGATCGAGCCGCACCGCTTCGCGGATTCGATGGCTATGGGATCGGGCTTCACCGCGCCGTAGAGAGCATCCACGAGGCGCGCCCGCGCGAGAAAGTCCCGCTTGACCGCTTCCGGGGCCAGCAGTCGGTTGGCGGCGTCCTCCACCGCCTGCGCCCGCTCGAACTTCTCCGCAGAAGTCCCTTCGATTCGGGCTAGCTCTACTCCATGCATCTTGCAGTAGGCCGTCGCCTCCGCCATCGCCTGCCGCAACTCCGCCACCAGCGCCCTCTTGTCCTTGACTGGCAGCGCATCGCCGCGGCCCTGGGCGTAGATCGCGAGCGCGCGCTCGAGTGACGCGAACACGTTGGCGTAGTCCACGATCGCGCCGCTATGCTTGCCCGGGTAAACGCGGTTCGCGCGCGCGATGGTCTGCATCAGCGTGTGGTTGCGCATCGGCTTGTCGAGATAGATCGTCGAGCAGCTCGGCGCGTCGAACCCGGTCAGCCACATGGCGCAAAGAAACACGAGGCGCAGCCTGTCGTCCGGGTCCTTGAACTTCTCGTCCAACGCCTCGCGGTTCATCCGTTCCCGATGCGGCACGATGTCGAGGCCGAGCCGCCTCATCTGCTCGATCTCGTTCTGGCCCGGCGACACCACCACCGCCATGTCCGGCCTGTCCAGTCCAGGCCAGTGCTTGCGCACCTTGTCGTACATCCTGAGCGCAGTGGCTTTGTCGATGGAGACCACCATCGCCTTGCCCTGGAAGCCGCGCCCGGTGAAATGCCGCGCAATGTCCTTCGCCACGGTCTCCAGGCGGTCATCGCGGGTGATGAGGTGGTACTGGCGCGAGAGTTCCCGCTCCAGCCGCGCTTCCTGCTCCGGGTCCAGCTCCGCGCGCTCGATCAGGTCGTAGATCTCGTCGTTCAGGTCCGGGTTGACGAGCTGCAGCTCTGGGGTGCGGTTCTCATAGAACAGCGGCACCGTCGCTCGGTCCTCGATCGACTGCTGGAAGTCGTAAACCGAGACGTAGTCGCCGAATACGTCACGCGTCTTCTCCTCGCCTGCGATCAGCGGGGTGCCGGTGAAGGCGAGGAAGAGGGCCTTGGGCATCGCCGCGCGCATGTTCATCGCCAGCGTGTCGTACTGGCTGCGGTGCGCCTCGTCGGTCAGCACGATCACGTCCGGCCGGTCGCACAGCACCTCCGGAGTCTGAAATTTGTGAATCAAAGTAAACACATAGCGATGGTTCTCGGCAAGGAGCTGGCGCAACTCCGCACCGCTCTGCGCGTGGCAAGCATCGCCTTCCGCTTCGCTGACCGCGCCGCAGGCCTTGAAGGTCTTTGCGATCTGGTCGTCCAGCTCGACGCGATCGGTCACCACGACGAAGGTCCAGTTGCCCGGGACTTTCCGCAGGATCTTCTGCGCGAAGAACACCATCGAAAAGCTCTTGCCGCTGCCCTGCGTCTGCCAGAACACGCCGCCGCGGCCGTGGCCGTTCTTCCTCGCCTCCAGCGTCGCGGCGATGGCGTTGTTCACCCCGAGATACTGGTGATTCTGCGCCAGCGCCTTCACCAGGCCGCTCTTGTGCTCGGAAAAGAGCGTGAAGTTCTCCGCGATGTCCAGCAGCCGCGCGGGCGCGCAGGTGCCGCGCAGCATCACCTCCAGTGACACCCGGCGCGGCTCGTCCTCGCGCTCGATGCGCTTCCACTCGAAGAACCGTTCCCAGTCCGCCGTGAGCGTCCCGACCCGGCTCTCCGTGCCGTTCGAGGCGATCAGGAACGCGTTGAACCAGAAGAGCTGCGGAATCCCGTTCTGCGCGTGCTTGTAACTCGTCAGGTTCTCATCGAACGCCTGCCGCGCCGCCACCCCCGGCTTCTTCAGCTCGATCACCACCCAAGGCAGCCCGTTCACGAACCCGATCAGATCCGGCCGGCACGTATAGAGCTGCCCCGTAACCGTCATCTGCGAGACCAGCAGAAAATCGTTCGCGGCGGGATTCTCCCAATCCACCACACGGACCCGCTCGTCCTTCATGCCGCCGCGCTCGCGATCCGGCACCGAAACCTTCACGCCGTCCTTCAGCAGCCCGCAGATCTCCCGATTCGCCCCGGCAAGCGTCATCGCCGACCGATCGCGCGTCAGCTCGTCCAAGGCGCTGGCGATCGCCTCCGGCGGAAACTTCGGATTCAGCTTCTCCAGCGCCGCGCGCAGTCGCGACGCGAGCACGACTTCGCCCGAGGTCTCGCGACCGAGCGTGCCGCCCGGCCCGAACTTCTCCTCCATCGCAGAGACGGTCTGCCAGCCCAGTTCCGCGAACAGCCCGATCGCGGGCTGCTCGACGAGCCGATCTTCGGTATACGCGCTCACGGTCCGGATAGATTCCTGAGGATGATCTTCGCGATGCCGCCCTCCAGCGTCATCGACTTCTTCACGACCTCGACGATCCGGTTTCGCGTGGCGTCGGTGAGAAGACCGTGCGCCCGGCTCGCGTCCTGGGTCAACTGCGCCACCACCTCGTCAAGGTCGAAATCGGCCGCGTAGGTGCAATCGAGCACCGAGGGCTGCGGATTGGTCAGGAAGTCGTAGCCGTCCGCCTTGCTCACCTGAACCAACTCATCCATCAGGTGCTTCTTGCTCTGTTGCAGCTCGGTCGGGTTCGAGTTGATAAGGAAGCACATGCAGAGGGGATTCGTCGCGACGATGACGACGAACTTCTCCTTCGGCGGATTGGTGAAGGAACAAAAAAGCCGCAGAACGCGGCCCGGGACGATCAACTCTTCCAGCGACTGGATCACGCCGCGTGCGGCTTGGCGTGATGCGGCGGCTCCTTCTTCGTGTGCGCATCGCCTGGAGCGCGGTCCTTCAGGTGCGAGGCCAATGCCTCGCCGCCCTTTAATTCGTCGATGAGATCCGCAAGCATCATCTCGCCATTCGGGTCGGCGTTCTCGAACGCCTTGCCCTGGTGGCTCAGCTTCTTCAGCCGGCCGAACGGCATCGTGCCGTACCTGCGCGCCGCATCCAGCAGGCAGGCCATGTCCGAGCGGCTCAGCAGATCCGTGTCCGCCGGGCCGCGTGCGCTCAGGTAGTGGTCATTGACCTCCAGAAGCTCGAACGCCTCCGGAAACTGCAGGTCCCACTTGGCCTTGCCATTCACGTACTTGACGATCTCGTACGCCGCGCTCGGTACCGGCCCATGCTCGAGCGCGTAGAACGTCTCGCCGTAAATCTGGCGGCCGTATTCCTGGAGGTGCTTGCGATCGGCGTAGTACAGGCACTTGAGCGCGTTGTACACGTTCGCCGGCTTCGGAAGATGCGTCACCACGAAAAGCAGCGCATGCAGCGCCTTGCGCTGGTCGAACCGCGGCTTGGCCATGTTCAGCGGGGAGCGCACGCGCGCGATTCTACGCCTGCCCCAGCACCGCCACGTGTGCCAGCGCCTGACGCACGTCCTCCTCTTCGAGATCGGGGTGCTCGGCGACGATCTGTGCCGGCGTCATGCCGTTGGCGACGAGGTTGACGACGTGGGCGACCGAAATCCTCAGGCCGCGCAGCGTCGCGCGGCCCGCGAGGATGTTCGGATCATGCGTGATGCGGTCAAGCATTTGCGTTATCGCCCAATGGGTTGCGAAGAATAGCACGGAGGCCAACGAAGCGCGGCAAGGCCACGCCTCGCGCATGGCAGTCGCAAGATAGAATGGCGCAAGACACAGGAGACACCCGTGGCCATCGTCACCGTCCGTATTCCCGAGGCGCTGTTGCAGCGCACCCGGACCGCCACCGGGCGGCGCGACGCCGCTTCAGCGGTGCGCCGCGCGCTCGAGCAGTCGCGCGCCGAAGAACGACAGGGCAAGGTCCGCCGTTTCAAGAGCGCACAGGACGCCGTCGCGCATCTGAAGCGCCTGTGAAGGAAATCGTCTTCACGCGGCGCTTCGAAGGAGATTTCCGCCGCCTGAAAAAAAAGCTCCACCGGCGCTAGCGAGGTCCCGTCTCAGACGCCGGCCGCGAGCCGCGCAACGCAATCGCGCATCGCTCTCGCCGGCCAGAGCGGCTTCCCCTTCGCCTCCACGGGTCGCTCGTTGAGTCGCCGCGATACCAGCAGCGCATCGGCGTCCACGACGTGGTCTTCGCGCGAAACGTACACCCCCAGGTCCCACTGCGCGATATTCATCGACGCGAGCACCGACCGGTCGGTCTTTGCGTCGAAGCGCGCGGGCCCCAACGCCGCATCGACCCTCGCAATGACCGGATCGGCGATCCCTTCAGTCGCGAGTGACGCGAGAAACACCTCGCGGTGCCAGCGCCCCAGCTCCGCAAGCTGCCGCGCGCGCATCCCCGGCAGGAACAGGCAATAGCGCGTCTCGTCGTGGCAGAACAGCACGCACTGCACGCGGTCAAAGCGCACCAGGTGCGCGTGCCAGGCACCGAGGCTGCCGGCTTCCTCGAGCGGCTGCGCCGACACCCCGGGTAGCTTCGCCATAAGCTTGCGGGTGCAGTGAATGACCGGCAGACCAGCCTTCCTTTCGACTTTTCAGCGGTCGCTGAAAGCCGCCCTTTCACTGAAATCGAAGCTGCGGCGGCGGCCCGTCACGGCGTCGCCGCCGGCCAGGGCGAAAGTCCGGCCGCCCGCGCGCCGCGCCAGAGCTCCCGGTCGTAGGTCGCCACCGTTACCGCCTCGCCCAGCGTCTCGCGCCACGCCAGCGCCGTCGCCAGGTGCACCGCGTCGTAGCCGCGCAGCGCGTGCTCCCACGCGAGCGCCGCGGCGCGCGCGGCCAGGGGCTCGCCGAACTGCAGGCGGATCAAATGCTCCCAGTCCGCGTTGAACGAGGCCAGCGCCTTCAGCCCGGCCTCGCGCCCGATCAGCCCCACGCGAACCGCCTTGCCGAGGGCCGCGGCGACCTCGGCGCGGCTCAATACCGCCGTTCCGACTGCCTGCGCCTCCCCGATCAGCGCCTCCACCTCCGCCGACCCGGGTTCCGCGACGTAGCGCTTCACCAGCGCGCTCGCGTCGAGGTAGACGATCACTCGCGGTCTTCCACGACCAGCTGCGCCACGGTTCGTTTCCCGCGCAGCTTCGCCACCGGCTTGCGGGGCGGGAGCTTGCGCCCGTTCCACTGCGCCTGGCCGGCCTCGCACATCGCCGCCACGCGCTGGCCGAGATCCTGCCCCATCGGCACGATCCGCCCGATCGGCACCCCGCGATCGGTGATCACCACCGATTCGCCCTTGCGGGTGAGGCGCAGGTAATGGCTGAGACGGCTTTTCAGTTCGCGGATGCTGACGAGGGATTGAGCCATGGTGGATCTCCGGGTCTTCAGGCTATGTAGTCACATTGTAGCCTATTGTAGTCACGACGTTCAGGGTGTTGGCGCTACCGCTGTCCGGCTCAGGCCGCGTTCCAGTTGATCGGCAGGATGTCCACGAGCTGCGGAAGGCGACCGGCGACGCGTTGCCGCAGCGCGGCATCTGTCTGCATGGTTTGCACAAATCTCAGAACAGCACCCGCGAAATCGTGGACGAGCGAATTGATCCCAATGATAACGAGATGCTGATCAATCTCCGGGTTGTAGGCATGCTGGCCACCATCGTGATAGCCAAATTTCTTTATTTCTGGATGCTGCTCGTGATAATTGGCCTCGACCGAATAGGTGTGCAGCATTGCGCAGCGCGCGCCGTATACGTCGCGGCCGTCATACTGATAGGTGCTTTCCGGCACAGCCCTCATGTACGCATCCACCCACGCGATGTAATCAGCACCGCCTTGCTTCGCCTGTCCCGCAGGCATTGAAAGAAATGCCATCACGTCGATTCCGACGTAGACCATCACGGCGGCGGCAGATGTCGCCCCCGCGTCCTGGCATCTGCGGATCTCGTTCAGCAAGTTCATGAGAGCGTTGAGAGGATTGCCTGGAACGGTGTTCACCCGCGGCCTCCTTCAAGACCTATTGTGCTTCCGGTCCCCGCCAGATCCGCTTTGCCACCTCGAACAGCTCCCGGCCGCGGGCATCAATCGCATCCTCGCCCCATTTCTCGGCGCGCATCAACGCGCGATTCAGATGCAGATTCGATTCCCGGAAAAGCGCCTCCCGCTTCCTGAGGAATTCATGGTGCTGCGCGCCGCGATTCACACCGTAGTGCAGGAGGGTGAGATTGCCCATCTGCTTCTTGGCCGCTTCGCGTCGGCCAATGGCCTTTAGACGGTCGGATAGAGGCTGACCCGAATAGGAGGCGACCAGAACCGAATAAGCCTCACTGGACGTGGCACGCGTCCCGTCCGCCAGCGGCCAGTGATCGAACCAGCTTCCGGGGAGGATGTGATCCACATCCAAGTTTTCGAGGCCGGAGGCGAGCGGCTCTTCCGATCGCGCCGAGCGCATGCCGTTTTCAAGCTCTGCCAGCACGGCTTTTGTCCTGCTCGCATCTAGCGCTCCCTCGTAGATTTCCGCTTCGAGCCATGCCTTGCGGAATTCATCGTCCCTAGGCCAGCGCGAGGCATCGCCGTCCAGGCTCGCCAGGCTGGCCATAAGGCGCGCCGCCGTTACTTCGCCCTCAGACAGGCGTTTGAGCTGTTGCAAGAACATCTTGTTGTAGTTCTTCGGCGTCAGCTTGCAGATCGCCCGCCGGACAAGGTACGACACCAGCACGTCCAGCATCCGTGCTTGCTCTTCCGCCGACTTGCACGACTTCACGATGAAGAGCGCGAGCGGATGCGTTGTTGATGCATCCCAAAGTGCCAGCCGCTTGCCGAATTTCGCGATCGGTTCCGACCCGGAACCAGAAATAAGCTGCCGATAGGTCGCGGCGTGGATATTCAACGTCTGCAATTGCGCGGCAGCGGGAACGATGTCTCTCTGCCCGATCGCGAACCGTCGGTATCCGACGTAGAGCTTCCCGATGTCCACTTCATCGCACAGCTCCGCCTGTATCGCAGTCTGCACGAACCATTCGAGCCGAGGCCGCGTCAGGCGGCCACGCCGTTGCGCTTCGCTCCAGAACGACTGCTCGAACTGGCTCCAGAGCGTGTCATAGAGCTCCGCCGCGCCGGACGCCCCGCCTTCCTGATCTGCGCGCATGAAGATGAAGTTGCGGATGAGGTCCGTCGCGTTGAGTTCGGCGCCGCGTCCGTTGAGGGTCTCGAAAATGATCTGCGCGTCGTCGTTTTTTCCGAGAAAGATGCAGACGACGCTGAAATCCCGCAGGATCGCTTCTGTGATCGTGGCCGACCGACTCTGCTTATCGCCGCCGTCCGGCTGCTCGATCCACCGGGAAATCTGGTCACAGTAGTACCAGATCGCTTCCAGGGCGGCAGGATGGACATGGCCAATCTGCCGCAATGTCCCGCGTTGCGTGAAGCTTTCCGGGAAGCGCCCCTTGAGCACGGCCAGGTCCGGCGCATCCATCGCGTGGACAAAGTTTGTCCGGTCTCGGAACGTCGGCCAGACCTTGTAAACCTCGGTCTCCGGTGTTTTCATCGTCTCTGGGTTTCCATTCCGCAGGCAACTCTCGACGACCGATAGCAGAACCCGCTCATTGGCCGCGCGCAGCAGCAGCGCAAGCGCCGTGAGGATGTACTGCAGCGTGGTCAGCCTTTGCTGCCCGTCGATGATGTGAAGGGATTCGACGCCGATCAACCCGCGCCGCTCCTGCGGCTCCAGCACGACGGCTCCAAGAAAGTGAGGTGTGTTCCCATCGCCGAGCAGCCGCGCGTCCGCTTTCTCGCGGATGTCATTCCAAAGGGGCTCCCATTGCTCCTCTCGGTTCCAGACGTAAGCGCGTTGATAAAAGGGCACCCGATATTGACGACGTTCTTGGAACAGGACTTGAACCGCCCAGGTTTCAGAGTTCACAAGAGTCCCCCCATTTGCGCCGCATCCACTGGCAATAACGCGGCAGAAATCCTCAATTGCAAACCCTCAACTTGCGCACCAGCAAGAAGCGCCCCGTCTCGCGATTGAAACCGCATCGGCACGGGCGGTGCTGCGCCCGCCGTCCGAACGTTGCCGACAATGATGCTCATAACACTCTCCAGAAGATCTATTGCGGAATCTTGAGTTTCGTAACCTTGTAGCCCAAGTTACGAAGACTCCTTACAGCGTGCTTCAAGCTGACCTTGCTGAAGAATGGCAGCTCCAGCGGCCCCTTCACCTTGCTCATGATCGCGATGCAAACTTCGAAATCTTTCGCAGTCGGTTGATCCTTCGAGTTTGAGAACTTGAAGCCTTGCGGTAGATGTTTGTTTACCTCCATCCGGAATGCCGCATCATGGAGGAAACATTCGCCCGAAACGAGAGTCTGCGAAAAGAGATGGCTTAGCAGATTCGCGCCACCATACTTTTTGACATGGATGATCTCACTGGCATTTGAATACAGGTCGCAGAACTCCACCCGGCTACGGCCGCCGCCGATCATGATCTCCTTGCGGTCCATGAGCGCGTAGGCAGCGTTGCCTGCCGCGACCGCCCTTAGATACTTGGGCTCCGTGCTGGTTCCGTAGGGCGGCAGTTGAATCTTCGAATCGGCGACTGAGTTGTAGAAGTCGTTCACCTCTTGTACGAACCCGGCCTCGATCTTGTACCAGTCGCCGTCGTTCAGAATGTATTTTTTCTTTGCGAGGTCAATCTCGGCGTTAAGGCAGCGATAGGCGCTCCAGTGCGAAGGATCCCTTCCGTCTTCCCAGTACACGAAGATCTTCTTGTACTTCAGCCGGTCCGCGGTAAGGTCGTCGCCGATCTTGGCGACGTTGCGCCACTCCTCGATGTCCAAGTCCTGGTAGAGGACCGGTCCTGCCTTCTCGGCGGCGCCCTCCGACCGGAATTTGAGCGCGAAGCCCTTGATGTCCTCCCAGACCACCAGCTCGGGGATCGCCAGCCAGATTTTTTCGAACTCCCCCTTGACTACTTTCTCCACCAGAGCGGTGTCCAAGGCCTCGATCGTTTGCTTGTCTCTCTCTTCCTTGATTTTCCCAAGCCACGGATAGCGCTTCTTGTAGCTGGTACTTCTGAAGGCCGTATACAAGCGCTTGGCGATGTCCTCGAAGGCGTCAACCGTGACGGTCGTGTTGATCGTGACGGAGTCCCGCCCGGACACGGTTTCCTGGTCTTCGTCCTTCTGCTTCGGGAG
The DNA here is from genome assembly GCA_004297625.1 of Betaproteobacteria bacterium. Lineage (GTDB taxonomy): Bacteria > Pseudomonadota > Gammaproteobacteria > Burkholderiales > SG8-39 > SCGC-AG-212-J23. The sequence goes on along the minus strand of SCTY01000013.1, from coordinate 6,116 downwards.
CTTCGCTGTCACCGACCTGAGCAGGTCGATGTCGTCATTGAATTCGAAGTTGTTGAGCGCAATCTCGCGTGTGGCTTGCTCTCGCGAGCGCAGAGACACGTGGCCTACATTCGCCTTATCGATGGATTTCATGCCGACCGGATCGCCTAGGTTGAGCGATACGATCAAGCCAAAATTTCTCTCGTAGGCCAGCTCGTCGATGAGGTGTCGCGCGTAACCGAAGGTGAAGCAGAACCACTTGCCATCGTGCTTGACAACGAGAATTGCCTTGGAGCTTTGGTTCCAGATTCCTTTGGAATCAAAACCCTGAATACCGTCGAAGATTGAGACCCAGCCTGGCTTGCTCTGAAAGCCCCCCTTGTAGATGAGAGTCCCGACTTCTTTTCCGACCGTCTTGACGACAACGGTCTTGAAGTCCTTTACGGCAATGAAGTCCCCGATCTTGTCGTAGCCGTCCTTGATGAGAAAGACGGTAACCTTGAATTTCTTTCCGTCACTTTCCGTCGCCATTGCTCTTTCCTCCGCTACGAGCATTGCCGGAAAGCAGTCTCGGTAACAGCAAATCGCGTGTCTTGCGGAGATTTGCAGACTGCAACCTGAGGAAGTGCGCTTCCTCGGCCATGGGCTCGGTCACTTCGCCAAACCGCCTGAGCAGGCTTTGCGGGGGAACAAGCAGCATCGCCTTCTCAAACGTCGATGCAGTAACAGCCGGATACGCCGCTCCGCTGGCATTGTTGGTCAGATAAGCGACAAACTCATCAGTCGTCGTCGCCGCGTAGAGAAAGGTGTACGGGACCGCTTTAGCAGTCAGCACGGCAAAGCCCGTCGACGCAATCGTGTCGGGATCCGGAAACATTACCAAGGCATGGGACCGCCGATTCGGCCTCACACAGGACCACAGCACATCGCCGTGCTGCACTATTCGACGCGCCCGACCCGGCGCCTCGGGGAACGCATAGGTCGTCACTGCGTCGATTTGTCCAGGGTTCACTGACGCAATGTCGATGTAGTGAACTTCGTCCGGCGGATTGCGGGGGCTGATCTGCGCACGATTTACCTCCGCTATTGCCGATAGCGGATTCACTTCCCAGCCTTTGGGAATGTCCCCGAGAGGCGAGGCAACGCGTGCCATCTTTGCGCCCGAAGGAAATCGAAACTCAACGAACCACTCCCGGTACAGCGCCCGCGCCATCTCTTCAAGAATCCAGATGCGCCGCTGATTGTTTTCGATGAGGTCGTCGTAGGTGGACAGTATCTCGGCTACGCGTTGCTGTTCCGGCAGCGACGGCAGGGTAACTTCAAAGTTTCGAAGGATCTCCAGATTGATGTGCGGTACCCCCGCAGAGAACGCGAGGTTGTCAATCGCCTTCACTGTGGCTGGCGCGGAGAACAGGTAATAGAGAAACTCCGGATCCGCCTGCTCCGGGTCAGGCGTTAGCTTCATCTGGCTTTGGGAAATTACGAAGCGCGAAAAAGGAGCGCTTCGCGGAATCAGCCCTACCTGACCGATCGTTCCCCGCTGGGTGAAAATAATGTCGCCAGGATGAGCGTTGTTTGGGCGAAGCTCGTCGGCCTTCTCCTCCGACACGTAAACGAAGTCATCGAACGAGAACTTCGATCCTCCGGAGAGGTTCGTGCCTCGAATTACCGGTACGCCACTATCGGTGTAGTGCTTCGTGGTGAGCTTTGAGCCGAAGGGACCACCATTCAACGCCCATCGCTGCTTTGCGGCGATATCAACCAGCTTGACGCGACGCACGTCGCTGATACTCATGAATTCAGGAGCTCCGCGACGTTGGCCGCCACTTTCCGTTCAAGCTCGCGTGCCTTCTCGTTGAGTCCTTCGAGCTCTTCGTTCAGTGCCTCCAAACTTTCCTTGAAATCTTCGTCAGTACCTTCCTCGCCCGGCGCGATGCCAACGTAGCGGCCGGGATTGAGTGACCAAGCCTGCGCTTCGGTCTCCTTCAGCGTGGCGGCTTTGCACAGACCGGCGACATCTGCGTACTTCGGTTTCTTGCCGAAGACCTCCGCGAGCTTCGCTTTCGCTTCGTCCCCACCGAGCGTGAAATCGGGGTCCTCATCGCGGAAGATGCGAACCAGGTTGGCGAGGAAACTGACTTGCGCTTCCGTCCAGTCGCGGTGGGCGCGGTCGATCTGGCGGTTGATGTGCCGGGCGTCCACGAAAAGCACTTGGTCGGCGCGCGGGGTCTTTTTCTTGCCGCGGTCGAGGAACCAGAGGGTGCAGGGGAGCGTGACGGTATAGAACATGTTCGGGCCGACGGCGACGACGGCGTCCACGGCGCGGGACTGGATGAGCTGCTTGCGGATTTCCAGCTCGGAGGCGCGGGCGTCGCTGGCGGAGTTGGCCATTACGAAGGCGGCGCGGCCCTTGTCGTTGAGCGAGGAATAGAAGAGCTGAATCCAGAGGTAGTTGGCGTTGTCGGTGCGCGGCAGGCCGAAGGGGAAACGGCGGCCCGGGCCGACGGCGTCCTTCAGCCGGTCCTTGTCCACGGCGTTGACGTTGAACGGCGGATTGGCGAGCGCGAAGTCGAAACCGCCCACCGCCTTGTGCGGGTCGTCGTAGTAGCTGTTGACCTCGCCGCCATGGCGGATGTCGCCCTCCAACCCGTGCACCGCGAGGTTCATGCGGCACAGGCGCCCGGTCTCGTCGGTCTTCTCGACGCCGAAGATCGAGAGCTCTGACGACGGGTTCTTCTTGTGCTCAGCGACGAAACGCGCGGACTGGACGAACATGCCGCCCGAGCCGCAGGCGGGGTCGAGGATGCGGCCGTGAAAGGGCTCGAGGATCTCGACCATGAGGCGCACGATGGGCGCCGGGGTGTAGTACTCCCCGCCCTTCTGCCCCTCGGTGCGGGCGAACTGGCCGAGGAAGTATTCGTAGATGCGCCCGAAGGCGTCGTAGTCGAGGCTGACGGGGATCTCGGAAACTTTCTTCAATAGTTCCTTCAGCAGCGTCCCCTTGAAGATCTGGTAGTTGCGCGGCAGCACGCCCGCGAGCTGCGGGTTGTGCTTCTCGATGTCGGCCATCGCTTCGTTGACGGCGCGGCCGACGTTGCTGCCTTCCGGACGCTGCAGCAGGTAGTCGAAGCGGGAGTTCGGCGTGAGGAAGAGGACGCCTTCGGCCTGGTAGGCCTTGGGATCGTCGATGCGCGAGCTGCCGCGGCGTGGGGAGGCGCCGGCTTTCTCCAGTTCGGCGCGGCGCTTGGCGAAGCGCGCCTCGGCAAACCGCAGGAAGATGAGGCCCAGGACGGGCCCGGAATACTCGCCCGCCTTGAGCCCGGAGTTGGCGCGGAACTGGTCGGCGGCGTCCCAGAGCCGTTTTTCGAGCTGGTGGTTGGCTTCGTCTTTTTCGGTTGGTGCGACCCAGCGCATGCTGCTTGCCCCCTATGCTTCCGCAATAATGACATTAATCCGCTTCAGCGGAGGTGGATTGCCCGCAGGGGCAAGCGTAAGAGGGCCTCGAACTTCGAAGGACGCGCCGGGTTCGGATAGATGCGCTCCACCATGACGACTTGACCGCGTCATGATAGCGAGCGCTGAGCCGGAGATGTCCGGTCAGCCTCGGACTGCGGATGCCGAACGAGAAGTCGTACTACTTAAGGAGGGGAGCCGACCGCCGAAAGTCGGAAATCAAGCACATGACCGCTAGACCCGCTCGACGATTCTCCGGTCCTGCACCCGCACGCGTTCGCCCACCGCGTAGGCGGGAGCGGCCGACTGCGTCAGCACGCGGCGCGTGCCGTCGTCCATGCGCAGCGTAATGCGGTGGACCACACGCTTGTTCGTGTTCTTCTCGATCGTATTACCCACGTAGGCGCCACCCGCAGCGCCGGCGATGGTGGCGATGGTCCGGCCATCTCCCCGGCCAAACTGGTTGCCGACCAGGGCGCCCGTGATGCCGCCAGCGGCCGCGCCGAGCCCCGAAGTGTCGCCCGTCACCTGCACGGCGCGGATCTCCTCGATCACGCCGCAGTCGCCGCAGCGCCCCGCCACGACATTGGGCTGCGTTGCGCTGCGCCGCGCGGAGGCCGCCGGCGCCGGCGCTGTGGACGAAGGCGAGGCGGGTGCCGACACCGCGGGCGATGAAGTTGCGCCCGGAAGGTGTCCGGTGAGCGCGGCGATGCCGACCGCGCTGAAGATGATCACGCTCACCGCCGCGACGAAATAGACCGGTTGCATCTTGTTCGATAAGCCGTTCATGTCGGGCTCCATGAGATCCGGCACTGCGCTACGACGCCTTATCCTTCAACTGGATGGCGTTGCGCACCGTGACCACGCCAGGCACGCGGGTAGCGATCTCCTCGGCGCGGCGCACGCGGTGCTGGTCGTTGACGAAGCCGCTCAACTGCACCACGCCGCGATGGCTCTGCACGCCGATATCCAGCGCGCTGACGTCCGGCGCATCGAGCAGCGCCAATTTGACGCGGGCCGTCAGCAGGCTGTCCTCGACGTAACGTTCGACGCGGCCGAGTTCGGGCCGCACGTCGGGCAGGGCGCTCTGCTGTGCGGCTGCGAACTGCGGCATGCCGCCGACTGCAAGCAGTGCCGCGACGGCGCACGTGGTTCGCATCAACGTCTTGCTTCGCTGCATCGTCTTGCGCATAGCCATCCTCCTTTGATCTACAGCTGCCACAGCGGCGTTACGACTTGACGGGCGCGCGATTGCGGTTCTCCAGCGCCTTGATCAGGCCGTCGACGCCGCCCTTGCTGACTTCGCTTTCGAACGACGACCGGTAGCTCGTGACCAGGCTGACGCCTTCGACCACCACGTCGTAGACTTTCCAGCCGCCGTCCCGGCTCGCCATCCGGTAATCGATCGCCACGCGCTGCCCGTCGGGCTCCTTGATGACGGTCTTGACGACCGTTTCGTCGCCTTTCGCCGCCGCCGGTTTCACCTCGAGCGTGCGCCCGCCACCCTTCGGCCCGGACTTGGTCAGCGCCGTGGTGTAGACGTTCACCAGCAGCTTGCGGAATCCGCCTTCGAGCGCCGCCTGCTGCTCCGGCGAGGCCTTGCGCCAGTTGGTGCCGACGGCGAGCCGCGTCATCTCCCGGAAATCGAAGTTCGGCAGCACCTTCTGCTCCGCGATCCGATGCAGCGCGGCGCGCTCGGGTGTCTGCTGGATCACCTGCAGCACTTCCTCGACCGTGCGTTTGACGAGGACGTCGGGCGCTTCCGTGGCCGCCAGCGCGCCGCCCGCGAACACCGTCAAGAACCCGATTGCCAGAACGCGCAATGCCTGTAGCAGATGCGATGTCATAGGTCCGTGCTCCCCCGGAATACCGGATTGATATCGCTGCCATGGTATGCAGCAGGACGTACCCGGTCTGTCGGACCGGGCGCTGGGCGCGGTCATCGTTTGTCCTACATCGGCTGAGGCAGGGCGCGCGCCGCAACCGGGCGCCGACCCGCGCTCGCGCTACGCCGGAATCGCCGCTGTCGAGGGCACTCTGAAGAGGACGCTGGTTCCCTGACCGGGGACGGCAGTCACGGCGAACGTGCCGCCGAGCGAGTCCGCCCGCTGGCGCATGCCGCGCAGGCCATGGGCCTTGGCGCCGCCGCCGGCCGCGGCGTCGAAACCGGTGCCGTTGTCGCGCACGCGCAGCTCGATCCAGTCGGCGCCGCAGTCGAGCTCGATCCAGGCGTCGGTCGCGCGCGCATGCTTCTGGACGTTGGTCAGGGCCTCCTGCGCCACGCGATAGAGCGCAATCGCGGTCTCGTCTGCGGGTTCCTGCGGCAAGCCACGGGCGATCACCGTGACGCGGGGACCACCCGCCGTCGCCAGCTGCTCGGCCAGCCCGTCGAGGGCCGCCTTGAGGCCGAGGTTGGAAAGCGCGCTCGGCGCCAACCCTTCGATCACGCGCCGCTTGAGCTGCACCCCCTGCTCCAGCAGCCGGTCGAGCTTCTGCAGCTTCTCGAGCACCGGCGCCGGCAGTTCCCGCCCCTGGCGCACGATCCACGCCACCGCCATCTTGGAGGCGGTCAGCAGCGATCCCATCTCGTCGTGCAGTTCGCGCGACAGGTTGAAGCGTTCGCGTTCCTGCACCTGCTGCAGGTGCCCGGCCAGCTCGCTCAGCTCGAGCGTGCGCTCGCGCAC
>SCTY01000012.1 GCA_004297625.1 Betaproteobacteria bacterium | reverse complement strand
GTCGATGCCGCGCTTGAGGTCCATGGGGTTCATGCCCGAGGCGACGTACTTCATGCCCTCGCGCACGATCGCCTGGGCGAGCACGGTAGCAGTGGTGGTGCCGTCGCCGGCGACGTCGGAAGTCTTGGAGGCGACTTCCTTCACCATCTGCGCGCCCATGTTCTCGAACTTGTCCTTGAGCTCGATCTCTTTCGCGACCGACACGCCGTCCTTGGTGACGGTCGGGGCGCCGAACGAGCGCTCCAGCACGACGTTGCGGCCCTTGGGCCCCAGCGTCACTTTGACGGCGTCGGCCAGGATGTTCAGGCCGTGGACCATCTTGGCGCGCGCGCCTTCGTGGAAACGTACTTCTTTGGCTGGCATTGCGATTCTCCTAATTCAATTCGATGAGGTCGTTGTCGACCGACTTACGCGCCTTCGATGACGCCCATGATGTCTTCCTCGCGCATCACGAGGAGCTCTTCGCCCTTGACCTTGACGGTCTGGCCGGAATACTTGCCGAACAAGATCTTGTCGCCAGGCTTGACGTCGAGGGCGATCAGCTTGCCCTGATCGTCTTTCTTGCCCTTGCCGACGGCGACCACCTCGCCCTGATCGGGCTTTTCGGCGGCGGTATCGGGAATGACGATGCCCCCCGCGGACTTGCGCTCTTCCTCGATGCGCTTGACGATCACGCGGTCATGCAGCGGACGGATTTTCATACAGGCTCCCAAATTGAGAAAAACGATGCATTACAATGGCTTGGAATGTTCCAAGCCGAAATAGGTGGACTTCGTTGCAATTAGCACTCAGCCCAAGCGAGTGCTAATGATAATGACATCGCGCGCTCTTTTCAAGATCTTGGGCGCTCTGTTAGCGCTCACTTTCACCGTTGCCGGAGCCGCCGAGCTTCCGAGGGAGGTAGCGCAGGCGCTGCGCAGCGCCGGCATTCCGCAGTCGAGTGTCGGCGCGGTTGTGCAAGACGTGTCCGCGGGCCGGCCGCTTCTCGCAGTCAACGCGACCGAAGCGCGTAACCCGGCGTCGGTGATGAAGCTCGTCACGACGTATTCGGCCCTCGAGCTGCTTGGCCCCGCTTACCGGTGGAAGACCGAAGCCTACGCCGACGGCAACGATGTCGTGCTGCGCGGCTACGGCGACCCGAAGCTCAACGAGGAAAGCTTCTGGATGCTGCTGCGTAACCTGCGCGGCCGCGGCATCGCGGACATCCGGGGCGACGTGGTGCTCGATCGCAGCTGGTTTTCGCCGGTGGCCAATGGGCGCATCGACAACGACGTCTTCCGTCCCTACAACGTCACGCCGGACGCGCTGCTCGTCAACTTCAAGTCGTTGCGCTTCACTTTCGTGCCGGAAACAGGCGGCGTGCGGCTTTTTGCGGAGCCCGCACTGCCGGGCCTGGAAATCGTCAACTCGCTGAGGCTGGCCGAGGGCAACTGTCCCGACGGGCGTGCGTTCCGCGAGCTCGTCCAGGCGAGCTTCCAATCGCGCCCGCCGCGCGCTTCGTTCACTGGCTTGTATCCCACCTCGTGCGGAGAACGCGAGCTCAATGTCGCGCTGTACGCGCCGGAAGACTATGTGGAGGCGATGATTCGGCAGTTCTGGCGCGAGATGGGCGGCACGTGGAGCGGAAAGGTTCGTGAAGGAACCGTCCCGTCCACAGCCAGGCTCGTCTACCGGCACGACTCCCCGCCGCTCGGCGAGGTCGTGCGCGACATCAACAAGTTCTCCAACAACGTGATGGCGCGCCAGCTCTACCTCACGCTCGCGGCGGAGCTCGGCGGCGCGCCCGCGCGCCCGGAAAACGCGCGCCACGCGATACGCCAATGGCTCGACCTGAAGAAAATCCGCGCTCCGGAGTTCGTGATCGAGAACGGCTCGGGGCTCTCGCGCAACGAGCGCGCGAGCGCGGCCACGATCGCGGCGGTGCTGCACGCGGCGTGGCGCAGCGCCGTGATGCCCGAATTCATTGCCTCGCTGCCGGTCGCCGCGGCCGACGGCACGATGCGCAAGCGCCTGCTGGGCGAGCGCGTCGCGGGCCACGCGCACATCAAGACAGGACTCCTTCAGGACGCACGCTCCATCGCCGGCTACGTGCTCGACCGCCACGGACACCGCTATGTGGTGGTGATGCTCGTCAACCATCCGCGCGCGCCGGAAGCGCAGGCCGCGCAGGACGCGCTGATCGAGTGGGTGTACGAGGGCGCTACAGGCCCAGCTGCGTCCAGAGCTGGTCCACGCGGCGGCGGACCCCGGCATCCATGACGATCGGACGGCCCCAGCGCCGAGCCGTCTCGCCCGGCCACTTGTGGGTCGCGTCGATTCCCATCTTGGAGCCCAGGCCGGAAACCGGGCTCGCGAAGTCCAGATAATCGATCGGCGTGTTTTCCACTATTACGGAATCCCTGGCCGGGTCAACGCGCGTACTCATGGCCCAAATCACTTCCTTCCAGTCGCGCACGTCGATGTCCTCGTCGCACACCACGATGAACTTCGTGTACATGAACTGGCGCAGGAAGCTCCACACGCCGAACATCACGCGCTTCGCGTGCCCCGGGTACTGCTTTTTCATGCGCACGAGCGCAAGCCGGTACGAGCAGCCCTCGGGCGGCAGGTAGAAATCCAGGATCTCGGGAAACTGCTTGGAAAGCAGCGGCACGAAGAGCTCGTTCAGCGCCGTCCCGAGCACCGCCGGCTCATCGGGCGGCTTGCCGGTGTAGGTGGAGTGATAGATGGGCGAGCGCCGCATCGTGATTCTGTCCACCGTCATCACCGGGAAGCGCTCGGTCTCGTTGTAGTAGCCGGTGTGATCTCCGAAGGGGCCTTCGTCGGCGCCATCGTCGGCGAGAATGCTCCCTTCCAGGACGATTTCCGCGGTTGCCGGAACCTGAAGCTCGCTGCCGAGGCATTTCACGAGCTCGGTGCGCGCGCCGCGCAGGAGGCCGGCAAACTGGTATTCGCTCAGCGTATCGGGAAGCGGCGTCACCGCGGCAAGCATGCTCGCCGGGTCCGCGCCGAGCGCCACCGCAAGCGGGAAAGGCGCTTTCGAAACGGCAAGATGATCCCGATGGTCGAGCGCGCCGCCGCGATGCGCGAGCCAGCGCACGACGAGCCGGTTTCGGCCGATCACCTGCTGGCGGTAGATGCCGAGATTTTGCCGCGGCTTCGCAGGGCCGCGCGTGACGGTCAGCCCCCAGGTGATGAGCGGCCCGGCGTCCCCCGGCCAGCAGGTCTGCACCGGCAGGCGCGCGAGATCGACTTCATTGCCTTCCCACACCGTTTCCTGGCAAGGGGCCCCAGAGCGCGTGCGCGGCGCCATGTTCAGCAACTGCTTGAATACGGGGTACTTGTCCCAGAGGTCGCGCAAGCCCTTGGGCGGCTCGGGTTCCTTCAGGTACGCGAGCATCGCGCCCACTTCGCGCAGCGCCGAAGGCTGCGCGACCCCCATGGCGGCGGCCACGCGCGCGGTCGTGCCAAACAGGTTGGTGAGCACGGGAATGGAGTGGCCGGCCGGCCTCTCGAAGAGCAGCGCCGGCCCGCCGGCGCGCAGCACGCGGTCGGAAATCTCGGTCATCTCCAGCCGCGGCGAGACTTCGACGGAAACGCGCTTCAGCTCGCGCTTCGCTTCGAGCTGGTCGAGGAATTCCCGGAGATCGGCGTAGGCCAACGCGCCCCTCAGCGCTTGAGCGCCATCATCCGCTCGCACACCGCTTCGGAAAAATCGAGCAGCGCCGAATTGCGCCCCGATACCGAATACAGACGCTCCGAACCGGCGAAGTCGAGCACCAGGGTCGTCCTGCCCGTCCAGCCAAGCCAGCTAAGCACGATGCCGCCGAGCGCGCAAAGCAGCGCAGCGAGCGGCAGGATATTTGCCACTGCCGCGAAGAAGCGGAATACCGCCTGCAACGCGCGCGCGACGCCCTGGGCGCCGGCCGCTGCCATCTCCGCGGCTGCGGCTTCGGCAAACGCGTTGAGCGGCGCGGAGATCGCGAACAGGAGCAGCGCGATGATGAGCAAAGCGACACCCCAGCCAAGCTTGCGCGCGTCGCGCTCGTAGGCGACGCGCAGCGCCGCGATGCCCGCGAGCGGCACCGTCTCCATCTGCGTACCGCCACGGTGGATGATGCAGTTGCCATAGAGCGTGAAATGGCTGCCGCGCAGCGCGCCGCGGGTGAAGTCGAAGCGGGCAACGGCCGGACCCGCGTCGCTCGTCACGCCGGCCATCCCATCGGCAAGCTGAACATGATTCCGGCGAATATGGCGCCGCCGACCCAGTTGTTGTGCATGAACGCCCTGAAGCAGCCGTCGCGGCTGCGCTCGCGGATGAGGAACCAATGGTAGACCATCATCGCCGCGGCCGCCGAAAGCCCGACGAAATAGGGCCAAGCGAGCCTGGCGAGCAATCCAACCGCCGTTAACAGTAGAAGCATCACCGCGTAGCTGGCCATCACCGCCGCGACGTCCCCATGACCCAGAGTAAGCGCCGAAGTGCGCAGGCCGAGCCTCGCGTCATCATTGCGGTCGACCATCGCGTATTCGGTGTCGTAGGCGAACGAATAGAAGACGTTGGCCGCGAGCAGCAGCCAGCATTGCGCCGGCAAGCGGCCCTGCACGGCGGCATACGCCATCGGGATGCCGAAGCCGAAGGCGATTCCAAGATAGGCCTGCGGCAGGGAGAACACGCGCTTGCTGAACGGATAGGTGGCTGCGATGGCAAGCCCGAGGAACGAAAGCACGATCGCCAGCCGGTTCAGGAACAGCACGAGCGCAAAGGCCGAGAGCGCCAACACCGCTGCGATGGCGAGCGCCTCGGCGGGGCGGATCTCGCCGGCCGCGAGCGGCCGCAGGCGAGTGCGCTCGACGTGCGGGTCGAAATTGCGATCCGCATAGTCGTTGATCGCGCAGCCTGCCGAGCGCATGAGCAGCGTGCCGAGCGCGAAGATGATGAAGTGGTCGAGCCGCGGCGTCCCGGCGGAGGCGAGCCACAACGCCCACAGCGTCGGCCACAAGAGAAGCAGCGTGCCGATCGGCTTGTCGAGGCGGATGAGACGCTCGTAAGCGTCGAGCCGCCGAACAACGGCTGCGAAATCCACGCCCAAGGATAGCTTACGCATGCGTGAGCTCCTGCCGCGATCCCAGCCAGCGCTCGACGTGAGCGCGCGCGGCCCGCGGGTCGGCGTCGATGAGACCCGCGGCCGCCTGCACCGCCGCCTCGACCAGGTCCTTGTCGCGCTCGAGGTCCGCGAAGCGCAGCAGCGGCGCTCCGCTCTGGCGCTCGCCGAGGAATTCGCCGGGCCCGCGCAGCTCCAGATCCTTGCGCGCGATCTCGAAGCCGTCTGCACTCTCGAAGATCACCTTCAGCCGCTCCCGGGCGTTGCCCTGCAGCTCGCCGTAGAGCAGGATGCAGACGCTCGCGCGCGCGCCGCGGCCGATGCGCCCGCGCAGCTGGTGCAGCTGCGCGAGGCCGAAGCGCTCGGCGCTCTCGATCACCATGAGCGAGGCGTTCGGCACGTCGACGCCCACCTCGATCACCGTGGTGGCGACGAGAACCTGGATTCGGTGTTGCAGGAAGCCCCGCAGGGTCGCCGCCTTTTCGGCCGCCGGCATGCGCCCGTGGAGCAGCTCGACGCGCAATCCCGATAGTTCTTTCTTCAATACCTCGTACGTCTTGAGCGCGGTGCTGAGGCCCGCCTTCGATTCTTCGATCACCGGGCACACCCAGTACGCCTGCTGCCCTTCCGCGCAAGCCTCGCGGATGCGCGCCAGCACCTCGGGCCTGCGTTTATCAGAAAGCAATTTTGTGGTGACCGCGCGCCGCCCCGGCGGCATCTCGTCGAGGGTGGAGACGTCGAGGTCGGCGAAATAGGTCATCGACAGCGTGCGCGGGATCGGCGTCGCGCTCATCATGAGCTGGTGTGGCACCGCCGCCGGGGACGCGAGACCCCGCGTAGAGGCAGCCGCTTTCTTGCGCAGGGCGAGGCGCTGCTCGACGCCGAAGCGGTGCTGCTCGTCGACGACCACGAGCCCCAGGCGCGAGAACTCGACGTCCTCCTGGATCAGCGCATGCGTGCCGATGAGCACGCGCGCTTCGAGCATCTCGCTCTTTTCCTTCTTGCCCATTCCGCCGCGCAGGTAGCCCAGGCGCACGCCGAGCGGCTCGAGCCATTCGCTGAACTTGCGCCGGTGCTGCTCGGACAGGATCTCGGTAGGCGCCATGACCGCCGCCTGCGTGCCCGAGTCCACGGCGGCGAGGCAGGCGATCGCCGCGACGATCGTCTTGCCGCTGCCGACGTCGCCTTGCAGCAGGCGCTGCATCGGGTGCGGCTCGCGCAGGTCGCGCAGAATCTCGTTCATGGCGCGGGTTTGCGCCCTGGTCAGCGCGAACGGCAGGGCGGAGAGGAAGCGCTTCAGGAGCGCCCCGTTGAGCTTCAGCACCGGCGCTGCGCGGGAGCGGCGCCGGCGGTAGGCGAAGCGCATCGAGAGCTGCTGGGCGAGGAGCTCGTCGAACTTCACGCGCCGCCACGCGGCGCTCATCTCGGCGCCGGGCCTCGGCCTGTGGAGCAGCTCCACGCTGCCCGCGAAGGCTGCCAGCTCGTGCTTCCGCCGCAATGCCTCGGGCAGGGTGTCCTGCAGGTCGGCCGCGTCCAGCTCTTCCAGGATGCGCGCACGCAACACGGCTTGCCCGACGCCCGCGGTGGCGGGATAGATCGGCGTCAGCGAAGCAGGCAGCGGCTCGCCGGCGCGCACGATGCGGTAGCGCGGATGCGCCATCTCGGCGCCGAACCAGCCGGCGCGCACTTCGCCGAACGCGCGCACCAGGAGGCCCTCCTCGCTGGCGCGCTGGAACTGCTTGAGCTGGCTCTGGTAGAAGTTGAAGAAGCGCAGCGCGAGGCCTTCGGCGTGCACGACGAGCTGGCGGCGCGGCCGGTACGCCACTTCGGCGCGCAACACCCGCGCCTCGACGAGCACCGCTTTCCCGGCGATCGCGTCTTGCGGCGCGGTGAGGACGGTTTCGTCCTCGTAGCGCAACGGCAGGTGCAGAACGAAATCGAAGCTCGAGCGCAAGCCGAGCTTCTGGAACTTGCGCTCGAGCGCGGCTGCGCGTGAAGCGACTGCCGCTTTCACCCCTTGTGGAGGATCGCGTCGACCTCCACCAGCGCGCCGCGCGGCAGGCCGGCCACGCCGAGCGCCGCGCGCGAGGGATACGGCTCGCGCACGTACTGCGCCATGATCTCGTTCACCCTGGCGAAATGCGCGAGATCGGTGAGATACACCGTCATGCGCACCGCGTGGTCGAGGCTGAGGCCGGCCGCGTCGGCCACGGCGGCGAGATTGCGGAACACGCGGTGCGTCTGCGCTTCGATGCCTTCGGCGAGCTGCATGCTTTCCGGATCGAGGCCGATCTGGCCGGAGATGTACACCGTGTCGCCCGCGCGCACCGCCTGGGAGTAGGTACCGATCGCCTGCGGCGCGCCCTTGGATTGGATCGCGGTCTTCATCCGGGTATCTTAGCCCAATGATTTCAAACCTAGAAAAGCTGCTCGGAACGCCGCGCGATGGGGCGCTGCTGCGCTATTCACTGGGCCTCGAGCACGCCAAGGCGGGCAACCGGGAGCGCGCCGTCGAGTACTACCGCGACGCGCTCGCGCGCGATCCGCTGTATTCAGCCGCCTGGAAAGCGCTCGGCAAGACCTTGCAGGAATTGAACCGCCCGGCGGAGGCGCTCGAGGCCTTCCGCAAGGGCATCGACGCGGCCCGCGCGAAGGGCGACCGGCAGGCCGAGAAGGAAATGACGGTTTTCGCCAGACGGCTCGAGAAATCGGCCGGCTAAGCCACGGCGAGGCGCACGACGTGCATCAGCGAGCGCGCATCGAGCTCGCTTTTCTTCAGCACCTCGTAGGCGCCGCGCTTCAGGGCTTCCGCCGCCAGCGCAGGATGCGGATTGCCGGTGACGACGATGACCGGAACGCTCGAGGCGGCGCCAAGCGTTTCCAGCGTGTCGAACCCGGAGCTGTCAGGCAGGTCCAGGTCGAGCACCACGATGTCCATGGCGCCCGTCTGGAGGGCGCGCAATCCCGCCGCCAGGCTCGCCGCATGCACGATCTCGGCGCCGTTCGCCGAAGCCTCGCCAAGGCAGGCCTGCACCAGCTCGGCGTCGTTCGGATCGTCCTCGACAAGGAGGATGCGGAAGCTCATTGACCGAGCGTACGGGCCAGCAGGCGGGGCGGAAATCGGGGGGTCCCTTAGGACCGATAGGGAATCCCCTGAGGCGTGTAAAAAGCGCCTCAGCCCTCCGGCGGAAGGAGCCCGGTGCGCAGCGCGTAGCGCACCAGCCCCGCCACGTCGCGGATCCCCAGCCGGTCCATGATTTGCGCCCGGTGGGTTTCCACCGTCTTCACTGACAGGTTGAGGACAAAGGCGATTTCCTTGGTGCTCCTGCCGCTTGCCACGAGCCGCAGCACCTCCCGCTGGCGCGCGGTCAGCACATCGAGCCCCGCGTCGCCGCCCACGCGCTGCACGTAGCCCTCGACCACCTGGCGCGACACGGCGGGGCTGAGCCAGCTCTCGCCGCGGATCACGGTGCGCAGCGCGAGCTCCAGTTCGCCGGTGGCCGCATCCTTCAGCAGGTAGCCCACGGCGCCCGCGCGCAGCGCCTGCAGCACGTATTCCTCTCCCGAGTGCATCGAGAGGATGACCACGCGGACCGCCGGCTGCTCCTCGCGCATGCGGGCCGCCGCTTCGAGGCCGGTGATTCCCTTCATCGCGATATCCATCAGCACGACATCGGGGTGCTCGCGCTCGGCAATCTCCAATGCCTCCTCGCCGCTCGCGGCTTCGCCGACGACTTCGACGTCGGCCATCGCGCCGAGAAGCGAGCGGATTCCTGCACGCACCAGGGCGTGGTCATCGGCAAGCACGACGCGGATCAACGGAAACCTTCCTTTTCACCAGGCTGCACGGGGAATGTTGCCAGCAATACCGTGCCCTGTCCGGGAACGGATCGCAACTCGAGCGTGCCGCCGGCGAGCGCCACCCGCTCCTCCATGCCGACGAGCCCGAGGCTTGCCCCCGCGGCGCCGCGGCGCCGCGCCGAATCAAGGTCGAATCCCTTGCCGTCATCGCGTACCGAAAGCGCGAGGCGCCCGCCCACGCTAAAGAGGCGCACCCAGAGGTTGCGCGCGCCGGCGTGGCGCAGCACGTTGGTGATCGCTTCCTGCGCAACGCGGAAGCAGGCGGTCTCGATCTCCCGCGCCGCGCCGCGCGGCGCTTCCGCGGCATCGAAATTCGGCGTGAGGCCGCCGATGCTCGCCTGGCGATCGAGATGCGAGCGCAGCGCCGCGACGAGGCCCAGATCGTCGAGCTGCGAAGGCCGCAAGCTGAGCGAGAGCTGGCGCACCCGCTCGAGCGCATGGCGGGTGGTCTCGGCGCATTCGAGGATGCGCGCGGCGCTCGAGCCGGCGCAGCGCGCGAGCGACTCGAGCTGGATCTTTAGCGCCGTAAGCGCCTGGCCGATGTCGTCGTGCAGGTCGCGCGCGAGGCGGCCGCGCTCCTGTTCCTGCACTTCCAGCAGCCTGCGCGACAGCGCCCGCAGGCGCTCCTGGGAAAGCTCGAGCGCCTTGCGCGTGGCGAGATGGCGCTCGTGCTCGCGGCGCTCCTCGAGCGCGCGGCGCACCGCGCTCGCGAGGCGCGCGAGGCCGTGCTTGAGGACGTAGTCGGTCGCGCCCGAGCGCAGCGCCTCCACCGCGCGCTCCTCGCCGAGCGCCCCGGAGACGAGTACGAACGGCACGAGCGGGTCCTGACGGCGCACGTGCTCGAGCGCTTCCAGGCCGGTGTAGTCGGGCAGCCGGTAGTCGGCGATCACGAGGTCGAAACGGCCCGGCACGAAGGCCGCCTCGAAGGCGGCGCGGCTGTCGGCGAAAGTGGGCGCGCAGCGGAAGCCGCCTTCGGCGAGCGCCGCGAGCTCGAGCTCGGCGTCGGCGGGCTCGTCCTCCAGCACCAGCACCTGCAGCGCCTGCGCGCTCATCCTTCTTCCCCTAGCGGCTGGACGGTGAAATAGAAGCAAGCCCCGCGCTCCGGCTCGCCCTCGCCCCAGATGCGGCCGCCATGGCGGTGCACGACGCGGCGCGCGGTCGCGAGGCCGATGCCGGTGCCTTCGAACTCCTCGGCGCGGTGCAGCCTCTGAAAGACGCCGAAAAGACGGTCGGAGTAGCGCATGTCGAAGCCCACGCCGTTATCGCGCACAAACACGGCCGTCTCGCCGCTCTCCAGGCGCAGTGCGCCGATCTCGATCGTCGCGATCCGCTGGCGCTGGGTGTACTTCACCGCGTTTTCAAGCAGGTTCTGAAGCACCACGCGCAGCAAGGACGGATCCGCGCGCACGGCGGGAAGGCGTGCGACGCGCCATTCGACGCGCCGGCGCGCGACATCGGGGCGCAGGTCGGCGATCACTTCGTCGACCAGCCGGCGCAGCGGCACGGTCTTCATCTCGAGCGGCGCGCGCCCGGTGCGCGAGAGCGCGAGCAGATCGTCAATCAGCGCCGCCATGCGCCGCGAGGACGCAGCGATGGTGCGCAGGTAGTGCGCCGCCTTATCGGTTCCGGGCGGCTGCTCGCGTTCGAGCAGCTTCACGAAGCCGTCGATGTGGCGCACCGGCGCGCGCAGATCGTGGGAAACCGAGTAGCTGAACGCCTCGAGCTCCTTGTTCGCCGCTTCAAGCTGGGCGGTGCGGCTGCGCACGCGGTCCTCGAGCTCGCGGTTGAGCCGCTCGAGCTCTTCCTGCGTGCGCTTGCGCTCGGTGATGTCGTTGATGAGCACCAGGCGCGCGGCGCGGCCGCGCCAGGTGACCCGGTGGCCGACGCCCTCGATATCGATCGCCCCGCCGCTTCTTTTCCGGTTGCGGAACACGCCGCGCACGACTTCGCCCGACTCGCTTCGCAGGAAAGCGCCGAAAGCCTCGGCGTCCTCTTGCGGACGCACGTCGTTCGCGGTCATGGCGAGGAACTCCTCGCGCGTATAGCCGTATAGCTCGAGCGCCGCCTCGTTCACGCTGAGAAAACGCAGCGTTTGCAGGTCCGCGACCCACATCGGCAACGGACTGTGCTCGAAAAGCATGCGATAGCGCCCCTCGTGCGGGTCCATCAAGTCCACCAGGCGTTGCAGCGCCGCGGCGAGGAACCGAAGCGGTCTCATCACCGGCAATGGTAACGTGGCACGCGGATTGCAGCCCCGAAGCATGCTTCCGGGGACTACGACAGCCCCCGCATTCAAAGGAGCAACGCAATGGAACTGAAGACGGTTTTCATCGCCACGGCGGCCGCGCTCGTGGCGCTCTCGAGCGCGACGTTCGCGCAAAGCCAGTCCGGCTCGATCATTCGCTCGGATCGGGGCATGTCGCCGCCTTCGACCGGCACGAGCGCCGACAACGCCGGCGCCGCTGGCACGACCGCGCCGCGCTCCTCCGACACGACAAGCTCTAGCGGCACCCCGAGCGTCGGCGCCAGCGGCGCGACGAGCAGCTCCGCTCCGACCCGCTCGAGCGGCCTTTGCGACACGCTCACCGGGGACGAGCGCCTGAAGTGCCTGCGCGAGCAGGCTTCGACCGGCACCGGTATCGGGTCCAACAGGAGATAGCCGCCTTAGCCGGGCTGGTATTGGAGCTGGTAGAGGCCGCAAGCCGGGTCAAGGGCGCCGGCCTCCGCCAGTGCCTTGGCCGGCAGGAGCGCGGCGCAGGCGTCTTCGAGAGCCGCCCGATCGCCTGCGCCTTCCACGATCACTACCCATCCGGGGGTGAGCGCCTTCATGGCGCGCGCTTTCTTTTCCGCCGTCTGCACCGAGCTCGCAGCGAGATCGCCAAGGCAAAGGTGTGCGCCGACGATGCCTTTGCGGTTCGCGAGCTCGCGCAATCTCGTCTCCACGAGAGCGCGTTGCGCTGCTTCGCTTCCCGACGCAACGTCGTAGCGCCACGTCATGACAAGGCCGCCAACGCCGGGGCCCAGCGACAACGCCACGCTGCAAAGCGAGCGCACGTTGTTGCGCAGCTGCGGCGCCACGCGCCGGGTCCACGCGCTCGGGTTGTTAAGCCTCCCGGTATAGTCGGCGCCGGTGAGCGCTTCGAGCGATTGCGCCTCGTACAGCGTAAAAAATTCCGGCTCGCCATTGAGGGCGCAATAGCGCCGCCCGCGCAGGAAGCCCGGAATGCCCACGCGCTC
Source organism: Betaproteobacteria bacterium (assembly GCA_004297625.1). Classification (GTDB taxonomy): domain Bacteria; phylum Pseudomonadota; class Gammaproteobacteria; order Burkholderiales; family SG8-39; genus SCGC-AG-212-J23. Next base: position 60,416 of record SCTY01000012.1, on the reverse strand, counting down.
GAGCATGTGCTCGCGGTTATGCCACTCGAAATACTCCGCCCGAGTCTCCGGCGGCGCGTCCTGCCAGATCGCGACCACCGCTTTGCCGCGCAGGCTCACGAGTGTCGGCCCTTCTGCACTACTACTTCGCCAGGAGCTCCTCGAGGGCCACGGGGCTCAACGGCTTCACGAAGACTCCTTCGCAGCCGGCGCTCATGGCGCGCTGTTTCGTTTCGTCGTCGGAACAGCCCGTGATGGCGATGATTTTCGTGTGCTCCAGGCCGGGCTCCCATTTGATCTGCCGCGCGATCTCGTCGCCCTTGTAATCGGGCAATCCGATGTCGAGCAGGACGAAGTCCGGCCGGAAGCTGCGCGCTATGTCGATTGCCGCAAATCCGTTGATCGCGAACTGCACCTGGTGACCCATGCTCTTCAGCATGACCGCCATCGAATGAACCGTATCGAGATGGTCCTCGACAACCAATACGCGGCGCGTTGCGCCCGGTTGGGGCCTCAGGCTGACGATCTTCGGTTCGCCGCTTTCTTTTTCGCTGGGCAGTGCCATAGCGGACGTCATGATAACTGCCCGGGGAAAAGTGCCGATAGACGCGCAGCTGTCGCTCCCTGAACGATATTCGTGTCGCGGGCCTACTACATCGCTACTGCGGCTTCATGCCGAGCTCGAGCGCGAGCTTGGTCCAGCGCGCGTTGTCGGCCTCGATCTGCGCCTTGAATTCGCTCGGCGTGTTGCCGACTGCCTGCAAAGCCGCCTGCTCCAGGCGCTGCCTCACGTCCGGCATGGCGAGCACCTTCGCGGTCTCCGCGTGCAGCTTCGAAACGACCTCCGGCGCGGTGCCCTTCGGCGCCAGCAGCCCCAGCCATTGGCTGGTATCGAAACCGGTCAACCCCGACTCGTGCAACGTCGGGATATCGGGCATTGCGGGGAAGCGCTGCTGGGTCGTAAACGCGAGAATCCTGATGCGGCCTGCTTTATGGTGCGGGATAAGCGGCGTAGATCCCATCACCGCCATCGGCACCTGTCCGCCGAGAAGATCCTGCACCGCCGGGCCGCCGCCCTTGTAGGGCACGTCGACGATCTCGATGCCGGCCATCTTGCCCAGCAGCACGCCGGAAAAATGCTGTCCGGTGCCGGTGCCCGAATGCGCGAAGGAAAGCTTGCCGGGATTGCGCTTGCCGTAGGCGATGAGCTCCTTGACGTTATTGACCCCGAGCGAGGGATGCACCGCGACCGCGATCGGCTGGATCGTGACCATGGTGATGGGCGTGAAGTCGCGCTGAATGTCGAACGGCACTTTGGCCACGAGATGCAGCGTAATCACGGTGTCCGCGGCGAAGAGAAGGGTGTGCCCGTCGGGCGCCGCGCGCGCCACCTCCGTGGTGCCGATCGCGCCTGCGGCCCCGCCGCGGTTTTCCACCAGTACCTGCTGTCCGAGGCTTTGGGTGAGCCGCTCGGCCACGGTGCGGGCCGCGAGATCGGTGGAGCCCCCTGGAGGGTACGGCACGATGAAGCGCACCGGCTTCGTCGGATAGGACTGCGCTTGCACCGCGCCCGCGGCCATTAGAAGAATCAGCAGAAGCTTTCTCATCGGATACCTCCGAACGCCAGCCACGATCAAACCACGGACTCGAGTATGCCGCTCACGACCTCTTCGGCATAGCGGCACGCGCCCGGGTGGCCGCTCTCCCGAGGCCCAGCGACATTCAGCACGCGGATTGCCTTCTCATTGGCGAACGCAGCCGCTCGTGCACCCGCTTCCTTGGCGTTTATCGCATCGCCGTCGATCAGCAGGAACGGCTTGCCAAGGCTCTCGCATAGCCGAAGCGTGTTGAGCGTTCCTCCGATCAGCTCGCCAAAATGGATGATGAGGGTGCCGTCGGAATCGAGCACGTTCCGGCGGGTACGCGCGGCGTAGTCCGCGCTGCCCAGTTCGGCGACGGGATAGCGAGGCGGAATCGCTCCGTCCTCGGCCTTGCGGCCGGCAGGACACCAGCCGCCGCACGGAAAGCCGAGGGCGAGCGCCGCGTCGAGCGCGCCGCGATCCACGCCGGTCTGCCCGCCGGAAACGATACGCTTAAGCGCGCACACAACGGATCAAGCGTTCTCGGATGCTCCGGTTGCCGACGCCGTTGTTCGGGATGGCGCTCAAATCGATCACGTCGCAAGCACCCATCGCCCACATGGGCAAGTCGAAGTGGCGGGGCGATATCACCACTTCGCGGGCTGCGCCCCGGATCCCGACAATCGGCGGCCGCTTGAGCGTCGGGTCTTTGTGAATACGCTCGACAAACTCCGGCGCACGCGATTCATCGAAGCGCATGCCGACGAGCAATAAGTCGAAGGCATCGCGTTTCAGCGTCTCCAGCGCCGCGGACGTCGTCAGTACGACCTTGAGGTCTGCGTCCGGCAGCACACGCCTTAAGCGCGGCTCGGCTTCCGCAACCGTGCAGGCCAGAACCCGCAGTGGCGTCATCAAAGGAGAAGTGGTGGGGTGGAGGAGGACCGAACCTATAAGCTCCTACGCCCCGGACTTACGCGCATCCCGGTCGTGTATTACCGGTCCAGTTTGGGCCACCGTTTGGGCCAATGGGTGCAATTATATAAAGCCACCGGCCTAAAGCTAGGCTTCGCCGATCAACTTCTTCTTGAATGGTGCGTGCGGGGCGCCGCCGCCTCCGGGCGCTCCTGGGAATGGCCCCATGACTGGTCCTTGGACTGCCAGGACTTTCTGAATCTGGTTTACCCACGCATTGCCCTTGTGGTTCTCGATGATCTTCACAGCGCCCGTTCCAGTGAACGTATGTGTGGTCGCATGGAAAACCGATAGAAGATCATCCTGCTCCCTGGGATCTTGCTCAAGGTGTTTAATCTTCATCTTCTTGGCTTCGAGCTGACTCCGCGGAATGTGGCGGCCGTGGCTCTTGAATTCATTGTGATCAGCAAGCCAATCGGCAATCGCTACTGCTTTATCGTGAGCGTCGCCATCCCCTCGGAACATATATTTCTCGAGCCACTGCTGAACAAGGTCATGGGACAGAATTGATGCATTCGCACATTGAACCAACAGGTCAGGGCCAAACTGGCTAAGCATTGGAAGCCAGGCCCCAAGTAGTTTGGGGTCTTGACACTCTTTCTTGGCAAGAGCGAACTGATCTCGAATCGCCTGCGCCGGCGCCACCCGCTTTCCGAGGGCTGTGTTGAGAATGAACTGAGGGTCGATGGGCCCTAGCGAAGAATGCTCGCCAAGGACAATCTCGTCTGCGGCACAGGCGATCATGGTCGCTGCCGACATTGCCGCTTGAGGAACTATCACGCGAATATGTTGGAATCGGTCTCGTAGATACTGGACTATTGCTTCGGCAGCCTCCAACGAACCGCCTGGGCTGTGTAGCAGGAGATCAAGCTCTTTTTCCGGAACCTCGTAACAGGCCTCCATGAAGCCCTGAATATCGGCATCCGCCACGGAAATTGCATCCGGCGGAATCTCGGGATCAATGTCGGTCCACTTCGTCGCGTAGAGAATCACCGCCCGCTTGGTGCGCTGATGGTGGGCAGCGAGGTACTTGCGACGAACCTTATCGAAGTCGGGCTTGCCGCCCGGCGTCTTCGAATTCGCGAGCTCTTTGAGGATTCCTCCCCAGGAGGGCATGCCGTGCCCCTGGGAAGCGACTAGCTGGAGGAGTTGCTAGATTGGTACTGCCAATGCGCACGCAGGGACTGCATCGTCTCTCGTGCAGATTGATCCGCCTGCTGCAACTGACCGTAAACGGCCATTACATCGGCAACGCCTGGTTGCTGCATGGCCTCAGCGACCAGTGCATCTAGCTCGTTACTGAGATTCTCGGTTTGCGCCATAAATATCCGCGAGCAAAGCTCGCTTCCCCCTATGTTCCCCACCCCGGGTACAACAGTAACACAGCTATGGCGTGCCAATGATGTCGGGCCGTGGCGTCGGGTGACGTACTTGGCGCATGCGACCGCATTTCATAACCCTTTGGTTTAATCCCACTTTATCGATTTGTCAGGCTTTTCGTATCGACTGCCCGGTAACTTATTACTCGTAAAAAGGTCCGAGCGGCGACTGGATGCATCTCAAGAGCGTAACGGGCGCAAAGTGGAATACCCCTATCTCCCGTTGATCCCACTATCGCAACGGAGAATTTGGATTTGCGAGCGGGTGTAGACTCGGGTCCGCCCATTGCATTGGGTGGGGGAATGCGACATGAGCGAATTGTTTGCGAAATTGTGGACGATGTATCAGTCGAAGCCCGTGCAGGTCACGGTGCTAAGCACAGGCGCGCTTCATGTCGACGCAGCGCGTTTGCTCTCGTCTGAAGAAGCCAAGAGGCAGATACAAGCACTGGAAGACTTTCCGCTCCAGGTTGAAATCGTGCGCAACGTGATGGAGCGCGACGCAGCCGAGGTTCACAAGCAAGAGGCCAAACCAGCAGGATAGTGGCGCGATCGCATGGACGTTGCGATCCTGCTTCTACTCCCTCTCGTTGGGGGATACCTCTTTTCCGGCTCGTGCAACCTGACCCGTTACCTCGCGTCTCGCGAGCAGGGACATAGGCTCTACTTTAGGGCGGCACTCTGGGGCTTCGTTCTGTTCGTGCTTGCTCTAGTCCTTCGACAGTGGCTCAAAGCTGAGTTCGAGACGTACCGCGCAGTTGAGGCGAAGTTTCACGGCTTGATAGGGCCATACTTCAAGGATCCCGACAAGGGTTACTCATTTGATTTGACCGTGGCCGCCGTCGGCGCCCTACTTCTGAGTGTGCCTGTGAGCAAGCTGTGGAACCTGTTTTACTGGAGAGGCACTGCGCTTGCCAAAGCCATCAGCCACGACTACTTCGAGCAGCTCCTAAACGAGGCCGTCGCGAGAACGATCCCAATCGCTGTATCGATGAAGGGTCGAAAGGTCTACGTCGGATTCGTGACACAGACGTTCGATCCCTCGCACGACCGCAAGTGGATCAAGATCCTCCCGCTGGTAAGTGGCTACCGTGACAACGACACAATGCGAATAGTGTTCGTCACGAACTACCGCGACGCTTACGGAACGATTGATCCGGCAAACCGCGCAGCTCCATTGGCTGCACCTCTTGGACACCTAGCCCCAAAGGATTTTGGAATAGTGTTGCCCGTCGATGAGATCCAGTCGGCGAACCTCTTCGATTTGGTGGCGTACAAGGCTTTCAAGACCGGGCAACTCGCTGGCAAGGCGTCCGCAACGTCTCAACCGGTGGGCGTACGTCGAAGCAGCGTGCCCAACAATACTAGGTAGTACGTTGCCGACAGCACCGATGCCGTCGGCGCTTAGTGGAACATGGAACAACTTGCCTTGATCGGCGGTTCCTTGGTCGAATTACCTGACTCGTAGGCGATATAAGAAACGAGCCAGAAAACGGAAAAAATTTCCGACGGTGGGCCTGCAACGAACTTGCGGCCTCTAAGACTACGTACCCGACGTGAGACTAACGGTAGGCGTACTGCACGTGCGCACCCTCCGATCTGGGCCACTTTTTGGGCCACCGGACGGGAATCGAGGCTGCGCGGGTGCTAAGTTATTGCTAGGACTTGCAACAACGATTTGATGGTGGAGTGGAGGAGGATCGAACTCCCGACCTTCGCATTGCGAACGCGACGCTCTCCCAGCTGAGCTACCACCCCGTGGAGGGCGGCAATTCTACCGTAACATCCGGGCCTTAGGGAGACCCCATGCGCATCGCGCCGCCCTTCGGCTACCACGAAGTCGTCCCTTTCCTGAAGACACAAAAGGTGCGCCTGCTGAAGCCGGGACAGGTACCCGAATTCGTCCAGCAAGCCAACGCCATTCCGGTCAGCTACAGCGAGTTTCAGCTGGTGGCGCGCGAATACCCCATCGTTTTCACAACCAACGACGGCGGCAAGAGCTTCGCTCCGGTCGCCGTACTCGGCATCCAGGCGCGGGAAAACGTTTTCTATGCCGAGGGTGCCTGGGCGAGCCAGGTGTACGTGCCGGCGTACGCGCGGCGCTATCCGTTCTGCATGGCGAAGGTCAACGTGGACAAGGTCGAGCGCAAGGAGCGCCTCATCTGCGTCGAAAAGGCCTTCGTCGACGACGCGCGCGGCGAGGCGCTCTTCGACGCCCAAGGCAACCCGGCACCCGACTGGGCACCGATGGAGCGGCTGCTCTCGGAGTATGAAGCGGACCTCGAGCGCAGCCGTGAAATGTGCGCCCTGCTCGCCGACTACGGGGTGCTCGAGGCGTTTGCCATGGAGGCGACGCTCGCCAAGCACAGCGCCGGCGCCCTGCACCTCACCGGCATGCACCGCGTGTCGGAGAAGAACCTCGAGAACCTCAACGCGGCGCAGTTGAAGAACCTGATGCGCAAAGGGGTCCTCGCGCGCGTCTACATCCACCTGCTGTCGCTCGAGAATTTCGCGCGCCTGCTGGAGCGCAAGGCCGCGCGCGAAAAGCGCTAGCGGATGTTGGCGACGCCGAAGGGCACGTGGCCGGCGGCCACATGCACGCGCGCCGAATCGATGTGCCGGCGCTGGTCGTCGAAGTAGAAGTCCGGCTCGAAAGCCTGGAGAAAGGCGCCTTTGTCGAGCCCGCCGAGGAACATCGCCTCGTCCACCGCCACGTTCCATTCCATCAGCGTGCGCACCGCGCGCTCGTGCGCCGGCGCGCTGCGCGCGGTGACGAGCGCGGTCCTCAGCGTGATGGGCAGATCCTTTTCGGATTGCAGATGGTGCAAGGCCTCGAGCAGCGGCTTGAACGGCCCGGGCGGCAGCGGCTGGAGCGCGCGCGCGGTCTCGTGCCGGGTGAAGGCCTCGAGGCCGTCGCGCTGATAAACCCGTTCCGCCTCGTCGGAAAAAAGCACCGCATCGCCGTCGAAAGCGATGCGCACCTCGTCGGCATGGCGGCTCGCCGCCTGCGCGGACTCGGGATAAACGCGCGCCGCCGGGCATTTGGCCTCGAGCGCGCTCATCACGTCGTTTTCGTTCGCCGAAAGGAAAAGATTGGCCTTGAGCGAGTCGAGATAGCGGTAGGGGCTGCGCCCGCGGGTGAAGACCCCGCGCTCGAGCTTCAATCCCGCTTTGGCCGCCGAGCGAAAAACGCGCAGGCCCGAGACCGGGTCGTTCTTCGACAGGATCACCACTTCGACGCGCTGCGCCTGCGGGGTGTTGAACGCGAGCAGTTTCTTCACGAGCGGAAAGGCCACGCCCTCGCGCGCCGTAACATCGAGGCGCGCGAACTGCATTGCGATGTATGCCGCCTCCCCGTCGCGGTCGAATACCCGGTTTTCCTCCTCGAAGTCGAAGAGCGCGCGCGAGGAGATCGCTACGACGAGCTTGCCTTCGACCGAGTAGGGCATGGGAGCCCCACTATACCGCTAGTAAACCGTCTCGACCGGGACGCCGAAGAGATAGCCCGCGCCGCGCTCGGTGCGGATGTAGCGCGGCTGCGCCGGATCCTTCTCGATCTTGCGCCGCAGGCGCAGGATCTGCACGTCGATCGAGCGGTTGTACACCTCGTCGCTGTGCAGGCGCGACAGATCGAGCAGCTGATCGCGCGACAGCACCCGGCTGGGCGCGCCCAGGAGCACCACGAGCAGGCTGAACTCGCCCTTGCTGAGCGAGACCATGCGCCCGTCGGGGCCGGCCAGCCGCCGCGTGTTGAGGTTCAGCTCCCAGCCGTCGAAGCGGTAGGCCCGGATTCCTTCGGGCCGGCCTTGGCGCATCTCGGTGCGGCGCCGCCGCAGAACGGTGCGGATGCGCGCGAGCAGCTCGCGCGGGCTGAAGGGCTTGGTGAGATAGTCGTCGGCGCCGAGCTCCAGGCCCATGACGCGATCGGCCTCTTCGGCTCGCCCGGTGAGCATGATGATCGGAATCTCGGATTCGTCGCGCAGCCGCCGCGCGAGCGCCATGCCGTCCTCGGCGCGCAACTTCAGGTCGAGCACGATCAGGTCCACAACCTGCTCGGCAAGGAGGTTGCGCATCGACTCGCCGTCGGCCACGGCGCTGACGCGGATGTCGTTGCTGCCGAGGTAGTCGGAAACGAGCTCGCGGATGGTCGGATCGTCGTCCACCACCAGGATATGCGGCGCTGCCGCATGGGACGAAGAAGCCTGCTGTGCCGTCGTCATGCTCGCTTCGTTGCTCATGGTCCGGACAGTTTATGGAGCCCGGCCCGGATTGTGTTACAGCTGTAATGCTGCGTAGTGATGCGTGTAAATTACATGCAATTGGAACGGTATGGAATGCATGGGTGAATAAAGAGCTCGCCAGCCCCGCCGCGGACATCGTCGTCATCGACGACGACCCGATCCTGCGCGACCTCCTCGCCGACTGGCTGGAAGGCGCGGGCTACGAGGTCCGCAAGGCGAGTAACTGCTGCGCGGGCGTCGAGGAGCTGCACCGCCGCGTGCCCGCGCTCGTCGTGAGCGACATGTTCATGCCGGGGCCGTGCGCCGCCGAGGCGATCGCCACGCTGAAGCGCGAGCATCCAGGCGTGGCGCTTATCGCAGTGTCGGGGCATTTCAACTCCGGGCAGGGCTTGAGCGCCGAGGACGCGCTCGCGGCCGGAGCCGACCGCGCGCTCGCCAAGCCGGTCAAGCGAGCGGAGCTGCTGCGCACGGTTGCCGAACTGGTCGGCGCAGCAGTGCGCTAGCGCCGCATGCCGGCGGGCGCAGTCCGGTCGGCCCTCGCACGCGTTTCGCTCACCCGCGCGCTCGTCGCGCTCGGCCTGCTGCTCGTGGCGATCAACGTCGGCGACGCGATCTGGGATACCCGCGCCGAGCGCATGCGCACCGAGCGCCGCGCGCAGCGCGACTTCGCCAACCTCACCAGTCTCCTTGCCCAGCAGACCGCGGCTTCGCTGCACGCCGCGGACTTGATCATGCGCGAAGCGCAGCGCGCCGGAGCCGCGCCGCAGGCGGCCGCCGCGGTGCCTCGGCTGCGCGACGAGCTGTTCCACATGCCGCAGATCGCCGCCCTTCTCGTCATGGATACCCGGGGCGAGATCATTGCGCGCACCGACGAGCTCCCGAGCATCGATCCCGATCTCGCGGCGCGCCGGCTTTTCACCGCGCACCGGGATGGCGAGGCCGACGGCCTTTTCGTGAGCCACCCTTTTCTCGGCGGGCCGGTGGCAACGAGCTGGCGCTTCATCCTGTCGCGGCGGCTGAGCGGCCCGGGCGGCCGGTTCGGCGGCGTCATTGCGGCCGTCATCGAAGTCGAGGCCTTCGACCGGCTCTACCGGAGCATCGATCTCGGCGAGGGCGGACTGATCGCCCTGCATTCGGTCGATGGCATGCTCATCACGCGCGTTCCGGAACCGCCGGAAGCGCGCGGGCAACCGCTGGGAAGCCCGGAAATCGTCGCGGCAGTCCACCGCGAAGGGCGCTTCGACGGCTGGACCACGAGCCCGGTGTTGCACCAGCCGGTTCTGCTCTCGGCTGCGGCGGTGCCGGGCTTTCCGCTGTTCGTGGCAAGCGGCAGCGCGCAGCGCTCGGTGCTCGCCCCGTGGCGCGAGCAGGCCTGGCTCATCGGGATCCGCAGCCTGGTCACTTCGGCGGCGATGATGGCGCTGATCGGGCTTGCGGCGTGGGGCCTGGCCCGGCGCGAGCAGGCGCTGCAGCGAAGCGAGAAGCGCTTCAGGGCCATGATCGAGCGCAGCGCCGACGGCGTGGTGCTCATGCACCCGCAGAGCGGCGCGATCTTTTACGCGAGCCCCGGCTTCGAGCGCGTCACCGGCTACAGGTTCGAGGAGGTGCGCGACCGGCCGGCGTTCGATCTGCTCGACCCCGAGCACCGCGAGAGCGTCCAGCGCTTGCGCGACGAGATGCTCGGCACCCCCGGCAAAGTCGTCACGCACGAATACCGCATCCGCCACCACGACGGCTCCTGGCGCTGGGTGGAGGGCACGCTGAGCAATCTGCTCCACGAGCCGAGCGTGCGCGCCGTGGTCGCCAACGTCCGCGATATCACCGAGCGCAAGCTCGCCGAGGCCGAGCGCGCGCGCCTCGAGCAGCGGCTGCGCCAGGCCGAGAAAATGGAGGCCGTCGGTCGCCTCGCGGGCGGCATCGCGCACGACTTCAACAACATCCTGGGAGGCATCCTCGGCTACGCCGAGATGCTCGTCGAAACGGCGGCCGAAGGCTCGCCGCAGCGCCGTTACGCGCAGAACGTGCTCACGGCGGCGAACCGCGCGAGCGGGCTGGTCGAGCAGATCCTTTCCTACAGCCGCAGCCAGCGCGGCAAGCGCGTCCCCGTGGAGCTCGACCGCATCGTGGCCGAAACGCTCGACCTGGTGCGCGGCAAGCTCGTCGGTCGCATCTCGCTGGAAGCGCGGCTCCCCGCGAAGCCCGTCTTCGTCATCGGCGATGCGACGCAGCTGCACCAGATCGTCATGAACCTGTGCACGAACGCGGTGCACGCGATGGGCGAAACCGGCACGCTGCACGTGACGGTCGATGCCGAGGAGGTGGCCGCGGAGCGGGTGTTCGCGCACACCACGCTGCGCCCGGGAAGCTATGCGCGGCTCGCAGTGGAGGACAGCGGAAGCGGAATGGAGGCCACGACGCTCGCCCGCCTGTTCGAGCCGTTTTTCACCACGAAGGAGATCGGCAAGGGCACCGGCCTGGGGCTGTCGCTCGTCTACGGCATCGTCACCGACTCTGCGGGCGCCATCGATGTGGCGAGCAGCGTGGGGCGCGGCAGCCGGTTCACGATCTACCTGCCGCGAGTCGACTCCCCCGCCATTGCGGAAGACGCGACGCAGGCGCCGGCCACACGCGGCAACGGCGAGCATGTCATGGTGGTCGAGGATGAAAAGCCGCTCATGGCGCTCATCTGCGAAGTGCTGAAGCGCCTGGGCTACGAGCCCACGGGGTTTGCCGACGGGAAAACCGCGCTCGCGGAGTTCGAAGCGGGGCCCGGCCGTTTCGATGCCTTGATCACCGATGAAGTCATGCCCGGGCTCGCGGGCACCGATCTCGCCGCGGCGCTGCGGCGCAAGCGCGCCGATCTCCCGGTCGTGCTGGTAAGCGGCTACATCGGGCCGATGATGAGAGAGCGCGCGACCGCGGCCGGTATCCGCGAGATCCTCAAAAAACCGGTGCAAACGCGGGAGCTCGCTGCGGCCCTTGCGCGCGCCCTCGGGCGGGCGTGAAGTTTCAGCTGTAACGCGGCCTCGCCAGCCGGAAACCGCGCCGCAATCGGCGCTGGCGATGCTTGCGCCGTGGTCCCGGCTTCAGGCCTCCCGACAGAAGCACAGGATCCCATCCCCTCCTCCTCCCCTTAATGGGATTCCGACGTCGGGAGGCCGTTTTCTTCTTATGAAAAAATCGAAGCATGAATGACGCGGTTTCGGATGTAACCGCAGCCGCCTGCGGCGAAACGCTTCGGACATGCGCGGCATTGAATATGGAGCCTGTAGTTCAACTCAACCTATACACGAAAAGGAATCGATCATGAAACGCATCATCGCCGCCGTATCGTTCGCCGTGCTTGCCGCTCCCGCATTCGCCGCGCCGTTCGAGCAGACCGAGCTCGACCGCGTGCTGCCGAACATCCAGAACGCCGCCGACAACGCGAGCTACGGCGCCACGCTGGACACCGGCGTGTGGGCGAACGACTACAACTTCATCGCCCCGGCGCAGTAACTCGTGCCGATGCAGCGGCTGGCGGCGCGCCTCGCGCCGCCGGTCCGCGCATTTTTCATTCTATGCTGCGCTGAACCGCCATCGCAGATAACATCTTCAGCAGCGCTTCCGCCGGAAACGGCTTCTCAAGCGTCGCCTCAACGCCCATCAGCTTCGCGGAAGCCAGGTAATCGCGGGTCACGCGCGTCCCGCCTCCTGACACGACGACGATCCTGGTCGCCGGGAATTCTCTTGTCAGGTTGTCGATCAGCTCGAACCCGTCCGCTTCAGGCATGAAAATGTCGGTGATCAACACGGCCGCCGGTCGAACGCGCTGGAGCGCGATCGCGTCCCGCCCATTCGCCGCCTCGCGCACCGAATATCCGCCTTGCTCCAATGCGAGCCGCAGCACCAGGCGCTGATCCGCGTTGTCGTCGACCAGGATGATCATGCGCAAGCCGTTTGCGCAATAACCTGGCAAAGCCGCTCGGCGCTCACCGGCTTCATGAGGTACGCATCGAAGCCCGCGTCGCGCGCGCGGCCGGCGTCCGCTTCCTTGCCGTAGCCGCTGAGCGCGACAAGAGTCATGGCGGCGCCGCCCTCGGTCGAACGCAGCCGCCGCGCGACCTCGTAACCGTCGATGTCGGGCAATCCGATGTCGATCACCGCCGCGTCCCACCGCGCGCCGGCTGCAGCGGCGATCGCGCCGGCGCCATCTGACACGTCGCGCACTTCGTGCCCGTCCAGCGCGAGCGCCGCCCGAAGCATCAGGCGCGCGTCGTGGTTGTCCTCGATCAGAAGGATGCGCCGCGGCCTGGCGACCAACGCTGGCCGGGCGGGCGCCAGACCGGATTCGGAGGGCGGCGCGACCGCTGGGAAGCGCGCAGTAAACGTCGCGCCCCGGTTGATGCCGTCGCTCGCAGCGGAAACCGACCCTCCATGCAGCTCCGTAAGCCGCCTGACCAGCGTCAGGCCGAGGCCCAAGCCGCTTTCGCTGCGACCCGAAGGATGCTCGCCTTGCACGAACGGCTCGAACACGACGGTAAGCGCCTGCGGCGTGATGCCACGGCCGCTGTCCGTCACGTGCAGCACCGCCTCGTCGCCCTCATGACGGATGTTCACCTTGATGTAACCGCTGGCCGGCGTGAACTTCAGTGCGTTGTCGAGGAGATTGGAGAAAATCTGCTCGATCCTCGCTCGATCCGCGTATATCCAAACGGGCGAGGCGTCGAGGCTCAGGGAGGCGCGCCCGCCGAGGCGGCCGGTCAGACGCCATGATTGCAGTGCTTCGGAGACCACCTCGGCGAGATTCATCCGCTCGCGTCTCAGCGACACTTTGCCCATCCGCACGCGCGTGATGTCCAGAAGATCCTCGACCAGTCGCACCATGTGCCGAGTCTGGCGCTCCACCACCCCCTGCGCCCCGGCACTGGCGGCATCGCCCGGGGCTCCAACCCGCAGCACATGAGCCGCTGTCGTCAGAGCGCTGAGCGGATTACGCAGCTCGTGGCTGAGCATTGCGAGGAATTCGTCTTTTTGGCGATCGGCCTCCTTCAATGACTCTTCCGCGTGCTTGCGCTGCGTGATGTCCGAGCAGACGCCGATCACCCGCGTGAGCGCGCCTTTATCGTCCCGGTACACCCTGCCGCGCCCTTCGACCCAGCGAACGCCGCCGTCCGGCCACAGGATCCGGTATTCGACGTGATGGTCGTCGCCCTCCTTCAGATTGCGCGCGATCGCTTGACGAACCTTGTCGCGGTCATCGGGATGAATGTCCGCCTCGTAGGCGGCGAACGTGCGCGCAAAGCTCCCGGGAGCGAGCCCGTGGATGGCTTCGAGCTCGGGCGACCAGATCACCTCGCCCGTCTGCACGTTCCATTGCCAGCTGCCCATGCGGCCCGCCGCGATCGCGAGACGCAGCCGCTCTTCGCTCGCGCGCAGGCTTTCCTCGGCTCTCTTGCGGTCCGTAATGTCGCGAACGATGCCCGTAAAGAAGCGCCGCTGTCCGATGCGAAACTCGCTCACTGCGAGATCCATCGGGAACGTGGTGCCGTCGCTGCGCCGGCCGAGCACTTCTCGCCCGATGCCGATGATCTTCGCCTCTCCGGTGCGCAGGTAATTGGCGATGTAGCCGTCGTGTCCGGCGCGATAAGGCTCCGGCATGAGCATCTTCACGTTGCGGCCGATGACTTCGGATGCGGGCAGGCCAAAGAGCCTTTCTGCCGCAGGGTTGAACGACTCCACGTTGCCGCGCTCGTCGATCGTGACGATGCCGTCGACGACGTGATCGACCAGCGAGCGGGATTGCTCTTCGGCGCGCCTCAACGCTTCCTGGGCCCGCCCTGCGGCTCGCAAGGCCGCTTCGAGCGATCGCAGCTCGGCAATGCTTCCCGCATCCGCCAGCGCGACGGGTTCGCCTTGCGCCATCGCGCCGGTGGCGGCCGCGAGCGCGGCGATCGGCCGGGAAATGCGTCGGCCGACGAACCTCGCGAGGCCGATCGCGAGCGCCATCGCGCTCACCAGGCCGATGACGAAGAGCGCCACCGCCTGCCAGGCGACCGCGTCCAGCGTGCGCGACGGAATTCCGAGGGCAAAGGCCCAGCCGGTCGTCTTGGAAACTTGATAGCGGTACTGGTAATCGTCCCCTTGGAGCACGCGCACCCACCCGCTCGCTGCGCCGGATAGCGCCGCGGCCAGGTCGGGGGGCGCAGATTGGCCGACGCTCTGGGCCGGATTGACATTGCGCGCGACGACTCGGCCCTGCCTGTCGACGATCATGCCGATCCAGTCGTCCGGGAGATTCTGCAGCTTCAGCAGCTCCGCCAGGGGCTCGGGCTTCGCGACCGCCGAAAGCACGTACTTGACTTCGCCCTCGCGAATCACCGGCACCCGCAATCCATAGTTCCACTTCTTCGACACCGGCCCCAGAGCGAGATCGCCGACCACCGCCTTTTGTGCCCGCAGCAGGCTCGGAATTTCGCCGAAGTCGGTGATGGGCGGCAATGGCGCTCCTTCGGCCGCAAGCAGGTCCACGACCCGTTGCCGATCTGGAAGAGCGAGATTGATGTTGATCCAGTGCGGCTGATGGGCCAGGATGCGCGTCGCCGTCTGGCGGAAGCTGCGCAGGTCTCCGTCTGCCAGGCTCGCTACCAAGCTGAGTGCTTCGATCGTATCGATCGAGCCCTTCAACTCCGCGTCGACTGCAGTGAGCAGCGCCAGCGCGCGTTGCTCCGCCCCGCGCCGGAAGGTATCGCGCTGCTCGTCGATGAGAAAGTAGCCGACCGCTGCCGCGAAAATCGCCACCGGCAATAGAGCTGCCAGCATGAGCAGCGTGACGTAGGTCCGGAGCTTCAACGGCGGCCGCCCTCCTCGACGACGCCTAATCGTTATTCGGACAGCAAGTCTTATTCAGCTTGGTCAAGGCTGCAAGGCCACCTGCGCCGCCTGCGTGCAGCAAAGCCGCGCTTAGGCCTTGCAAGCTGCTGATTCGCCAGAAAAAGCGTTCCAATCAAGCGGACGCGGCGTCGCGCTCCTACGTACCGTACGGAACGCCCGGCAGCCAAAGGAAGCATTTTCTGGTGCGCCTTGGTCGCCTCGTAGCATTCGCACGCGGTTCTCTCGAGCCGCTTGCGGTCGAGAATCCGGAACAGCCCGCGCCGGTAGTCGATGATCTCGAGCTTTCTCAGCTTGGTCGCCGCGAGGCTCACGCGCGGCCGCGTCGCGGCCAGCATCTGGGAGAGCATCTCGTGGGTGAGGAGCACTTCATCGCGCTGGATGCGATCCTGCGTGAGCAGCAGCCAGCGAGCCAACCGCTCGACGATCGAATGGTACGCATTGCAGGCAACCGAGCGCCCGAGAACGTTCAAGCGGAACCCGGCATAGACGAATATCGCTTTGCGCAGCTCTAAGCGTTCTCCGCTGGCGCCTGATGTTCCTACGTTCGTTGAGCTTGGTATCCCAGATTACGAATACAAGATCGATATTGGAATTACTGCACCAGCCAGCACTGCGCGAGACATCATCTCGAAGCTTTCAAATGAAGTCGCAAAGGCAGTTAATAACCCTGATACGCAGCAACGATTTCGAGCGGTCGGTATCGAACCGTCCGGATCTACACCAGAGGTCTACGCCGCTAGAATCCGCTCCGATTACGAACGTTTTGGTCGTGCTATTCGACTTGCTGGTATAACGGCCAATTGAAGTAGTACCGGACTAGCCATCACCTCTCTAAGCTGCACGTCGGGCTGCCTAAGGCTGATGCAACAGATCGAGCCGCGCAGCCGCAGTTACGGCCCATGTAACCCAGCCATTTAACGCTGCACAACGGTTTGGGAAGTTGCGACTGGGCTCAATTTCCTTTCCTCCGTTGTTGATCCACCAGGCTCTCGTGCCGAAAGAAGTAACTTCGTTAGTCGGTTAGAGGTAATTCTGCTCCCTCCAGCAAGGCCTCTACTTCGCCGCGATCGGCTGGCACCAATCTGCAGGCCGTGTTTCTTGCTTCGGCGGGAGAGCCGCAAATGGGGTCGAAGGGCGGGCCATACGAGACTGCAACCCCGATATTAAACACGGATGATCCGTGAGAAGAACCTGCCATCTCCGGATACCACCACCCCATTCCGGTTGCAACAACGTTCTCAGCAACTGTATCTGACAGCTTTGCCTTGAGCAGAGCGCGCGGCAAGTGGTTATGCGTCTCCACCCAAACCCAATCCTCTTTGCTAATCTTAAGTCGTGCTGCCGTGGTGGGATTTATTGTAATTTCCGGAACATTCTTTATCCGACGAGCCCACCTGTGATCTCTGAACCGCGAGTGGTGGTACGCCATGCTCCTCACACCTGTGAGGAGGACGAGGTCGAATTGTTTTGCGGCACCTAAAAAAGACGGAATTTTGTAATCAGGCAGGGGATCGTAGCCATAGCTTTTTAGCTTGCCCGGACCAAATTCGAATTTACCACTCGGCGTTCTAAAGCCGCTCTTCTTGTAGTCCTCATACCCATAGTCGATCGAACGGAACCCCGTCTGGCGCAGCTCGTCCAGGCTTCCCTTCGTATCTTCAAGCACATAATCGTTGAATTCGCGATGACTCGACCAAGGAAACACGTCGAATTCAATTAGCCCACGTTCCTCCAATTTCTCGCGTAGCGATATTGCAATTTCCACATCTGTTTTCGCCTCACCCTGCGGCGAAAAGATTTGTTGAGCGAGAGTGATACACGGCTCGCTACGGCCGATAAACAAATCCTCCTCCTCAAGTGCTGTGGTCTTAGGAAGAAAGAAATCTGCAAGCTCTGCGGTAGGCGTCATCACGTCGCTTGCGACTACAAGCGTATCGAGAGCGCTCAACGCTTGAACGGTGCTCTGTTGATCTGGATATGTGCAAACGAGATTCGTCCCACTTACATACATGCCGCGGACGGGATATGGATCACCTGTCCGTATAGCCTTCAGAACAGATGGATTGTGGGCGGCTTGCGCATACGTCCCCGAGCCACACCATAGTGGGAACCGTGCACCACCAATGATCTTGTCCTCTATAGCGGCCGGCAAACGGAATCGAGGTTCGTTACAGAAATAGCTGTGTCCGCGGAAGCCGGGTACCTGCTTCACGAATCGATTGCTTCCTTGCCGGTCGACATTTCCTGTGAGCGCAAGCAGAGATTGAAACGCAAGCGCCGTCATTACGCCGTTCTCTTGGGCGTCGATACCGTGCCCAAGCACCATAGAGCCCGGTCTTGTACTAGCGAACGATCTGGCCGTTTCAATGATCTCTTCAGCGGGGATCGTTGTAATCCTGGCTGCAACGTCTGGCGTATAGTTACGAGCTCTCTCGCGCAGCTCGTCAGTCCCTGTACACCATGTTTCAACGAACTTACGGTCGTGTAGATCCTCAGTAAGAATGACATGAATCATCGCTAGCGCAAGCGCTGCATCCGTTCCGGGTTTCACGGCTAGCCAGCGATCTGCAAGGCGTGCTACGTGGGTTCTGCGAGGGTCAATAACCAGTAATCGGGCACCTTGTGCTTTCGCGGCCCTTATATTGGTCCACTCCACAATGTCGGATTCCGATGGACTCTTGCCAACCACCATGATTACTGTTGCCTTGCTTAGTTCATTGCCTGGCATGCCGCCAAAGCCGGAGAGTAATGCGGCTGTCGCCCTCGCTCCGTGGCACATGTCTTGGTTTATCAGGAGATTGGGTGAACCCAAGCTTCGCATCAGCAATCTGACGGCCGTACCTCTGCTGTAGTTGAAGGTCGCGCAGGCTCCCGCAATGGCGGTTGCTCCATGCTTTACCTTGATCTCCCCGAAGCGTTCCGCAATCTGGTCGAGAGCTTCTGCCCAGGAGAGCCGTCGCCACTTCCCCTGCCCTCTCTCACCGATTCTGCGCATCGGGTAGGTAATTCGATTGGGGTTAGTTCGACTTGCAAGTGGTGCATTCATTCCCTTTACGCAGAAAGCACCACGCGAACTTGGGTGTGAACGATTGCCCGTGATCTTTACGAGTCGATCACCCTCCATGTGAACCAGGGAACCGCATTGCACCGTGCATTCGGTGCACGTACTTGGAATTGTTCGCGTCACCATGACAACTCGCTCAATAAACGGTTTACCGACTCCCCGGCCTAAAAGCAGAGGCTGCTTGTTTACGCCCTACGGCATTGCAGCCGTCAATTCGATCTCTACGAGGATTTCTGGCCGCATGAAATCTGCAGCCTGAATTACGGCCCTCGCTGGTGGTGATTCTGGAAAGTACTTGCCGTAGGTCTCATTGAACGCTCCGAAATCGCTCCGATCCCTGAGAAAGGCAGTTACGCGAACACTATTCTTAAGTGACGTGCCTGCCGCTTCAAGGACAGCTTGGATATTCTCCAAAGCGAGCTTCGTTTGCTCTTGAATGTTTGACCCTTCGATCTTGCCGGTCGCTGAGTTTCGACTAACCATCCCTGATACAAAGACGAAGCCGTTGGCTCGTATAGCCTGCGACAATGGAACAATCGGCTTCGGTGCCCGTGGTGTGCTGATTACTTCTCGAGTCATACATCCTCCCCTCTGGAAAATTGCAGTTTCATTGGTGTCCGCCACGTTTTTCTTGATCTGAATCAAGCGCTGCGCTTTGGGCTTGCCGCCTGCAGCACTTACCTTACTAAGAGCTATAGAGTGAGCGGGGCTCACAGTTCGTGGCGATGGCAATTGCAACCAATCGTGATGCACAAACAGAGAGGAAGGAGGAGCAGCATGAGGTTCGGCCATCTTTCAAGTTCCATATTCCTCGGCTTAATGATCATTCTGGCTGGGTATATAACCCCGGCGACTGCCGAGACTTACCCAGTCAAACCAATTCATCTGATTATCCCGTTTCCTCCAGGGGGATACGGCGACACCGTAACTCGACTTGTCGGGCAAAAGTTGTCGCAGGCATTCGGTACGCCTGTTGTTGTTGAGAATCGTCCGGGCGCCGGCGGAAATATCGGCTCTAACTACGTGGCTAAAGCTGCTCCTGATGGCTACACGATACTAATGGGTAGTGTTGCGAACGCGACAAGCGTGAGCGCATACCCCGACCTACCTTACGACCTCACGCGAGACCTCGCTCCCGTCAGCCTTGTGGTGGTCGTACCTTACGTAGTTGTTGTGAATTCTCGAGTGCCCTCGCATTCGTTGAAGGAACTGATTCAACTGGCACAGACGAAATCCGGCGGTCTGACCTACGCTTCATCAGGGAACGGCTCCGGTGTGCACCTCACAAGCGTGCTATTTAAGTTACGTACGCAGACTGACCTAGTGCACGTCCCTTATAAGGGGATGGCACCTGCACTCTCCGACGTCGTCGCCGGCCAGGTGGCAATGATGTTCGCATCGATCGATACTGTGCTACCACACATCCGTAGCGGCAAAATCACAGCTCTCGCAATTACGAGCGCGAAGCGTTCGTTCCTTCTGCCTGAAGTGCCGACGGTCGCGGAATCTGGCCTTCCAGGTTTTGAAGCGGCAGGGTGGCTAGGAATATGGGTGCCGATCGGAACGCCGAAAGACATCATAGTGCGGCTTAATTCCGAAATCCGTACCGCGCTCGAATCAACGGATATACACCAGCGCTTTAAGGACTTCGGTGCGGATGCTGTAGCAACGACCCCAAATGGCTTTGCTCGGTTCATCCGTACTGAAATCGACAAGTGGACTCCCGTCGTTAAGGCAGCTGGTGTGAAGATGGAGTAGCGCATACAAGCAAGGCGGGGTGCTATACATGCCGAAGACGCTTTACAACCCAAAAGGGCTCTCGGAGCCAGTTGGCCCATTCGCTCGTGCAGTCCGTATCGGAGATGTGCTCTACATTTCCGGAACCTCAGCACTGTCACACATTCCGGGGCCGATATGGCAACGCCATTTGCCGGCTGATTTCGAAACCCAGGCCCGACTAACGTTCGAAAACATTAGGAAAGTAGTCGAGGCAGCCAACGGCAGCATGGCAGATATCTTTAAGACAACAGCATTTCTCAAAGATCGAAAGCACTACGATCGGCTCGCTGACATCCGTAAGGAGTACCTACCAGGATCCGCTCACGTTAGCACCGGCCTCATCACGGAACTTATACGTGAGGACATGCTGATAGAAATTGAAGCGCAAGCCTATCTTGGTTCTTAAGTTCGGCTTTCAGCGGGCCGACCACGGAAGCTGAACGAATGCGGTCGTTGCAGGAGGTCATCCAGCGAGAGGCTGAAGAGTCGTTGCGCGCCTGCACGACCTGCGGGCTATGCGCGGAAGTTTGCCCTACGCGACCTCACACGATCGCAGCGTCATCAGAGGCAAAGGATCTCGTCCGGGGCGTTCTGGCGCTACTGCGCAACGAAGATTCCACGCCCGCCGCAATGAGCTGGGTGACTGCGTGCTCTGGTAGCGGCGAATGCATAAAGGCGTGTCCGGAACGCGTCAACCCACGTCGCATGCTCGCGATAGCGAAGAGCCTTATGAATCGGCGGGCCGGCCGTTCGTCCTCCTTTAAAGCGATGGTAGAGACCAATCGTGTATTAGTGGGGATGCAGGTCGATCCCGAATCCATTAAGAGACTGCACGGGCGCCAAGACCAGCGCAAAGAGCGCGCGACGTATCTATTTTGGATCGGCTGCAACATGCCGCGTACGTCGCATCTAGTGTTGACGTTAGAGGATATTTTTGGAGTCTTAGGTGTTGATCTAGAAGTGATCGGAGGTTCGAACAACTGTTGTGGCATTGTCCATTTTCAAGATGGCGACAATGAAACGGGCGGCAAGCTCGTAAGGAATCTAAAGACAAATGTAGAGGCATTTGAACCACAAACTTTGCTGACTTGGTGCCCATCCTGCCAGATTCAGTATGATGACCATATCCGGAATTTCGCTGCCTTCAATTGTGATGTCCAGCACATCACTAGGTTCTTAGTTGATCGCCTTCCGCTTTTCGGCACCAAGTGGTTGAAGCCGATAGACAAGAAAATCGCACTTCATGAGCACGCTGGTTTGGACGGCGCCTCTGAAAACATCCGGAAGATTGTGTCATCCATTCCTGGCGTATCTCTCATAGATATCGATCAGCTAAGAAACTATGGCTATATGTGCAGTCGCCTCAATGGCGCTCCTGAGGCCAAGAACGCGGCACACAAAAAACTTCTCGAGGCGGCCCGGGCCGCCTCGATTGATGTCCTAGTTACCCCTTATCACAGTTGTCAGCGAGACCTCTGCGTAGAAGAGGAGAACTATGGATTTGAGGTTAAGAACTTTGTCACGCTACTCGGTGAGGCGTTAGGTATCGAACGGTACGAGGACAAGTACAAGCGGTTCAGGATTTTGGGGAACGTGGAGCGAATCGTCGATAGTGCGGCTCCGTTTATGGAAATGAATCGCATAGACATCCAGACAGCTCGCCGGGTCATATCCGCGGAACTGCTGAAGAAGACTAATTGAGGGAATTGCCGCTGTAATGATCACCGGTCTCAATCATTTGATACATGTTGGCCTAAACCAATCGCCGAGAAACTTTGCGTGAAATTTCTCACTTACCGCGACAGTGACACGCGCACTGAGCGCCTAGGATTTCTGATGGACGCGCTGGTGGTGGACATGCAGAGAGCGGCCCAATGGCTAAAGAACAACGCCGCGAGGAGTGAGTTTTTGAGCTTGCCCTTCGTGTTGAAAGATGCTCTGACGTCCTGGCAGGCCAACCTCGCAGGTTTTAATGACTTGAGGCAATGTCTTGTCGGCCGGGACATTAGTGAGCTCCGCGTGGACGGCCGTGCTCTGGTACACAATCCTGAGGCCCTAGAATTTCTCCCGCCGGTATTAAACCCGAGCACTTTTCGCGACTTCTACGCTTTCGAGCAGCACGTCAAGGCGTCAAGGAAGCAGCGCGGACTGGATATTCATCCTGATTGGTACCGGTTTCCCGTCTTTTACCTTTCGAATCCGAACGCGCTCTACGGGCACGGCGCGAATATCAAGTATCCGCACGGTACCAATGAATTGGATTTCGAGCTTGAGTTGGCGATAGTCATTGCTAACGGCGGGCAGGATATTTCGAGACAGGAAGCAGACCAATTTATTGCGGGATATACGATATGCAACGATTGGTCCGCTCGTGATTGGCAAAGAGAAGAAATGCAGCTGAATCTTGGCCCAACCAAGGGTAAGGATTTTGCGACCTCCTTCGGACCGTACTTGGTAACGCCAGACGAACTGTCAGCTAAACGGGGGGCCGATGGCAAGGTTCATCTGGTAATGCAAGCTTGGGTAAACAGAAAGAAGACTTCCGAAGCCAATTCCACAGATATGTATCATTCGTTCGCCGCGATGATAGAGCGAGCTTCCCGTAATGCGATGCTTATGCCAGGCGATTACATCGCGTCAGGAACCTGCGGTACGGGTTGCATAATGGAATTGCGTCCAGAAAATACCGGTGGCTGGCTTAAGCGTGGTGACATTGTTCGGTTTGAGGTGGAGGGTTTGGGCGTTTTGGAAAATACAATCGTATAAAAACAGTGGCAGCGGTCGTAACGTCTAAAGAAGCGACGGTCCCAACGCGCTCTTCGTCCGAAGTATTGGAGTAAGCGACCGTCACACCAAAACAATCACCTCTCTAAGCTGATCGTCTAGCTAAGAGTCGGTCAGGAAGTAAGCGAGTTACCAAGCCCAGGGACAACCTGGGCTTGTTTTTTGTGCTGGTTGTTGGTCGTTCCAGCGTTGGTCTTTGATGTAAATACATCGAAGGAGACCAACTAATGACAACAAAACCACTTGACGAATACGACGAGCTGGTCATCGCACTCCGGAACGTTTACGGCGTTCCCAACGTTGAGCGCGAAGCCTTCAGAAAGTCGATGATCACATTGATGAAGAGACAAGGGAACAAGTAGTACTCGTGGAATACAGATTCAGGGTAAGGGGTGAGGCGCACTCGAGCGGCACGGAGCTGAAGGCGATTCGTTCGCTGATTGGTCAGGACCGCGGCCGAGGTGAATGCACGGAAGAAGGTTTAACGTGAATGGTGTCGTGAAGAACGACAGAGATTTCCCTTGTCGACCACATTCCACCGATTGGTCCACTGGGTCAACAAGCGACTAACCCACTGAGGTATGGGCGAACTTTAGGCTGCTGGAACCCCATTCTCCAGACCCAAAGCCACATGGCGTTAAAGGGGATCACCAGCCAAAGGTGGAGCGGCCTGCGGGGATCGAACCCGCGTCTCGAGCTTGGGAAGCTCGGGTATTGCCACTATACGAAGGCCGCGGTCTGCTGCTGAAACGTAATGATGCCAGACCTGCACGATTACTCGTCGAGGTCAACGATCGGCACCAAAGGTGGCCTCAAAACCTCAGGACACCGTAAGCGGGGGTGTTCAATGGTGGTTCGGCAGCTTCCCCTCTCGCATTCGGTTTTTGGGAAACTGCCGTTCTGCCATTGAACTACACCCGCGGAGGCGCAATCTTACTCTGATGGGTCTTCTCCAGCGCCTCATAGGCGCGGCTCTCGGAATCCTGCTTTTCATCGCGGCATTCGTCTTTGCCTCGGTTGCGCTCGCGCTGCTCATCGTCGCCGGCCTGGGCGTCTGGGCCTGGCTGTGGTGGCGCTCACGCAAGCTGGGCCTGCATCGCGGCGCGCGTTCGCGCGGCGGCAGCATCATCATAGAGGGCGAGTTCGAAGACATCACGCCCTCACAGCGCATCGAGGATCGCGAGCGCCGCTGATTCAGAACGCGTAGTCCACGCCGAAGAGCAGCGTCGAGTCGGTGGCCGCGCGTCCCGGAGCCGGCGTGCGGTCCCAGTCGACGTTGAGCTGGGCGGTCGCGTTGAGTCCGCCGGTGATCGGCACGCGCAGCCCGGTTTTCGAGCGCAGCACCACCGAGGCGCGGTCCTCGAGGTTCCAGAATCCCTCGTGCTCGTGGAAGAGCTGGATGCGCGGTCCCCAGGGCGCGAAGCCCGCCTTCACGCCCCAGCCGGCGGCGGGATAGCCTTCGTCGGCGGCCGCCAGCCGCTTCACCGTGACATAGTCGAGGCCGGCGCGCACCGAGAGGCTGGCGGCGGGAGAATCGAGGAGCTGCAAGCCGTGGCCCCCGCCGAGCGCCGTGCGCCGATCGATATCCTTCGCGCGGTCGTGCTCCACGGAGCCGCGCACATAGTTGAACCGGCGCTCGTCGAGGAAGCGGTCGTAGTGCGCGCCCGCGAGCCACGCGGTGCGCGCGCCCGCCGTGCGCTCGTCGCGGCGGTCCAATTTCCCCGAAACGCCGTAGCGGTAGCGCTTGGCGCGCGCATTGAACTCCGCGTCGCCTTGCAGCTGGCTGCTCTGCGCGTTGCCGCGCGTGTAGGCGGCCGAAAGCAGGGCGCGCCCGGTGTACTCGACGCCGCGGCCGCTCTTGTAGGGCTTGGGATTGAGGAGCGCCACGTCGCGCAGCGCGATCTCGACGGCCCCGCCCTTGTCGTCGACGACGAGCGCTCCGCTGCCGTAGAGCGGCTGCAGAACCCCGCGCAGCGGGCTTTTGCGGCCCTCGAGCATCAGCTCCACCGGGTGCGTGGTCGCGACGGACACGACCTCGCTCCAGCGGATCTCGATGTCCCCGGCATACGAGGTGCTCACTACGAGCTTGTCGCCCGTCTTCGCCTTCAGCTCGCCGGAAATGCGGTCGCCGTTCGCGAGCCGCACCTCGTCGGCCAGCGCAGGCAGGCTGAGAAGAGCCAACAAAAAGCACGCGCTGCGCCAGGTCCGCTGCATCCGGGAGGTCCTTCCGTGTCGTTTCGGAGCGGACAGCCGGCCGCCGGCGCGAGTTCCGCGCGGTATCATTGGCGTTCATGATTCAAATCACCGTGAACGGCGCCGCGCACTGGCTGGAGCGGCCCCTCGACGTCTCGTCGCTGCTCGCGCGGCTCGAGCTCGCTGGCAAGAAAATCGCGGTCGAGCGAAACGGCGAAATCGTCCCGCGCAGCGCGCACGCACGCACGCTGGTCGCGGAGGGCGACCGGCTCGAGATCGTGGTTGCGGTGGGAGGAGGTTGAGATGAAAGACGCTCTCGTCGTCGCGGGCAAGAGCTATGGCTCGCGCCTGCTCGTAGGCACCGGGAAATACCGGGATTTCGCCGAAACGCGCGCCGCCGTGGATGCCTCGGGTGCCGCGATCGTCACTGTGGCGATCCGCCGCACCAACATCGGCCAGAACCGCAACGAGCCGAGCATGCTCGACGCGCTTCCCCCATCCAAGTACACGTACCTACCGAATACCGCCGGCTGCTATACCGCGGCGGACGCAGTGCGCACGCTGCGGCTGGCGCGCGAGCTTCTCGACGGGCACGACCTCGTGAAGCTGGAAGTGCTGGGCGACCCGCAAACGCTGTACCCGAACATGCCGGAGACCCTCCAGGCCGCGCAGACGCTGGTGAAGGACGGCTTCAAGGTGATGGTCTATTGCTCCGACGACCCGATCCAGGCGCAAATGCTCGAAGCGATCGGCTGCGTCGCCGTGATGCCGCTTGCCTCGCTGATCGGCTCGGGGATGGGGATCCTGAACCCCTGGAACCTGCAGCTCGTGATCGAGAAGGTGAAGGTTCCCGTGCTCGTCGACGCGGGCGTCGGAACCGCCTCGGACGCCGCAATCGCCATGGAGCTCGGTTGCGACGGCGTTCTCATGAACACCGCGATCGCCGCGGCGCGCGACCCCGTCCGCATGGCGGCGGCGATGAAAAAAGCGGTCGAGGCCGGACGCGAGGCGTTCCTCGCCGGCCGCATGCCGAAGAAGCTCTACGCGGCGACGCCGAGCTCGCCCACCGAAGGGAAGATCGCGCCGAAGGCCGCTTAAGCCGTGGCTCGCACACGGCGCTCGTAAGTGCGGCCTATCCGCAGCTATGTTCTAAGGCAGGGTCGAACCACGCCGGCGCAGCGTCGTGCGTTGGAACAGCTTTATCCGAAGTACGGCCTGCCGTTCACCGGCGAGCCGCTCTCACCGGTTCAGGTTTTCGGAAGAACAGCGCCCCTCGTGCTCGAGATCGGCTCGGGCATGGGCGAGACCACCGCGGCGATCGCCGAAGCGCATGCCGAGGCGGATTTCATCGCCGTCGAAGTACACGGGCCCGGCATTGGCAGCCTGCTCAATCGCATCGCGTCGAAGGATTTGCGCAACCTGCGGGTGGTGCGCCACGACGCAGTGGAAGTCCTCGAGCGCATGATCCCGGACGCCTCGCTCGCGGCGATCCATCTTTTCTTCCCCGATCCCTGGCCGAAGAAGCGCCACCACAAGCGCCGTCTCGTGCAGCCGCAGTTCGCTGCGCTCGCCGCGCGCAAGCTCGCCCCGAGCGGCGTGCTGCATGCCGCGACCGACTGGCCCGACTACGCCGACCATATAAGGCACGTCTTTTCAGAGCACGAGAATTTCCGGGAAGTCGAAGGCGGGTTCGCGCTCCGGCCGGCGACGAAGTTCGAGGCGCGCGGCAGGCGCCTTGGCCATCCGATCCGCGATCTGTACTTTCGGCTAGAGAAAACCCTGCAATAGCTCGTTGAGAAAGCGCCGCCCGCGGGCCGTGGGGCGGATGCTCTTCCAGTCGCGCTCGAGCAGTCCCTTGCTTTCCGCTGTCCGGAGTTCCCGCTCGACCACCGCGAGGGGAAGACCAGTGCGCTCGACGAAAAGGGCGGGCGGGAATCCCTCCACCAGGCGCAGCGCGTTGAGCATGAACTCGAACGGCAGCTCGCGTGCCGCGACCACGCTTTCCTCGGCCTTCGCGTCGGCTTTCATGTACTCGGCCGGCTGCTTCGCGCGCGCGTGGCGCGTCACCCGGTCCGGGAAGCTCACCTTGCCGTGCGCTCCGGCGCCGAGGCCGAGGTAATCGCCGAACTGCCAGTAGTTCAAGTTGTGCCGGCAGCGCCTTCCCGGGCGGGCAAACGCGGAGGTCTCGTAATGCTGGTAGCCCGCCGCGCCGAGGAGCTCCTCGAGCGCAAGCTGCATGTCCGCGGCCGCGTCGTGCTCCGGGAGCGTCGGCGGCCGGCTCCAGAAGACGGTGTTCGGCTCGATCGTGAGCTGGTAGGCGGAAACATGGGGCACAGAAAAAGTTATTACCCGCTCCAGGTCCGCACGGGCCATCTCGGCGGTCTGCCCCGGAAGGGCGTACATCAGGTCGACGTTCACGTTGTCGAAGCTGGCGAGCGCAGCGTCCACGGCGCGCAACGCCTCCTCGGCCGAATGGATGCGGCCAAGCGCGCGCAGCATGCGGTCATCGAAGCTTTGCACGCCAATGGAAATCCGGTTCACGCCGGCCTCACGGAAGCCGCGGAAGCGTGCCGCCTCGACCGTACCCGGGTTGGCTTCCAGGGTGATTTCCGCATCCGGCTCGAGCGGCAGCCGCGCGCGCACGCCCGAAAGCAGCGCATCGATGGACTCCGCCGAAAACAGGCTCGGCGTGCCACCGCCGATGAACACGCTCACCACGCGCCGGCCCCACACCCAGGGCAGCGATTCTTCGATGTCGCGCATCAGGCGCTCGACGTATTCCTTTTCCGGAAGCGCTCCCGTGCGCTCGTGGGAATTGAAATCGCAATAGGGGCATTTGCGCACACACCACGGGATGTGCACGTACAGCGCGAGCGGCGGCAGCACGGCGAGCTTTATCCCGCCGGGGCGGTCAAGAACGATCGGGGTCACGCAGCAATTCCAGCAGCCTGTAAAGCGCCTTCGCGCGGTGGCTGATGCGGTTCTTTTCCGCCGGGTCGAGCTCGGCCGCCGTCTTGCCGAGCGTCGGCAGGAAGAACAGCGGGTCGTAGCCGAAGCCGTTCGCGCCGCGCGGCGCGCGTGCGATCTCCCCGTGCCAGAGGCCTTCGGCCACCAGCGGCAGCGGATCGTCGGCGTGCTTCACCAGCACCATGACGCAGGCGTAGTAGGCGCTCCTTGCTTCTTTGACCAGCGCAAGCAGCTTTTCGTTGTTTCGGGCATCGCGCTCGGCGCGCGCGCCCTCGCGGCCCGCAAAGTACGCCGAGTGCACCCCCGGCTCGCCGCCCAGGGCGGGAACGCAAAGGCCCGAATCGTCCGCGAGCGCGGGCAGGCCGCTCGCGCGACTCGCGTGGCGCGCCTTCACGAGCGCGTTTTCGAGAAACGTATCGTGCGGCTCCTCGGCCTCGGCGATGCCCAGTTGCGCCTGCGGAACGAGCTCGATGCCGAGCGGAACAAGCAACGCCCCGATCTCCCGCAGCTTGCCGGGGTTGCCGCTGGCGAGAACGAGCTTCACAACCCCAAGGCGCGTTTCTGATGCGCCACCAACTGCGCAATGCCTGTTTGTGCCAACTTCAATAAAGCATCCATCTCTTCGCGCGAGAAAGTCTCGCCCTCGGCGGTGCCCTGCACCTCGACGAAGCGGCCGCTGCCGGTCATCACCACGTTCATGTCGCAGCCGCAGGCCGAATCCTCGGCGTAGTCGAGATCGAGAACCGCGGCGCCCTCGTGGACGCCGACCGACACGGCAGCAACAAAGTCCCTTATCGGAAGCCGAACCAATAAATTCTTCTTCTGTAACCACGTAAAAGCGTCGTGCAGCGCCACGAAGGCGCCGGTGATCGCGGCGGTGCGCGTGCCGCCGTCGGCCTGCAGCACGTCGCAATCGATCTGGAGGGTTCGCGGACCCACGGCCGAAAGGTCGACCACCGCGCGCAGCGCGCGGCCGATGAGGCGCTGGATTTCCTGCGTGCGTCCCGACTGCCTGCCGCGCGCCGCCTCGCGCTCGGTGCGCGTATTGGTCGAGCGCGGGAGCATCCCGTACTCGGCGGTGACCCAGCCGCGGCCGCTGTCCTTCAGGAAAGGCGGCACGCGCTCCTCGACGCTCGCCGTGCACAGCACGCGCGTGTCGCCGAACTCGACCAGCACCGAGCCCTCGGCGTGGCGCGTGTAGCCGCGCTGGATGCGCACCGCGCGCAGCTCGTCGGGTTTTCTTCCGCTCGGTCTCATCGAATGGATTATCCCATCGCGGTGGCGCTATGATGCACGCCACCTTGTCCAAGCCGATTCAAAGCATGACGGGCTATGCCACCGCGTCGGCCGATTCGCCGCGCGGCAGGCTGTCGATCGAGCTGCGCTCCGTGAATGCCCGCTTCCTCGATCTTCAGTTCCGCATCGCCGACGAGCTGCGTGCGGTAGAGCCGACGCTGCGCGAGCTGATCGGCGCGCGGCTCGCGCGCGGCAAGATCGACTGCCGCTTCTTCCTCAACGAAGCGAGCCTCGCCGCCAAGCGCGAGCGCCTGAACGCCGAAGCGCTCGAGCGCCTGAAGTCGCTCGCCGCCGAGGCACAAGCCGCGTTCCCCGGGGCGGCGGCGCTCTCGATCGCCGACGTGCTGCGCTGGCCGGGCGTGATCGCCGAGCAGACGGCCGATGAAGAAACGCTGCGCGCGATCACCGCGGACATCTGCTCGCGTGCGCTCGACGACCTGGTGGCGGCGCGCAGCCGCGAGGGCGCGAAGCTCGCGGCGAGCGTGCTCGAGCGCGTCGCGGCAATGCGCCGGCGCGTCGAGGAAGTGGCGCCGCTCGTTCCGCAGGCGATCGCCGCCTACCAGGCGAAAATCACCGAGCGGCTGCGCGAAGCGATCGGCGGAGGCGACGACGACCGCGTGCGCTCGGAGATCGCCCTCTTCAGCGCCAAGGTCGACGTCGACGAGGAGCTCGAGCGGCTGCGCGTGCATCTTGCCGAGGTGGAGCGGGCGCTCGGCAAGGGCGGCGCCGCAGGCAAGCGCCTCGACTTCGTCGCCCAGGAGCTCAATCGCGAGGCGAATACGCTCGCCTCGAAATCCGCGAGCCAGCCTGTCTCGGATTGCGCGCTGGAGCTCAAGGTGCTGGTCGAGCAGATCCGCGAGCAGGTGCAGAACATCGAATGAAGGGAAAGCTCTTCGTAATCACCGCGCCCTCGGGCGCAGGCAAGACTTCGCTCATCAAGGCGCTGCTCGAGGACGAACCCGGCCTCAGGCTTTCCACCTCCTACACCACGCGCACGCCGCGGCCCGGGGAGCAGAACGGCCGCGAATACCATTTCGTCGACGAGCCGACGTTTCTCGCGATGCGCGACCGCGGCGAGTTCGTGGAGAACGCCGAGGTGCACGGCAACCGCTACGGCACCTCGCGCAAGGCGATCACCGAGACCCTCGAGCGCGGCGAGGACCTCATCCTCGAGATCGACTGGCAGGGCGCCCGCCAGGTGAGGCGCCTCTATCCCGACTGCATCGGCATCTTCGTGCTGCCGCCCTCGCTCGAAGAGCTCGAGCGCCGCCTGCGCGGGCGCGGCCAGGACGCCGAAAGCGTCATCCGTCAGCGCCTGGCCAATGCCCAAGCCGAGCTCACCCACGCCGGCGAGTTCAAATACGCTATAATTAACAAGGACTTCAATATTGCCCGGCAGGAGCTCGCGAGCATCGTTCGCAAAGAGCGCCGCGCGCACTGATCCCGGAAAGAGAACATGGCCCGAATTACCGTCGACGACTGCCTGAAACGCATCCCCAACCGCTTCCATCTCACGCTTGCCGCGACCTATCGCGCGCGCCAGCTCGGCGCCGGCGCTTCGCCAACCGTGGAGCCGAACCGCGACAAGTACACCGTGATCGCGTTGCGCGAGATCGCAGCCGGCAAGGTGGGCACCGAAGTACTCAAGAAAAACCCCACACCGCCTAGCACGCCCGGCTTGTAAGCCCGAGGAGCGGTCAGGGAGAATGCTCTGACGCTCCCATGGCTGCCGCAGTACCCACGCTAGAGCAGGACCGCTTCGGCTATCTCAAGGCCAAGGACGTCGCGCGCCTCGCCGAGGCCTACCGCTTTTCCGAGGCCGCCCATGCCGGCCAGATCCGGCAGTCGGGCGACCCCTACATCTCGCATCCGCTCGCGGTGGCGGAGATCCTCGCGGACTGGCACCTCGACAGCCAGACGCTGATCGCCGCGCTGCTGCACGACGTCACCGAGGACACCTCGGTCACCAAGGACGAGATCTCCGACACCTTCGGCAAGCCGGTCGCCGAGCTCGTCGACGGCGTCTCCAAGCTCGACCGCATCGAGTTCCAGTCCGCCGAGGACGCGCAGGCCGAGAACTTCCGCAAGATGCTGCTCGCGATGGCGCGCGACGTGCGTGTCATCCTCATCAAGCTCGCCGACCGGCTGCACAACATGCGCACGCTCGGCGCCGTGCCGCCCGCCAAGCGCCGCCGCATCGCGCGCGAGACGATGGAGATCTACGCGCCGATCGCGAACCGCCTCGGCCTCAACAAGCTCTACCACGAGCTGCAGGAGCTCGCCTTCTCGCACCTCTACCCGCTGCGCTATCGCGTGCTCGCCAAGGCGACCAAGGCCGCGCGCGGCAACCGGCGCGAGATGATCGGCCGCACGCTGGAGGCGATCAAGAAGAAGCTCGCCGAAAGCGGCATCGAGGCCACCGTGCAGGGACGCGAGAAGCACGTCTACTCCACCTACCGGAAGATGTCGGAGAAGCGCGTGAGTTTCTCGGAGATCCACGATATCTTCGGCTGCCGCGTCATCGTGAAGGACGTGCCCTCGTGCTACCTCGCGCTGGGCGCGCTGCATTCGCTCTTCAAGCCTATCCCGGGGAAGTTCAAGGACTACATCGCCATTCCCAAGGCGAACGGCTACCAGTCCATTCATACCGACCTCATCGGCCAGCACGGCGTGCCGGTGGAAGTCCAGATCCGCACCGAGCAGATGCACCGGCTCGCCGAGTCCGGCGTGGCCTCGCACTGGCTGTACAAGGACGACACCGACAAGCTCTCCGAGCTGCAGAAGCAGACGCACCTGTGGCTGCAATCGCTCCTCGAGATCCAGCACCAGTCCGGTGATCCGCACGAGTTTCTCGAGCACGTGAAGGTCGACCTCTTTCCCGATGAGGTCTACGTGTTCACGCCGAAGGGAAGAATCCTTTCGCTGCCGCGCGGCGCGACTGCGGTGGACTTCGCTTACGCGGTGCACACGGACATCGGCAACCGCTGCGTGGCGGCCAAGGTGAACAGCGAGCTCGTTCCATTGCGAACTGAACTTCGCAATGGGGATCGCGTGGAGATCATCACCGCGAGCCACGCCAAGCCCAATCCGGGATGGCTGCAGTACGTGCGCACCGCCAAGGCGCGCTCGAACATCCGCCACTTCCTCAAGACCATGCAGTACGAGGAATCGGCGGGCCTCGGCGAGCGCCTGCTCGACCAGGCGCTGAAAACGCTGGCGAGCTCGCTTGCGGAGATCGACGAGGCAGCGTGGGACCGCGCGCTCAGGGACGGCGGGGCTCGCTCGCGCGAGGAGCTGCTCGCCGACATCGGGCTTGGCAAGCGCCTGCCCGCGGTCGTGGCGCGGCGCATGCTGCGGCGGCCCGACGCGCACCGCGAAGAGCCGCGCCCCGCGGGCAGCGTCACCATCCGCGGCACCGAAGGCATGGCGGTGCAGCTCGCAACCTGCTGCCGTCCCATCCCGGGCGACGCCATCGTCGGCTCGATCAAGAAAGGGCAGGGCCTCGTGGTCCACGTCTCGGATTGCAGCGCCATCGAGCGCTCGCGCAAGAAAGAGCCCGAGCAGTGGATCGACGTCGAGTGGGATACGCGCACCACGCGGCTCTTCCAGGCCGCGATTAACGTTACGGTGCACAACCAGCGCGGCGTGCTTGCCAAGGTGGCCTCCGAGATCGCCGAGGCCGGCTCGAACATCGACGCGATCAGCATGGACGAGGATCGGGCGCTTTTCACGACAATGCGCCTGGTGCTCGAGGTGGCGAACCGCCAGCACCTTGCGCGCGTCATGCGCGCGCTTAGGCGCCTTGCCGACGTGAAGCGCATTTCCCGCCATCAGGGAGTCGCGCCGGCCGCGGCTTGACGCGAGCGCAGGATCTGCGCGCTGCTCAGCTCACCGGGATGCTGAGCAGCGTGTCGCCGCGCAGGACGTTCAGCATCGCGCCCTTGGAGCGCAGCGCCGTTGCGAGCTCCTTCACCGAGCCCACGCGGCGCTGGTTCACGCCGACGATCAGGTCGCCCGCGCGCAGCCCATGGCTGAATGCCGGCGAATCGGCCTTTACGGCGCTCACCAGCACCGCGCGGTTGTGGCCAGCCAGGCCGCTTCGTTCGACGTCCTGGAACGCGGCGCCCGCAAGCTCGGGAAGCGACTGCCCGCCCGCGCTCGATTCGCTGCCCTCGATCGGCCCGATGCGCGCCTTCAGGTTGCGCGTCTCGACCCCGCGCTGCACGCGCAGCTCGACCGTTTCTCCGACCGGAACGACGCCCAGGCGCGCGCGCAGCTCCGCCGCGCCGCGCACCGGCCGCCCGTTGAGCGCCGTCACGACGTCGCCCTTGCGCAGGCCCGCCTGCGCCGCCGGTGAGTCGGACTGCACTTCGGCGATCGCCGCACCCTCGCGGCCGGCGACGTCCAGCATGCTGACGCCGAGGCGCCCGCGCTTTACCTCGCCATAGCGGATCAGCTGATCCATGACCGCGCGCGCCATCACCGAAGGCACCGCGAAGCCGATGCCGACGTTGCCGCCCGAAGGCCCGATGATCGCGGTATTGATGCCGACGAGCTCGCCCTTCAGGTTGATGAGCGCGCCGCCCGAGTTGCCGGGATTGATGGAAGCGTCGGTCTGGATGAAATGCTCGTAGCCTTCCACCGAAAGGCCGCTCCTGCCGAGCGCGGAAACGATGCCCGAGGTCACGGTCTGGCCGAGGCCGAACGGGTTGCCGATGGCGAGCACGAAATCGCCCACCTGGAGCGCGTCCGAGTCGCCGATCTTCGCCGCCACGAGGTTCTTCGGCTCCACCTTGACGAGCGCGATATCGGTGCCCGGGTCCGCGCCGATGAGCTTCGCCGGCAGCCGCCGGTTGTCCTTGAGCGTGACCATCACCTCGCGCGCGTCCTTGACGACGTGCGCGTTGGTCATCACGTAGCCGTTGGCCGCATCGACGATGACCCCCGAGCCGGCGGCGATCTGCGGCTCGTTGTCTTCCGGCACGCCGAAGAAGCGGCGGAAGAACGGGTCGCGCAGCAGCGGGTTCTGCTCCTCGGGGCTGCGCTGCAGCACGGCGATGTTCACCACCGCCGGAGTCACTTTCTCGAGGATTGGCGCGAGCGTCGGCAGACCGTCGCGCGTCGCGACAGCCGGGATCTGCGCCTGCGCGCTTGCCGCGAATAGGGCAAAGACGATAGGCAGGATGTGCGCGGGCATCTTTTGGGCGGTTTTACCGGTGCCGGGCCGACGCGTAGTGTACCGGCCGCCGCTTACGTTAAACTGGCGGCTGGCAATTTCGAAAGGAGGTGATCCCGTGAGAGACGACCAAGGCAACACCGGCCGGCAGGACTCGAACGGAGGATCAGCCCGCTCTCTTGGGGGTCAATCCTAAGTACAGGAGTCCGGCCAGTAGCTGGCCGGCTGCCTAGGCAACGCAACAAAGACGCCCCGGTCGCGCAAGCCGCCGGGGCGTTTCATTTTGCGGCATATATCTCGAACGTCGAATTGCGGCCGACGCAGCGCAGGAACCCGCTGTTCGCCATGACCTCCGGGTGCCGCGGGTTGCGGTAGACGACGAAGAGGCGGCGCGGCGCCGCGTGCAGCGAGGCGCGGATATTGGCGAGCACTTTTGCCATCACAACGCCGTCGAAGGGGTTGTAGAAAAAGCAGACGGACTCCTCGGGCGGCAGCTCGAGCTCGGCGGCATCCGCGCAATGCAGCTCGATCGGGATCCCGGTGCCGCCCAGGCGGCGGTAGCGGGCGACGTTCCGCTCGGCGGCCTCGTGAAGCCGCACGGCGTATTCGACGCCGATCGCGCGCCTGAATCCGTGCTCGGCGGCAAGCACCAAGGCACGACCCTTGCCCGAGCCGAAGTCCACGAAGGTGAACTCGGCCGGCGATATCGGCAGGGCCGCCACGATGCGCTCGAAGACCGCGAGCTGGATGGGCTCGTAGTGGTTGCCGTGCGGCGCGTGTTCCCCGGAAACGCCGGTCGCCTCCATGTCGGTCACGACGTCCTTCGTTTCGATGCCGTATTTGCGGTCGAGCGCGGCATCGCGCCAGTCGGCGTACCGGGCGCGCGCCCGGCTGAGAAGACCGTAGATCAGCACTGTGACCCGTTCAGGTGCGGTAAAAGCGACGACCGGAATCTACGACGCCTGAAGCTGAACTTGCTATCGCACGCCGCGAGGAGTTTCTCAGCTACTGGTGAGCGCGTGCCGAGGCGCGGCGGTGCTGCGGCGCGCTCGTGCGGCGGGCAGATTCTCCAGCGCCGTCGGCGTAAGAGCATTGGCGGCGACTACGTCGACGAGCGCGAGGAAGATCGGCATCGGCGGGTTGGAAGCGCCCGAGGCCCAGGTACCGATTTCGGCCGGGGTGCTGGCAAGGAACGCGGCGAGCTCCTCCGGGCTTCCGGCGATCTCGATCGCCCGTACCAGCGTGCGGGTATAGACGGTAGACTGCCGGCGCCTCGGATGAGGATTTTGGTTTTGCGGTGGTGTTGCCATATCCACGAATCGTATTCATCCGCGCGCGTTCGTCAACAAATTCGGCGCCAACCCGGCTAAATTAATCCAAGGAGGTCAATCAATCGATGTCCGCAGGACACGCGCACGCCGGTCACCACGGCAACAAGGAAGTAGCGCTCCTCATATCCATCCTCGCGCTGGTG
The DNA here is from genome assembly GCA_004297625.1 of Betaproteobacteria bacterium. Taxonomy (GTDB): domain Bacteria; phylum Pseudomonadota; class Gammaproteobacteria; order Burkholderiales; family SG8-39; genus SCGC-AG-212-J23. Next base: position 24,659 of record SCTY01000012.1, on the reverse strand, counting down.
CTCGCGCTGGCCGAGACGCTCGGCAAAGGCGCGCAGACCGAGGGCCACGCGTACAACATCGAAGCGTCCAACCTCTGGGCGTTCTTCCAGGCGAAGACCATCCGGCAGACGGTCCTGCGCACCGCGGCCGAGGAAGTCGAAGCCGGCAACCCGGGCGAAGGGGCGAGGAAGCAGGTGGCGAAGTGGACGGCAGACGCGGAGCGCTACCAGTCCGAGCCGGAAACCGGAGAAGGACGCAAGGAGCTCGCCGCGCGTGCCAAGGAAGCGGAGAAGAAGCGCGACCGCTCGCTCGCGGCGTACCACCACTACGAGCTCGCTTCGGCCTCGGTGCAGATCGCGATCGTGCTCGCTTCCGCCTCCATCATCACGACCATGCCGGCGCTTGCGTGGATCGCCGGCGCGCTGGGCGTGATCGGCGCGGTCTTTTGCGGCATCGGTTTCTTCGCCCCTACGGCGGTGCACTTCTTCTGAGGGCCGCTGCCGCTCGGTGATCTGCTTTGAGCTTGCTACTTTGGCCTTAACCGGCGTTTCCTGCTGAGAGCGTGTCGCAACGCGCCGCATCGAGAGGCTGGCCAGCCGCGCGGACCGCACGCCCTCAAAGCCGGCGGGTATCACTACCTGCCCGCAAAGGCGCATCACTACGCCTTCAGCAAGGCGCCGACGGTGATCCAGATCAGCGGCGAGGGTCCGTTCGACATCAACTATCTCGACCCGAAGGACAATCCGATGCTGCAGTAGCTGCAGCCCGTTCGCCAAAGAAAAGGGCCCTAGCGAAAGCTAAGGCCTTTTACGTGTTTGGTAGGCCGTGGCGGATTCGAACCGCCGACCAACGGATTAAAAGTCCGCTGCTCTACCAGCTGAGCTAACGGCCCGATGTGCTTGAGCGCTTGATGCGGTAACTCGCGGGAAGGGCGCGATTTTATCAGTCCTGGCGCGGCGAGCGCCAGTTTTGCGACTTCAGCGCTTCGAGAATACGGCGAGGCGCTGCTTCGCGCTCGCCGCGGCGCTGCTCTTGGGGTAGCGCGCGATGAGTTCCTGCAGGGTTTTCTGCGCGGAGCGCCGGTCGCCCATGGTTTCCTGCGAGCTCGCGATGCTGAGCATGCCGTCGGGCGCCTTCTCGCTGTCCGGCCATGAGGCGAGGAGCTTCCTCTGCGCGGCGATCGCGTTCTTGTAGTCGCGCTGGCCGGAATAGGCCATGCCGATCCAGTACTGCGCGTTCGGCGCGAGACTGCTGCTCGGGTAGGTGACGAGGAAGCCCTGCATGGCGGACACGGCGAGCGCGTAGTTGCCGAGCTTGAACTGGTCGAGCGCCGCCTGGTAGGCGCGCATCTCGCCCGGATCGGGCTGCGGCTCGGCGCCAGCCGCCGGCGTCTCGGGAGTCGCGGCCGCCTGCTTCTCGCGCGCCTCTTCGAGCTTGCGCAGGCGCGTGTCGATGTCGAGGTAGAGGTCCTTCTGCCGCTTTTCGGCGGTCTCCACCTGGTTGGCGACCACTTCGACCTGCCCGCGCATGCGGGCGATCTCGCTGCGCAGCGCCTCGATCTGGCTCGCGAGATCGAGCACCGCATTGCGATCGGTGGCGCCGGCGACCGCCGCTTCGATCTTCGAGAGCCGCTCGTCGATGAGGCGCTGGCTCTCGGTCACCTGCTGGCGCAGCACCTCGATGCGCCGGCGCGCCTCGTTGTCGTCGAACAATCCCTGCGCGAAGCAGGGAACCGCGACCGCGAATGCGAAAAGCGCGCCGGCGATGCGCCGCATCAGTACTCGCCGTTATAGAGCATGTCGTCGCGGCGGTTCTTCGCATAGCAGTCCTCGCCGTGCTCGGTGCACGCGGGCTTCTCTTCGCCGAGGCTCACCGCTTCCATCTGGTTGTCTTTCACGCCGAGCAACTGAAGCATCTTCTTCACGGCGTCGGAGCGGCGCTGGCCGAGGCCGACGTTGTACTCGCGGCTGCCGCGCTCGTCCGCGTTGCCCTGAATGAGCATCTTGGCGCTCGGGTTCTCGCGCAGGAACTTGGCGTGCGCCTCGACGAGCGGCCGGTATTGCTCCTTCACGTCGAACTTGTCGAAGTCGAAGTAGACCGAGCGCTTCGAAAGGATGTTGTTCGGGTCCTTGAGCACCGCGAACGGCGAGCCGGAGGGCTTCCCGGTGACGTCCACCGGCTTGACGGGCTGCGGCTTCACGGCGGTCGGCTCGCCGCCCGGCTTGCGACCCTCGACGCCCGCCGGCGCCTGCTCCTCGGGGGTCGTCGCGCACGCCGCCAGCACTCCGGCGGCAACGATTGCGGTCAAAACCGCCTTGAACTTAGCTCCCATGCTTCCTCCTTTGGTCATTCGATGAACGGTCCCCAGGCCGGCTCGCGCACGTCGCCTCCGGTAGCGGCGGAGAGCCGCTGCTTGAAGCGTCCGTCCGCCGACACCGCGGAAAGTACGCCACGGCCGCCCAGAACCGTCGCAAGCAGGATCATGCGGCCGTTGGGCGCGAAGCTCGGTGATTCGTCGCGGTCGCTGTCGGTGATGATCTGCACTTGCTTGTTCTGTAGATCGAGCAGCGCCACCTGGAACTTTCCGTCGTTGCGGGTGATGTACGCCAGCATCTTGCCGTCTGGCGATATGCGTGGGGAAACATTATAGCCGCCCTCGAACGTCACCCGCTGCGGCTCGCCGCCGCCGGAGGGCATCCGGTAGATCTGCGGCGTGCCGCCGCGGTCGGACGTGAAATATAGCCACTTGCCGTCGGGCGAATAGCGCGGCTCGGTGTCGATCGCTGACGAGCTCGTCAGGCGGCGCAGCCGGCTTCCATCGGGATTGATCGTGAAAATCTGCGACCCCCCTTCGCGCGACAGGGACACCGCCAGCGTCTTGGCATCGGGCGACCAGGCCGGCGCGGAGTTGGAGCCCTTGAAGTTCGCGGCGACCTGGCGCTTGCCGTCGAGCAGGGAATGCACATACACGACCGGCTTTTTGTTCTCGAACGAGACATAGGCCAGCCGCCGCCCGTCGGGCGACCAGACGGGCGAAATGATCGGCTCGAAGGACGCGAGCGCGGTTTCCGCGCCGGCGCCGTCCGCGTCCGCAATCTGCAGCTCGTAGCGGGTGCCGCGCTTCACCACGTAGGCGATGCGCGTGGAGAAGACGCCGCGCTCGCCGGTCAGCTTCTCGTACACGTAGTCGGCGATGCGGTGCGCCGTCGCGCGCACCTGGTCCCGGGTGAGCGTATAGGCCACTCCGCGCAGATCCTCCTGCTTCACGATGTCGAAGAGCCGGAACCTCACCTCGTAGCGTCCATCGGCGCGGCTCGCCACCGAGCCGAGCACGAGCGCGTCGGCGAGGCGCGAGCGCCACTCGGCGTAGTTGACGTTCGACGCTTCGGTGGGAACGGGATTGAGCGGCGGCAGCTCCAGGGCGCGGAACAGTCCGCTTCTCTCGAGATCGGCGCGCACGATGCCGCTGATGCTCGCCGGCAACGCCGCCTCGCCGGCAAACGGCGCGACGGCGATCGGCGTGCGCTGCGCGGTCGCCCCGGTGATCTCGATCGAAAGCTGCGCGCGCGCGCTCGGCGCGGCGGCGAGCAACAGCACAAAGCAGAGCGAGGCCCAACGGGTCAGCAAGATGTTGATCCTCCGGGATTCTTAGTCTATTGAACCATACATTCTAGTCACGCGGCCTGAAGGTAAGCTTAAGCTCGCGCGAGAAAAGCGAGCGGGTCTCGGGCAGCGGCAGCGGCGAGGACTTGAGGATCGCGCGCTCCACTGCCGCGTCGTAGGCGGCGTTGCCGCTCGATTTCGCGAGCTTCACGGAAATCACCTCGCCGGTCGGCAGCTGCACCACGTCGAAGACGGCCTCCGGGTTGCCCTGAAGGTCGGGCGGCAGGATCCAGTTCCGCTTCACCTTCGCGCGGATGCGCTCGATGTACGCGTTCAACGCCTTGTCGCGCGCGCTCGCCGCCTGCCGATCGGCCGCCGCCTTGCGCTGCTCCTCGGCCAGCCTTTGCCGCTCCTCGTCGAGCCTGCGCTGCTCCAGCACGAGCTGCTCGCGCGCCATGCGCTTCTGGAACTCGTCGACCTTCGGCGGCGCCGGCTTGGGCTTCGGTTCGGGCTTCGGCTCCGGCTTGGGCTTGGGTTTCGGCTCGGGCTTGGGTTTCGGCTCTGGCTTGGGCGGCACGACCTTCTCGACGATCTCCGGCTTTTTCACCTCCGGCTCGGGCTCGGGCTTCGGCGGCTCGACCTTCGGCGGCGGCGGCTTCGGCGCCTCGACCACGGGCGCGGGCGCCGGAGGCGGCGGCTCCCACAGCTCGACGGTGACCGATTCGGCCGGATGGCTCTGCCAGCGCACGCCGAGGAACATGACGGCGATCAGCACGGCATGCACGGCCAAAGCAAGCAGGAAGGAACGGACCAGCGCGTGATCGCGGCGCGGCCGGAAATAGGCGAGCGTGCTCACTGCGACAGCCTGACCTGCAGCCCGACTTTCTGGACGCCCTGCTTGCGCAGCTCGTCCATGACCTGCAGCACCGACTCATAGCGCGCGTTCTTGTCGCCGCCCACCAGCACCGCGAGCTCCTCGTTCTTCGCGCGCGCCGCCTTGAGGAACTTGCCAAGCTCGGCGCGCGACACGTTGCGCTCGTCGAGAATGCGGCCCTTGGCGTCGCGGCTGCGCACCACCAGGCCTTCGTCGGCCTTGACGAACACCTCGACCGGCACCACGCGCGGCTGGCTCGCCTTGCCGACGCTGGGCAGGTCGATCACCGAGGGCGTGATGAGCGGCGCGGTCACCATGAAAATCACAAGCAGCACCAGCATCACGTCGATGTAGGGCACGACGTTGATGTCGTGCATCGGACCGCGTCTGCGCCGCAGCTCCGGCATTTACCTTACGGCCTGCCGGTGCAGGATGTTCGAGAACTCTTCCATGAAGCTCTCGAAGCGGTTGGCGAGGCGCTCGATGTCGTGCGAGTAGCGGTTGTAGGCCACCACCGCCGGGATCGCGGCGAATAGACCGATCGCGGTGGCGACGAGCGCCTCGGCGATCCCGGGGGCCACCTGCGCGAGCGTCGCCTGCTGCACGTTCGCCAGGCTGCGGAACGCATGCATGATTCCCCACACCGTGCCGAACAGGCCCACGTACGGGCTCACCGAGCCGGTGGAAGCGAGAAACGACAGATGGCGCTCGAGGAAATCCATCTCGCGCTGGAAGGTCGCGCGCATCGCGCGGCGCGCGCCGTCGACCATGTCGCTCGGATCCGAGCCGCGCTGGCCGCGCAGCTTCGCGAACTCGCGGAAGCCCGCCTCGAACACGCGCTCGAGGCTGCCGATGCGGTGGCGGTTGTTCACCGCGCCCTGGTAGAGCGAATTGAGGTCGTTGCCGCTCCAGAATTCGCGCTCGAACTTGTCGGTCTGCGAGTTGGCGCGCTGGATCGAGAACCACTTCTGGAAGATGAACATCCACGACATGAACGACACGGCGAGCAGCAGGAACATCACTACCTTGACCACCATGCTCGCGTTGACGATCAGCGTCCAGATCTCGATGTCGGAAGTAACGTTCATGTAATCGCCTGTTCTAGTTCTCGCGCGAGGTCTGCAGGTAGTCGTGCGGGCTTCATCCGGTCGCGGTCTACCAGCGCGAGCGTCACTTCCGCTTCGACGAGAAGTTCGCTCCCGCGTTCCACGCGGTGGCGAAACACCAGGCTGGCGCGGCCCATTTTAACCACATCCGCGGTGACCGAGAGCATGTCGTTGAGGCGCGCCGGCGCGTGATAGCGCGCCTTGATCTCGTAAACGAGAAAAAGTACGCGCATTTCGTCGGCGATGAGGGCGAGGTCGAGGCCCCGCTCGTTCAGGAGCTCGGTGCGGGCGCGCTCCATGAACGCGAGGTACTGCGCGTGGAACACGACGCCGCCCGCGTCGGTGTCCTGGTAATAGACCCGGACGCGGAGCTTCAACCGTCGGACAGCAGGTCGCGCGCCGCACCGGCGCCCGCGGGCGCCACGATGCCGAAGTGCCGGTACGCGGTGAGCGTTGCCATGCGACCGCGCGCCGTGCGCTGCAGGTAGCCCTGCTGGATCAGGAAGGGCTCGAGCACGTCCTCGATCGTGTCCACCTCCTCGCCGATCGCATGCGCGAGGTTCTCCACGCCCACCGGGCCGCCCGAGAACTTCTCGATCACGGCGAGCAGGAGCTTGCGGTCCATCACGTCGAGGCCGAGCGCGTCGACCTCGAGCATCTTGAGCGCCGCCTCGGCAACGCTCTTCGTCACCGTGCCATCGCCTTTCACCTGCGCGTAGTCGCGCACCCGGCGCAGGATGCGGTTCGCGATGCGCGGCGTGCCGCGCGAGCGCCGCGCGATCTCTACCGCGCCGTCGTCGGCGACCTTCACCTTAAGGAGCTGCGCCGAGCGCCGCACGATCCGAGCGAGCTCTTCTTCACTATAGAACTCGAGCCGCGCCACGATCCCGAAGCGGTCGCGCAGCGGGTTGGTGAGCATCCCCGCGCGCGTCGTCGCGCCCGCAAGCGTGAACGGCGGCAGGTCGAGCTTGATCGAGCGCGCCGCCGGCCCCTCGCCGATCATGATGTCGATCTGGAAGTCCTCGAGCGCCGGATACAGGATCTCCTCGACCACCGGGGAGAGCCGGTGGATCTCGTCGATGAACAGGACGTCGCGCGGCTCGAGGTTCGTCAGGATCGCCGCGAGATCCCCCGGGCGCTCCAGCACCGGACCCGACGTTTGCCTGAGATTGACTCCCATCTCGCGCGCGATGATGTGCGCGAGGGTCGTCTTCCCCAGCCCCGGCGGCCCGAAGAGCAGCACGTGGTCGAGCGCCTCGCCCCGCCCGCGCGCCGCCTGGATGAAGATCTCCATCTGCCCGCGGATCTTCTCCTGGCCCACGTACTCCGCGAGCCTCACCGGCCGCAGCGAGCGCTCGACCTGCTCCTCCTGCGGAGAAGTCGGCTTCGCGGATATCAGCCTGTCCGTTTCGACCGCCACCCCGGCATTCTGCCAGAGTCACCCAAAGGCATTAGAACTGCACTTCTGGGTTCTGCCCAGCGGTAAGCTCATGTTCAGCGAGGGGGGACGCGCCAATGACCGAAATCCTGGTAGTGGACGATCATCCGATGATCCACGAGATCGCGCCGCAGGTCGTGAAGAAGGTTTTCGGGGACGTCGAGGTCTATTCGGCCAGCGACCTGAACAGCGGGCTCGAATGCGCAGCCGCCTGCAAGGAGCTTCAATTGGTATTGCTGGACCTGACCCTCCCCGGCTGCACCGGAATCGACGCGCTACTGAAGTTCAACAGGAAATATCCCGACACGAAAATCGTTGTCTTCTCCGCAACCGAAGACCCAGAGTCCATACAAGCCGCCTTCCGCGCCGGCGCGGTCGGCTACATCCCGAAGACTTCGCGGCCCGATCTCATGGTCGCAGCGCTCAAGGTCGTGGCAGCCGGCGGCAAATACGTGCCGAGCGAGATCCTCGCAGGATTAGCGGAATCGAATCCCGGCGACCAAATGACGCAGCGTCAGCTCGAAGTCCTGCGCCTGATGTTGCGCGGCCTTTCGAACCGGCAAATCGCCGAACGCCTCGATATCGCCGAAGGTACGGTTAAGCAGCACGCGACCGATATCTATCAGGCGCTCGCCGTCAACTCTCGCGCTGAGGCCATTGCGGCAGCGCGCCGCCGAGGCCTCGCTCCTAATTCCTGAAGCACACGCCTACTTCAGCCCGTAGTATTACCAGGTAGTACAACGGCGGAGGATTTTCCTCCGCCTCCTTCTTCGATATGTTGTACAGGGGCGCCAGCCGCCGCGGCCGGGACCAGGAGGGGAAGTGAGGACCACGTTTTCGCGGGTGCAATTTCATCTGGCTGTTGGGGGGAGCCTTTGCCAGATCAACCCCGTCCCGTTCGACCCAACACTGCTCTGCAGCGCTTTCCCGCGACCTATCGCGTCCGGCAATTTCTCGAAGCATCGAATTCGCTCGGCTTCAAGACAGGCGAATCTGCGCAATCAACGATGCAGCGTAGCGGCGAACTGCATGAGCGACGTTACTTGAGTAATTGTCGGCTCTGATGGTAAGCAACACCATTGGTTGGTGAGGACAAAGTTGGCGATGCGCTAAAGCAAACAAAGACCAGACTTACTGTGCGTTCGACGCAGACCCTTGAAGGATGGAAATGATAGGACTAATTGCACTTGGCCTTATCGGGCTCTGGCTCGCGGTAAGCATTTGGATCGCCTGGCTCACGACCAGGCGAATAAACCGCAGCGTGCCACGAGTCTTTCTACTGGCGGCACTAGCAGTGCTGATCGTTGTCGCCCCACTAGGTGACGAAATAATAGGGAAATATCAATTTGAGCGTTATTGCGAGAATGCACGAGAAGTCAAGATCTACGCGACGATACCAGTTGGGGAGGACCTGTATACACCCGACGGGACATGGCGTCTCAGCGTTCGTCCGGTGCCACGCGAGGAACTCGTACGCCTAAACAAATTCGCAGAGTCGATGATCCGATGGGATCGGGGACCCCTGACACCGCCGCAGGTCCCTGGCGCCATACTCATTCATGAACATCAAGAAAAGTTATACGACGCTCGCACTGGCCGTCTATTGGCCGAGTACAAGATTTATTCGAATAGTGGAGGTTGGCTGAAGCGAACGTTTGGAACCGGCGCGGCAATTGGGGGCTTCATGATTCGCCAGCAATGCTTCCCGTCAATCGTTCAGGAAAATCGCTTGATGGAAAGCCTCCTTCCCTATAGCGGCGGTAAGGAAAGAGGCAAATGAACATAGAAATCCACACCGCTTTTATCAACGCCGCGCTCGCCGAAGCGTCCTACGTCGAAGAACTAACGCCTGACTTAACCGGGGGCAATTTGGCGACTCGGTTGACAGCCGAGCTCACTCAGCCGCTCGCAGAATATATAGGCGAGCATTTCTCGGTTGTTCGCCAGAGTGCAGGACCTTCCGGTTTTTCAGTAACCACGTTCGTAGAGAATTCAACGGGACAGCTGTACGTTTCGTTTCGCGGCACCGAGGGCCCAACAGATTGGGCTCAAGACCTCGACATTGTCGGCGCCGGGCTGGCATACCGCCAAGTTATTGCAATGGTGAACTGGTATCTGAGTGCGAGCACTGCGGCAGGTGAATCGGCAATTCAGCTTGCCGATACATGGACCATTGTCAACGGAGCGCTCGTGCTCGACACATACTCCGTCGTGGCATCCGGTGAGCTAGCGGAGTCGTCGCGTTACGTCGTGAACGGGCACAGTCTTGGTGGCCAGCTTGCCACCGCTTTCACTCGACTGTTTAAGGACTCGGTAACCCACACCTATACCTTTAATGGTGCAGGATTTGGAGATGCAGCCGACAGCGTCTTCCAAATTATTCAGCGCTCGTTGGGAATCGGGACAACGGAATACCCCGGGCCGACGCTGCAGACGAATTACTTCGCTGAACACGGAGTGAATGTCGCAACGAATGAGTGGTGGCTTAATCAATTCGGTGCCCGGGTTGGCGTATTTAATGAAGAGAGCGTCGCCTCGGCAAACCATGCGATCTACAAGTTAGTGGACGCGCTAGCGCTTTGCGACTTGATGGGAGAAATCGATAGCACGCTGACTGTGTCGGGCGCGACAAGCATATTGAATGCTACTGCGGCAAACGCAGCAAGTTCCCTTGAACTATTGCTGGATGCCTTACGCCGCTTTTTCTTCCCCAGCGACCAAACATTGACGCCGGTCGGGGACGCTGGTGAGGATGCCCCAAGCCGCGGTCATTATCATGCACGACTTTCGGAGTTGCGTTCGACCGTACAGGTACAAGCGCCTGCAACAATATCGTCGCTCGTCGGAATGTCTACCAACGAGCTTACGACGCGTGCCCAAGCTGCAAATGGTCTTGCTTACCGCTACGCGCTTACGCAACTCAACCCGTTCGCCGTTCTTGCCCCTGATTCGCTGTACAGGCCGCACAACGAGAACGGGGAACTGAATCTTTACGACACCGTCGCTCGCAGTGGCTCATTAACTGAACAGTACCTGGGCAACCGCGCGGGCTTCCTAGAGTGGAAAATCTACCGCAACACCGGCGACATCAATGGTGTTATTCCGGCGAACGTTGATGGCGCGTATGAATACGTTGATCTCGCTAGCAGGGACAAAATTCAGCTGGTCAATGCGCAGATCGCCCAAACGGGCGGGTCGGGCATGGCACTTCGCGACGCATACCAGCATATCTTCGGCGGAGTGGGCGCCGAGACGCTGGAGGGCAACTCCAAAGAGGACTACCTCTTCGGAGGCGCAGGAACCGATTATCTGCTGGGCAAGGGCGGTAACGACTATCTCGAAGGCGGCCTGGATCTCGATCTTTACCAGTACAACGCATCGCGTGGATTTCTTGGCGGATTGACGACCGACGGTGACGATACGATTCGCGACATTGATGGCAAGGGGGTGCTCCGCTATGTCTACACCCCTTTCTTCGGTAACTCCGAGAGCAATGTCATCGTCGACGCGTCGGTCAGAGTGAACAGTGCGACCTGGGAGAGCGCCGACGGCAAGTTTAGCTATACGAAGACCGCGAACGAGCACGGCGGCGATGATCTGTTAGTCGCGATAAACGTGAACGGCGGCGGGACGCTCACGCTTAAGGACTTCCGCGACGGAGATTTTGGTATTCGGCTCTGGGAGGGACGGGCCGATCCGGTGACAGTTCGAACGCTAGAGGGAGACCTTCAGCCGTCGGATGCTGACCCTTCGCAGATGGGAGTTCAGCTTGACTACGACTCCTGGGGCAACCTGCTCACCGTTTCAGATGCAGCAGTAGATCGCGACGATGGCCTCTTTGGACGCGATGACGACCAAGGTGATCTTATTTCGGGCGGCGGTGGCAATGACATCATCTTCGGCGATACGCCGATGATGGCCGAACCCGGTCCCAGGGTGGGCTTCGATCCGTCGGACGCGGGCGGCGCGGACTGGATCCAAGCCGGTGCAGGACGTGACTTCGTGGTTGCTGGCCCTGGGGACGATCTAGTCGAGGGTGGATTCGATGGTGTTGCTGCAGGCGATGCGGGCGGCGATGTCATCAACGGCGGTCTTGGCAAGGACACGCTCTACGGCGACTACCGCACCGAGATTGGTGCGGCCATTCGCACCGGCGAGACGGACTCGTCGACAGGTTTGAAGGGCGACTTCATCTCGGGCGGCGCGGGTGACGATTGGTTGATCGTCGGTCGAGCGAATGACGCGTTGCTAGGCGGTGGGGGCAGCGACCTTATTGTCGGCGGAGCAGGCGACGACACGATCTACGGTGACGGCGGCGAGACCGCCGCCACGCTTGGCTGGACGGTCACACGAACTGTCACTGCACAAAACGGCGCGGTGGTCTATCAGGTTTCCATTGACGGGTCCCTCCCCTCCAACATGTCGGAGGGGGGTGCTGATTGGATTTACGCCGGCGCAGGCGCGGACTGGGTGTTTGCTGGCGCCGGGAACGATTTTGTCGATGCTGGCAGCGGAAACGATGTGGTCTTCGGTCATCGCGGCTCCGACATTCTGCTCGGAGGAGCGAGCAATGACGTGCTGTCAGGCGACTACGGCTTTATCACGGGCTCGGATGAAGGAGGCGATTACCTCGACGGCGGCGATGGAGATGACGAGCTCTACGGCAACGGTGGCGACGACATCCTGGTTGGTGGCCGTGGCAACGACATCCTTGTAGGCGGCGCAGGCAAAGACATCTATCCCTACAGCAAAGACGACGGCGTCGACACGATCGACGATAACGACACCGCTGAAGGAGTGCGAAGCGTTTTGCTTTTCGGATCTGGGCTCAAGCGCGACGATATCAGGTTCGGCGTAGGGTCGCTGAAGATTTACTTTGCTTCGGAGGAAGGCGACGAGATTCATTTTGAGGACTTCGACCAGCTAAATCCTCAGAACACGCCGCTCATCGGCGAAATCCGCTTTGACGATGGTCAGGTAATGACCTACGCCGATATCCTCGCTCAGGGTTTCGATATCTGTGGAACGGAGGCGGCAGATGCTCTAACCGGCACCGGCGTCGCCGACCGTATTCGCGGCTTCGCCGGAAATGACGTTCTCGACGGCCTCGACGGCGACGATTTTCTTTACGGCGACGATGGCACGGACACGCTACGTGGCGGCGCCGGCGATGACTATCTCGAAGGCGGCGTCGGCGCCGATACCCTGCAGGGCGCTGCGGGCGATGACACCTATCTTTACGACGCCCACGATACGGTCATTGATACAGAGGGGTTGAACCGGATCGTCTTTGGCACAGGCATCGCGCCGGAAGATCTGCGCATGAGCACCGTTGTCGTGAGCGGCGAATCGCGGCTGCTCATTACGCATCCAGGCGAGATTGGACCGGGCCTCGATATCCGCGGCGCGACGCTCACGACGCCGAACTTCGTCTACGCGTTCGCCGACGGCCGCACACTGAGCCAGGCGGAGTTCGTCCAGGCGAGCTACTACGGCCCGCAAAATCTCTATGGCGGGCCGGACGACGAAACGTTGATCGGCTTCGCCGGAAACGACAACCTCTTCGGCGACGACGGGAACGACACGCTTTTGGGGAACGGTGGCAACGATACGTTGACTGGATTCAACGGGGACGACGCGCTCTATGGCGGCGCTGGCGACGATACCCTCTTGGGCGGCACCGGAGACGATCTGCTTTCCGGCGGGCCAGGGAACGACTTCCTGAATGGCGGCCAGGGGGCCGACACGCATCTGTTCGGATATGGTGATGGGCAGGACACAGTATCCGATGACGGCACGGACACGGGCGTCGACACTGTTCACCTCGCGGACGGAATTTCAGCGGCCGATATCTCGGTCGTGCACGACGCGAGCGGCGACCTCGTCATCAGCCTCAATGGAACGCAGGACAAGCTCGTCTTACGAAGCTGGTACACGAGCCCCGCTACGCGCGTCGAGCGTATCGTATTCGGTGATGGCACGGCGCTCGAGGAGGCGCAGCTTGCCGAGATCGCGATCCTCCCCATCGCCGGAACTTCCGGGAACGACGTGCTCACCGGCACCCCCTATGCCGACACGCTGGAAGGCCTCGCGGGCGACGACACGCTGGACGGTGGACCTGGCGACGACATTCTCGCCGGCGGCGAGGGCTCAGACTGTTACGTCCTCGGCTGGGGCGCAGGAAAGGACACCGTCATCGAACAGGTTGGCGAAACGAGCACGGTCCTACTCGCCAACGCCATGCGGTTCGACGACCTGGTCGGAACGCAAGACGGCAACGACCTGTTCCTCCATACGCGCGCTACGGAAGACGGGCTGCTGCTGAAGGACTACTACGCTCAAGCGCATGCCTGGCAGCTTCGGTCCGCAGACGGACAAGTCGAAGGTTTGGATGATTTTCTTGCCCTGCCAGCGTCCAGCGCCGGCAACGCTGTCGTTGATCTGTGGGAAGCCCGGAAAACCGCGTTCAAGGCCGACTTCTATAGCAGCCTGCGAGGCAGCGAGATTCTTCCCGACGGCACCCTTTACGACTACGATCCTGCGGTTCGGGGCGCGAGCTTCAACCGTTATTACTACAACGGCGATATCACGAGCGGATCGGGCGGTTTGCCAGTGGTCCATACGGTGGACACTTACCGCAGGTGGGAGGTCGACACCATCGCAAGCGATGCGGGCTCGCAGGTCTGGAGCATCGGACCCTCGACCTGGGACACCACGCAGACGGCGGCGAGCTACACCGTCGCATGGCGTGCCCCCGAGATAACGAGCACAACGAACTACGCCGGAACTTATGTCGGCGCCGACTTGGTCATTCGCCCGCTTTACCTAACGCAGACTTATGGGTCGCTCTCCGGCGATGTCGAAGCAGTTTCGCTAGGCTCATCGCAAGGAGTTTCCGGCCTGGATCTCTTCGCGGCCGCCGTCGGCGGACAGTCATTGCCTTCGGTCGTACAGGGAACGTACTTCACGACCAACGAGGTAGTTCACGTTTTGGAAGTGAATGCCGGCGCATCCAACAACGTCATCAGGTTCAATAGCTTCGGCTTTGTCGACGGAGGCGCAGGCAACGATCTAATCGATGCGTCGGGCTCGGGATACTGGGGCGGCGACTTGCTCTATGGAAACGCCGGTAACGATCGTATTACGGGTTCAGGGGAAGCTGACCTCATTATCGGAGGGCCGGGCGATGACCGACTGGCCGGCCGTCACAATAACGACACGTATTACTTCTTTGCCGGCGATCCGGGAGTCGATCTCGTCAACGAGGCGACTTGGTTCTTATGGGACACGGTCGACGCACAGAGCGGCTATCCCACCTATAACGGCGACAGCGGATTCAATAGCACCGACACTGTCGAGTTCGGACCCGGCATCACCTTAGGCGGGCTGACCTTATCGTGGGGCAGCATTCAAAGTGCGTACAACCATCCGTCGATTCTGAGAACCTACGACACGCTCGACATGTCGTGGGGTTCCGGGAAGAGTATCCGCGTCATGATGCCCGATCGCTCGGATCCCGAGGTCATGTCGTACATGCAGATGAACCCAGGCGCCTCCTGGGGGATCGAGTACTTCAAGTTCGCGGACGGCACGTCGCTCACGATGGACGAAATGGCGAATCGCGTCCCCGTGACAGTTTTGAATGGAACAGGCGACGACGATTATCTATATGGCACGTACGGGCGGGATCTACTGGTCGGCGGTCCGGGGAGCGATTATCTCGAAGGCGATGCGGGCGACGACTTCTATCGCTTCAATGCCGGCCATGGCGAAGATTGGGTCGACGATCGGCAGGGAACCGATTCAGTGGTCTTCGGCCCGGGCATCACGCCGGAGATGATCACGCTGGGACTCGGGTCGCTCAGGCTGCAGATCGGCTCGGGCGGGGATGTCCTCCACATCGAGCGGTTTGATCCGAACGACGCGCTGGGTTCGGGCGCGATCGAGAGCTATCAGTTCAGTAATGGCGTAACCCTGAGTCACGCACAGCTTTTACAGCGCGGATTCGATATTTCAGGCACGGCGGATAGCGACACCATTTCCGGCACGAGTGTCGAGGACCGCATTCTCGGGCTCGGCGGCGATGACACGCTCCTCGGTGGCGCAGGCAACGACATGCTCGATGGCGGATCGGGCGCCGACTTCCTCCGCGGCGGCGAAGGCAGCGATATTTATGCATTCGCAATCGGATCGGGCGCGGATGCAATCGAGGAGACCGATGCGCAGGGCGAAGACCGCGATGCGATCGCATTGGGCGCCGGCGTCACCACCGAAAATCTGCGTTTCTCGCGTGTCGCGCAAAACCTCGTATTGAGCGTCGACGGAGCGTTCGGCACGTTGACCGTGCGGCGCTGGTACGACGGCCCTTCGTACCAGATCGAGGAAATCCGCTTCGCCGACGGCCCGGCCTGGGACGCCGCGACGATTGCTGCGATGGTGCCGCCGCCCGACCGAGCGCCGCTGCTTGCCAATCCGATCGCAGACCAATCGACGGATGAGGATGCGCTGTTCACCTTCACCGTACCGGCGCAGACCTTTATTGACCCGGATGTCGGCGAAACGCTGACCTACTCGGCGCAGCTCGCCGATGGCTCCGCGCTCCCCGCCTGGCTCACGTTCAACGCCTCGACCGCCACTTTTAGCGGCACGCCGGCAAACAGGGTCGTCGCAACGCTGAGCGTGCAGGTGACTGCGACCGATCCTTCGGCCGTTGCCGTCTCGGACATATTCGAGCTGACGGTGCTCAACACGAATGACGCTCCGGTAGTCGCAAGCCCAATCGTCGATCAAAGCGCAAAGCACGATCAAGCCTTCACGTTTACCGTGCCGGCCAACGCCTTCATCGATGTGGACGCGGGCGACACGCTGACCTACGACGCGAGCCTTGTCGATGGCGCCGCCCTGCCCGGCTGGCTTTCATTCGACGCTTTAACGAGGACGTTTAGCGGCACACCTGCCCTGGCAGACGCCGGCGGCATCGATGTGCAGGTCAGAGCAACCGACGGATCATCGCTCTCGGCTTCCGATGTCTTTCGCGTGACGGTCACCGGTAACGCTGCGCCCATATTTTTACTCCCGCCGCGCTTCCGTCCTAGAGCGACAGAGGACGTTCCCTTCGCCCTGACCCTTTTCGCGTTTGACGCAGACGGCGACCCGCTCGTCTACAGCGCGAGCTTGGTCGACGGATCGACCCTGCCGGCATGGTTGTCGCTCAACGCAGTGACCGGAACCTTGAGCGGCACGCCGGCAAACGACGACGTCGGCACGGCAAGCATCAAAGTGACCGCGACCGACACTTTCAACGCGTCAGGTTCAGTCATCTTCAGTCTCACGGTGACTAATACTAATGACGCGCCGGTCGTTGCCGACCCAATTGCCGATCAGGAGGCTGATATCGGCCAGGGGTTCTCCTTTACGCTGGCGGCTAACGCCTTCATCGATGTGGACGCGGGCGACGTGCTTGCCTACAGGGCCACCCGTGCAGACGGTTTGGCTCTGCCAGGCTGGCTTGCGTTCGACTCCTCGACCAGAACTTTCAGCGGCACGCCGTCCGACGCCGATGCAGGAAGCATTGATGTGCGCATAACGGCCACCGATAGTTCGGGCGCCTCCGCCGACGATGTATTCAACCTCGCGGTAGTCAAGGCGAACAATGCGCCATACTCGGCAGAGCCGATCCTCGATCAAATGGCGACCGAGGACGCACACTTCGACTTCACTGTCCCAGCGAGCACGTTTGCGGACCCGGATGCGGGTGACACGTTCGCCTACAGCACGAGCCTTGCCGACGGTTCGGAGCTGCCTGCATGGCTGAGCTTCGGCGCGTCCACGCGCACTTTCAGCGGTACGCCGCAAAATGGCGACGTCGGGACCATCAGCGTGCGCGTGACCGCGGCCGATTCCTTTGGCGAATCGGTTTCCGACGTCTTCGATCTGGCCGTAGTGAACACTAATGATGCGCCGATGGTGATCAACCCGATCGCTGATCAGTCGGCAATCGAGGACGCCGCCTTCGAATTCACCATGGCTGGCGACACCTTTGCTGACGTCGATGTGGGGGACAGCTTGATCTATAGCGCGAGCCTCGCCGATGGCTCCGCTTTGCCATCCTGGCTCGCGTTCGACGCCGAGAAGCTGACATTCTCCGGCACGCCCGCCAACGAGGACGTCGGCGCTTTGACGGTACAAGCTACAGCCACCGATGCGGCCGGCGAATCCGCCTCAGACTTGTTTGCGCTCACGACCGTCAATACGAATGATGCCCCTGTCGTAGCGAACGACATCGCGGACCAAGCCGCGACGGAGGATGCGCTCTTCAGCGTTGCTGTACCGAAGGAAACGTTCGCCGACGTGGATGTCGGAGATACGCTGATGTATAGCGTTAGCTCGGCAGACGGCTCGGCATTGCCTTCCTGGCTTTTCTTCGACGCCGCCGCGCTGAGCTTCTCCGGCATGCCGGCGAATGAGGACGTGGGGACGATCGAATTGACGCTGTCCGCGACCGACACGGCAGGGGCGACCGCCTCGGATTCGTTTGCGATTAGCGTTGCCAATGTCAACGACGCCCCTGTCGTCGCCCATGAACTCGCCGACCAGTCGGTCGAAGCGGGAGCAAGCTTCCTTTTCACAGTGCCGACAGACGTCTTCATGGACATCGACGCCGGCGACAGCATCCGCTTGACCGCGACGGCAGCGGGCGGAAGCGACCTCCCCGCATGGTTAACTTTCGAGCGAGCGAGCGCGACGTTCAGCGGCTCGCCTGAGGTCTCCGACATTGGCGTTTCGGGCATCGTCGTGACCGCCGTGGATGAGGGCGGCGCCTCAACTTATTCCGACTTCGCCCTCATTGTGAGCGCGGCCGCCGGGTCCTCGGTCCGTGGCGGATCGGGCGAGGACGTCCTATTTGGCAGCACCGGCGCCGAGACGCTCTTCGGCGGGCAGGGCGATGACGCGTTGTTCGGCGGCGCGGGCAACGATGTCCTGCACGGCGGCGGCGGAAACGACGTCCTTCAAGGCGGAGACGGCGGCGATGTCCTGCGCGCGGGGCCGGGCGACAGCCTTCTCGACGGCGGTGCCGGCGATGATGTGATTTTCGACGGCGCGGGCAACTCGTTCATAGCAGGGGGCGCGGGAAACGACGCGATCAGGCTCAGTGCGGGCTCTGACGTCATTTCCTTCAATCTTGGCGACGGATGGGACACGATCTATGGCGGCGGCGACGGCGGAAACACTCTGTCGCTCGGCGGCGGCATCCGCTATTCGGATCTTGGTCTTTCGAAAAGCGGCAGCGATCTCATCATCAACGCAGGACAAAACGACGGCATAGTCGTCAAGGATTGGTACGGCGGCGCGCATAGCCTGCTCAATTTGCAATTGATCCAGGATGCGACGGATGAATTCGACGCCTCCTCTTCCGATCCGCTGCGCAACCGCCGGGTGCAGACGTTCGACTTCCTCGGCATAGTCCGCACCTTCGACCAGGCACGTATGTCAAGCCCGGGCCTCACAAGCTGGCAGGTGACGAATACCTTGCTCGAGTACCACCTTTGGGGCGCCGACGACATTGCGCTCGGCGGAGACCTCGCCTATTGGTACGGGAAAAACCGTTCGCTCCTGGGGCTGAGCCTCACGGCGGCGCAGCAAGTAATCGGGGCGCCGAATTTTGGCTCGGATGCTCAGGCGTTGCACCCTTTCTCCGGCTTGCAGGAAGGATTCGTTAAGTTGAGTTGACCGAACTCCTGTAGCAGATCCTTCGGAAACGGACGCACCAGGAACTGCAAGCGATCTATTTCGCATAGATATCAGTTCTGATATCACGAAAATCAAGCCAGTGGAGTGGCTGGGTGATAGCCTTGAATGCGTCCAAGAATTCGCGGTCGATGTCCGAACGCAGCTCGGTTTCGAGCTCTGGCAAATCCAGCACGTGCTGCACGCCTTCGAGAAGAAATCGCGCAAAACTTCCAAGGCCGACGTGCGCACGCCGGCATGCGCGTCGAGATGAAGGTGAAGAGGGCGGCATAGAGCGACGGGCGGTAACTCCCCGGGCGCGTACAAGCTTGAACAAGAAAAAAGGCCGGGGCTCGCCCGCGAGAATGGGGTGGCCGGTACTCGAGGTCGGCAGAAACTCGGTCAGGCCTTCGACGATGCCGGGGATGAGGGCGTCAATCAGATTTGTCATTCTTCTTCCCGAGAAAGCTCCGAATGGCCTCCCAGAACTCGGGAGCGGTGTCGGTGCTGTTGTGCCTCGCGCCCTTCAACTCGACCCATCGTTTCGGCCCGCCCCACGCGTCGAAAAGGCGCCTCGAATGTTCTACGGGGATCACTTCATCGCGTTGCGCGAGCAGGCAAAGCAGCGGCGCGGCAATGCCGGGGGCAAGCGCCGCCGAGTCGAAGCGGTGTCGCAGCATCCAGCGCACTGGCAGGAACGGATAGTAATGAGCGCCGAGTTGCACTAGGCTGTCAAAAGGCGCGACGAGCACCACGCCGGCGACGGGGCGCGCGGCGGCAAGCTGCACAGCCACGCCGCCGCCCAGGCTCCGGCCAAATAGATAAATCGGCTGACCGCTCTTCGAGGCGTATTCGTACCATTGGAGCGCATCGGCGACCCACGCCTTCTCCGAGGGCGAGCCTTCGCTCGCGCCGTAGCCGCGGTAGTCGACGAGCAGCCACTCTGTGCCGGGGGCGTTGCGCAGCGCCTCGTCGATCATCCAGGAGACTTCTTCGGCGTTGCCGCCGAAGTACATCACCAGCGGGGCGTCCGGCCGGCCTTTCACATGCCAGGCGTGCAGCCGCGTGCCGTCGGCGGCTCGAATCGAGACGCTGTGCGCGCCGGCGAAACGCTGCGCGATGCGCACGCGCTGCTCCTCCGTGATCGGCTGCGGGAAAAAGATCAATTTGTCCTGCACCAGGAACACGACGAGCGCCACGCCTAGCGCCACGCCTAACACAACCTTAAGAATCCAGCCGGCCACGCTCCATTCCATGGGGTAATCTTAAGGTTGGGGCGAGTGCTTGAAAAAAAGGGTGCCGGTAGCGGACCTTAGGTTCGGCATGTACATCACCGAGCTCGACCGCCCTTGGACCGATACGCCGTTCGTCTTCCAGGGATTTGTCCTCGGCACCAAGCCGCAGCTCGACGCGCTGAAGAAGTACTGCTCGAGCGTCGTAGTCGATTTCGACCGCAGCGAAACCCGGGAGGAGCCGCGCAGGGCGCGGACGCTGTACCCGGAAAAAGCAAGCGTCGAGCACGAGTTCGAGGCGGCAGGCGCCGCCATGACAGTCAGCGAGTCGATGATGCGCGAGGTGATCGCCTCGGTGCGCATCGGCAAGACGCTCGATGCCGAGCGGCTGCGCATCGCGGTGGTGACGATGACGGAGAGCGTGCTGCGCAATCCGGACGCGCTGGTGCTTTTCGCTCAGCTCAGGGACAAGGGCGAGTACACGGTTTCGCACGCGCTCGACGCGGCCATTTACATGATTACCTTCGGCCGTTTCCTGCAGCTGGAGCAGACGCAGATCGAGTTCCTGGGCTACCTCGGCCTGCTGCAGGACATCGGCAAGCTGCGCCTTCCGAAGCAGCTCCTGGAAAAGCGCGACCGCCTCAGCGTGGAGGAATTCGAGCGCGCGAAGCTGCACGTCAATTATTCGGCCGAAATCCTGCGCGCGACGCCCGGCCTGCCGGCGGATCTCGCGCGCCGCGCCACGCTGCATCACGAACGCCACGACGGCAGCGGCTACCCCAACCACCTGCGCGGGCCGGAAATCGGCACCATCGGATCCATCGCCGCCATCGTCGACACCTTCGACGCGCTCACCGTGGAGCGGCCGTACGCCTCGCCCATCGCGCCCTCGGCGGCGCTCAACATGCTCTACAAATGGCGCGGCGTGTTCTTCGACGCGAACCTCGTCGAGCAATTCATCCGCTGCATCGGGATCTTTCCGGTGGGCAGCCTGGTCGAGCTGAATAGCGGCGAGGTAGGCGTGGTCATCTCGCAGAACATGGCGAAGCGCCTGCAGCCGCGCGTCCTGCTGATCCGGGATGCCGCCGGCAATCCGATGCGGCCGCACAAGCTGCTCGACCTGTCGCGCGAGCCGAAGGTCTCCAAGGACGAGCCTTACAGGATCCGCCGCACGCTCGAATACGGCCACGTGCCTCTGGCGGGCGAAGAGCTCTTCATGAAGTGACGCGTCCGGTCGCGTGGTCCACGACCTCGAGGATGCGCGCGCGCGAATCGGACTTCGACAGCCAATCGGCAATCGCCTGGCGCTGCGGCTCGGGGATGCCGGCTTCGTCGCTGGTGAGCGCGGCAACCATCACGACCGGGGTGTCGCGCAGCCGTGGCTTCATTTCGGCGAGCAGCCCGAGCGCGTCCACGCCGCCCGCCAGCCTTCGCGAGAGCAGCCATGCCGCATACTTCCATCGCCCGAGGAGCTCGCGTGTCGAACCCGCGTCGGGCGCGGTGTCGACGCGGTAGCCTCCCTTCTCGAGGACCATGGCGAGGTAATCGGCCGAAACGCTGTCGGGCTCGGTGAGGAGCACGCGCGCGGCGCCCTCTTGCGCACCCTCCTCCGACGGCATCACCGGCAGCTCGAAGAAAAACGTGGTGCCGCCTCCCTCGCGGTCTTCGAAGCCCACGCGCCCCAGCATCAGCTCGACCAGGCGCTTGCTGATCGCGAGGCCCAGGCCCGTGCCGCCCTTGATGCGCGAGTCCGCAGAGTCGGCCTGCGCAAAGCGGCCGAAGATGCGGCTGCGGAAGGCTTCCGGGATCCCGGGGCCGCGGTCGCTCACGCTCACGCGCACCTTGCCGGCTTCCTGGCGCGCGGCTACGTCGACCTCGCCGCCGGGCGGCGAGAACTTGGCGGCGTTGGAAAGCAGATTGGTCATCACCTGCATCAGGCGCTTGCGGTCGGCGCGCACCGTGGTGTCGGGCACCTCGCCCTGGACGGCGAGCTTGACCTGGAAGCGGTTGGCGAAGCCCTGGTTGAGCCGCAGCGACTCGGCGAGCAGCTCCTCGAGCGCGATCGGCTCGGGCACGAGAGACACGCGTCCGGACTCGATCTTCTCGATATCGAGCACCTCGTTGATGAGGTCGAGCAGGCGCTGGCCGTTGCGCTCGGCCACTTCGACGAGCTCATCCTGGTCCTTGTCCATCGGCCCAATGGCGCCGCTGCGCAAGAGCTGCAGCGAGCCGAGGATCGAGGTGAGCGGCGTGCGCAGCTCGTGGGAGAGCGTGGAGGTGAACTCGCTGCGCACCCGCTCGGCGGCGCGCTGCTGCGTGATATCCCGGCCCTGCAGCACGATGGTACTGACCCGGTTCTCCTCGTCGGCGAGCGGCGTCAGTGTCCATTCGCACGCGAGCTCGAGGCCGTCGCGCCGCATGCAGTGCTCGCCCACGATGGTGGCGGGCTTGCCCGCCGCGACGAAGTCGCTCCACCACTTCTCGGTGCGCTCGCGATCGTCGGACCCGAGCAGCATGGTGGTGCAGCTGCGCCCCACCAGCTCGGGCGCGGCGAAACCGAACAGGTTTTCCGCCGCCGGGTTCATGTCGAGGATCGTGGCGTTGGGGTCCACCTCGAACACCGCGATCGGCGCGCGCTCGGAAAACAGCGCCAGCTTGCGCGCCGCCGCCTGCACCTCGCGGTGCGCGTCGAGCAGGCTGTCGAGCTGCTCGCCGAGCTGGGCCTGGATCTCGGCGTTGTCGCCCGAAAGCCGCTTATAGGCCGTGCGCAAACCATAAGCGGCTACGAATGCCCGGCCGAGCTCGTAGGCGGTGATGACGTTGGCGACGTAGAGCAGCGGGACCGCTGCGCCGAGCAAGCGCAGAAGATCGGTGCCGTAGGCGAGAAGCACGACGTTGAACGGCAGCATCACGGCGGCCGCGTAGATCGCGTACACCCACCAGACGGTGGAGAAAATCGGCAGCGCGCCTGCAGTCGCCAGCGCGACGACGAAGGCGATGAACGCCTGCTGGCCTTCCGCGCCGGGGAAAAACGCGGCCGCGCCGTAGCCCCACCCGGCGCCAAGCGCGCCGGCGCCGAAGGCGAGGCGCCTTGCCCAGAGCTCGGGACGTCGCGCGGCGTCGGCGGCGCGGCTTCGCGCCCAGCGCAGAGCCGCGAACCCGAGAGCAAGCAGCAGCATCACCGCCTGCCAGAACAGCACCATGTCGAGCGGATGCGTGCGCCAGAGGAACGCGCTCAGAACAAGGCTCACTACGAGCGTCGCGCCTGCGAGCGGCCAGACTCTGCGGTACGCGTAATCGATCCGCTCGCGCAGGATTTCCGGCGTATTCAGATCACGAAGGCCGCCAGAAAGATCCTGTGGCGATGCTTGCGACATGCGGTAATCTTAAGACCGACGCGAGCCGAAGGGAAATCAGGAGAGGTGAAGAAGAAGGTTGCGGTTTCCGAGCTTGAGTTCGGCATGTACGTGGCCGAGCTCGACCGGCCATGGACCGACACGCCGTTCACGTTCCAGGGATTCGTCCTGCAGAACGCGCAGCAGCTCGAGATCCTGAAGAAATTTTGCAAATCGGTGATGGTCGACTCCGAGCGCAGCGCGCTTGCCGACCTGCCGCCGGCGAAGCCGTTGACGGTGCGCCACAGCACCCAGGTGCCGGTGGAGCGCGAAGTCGAGCAAGCGAGGGTCGCGCATACCGGCACGCAAACCGCGGTGCGTGAAGTGCTCGCCGCAGTGCGCGCCAACAAGATGCTGGACACGAAAAGCGTGGAGCAGGCGGTAGGCAGCATGACCGAAAGCGTGCTGCGCAATCCCGACGCGCTGATGCTCTTCTCGCAGCTGCGCGAAAAGGGCGACTACACCCAATCGCACGCCATCGACGTCGCGGTCTACATGACCTCGTTCGGCCGCTTCCTGCAGCTGCCGGTCGATCAGATCTCGCTTCTCGGCTACCTCGGCCTCATGCAGGACATCGGCAAGCTGCACGTGCCGAACGAGATCATCGCCAAGCGCGACCGCCTGAGCGCCCTGGAGTTCGAGCAGGCGAAAAAGCACGTCGAGCATTCGGTCGAGATCCTGCGCAGCACGCATGGCCTGCCCAGGCAGCTGCCCGAGCTTGCCGCCCTGCACCACGAGCGCCACGACGGCAGCGGCTATCCGAAAGGGCTGAAAGGCAAGGACATCGGCACGCTGGGCTCGATCGCGGCGATCGTCGACACCTTCGATGCCCTGACTTCGCGCCGGCCCTACGCCGAGCCGGTGTCGCCTTCGACCGCGCTCAGCATGCTCTACAAGTGGCGCGGCACGTTCTTCGACGGGGGGCTCGTCGAGCAGTTCATCCGCTGCATCGGCATCTTCCCGCTCGGCAGCGTGGTGGAGCTGAACAGCGGCGAAATCGGCATCGTGATCGCGCAGAACACCGAGAAGCGCCTGCAGCCGCGCGTCATGGTGATCCGCGACACGCACGGAAACCCGCTCAAGCCGCAGAAGCTTCTCGACCTCTCGCGCTCGCCGAAGGCCTCGGCCGACGAGGTCTACCGCATCCGCAGAACGCTCGAGTACGGCAAAGCCGCCGTGAGCGCCGAATCGCTTTTCATGAACTGAAATAGGGACAGGGTGATGTAAACCCGTCGAAGCAACACCTTTGATTCAATTTAATCAGGGAGGTGTTGCATGGCGAGGGGGTTTAGTAGGGCTGAGCG
>SCTY01000011.1 GCA_004297625.1 Betaproteobacteria bacterium | reverse complement strand
CGCCAGCTCGCGCGCCCGCAGCTCGGCGGTGTCCCCCTGCGCCTGCAGGAGCTGCGTTTCGAGTCCATAGCGCTGGCTCGCGATCGCCGCGGCCGCTGCCGCCTGCGCCTGCATCGCCGCAGAGGCATCCTTCACTGCTTGCGCCGCCGCGCTCGCCGCCTGCACCTGGTCGAAGAGCGCCTGGTTCGAAGCGTCGAGCGCGCCGCGCTGTTTCTCCAGCAGTTGGGCCGAAGTCAGCGTCAACTGGTCGAGCTGGTCCTGCAGCCCCTGCCTCTCGGTAGCGATCGCCGCCTGCTTCGCCGCCGCATCGCTCTCGGCCTGCGCCGCGGCCGCCGTTGCGTCCTTGGCCGCCTGCGCTGCCTGCACCTGGTTGAAGAGCGCCTGGTTCGAAGCATCGAGCGCGCCGCGTTGCTTTTCGAGCAACTGCGCCGAGGTCATCGTCAACTGATCGAGCTGGTCTTGCAGGCCGCGCCGCTCGTTGGCGATATCCTGCAGCGAGCGCCCCACGTCCGCCACCGCGCCTGTCGCCGCGTCCGCGACTGCGGTGAAAGTCGGGCCGAGCTGGATCAGCCTGGCGAGCGTGTTCTGCCCGGACAACGTCGTGATGTCCAGACCCTGCACCAGCTCGCGGAAGGCGTCCTTGCTCGCGGGGACCGCAATCCCCAGCGCCGCGAAGCCGTCGCTGAGCTGCTTCGTCTGGAACGCGAGCTGCTGCTGCTGATCCATCATCGAGAACGCGAGCTGGTTCTGCTGGTCCTGGATCGCGACCAGCCGCCCGAACGTCTGCGCAAGCGTTTCTCCGCCTTGCTGCAAGTCCGCCAGGTTCGGCATGAGGGAGAGCGCGACGGTATCCGCGGTTTTCTGCAGCGCCGCCTGCATGTCCGCCTGCACGCCGTTGCCGGTTGCGCCCATGCTCACCGTGAGCGAGGCGAGCGACGAAGTGTCGATGCCGAGCTGTTTCGCCGCGGCTTCGGCGTCCGAGAAAACCTTCGTTATGGCCTTGTTGAATCCGGCGAGCTGGTCGGACGCGAGATCGCTCCACGCGGAACCGGCCCAGAGGTCGGTCGGGCTCGAGCCGGACGCGACCCACTGCTGGCCCGAGAAGCCGCTCCGGTTGATGGTGCTCGTCGAGCCAAGACCCGCCATCTGCGGAGTGGCGGTGCGGTCGTCTCCGCCGAAAAGGCCGAGCGCACCGCCGATCGCAACGGCGCCGGCTATCCAAGGCGCTATGGCCATCAGCGACGGCCCCATGCCGGCGGCGGCCGCGGAGAATGCGCTCATCGCGCTCGCGCCCTCGCCGACCATCGTGGTGAAGGTCGAAAACGCGGTGCCGAAGTTGCCAAGCGCCGTCCCGATGCTTGGAAGGCCAGCGAACATCGAACCGGCGGACAGTAGGTTGGCGCCGCCGCTTGCCGCGTTCGCCGCGCCGGAGAGGCTCATCCCGCTCATCGCGGCGGTTATCGCCCCGGATATCGGCGACACGATGAAGCTGATCACGGGACGCAGGATCATCGTCTTGAACATGTTCACCAGGCTGTCTCGGAACGACACGGCGAATCCCTTACCTGATTCGAACCCACGCATCAGCGCGTCGGTGAGCCCGCGGCCAATCTCCTCGTTGTCCCGCTTCGCTTGCTGCGCGAATGCCTTGCTCGCCGCCGCGTTGGCTTCGAGCGCCGCGCCCTGCCGCAGGAGCCCCTGCTGTTCTCTTAGTTTGGCAATCTGCGTATCGAGGCGCGCGATGTATGCCTCATTGGCCTCGTTCATGGTGCGGTCGTACTCGGCGAGCCTGATCGCGCGATCCAACTCGTTTGCCTTGACCTGGTCGATTTGCTCTCTGGTCTTTCCGATTTCCGCGTTGTGCGTGCGTATCGCGTCGTTCGCCTTCTCCAGGGCCTCAATGCTTTTTAGCTGGCCACTCACGCTCTCGGCGCTTGCCCTGGCGTCCGCGTCGGCCTGCAGCACCGTCAATCGGTACGCCTCTACCCTGTCGGCGTTGACGGCCTTGTCCTGGCGCGCGGCCGCCATTGCGTCATAGAGCGCGATCTGATCCGTCAGCGATTGTCGTTGCAGCTTGTCGAGACCGCCAAGGGCAAGTTTCTGCGCGGCATCGGATTTGTCGCGCGCGATCTTCGCAAGGTCGATCCCCTTGATCAAGTCATCGTGCTGCTTCTTGGTGATCGCGCCGATTTTCAACTGAGCGTCGGCCTCGTCCGCCGCGCTCTTCAGCCGCACCTCGTAGAGCTTCGTCGCATCGGCGATCGCGCCGGTTGCAAGCGCGCGGCCCTCCGCGCCGGCGGCCCTCCATGCGTCCGCGACGGCCTTCGTAACGCCGCTGTATTGATTGCTGAGTTTTAGGAATGCGGCGGAACTCGTATCACCCGACGCCGTGGATTCGTCCAGCGCGGCCTTGATCGCCCGCTGCGTCACCTCCAGCGCCGATGCTTTTGCGGCCAGCGTGCTATACGCTTCTCCCAGCGCAAGTGCGCCCTTCATCTGCTTATTGAGTGCCACCTCGTCGGCGTCGGCGCTGCCAGCTTGCTGCCCCGTGGTGATTGTTCCAGACGCGCTCCGGCTACCCGCGGTGCTCGCAGTGCCCGCCGCGCGGGCGAGGCCCGCAAGCATCTGAACAGGCAACGGGGCTATCTTCAGCAGCGCCGCGGCTATCTCGTCCGCGTGGCCGATGACCCACGCAAAGCTGTCTACGATTCCGACGATGGCGCTATTCGCCGCCTTTAACGCACCCGAGTCGCCCATAGACTTAGTTAAGCGATCCCACGCGACCCCGACATCATTGGTCGCTTTCTGCAACGGCGTCAGGCCGTTTCGCGCCAGTCCCTCGATGGCGGGCGCCAGGGCTGCATAAAGCGCTTTCTGTGCGCCCGCGAGGTCATTTTGCTTCTGCATCTGCTCGATGTTGAGAATTTGCGACGCCGTCAGCGTCCCAAGTTCTTTATCCAGCATCCGCGCGCCGTTCGTGGGATCGGCGAATGCGGCCGCGAGCTTCTTCGCCGCCGCGGGCGCGGTCTCTCCCGTCGCCGCCGCGAAATCGTTGGTGACACGCGCGAGATCCTTGAATAGTCCGGAGCCGATAGCGTGGGTCTGCGCAAAGGCGGACAGCGTTTGTTCGGCGGCGCTCTTGCTCATTCCCGGCATGAGCGCCATCTGCTCGATGAGGGACTTCAGTTCCTCCCTGGAGATCATTGACCCGCGGCCCGTCGCTTCCAGTTCGGTCTGCATGCGATTTAGAGCGCGATTGAAAGATTCGGCGTGCGCGACGGCGACCCCAATCCCCGCCGACGCCACTCCCAACGCGACTATGCCGAGCACCACGGGATTCAGCAACGTCGGCAGCAGGTTGGAATGCGCCACCAACGAGCCGAATGTCCGCGGCATTTGCGAGAAATCTCCCGTCAGCGCTTCGCGTCCCAGCATCATCAGTTGTTGCCGGGCGCGCTGTGAATTGAGGCCGAGGCTATCCATTGACGCCGCGCTGCCCTCGGTGGCGGCGCCGGCCGCCGCCATCAGGCCCTTGGTCTTCCCTATTTCCTCGTTGAGGGCCTTGTAAGTTTTGTCGACCGCGCTATCGGAGCTCGCCGCGATCTCGCCCGCCGACGCCGCCTTGTTGAGCGCGGCGAAGTCGGCCTGGAGCGAGCGCAGTTTGGTGCCCAGCGGGTCGTAACGGTCGAGCAGCTTTTGCACCTGCGCCGAGGCCACACCCATCGCCTCGCCCTGGAACCGGTATTGCTCCGCCGCCTTCTGCGCCTGGTAGTTTGCGTTGACCTGCGCCTGGGTGATTGCGCTGTAGGACTGCGCGAGATTCTTCTGCTGAGCGTTCAGCTTCTCGGCTTCGGACGTGGCGCGCTTCGTCGCATCGCCCATCTTGTCGATCGCGCCGGCCGATTGCTCCACCGCCCCGACAAGTTGCTTACCGTCGGCGGAGAGCCGGATTCCGAGGACTAGGTCGCTCATCGTTTAGCGTTCCAGACTTCGAGCACGCCGTCCTCGATCGCGGCCAGATCGTCGAGCAGGGCGGCGTCAGCCTTGACCTTCCTCATGCGCAGCTCCGACTCGACGCCGGGCCGGTCCAAGCCGAGGATGCCGCCCATCGGGTGATGGCGCCAGAGCCGGCACACGGCGAGAAAGGCATCGAACGCCCGATTGTTTTCCGCCCAGAGTCCATACCGCCCACCTTCGCCATCGCCCTCATCGTCCTCGCCGTCCACCACTTCCGGCACCGGCTCGCCCGGCTCATCCGGTATGCCCATGCGCGCGCAGGCCGCCTCGAATTCGTTGTCGCCTTCGCCAGCAGGCGCCGCCTGCAGGCTTTCCGTCGCCCAAAGGCGTCCGGCCTCTACGAGTTTTTTCGCTTCCCTCCGGTGGCCGCCTTGAAGTAGGCGTGCACGAGCCCGTTCTTGATCCACGTCACCTCGAAAAACGGTTTGCGCGTTTCTTCGTTGTAGGGGATCTCGCTGCCGTCGGCTTCCAGGAAGCCCTTCCAGCCGCGGATAACGCGATCGAGAAAGGCCTCGTCGCCGCCTTCGGCGATAATCGCGTCCTTCTCGCTCTCGCTGATGATCTCGAACTGCACGTTGACCTTGTGCATCACGGCTACTCCGCCGTCCTGCGGTTCCTGTATCGTCGCCGGCCACCAGATCACTTTCTTGGCGCCGCTGTCGCTGCTTGGTTTCGTCAAACTCATGGCGTCTGCCCTCTTTAGAAGTTCGTTAAGCCTATTAAAAAAAGGGTGCTTCACAGCACCAAAACACCCGCTTTATTGACGCCTGCGCCCCTGTTTGAGAGGGGCGCGGC
>SCTY01000010.1 GCA_004297625.1 Betaproteobacteria bacterium | reverse complement strand
CCCACACTTATCGGCTGCGAATTTTTAAAGAGCGTTGGTTGCGGGGAGAGGATTTGAACCTCTGACCTTCGGGTTATGAGCCCGACGAGCTGCCAGACTGCTCCACCCCGCGCCCGAAGAGACAAAGATTATAGCGGCGCGGCGGAGGGAGTGTCAACGATTTATGACCCTCAAGTGCCTGTGCGCGCCGCTTTTTTCGATCCGCGGCGCGGCGGACCAGTTTGACGGGGCGCCGGCGCGGAAGTTCCGGCAGCTAGTCGGCGGTTGCGCCGCTCGCGCGGATGACCCGAGCCCATTTTTCCGCTTCGGCGCGGATCCACTTCGAGAATTCCTCGGGCGTACCGGCAACCACCTCGAAACCCTGGCGACCGAGCAGGCTGCGCACTTGCGCGGAGCGCATCTGCCGCGTCGTCTCGGCGGCAAGCCGCGCGATGATCTCGCGCTGCGTACCGGCTGGTGCGCCGAGCCCGATCCACGCAAGCGACTCGAGCTGCGGGTAACCCAGCTCGGCCACGCTCGGGACCTCGGGTGCCAATTCGCTTCGCTTCAGCGCGGTCACCGCCAATCCGATCATCCTGCCGGTTTTCACGTGCGGCAGCACGCCGGGAACGATGGTGAACATCGTCTGGATATTTCCGGAGAGCATGTCGGTCACGGCGGGCGGAAATCCCTTGTACGGAATGTGGACGATGAAGACATGCGCGTCGCTTTTCAGCAGCTCCATCGTGAGGTGCGACGCGCTACCCGCGCCGACCGAGCCATAGGACAGCTTGCCCGGATTGCGGCGCACGTATTCGAGGAACTGCTTGAAGTCGCGCACATTGAGCGAGGGGCTCACCACCAGCATCTGCGGCGCGGTTGCAAGCAAGGACACCGGCGCGAGATCCTTGTCGGGGTCGAACGGCATGCTCTTGAAAAGCGCCTTATTGATGGCGAACACGCCGTTCGTGCTGACGAGCAGCGTGTAGCCGTCGGCAGCGGCTTTCGCCACGACGTCCGCTCCCACGTTGCCCCCGGCACCTGAGCGGTTCTCGACCACGAACGGCTGTCCCAGGGATTCCTGGAGGCGGCTGGCGAGCGTGCGCCCGACCACGTCCGGCGTCGAGCCGGGCGGGAATGTGACGATGATCCTTACCGGCTTCGAAGGGTAGTTCTGCGCGAACGCAATCGCCGGTACCGCGAATAACACACCAAGAAATTTCCAGAGCCTCATCAGATCTTCTCCGTTTCTCCGCCGCGCGGCTGCCACACGAGCAAACGCCGCTCCGCCAAGGTCACCATCCAGTCAAGCAGCAAAGCGAACACCGTCAGCACGACTATGCCGGCAAACACCGCATTGATGTCGAACGTGCCCTCCGCCTGCAGGATGAGGTAGCCGACGCCGCGCGAAGAGCCCAGATACTCGCCGACGACGGCGCCGACGAATGCGAGCCCCACTGAATTGTGCAGGCTCGCGAACACCCAGCTCATGGCGCTCGGCACGTATACGTGGCGCAGCAGCTGCCGGTCGCTGGCGCCGAGGATGCGCGCGTTGGCGAGCACCGTGTAGCTCACCTCCCGCACGCCCTGGTAGACGTTGAAGAAGACGATGAAGAACACGAGCGTCACGCCGAGCGCCACCTTGGAGGCGATATCCAGCCCGAACCAGACGCCGAAAATCGGCGCGAGGATCACGCGCGGCATGGAGTTCAGCGCTTTGATGTAGGGGTCGAGAAGCGCGGAGGCGGTCGTGCTCAGCGCAAGCCACAGACCCATGACAAGGCCGAGGACGGTACCGACCAGGAATGCGAGCACCGTCTCGACCAGCGTCACCCATAGGTGCGGATAGATCGCCCCCGAGGAAAACCAGATCCACATCTGCTCCAGCACCTTCAGGGGCTCGCCGAAAAAGAAGGCGGCCTTGTCCGGATTATCGAAGTAGATCGGCGGCAGCAGCGTCGGGCTGGTCGCGACGTACCAGATCGCCATCAGCGCGGCGAACAGCGCCAGCTGCCGAAGGCGCATCGCCCTATTGCTTGTGCTGGGCATAGCTCTTCAGTACCTCGGCCTTCATGGCGTGCCAGATCCGCGTATGCAGCTCGATGAAGCGCGGCATGAGCCTCACCTCGGCCACGTCGCGCGGGCGCGGCAGGTCGATCTCGAACTCGCCGATCGGATGCGCCTCGGGGCCCGCCGACAGGATCACGACGCGGTCGGAGAGCGAGATCGCTTCCTCCAGGTCATGAGTGATGAACACGACCGACTTGCGGTTCGCCGACCAGATCTCGAGCAGCTCGTTCTCCATGAGATGGCGCGTCTGGATGTCGAGCGCGGAGAACGGCTCGTCCATCAGGATGAGCTGCGGGTCGAGGATCAGCGTCTGCGCGAGCGCGACACGCTTGCGCATACCGCCGGAGAGCTGATGCGGATAGCGATCGCCGAAGCCCGCGAGGCCCACTCGCTGCAGCCAGCCTTCGCCTTGCCGCTTCGCTTCGTGCGCCTCGACACCGCGGAACTCGAGCCCCGCGGTGATGTTGTCGAGGGCGGTGCGCCACGGCATCAACGCGTCGCTCTGGAAGAGATATCCGGCTTTGCGGTTCAGTCCGGAAAGCGGCTGGCCGAAGACCCGGATGTCGCCGCTGGAAGGCTGCAGCAGGCCGACCGCCACATTGAGCAGCGTCGATTTGCCGCAGCCGGTCGGTCCGACGACGGAGACGAATTCGCCGGGCGCGACGCGCAGCGTGGTGTCGCGGATGGCGGTATAGCGCGCGCCATCCTGCGACACGAACGTCACCCGGATATTCTCCAGCGCGAGGGCCGAAACCTCCCCCGGCATCGCGCGCTACTTCTTCCGGTCGAGCTTCGCGTGCGCCTTCTTCACGAACTCGTTCGTGTACGTCTGCTCGAGCTTGATCGCTTCCGGCTTGATCTTCGGATTGAAGGACGCCAGCGCCTTCAGCGTCGTCTTGGCGCCCGCCGGGGGGAAATAGCCGTCCTTCGAATAGGCGGTCTTCACGTTGCTGTAGGCGAAGAGGTACATCGCCTTGTCGCCGAGCAGGTACTGCTCGGGCACCGTGTTGAGGATGTCCTGCGCCGAGGCCTCCTGCATCCACTTGAGCGCCCGCACAGTAGCGTTGGTGAGCGCCTGGACCGTGTTCGGGTTCTTCTTGATGAACTCGATCGGCGCATAGAGGCTCGCGGCCGGCATCGGGCCGCCAAAGATCTTCGCCGTGCCCTCCGGCGTGCGCGTCTCGGCGATGACTTTCACCTTGCCGGCTTTCTCGAGAATCGTCACCGCAGGATCGGTCTGGGAGATGACGTCTACCCGGCCCTGGTCGACGGCGCTGATGACCGTCGCGCCGGCGCCGATGCCGATCACCGAGAAATCGGTCGGCTTCAGACCGCCCTGGGCGGCGAGGTAGTTGATCACCATGTTGGTGCTCGAGCCGGGCGCGCTGATACCGACCTTGAGGCCTTTCAGGTCCTTCGGCGACTTGTACTGCGGCGCCAGCTTGCTCGAGATGGCGACCGAAATCTGCGGCGCCGCGCCGGTCAGGACGAAGGCCTGGAAGTTCTGCTTGCGCGACTGCATGTTGATCGTATGCTCGTATGCGCCGGCCACCACGTCGGCGCTACCGCCGACCACCGCCTCCAGGGAGCGCGTGCCGCCGGGAAAATCGCTGATGCGCACGTTGAGGCCCTCGTCCTTGAAGTATCCCAGCTGCTCGGTGATCGTCAGCGGCAGGTAGTAGAGCGCCGTCTTGCCGCCGACGGCGATGTGAACATCGCGCTTCTCGAGCTGCTGGGCCTGGGCCCCGGCGGCAAGCGCAAGCGCTGCCAACAGAACAACGGATCGCATAGTGATTCCTCCTGGTTATTCAAAAATGTCGCTAAATCCCCCGGCGGTCCAGCAGCGCCTGCGAAATGGTGCCGGCATCCACGTATTCGAGCTCCCCGCCGAGCGGCACCCCGCGGGCAATGCGGCTCACCTTGATGCCGCGCGAGCGCAGCATCTCGGCGATGTAGTGCGCGGTGGCCTCGCCCTCGTTGGTGAAGTTGGTCGCGAGGATCACCTCCTGCACCACGCCGTCGGCGACGCGCTCGAGCAGGCGGTCGAGCCCGATATCGCGCGGCCCGATGCCGTCGAGCGGCGAGAGCCGGCCCATCAGCACGAAGTACATCCCCGAGTAGCTGAGCGTCTGTTCCACCATCGCGAGATCGCCGGGCGTCTCCACCACGCAAAGCAGCGACGCATCGCGCCGCGGCGAGCGGCACAGCGCGCAGACTTCCTCTTCGGCGAAGTTGTTGCACCTGGCGCAGCGGCGCACGCTGGCGAGCGCGCCCGAGAGCGCCTGCGCGAGCTGCTCGGCTCCCGGGCGGTCGTGCTGCAGCAGGTGATAGGCCATGCGCTGCGCCGATCGCGGACCCACGCCGGGCAGCACGCGCAACGCCTGCACCAGCTGGTCGAGGCCCCGCGCCGTCGGGACCGGTTCCTTCCTGCTCAAAACGGCAGCTTGAAGCCCGGTGGCAGGCCGAGACCGGCCGTCATGCCGCTCATCTTCTCGGCAATGGTGGCTTCCACGCGGTGCGCCGCGTCGTTGAACGCCGCCGCGACCAGGTCCTCCAGCATCTCGCGATCATCGCCCAGGAGCGAAGGGTCGATGGTTACGCGCTTCACCTCGTGCTTGCAGGTCATCTGCACCTTGACCATGCCGGCGCCCGACTGCCCTTCGACTTCGAGCGTGCCGAGGCTCTCCTGCATGCGACGCATGTTCTCCTGCATCTGCTGCGCCTGCTTCATCAGCTGGCCGATATTGCCTTTCATTTGCCTTTTTCCCGGATGGTGGAATCGACGACCTTCGCGTCGAACATATTGACCAGATCCTGGACGAAGCCGTCGCCCTGGACCGCTTTCACCGCTTCCGCGCGGCGCGCTTCGCGCTCGCCCGCCTCGAGCGAAGCCGCGGTGGCGCCGGAGACTTCGCCGACCGACACGTTGACCCGCACCGGCGTGCCGAGGTGCTGGTCGAGCGCGGCTTTCAGCTTGTCGACGTAGTTGCGCTCGGCGAGATACGCCTTGGCGCGCGGCACGACGAGATCGAACACGCCGTTCTCGCGCCGCTGCAGCTCGGCATTGCGCGCGAGCTCGCGCGCCGCTCCGGTGACCGGCAATTGCTGCACGAGCTGCGGCCAGTCGGACGCGCCCGCGGCGCTTTTCGGTTTCGGCGTGTCGGCCTTTTGCGTTTTTGATTGCACCTTCGGCAGCGCTCGCTCCGTCCCTTCGGGGCAGAAGGCAAGCATGCGCAGCACCGTCATCGCGAAGCCGGCGTGCTCGTCGGGCGCGAGCGGCAGGTCCTCCCTGCCTTGAAGCGCGATCTGGTAATAGAGCTGGACCGTCTCCGGGTCCAGACGCCCGGCAAGCGTCTCGATGCGCTCGCGCTCAGCGTAATCCTCGAGCGCGCCCGGAACCGACTGCGCGAGCGCCATGCGCAGCAGCAGGCTCGCGAGGTCGGCGAGCGCCGCGTCGAAAGAAAGGCTGCGCGCCTGCATTTCGTCGGCGATCGAAACCGCCCCCGCCGGATCTTCGCCGGCGATGCATTCGAGCAGGCGCAAGAGGTATCCCTGGTCGATCGCGCCGAGCATCTCGCTCACGCCGGAGGCCGCGAGCCGGCCGCCGCCGTGCGCGATCGCCTGGTCGAGCAGCGAAAGCGCGTCGCGCATGCTGCCGCCGGCGGCGCGCGCTATCACCGGCAAGGCCTCGGCCTCGAAGCCGACTTTTTCCTGCTCCAGAATGCTCGCCAGGTGCGCGGTAATGGCCGCCGGCGGCATCTGCTTCAGGTTGAACTGCAGGCAGCGGCTGAGCACCGTCACCGGGATCTTCTGCGGATCGGTGGTCGCCAGGATGAACTTCATGTGCTCGGGCGGCTCTTCCAGCGTCTTCAGCATGGCGTTGAACGCCGACGTCGACAGCATGTGGACTTCGTCGATGACGTAGACCTTGAAGCGGCCGCGCGTAGGCGCGTACTGCGCCGTTTCAAGGAGCTGCCGCATCTCGTCGACCTTGGTATTCGTCGCGGCGTCGACCTCGAGCAGGTCGACGAAGCGGCCGCCGTCGATCTCGAGGCACGCCGAGCACTTGCCGCACGGCTGCGCCGTGATCCCGGTCTCGCAATTCAGGCACTTCGCGAGGATGCGGGCGAGCGTGGTCTTGCCGACCCCGCGCGTCCCGGTAAAGAGATAGGCGTGATGCAGCCGCTTTTGCTCGAGCGCATGCCGCAGGGCGCGTACGACGTGCTCTTGCCCCACCAGGCTGCCAAAATCCCGCGGCCGCCATTTGCGGGCAAGTACTTGATAGCTCATCGTTTACTCAATTCAAGGCGAGCCTGACCCCCGGCACTTGCAGGGACCGGCTGTGGCTGCTTCCTTCCGGACCTGACCAGGTTCACCAGACTGCAATGCGGGGAGGCCCGCCGGTTGCAATTGTAAGTCATTCACCCGTCGAAACAGTCTTCGAAAGCAAGCTTTGAGACAGCTTTGCGCAAGCCCTTCGATGGACCCGGGCGCTATCGTGCAAGCGTCGGATCCTCCTCCACCGCGCCGAAGCCGACGTGGTGGTTACAACGCCCCGCGTCGAAAGTCGCCGGGCGTTTTTTCTTTTGCGGGGAAGTGTGGCGGAGAGAGAGGGATTCGAACCCTCGATACGCTGTTAACGTATACACGCTTTCCAAGCGTGCGCCTTAAGCCGCTCGGCCATCTCTCCGCGCGATCGACATTCTACTTCGCGTCTTCAGCCGGGCAAGCGCATGCCGGCCAGCGCCGGCACGCAGAGGAGCGCTGCGCCGGCCAGCCAGATCCACATCGATGCCGTGCCCTCGGAGCGCCGCGCGATCAGCCGCTCGAACAGCGCCGCCGGCACGCCGCTGAAGAGCAGCGTGGCGCTGGAAAGAAGCACCGAGCTCCACAAGAGCACCCATTCGAGCGTGCGCGGGAACAGCTCCGGCATCAGCGCCGCGCTGATCGGGATGGCGATTTTCAGGAAAGGAGAGAAGATGCCGTTCAGGATGCTCAGGCCGAGCACGATCATGAAGAGCGTCTGCCGGTCGAGCACGGCCGCCCTACCCCGCCACCGGCGCGCGCGGCGTCAACCCCGCGGCGTACATCGCCATGAAGAACGCGACTCGCGCGACCGCCACCCAGAACGCGGCCACGAGCGGCAACACGACGGCGGGCATGATTGGATGCGTCACGAATTCCACCGGACGCATCAGCCACTCGGTGAGGCGTCTGAACCAGCGGTAGATGTAGTTCGGCGAGTCCGGCGGCAGGAAGACGGCGAACATGAAGCGCCCGACCAGCGTCCAGAAGAGCACGGAAAATGCGTAGTTCGGGAAGTGGAAGTACCAGTACGACCACCACAGGTTCTGACCGCCCATGCTGATACGCTACCATGAGAAGCCAATGCTTCCGCGCGCCGCCACCATTGCAGCCGACGTCTGGCGACGCGTCGTCGCCCGCCTGCAGCCGGAGCCGATTCTGACCGTCGCGCAGCTGAAGCGCTTTCTCGAGGAGCGTGCGCTCCTGATCGCCCAAAAGTGCGCAATCGACTATTGCCGCGGCAAGACCGGGCTCGCGAGCTACGCGCTGTTCACCGAGAAGCCCTTTCTCCAGGCGCTCGACGTCTGCCGCTGGGAGGCATTTGCGGCAGTCCTGGGCGATCTTCTGATCCTGGCGGAGGGTGCGTTGCGGCCCCATGCCGCGGTCGTAGATTATCCTCGTCTGCACGATGCCTTGATCAGGCTCCATTCGGACATTCTGAATCGCTTCCCCGCCCCCGCGCATCGGCAGAGCGGCTGGAGTGAAGCTCGTGCTTCGTTCAGCGAACGCTTCAGGAGCGCATGCCTGCGCGAGCCGCAAGGGGCGCTCGAGGTCGCCGACCACTCGGCCAAGCGCCTGTTCGACACGCTGCCGATCCACTCGAGCATGCGGCGACTCGACGAGGAAGTCGTTTACGGCGCCGTGCGCTTCCGCATGGTCGCGGTCCATCAGGAACTTCGGCAGCGCCTCGCGGCCTCAACGCTAGTGAGGCAGTTGATCGGCTAGCAGCCATGGAACCCGCGCGAACTATCGCCCGGCTTGGTTTTCGGAAATGGTATGAGCGGCGCCTGATTGAAGCACACGCCTGGCTGGTCACGGCGCTGCTTTGCGCGATTTACGTCGAAGCAGCGCTCGAAGGCATGAGTCCCAGCCAGGACGCCCTGACGTGGCTCGGAGCCGCCGGAGGGATATTCTTCGGCGTCCTCATCGTCTGGCACGGCCTGCGGCGCTATTTCGCCATCCTCGTGGAGGCGGAGCGCTTCTCCGGCCAATCCACCTGCTCTCGCTGCAAGGCGTATGCCGTATTCGAGGTCGTCAACGAGTACGCGCGGTTCACCGTGCGCTGTCGCAAATGCCAGTCGGAGTGGAGCATGGGCTAAAAGGTCACCTTGTACGTGCCGTCGACCTGCTTGTCGGCGATGCACTGGTACAGGCCTTTCTTGCCGTCGAGCTCGTAGGGAATGTTGACGCGGATGCCGGAATCCCCGGTTGAGGCCTGGATGTTGGACTGCGGTTTCGTGGCGAAGGCCGCCTCGGCGAACTTCGCGTCCTTCTTGGCCGCTGTCAGGCAAACGTCGTAGGCGAGCTGCTCGTCCTTGCCGCGGGCACAGCCGGCGAGCGCGAGCGCGAAACCGAGCACGCCCGCCATGGTGAGGCATCGGATGGTCGTCATGGGGGCGCTATTGTAGAGTAGAGAAAAGCGAAAGGCCCGCATCGAGCGGGCCTCTCGGGAGTTGCGCGGCAGCCGCGTCTAATCGTGCGCCGTGCCGGCCACCCAGTGCAGTTCGCCCTTCGGCACGCGGATCGAATCGACGAAGTCCTGCATCTCCTTGGATGGCGCCTTGGTCATGAGGCTGACGACGATGGTCACGACGAACGCGACCGGAAGACCGAAGAGCGCGCTGGAGATGTTGCGGATACCGAACCACTCGGCCATTCCGAAGTAGCGCGTGCCGATGAGGTAGTAGAGGCATACGCCAAAGCCGCAGATCATCCCGGTAATCGCGCCAGCGGTCGTCGTGCGTTTCCACCAGATGCCGAGCACGAGCGGCACGAAGAGGCCCGCCGCCGCGAGCGAGAACGCCCACGCCACCATCTGGATGATGCCCGCGGGCCGCGTGCCGGCCACCGCAGCCCCCACAATGGCGACGAGGACCAGGAGCACGCGCGCCACGATCAGGCGGCGGGCGGTCGAGGCCTTCGGATCGATCATCTTGTAGTAGATGTCATGGCTGAGGGCGTTGGCGATGGCGAGCAGAAGGCCGTCGGCAGTGGACAGCGCCGCCGCCAGGCCCCCGGCAGCGACCAGGCCCGAGATCACGTACGGCAGGCCGGCGATTTCGGGCATCGACAGGACGATGATGTCCTGGTTGATGACGAACTCGGCCAGCTGCAGGATGCCGTCGCCGTTCGCGTCCTTGATCGTCAGCAGGCCGCCGACTTGCGACCAGTTTTGCACCCACGCGGGCAACGAGCTGATCGGGTGGCCGATGACGTTGGTATAGACCTCGAGCTTGGCGAACGCCGCGTAGGCCGGGGCGGTGAAGTAGAGCAGGAAGATGAAGAAAATGCTCCAGCCCACCGAGGTGCGCGCATCGCGTACATTCGGCGTGGTGAAGTAGCGCATCAGGATGTGCGGCAGCGAAGCCGTGCCGACCATCAGGCAGAGCACCAGGGCCCAGAAGTTGTTGAACTCTACCCAGCTGAACTGCCCTTTGGCGTCGACGAAAGCCGCTGCGTGCGGCTTCACGATGGCGAGCTTTTTCTCGAACTGGCCGATCTGGTCGAGCACTTGCCCGTAGGCGAGCTCGGGGATCGGGTTGCCGTAGAGCTTGACCGACAGCCAGACGACCGGGATCAGGTAAGCGATGATGAGGATGATGTACTGCGCCACCTGCGTCCAGGTCACCGCGCGCATGCCGCCGAGCATCGAGCAGACCAGAATGCCGAGCAGTCCGACGAAGATGGCGATCTCGAACGGGATGCCGAGGAAGCGCGACGTGATGATGCCGATGCCGTAGGTCTGCGCGACGATGTACGTGAACGAGGCGCAGAAGAGCACAACGACTCCGCAGAAGCGCGCCGTGCGGCCCTCGTAGCGCACGCCGAGGAAGTCGGGCACCGTGAACTGGCCGAACTTGCGCAGGTAGGGCGCCAGCAGCACCCCGACCAGCACGTAGCCGCCGGTCCAGCCAAGGACGTAGCCCAGGCCGCCGTAGCCGGCGAGGTAGAGGCCGCCCGCCATGGAGATGAACGACGCCGCGCTCATCCAGTCGGCGCCGGTCGCCATGCCGTTGAAGAACGGCGGCACCACGCGTCCCGCGACGTAGTACTCCGAGATCTCCATCGTGCGGGAGATGATGCCGATATAGGCGTAGACGCCGATCGTCAGGAAGACGAAGCAGTAGCCGATGACTTTGTTCGGCACGCCCATCTGCTCGAGGATGGCGAGCACGATGACGAAGCCGATGAAGCCGCCCGCGTATCCGCCGTAGATCTTGCCCAGGTTGTCGACGAAGCTCTTGCTGGTCTGGCCGGCCATTTTCGGTTCCTCCCCTGTCAGTCTTCGGATACGCCGAATTCTTGGTCGATCTTGTTCTGCGCGCGCGCGTTCCAGAAGCACAGCACCACGAACGCGATCAGCGAGCCCTGCGCCGCCATGTAGAAGCCGAGCGGGAAGCCGAAGATCGAGACCGAGTTCAGCGGGACGGCGAACAGGTGGATTCCGAAGCCGAAGACGAACCACAGGACCATGATGGTCCACATCAGCCTGGACGTTTTGCTCCAGTACGCTTCGCGTTGCGAAGGCGTCAGCTCAGCCATTTTTCCTCCTCCTCTTGCCGGTTGGTGATGACTACGAGCCTTGTGGCGCAAACTTACCATAGGCCGTAAATTCGCGCGCTGCCGCACCGCACAAACGCCGTCTCACCCAAGCTCGTAATCCAGTGCGAGGCGCTGTTGCAGCCGGCGCGCCTGGCGCAACGCTTCCTTGAGGATGCGCCGCTCGAACTCGTTGATCTGCTGCAGATCGACCCGGTTCGCGGCCGGGGGCAACGGCTTCGCCGGCGCCGCCTGGCCGCGCAGCCTGAGCCGCTGAATGAAGAAGAAACCGCCGATGATCGCTTCGACCGCGGCGGCGTCCATGCCGAGGCCGGGCGCCGCCGCCCGCAGCCGCTCGGCGGTATTGGTCAGCTGTAGCGCGCGCGACAGCGCGTAGACGCGGGCCGCATCGACGAAAATCCTGGAGCCGCGCAGCTTCAGATCGATACTGCCGCCGTCGTCGTCGAACGAGCCGAAGCGGCCGAGCGCAGGCTGAGCCTGCAGCGCCGCCTCGGCGAGGTGCCTGAGAAACCGCGGATTGGCGCGCACGCGCTCGGCGACCCAGGCGCGCAGCGTCGCCGCGAGCGAGCCGTCGCCTTGCAGTCCCCGGAAATCGAAGCAGACGGCGGCATCGAGCAGCGCCTTGGGCATCGAAACCTCGATCCAGCGCGCCATCTTCGCCTTCCATTCGTCGACCGACAGGCACAGCTCCGGATTGGAGGCCATGACGTTGCCCCTGCATAGCGGGTAACCGCAGGCGTCGAGCGCCTGGTTCACCTCGCGCGCGAAGGGCAGCAGGCGCTCGCGCGCGCCGGCCGCGCTGTCGCCGTGTGCGGCGAAGATCAAGCCGTTGTCCTGGTCGGTGCTGAAGGTCTGCTCGAAGCGTCCTTCGCTGCCGAAAGCGAGCCAGCACCAGCTGATGCGCTCGAGGTCGTGGCGCTTGCGCACTATCTCGAGCGTGCGCTGGCTGACGCGGTCGTTCAGCACCGAGACGAACATCGTCAGCTGCTCGGCGCCGACGCCCTGCTCTACCAGCAAGCGGGTGAGGCCACGGACCTCGGCGGCGAGGCGGGCGAGCGTGCCGAGGTCCGCGGCAAGGCGGATCTCCATCGCCAGCTCCCCGAATCCGAGCCGCTGCAGCGAGAACAGGTCGCGCTCGGAGACCACGCCCACCAGCCGTCCGTCCTCGACGACCAGCACGTGCCTGATGCGCTGGGCGAGCATCGCGACCGCCGCTTCGTATGCGAGCGCGTGGCCCGGCAGGCTGACCGGCGAACGCGTCATGACCTCGGCGACCGCGCGGGCGCTTGCCCCGAGGGCAACCGCCTGCACGATGTCGTGCGTAGTAACGACGCCGATCGGACGCGATTGCGCGTCCACCACGACAAGCGAGCCCACTTCCTCGCGGCGCATGATCCCTGCCGCCTGCTCCAACGTAAGCTCGCCCGGGCACGTGATCGCGGAGCGCTTGAGGAGCGAGCGCAGCGGACGCGCGAAGGTCTGCTGCTCCTCGGCAATGCGCTGTTCCAGCCGGGCGATGGACTCGGACATCAGTAGCGCAGGCGCGAATAGTACGTCTGGCGCGAGGCCTCGAGCGCCTGGCCCAGGGTCACGATGCCGCGCTCCTCCAGCAAGGGCAGCAGGCGCAGGAAGATCTCCGCCTCGAGCAGCGCATCGCCGAGCGCGGTGTGCCGTCCGATCAGCCGCACGCCGAGCCGCTCGGCGATGGCCTCCAGCCGCTGGTCCTCTTGGCTCGGGTGCAGCGCCGCCGACAGCAGGAGCGTGTCGAGGACCGGCTGTGTGAAGCGCACGCCCGTCGCCGCCTCTTTCAGCTCGAGAAAGCGCATGTCGAAGGCGGCATTGTGCGCGACCAGCACCGCATCCTCGCAGAAGCGATGAAAGGCCGGCAGCACCGCCTCGATGCCCGGCTCGGCCGCCAGGGTCTCGGCCTCGATGCCGTGCACGCGCGCCGATTCGCGGTTCAGGGGGCGGCGCGGGTTCACCAGCCGCTCGAACACCTCGCCCTTGAGCAGGCGCCCGTTCACGATGCGCACCGCGCCGATGCTGATGATCTCGTCGCCCGCCGAAGGCTCGAGGCCGGTGGTCTCGGTGTCGAACACCGTGTAGGAGAGAGCGGAGAGCCTGCGCTCGCCCAGCTCGCTCGCCTGCTCGGCGTAGCGGAACAGGTCGAAATCGTAGTACTCGGGACGGCTTTCCGCAGGGCGCGCCGGCCGCGCCGGCGGCGCCACCGGCTCGCCCGCGGGCAGCAGAAAGCGCAACACGCCGCTGCGCTCACCCCCCGGGCCGGTGCGCTCGAGCCAGGCCTCGGCGCCGTGACGCCCGAGCACCTCGCGCAAGCTCAGCGCCGTCTGCTGCCCTCCCGCGTGCATCGGCTGAGTCTCCCACAGCGCGAGCGCGTCGGAGGCGACGATCGCGCCGCTCCACGCGAGATCGAGTTGCACGAAGCGCTCGCGCGCGGCCGCGCTGAAGCGTACGCCGCGCACGCCGTATTCCTCGCGCAACTTCCCGCAAAGAAAGCCGAACGCCTGGATCATGGCGAAGCTGTCGACCCGCAGCCACAGCGATTCGTCGATCGCCCCGGCATCGACCGTGACGCCCACGCTCGACTCGAGGCGCCGGCGCGCGACACCGAGCAAGTCGGCGGCGCGCATGTCCTCCAGCGTCAGGCTCGCCTTGAGCGCGTCCGCGTATTCGCGCAACGCGTCGTTGAGCGACTGCGACAGAGTCCGGGACTCGGCGGCG
The DNA here is from genome assembly GCA_004297625.1 of Betaproteobacteria bacterium. Lineage (GTDB taxonomy): Bacteria > Pseudomonadota > Gammaproteobacteria > Burkholderiales > SG8-39 > SCGC-AG-212-J23. The sequence continues at coordinate 165,720 of SCTY01000010.1, read as the reverse complement.
ACGATGTCGACGAAGCGGCTGCGGCGCGCGGCTTCCATGTCGGGATAGGCGGCGAGATTCTCGGCCGCCGCGCGCAGGTTGGCGACCGGCGATCGCACGCCGGCGGCGAGCGCCTGCAGCAGGCCCAGGCGCTGCGCCTCGCGGTCGAGAATACCGGTGACGTCGTCGAGCGTCATGACGATGCCGGCGACCACGCCGTCGCTTGCCACCGGCGCCGCCTGCGCCTTGAGCAGGCGGCCGGCCGGCGTCGCAGTGACGAAGCGCGCGGGCGCGGGCTGCTCGCCGCGCTCGAGGGCGCGCCGCAGCCTCTCGAGCGCATGTGCGACCTGCTCGCGATCGATCACGCCGAACACCGAGCGACCCAAACCGATGAGCGCCTCGCGCCCGCCGGCGGTGAGCAGCGCGCGCGCCTGCTCGTTGTAGAGCAGGATCCGGCCCTCGGCATTGCACACCAGCACGCCCTGCGCGAGCTCGGACATCAGCGCGGCCAGGCGGTTGCGTTCTTCTTCCAGGCGCTCGCGCGCTTCGCGCGCGAGCGCCTCCGCGTCCTGTCGCAGACGGCGCCGGTCGGCGGCGAGGCGGTTCACCGCCGCGCTCAGCTCGGCCACTTCGCGCGCGCCGGCGCTCGCGAGTTCCAGCTGCTCGTTCGCCCCAAGTAACACGCGTACCTGCTCGGTCAGCCGGCGCAAGGGCAGGACGTACGCGCCGATCAGCCAGCGCGCGGCGCCGACGCAGGCAAAAAGCGCGCTGGCGGCCACCAGCAACAGCATCGGCAGGCGCTCGGCCGCCACCTGGCGCAGCACCTCCCGCTCCTGGGCGGCGAGGCCGGCGTAGAGCGTGGCGGCGATCGCCGCCGGCACGGCGAGCGTCGTCACGTAGAGGGCGAGGGCGAGAAAGGCGAGCTTGCGCCTCGGGGTCATTGGCCCCCTGCGCGTCCCCCGCCGAGAAGCGCGTCGATCTTTGCCACCAGCTCGGCGTTGGAGAAGGGTTTGGTGACGTACAGGTCCGCGCCGAGCGAAACGCCTTTGCTCACCTCCACGTCCCGCCCCTTGGCCGAGAGCATGACGATCTTGATGCGCTGCCATTCGGGATGCGCGCGCACGCGCTGGCACACCTCGTAGCCGCTCCTGCGCGGCATCATGACGTCGAGCAGCACGAGATCGGGCGCGAAGCTCGCGACCTCGCTCAGCGCCTCGTCGCCGTTGCGCGCCACGCGCGTCTCGTAGCCGCTGCGCTGGAGCAGGAACTCGAGCGCGGTGACGATGTTCTCCTCGTCGTCCACGATCAGCACCTTCTTCGTCATGACGCCACCGGCAGGTCGAAGGAAAAAGTCGCCCCCTGCCCGCGCTCGCTTTCGACCCAGAGCCGGCCGGCGTGGTGCTCGATGATATGACGGCTGATCGGCAGGCCGAGCCCGGTGCCGTGCGGCTTGTCGGTAAGCGTGTCGCCGACCTGCCTGAACTTGTCGAAGATCGCCTGCTGGTCCTGCGCGCTGATTCCGGCGCCGTTGTCGCGCACGTCCACGCGCAGCCAGCCGTCGCTTTCCGACAGCGCGATCTCGATGCGCCCGGCGGCCGGATCGCAAAACTTCACCGCGTTGGACAGCAGGTTGAGCATCACCTGGATCATACGGTCAAGATCGGCGTGCACCGGCGAGACGCGCTCGGGCATGCGTACGTCGACGCGGATGCCTTTCTCCTCGAACACCTGCCCCATGGCCGTCACCGCATCCGAGATCACCTGCTGCATGTCGACTCGCGTTTCATGCCACAGGGCGCGCCCCGCCTCGATCTTGGCGAGATCCAGCACCTGATTGATGAGCCGGGTCAGCCGCTCGGTCTCCCTGGTGATGATGCCGAGGAATTTCCTGCGCTGCGCGGCGTCGATCTCGGGCTCCTGATGGAGAATCTCGGTAAAAGCGCGGATCGAGGTAAGCGGCGTTCGCAGCTCGTGGGTCACCGTCGACAGAAAGTCGTCCTTCAGCCGGTCGAGCTCCTTCAGGCGCTCGTTCGCGGCGCGCAGCTCAGTGGTCGCCTCCTCGAGCTCGCGTGACTTTTGCTCCAGCTGGTGGCTGTACATCACCACCTGGGACGCTTCATCCAGTATGTTGCGCACCTCCTCGAGGCTGAGCGCCTCTTCCTTGACCACGGAGGCGACCATGATGCGGGCGGAGGCGGCGCCGATCGCGCCCGCGAGCTGCGTCTCGGCGAAGTGCACGAAATCCGCGTCCGCCGTCACTTGCTCGGCGGGCCAGCGCAAGCCGCGCGCCCCCGCATAGGAGCGGAAGGCCTCGTCCGCGCCCTCGGTGCCGAGAAAGCGCGCGAGCACGCCGTAGAGCTGGGGCGCGGAAGCCGTGCCGCGCCAGAAGCGCGCCCCGGCGCCGCCGCCGCGCAGTACGTCGACGAACAGGCTCGCCTGCCGCGTCTCCTCGGCGCTCGGCGAGCCGGACAGCGACCCGGCGACATAGGCGCCGATGTTGGCGACCATGCTCCAGATCATGGCATGCGTGATCTGGTCCAGGCCCTTGAGGCCGAACAGCTCCAGCGGGCGCAGCAACCCGATGCCCCAGGGCCCTTGCTCGAGCAGCGCGACCGGCAGCCATCCTGAGCGCGCCAGCGCCGGCAGCAGCAGCGTGTAGGACCACACAAGGAACCCGGCAAGCAGCCCCGCGAGCGCGCCGCGGCGCGTGCCGCCCTTCCAGAAGATCCCGCCGAGCGCCGCCGGGGCGAATTGCGCCACCGCGGCGAACGAAATCAGTCCGATCGATACGAGCGCGTAGGCCTCCCCCGCGAGCCGGAAATAGAGGTAGCCCAGGAGCAGGATCAGCACGATCGCGCCGCGCCGGATGCCGAGCAGCAGCCCGGTGAGGTCCAGACGCTCGTTGAGCCGCAGGCTCTTCATGCGCAACAACACCGGCATCAGCAGGTCGTTGCACGCCATCGTGGAAAGCGCAATCGTCTCGACGATCACCATGCCGGTGGCCGCTGACAGCCCGCCGATGAACACCAGCAGCGCGAGCAGCTCCTGCTTCTCCGCCATGGGGATCGTCAGGACGTAGGTATCCGCGTCCACGACGCCCGCCGGAAAATGCAGCCGGCCGCCGAAGGCGAGCGGCAGCACGAACACGTTGATCGCGAGCATGTACAGCGGAAACAGCCAGATCGCCTTGTTGAGGTGGCTCTCGTCCTTGTTCTCGATCACCGACACCTGGAACTGCCGCGGCAGGAACATGATCGCCAGCATCGACAGGATGGTGAGCCAGATCCAGTTCGAGTAGCTGCCCGCGACGCCCTCGAGCGGCGTCAGCATCGGCGCCAGCGCGCGGTCCGCCGCGGCGCGCGCGAACACGTCGCCGAAGCCGTCGTAGATGACGAAGGTCACGTACACGCCCACTGCGACGAAAGCGAGCAGCTTGACCAGCGACTCGAACGCGATCGCCGCCACCATGCCCTCGTGATGCTCGGCCGCGTCGAGATGGCGCGTGCCGAACGCGATGGTGAAGAGCGCGAGGATCAGCGCGACCCATAGCGCCGTGTCCTGCAGCACCGGCACGGCCCCGACTTTGGCCGGCATGACGATCTCCGGGTACTGCATGAGGATCAGGAAGCCGTTCGACACCGCCTTCAGCTGAAGCGAGATGTAAGGCACGATGCCGATCACTGCGATCACGGTGACCATGCCGCCGAGCAGTGCGCTCTTGCCGTAGCGCGAGGCGATGAAGTCGGCGAGCGAGGTAATGCGGTTCTGCTTGCTGATGCGCAGGATCTTCCGCATCACTACCCACCACAGCGCGATCATGAGCGTCGGGCCGATATAGATCGGCAGGAATCCGACGCCGTCGACCGCCGCACGACCCACGCTGCCGTAAAAGGTCCACGCGGTGGCGTACACCGCGAGCGAAAGGCTGTAGATGTACGGGCTCGCGATCACCGAGCGCCCGGCGTCGGCGCGTTTGTCGGCGTAATAGGCGATCGCGAACAGCAGCCCGAGGTAGGCGAAGGAACTGACGACGATGACTCCGCCCTGCAGCATCGCGCTCGGGCGCTAGCGGCGCTTCTCGACGACCCAGGCCATCGCGCCGATCAGCAAGGCCCACGCGCAGAAAATGTACGCGTACAGCACCGGGATGCCGAACACCGTCTGCGGCAGATTGAACAGCGCGAGCACGGGGTAATTGAACAGCAGAAAACCGAGCAGGCACAGCGCGATCAGCCGCTGTCCGCTCTTCTCGAAGTCCCCCATCCGCCCTCCCGGCGGGCCAGGCCCGCTCTCAGCGCATCGTCACATCGCCTGCTTGAGCTGCTCCAGGATCGCCGGGTTCTCCAGCGTGGAGACGTCCTGCGCGATCGTCTCGCCGCGCGCGATCGCCCGCAGCAGGCGGCGCATGATCTTGCCCGAGCGCGTCTTGGGCAGGTTGTCGCCGAAGCGGATGTCCTTCGGCTTGGCGAGCGGCCCGATTTCCTTCGCGACCCAGTTGCGCAGCTCTTCGGCCATTTTGTGCGCCTCGTCGCCGGTGGGCCGGTGGCCTTTCAGCACCACGAACGCGACGATTGCCTCACCGGTCAGCTCGTCGGGACGTCCCACTACCGCTGCTTCCGCCACCAGCTTGGAATTCGCGACCAGCGCCGACTCGACCTCCATGGTCCCGAGCCGGTGCCCCGAGACATTGAGCACGTCGTCGATGCGCCCGACGATGCGGAAGTACCCTTCCTCGTCCATGCTGGCGCCGTCGCCTGCCAGATAGAGCTTGCCCTTGAAGTCGTCGGGAAAATACGTCTTCTTGTAGCGCTCCGGGTCGCCCCAGATGGTACGCAGCATCGCCGGCCAGGGGCGCTTGATGACCAGGATGCCGCCCTTGCCTTTGCCGACCGACTGCCCGGTCTCATCGACTATGTCGGCGAAGATGCCCGGGAGCGGCAGCGTGGCGGAACCCGGCTTGGTCGGCGTGACGCCGGGTAGCGGCGAGATGAGGATGCCGCCGGTTTCCGTCTGCCACCACGTGTCCACGATCGGGCAGCGCTCGCGCCCGACCGTGTTGTGATACCACATCCACGCTTCGGGGTTGATCGGCTCGCCCACCGTGCCGAGCAGCCGCAGGCTCGAGAGATCGTACTTCTTCGGCAGCTCGCCGCCCGCCTTGATGAGCGAGCGGATCGCGGTCGGCGCGGTGTAGAACACGTTCACCTTGTGGTCCTGGATGATTTTCCAGAAGCGCCCGGCATCCGGATAGGTCGGCACCCCTTCGAACATCACCACGGTGGTCCCGACCGCGAGCGGCCCGTAGTTGATGTAGGTGTGCCCGGTCACCCAGCCGACGTCGGCGGTGCACCAGAAGATATCCGACGGCTTGTTGTCGAACACCCATTTCATCGTGAGCATCGCCCACAGCAGATAGCCGCCGGTCGAATGCTGCACGCCCTTCGGCTTTCCGGTCGAGCCCGAGGTGTAAAGGATGAACAGCGGATGCTCGGCGTTGACGTTGACCGGATCGCACTGCTCCGCCTGTCCCTTCACCACGTCGTGCCACCATTTGTCGCGCGGCGCCCGCATCGGCACCGAGCTGCCGGTGCGCTTGTAGACGATGACGTTGCGCACCTTTTCGCATCCGCCCATGGCGAACGCCTCGTCCACCACCGGCTTGAGCGGGATCTCGCGCCCGCCGCGGAACTGCCCGTCCGCCGTGATCACCTCGGTAGCGCCGGCGTCGATGATGCGCTCCTGCAGGCTCTTGGCCGAAAAGCCGCCGAACACGACCGAATGCGTGGCGCCGATGCGCGCGCACGCCTGCATCGCCACCACGACCTGGATCGACATCGGCATGTAGATGAGCACGCGGTCGCCGAGCTTGATGCCATGGGCGTGCAGCGCGTTCGCCATGCGGCATACCTCGCGATGCAGCTCCTTGTAGGTGATCCGCGTCACCTTGCCGTCGTCGGCTTCGAAGAGGATCGCCACCTTGTCGGGCTGCGACTTGAGGTGACGGTCCAGGCAGTTGTACGAGGCGTTCAGCTCGCCGTCGTAGAACCAGCGATAGAACGGCGCCTTGGATTCGTCGAGCGTCTGGGTGAAAGGCTTGGACCACAGCAGGGTTTCGCGCGCCACGCGCGCCCAGAAGCCTTCGAAGTCGCGCTCGGCTTCCGCGACGAGCTTGCGGTAAGCCTCCATGCCCGAAATGTTGGCCTGCTTGACGAACTGCGGGGAAGGCGGAAACAGCCGCGATTCCTGCAGCACCGATTCGATCGTGGACGACATTCAATGCCTCCTCGTTGAGCCGTCAATACAAGCACCAAATGCATGACGTGTAAAGGCGTCGATATGCTAGAGTCTGCCGGCCCTTTTTCAATACCGAAGTATGAAACCCCCTCAAGAAACCGTCATCAAGAGAGCCGATCTCGTCCAGAGCGTGGCGGACGCGCTGCAGTTCATCTCGTACTACCACCCGGCGGACTATATCCGCGCGCTCGGCCGCGCCTATGAGCGCGAGCGCTCGCCGGCGGCGCAGGACGCCATCGCCCAGATCCTCACGAATTCGCGCATGTGCGCCGAAGGGCACCGCCCGATCTGCCAGGACACGGGGATCGTGAACGTGTTCCTGAAGGTCGGCATGGAAGTGCGCTTCGATTTTTCCGACTCGCTGGAAGACGCGATCAACGAAGGCGTGCGCCGCGCCTACCTCGATCCCGGGAACAAGCTGCGCGCCTCGGTCCTCGACGAATCGGATTTCGGAAGAAAGAACACGCGGGACAACACGCCCGCGGTGATCCACATGCAGCTCGTTCCCGGCGACAAGCTGGCGGTGGACGTCGCGGCGAAGGGCGGAGGCTCCGAGGCGAAGACGAAGTTCGCGATGATCAATCCCACCGATTCGATCACCGAGTGGGTGCTGAAGACCGTCCCCACCATGGGCGCCGGCTGGTGCCCGCCCGGGATGCTCGGCATCGGCGTGGGCGGCACCGCGGAAAAGGCGATGCTCATGGCGAAGGAATCGCTGATGGAGCCGATCGACATGGCGGAGCTCAAGGCGCGCGGGCCGCGAAACAAGGTCGAGGAGCTGCGCATCGAGCTCTACGACAAGGTGAACGCCCTGGGGATCGGCGCGCAGGGGCTGGGCGGGCTGTCGACCGTGCTCGACGTCAAGATCCGCACCTACCCCGTGCACGCGGCGAACCGGCCGGTGGCGATGATTCCCAACTGCGCGGCCACGCGCCACGCGCATTTCGTCCTCGACGGCTCGGGGCCCGCGGAATTCGAGGCGCCGCAGCTCTCCGACTGGCCGGCGGTCACCTGGTCGCCCGATGCGAAATCGCGCCGCGTCGATCTCGACAGGCTGTCGAAGGAAGAGGTCGCCTCTTGGAAGGCCGGCGAGCGGCTGCTGCTGTCCGGCAAGCTCCTGACCGGCCGCGATGCCGCCCACAAAAGAATTGAAGATTTACTGAAAAACAATAAACCAATTCCGGTGGATTTCAGGAATCGCGCGATCTACTACGTCGGACCGGTGGACCCGGTGCGCGACGAGGTGGTCGGCCCGGCGGGCCCGACGACTTCCACGCGCATGGACAAGTTCACCGAGACGATGCTGGGGCGCACCGGCCTCCTCGCCATGGTAGGCAAGGCCGAGCGCGGCCCGGCGGCCATCGAGTCCATCCGCAAGCATCGTGCGGCGTACCTGATGGCCGTGGGCGGCGCCGCCTACCTCGTCGCCAAGGCGATCCGCAAATCGCGCGTCCTCGCCTTCGAGGACCTCGGCATGGAGGCCATTTACGAGTTCGAGGTGCGCGACATGCCGGTCACGGTCGCGGTCGATGCGAGCGGCACCTCGGTGCACAGCACCGGTCCGGCGGAGTGGGCGAAGAAGATCGTCGAGCTGAAGCTGCCCGTAACGGCCGCCTGAGCACCGACTGGCGCGCCGTATGGGCGATCTTCGCGGCCGGCCTGGCCGCGGGCGCGACCATGACGAAGGTGCCGCCGGCGCTGCCGGCGATGCGCGCGGAGCTGCAGCTCGCCCTGGTCGAGTCGGGCTTCCTGCACACGGTGATGTACGCGATCGGCGGCGGCGCGGGCGTGTTCTGCGGCGCGCTTGCCGACCGCTTCGGACAGAAGCGCGCCGCGCTGCTCGGCCTCGCTTGCATGCTGGCGGGCGGCGTGCTCGGCGCGCTGTCGTCGCAATTCGAGGTGATCCTGTTCGCGCGATTTCTCGACGGCGTCGGCTTCGTCCTGATGGCAGTCAGCGCCGCGTCGCTTCTCATCGCCGCCTCGCAGCCGCGCGACCGGCCGATCTCGTTCGCCATCTGGAGCTGCTACATGCCCACCGGCGGAACGCTGATTCTGCTGCTCGCCCCGTTCGCGCTGGCGAGCCTGGGCTGGCGCAGCCTGTGGCTGGGCCTCGCGCTCTACACCGCCGCGTGCTTCGTGCTCGTCGCGCTATGGGTCCCCACGCCGGCGTTCGGCGGCGCCATAGCCTCGATGCGCCTGCTGCGCGAATCGTTCTTCCGTCCGGGAATCCTGCTGCTGTGCCTGGCGTTCATGTGCTACGTCGGCCAGTGGGTCTCGGTGATGACCTGGCTGCCGACCTTCGTCGTGGAGCGCGGCGCGAGCGCGTCCAGCGCGTCGCTCGTGACCGCCGCCTTCGTGGCGGCGAACATCCCGGGAAACCTGCTGGGCGGCTACTTGCTCGTGCGGCGTGTGCCGCGCTCCACGCTGACGGCCGTCGGCGCGGCCGCGATGGGCTTGACCGCGGTCGGGCTGCTCTCTTCCGGTGCGCCCGACTGGCTGCGTTTCGCCTGCGTGCTCCTCTTCTCGCTGCTCGGCGGCGTGATTCCCTCCTCCATATTTGCCGGGACGCCGACCCACGCCAAGAGCCCGGAGCACATCGCCACGACGAACGGCATGGTCATGCAGTACTCGCACATCGCGCAATTCATCGTGCCGATCGCGGTCGCCTGGGTCGCCTCGCGCTGGGGCGGCTGGAGCGCGACGCTCGGCGTGATGCTGCTGCTTTCGGCGCTCGGCGTCGCCGCGGGCCTGGGCATCGGCCGCTACGAGGGTAAACTTTCGCCATGACCGACGTGCAGATTTGCGAAGTCGGGCCGCGCGACGGCCTGCAAAACGCGAAGCACCTGATGCCGACGCCGGCGAAGAAAGCGTGGATCGAGGCGCTCGCCGGCGCGGGGCTGCGCGAGATCGAGGTCGGCTCCTTCGTGCCGCCGAAGCTCATTCCCGCCATGGCCGATACGGCGGAAATCGTCGCTTTCGCGAGAACGCTGCCCGGCGTCAAGGTCGTGGCGCTCGCGCCGAACCTGAAAGGTTTCCAGCGCGCGCTCGAAGCCGGCGCGCACAAGGTGACCTTCCCGGTGTCCGCGAGCCGCCTGCACAGCGAATCCAACGTGCGCATGACGCCGGAGCAGATGGTCGAGGAAGTGCGCGGATGCGCCCGGCACCCGCACCCCGGCGTGGAAATCGAAGGCGCGGTGTCCACCGCGTTCGGCTGCACCCTGCAAGGCGCCGTGCCCGAGGAAGACGTGCTGCGCATCGCCGCCGCGCTCGCCGAATTCTGCGACTGCGTAGCCCTCGCCGATACAGTGGGTTACGCGAATCCCGCGCAAGTGAAAAGACTGTTCAGAAAAGTGAAAAGCGAGATTGGGCAAAAGCTCGAGGGAGCCCATTTCCACAACACCCGCGGCCTCGGGCTGGCGAACGCGCTCGCCGCCTACGAGGAAGGCGTGCGCGCGTTCGACAGCTCCATGGGCGGCCTGGGCGGATGCCCTTTTGCGCCCGGTGCGAGCGGCAACGTCATCACCGAGGACCTCGTCTTCATGTTCGAAAGCATGGGCATCCACACCGGCATCGATCTCGAAGCACTGTTCAAGGCGCGCGGCCTGCTCACGAGCGCGATCCCCGAAGAACCGGTCTACGGGCACATCCCGCTGGCCGGACTGCCCAAGGGCTTCCGCCAACATGTCTGAGCCGCTCGTCCTCGTCGCTCGCGAAGGCGCCGTCGCGACGCTGACGCTGAATCGTCCCAAGGCGCTCAACGCGCTCGACCGCGAGCTGACGCTCGCGCTGCGCGAAGCGGTCTATGCCGCCGAGCACGACCGCGCGGTGCGTTGCGTCGTCATCCGCGGCGGCGAGCATTTCATGGCCGGCGGCGACCTCAAGTGGTTTCACCAGCGCCTCGCCGGCGCCGACGCGAAGCAACTGCGGCCGGAGTTCGAAACCTTCGTGCAGGAAGTGCACGGCGTCGTCATCAGCCTGCGCCGCATGCCGAAGCCGGTGCTCGCCAGCGTGCGCGGCGCCGCCGCGGGCTTCGGCATGAGCCTGATGATGGCCTGCGACCTCGCCATCGCCGCGGACAACGCGTATTTCACCCTCGCCTATATCGCGATCGGCAGCAGCCCGGACGGCGGCTCGACGTTCGCGCTGCCGCGCATCGTCGGGCAGAAGAAGGCGCTCGAGCTGGCGCTCCTCGGCGAGCGCTTCGACGCCGCAACCGCCGAGCGCCTGGGCCTGGTGAACCGCGTCGTGCCTTCGTCCTCTCTCGAAGAAGAGACCCGCAAGCTCGCGGCCAGGCTCGCCGCGGGCCCCACCGCGGCATACGGCCGCACCAAGGCGCTGCTCAACGCGTCGCTGCAGAACAGCCTCGAAGCGCAGCTCCAGCACGAGGCGGAGTCCTTCGCACAGGGCGCGTCGGAGCCGGATTTCCGCGAAGGCATCGCCGCGTTCATCGAAAAGCGCCGGCCGAGCTTCAAGGGCTAGGCCGCATGCTGCCGCTAGCCGGCGTGCGCGTCGTCGAATTCGCGCACATGGTGATGGGCCCCTCGTGCGGCCTGGTGCTCGCCGATCTCGGCGCCGAGGTGATCAAGATCGAGCCGCTGAAAGGCGACAACACGCGCCGCCTGGAGGCCGCGGGCGCCGGGTTTTTCCCGGTGTTCAACCGCAACAAGAAAAGCCTCGCCGTCGACCTGCAGCAAGTCGAAGGGAAGGAATTGACAAAAAAACTGATCAATACCGCGGACGTGCTCACCGAGAACTTCCGCCCCGGCGCGCTCGACAAGATGGGCTTCTCCTACGAGAAGCTCTCCGAGGAAAACCCGCGGCTCATTTACTGCTCGCTCAAGGGCTTCCTCAAAGGCCCCTATGAGCATCGGCCGGCGCTCGACGAAGTCACGCAGATGATGGGCGGGCTCGCCTACATGACCGGGCTGCCCGACCGGCCGCTGCGCGCAGGCTCTTCGGTGGTCGACATCTTGGGCGGCACGTTCGCCACGGTCGCGATCCTCGCCGCGCTGCGCGAGCGCGAGAGCACCGGGCGCGGCAAGCGCGTAACGAGCGCGCTCTTCGAGAGCACCGCCTATCTCGTCGCGCAGCACATGGCGCAATACGAGCTCACCGGCGAGGCGCCGCCGCCGATGTCGGTGAAGCGCCCCGCGTGGGGCGTCTACGACATTTTCGAAACCGCGGGCGGCGGGCGGCTGTTCGTCGGCGTAGTGACGGACACGCAGTGGGAAGCCTTCTGCCGCGACTTCGGGTTGGAAGACCTGAAAGACGACCCGCGGCTCAAATCGAACGGCCTGCGCGTAAAGGAGCGCGCATGGCTCATCCCGCGCCTCGCAGAATGCTTCATTCGTTTTACGAAAGAAGACCTGACGCGGAAACTGGAGGCGATCGGAATGCCGTTCGCCCCGATCGCGAAGCCCTGGGACCTGCTCGACGATCCGCATCTCAAGGCGTCCGGAGGACTGCTAGAGACGCGTGTCGGCGGCAAGACCATCCACGCGCCGGCGCTGCCGATCGAGCTGGACGGCGAGCGCCTGGGCAAGCGCATGGACCCGCCGGAAATCGGCGAGCATGCGCGTGAATTGCTGGGCGAGCTCGGCTATTCGCGGCAAGAGATCGAGTCGCTGCACGGCCGGGGGATCGTCGCGCTGCCCTAGCCCCGCCGCCGGCTGTCAGTCGATCTTCGATTCGTCGCGGTACATGACCTTGTGCCGCGTCTCCTGGACCCAGCGGTCGATGTCCTCGGGCGTCTGGTAGTTCTTCATGTCGAAGCGCCCCCGGCTCGCGATCTGCTCGAGTGTCTTTTTCCAGCGCTTGTACGGCGGCTTGGCGGGCGGGCCGAAGCAGAAGATGTCGATGACGTCGAGGTCCTCGGGCACGCCGAGCAGCGGCTTCATCGCCTTCTGCGCGTTCTCCTGGCCGATCGCGGTCACCCACCACACGCCATAGCCCAGCGCCGCCGCCGCCAGGTGCGCCGACATCGTCGAGGCCGCGACGCTCTGCAGCAGGATGCGCTCCGCGTTCTGCTGGTACTGGCGGTCGAGCGCCGAGCCGTCGCCGAGCACCGGGAACGCCCGCGTGTAGCGGAAGTCGGCGACGATCACGATCATGCCTGGCGCCGTCTCCAGGCCGCGGTAGTTCGGCGTCGGGAACTTCATCTTCAGCTTCGCGCGGTGGCGCTGCTCGTCGACGAAGTAGTCGGCAATCTTCTTCTTCGTCGCCGCCTCGGTTACCACGATGTAGTGCCACGGCTGCGCATTCGCTCCCGAGGGCGCGTGCCGCGCCGCCTCGAGAATCATGTCGTAATGCTCGGCCGGAACCACGTAAGCCTGGTCGAACTGCCGGCTCGTCATCCGGCCCTTCACGATCTCGAGCAGCTGCTCGTAGCGCGCGGTCTGGTTGAACGCCTGGTTCATGAGTTCCCTTCTGTGCGGCGCGGATGAAGCTGAGTGGCGTACTTTGGCGCTCCACGGCTGGCCGCGCGCCGCGGCCTTTCCTACAGCCGTGGTATCGATTCGTGCAGGTAGTACCCCTGCGCGTTCTTCTTCTCAACGTCAATGCCGTCACAATGCATATTCTCCATGTAAAGTTCGCTCTTTCCGTCGCTGATCCCAGGACAATGTCGCGTGTCTCGGGGGGCATTCGCACGACGCGTCCTTTGGTCATTTCGCCCCCGCGGTGAGATCTGAAAAATCCACCACGCCTACGCTAGAGGTCATGCGTTGGAGGATTGCATCCGCCGCGACTCTCCCCGCCAGAAATCTCTCAAACACGGGAAAGAAAGCTGTGGACGATACAAGTGCAATGTCGAGTTGAATCGCCCGCTTTTCCACGTTGTCCGGAAAGACAACTGTTTCATCTCCATCGCGCCTTTCCGGTGGCAGCTCTTTCCACGCGTTCCCGAATAGGATGCCCTTCCCCTGCTTATTTTCATCCTCTTCAAACTTCAGCATGTAATCCGTCAGCTGCCTGACGTGCGTCAAAGCGACGCTTTTCCCAATGCCTTTGCATTCGACCAAAAAGAGCGCACCGGCATGCTCAAGGATGAACTCCTCTTGAGAGTACTTTGCCGGGGTAACTTTCCCTCCAAGCATACGGAGGCATAGGGCGAACCGCTCCTCCAACTCACGCCCCGATTCGTAGAGAAGTTTCTTGTGGGATTCGATATCAGCCTTCTTGCTCGCGAGGGTCTGCAATTCACCCTGCAAAGCTTTCAGCGCTTTCCTTTTCGTGTCTATTTGTTCCGTAATGGCTGACGCGACCTCCATCGATATACCGTCTGCCCAGGCAGGCTGCAGCGCGACCTGCGGAAGATCGATCAAATCCTCTAGCACCAAGTTCACCATATGACGCTCTTCCAGGCTTTCTATCGCCGGCAAAAATGCGAAGACGCCCGTTTGAAGAATAGGATCGCCATTGTCTTCCTGCACGAGATAAGCAATTTCTCCAGCGAGCATCTTTTCATATCGATTTGCTTGATACACCGTAATATCCGAGACGATATTGACTCCGTTTTTTCCACCACCGCAGAGCTCGAATAACTCGCTGGATATGCTCGATCGGCGCAAGTAGTAGTAGAACGACCACTCCTTCAGGTGGTCGAGCAACTTCACATAGCGAACCTTCTCCCACTTGACGGTGTTTCCTGTTTCTTGCTTCGTCTGAATGTCGACGGGGCTCCAATCATAGAGGTCGACATAGTCATGATCGCGAACTCGGATGCGCCGCTCAGCAAGTCCGAGCACAATGATTCGCCCTCCGGAAGCTAGGAGCCGTGCGAGCCCGTTTCGAATTTTTGGTGCCTGAAACTTCTCGCTCTGAACGATGTTGTCCGATAGAGAGCGGACATTAATTACGGCTATGTCGAAATCCGGCAAATTGACTGCCGCAGCGTTTTCCCACGACACACACTCGACGTGGGAGTGACCGGAAGAACCGATCACCAAGACCTTCGGGTCTGACATTTTTGAGATCCCCCATACACAGTATGTCCGGCCAGCCCGATTCTGACGCGTTCTACGGTTGCGCTGCCCTATTTGCAATGCTGCCGCTTACAGGCAAACTACCGTGCGCCGGTCTAATGACAGCGCTTATCTAACCGAGTCTTTTGAATGCGCGGGATCCACGCTGTTGTTTCGGCATCCGGCCGATCTAGGGGGTAGCCGAACCGAAGATGCCGCATGGCACGAAAAGCAGTAGAATAGTACCTACGAATTCGCTCGTTTGGCGCCTGCCAGACGGGCCTCCGGGCTAACGGGGGCTCATCAGACGTACAGCCAACCTCGGCTTGCCGAGGGCGGCGAAAGTCTCTTACGACCCCCAGCTCTCCCCTTAGGGCCGCCTCTTCGGCGGCCCTAAGTATTTTTCGGGCTCTGCTACAAATTTTAGATACGTCCCGAAAACCCGATATTTCAGATCGCGCCAAGATTCCTTAGTCAGCTTTTGCGGTAGACCCGGCCGGGCGCGAGTCACGATGTGCTCGCGGTCTAGCGTGTCGATAAACGCGTGAAGGACCACCCAATATTGCAGCAAGCGCTGACGCTCCCGCGTATGGCGCATCCGCGCGAGCACGGCCACCAACGGTCGAAGCCACATTCGGAATGACTCATCACTTTCATAGGCTTTCACGAACTGTATGAAGGACATAGGCTCCGAAGCGCCCAGATGACTTCCTAGCGTTACCTCGCCTACAGCTCGCTGCGCGATCCGATCGATTATGCGAATCCTTCGGGATTCCAGGCAGTCTAGAAATTGATGCAGCTTCTTGCCCCGATTGTCTTCTCCCCAAGCGACAGAAAGACCCTGCCTTCTCAGAAGCTCGACGTGCGTCCAAAACGTGCCGAACAGGTAAACCAAGCTGCCGAAATCTGATGAACTCAGGTTGGCCGCGTTTGGATTTGCATGGTGTATGTCAGAAAAATCCGTTTCGGCTAGAGAACGAAGCTTGCCAACAAGTTCGTCAGTAGCCTTGAGCAACGGGTCGAGATGCTTATCGACAAACTCCTTTGCAGTGCGCTTCCTGTCCGACCTATGACGTAGCTCTTGATAAGCGATGTCGAGGCCCTTCACGGTCGCTCCTCCGCCGAGCGCCGCAGCGAGAAGATCCAACCAGCTAGCGTCTGCCGCCATATTCTTCCTCCGATGGCACGCGGAGCCTCGTCCGGCTAGAACGCCTTACGCGTGTAGTGCTTATCGAATTCGGGGACGATGTTTGGATTAAAAAACACGGTCTTTGGGCTGTTTGCATGTCCCGGAACGAGAAACCGCTCCTTGGCATAGCGGGGGTCATTGGCCAGAGGCTTTCGGATGTCGTGGTAACGCTGGTTCACCAAGAAGTCCGTGTATCTCTCGCGGAGCCGATTGGTCAGTTCTTTATAGGCCCAGGGATATGCCTTGAGAACATCCTCCTCTGAGAGAGTGATCTTCGTCGCTGCCGGGTCCTTGCTCATCGCCACCATCAACGCCGCCGAGTCCGCGCTTGCGCGTCTAAAGGAGACATCAATGCTCAGTGCCACATGGAAATCTGGCGATTCGTTCTGACTATCCTTTGCAGGGTGAAGGGATTCTCCGCTCGATTTCTCCGAAGCGTCTTTTTCTTGGAGGGCACTCCGGCCTTTGTCTTCTTGTTCTCGTACGAATAGAGCACGCTGAGTTTGTTTTTGTTGATTTGGAGCAGTCGTGCCTTGAGAAGAAGCTCCCAAGCATTGAGCGCGAGGATCGCGAACGTCTCTTCGCGGTAACGAAAATCAGGCTTGTTATATATCTCGATTGCCGCGATTAGCGCGGCCTCGGCCTTGCGATCGAGCCGTGCGTGACGAGCTAACTGAGCCATGCCAAAGAACCCGCATTGTCCACCCGGCAAGACAGACCCGGGCGGCCCATCCCCTGACCCCTACTACTCTGTAAACAGATCCGGACCAGCCGGCGGCTGTTGCTTCGGCGTGCGCTTGCTGCGCTCGACGCCGCGAGCGACGCAGCGGTCATAGGCAAGAGCGAAAAGCTGGAGCTTCTCCCTGATCCCCGCCTCGGAAAGGATATTGAACGACTCCAAGTGATAGGTGTTCGGGTCGCGCTCCTTGCCGAGCGGCGCGCTCATGTCGCAGAGCTCGAAGCCTACGTCACGGAAGTCGTCCACAAGGAACGTTACCTTCACCATGGACGCTAATAGACCAAGCTGCCCAACGTTGAACGCATACTCCTTCCTCGGTTGCAGCCAGAAAACATACGCGTTGTCGCCCTCGACGAAGTAGAACGGCGGCGCAACGCGGATATTCAAATCCTTCCTAATGGTCAAAAATTTCGGCGCCAGCTCGTAAGTCCGAACCGAGCGATGGGCCGACCTTTCCCAGAGGAGTCGGAGGACTTCAGAGTTGCAGTTTTTGCCCTGCTGCGTGCGCTCGCGCCCGCATCCCTCAAGGACTTGGCGAAGCGGTAACATGCGCCCGAACGCAAAGCGGCAGAGCGCCTGCGCGCGGTGATAGCTGAAGAACGCGCCGAAAGGATTGGTGTAGTACGAGTAGAGGCGAGCTTCGGTCTCGTCAACGTCCCGGCCAATAATTCTCGCGATATCGTGGAAGGCTGGGGGTCTAAGCTTGTTCATTCTTCTTCTCCCAATATCGCGTCGTGCTAATCAGTGCAAAAAGCCCGGCGCCCGTTTACCCGAGAACCATTTTCGGATCTCGTCATTGGGAATCTTCATCCCAACATTGATCGCGCCATTCGGTGCATTCCAAACCGCATCCCAGGGCGAGCCCGGTACGTGGGTTGCGTTGGAAAGATCGAAGGCATCGACATGGGCATACGCGTCAAAAATATTCTCTAGGAACGCTGCCTGTTCGGGCTTTATAGGCTCGTTCACTACGGAATAGGAATGTGCGAGCACATCAAACCGCTTCGCCCTTGCGGTAAGCGGCCACTTGCCATTGCCTCGAAATGCTTCCCAGACTGCTCTAACGACCGGTCCGTGCGTCCAGGCCTCAAAAGGTTGCCTAACGAGGGGCTCGCCGTGCCGGCTGAGATGCCAGCCATGTGCGTAATAAATCATCTTCAAGACTAAGAGCAACGTCACTTTCGTCTTCTTCTGGTCCGCGTAGTCCAGAAGGAAGTTTGCTATGGCTCTCGCGTCGTACATCGTTACGCGCCGGCCTCTTTTGTCTGCCGATCAAACCGACAGTGCCGGCTCATTGTAAACCCCAAGCGGTAGTCAGGATAGGGTACGGCCATACTAGATGTAGCGCTCGACAGGTACTTACCTTCTGCTTTTGAAGTAATACCTTTGTAGTCACCTGTAGCACCGCGAATTTTAACCTCATGAGAATTGAGCCGGGTAGGCGCGCGGGATCAAGCCTCGACCTCGACCCGCTCATTGATGAGCAGCATCCACTTAGCATTCTTCTCCTGCGATGAAGCGAGGGAAGCAACCAGCGGCTTGACTGCAGGATCGAGCGGCTTCAAGGATTTCGCTTCGCTGACGAATGGCTCCAGCGCCTTTGCCTGACGCACGTGTCGGGCAAGCTCGAGCAGATAGCCGAGCCGTCGAACGGACGAGTTCTCGTAAACGTCGGCGAGCTTGGCCAGCTTGCGCGGGTCCGCTTTGCCGCCCAAGTCCTTCGCAATCTGCGCCACGCCATTGATGCCTGCCGCGCGATGGAGGTAGCGCGCGCAGTCCAGGAGGGTCAGCTCGACGCCTGCCACCTTTGCGAAGCCCGCCTCGCTTTTCATCTGCGCGAGCCATTCGGACCGATTGGCCTCGGCGAAGACGTGCGGAGCTTGATATATGAACTGCAAGCGGTGGCACCCGATCTCGAAGCCTCGCAACTGCTTCGGAACGATGACTTGGAAAACCATGGCCGCTTGATGAGACGAGCCGTGAAACGCGGCCGCGCGAAGCAGCGAGATCCGGTAGTCGATCCCTTGGTGCTTCATCAGCGGATCGATCCAGCGCACCGGGTCCGGAGCCCCGAGTACCCGGTCCTCCGGCCGAAGGATCAGGTAGAAGCCGTGCCGGGGGTTCGCCAAGCGCCGTTTCCTGATGAGCCGGCTGATGGCGGCGGCAAGGTTCTGCGGCGCGAGGCCGAGCGCGTCCAGCGCCTGCTGTCGAGAAAAGTAGGCGCGACCGCGCTGAAGCTGCTGGTCCAGATATCCATCCAGAGAGGCCATCCCCCAATCGTATGCAAAACATGACAATCGCGCAACACTTTTGCGTATGATCGGGGATCGTTGAAGCTACAGGCGGCGCCCACCCAGACGCACACAAAGCGCACCTCGCGTCCGGCGCCGAAAGCTCAGCGGCAAGGCGCGCTTCACTGCAGCCGCGAAGCATGCGGCGCGCGACGCGCGCGCGGGTATGCGCCGGCCGGATTACAGCAGCGGCGCGGCGCTTAAGCGGCCGCCGGTGCCTTGCGCGTCCAGGCGACCAGCACCATCAGCGCGCCAACCACGAAAATCACGGTTCCCACGTAGATCGGCCCGAGATGGGTCACCCAGTTGAGCTGGAACGATCCCGTGTAGTGCAGCGGCAGGGCGACCGCCAGGCCCACCACCGGCGAGATCACCGCGGTGATCCATGCCCACCACGCGCCGGCGCGCACTCCATACCAGGCCAGTCCGATCACCGCGATGGCGGTCGCCGCGATGAATCCGGCGGTGGCCACATGCAGGTGCGTGATGTAGGCCATGATCGCCGGGTTCAGCTGATCGAGCTGCTGCTGGGTCACGCCATTGAGCGTCGGCACCCCTAACTCGAAGCCTGCGCCCGAGAAAGCCCGGAAGAAAAATACGATCGCGTAAAGAAGAAAGAGCGCCGCTCCCACGACCATCGTCAACGCACCGCGATGCACCATCGGGTTTTGCGCTTGCATGGTAGTTCCTCCTCGGTAGACTGCCTGGAGGATTCTACGCTCGGTGAACGCCGGCGATCACCGGGTTATCGATGGCGTCCCCACGGGGATTGGGGGCCTTCATTCTGGCCCATCGCCGGCCGATCGCGTGACCCGCCCTCAGCCTATAGATGTAAATAGCATGCCGCGCGTGGCGCCTATGGCACCGTGCTTTCCTCAGGCAGACATGTTCGCTGCCGCTCCCTCCTTAAGTGGAGTCGGTAATTACAGTTCACGAGAACCGCGCTGAATCACGCCACGACTACGCGTCCAACCGCTCCCACGTCACTTTTGGAAGCAGACCTAGTGTGACAGCCGCGTACCACGCTTCGTACCCCATGCTCTTTGCTCGAGCGCAGATCGCGTAGCGCTCGCTGAGACTAAGTATTGCAGGTTCGGCTAGAGCGCCAGCGCCACACGACTTCACCTGTACTAGAACACCGCCGCCGGTCGCTCTATGGCCGACAACGTCCGTTGCGCCTGGGCCGCGCGTATCAACTGACACCCGAGAAAATCCCTTAGCCGTCAGTTCACGAGCGACGATGTGCTCGCCAGCGTCACCAGTGGCTTGGGAGAGCCTGCCAAGACTACTATTCATGAAAAAGCTCCATCAATTTGCGTCGTCTCAAACCCGTCCCCCTCAGGGCGGACTTTGCATGTACGGTTATACAGTAGTTGACTCGGTGATGCGCAACCACATGATTCGTAAGGGACTTGCCCGTTCATGGAAAACACACCGAAAAACGCATCAGTACTACTGCGACGGCTGGATCCTGTTGTGCACATGAGGGACATAATCTGACGGTCACGGCTTCAAGAAGACGGACCGGATGAGTCGATAGATATCGGAATAGTCGGGCGCACTCATGCCGCGGAAGAAGTACGAAGCGGGTCAGAGGGACACCGAGCTTTTGGAAAAGCTGCTCGTGATCCAGCTGTACGCGCTTGGAGCGAGGCGAGACCTCATCGCACGCGTAGTCGGGCGCCAGAAGCTTTGGGAAAATCGGCTACTAAAGGGCATTCCTGAGCGGGGGAAAAACAATGGCGAAAGCGACAGGGAAATCAATCACGGCTGAAGCACAGACGCTGGATCTCCTTCGGCATTTGCTTGTTATCGAGCTATGGCGCGGTGGCCTGTCGCAGGATCAGATTCGGAAGCGCCTCGGTATCTCGATGAACACCGTAAACGCGATGCTCAAGGGCGTAAGCCGCACTATTAAGCAAGAAGTGCCGAATTAGCGGGAGGGAAACTTGGCGAAGCAGAAAAATGCAAGCGATTCGATCACCGACAGGCTCGATACGCTAATCCGGATCACGCAGGACCTTTTCATCCTTCAAGCCTTGGTCGCTGGCGCCAAAGTGGACGATGTTCGCAAGGCGCTCAAGATCAACAAATGGCGCGTCGTGAACATCTCAAAGTCCCTCAACCTAAGGGAAGCGAAGTAGCTGCATGGCGCTCGACGTCTCCGACTTTCGCGCCAACCCTAACGAAACCATCCTCTTCGCGGCCGGGGTAGTCGGCCGGTCGAAAGCTCGCCTAAAGGTTTTCCTGGAGATTTACCGCGGAAAGGCGCGCTTCAAAACGGTAAGCGAAATCGCACGCGCCACCAAACTGTCGAACCTGCGCGTGCTCCAGGAAGCCGGAAAGCTCGCCGGCAATCACATCGTCGCCAAGGACAAGGTCGACGGTGAGACTGCGTATAAAAAAGATGCCACCCTCTCCCACCACAGAGATCGCATCCTAAGCATCGTCGCAAAGCCGAGTTCGGCAAAGAAATACCCGACGAAGCAACGTCCGCACACAACGCACAAGACTTCAGTCACGGTGAGAGTGCGCGCGGCCACAGCGAAACCCAAAGCAGTAACAATCGATGACGTAGCGTCGTTCAGTCTCGTAAAACGCGTAAAGCATCCCATCGCTGGGATGAGGCTGCACAACATGCCGGAGAAAGACATAAAGACTGCGCTGAAGCGAATTATCGGCGAGTCGCATGACTTCAAAGATTGGGGCGGGGAGAGAAACGACCTCTTCACCAATAAGTTTCGCGTAGGCTCACGTCGAATAGCGGCCGCGTTCGCCCTGAAGGGTCGCGCAACTCAAGGCACTCTCACGCCGAAGAAGATGGGCTCTAACGGGGATCAGATCGGGAGACTGTTCCTGAGCGCAGCCGAAGCGTTCTTTGTCGTCTATCACAGCAAAATCGACGAAAGCATCTACGAGCAGATGAAGGCTTATGCACTTGGTAGGAGCTTGAACGGTAATTCCGTTTACTTCGGCATTATTGATGGCGATGACCTCAACAGACTGTATCAAGCATATCGAGGTCATTTCCGTTAGTGCTTTACGAAAATACGCATGGCGCGAGCCTTACAGCGCGCGGTCCCCTAAGATCGGCGCGCAATGCGCGTCAGCAGCGACCTGCTGTAGTAAGTGGACGCGATTGGCCCTCGTTCCATTTAAGCGTAGCGTTTCGGCTATGTACCCATGTCGAACACATCTAAAGTTGGCGGAGGCAGCGTTTTTCCTGGAAAGGGCAAATGAGAACTGGCGAAATGTGCCTGACTTTGACTTTTACCTTAGCGCCTTCATATCTGCGGCGCGGAGCGTGACGTGGGTAACGCGAGCGGAGTTCGGTAAGAGGGCCGGTTGGCTTGAATGGTATGAATCAATGAAGCCGGATCCAAAAATGCGCGACTTCCTCCGTAAGACCGCAGATCTCCGTAATCGATCGCAAAAAACTGCGCCTATTACCACCCGAACAACTGCCACGCTTTATTCCCCCAGCATGACAGCCGCGGAAGCGCAGGCACTCGCGGGGGCAAAGAACGTGCGGCTTGTGCCGGTGGACGCTAGGAACGAGGAGTTCTGGATCGTTAAAGATGGGATAAAGATTGGCGTAGGGCGACTGAAGGAAGCGCTACATGAACTCCCTGAGTTTGCTGGCGAGCACGCTGTGGAAGCATGCGAGCGCTATTACCTGTTGCTGGACAAACTCGTCCAAGAGTGTATGAGACGCTTCCCCCTTACCCGCCCAACGCGGAACTCGCCGCTGCGTCGCCGCGGCTGGTCAACTCTTGTCGACCGAGTACCGCCCGGGGCCCATCACCGCGCTGTAAAGCAGCCCCCCGATGATCGCCACGTTCTTGAAGAAGTTCGTCATCTGCGGGACGTACTGCGTGGCGTCGTATTCCCAGTAGCGATGCGCCATGAGCGTGGCGATCACGACGTACGCCACCAGGAGCCACGCCGCCCAGCGGGTCTTCCATCCGACGAAGAGCGCGATGCCGGCGGCGAGCTGGATGACGATCGCCAGCACGACCATCGCTTCGGGAGAGGGGAATCCGAGCTTCGTGAAGTAGCCGACGCTGCCGGCGAAGTACATGATGGAGCGGACCCCGAATATCAGGAACAGCAAGCCGATCAGGACGCGCCCGACAAGCAGCAACGTCTGATTGATAGCCGGGTTGGCCGCCGGCGTGTACGGCGTGGTCGACGCGTTCAGGTTTGTGCTCATGGCTCCTCCTTGTGCGGCGGATTATGCGCCTGCGCCGTCGATCAAAAACCCAAATCCATGCCGCAGGGACTTGGACTGTGGAATCCAGCCCTCATCGCCGGCCTTACCGCGTGGTTGGGAGGATGCCCCGCGTGGCTCAAATCCGCGTTGTCGTCACGTCGTAGCGGAAGAGCCACTCGTAACGCTCCGCCACCCGCTGCCCGGCCCATTCGCGGTCCACGTATTCGCGCGCCGTCTCCGGATCGGCGAGCGCGCGGTTATGGAAGCGGTCGATGTTGCCGGCCGAGCCCTCGACCGCGAGCCGCGTGCGCTCGCGCCGCGCGTTCTCGTAGCGAAGAAGCTTTTCCGCGATGTCACCGCTCAGCTCGGCAAGGCACCGGCCCAGAATGTATCCGTCTTCGATGGCCATCACGGCGCCTTGCGCGAGGAAAGGCACCATCGAATGGCAGGCGTCGCCGAGCAGCGTGACGCGGCCCACCGTCCAGCGCCCCATCGGCGCGCGCACCATCAGCGCCCATTTATACGGCGTCGGGATATTGCGGATCAGCGCATGCACGTCGTCGTGCCATCCCTTGAAGTCGGCGCTGAGCTCCTCGTGGGTGCCGCGCGCGCTCCAGGACTCCACCTGCCAGTCCGCGCGCTCGAGCGCGCCGACGAAGTTCATGAGCTTGCCCGAGCGCAGCGGATAGCGGATGACGTGGCCGCCCGGCCCCACCCAGTTGGTTCCGACCCTGCGCGCCATGTGGCGCGGCAGCTTTTCCATCGGCACGATCCCGCGCCAGGCGATGATGCCGGTGAACTGCGGCGTGTCGGGCCCGAAAAGCCCCTGGCGAATGCGCGAGTGCACGCCGTCCGCGCCGATCAGCGCGTCGCCTGCGATGGTTTTGCCGTCCTCGAGGCTCAACGAGACTTGTGAAGCATTTTGTGCGAACCCGGTGCACTTGGCGCCGAGATGAATGGCGTCGGGCTTCTCGCGCCGCACCGCGTCGGCGAGCACCGCCAGCAAATCGGGGCGGTAAACCGTGAGGTACGGGTAACCGTAGCGCTCGATCGAAACGCTTCCGAGGTCGAAGAGCTTCCACGTCTCCCCGGTGTTCCAGATGCGGATTTCCTTGCTCTCGGCCTCGCAGGACCTCTCCTTGAGCTCTTCGCCGACACCGAGCGCATACAACGCACGCGTACCGTTGGCGCTGAGTTGTATTCCGGCGCCGACTTCCTTCAGCCCGGCAGCCTGCTCGTAGACCTCGACGTCGCAGCCCGCGCGCAGCAGCGCGAGCGCCGCGGTCAATCCGCCCAGGCCGCCGCCGGCGATCAAAACACGGGTCTGCCCGCCC
Organism: Betaproteobacteria bacterium; assembly: GCA_004297625.1. GTDB lineage: Bacteria > Pseudomonadota > Gammaproteobacteria > Burkholderiales > SG8-39 > SCGC-AG-212-J23. The sequence continues at coordinate 141,720 of SCTY01000010.1, read as the reverse complement.
ATGCTTTTAAATATACTTGATCGCATGCAGCTCACTTTGGCCTGCGGCCGCTACGATCGCACCCAGGCGCTCATCGACGGCCGCGTGCGGCCCGAAGGCGTCGAGAAGCTGAACTACCTCGCGCTCAAGCCCGGCGAGACGTTCTGGCGGCAGCTCAACAACCTCGAGTTCGACGCTTCCGAGATGTCGCTCTCCTCCTACACCATCCTGCGCTCCGAGGGCGACGAGCGCTTCATCGCGATTCCCGTGTTTCCGTCGCGCGTCTTTCGCCACAACGCGGTTTACCTGCGCGAGGGCTCGCCGATCGAAAAACCGGAGCAATTGAAAGGCAAGCGCGTCGGCGTCGGCGACTACCAGATGACCGCCGCGGTCTGGGTGCGCGGCTTCCTTCAGCACGAGTACGGCGTGCGGCCCGAGGACGTTACGTGGGTTGTCGGCAGGCCGATCCGGAAAATCCAGCCTCCCGAAGGCATACGGCTCGAAGTTCTCTCGGGCGAAAAGACGCTCGAGGGGATGCTCGAGCAGGGAGAAATCGACGCTTTAGTGTCGGTGATGCTGCCGCGGAAGCTGGGCAACGGAGTTCGGCGCCTGTTCCGCGACTTCCGCACGGTGGAAGCGGATTACTACCGCCGCACGCGCATCTTCCCGATCATGCATACGCTCGCGCTGAAGCGCACCGTGTACGAGCAGCATCCGTGGCTTGCCGTAAGCCTGTACAAGGCGTTCTGCAAGGCGCGCGACCTAGCGCGGCACTCGCTCTACGACACCGACGCGCTTCCCGTCACCCTTCCCTGGGTCATCGACGAGTTCGAAAAAAGCCGTGACGTAATCTGGGACTACTCCGTCGAAGGCAGCCGGCCGACGCTGGAAGCGCTGGTGCGCTATCTCGACGAGCAGAAGCTCTCCAGGCGGCCGATGCGCGTGGAAGAGCTCTTCGCCCCCAACATCAGCACCGGCCTGACCGACTATCTCAAAGCGACCGGCGAAGATTGACCCCCTGTGAAGGGGGTCGCGAGCCGCAGGCGAGCGGGGGGTTGCTTTCTGCCCGACCCCCTGTGAAGGGGGTCGCGAGCCGCAGGCGAGCGGGGGGTTGCTTCTTGCGTTGAGCCGCTCGTGCACCAAATTGCTGATTCCCCGTTGTACCTATATGCGACACACCTCGTACCGTCGGGAGCTGAAGCCGCGCGCACGCCTCTTGCGCCGCGACCCAACGCCGGCCGAACGCAAGCTCTGGTACGAGTTCCTGTCCAGCCATCATGAGAAGTTCACGAGACAGAAACCGATCGGCAACTACATCGTCGACTTCTATTGCGCGCAAAAGCGCCTGGTGATTGAGGTGGATGGCGATAGCCACTTCAGTGATCACGGGCAACACCACGACGCCAAGAGAACGCAAGCACTCGGGTCAGACGGCATTCGGGTTCTCCGCTTCACTAACGCTGAAGTGGCGGAGCAATTCGAAGCCGTGTGCGAGCGCATCGAAGAAGCGCTGAACTTCTCCCGCACCTCCGAAAAAACCTGAACCCCCCGCTCGCCTGCGGCTCGCTTCCCCCCTTGACAGGGGGCGAGGGCGTCAGGCGCCGAGCGCGGCGATTCCGGCCTTGGCGATCTGCTCGTCCTCGTGCGACTGAACGCCCGAGACGCCGACGCCGCCGACGCACTGGCCCTCCACGACGATCGGCAGCCCGCCCTGGATCGGGGTGATGCCCGGCATCCTGAGAATCGAGTTGCGCCCGGCCTTGATGCGCTCCTCCCAGTTGCCGGTGGAGCGGCGCGATTCGGCCGCGGTGCGACCCTTCTCGATCGCGATGCGCGAGTTGGCCGGCGTGGCGCCGTCCATGCGGATGAGGTGCAGCAGGTGGCCGCCGTCGTCGAGTATGGCGATGCAGACGTTCCAGCTGTTTTTTTTCGCTTCGGCTTCTGCCGCGCCGGAGATCTTCTTGCAGTCCTCCAGCGTCAGCATGGGACGCATCTTCATGAGTGCAGAGCCTGTCTTATCTGCTCGAGGGCGCCGGGATCCTCGATGGTGGTGAGATCGCCCGGATCGCGGCCTTCGGCAAGGGCCTGGATCGAACGCCGCAGCGTCTTTCCCGAGCGGGTTTTCGGAAGAAGCGTAACGAAGTGCACGGCTCGCGGGCGGGCAATCGCCCCGAGCTGCTTGTCTACCGTTTGCATCACCTCCTCGGCAGAGGTGTGCTTCGACGAGTCCTTCAGCACAGCGAAGGCGAGCGGCATCTGGCCCTTGAGCGGATCGGAGACGCCGACCACCGCGCACTCGGCGACGTTGGGATGCGCGCTCACCGCTTCCTCGATCTCGCGCGTGCCGAGGCGGTGCCCGGCGACGTTGATCACATCATCGGTGCGTCCGAGGATGAAGTAGTAGCCGTCCCTGTCGCGGATGCCCCAGTCGAAGGTGGTGTAGATGAGCTGGTTCTTGAAGTCCTTGAAATAGGTGTCCACGAAGCGCTGGTCGTCGCCCCACACGGTCGACATGCAGCCCGGCGGCAGCGGCGGCGCGATCGTCACCACGCCCTTTTCGCCGTCGGGCACCGGCTTTCCGGTCGCCTCGTGCAGCAGGCGCACGTCGTAGCCGTAGACCGGGAAGCTCGGCGAGCCCATCTTGAGCGGCGTGTTCTCGACGCCGGGAATCGACGAGAGCAGCGGCCAGCCGGTCTCGGTCTGCCAGTAATGGTCGATCACCGGCCGGCCGAGCGCCTCGGTGATCCACACGTGCGTCGGCTCGTCGAGCGGCTCGCCGGCGAGGAACAGATGCTTGAGAGTGGACAGGTCGTATTTCTTCAGATACGCCGGGTCGTGCTTCTTCAGCACCCGGACCGCGGTCGGCGCGGAGAACATCACCGCCACCTTCTGCTCCTGCACGATCTTCCACCAGATGCCGGCGTCGGGGCGGATCGGCACGCCCTCGTACAGGACGCTGGTCATGCCGGCGATGAGCGGGCCGTAGATGATGTACGAGTGCCCCACCACCCAGCCGATGTCCGAGGTGGTGAACATCGTCTCCCCCGCCTCGCCGCAGAAGATGCGCTTCATCGACGAGGCGAGCGCGACCGCGTGGCCGCCGACGTCGCGCTGCACGCCTTTCGGCTTTCCGGTGGTGCCGGAGGTGTAAAGGATGTACGAAGGCTCGTTGGACTCGAGCCACGCGCACGGCACTTCCACGTTCTTGAAGTTGTCCTGAATCGAGCTCCAATCGACGTCGCGCTGCGGCACGACGGGCATTTTCGGGTCGAGGCCGCGCCTGAAAATCAGCACCTTCTTCGGCGGGTGCCTGGCGATCGTGAGCGATTCGTCGACAAGCGACTTATAGGTCACCACCTTGCCCATCCGGCTGCCGCCGTCGGCGGTGATCATCAGCGCCGGCCGGGCGTCGTCGATGCGCGCAGCGAGGCTCGCGGCGGCAAAGCCGCCGAACACCACCGAGTGGATCGCGCCGATGCGCGCGCAGGCGAGGATCGCGAACGCAGCCTCCGGGATCATCGGCATGTAGATGACGACGCGGTCGCCGCGCTTGACGCCGAGCGAGGCCATCATCGCGGCGACCCGGTTCACCTCGAAGAAAAGCTCTCTGAAGGTGAAGCTCTTGCTCTGATCGACCTCGGTCGAGATCCAGATCAGCGCCTTCTGGTCGCCGCGCGCCGCCAAGTGCCGGTCGATCGCGTTGTAGCAGAGGTTGGTCTCGCCGCCGACGAACCAGCGCGCGAACGGCGGCCTCGAGTAATCGAGCACGCGCTGGAAAGGCTTGTGCCAGTGCACGAGCTTCGCTTCCTCGCCCCAGAAACCCTCGCGGTCCTCGATCGAGCGCTTGTGAAATTCGCGGTAGGTGGTCATTCGCTGAGATCCACGACGGTTCTGCGGGTCACCTTCGCGTTGATGTAATCATCGAACACGCCGGGCAGCTCGCGCAGCGGGATCGTGCGGCACATTTCCTTGAGCAGCGGCGGCTTCATGTCGCTCGCCAGGCGCCGCCATACGGTCTCCCGGACATCGGCGGAGCCGTCGCCCGAATTGATGCCGAGCAGCCGCGCGCCCCGCAGGATGAAGGGCATCACCCAGGTGTTCAGCTGCGGGCTTGCGGCAAGCCCGATGGATGCGATGACGCCGTTCTCCTTCATCGTGCTCGCCATCCATGCGAGCACCGGGCCGCCCAGGTTGTCGACTGCACCGGCCCACATCGCCTTGTCGAGCGGCTTGATCTTCTCGAGGTTCAGGCTTTGCCGCAGCAGAATCTCCTTCGCGCCCAGCTTTTTGAGCCAGTCCGACTCGCTCTCCTTCCCGGTCAGCGCAACGACGTGGTAGCCGAGCCGGGCGAGGATGGATACCGCGATGGACCCCACGCCTCCGGTGGCGCCGCTCACGATCACCGGGCCATTGGCGGGCTTCAAGCCTTCGTGCTCCATGCGCACCATGGCGATCCCGGCGGTGTAGCCGGCGGTGCCGAACGCCATCGCTTCCCACAGCGACATGCCCGGCGGCACCTTGGTGATGTAATCGCCCGGCACCCGCGCGTAGGCCGCGTAGCCGCCGTCGTGAGAGACCCCGACATACTCGCCACCGACCGTAAGTACGGCATCGCCCTTGGCGAAACGCGGATCGGTCGACGAAAGCACGGTCCCGGAAAAGTCGATACCGCCTATGCACGACGCTCTGCGCAGGATCTTCCCCTTGCCGGTGGCGGCGAGCGCGTCCTTGTAGTTGACGCTCGAGTAGGCGACGCGCAGGACCACGTCGCCGGGATCGAGATCGTCGAGGGTGACCTCCACGAACTCTGCGCGGATCTTTTTCTCTACTTCGGTGAGCTTGAAAGCCTTGAACTTCTCCATCTCTCGTTCCTCGTCCGTATCGCCGTTCACCGGCATCATATCCGAACGCGCTCGGTCTGCAGGTAGCGCACCGATTGCATCTCGTGCAGCCGGCTCACCGTGCGCTGGAACTCGGCGCTGTGCTCGCCCTCGGTGAACAGGCGCTCGGGCTCGTCCTCGGCCGCGACGACGAGGTTCACCTTGTCGTCGTAGAAGACGTCCACGAGCCAGGTGAAGCGGCGCGCGGCGTCCGCGTTCTTCGGCGACATGCGCGGCACGCCGGAGAGCATCACCGTGTGGAAGCGTTGCGCGAGGTCCACGTAATCGGTGTACGAGCGCGCGCTGCCGCACAGCGCCTGGAAATCGAACCACACCAGCCCGCCCGCGCGCTTGCGGTAAGGGATGGTGCGACCCTCGACGTCGAGCGCCTGGCGCTCGGGCTCCACGTCGCGCAGCTCCTCGAAGATGGTCTCGAGCCGCGCTTCGCGGTCCGGCTCGGTGTGGTAGACCCTGAGGCGCTCCATCTTGAGCCGCCGGTAATCCGTGCCGTTGTCCACCTGGATCACGTCCAGCCGGCGCTTCAGCAGCTCGATCGCCGGCGCGAACCGCGCGCGCTGCAGCCCGTTGGGATAGAGCTCGTCGGGCGCGTAGTTGCTCGTCATGCAGAACACGACGCCGCGCTCCATCACCTGCTCGAGGAAGCGGCCGAGGATCATGGCGTCGGCGATGTCGGAGACGTGGAACTCGTCGAAGCAGATGAGCCGGTAGCGCCTCGCGGTGCGCGCGGCCGCTGCCGCGATCGGGTCCTCGGTGCCCTTCAGCTCGTCGAGCTCGCGGTGGATCTCGCGCATGAAATGATGGAAGTGAACGCGGCGCTTGCGCACGAGCGGCAGGCAAAGATAGAAGCTGTCCATGAGGAAGCTCTTGCCGCGCCCGACGGCGCCCCAGAGATACACGCCCTTGGGCAAAGGCGGCTTCACTACCAGGCGCTTCAGCGCGTTGTTGCGCCGCGCCTTGTACGCGGTCCACTCCTCGTAAAGCCGCTGCAGCCGTTCCACCGCCCGCCATTGCGACGCGTCGGCGACGAAGCCGCGCTTCTCGAGGTGCTGCTCGTAAAGCGAAACGACGTCCGGGGCGCTCAGCTCGGTCAGTTGCCGTCTCCCACCAGCGAGAACGGCGCCCAGAAGAGCGGGAGAAGCCGCGCCGACACGGTCTCGACCGGCCGGTTGGACACGAGAAGCGCGCGCGCGCCGGCGAGCTCGGGATTGGACAATGCGAGCCCCGGCTCGCCGAGCCCCTCCAGGTCGCCGGGCACGAGCCCGTGCGTGGCGAAGGCCACGACGCGGTGGTGGCTCAGATCGAGCGTCTTCACGCGCTGCTCGTTGGCTTCGAGCCCGAGAAACACCTCCTTCTCCGGGTCCGCGCGCAGCAGCGCTGCGGCCGCGATCGCGCGCGCCAAGCGATTCAGCCGTTCAACGAGCGCTTGTCGACCGCGAGCGCCGCCTCGCGCATGACTTCCGACATCGACGGATGCGCGTGGCAGATGCGCGCGATGTCCTCCGAGGAGGCGCCGAACTCCATGGCCACCACGGCTTCCGCGATCAGCTCGCTGGCCAGGCTGCCGATGGCGTGGACGCCGAGAATGCGGTCGGTCGCGGCGTCGGCGAGGATCTTTATGAAGCCTTCCGGCTCCTCGCGCCCGAGCGCGCGGCCGTTGTACGCGAACGGGAAGCGGCCAACCTTGTACGCGACGCCCTCGCTCTTCAGTTGCTGCTCGGTCTTGCCGACCCAGGCGATTTCGGGCGCGGTATAGATGACCCACGGGATGGCGTCGTAATTCACGTGGCCGTGCTGCCCCGCGATGATCTCGGCCACCATCACGCCCTCGTCCTCCCCCTTGTGCGCGAGCATCGGCCCGCGCACGACGTCGCCCACCGCGTAGATGCGCGGCAGCGCGGTACGGCAGTTCTTGTCCACCTCGATGAAGCCTTTCGCGTCGAGCTTGAGGCCGATGTTTTCGGCGCCCAGAGCGTCGGTGTTGGGCACCCGGCCGACCGACACGATGAGCCGGTCGCAATCGAATGTTTTACTTGACTTATCCTTCGTATTGTACTGAATCTCAATACCTTTCTTAGACTGAGAAACCTTGGTGATTTGCACCTCGAGCTCGATGTCGAGGCCCTGGTTCCTGGTAAACACCTTCCAGGCTTCCTGGGCCACCGTGTCGTCCGCCAGGCTCAGGAACGTGGGCAGCGCTTCGAGCACCTTGACCTTGGATCCGAGGCGGCGCCAGACGCTGCCGAGCTCGAGGCCGATCACCCCCGCGCCGATGACGCCGAGCCGCTCCGGCACCGAATCGAAGGCGAGCGCGCCCTCGTTGTCGCAGACGAGCTTGTTGTCGACCGGGATGCCGGGCAGGTGCCGGGCCTTCGAGCCCGTGGCAATGATGACGTTCGTCGCTTCGACGGTTTCAGAATCTATTTTGATTTTCCAGGTGGTCCCGCCGGACACGAGCTGCCCATGCCCCGGCAGCCAGGTGACCTTGTTCTTCTTGAACAGCCCCGCGATGCCCGTCGTCATTTTGCCGACGATGCGGTCCTTGCGCTCGAGCATGGTCTTCAGGTCGAACTTGACGCCGCTCGCGCTGATGCCGTGCGCCTTGAACTGGTGCAGCACGCGCTCGTAGTTCTCCGAAGATTCGAGCAGCGCCTTGGACGGGATGCAGCCGACGTTGAGGCAGGTGCCGCCCAGCGCGTATTCGCCCTTCGGGGTCTTCCACTGATCGATGCAGGCGGTCGAAAGCCCGAGCTGGGCGGCGCGGATCGCGGCGATGTAGCCCGCCGGCCCGGCGCCGATCACCACTACGTCGAAGGATTTCATATCTCGAGGATGAGGCGTGCCGGATCTTCCAGCGCTTCCTTGATCGCCACCAGGGAAAGCACGGCTTCGCGGCCGTCGACGATGCGGTGATCGTAGGAGAGCGCCAGGTAATTCATCGGCCGGATCACGATCTGGCCGTTTTCGACCACCGGCCGGTCCTTGGTGAGGTGCACGCCGAGGATCGCCGATTGTGGCGGATTGATGATGGGCGTCGAGAGCATCGAGCCGAATACGCCGCCGTTGGAAATGGAGAACGTGCCGCCGGTAAGCTCCTCGATGCCGAGCCTGCCGTCCTGCGCGCGCTTGCCGAAATCGCCGATCTTCTTCTCGATCTCGGCGAAGCTCATGCGGTCGGCGTCGCGCAGGATCGGCACCACCAGCCCGCGCGGGCTGGCGACCGCGATGCCGATGTCGAAGTAGCCGTGGTAGACGATGTCGGTGCCGTCGATCGAGGCGTTCACCACCGGGTAGCGCTTGAGCGCGTGCACCGACGCCTTGACGAAGAACGACATGAACCCCAGGCGCACGCCGTGCTCCTTCTCGAAGCGCTCCTGGTACTTCTTGCGCAGCTCGATCACCGGCGCCATGTTCACCTCGTTGAACGTGGTGAGGATGGCGGCGGTCGACTGGGCCTGGACCAGGCGCTCGGCGACGCGCTGGCGCAACCGCGACATCGGCACCCGCTGCTCCGGGCGGCCCGAAAAGAGCGGTTCGAGGTTCACCGAGGGGGCTGGCTGCGGCGTCGGCCTCGGCGCTGCAGGCTGCGCGGCTGGCGTCCTGGCGGCGGCTTCCAGGACATCGCCCTTGGTCACCCGGCCGTCGCGCCCGGTGCCGAGAGTCTTCGCGGTGTCGATGCCCTTCTCGGCCGCGAGCTTCTGCGCCGCCGGCATCACCGGGGGCGCGGCCCTGGGCTTTTCTTGCGGCTTCTCTTCCTTCTTCACCGGCGCCGCGGCCTGCGCTTCGGTGTCGATCTGCGCGATGACGTCGCCCGAGCCGACCGAGTCCTTGCTCTGCTTCATGATCTTGACGAGGACGCCGTCGGCCGGCGCGGGCAGCTCGAGCACCACCTTGTCGGTCTCGATATCGATCAGGTTCTCGTCGCGCTTGACGGCTTCCCCTTCCCCCTTGTGCCAGTCGAGAAGCGTCGCCTCCGAGACCGACTCCGAAAGCTGCGGTACTTTCACTTCGATGATCATCTTTGATCCCGTTCAGTTTTTCCCCGGTTCGGGCTCGACCTTTCCCGGGTTGCGAAAAACCAGCGAGTATCTCGCCGGGGAGCGAAGGTTACTAGAAATCAAGAAAATCAGGGACAGACCACGTTTTTTTTCAGCGCGCAGCCAAGAAAAACGTGGTCTGTCCCTGATTTCGGGTCTTAGCGGTACTTGCCGAAAGCCTGCTCGAGGAGCGCCCTCTGGGTCTCGGTATGCCGGGCGGCGTAGCCGCTGGCCGGCGCGGCCGAGGCGGCGCGGCCGGCGTAATGCAGTTTCTGGTCCTCGCGCATGTTCTCGCGGAAGTAATGCGCCGTCTGGTACCACGCGCCCTGGTTCTGCGGCTCCTCCTGGCACCAGAGCGCCTCGTGGGCGTTCGGGTAGCGCTTCATCTGCGCCTCGAACTGCTTGTGCGGGAACGGATAGAGCTGCTCGACGCGGATGATCGCCACGTCGGCCCTCTTCAGCTCGGTTCGTTTCGCGAGCAGGTCGTAATAGACCTTGCCGCAGCACATGATGACGCGCTTTACGTCCTTGGGCTCGAGCTCTTGCACCTCGGGGATCACCGTCTGGAACGAGCCGTTCGCGAGATCGTGAATGGGCGACGAGGCTTCTTTTTTTCTCAAGAGCGACTTTGGAGTCATAACCACAAGCGGCTTGCGGAACGGGCGCAGCATCTGCCGGCGCAGCAGGTGGAAGACCTGCGCCGCGGTGCTCGGCACGCAGACCTGGATGTTGTGCTCGGCGCAGAGCTGCAGGTAGCGCTCCAGGCGCGCCGAGGAGTGCTCGGGGCCCTGCCCTTCGTAGCCGTGCGGCAGGAACTGGACCAGCCCGCATACCCGGCCCCATTTGCTCTCGCCCGAGCTGATGAACTGGTCCATCACCACCTGCGCGCCGTTGGCGAAGTCGCCGAATTGCGCTTCCCAGATGACGAGCGCATTCGGTTCGGCGGTCGAAAAGCCGTACTCGAAGCCGAGCACCGCCTCCTCCGAGAGCACCGAGTCGATGACGACGAAGTCGCCCTGGTCCTTGGAGACGTTCTGCAGGGGCACGTAAGTGCCTTCGTCCCAGCGCTCGCGCTCCTGGTCGTGCAGCACGGAGTGGCGGTGCGCGAAGGTTCCGCGGCCCGAGTCCTGGCCGGACATGCGCACGTCGTAGCCGTTGGCGAGCAGAGACGCGTAGGCGAGCGTCTCCGCCATTCCCCAGTCGACCAGCACGTTGCCGGCGGCCATCTGCCTGCGCGCTTCCATGACGCGCGCCACCGTGGGATGCAGCTTGAAGCCCTCGGGGACCGTGGTCACGCGCTCGGCGAGCCTTTGCAATTCGGCGAGCGGCACTTGCGTGTCGGCGGCGTCGGTCCACTTCGAATTCAGGAACGGCGCCCAGTCCACCGCGAACTTGCTCTTGAAGCTCGACAGCACCGGGCTCACCGTCTGCTTGCCGGCGTCGAGCGTCGCGCGGTATTGCCGGATCATCTGCTCCGGCTCCTGCGGCGCGATGACGCCCTGGGTCACGAGCCGCTCGGCGTACACGCTGCGCGCGCCCGGGTGCTGCGCGATCTTCTTGTACATCAGCGGCTGCGTGACGAGCGGCTCGTCCTGCTCGTTGTGGCCGAGCTTGCGGAAGCAGACGATGTCGATCACCACGTCCTTGTGGAACCTCTGGCGGAAGTCGAGCGCGAGCTGCGTGACGAACAGCACCGCCTCCGGGTCGTCGCCGTTCACGTGGAAGATCGGCGCCTCGACCATCTTCGCCACGTCGGTGCAGTAGATCGTGGAGCGCGCGTCGCGCGGATCCGAGGTGGTGAAGCCGATCTGGTTGTTGACGATGATGTGCACCGTGCCGCCGGTGCCGTAGCCGCGCGTGCCGGAAAGGTTGAGCGTCTCCATGACCACGCCCTGCCCCGAGAACGCCGCGTCGCCGTGCACGAGGATCGGCAGCACCTGGTCGCCCGTTTTATCGTCCCGGCGGCGCTGGCGCGCGCGCACCGAGCCCTCGACCACCGGATTGACGATCTCGAGATGCGAGGGATTGAAGGCGAGCGACAGGTGCACCGGGCCGCCCGGTGTCGAAATATCCGAAGAAAAGCCGTTGTGGTACTTGACGTCGCCCGAGGGCAGCTCGTGGCCGTGCTTGCCCTCGAACTCGAGGAACAGATCCGCCGGCATCTTGCCGAGCACGTTGACGAGCACGTTGAGGCGCCCGCGGTGCGCCATGCCGATCACGATCTCCTGCACGCCCTTGGCTGCGGCGCGCTGGATGAGGTCATCGATGCACGGAATCAGGCTCTCGCCGCCTTCGAGCGAGAAGCGCTTCTGGCCCACGTACTTGGTGTGCAGGTAGCGCTCGAGGTGCTCGGCCTCGGTCAATTTCTCGAGCAGGCGCTGCTGCTGATCCGCGCCGAGCTGCAGCAGGCCGCGCACCGGCTCGACGCGCTCCTGGATCCACAGGCGCTGTGCCCGGTCCGAGATGAACATGTACTCGAAGCCGATGTTGCGGCAGTACGTGTCGCGCAGCGCCTGAAGAAGCGTTCGCAGGGAACACCTGTCCAGCCCCACGAAGGAGCCCGCGTTCACGACGTGCTCGAGGTCGGCTTCCGAGAGGTCGTAGTACGCGGGCTCGAGCTCGGGGACGTGCGGGCGCGGCATGCGCTTCAGCGGGTCGAGCGTCGCCCAGCGCGACCCGGCGATCCTGTAGGAAGTCACCAAGAGCAGCGCCGCGACCTGCAGCCGCTCGGGCGCGACCGGCTCAACGGGGAAGGTTCTTTCACTGGTGAAGCGACCCGCTTTCGCGCGCTCGACGAAGGCCTGCACCACCGGCGCGTGCGCCACGTCCTTCACGGCGGCGCCGGGCATGACTTGCATGCGGTCGAAGTACTCGCGCCATTCCTCCGGCACGGCCGTCGGATTGACGAGGTAGCGCTCGTACAGATCCTCGATGAACGGCGCATTGCCGCCGAACAAGTACGAGCTGACCTGGAAGTCCTTCATCATGCGCGCGTTACCTCTTGTCGATAGGCTTCACGTCGCGCTCGGTCGCGCCCTTGTAAAGCTGGCGCGGGCGGCCGATCTTGTACTCCGGATCGGTGATCATTTCCTGCCACTGCGCGATCCAGCCGGCGGTGCGCGCGAGCGAGAAGATGCACGTGAACATGGCGACCGGGATGCCGAGCGCGCGCTGCACGATGCCGGAATAGAAGTCGACGTTTGGATACAATTTTCTACTTACAAAATAATCATCTTCCAGCGCGATCTTCTCCAGGGCCAGCGCCAGCTTGAAGAGCCGGTCGTTGTGCAGGCCGAGCTCGTTCAGCACCTCGTGGCAGGTCTCGCGCATGAGCTTCGCGCGCGGGTCGTAATTCTTGTAGACGCGGTGGCCGAAGCCCATCAGGCGCACGCCCGAATTCTTGTCCTTCACCTTGCCGATGAACTCTCCCACCTTGGAAACGTCGCCGATCTCCTCGAGCATCTCGAGGCAGGCTTCGTTGGCGCCGCCGTGCGCGGGTCCCCACAGGCAGGCGATGCCCGCGGCGATGCAGGCGTAGGGGTTGGCGCCGGAGGAGCCCGCCAGCCGCACCGTGGAGGTGGACGCGTTCTGCTCGTGGTCGGCGTGCAGGATGAAGATGCGGTCGAGCGCGCGCACCAGCACCTTGTTCACCTTGTACTCCTCGGTCGGCACGCCGAACATCATGCGCATGAAGTTCGCGGTGTACGAGAGGTCGTTGCGCGGATACATGAACGGCTGGCCGATGGAGTACTTGTACGACATGGATACGATGGTCGGCATCTTCGCGATGAGGCGGAACGCCGAGATGGTGCGGTGCGCCGGGTCGTTGATGTCGAGCGCGTCGTGGTAGAAGGCCGAGAGCGCGCCGACCACGCCGACCATCACCGCCATCGGATGCGCGTCGCGCCGGAACCCCTGGTACAGGCGCGCAAGCTGCTCGTGCACCATCGTGTGGTGCGTGACGATGCCGTCGAACTCTTCCTTCTGCTTGCGGTTCGGCAGCTCGCCGTGCAGCAGCAGGTAGCACACCTCCAGGAAGTCGCAGTGCTGCGCGAGCTGCTCGATCGGATAGCCGCGGTAGAGCAGCACGCCCGCGTCGCCGTCGATGTAGGTGATCGACGAGCTGCAGCTCGCGGTCGACAGGAAGCCCGGATCGTAGGTGAACAGCCCGGTCTTTCCGTACAGCGCACGGATGTCGACCACATCGGGCCCGGTGCTGCCGGCGTGCACCGGGAAGTCGATGGTCTTCCCGTCGGGGAGCTTGAGGGTCGCGGTTTTTTCAGCCATGGCAGGATTCCTTCCTAAATGGCGCGTAGTCGCGCCACGATAGCACTCAAGCGGGGATCGTAATCATCGGTGCGCCCGGCCACGATGTCCCACAGCTCGTTGTCGGGAAGCTCGAGCAGCGGCAGCAGCTCCGCGTCTTCCGGGTATTTGTCGAGATATTTTTCCAGCACCAGGTCGAGCTCGAGCAGGCCCCGGCGGCATTTCCACTTCAGCTTCTGTTTCTCGACCCGGTTCATCAAACCGCGCGCTTGACCAGCATTTCCTTGATGTTGTTGATGGCCTTGGTGGGATTGAGGCCCTTGGGACAGACGTCCACGCAGTTCATGATGGTGTGGCAGCGGAACAAGCGGTACGGATCCTCGAGATTGTCCAGGCGCTCGCTCGCCGCCTGGTCGCGCGAGTCGGCGAGGAAACGGTACGCCTGCAGCAGCCCCGCCGGCCCGACGAACTTATCCGGATTCCACCAGAAGGACGGGCAGGCAGTCGAGCAGCAAGCGCAAAGAATGCACTCATAGAGGCCGTTCAGCTCCTCGCGCTCCTCCGGCGACTGCAGCCGCTCGCGCTCGGGCGGCGGATCGTTGTTGATCACGTACGGCTTGATCGAGTGGTATTGCTTGAAAAACTGCGTCATGTCGACTATGAGGTCGCGGATCACCGGCAGGCCGGGCAGCGGGCGCACGCTCACGTGCTCGGGCAGATCGGCGAGCTTGGTGATGCACGCGAGCTGGTTCTTGCCGTTGATGTTGAAGGCATCCGAGCCGCACACGCCCTCGCGGCAGGAGCGGCGGAAGGCGAGCGTGTCGTCCTGCGCTTTCGCCTTCACCAGCGCGTCGAGCAGCATCCGGTCGCTCGGCTCGAGCTTCACCTCGTAGTCCTGCATGTACGGTCTTGCGTCCTTGTCCGGGTCGTAGCGGTAGATGCTCAGCTTCATCTCTAGTAGGTCCTCGCCTTGGGCTCGATCGTGTCCACCGACAGGGGCTTCAAGTGCACCGGCTTGTAGTCCAGGCGGTTGCCTTCCTTGAACCAGAGCGTGTGCTTCATCCAGCTCTGGTCGTCGCGTTCCGGGAAATCGCTGCGCGCCTGCGCGCCGCGGCTTTCCTTTCTCGCCTCGGCCGACACGACGACAGCCGTCGCCGCCTCGACCAGGTTGTCGAGCTCGAGCGCCTCGATCCGCGCCGTGTTGAACACCTTGGACTTGTCGGCGATGAAGGTGCGCCCCGCCCTTTCGGCGATGGCTTTCATCTTTCTCACGCCTTCGGCGAGATCGTCGGGGAAACGGAATACGCCGCAATGCGCCTGCATCGTGCGGCGCAGGTCGTTCAGCACCTCCGCCACGCGCTCGCCCGAAGTCGCGCCGTCGAGGCGCGCAAGGCGCGCACGCGTCTGCTCGCCGGCATCCTTCGGCAGGTTGCGCTGCGGCCGCGGCAGCGCGCGGATGTCCTTCGCCATCTGCTCCCCGGAGGAGCGTCCGAACACCACGAGATCGAGCAGCGAGTTGCAGCCGAGGCGGTTGCCGCCGTGTACCGAGACGCAGGAGCATTCGCCGGCCGCGTAGAGGCCGGGCACGATCGCCTCCTTGCTCGCGCCCTCGGGGGCGACCACCTGTCCCAGGTAGTTGGCCGGGATGCCGCCCATCTGGTAGTGCGCGGTAGGGACCACGGGGATCGGCTCGCGGACCGGATCCACGTTCGCGAACTTGATCGAAATCTCGCGGATCCCCGGCAGGCGCTGGTTGATGATCTCGGGTCCGAGGTGGTCGAGCTTGAGCAGCACGTGGTCGGCGTGGGGGCCGGCGCCGCGGCCTTCCTTGATCTCGGTGGTCATGGCGCGCGACACCACGTCGCGGCTGGCGAGATCCTTCGCGTTGGGCGCGTAGCGCTCCATGAAGCGCTCGCCGTCCTTGTTGAGGAGATAGCCGCCCTCGCCGCGCACGCCCTCGGTGATGAGCACGCCCGCGCCGTAAACCCCGGTCGGGTGGAACTGGTAGAACTCCATGTCCTCGAGCGGCAGTCCGGCGCGCGCCGCCATGCCCAGCCCGTCGCCGGTGTTGATGAAGGCATTGGTGGAGCTGAAGAACATGCGCCCGGAGCCGCCGGTGGCGAGCAGCACCGCCTTGCCCTGCAGCACGTGCAATTCGCCGGTTTCCATCTCGAGCGCGGTGACGCCGACCACGGCGCCGTCCTGCGGGTCGCGGATCAGGTCGAGCGCCATCCACTCGACGAAGAACTGGGTGTTCGCGCGCACGTTCTGCTGGTAGAGCGTGTGCAGCATCGCATGGCCGGTGCGGTCGGCCGCCGCGCACGCGCGCATCGCCATCTTCGCGCTGCCGTAGGACTGCGTGTGGCCGCCGAAGGGCCGCTGGTAAATCTTGCCGTTCTCCAGCCGGTCGAACGGCATGCCCATGTGCTCGAGCTCGACCACCACTTCGACCGCGCGCCGGCACATGTATTCGATCGCGTCCTGGTCGCCGAGGTAATCGGACCCCTTGACCGTGTCGTACATGTGCCAGTGCCAGTTGTCCTCGGTGGAGTTGGCGAGCGGCGCGGCGATGCCGCCCTGCGCGGCCACGGTGTGCGAGCGCGTCGGAAAAACCTTGGAGAGCACCGCCACGCGCAGGTTGGCGCGCGCGAGCTCCAGCGCGGCGCGCATGCCGGCCCCGCCGGCGCCCACTACGATCGCGTCGAATCTGCGTACGGGAATCATCGCCAAAGGATCTCGATCGCCCAGCCGAGGTAGGTAGCGAGCAGCAGCACCGTGACCACCTCGAGCGCAAGCCGCAGGCCGTCGTGCTTGATGTAGTCCATGAGGATGTCGCGCGCCCCCACCCACGCGTGCCAGGCGAGGCTCGCGGCGAAGATGAGCGTCGCGATGCGCACCCAGCCCTGCGCGAAGAAATCCTTCCACACCGCGTAGCTCACCGGCACGCCGGTGATCAGCACCACGCCGATGACGATGCTGTAGAGCGCCATGATGAGCGCGGTGATGCGCTGCGCTAGCCAGTCGCGCAGCCCGTAATGCGCGCCGACGACCAGGCGCTTCACCATAGTTTCCACCCGAAGTACGCGGTGAGCGCGAGGCTCACGACGAGCACCGCCGCGGCCGATGCGCGTGCGGGTCTCAGCTCGATGCCGCGGTTGAGATCAAGCGTGAGGTAACGGATACCGGCGCAAAGATGATGGCAATACGCCCAGATGAAAGCCAGCAGGCCCAATTTGACCAAAGGCAAATCCAGGTAGCCCTTGATCGACTCGAAACCCGCCTCGGAGGCGAGGCTCGCGTCGAGCATGTAGAGCAGCCAGGCGGCGAACGGCATTACCAGCAGCGCGCCGGAGATGCGGTGCAGGATCGATACGCGACCCGGCAGCGGCAGCCGGATCTGATAAAGGATGGCCGGCAGGCTGAGGTACTTTGGACGCTTCTTTTTCGCGGCTGCGCTGGACATTGATCGCCCGGCGCTAGCGTCGGGCAAATCGATTATAGCTTCGCGGCGCAGCAATCCGCGCGGTAAAATCGAAAACACACTGTCCCCGCCGAGGCTCTTCGATGTCCAAGACCCCTATTCGTGTAGCGGTAACCGGCGCCGCCGGCCAGATCGGTTACTCGATTCTTTTCCGGATCGCCGCCGGCGACATGCTCGGCGCCGATCAGCCCGTGATCCTGCAGCTGCTCGAGATTCCCGACGAGAAAGCCCAGAAAGCGCTCAAGGGCGTGATGATGGAGCTCGACGACTGCGCCTTTCCCCTGCTCCACGGCATGGCCGCCGCGTCCGACCCGATGGTCGCGTTCAAGGACGCGGACGTCGCTTTGCTCGTCGGCGCGCGGCCGCGCGGCCCGGGAATGGAGCGCAAGGATCTGCTCGAGGCGAACGGCAAGATTTTTGCACCGCAGGGCAAGGCGCTCGACCGGGTGGCGAAGCGCAACGTCAAGGTGCTGGTGGTCGGCAACCCCGCGAACACCAATTGCCTCATCGCGATGAAGAACGCGCCGAGCCTCAAGCCGCAGCAGTTCACCGGCATGATGCGTCTGGACCATAACCGCGCGAGCAGCCAGGTTTCGCAAAAAATTGCAAAGCCGGTGTCTTCGATCCGCAAGATGATCGTGTGGGGCAACCATTCGGCGACCCAGTACCCGGACGTGTTCCAGGCCGAGGTGGTCGAGGGAAATGCGGGCAAGAAAGTCTGGCCCATGATCAACGATCAGGCGTGGCTCGAATCGACGTTCATTCCCACGGTGCAGAAGCGCGGCGCCGCGATCATCGATGCCCGCGGCCTGTCCTCCGCGGCGAGCGCGGCCAACGCCGCCATCGACCATATCCGCGACTGGGTGCACGGAACGCGCGCCGGCGACTGGGTGACGATGGGCGTGCCCTCCGATGGCAGCTATGGGATCCCCGAAGGCGTGATCTACGGCTACCCGGTGACCTGCAAAGGCGGCAGCTACGAAGGCGTGAAGGGCATCGAGATCAGCGAGTTCGGCCGCAAGCGCATGGATGCCACGCTGAAGGAGCTGCACGAGGAGCGCGAGGGCATCAAGCATCTGCTCGGATGAGCGCCGGTCAAAAGTTCAGGGAAGCGCTCGAGCGCGAAAAGCCGCTTCAGGTCGTCGGGACCATCTGCGCCTATCACGCGTTGCTCGCGAAGCGCACGGGGTACCGCGCGATCTACCTCTCCGGCGGCGGCGTCGCCGCCGGATCGCTCGGCATGCCGGACCTCGGCATCTCCAACCTGGACGACGTGCTGATCGACATCCGCCGGATCACGGACGTGTGCGACCTGCCGCTGCTCGTCGACGTGGATACCGGCTTCGGCGCCAGCGCGTTCAACGTCGCGCGCACCACGCGCTCGCTCATCAAGGCGGGCGCGGCCGCGATGCACCTCGAGGACCAGGTCGGCGCGAAGCGCTGCGGTCACCGCCCGGGCAAGGAAATCGTGCCGGCCGAAGAGATGTGCGACCGCATCAAGGCGGCGGTGGACGCGCGCAGCGACGCGCAGTTCGTCATCATGGCGCGCACCGACGCTCTCGCCAGCGAGGGGTTCGATTCTGCTCTTCAAAGAATAAGAAAATATGTCGATGCGGGAGCGGACATGGTCTTCCCCGAAGCGGTCCCCTCAATAGAAATGTATGGCCGCTTCGCGGCAGCGGCGAAGGTGCCCGTGCTCGCCAACATCACCGAGTTCGGAAGCACGCCGCTCTTCACGCTCGAGGAGCTGCGCTCCGCGGGCGTCGCCATCGCGCTTTACCCGCTCACGGCGTTCCGCGCGATGAACAAGGCCGCGCTCAAGGTGTACGACGCGCTGCGCAAGGACGGCACGCAGCGCTCCATGATTCCTGAGATGCAGACCCGGGAGGAGCTCTACGAGTTCCTCGACTACCACTCTTACGAACAAAAACTCGATGAGCTCTTCAGCCGAAAACGTTCCTAAGCCGAAGAAATCCGTCGCGCTCTCCGGCGTGGCGGCGGGCAACACGGCGCTCTGCACCGTCGGGCGCTCGGGCAACGATCTGCACTACCGGGGATACGATATTCTCGATTTCGCCGACGCGGCGGAATTCGAGGACGTGGCTTATCTCCTGGTGCACGAGAAGCTGCCCACGCAGGCGGAGCTCGCGAAGTACAAGGCGAAGCTCAAAGGCCTGCGCGGCCTGCCGAAGGAGCTCAGGACCGTCCTCGAGTGCATTCCCAAGACGGCGCACCCGATGGACGTGATGCGCACCGGCGTGTCGATGCTCGGGACGCTGTTCCCGGAGAAGGACGATCACAACCCGTACGGCGCGCGCGACATCTCCGACCGGCTGATGGCCTCGCTCGGCTCGATGCTGGTCTACTGGCATCACTACAGCCGTCACGGCAAGCGCGTCGAGACCGAGACCGACGACGATTCGATCGGCGGCCACTTCCTGCGCATGTTGCACGGCATGAAGCCCTCGCCCGAGTGGGTGCGGGCGATGCACACCTCGCTCATCCTGTACGCCGAGCACGAGTTCAACGCCAGCACCTTCGCCTGCCGCGTGGTGGCGGGAACCGGATCGGACATGTACAGCGCGATTACCGCCGGCATCGCCGCGCTAAAAGGTCCGAAGCACGGCGGCGCCAACGAGGTGGCTTTTGAAGTTCAATCCAGATATCAAAATCCGGATGAGGCAGAAGCGGACATCGTGCGCCGCATCCAGGCGAAGGAGATCGTCATCGGCTTCGGCCACCCGGTCTACACGACCGGCGACCCGCGCAACCAGGTCATCAAGGAAGTGGCACGGCGGCTTTCGAAGTCCGCGGGCGAAATGAAGCTCTTCAGCATCGCCGAGCGCCTCGAGGAGGTGATGTGGCGCGAGAAGAAGATGTTCGCCAACCTGGACTGGTACAGCGCCGTGTCGTATCACCGCATGGGCGTGCCGACCGCGATGTTCACGCCGCTTTTCGTCATCTCGCGCACCAGCGGCTGGTCGGCGCACGTCATCGAGCAGCGTGCCGACGGCAAGATCATCCGCCCGAGCGCGAACTACACCGGCCCCGAGAACCGCAAGTGGGTGCCGTTGAATCAACGGTAAGGAAGTTCATGTACGAGTCCGATCTGACGAAATTCATGAGGCAGTACCTCGCCGAGCATCCGGAAGAGATCGAGTCGCAGCGCGAGGGCCGCGCCGTCTGGTGGGACAAGAATCCCGCCGAGCGCTCGCCGAGCCCGTCGATGCGTCACGCCCCGCGCTCGGGAGGCGCCGAGCATACGTTCAAGCCGAGCGGCGGCTTCGAGTGGAGCTTCGATGTCGACGACAACGCCGACACCAATAATTAAATGTCTGCGCCCATCTCCAACGTCCGCCCGAAGCCCGACAAGGTCCTCACCGACATCGCCGATTACGTCACCAAGCACGAGGTGACGAGCAAGGAAGCGTACAAGACCGCGCGCTACTGCCTGATGGACACGCTGGGCTGCGGTTTCGAAGCGCTCGAATACCCGGCTTGCACCAAGCTCCTCGGCCCGATCGTGCGCGGCACCGTCGTGCCGAACGGAGCGAAAGTTCCCGGCACGCAGTTCCAGCTCGACCCGGTGCAGGCGGCGTTCAACATCGGCGCGATGATCCGCTGGCTCGACTTCAACGACACCTGGCTCGCCGCCGAATGGGGCCATCCGTCCGACAACCTCGGCGGCATCCTCGCCACAGCAGACTTCTTAAGTAGAAACAAAACCCGTTTGGTTGTTAAAGACGTTCTCACGGCGATGATCAAGGCGCACGAGATCCAGGGCGTGCTCGCGCTCGAGAACAGCTTCAACCGCGTGGGGCTCGATCACGTGGTGCTGGTCAAGGTCGCCTCGACCGCAGTGGTTTCCCAGTTGTTGGGTTTGACCTATGAGGAAATCGTCAACGCGGTCTCCCAGGCCTGGGTGGACGGCCAGAGCCTGCGCACGTACCGCCATGCGCCGAACACCGGCTCGCGCAAGAGCTGGGCGGCGGGCGACGCCACCGCGCGCGCGGTGCGCCTGGCGCTCATCTCCAAGACCGGAGAAATGGGCTATCCGTCGGTGCTCAGCGCGAAGACCTGGGGCTTCTTCGACGTGCTCTTCAAGGGCAACGACTTCAAGTTCCAGCGGCCCTTCGGCAGCTACGTGATGGAGAACGTGCTTTTCAAGATCTCCTTCCCGGCCGAGTTCCACGCGCAGACCGCGGTGGAAGCCGCCATGCAGCTGCATCCGGTGGTGAAAAACCGGATCGAGGACATACAAAGCATCAGAATAAGAACCCACGAGGCGGCGGTGCGCATCATCGACAAGAAGGGCCCGCTCGACAATCCGGCCGATCGCGACCATTGCATCCAGTACATGGTCGCCGTCCCCCTGCTCTTCGGCCGCCTGACGGCCGCGGATTACGAGGACGAAGTGGCGCGCGACCCGCGCATCGACCTGCTGCGCGAAAAGATCGTGTGCGTCGAGGATCCGCAGTTCACGCGCGACTATCACGATCCCGAGAAGCGCTCCATCGCCAACGCGCTCACCGTCGAGTTCAAGGACGGAAAGAAGCTCGCCGAGGTCGCGGTCGAGTACCCGATCGGCCACAAGCGCCGCCGCAAGGAGGGCATGCCGATCCTGGTCGAGAAGTTCGAGCGCAACCTCGCGCGCCGCTTCCCGGCCAAGCAGCAGAAGGCGATACTCGAGCTTTGCCTGAACGCCGAGAAGCTCGCCGCCACGCCGGTCGACGAGTTCGTCGATCTCTTCGTCATATGAGCGGACCCGAAATTCGGGGTCAGAGCCCTAATTCCCGAAAAGCAGAACCCCCCGCTCGCTTCGCTCGCTCCCCCCTTCACAGGGGGGCAGGAGACCAAATGAGCGCCTGGCTGGAACGAAGAATCGCCGAGATCTCGGAGGAGATCCGGCGCTACCCAACCCCGATCGCCCGTTGTGACCAGCATCTGCCCGCATTGCTGGAAGAACGCTCGCGACTCATGTCCCAACTTGAAAAACAAAGCTGCAGCGCCGAAGCGCTGTGGATCAACGATGGAGGCTTCGATGCCGCATAACCTTTACAGCACGCTGCAGACCTTCAAGCACGGCAAGTTCTATTCGTTGCCGGAGCTGGGCAAGGCTCTGAATGTACGAATTGAAAGACTTCCGGTTTCGATCCGCATCGTTCTCGAGTCCGTGCTGCGCAACTGCGACGGCAAGAAGGTGACCGAGGAGCACGTGCGCCAGCTCGCCGCATGGAAGCCGGCGGCGGCGCGCACCGAGGAGATTCCGTTCGTCGTCGCGCGCATCGTGCTGCAGGACTTCACCGGCGTGCCGCTTCTCGTCGACCTCGCCGCGATGCGCGGCGTGGCGCAGAGGATGGGAAAGAACCCGAAGCTGATCGAGCCGCTGGTGCCGGTCGACCTGGTCGTGGACCACTCGGTGCAGATCGACCATTTCGGCAAGCCGAGCGCCCTCGAGCTCAACATGAAGCTGGAGTTCAAGCGCAACGAGGAGCGCTACCAGTTCATGAAGTGGGGCATGCAGGCCTTCGACACCTTCAAGGTGGTGCCGCCGGGCATCGGCATCGTGCACCAGGTAAACCTCGAGTACCTCGCCCCGGGCGTGCACAAGAAGGAAGACGGCGCTCAGTCTCCTGTCTATTATCCCGACACGCTGGTCGGCACCGACAGCCACACCACGATGATCAACGGCATCGGCGTCGTCGGCTGGGGCGTCGGCGGCATCGAGGCGGAAGCCGGGATGCTCGGGCAACCGGTGTACTTCCTCACGCCCGATGTCGTGGGGGTCAACCTGAAGGGCAAGCTCCACCCCGCGTGCACCGCCACCGACCTCGTGCTCACCGTCACCGAGATGCTGCGCAAGGCGAAAGTGGTGGGCAAGTTCGTCGAGTTCTTCGGCGAAGGAACGCAGTCGCTCTCCCTCCCCGACCGCGCCACCATCGGCAACATGGCGCCCGAGTACGGCGCGACGATGGGCTTCTTTCCGGTCGACGAGCGCACGCTCGAGTACTTCCGCGGCACCGGGCGCACGAAGGAGCAGGTATCGGCTTTCGAAAGCTACTTCAAGGCGCAGGGCCTGTTCGGCATCCCGAAAGCCGGCGCGATCGACTATTCCGAAGTCCTCGAGCTCGATCTCTCGAGCGTCATGCCCTCGCTCGCCGGGCCCAAGCGCCCGCAGGATCGCATCGGTCTCGAGAAAGTGAAGAGCACGTTCACGTCGCTGTTTTCGGCGCCTGTCAAGGAAAACGGCTTCGGCAGAAAGCCCGAAGACTTGAACAGGGCCTATCGAGCTTTCGACGGGACCGAAGTGCACCACGGCGACGTGCTCATCGCCGCGATTACTTCCTGCACCAACACCTCCAATCCGGGCGTGCTGCTCGCCGCAGGATTGGTCGCAAAGAAAGCGGTGGAGCTCGGCCTGCGGGTGAAGCCGCACATCAAGACCTCGCTCGCCCCGGGATCGCGCGTGGTCACCGAGTATCTCGCGAAGGCGGGATTGCTGCCCTACCTCGAGAAGCTCGGCTTCGCGGTCGCGGCGTACGGCTGCACGACGTGCATCGGCAACGCCGGGCCGCTCGCCCAGCCGATCGACGAAGCGGTCGTGAAGAACGATCTGGTGTGCGCAGCGGTGCTTTCGGGCAACCGCAACTTCGAAGCGCGCATCCATCCGAACATCCGCGCGAACTTCCTCGCTTCGCCGCCGCTCGTGGTCGCGTACGCGCTCGCCGGGTCCGTATTGGTGGACTTCAAGAATCAACCGCTGGGCAAAAGCCAGGACGGGCAGGATGTCTACATCGGCCACATCTGGCCGAGCGCCGACGAAATCGCGTCGCTGATGAACCTCGCGATGGACGCGCCGACGTTCCGCAGGCTGTATTCGAACCTGGCCGAAGCCACTCCGCTGTGGAAGAAAGTCTCGGCGCCCTCCGGGCAGGTGTACAGCTGGCCGAAGTCCACGTATATCGCCGAGCCGCCTTTCTTCAAGGATTTCGGCATGACGCCCGGACGCACCGGAGCGATCGCCGGCGCGAGGATTCTCGCCGTGCTGGGCGACTCGGTGACCACGGACCATATCTCTCCTGCCGGCTCCATCAAGCCGACCTCGCCTGCCGGCATCTACCTGCAGGAGCACGACGTCGCCGTCGCGGACTTCAACAGCTACGGCGCGCGCCGCGGCAACCACGAGGTGATGATGCGCGGCACGTTCGCCAACGTGCGCATCAAGAACCTGATGGTTCCCGGCACCGAGGGCGGCATCACGAAATACGGCGGGGAAACGCTGCCGATCTACGATGCGGCCATGCGCTACATCGCCGAGGGCACGCCGACGGTGGTGTTCGGCGGCGAGGAATACGGCACCGGCTCGTCGCGCGACTGGGCGGCGAAAGGAACGCAGCTCCTCGGGGTGAAGGCCGTGATCGCGCGCAGCTTCGAGCGCATCCACCGTTCCAACCTCGTCGGCATGGGGGTGCTGCCGCTGCAATTCGTCGGCTCGGATTCCGCGCAATCGCTCGGCATCGCCGGCGACGAGACCATCGACGTGCTCGGCCTCGACGACATCCGGCCGCAGCAGGAGCTGCAGGTGAGGATCCGCAAGCCCGACGGAGCCGAGAAGCAGATCCCCGTCAAGTCGCGCATCGACACCGCGATCGAGGTCGACTACTACAAGCACGGCGGCATCCTGCCGTACGTGCTGCGCGAGCTGATGGCGAAGTCCGGGCCGGCCAGCGCAAAAGCAGCGTAGAAAGATCAACAGCAAATCAGGGACAGACCACGATTTCCGAAGTCTGGAAATCGTGGTCTGTCCCTGTTCTTTGTTTTAGCTTTCTCTGGGCGCGGGACGCGCCGCGTCGTGCGGCGCGCGGCCGGTCTCGATCATGGTCTTCATGCGCAGCAGGTCGGCGTCCATCTCGGCCTTCGGATCCGCGCCGAACATCGAAGCGACGGCGTGCCCGAAAGCGCCGGCGGGCGGCAGGTAGCACAGCCGCACCGTGACCCGCGTGCCGCCGCTGCCGTTCGGCTGGAAGCGCACGCTGCCCTCGTGCTTCACCGTCGAGTCGTAGAGGGAGCGCCACTCGATGAACGAGTTCGGCTCGAGCCGCACCACTTTGGAAGTCCACTGCACCGGCACGCCGGCCGGCCCGGTCACCAGCCAGGTCGAGCGGTCCTCCTGGACCTGCACCTCGCGCACGTTGTGCATGAAGCGCGGGAAATTCTGGTAGTCGGTCCAGAACGCGAACACCTGCTCGACCGGCGCGTCGACGTCGATCGTCTTCTGGACCACGATGCCCTGGCTCGCGCGCGCGAGCCCGAGAAGCGCCATGAGGTTCCTGTTCGTGGCCGCGCGCGCGAGCAGCGCGCCGCCCGACAGCCCGAGGAGCGCGCACATGCCGCCGCGCGCGCGTGTCGAAGCGAGCAGCATGGCGGCGCCGGCGCTGGCGGTAGCCAATCGTGCGGCGGGCGACCAGTTGTCCTGCATGAGCTCGAAGCGGCTGCCGGGACGCGGATGCCCGCCCTGCAGGCCCGAGACGTGCGCGCTGTCTTCGTAGACGGCGAGCCGGTCGCTGACCGCGCGCACGCCGTCGACGCGGCGCACGCAGCGCAGCAACGGGCGCACCTCCTCGGCGAGGATCGGCCCGGACAGGGTCACATGGCCGCCCGCAGCGGTGACCTCCACCGAATGCGGGTGCGACACCACGCGCCCGAGCTCGGCGCGCACTCTTCCGACCAGCACTTCGTCGGGCACGCCCTCATGCTTGAAGAGCTTGCGGGTCGTCGCCCACATGCCTCTCGCGCGGTGCGCGGTGTCCCGCGCAGTCACTTTGCCGGCGTCGTTCAGCACCCGGGCGGCATGCACCATCTTGTCTCGCGTCCGCGCCCGGCGACGGCGGCCGTCGCGCGGATCCAGAAAGTACATGGCGAGCGCCCCGAGGGTCCCGCCGACGAAAATGCGGTTCATGCGCAGTTAGATCCCGTTTTCAAGAACCTCGTTCACTGGCGGCAAGTCGAACCTTCATGGCGACCACCTGGATCATCGCGGCCGATGCGAGCCGCGCGAGAGTCCTGCAAGTTGCGGACCGCGATCAGCAGCTGCTCGAAATCGAAGACCTGCTCAATCCGCAAGGGCGGCTACACAACCGCGAGATCAACACCGACGCGTCAGGCCGCTTCCGCGGCCAGGACCGCCCCGGCGGTCACTCGAGCGACGACGAGCAGCGCACGGGAGATCACTACGACGAGCTTTTCGCCAAGCGTGTCGGCGACTACCTGGAGAAGGCGCGCAACCAGCATCGCTTCGACCGCCTGCACCTGGTGGCCCCGCCGAAATTCCTCGGCGCCCTGCGCCGGGAGCTTGGCAAGGAAGTGCAGAAGCTCGTCGCCGAAGAGATCCCGAAGGACCTCTCGTGGGTCAATGCGCGCGATCTCGAGCGCTACTTCAAGGACAACGGCGGTCGCTAGAGTTTAGTCAGGTCTTCGAGCTTGCGCCGGTCCCGCTTCGTGGGCCGGCCTTTGATCTCCGCGGCCGGCTCGGGACCCCAGCGGCGCAGATCCGCGCGCCGCTCGCGCTCGGCGCGACTCGCCTCGGTTTCCTCGTAGAGCTTGCGTGCTTCCTCGGCCGGGCCGCGGCGCTCCGACAACGCTTTCACGCGGATCCGCCACTCGAGGTCGCCGACGCGTATCCATATGGAGTCGGAAACCTTGAGCGGATGCGCAGGCTTCACGCGCTGCTCGTTCAGCTTGACGCGCCCTGCTTCGATCGCTTGCTGCGCCAGGCTGCGCGTCTTGAAGAAGCGCGCCGCCCACAGCCACTTGTCCAGGCGCATCACGCTTTCGCGAGCACCCCGACCGGGCAACTCACGCCGGTGCCGCCCAGGCCGCAGTACCCGGCCGGGTTCTTGCCGAGATACTGCTGGTGGTAATCCTCGGCGTAATAGAACTCCGGCGCCGGACGGATTTCCGTGGTGACCGGGCCGAAGCCTTTTGCCTTCAGCGCTTTCTCGAACATCTCCTTGGAAGCCCTGGCGAGGCGCAACTGCTCGTCGCCGTAGGCGTAAATCGCCGAGCGGTATTGCGTGCCGGCATCGTTGCCCTGCCGCATGCCTTGCGTCGGGTCGTGGCTTTCCCAGAACCGCCTGAGCAGCTCCTCGTAGCTCACCCCCCTCGGGTCGAACACCACCAGCACCATCTCGGCGTGATTGGTGAGCCCGGTGCAGACTTCCTCGTAAGTCGGATTCTTCGTCTCGCCGCCGGCATAGCCGACCGCCGTGGAGTACACGCCCGGCATCTGCCAAAAAACACGCTCGGCACCCCAGAAGCAGCCCATGCCGAACTGCGCGAGCTGCATTCCGTCGGGAAATGGCGCCACCATCCGGCGGCCGTTGATGAAGTGCGCTTCCGGCACCGGCATTTTCGCCGTGCGTCCCGGCAAAGCGTGCTCGGCCGGCAGCAGCTTGGTCATCTTCTTCATGAAAGAGAACATGGGCTTTCCTTAGAATAACACCATGAAAATCTGCGTCTATGGCGCGGGGGCGGTCGGGGGTTTGATCGCCGCCTGGCTCGCGCGTTCCGGCCGCGAGGTGTCGGTCATCGCGCGCGGCAGGCACCTCGAAGCGATCCGCCGCGCCGGATTGCGGGTCCGGGAACGCAGCGGCGAGCAACTGTCCGCCTCGGTCAAGGCCGAAAGCGACGCATCGACGCTCGGGCCGCAGGATTACGTCGTGGTCGCGGTCAAGGGACATAGCCTTCCCGAGGTGGCGCAGGGCATCGGGCCGTTGGTCGGCGCGAATACCTCGATCCTTACCGCGATGAACGGCGTGCCGTGGTGGTTCTTCGACCGCCTGGGGTTCGGCGATGGCAGGCAGCGCCTCGAATCGCTCGACCCGCATGGCCTGCTTGCTCGTGCCATGCCGACGGAGCGCATCGTCGGCTGCGTCGTCCACCTCTCGGCTTCGACGCCCGAGCCCGGCGTCGTGAGCCACAACATGGGCAAGAAATTGATCCTCGGCGAGCCGGGCGGCAAGAACACGCAGCGAACCCGCGGCATCGCCGACGCGCTCGCGAGCGCCGGGTTCGACATCGTGGTGAGCGAATCGATCGAAAAGGATTTCTGGGTGAAGCTGCTCGGCAACGTGAGCTTCAACCCGGTCTCCGCGCTCACGATGAGCACGTCGGATCGCCTCATCGAGGACCGCGAGGTCAAGGTCTATATGGTTCACATCATCAACGAGCTGCTCGCCGTCGGCCGCGCGGTGGGTGTGGACGCGGACATCGATCCGGAGGCCCGCATCGACATGGCGCGCGCGCTCGGCAAGTTCAAGACCTCCATGCTGCAGGATCTCGAGGCCGGCAAGCCGCTCGAGATCGACGGATTGCTTGCCGGCCCGCTGGAGATCGCGGCAAAGGCCGGCGTGCGCGCGCCGTACACCGAAAGCCTCTATGGCCTCATCCGTGCGCGGGCCATCGCCACCGGCCAGTATCGATGAGCTGGGCCATGCCGCTCGATCTCTATCTCGCCTACCTCCTCGCCTGCGTGCTGATCGCCATCGTTCCCGGGCCGACGGTCACGGTGATCGTCGCCAACAGCTTGCGCCACGGCACGCGCGCGGGACTGCTCAATGTCGCCGGCACGCAGCTCGCGCTCGCGATGCTGATGGCGATCCTCGTCGTCGGGCTCACGTCGGTGATCGCAGCGATGGGCGGGATCTTCGATTGGCTGCGCTACGCGGGCGCGGCTTACCTGATCTGGCTGGGCTGGAAGCTGCTGCGCTCGCCGGCGGCGCTCGCGGAGCCCGGTAGCGCGCCCGCGCCCAAGGGCGGTTTCTTCCTGCAGGGATTTCTCGTCATGATGTCGAACCCGAAGGCGCTGCTTTTCTTCGGCGCGTTCATTCCGCAGTTCGTCGATCCGCGCGGCAATTACGTCGCCCAGATCGTGCTGCTCGGCCTCACCGCGATGGCGGTCGCGGTGGTTTCCGACGGCGCCTATGCAGTGATCACCGGACGCGCCGGCGCGCTGCTGTCGAAGAGCAAGGCTCGCGTCGTGTCGCGCGTCAGCGGATCGTTCCTCATCGCGGGCGGCATCTGGCTCGCGCTCGTGCGGGCGCGGTAGCGTCAAGAAGGTTGGTCGAAGTAGTAGACAGTCCTCCAGCGATGTGATTGGCTTGTGCTGACCGGCACACGAGGGGGACACCATGATGCTGCATCCGGAAATCGAGTCGCTCGACCGGGACGGCATGCGGGCTCTACAGGCGCGCAAGCTGGCCGCGCTCGGCGAGCGGCTGGCCGCTTCGCCCGACTGGTGCGAGCACTTCGCCAAGGCAGGCATGCATCCGCGCGACCTGGCAGCCGCGGACGGGCTGGCCCACGCGCCGACGATGGAAAAAGCGGACCTGCGCGCGCGTTATCCGTTCCCCATGCTGACGGTAGAGGCCTCCAAGGTGGTCCGCTTCTTCGCCACCTCGGGCACCACCGGCCTGCCGGTGCTTTTCGGGTTTACTCGCAATGATCTGCGGCAGCTCTCCATCCAGGTGGCGCGGCAGCTCTATTGCAGCGGCGTGCGCCCCGGCGATCGGGTCTACCAAGGTTTCGGCTATGGTCTGTGGATCGGGGGTCCCGCGCACGAGCTGGCGCTGCAAGAGCTCGGCACGACCTGCTTTCCGGTCGGTCCGGGTCGCAGCGAGCTCGTGGTGCAATGGGTGCGCGAGCTTGCCTGGGATGTGGCCGCAGTGTCGCCGCTTTTCCTCGCAAACCTGCTGCGCGTGGCGCGAGAGCACGGCATCGATCCGCGCAAGGACTGGAAGGTGCGCATGGCGATCATCGGCGGCCAGGCCGTGTCGCGCGCCTTCCGCGATGAGCTGGAGGCCGGAATGCCGGCGGGCTTTACCGCCCGCAACAGCTACGGCACCACCGAGTCCGGCGGCCCGAATCTCGGCGCCGCGTGCCCGTATGCTCACCGGCGCGACGAAATGCACCTCATCAACGAGGATGCCGTGATCACCGAGCTTCTCGATCCCCAGAGCTTGAAGCCCGCAGGACCCGGCGAAGTCGGCGAAGTGGTGGTGACTACCCTGGACAAGGAGGCCTCGCCGGTGGTGCGCTGGCGCACGCACGATCTGGTACGCATGGCCGAGAAGCCCTACGACTGCGAATGCGGTCGCCGCGGCATGCCGACCATAGGCCGCATCATCGGAAGGTCGGACGACGTGCTCAAGGTGAGGGGCGTCCTGGTGTTCCCTTCCCAGATCGAAGACGTCGTCGCCGGCACGCCCGGGACCGTCAAGGACGCCTGGCAAATCTACGTCGATACGGTCGACGGCTCGCCCAAGTCGATGACGGTCGCGATCGAATGCGATGCGGGCCACGCCGCTCGAAGCTCCGATCTCGCCGGGATCGTGGCGCGCAGCCTGTCGAGCCGCCTCGGCCTGAAGGTGCCGGTCGAGTGCCATCCGTACGGCACCCTGCCGCGCTACGAAGCGAAGGCGCGGCGCGTTCTTCCGAAGGAGCAGTCATGAAATACGCCACCGACTACGGCTACGAAATCAAGCCGGTCTACGGGCCGCGCGATGTCGAGGGGTTGGAGTACGAGCGCGACCTCGGCGATCCCGGGCGCTTCCCCTATACGCGCGGCTACCACGCGCAGGGCTACCGCAGCCGCATGTGGACCCGGCGGATGACCGCGGGCCTTGGCTCCTCGCGCGACACCAACGCGGTCCTGAAGAAGTATCGCGAGATGGGCCAGCACGGCGGCATCTGCGTCATTCACGACCGCGTTTCCTCCTCGTGCATCGACGCCGACCATCCGCTCGCGCGGCGCGAGAACGGCGTCCTCGGCTGGCCCGGCAGCTCGCTCGCCGAGTTCGAAGAGCTGATGGACGACATTCCGCTCACCGGCCAATCGATTACCGTGCTTGGCTGCTGCGCGCCCTCGACGCTGCGCCTCGCCTACGTGGTGGCGCTCGCCGAAGCGCGGGGCGTCGACCTCGCCGAGATCCACGGCAGCGTCACCGAGTCGCCGTTCGGAAATGTCTTCGGGCAGACCGACGTGCAGCCCTTCGACCTCGACATGAAGCTGTTCCTCGACGCTTCCGAGTACATCGTGCGCAACGGCATTCGCATGCGCGCCGGCCTGGTCGGCCAGCACTTCCAGGAATCCGGCGGCAACAACGCGCAGGCACTCGCCATCGAGCTTTCCATGCTGAAGGAAATCTGCGGCCGCCTGGTCGCCGAGCGCGGGCTCGAGTTCGACGACGCGATGCGGGTGCCTTACCAGCTCGTGAGCATCGGGACCCGTTTCTTCGAAGAGATCGCCAAGGTGCGCGCGCTGCGCCGCATGTGGGCGAAGATGGCCAAAGAGCACTTCGGAGCGAAGAACGAGAAGTCTTGCCAGCTGCTTATTGCGGTCCATACCTCGGGCCGGACCATGACGTACCAGCAGCCGCTGAACAACATTGCGCGTTGCGCCATCGAGACGTTGGCCGGCGCCATGGTCGGTTGCACGGCGCTCGACAACGCCACGCTGGACAATGCCTATGCTGAGCCCTCCGCCCTCGCGGCGCGGATGTCGCTGAATACGCAGCACATCGTCGCCGTCGAGACCGGGGTCGCCGACGTGGTCGATCCGCTCGCCGGCTCCTATTTCGTCGAGAGGCTCACCCACGAGGTGGAGACCGCGGCCTATCGCGTCCTGGAGGAGATCGACGCGCTGGGCGGGCTCGTCGCCGCGATCGAGAAGGGATACATCGAGACCATGCTGAAGAGAGAGGCGAACCTCAAGTTCCAGGAGCTGAACAGCAAGGAACGGCTGGTCGTCGGCG
Source organism: Betaproteobacteria bacterium (assembly GCA_004297625.1). Classification (GTDB taxonomy): domain Bacteria; phylum Pseudomonadota; class Gammaproteobacteria; order Burkholderiales; family SG8-39; genus SCGC-AG-212-J23. The sequence goes on along the minus strand of SCTY01000010.1, from coordinate 110,249 downwards.
TCAACCACCTCGTCATCCCCCCGGAAGAAGAAATGTTCCAGGTTCCTGTTCAAGCGATCGAGGTGAGCGATGCCGAGGCCATCGCCAAGCGCATGGCGGACTGGAAGAAGACGCGCGACATGGCGCCAATCGAGGCGAGCGTGCGGCGGCTTCATGCGGACGCTGAGAAGGGTGACCGATTCAATCTGATGCCCGCCATCATCGACGCGGTGAAGGCTTACGCCACGGCCGGCGAGATCATGGGCGCGATCCGCCTCGCCCGCGGCCTGAGCTACGATCCCTTCAAGCTGATCCGCTGCCCGTACGAGCTTTGAAAGTCATCCTCTCCATGATCGGGCTGGACAGCCACACCACCGGCGCCGAGGTCGTGGCAACGCTCTTGCGCGACGCGGGATTCGAGGTGGTCTACCTCGGCACCAACCAGACGCCGGCCATGATCGTCGACGCGGCCATCGAGGAAGACGCGGATGTGATCGGCATCAGCCTGCACGCCTCGAACTTCGCGCTCGTCGACGACCTCATGGACCTTATCGAGAAGCACCAACTCACCGACGTGCCGGTGGTTTGCGGCGGCCACGTCCCTCCGCAGCAGATCGAGAGGCTGCTGGCGAGAGGCGTGGCCAAGGTCTTTCCTCCGGGAAGCTCGGGGAACGCCATCGTGGACTACCTCGCCGGTCTAGCGTGCCGCGCCTAGCGCGGTACCATCGCAGCACATTCGTCTAATCGCAGGAGATTCGCCCATGAGACGCGCAGCTATCGTGACGCCGGTCCGTACCGCAGTAGGCGGCTATGGCGGCGCTTTGCGCACCGTACCCGTGGAAAAACTCGCCGCCACCGCCATCAAGGCGGTGGTCGAGCGCTCGCGCATCGATCCGGCGCGCATCGAGGACGTGGTTTTCGCGCACGGCTATCCGAACGGCGAAACGCCGTGCCTCGGCCGCTACGCCGCGCTCGAAGCGGGATTACCGATCGAGGTGCCTGGAATCCAGACGGACCGGCGCTGCGGCAGCGGGCTGCAGGCCGTCGTGACCGCCGCGATGATGATCCAGACCGGCGCCGCCGATGTCGTGCTCGCCGGCGGCGCCGAGAGCATGAGCAACGTGGAGTACTACACCCTAGACATGCGCTGGGGCGCGCGAATGGGCTCGGTCACGCTGCACGATCGCCTGGCGCGCGGCCGCGAACGCTCGCAGCCGGTGGAGCGTTTCGGCCGCATTTCCGGGATGATCGAAACGGCGGAGAACCTGGCCAAGCAGTACAAGATTACGCGCGAGGAAGCCGATGCGTACGCGGTACGCAGCCACCAGCGCGCCACGGCCGCGTGGAAGGAAGGCCGCTTCAACGAGGAGCTCGTCCCGGTGAGCGTGCCGCAGAGAAAGGGCGACCCGGTCGTCTTCGCCAAGGACGAAGGATTTCGCGCCGACGCCAGCATGGAAACCCTCGCCAAACTCAAGCCGCTCGTGAAGGACGGTATCGTGACGGCCGGCAATGCGAGCCAGCAGAACGATGCGGCGGCCGCCTGCCTTGTGGTCGCCGAGGACAAGCTCGCTTCGCTGGAGCTCACGCCCGCCGGCTTCCTTACCGGCTGGGCCGCAGCCGGGTGCGAGCCCGGCATCATGGGAATCGGACCCGTACCCGCCGTGGCCAAGCTGTTTGCCAAGACGCGATTTACCTGGGACAAGCTGGATCTCGTAGAGCTGAACGAGGCCTTCGCCTGCCAGGTACTGGCGGTGCTCAAGGGCTGGGGCTGGAACGACCCCGAGCGCCTCAACGTGAACGGCTCGGGAATCTCGCTCGGCCACCCGATCGGCGCGACCGGGGTGCGCATCCTCGCGAGCCTGCTGTACGAGCTCAAGCGGCGTAAAGGGCGCTACGGCCTCGAGACCATGTGCTGCGGCGGCGGCCAGGGCATGGCCGCCATTTTCGAGCGCGCCTGATTGCAGTTATCCGAACTGCTCGAGCATCTCCAGCGCCTGCCTGAACTGGTGAACGGTGACCCACCTGCCATCCGGCCGTACGTAAGCGGCTCGCCCCGTCTTCTTCACTTTCTCGTACTCGGCGATGATTTCGCGGGCCTCCGCGAGCTGCTTTTCCCCTGGCGAGAAGACCGCATTGATTGCATCGACATGCGGCGCGTAGAAGGTCGAGCTCGCCTGAAAGCCCATACGGCGAGAGCTTTCGATATAGCGGCGGCTTAACGCCGCATCGCGCAAATCGGACGGCAGAGCGGTATCGATGGCGAGCAGGCCGTAAGCCCGGGCAACGAGCACGAGTTGCGAGGCAGTGTAGAGCAGCGTCTCGCGGCTATCGGTAAGGGCCACGCCAAGGTTCACGGACAGGTCGCCTTGGGCATGGTTGAAAGCGGTGACGCGCGGCACCGCGGCGAGCTCGCGAATCTCGAGGAAAGATTGCGGCGTCTCCAGAAGCACGGCGATCTCGGCCTGTGATCCCGCCTCGTCGAGCGCGCGCTGCACCATCCGCACTTCGTCCGCGCTGCGTGCCTCCGGATAATAGAGCACGTCCATCCGAAGAGACGATATCGCTTCCAGATCGTCGCGGCCCCATTCGCTCCAAAGGTTGTTCGGCTTGACTGCAACCTGCTTGTCGCCGAATGGATGGCTTCCTTTCAGCCAGTCGACGACCCGGCGGCGCGCCTCGTGCTTGAGCTCAGGCGTCACCGAGTCGGTCAGGTCGAGGATCAGGACATCGGCGCTCGACTCGGCCGCTTTCTGCACCTTGCGATCGTCGGTCGTCAGAGTAAGCAGCCAGGACCTGCGCAGCTTCTTCTTCATGCTCGCGCTCCTCAGATGATGCCTTGGCTCGCAAGGCGCTCGAGCTCCGTCTCGCCGAGCTCGAGCAGCGCCCCGTAAACTTCGCGATTGTGCTCGCCGAGTTTCGGCCCGGTCGATCGGATCTTCCCCGGAGTTTTCGACAGCCGCGGGAAAGGCGCCTGCATTTTCACCGGACCGAGGTTCGCATCGTTGACGGCAACCACACTGCCGCGCATCGTGAAGTGGGCATCTGAGACGACGTCTGCCACGCTGTAGACCGGCGCCGCGGCCGCCTCGTGCTTCACCAGGATCTGCATCGCCTGCTCCATCGTATGCTGCGAGCACCATGCGGCGATCTCCTTGTCGAGCGCCTCGACGTTCGCGCCGCGCTTGCGGTTGTCCAGGAAACGCTCGTCTTGGATCAGGTGCGGCTTGCCGATGGCGTGCATGGTGCGCTCGAACACGCTCTGCGCGCTCGACGACATCGACAGCCACTGGCCGTCCTTCGTCTTGTAGACGTTGCGCGGCGCGGAGAATGGCAGCCGGCTCCCCAGTCTGTCCTGCACGATTCCGAGCTGGTCGTATTCGATTACCTGGGGGCCGAGAACCGTGAGCAGCGGCTCGTAGAGCGCGGCATCGATATGCTGGCCGACGCCGTGCGCATCCCGGTGGCGCAAGGCGACGAGCACTCCGAACGCGCCGTTCAGGCCCGCGATTCCGTCGGCGAGCCCGAACGACGGCAGCGTCGGCGGCCCGTCGGCCTGGCCGTTGATATAGGCGAAGCCGCTCATCGCTTCGGCGAGCGTGCCGAAGCCCGGGCGCAGCGAATACGGTCCCGACTGCCCGTAGGCCGAGATGCTGAGCATGACGAGCCGCGGGTTCACTTTGCTCAGCTGCTCGTAGCCGACGTTCCACCGGCTCATCGTGCCGGGCGTGAAATTCTCGACAAGTACGTCGCTCTTGGCGGCCAAGTCACGGAGCAGCTTCTGTCCCTCGGGCTTGCTGAGGTTCAGCGTGATGCAGCGCTTGTTCCGCGACAGCATTTTCCAGTAAAGCGGATCGCCGTTCTTGGTCTGGCCCCAGTGCCGCACCCCGTCGCCGCGTGGGTGCTCAACCTTTATCACCTCGGCGCCGAAGTCGCCGAGCCAGGTCGCCGCCATCGGCCCGGCCATGAAATTCCCGAGATCCAGGACCCGGATTCCCGCCAGAGCGCCGAGCGGCGGCTCGCCCATCGCGCCTCCTTTTCAGCGGTTCACATTGACGACGAGCCGCCCGCGCACTTGACCAGCTATCACGCGTGCGCCCGCCGCAATCGCTTCTCCCAGCGAGATCTCGCCTGCCATAGCGTCAAGCTTGGCGCGGTCGAGGTTTGCAGCAAGGCGGCGCCACGCCTCCTGCCGCAAATTCGCCGGCGCCATGACGCTGTCGATACCGTACAGCGTCACGCCGCGCAAGATGAACGGTGCGACTGTGGCAGGGAAATCCATGCCGCCAGCGAGTCCGCACGCAGCCACCGCGCCACCGTAGCGCATCGCCGCGCACACGTTCGCCAGTGTGTGACTACCAACGGCATCGACTGCGCCCGCCCAGCGCTCCTTCACGAGAGGTTTGCCCGGAGACGAGAATTGGGCGCGGTCGACCACTTCGCTCGCTCCCAGCACCCTGAGGTACTCGGTTTCCGCCGGTCGGCCAGTTGAAGCGACTACGTTGTAACCAAGACCAGTAAGCAATGCGATCGCTGTGCTGCCCACACCGCCTGCCGCTCCGGTGACAAGCACTTCGCCATCGCCTGGCTTCAAGCCGTGCTTCACGAGCGCCATCACGCAAAGCATGGCGGTATAACCGGCCGTGCCGATTGCCATCGCCTGGTAGGACGTGAGGCCTTCGGGCAGGCGCACCAGCCACTGCCCCTTGACACGCGCGCGCTGCGCGAGCCCGCCCCAATGAGTTTCGCCGACACCCCAGCCGTTCAGGACAACGCGATCACCGACCTTCCACTGTGGATCACTGCTCGCTTCCACCGCGCCGCTGAAGTCGATGCCCGGCACCATCGGGTACTTGCGCACCACCGGCGCCTTGCCTGTTATGGCGAGGGCGTCCTTGTAATTGACGGTCGAATAGTCGACTCGGACGGTTACGTCGCCCTGGGGAAGTCGATCCTCGTCCACTTCGCCCAGGGCGACCCGCTGCCCGCTTTCAGCCTTCTCGATCAGGATCGCCCGCATCGAGGGCGTCAATCCATCCTGAGACCGGCCGACTTTATGACCTTTGCATATTTCGCGATATCGGAGTGCACCATGGCGGCGAATTCCTGCGGCGAGGCGCTCGTCGTCTCCTCGGTGCCGAGCGAATCGAGCCGGCTCTTCACGTCGGGCAACTTTACGATCCTGACGACCTCGGCAAATATCTTTTGCACGATCGGCTTGGGCAGTCCGGCGGGACCGAAAAGCCCGTACCAGGTCATGCCTTCGGCGCCCGGTACCCCGGCTTCGGCGACGGCCGGGACATCGGGCAGGGCGCTGACGCGCTTCGGCCCTGCAATCGCAAGGGCACGCAGCCGCCCGCTCTTGATATGCGGAAGCACCGACGGCATGGTATCGAACGACACTTGCACTACGCCGCCGATCGTGTCCTGCAACGACTGCCCCGTCCCCTTGTAGGGAACGTGCAGCAAATTGACCCCGGTGAGGGTCTTGAACAACTCACCCGCGAGGTGTGGGGTGCTTCCATTGCCCGCTGAGCCGAAAGAGATCTTTCCCGGATGCGCCTTCGCCAGCGCGATGAGCTCTTGCACGTTCCGCGCTTCGAGCGAAGGCACGACCGCTATGACATGCGGCACGGCCGACACGCGGGTGATCGGCGTAAGGTCCTTCTCCTGATCGTAGGGCAACTTCGCGTACAGGCTGACTGCGATCACGTGCGTCGCATTTGTCCCGATGATCAGTGTGTAGCCGTCCGGCGCCGACTTCGCCACCATATCAGTGCCGATGGTGCCGGTCGCACCGCTCTTATTCTCCACCACCACCTGCTGTCCCCAGGCATCGGTGAGCTTTGCAGCGATCATCCGCGCCACGATGTCGGTTCCGCCGCCCGGGGGCCACGGCGTGACGAGGCGAATCGGCTTGGTCGGATATTCCTGGCCCATTGCGGCCACGGAAAAGAACACACAGAGCAAGGCAAACACACGACGCAGACTCATATCGCTACCCCTCCTTCTCAAATTGCTTGTCCGACGCGGCGGTCAGCCGCGCGCACGGAGCGCCGCCTCCCGTCCTGCGATCCTGCCGAACACGGCGCCCGACATCAGGCCGCTGCCGCTCGGATAGCCGAAGAAATACAGACCGCCGACCATTTCGCCAGCGGCGTAAAGACCCGCTATCACGCGGCCGTCCGTGTCGTGGACTTGCGTCCGCGTATCGATCTTCACGCCGCCGAAGGTGAACGTGATGCCGCAAGTCACACCGTACGCCTCGAATGGCGGCTCGTCGATTGCGTTCGCCCAGTTCGACTTCGGAATCGCGAGGCCGCGCGTCCTGCGGCCGTCCTTTACATTGGGATCGAAGCGGATCTCCGGCCCCGGCGTCGCGGCGTTGAACGCCTTGATCGTGTCCAGCGCGCGCGCCGGATCGACGTCGTCCAGCTTGCGGACGAGCTCTTCGAGCGTGTCGGCGCGTACCTTCGTCATGCCCTTGAAGCGGTACTCGTCGCGCAGGTACGGCTGCGCCTTGCGGTCGAACACCTGCCACGCGAACTGCCCCGGCTGGGCAAGCACCACGCGGCCATATTTGGCGTACGTGTAGCTGAAGACGTCGGCGCCCTCATCGACGAAGCGCTCGCCGTTCGCATTCAGCATGATGCCGAAGGGATACGAATGCTTCTGGTAGTTGTCGCCCACCTGGAGGTTGCCGAATTCCGTCGCGTTGCGGTCCCACCCTACGGAGTGGCAGCCGGACCAGTTGCCCGTCGGCATGGCACCAACATCCAGCGCCATGCGGATGCCGTCGCCGGTATTGAATCGGGTGCCGCGCACCTTCGCAAGCTCCCAACCCGGGCCGAGATAGCGCGTGCGCCATTCCGCGTTCGCCTCGAACCCGCCCGCGGCCAGCACGATGGATTTCGCGCGGACATGGACGGTCCTGCCGCGATGCTTCACGCGCAGCCCCTTTACGCCGTCGTCGTCCGCAACCAGCGCCATGGCGCGTGCCTCGTACGCGATCGGGATGCCCGCCTTCAGCACCGCCTTTGTAAGCGCCTCGACGAGGCCTGGCCCCCCACCGGTTGCCTCGACCGTCAAGCCGCCCCAGAACTTGAATTTTCCGTCGACCCTGAACGCCTGGCGCCCGTACATCGGAAGAAAGCGCACACCCTTGCTGCTCATCCACCGAATCGTGTCGCGGCTGCGCGCGACGAGCGCTTCGGTCAGATCGGGATCGGACCGGTACTGTGTCTCGCGACCCATGTCGTCGTAGTACTTGCTCTCGGGGTGCTGGCCGAAATCGGTGACGCGGATCTCGTCCTCCGTGAGGTGCGGCATCAAGGCTCTGAGGTCCTCGACCCCGTCGTAGACGCACTTGATCGCTCCGGCGGTAAAGCGCGTATTGCCGCCGGATTCCGTCTCCGGGGCGCGCTCGAGGACCAGGACGGACGCGCCCTGCTCGGCTGCAGCAAGCGCGGCGCAGAGCGCCGCGTTTCCGGCTCCCACCACCACCACGTCGCTGTATTCGGGAAGTGCCTGCATCACCGGTATTTCAGAATGCTGAATATGATACATTATTCTGATCCGCCACCCGCCCGGGCGTCAAGCGCCGCGCACGCTCGTTCAATGCCGACACCGAACCGCCGATGATCGACTTTCCTCTGCAAGAGCGAGTGCTGCCGACAGTGTTGCGGCGCGCCGCGGAAGCGCAGCCCGATTGGCCGTTCATCCTGCACGGCGACGAGGTGTTCTCCTACGCTGACGTAGACCGGCTGTCGACGCAGCTTGCGCACGGCTTGCGCAAGCGGGGAGTTTCAAGGGGCGCCCGGGTCGCGACCATTCTCGACAACAGCCCGCGCTACATCCTGACGCTATTCGCGGTGGCAAAGCTCGGTGCCCTCAACGTGCCGATCAACACGGCCGCGCGCGCGGAGCTTCTGCGCTACTACCTGCAGGACGCCGACTGCACGCATGTCGTCGTCCAGGACAGCTACCTGCCGGTGCTGCGCGAGGCATGGCCGGGCATTGCGCTCCCGATGGTCCTTGTTTCCCTGGAGCAGGCATCGGATCACAACCTTCCGACGTGGGACGATGTGCTCGCCGACGGCGAGGCGCTGCGCGGAAGTTCGCTCGACGTCGCCCTCAACGCCTGGGATCCGTGGCTCATCCTCTATACGTCCGGGACTACCGGGCCCTCCAAAGGCAGCATCTGCCCGAACGCGCACTCGCTCAGCATCGGGCGCACGCAGGCGATGCGCATGGCGCTCGAGCGTTCCGATCGGCTCTACACGTGCTTGCCGCTGTTCCACGGCAATGCGCTTAACTACTCGACGCTGACGGCGCTTTGGGCTCGGGCGACGGTGGCGCTAGAGGCGCGCTTCTCCGCGCGCCGCTTCTGGTCCGACATTCATCGATACCGGGCGACGCAATTCAACGCGATGATGGTGGTCGCGTCGATCCTGGAGAAGCTGCCGGTGACGCCCGAGGAGCAGGACAATCCAGTGCGTATCGCCGCGCTCGTGCCGCCGCCGGCGAACCGGCGGCAACTCGAGGAGCGCTGGGGTCTGCAGATCATCTCGCAGTATGCCCTCTCCGAAGCCTGCCCGGTCGCGGTGCTGGCGGCCGGCGAGGCCTACGACAAGCCGCGCACTTCCGGGCGCGTGTCCGACAACGTGGAGCTGCGCATTGTCGACGAGAATGATGTCGAGGTGCCGCGCGGGACACCCGGCGAGATCGTGCTCCGCACGCGCCAGCCGTGGACGATGTTTTCCGGCTACTGCGGCAAGACCGAGGCGACGCTCGCGGCCTTCCGCAATCTCTGGTTCCATACCGGCGACCGTGCCTACCTCGACGCGGACGGCTATCTCTTCTTCGTCGACCGGGTGAAGGATGCGATTCGGCGCCGCGGCGAAAATATCTCAGCGTTCGAGATCGAGACCATCCTCAAGGGCCATGAGGCCATCCTGGAGGCGGCCGCGGTGCCGGTGCCGTCCGAACTCGGCGAGGACGAAGTCGCGGTGTTCATCGTGAAGGCGACGCCCGAGCTCACCGAGCGCGCCGTGATCGAGTATGCCGTGCGCAAGATGGCTTACTTCATGGTGCCGCGCTATGTCCGCTTCGTCGACGAGTTGCCCAAGACGCCCTCGCAGAAGATCTCCAAGCCGGCTCTGCGCGAGATCGCGAAGGCCGGCTATCGCGAGATGTGGGACCGCGAAGCGAGCGGCATTCAGGTGAACCGTTTCAGCGCAGATCAGCTGCGGCCAAAGGGCGCGAAAACGACCTGAGGGTCTCGCTCCAGCTCTCGACCCCGAGCCTGCGGGAGATTTCCGTGGCGGCCGCAGTGACCTTCCGGATCGCCATGTCGCGCCCGCTCTTGTAGCGCACTACCGGAAGCCCCAGAGTGATCGACCCGGCAAGCGCCCCGTCGGCCCCGAAGATAGGTGCCGAAACGCCGAACGCTCCCTCCACCGCTTCCTGTTCGTTTACCGCGTACCCTCGCGCACGGACCTGGTCCAGCTGCTGCCGTAGCCTGACGCGGTCGGTGATCGTGTGCCGGGTGAACGCTTGCAGCGGACCCGGGCCGAGGAAAGCATCGAGCTGAACCGGGGGTACCTGGAACGCGAGAAAGACCTTGCCGGGGCTGGATGCGTGCAGCGGTCGCATGGAGCCGATCGGAAAGCGTGCCATCACCCCGGACTCGGCTTCGATGGAGTCGGCGTAGACGATGCCGTGCGCCTGACGGATGCCGAGGTAAACGTTCTCCCCCGTCGCCGCGGCGAGTTCCTCGAGCACCGAGCGCGCCACCTTGACGATCTGCAAACCGGCCCGAACCCGCGTGCCGAGCAGCACCAGCGCCGGCCCGGCGACATAGCGCCGTTCCTCGCCGACGGTCTTGACGTAGTCGAAGCGGATGAGCTGCTGCACGAGGGCATGCGCGGAGCTGGTGGGGATGCCGAGCTCGCGCGCGATCTCCATGAGCCGCAGCGGGCCGCCCTGTCCGGCCAGCAGCTCGAGAGCGCGCAGCACGCGGCCGACGGTGCGCGCGCCCTCAGGCTTCGCCGCCTTTCGCGCGACTGCCAGCCGCTTTCCTGTCCTCATTTGTCGACCCGCATGGCGGCGATCGCCTTTTCATCGAGAGCCACGCCGAGGCCCGGGCCATCGGGCACTCGGACCGCTCCATTCTCTACGCTCAGCGGCTCGAGCACGACGTCGCGAGCGAACGCACCGCTGATACCGACCGCGAACGGTCCGTCAAGCAACGGACCCGGCCACGCGGCGGCCAGATGTACGACGGCGGCCGTCGCGACGCTCGTGCTCGGATGGTTGCCCGGGTAGATGCGCATATCCGCGGCATGCGCGAGTGTCCACAGCATGCGCATGTGCCAGATGCCGCCGTTTTTCGCCACTTTCGTTTGCATGACGGTTGCAGCGCGGCGCTTGATCACTTCGAGCAAGTCATGAACGGTGCCGACGCACTCATCCGCCATGATCGCAACCGGAACGCGGCGCGCGAGCTCCGCCATGCCCTCGAGGTCCCACATCGGCACCATCTGTTCCGCTGCATCCAGCCCGTAAGGCGCGAGCTTCTCAAGCAATGCCAGGGCCGCGTCGAACCTCATGCTCGCATTTGCGTCGACGCGGATGATTGCCGAGGGAAAGCGTTCTCGAACCGCGGCGACCAGCTTTACCTCGGCCTCGGCGTTCACGCCCACCTTGACTGTGAAGCTGCGAAAACCGCGGCGGTGGAAGTCGTCCGCGCCGGCGAGCGTCTCTTCGAGCGAGTCTTTGATAGGCAGGACCGCGCAAGCTCCGACCGCGTCGCGGCATTTGCCGCCGAGGAGCTGCCACACGGGCACGCCGAGGAGCTTGCCCTGAAGGTCGTAGAGGCCGTCGATGATGCCGGCCTTGGCGTAGAGCGCCGGATAAAGCGCCTCGTCCATGGCCCGCACGAGCGCCGGCAGCTCGAAAGGCGAGCGCCCTATGAGGCGCGGAGCGAGGTGCTCTTCTATGGCGCATTTCAGGCTCGCGAATGTCTCCGTGCTCCCCTGCCGGCGCCACGCTTGCGTCTCTCCGATTCCGGCCAGTCCCTGGTCAGTATGAAGCCGCACCAACAGGTTTTCACCGACTGGCCGCGCGCCGCCGCTGGCAATCTTGAACGGCACGCGGAACGGTACCGCGACGGGGATCGTCTCCACTCGGGTTATCTTGGCCTTCGGGTTCATTGCAAAGGTCCTCCACGTGTTTCGTACGCCTCGATCTCCGCGCGGCGATCCAGCAGGTAATGCAACTCGTCCATGCCGCGTAACAGCAGCTCGCGGGCGAATGGCTCGAGGCCGACAGAAAACGCGATCCCCAGCTCGGTGAACTCGACTCGGTCGCGCTCGAGATCAATTGCGATCTCCGGGTCGGCACCCGCGCCGATCGCTTCGCAAAGCGCGCCGTGCGCTTCGAGCGGCGCGGCGATCGGCAGCAGGCCGTTCTGCAGGCAATTGCCAGAGAACGTGGCATTGAAGGAACGTCCGATGAGCGCCCGGATGCCCCAGGCCGACAGCGCCCACGCAGCCGCTTCCCGCGAGCTGCCGCAACCGAAATTGCTTCCCACCAACATCACCGTACGGCCCGCCATTTCCGGACGATCGAGCACAAATCGGGCATTTTGGTCACGCAGGCGCCGGAAGAGCGCGCGCGCGAGTGCCTCGGTTCCGGCGGCGTTCACGTACTGCGCTGGAATGATCTGGTCGGTATCGATGTCGGGTCCGAGCAGCGGCACCAGGCGCGAGCGAAGATGACGGAAGGACGCCATGGGCTTCAGTCGGCGAGATAGCGGCGCGGGTCGGCAATCCTGCCGTCGACTGCGCTCGCCGCGGCGGTGAGCGGACTTACGAGCAGCGTGCGCGCGCCCGGCCCTTGACGGTCCTGGAAATTACGGTTGCTGGTGCTCGCAACGTATTTGCGCGCGCCGGCGAACTCGCCGTTCATGGCAACACACAAACTGCAGCCCGGCCGACCCCATTCGCCCCCCGCCGCAGTGAACACCTCACGCAGCCCCTCGGCTTCAGCCTGCCGGCGCACCGCCTGAGAACCGGGCACAACGAGCAGCCGCACGCCCGGCGCGACCTTCCGGCCGCGCAGGACTCCAGCCGCGGCCCGCAGGTCTTCGATCCTGGAGTTGGTGCACGAACCGATGAACACCACGTCGACCGGCATTTCCTGCGCAGTGGTTCCCGGCGCGAGTCCCATATAGCGCAATGCTTGCTCCGCCGCTTCACGCTCCTCCGGCGCGCCGACGCTCTCCGGCGCTGGGATAGCGGCGTTGACGGCCATCCCCATGGCAGGCGTGGTCCCCCACGTCACCATCGGGTGCACCTCACACGCGTCAAAGCGTAATCGGGAATCGAAACGGCCATCTTCCCCGGACACGAGCAGGCGCCAGCGGGCGAGCGCGCGCTCCCAGTCGGTACCCTTCGGCGCGAAGGGGCGGCCGTGCAGGTAGTCGAGGGTCCTGTCATCGGGCGCTATGAGGGCCGTGCGAGCGCCGAGCTCCGCCGCCATGTTGCACAATGTCATGCGCTCCTCCATTCCCATGGCGCGTATCGCGCTGCCGGAGAACTCGACCGCGTGACCGCTCGCCGCTGCAATCCCGTAGCGCGTGATGATTGCGAGGATCAAGTCCTTCGCCGTGACGCCGCGCTGAAGCGCACCGTCGATCACGATGCTCATCGTGCGCGCGCGGCGCTGGAGAATGCACTGTGTGGCGAGTGCATGCAGCACCTGCGTGGTACCGATGACAAACGCGAGCGCGCCGAAGGCGCCGTGCGTCGTGGTATGGCTATCCGCGCAGGCAACTGACTTGCCGGGCTGGGTTAGCCCAAGCTCAGGCCCGATGACATGAACGATGCCTTGGCGCTCGTGCTCGGGCCCGTAGATGGATATGCCGTGGCGCGCGCACGCGGCCGAAAGACCGGTGACCACCGGCGGCATCGGCCGCGAGGGATCGGAGATTGGCAGACAGTGATCCGTGGTTGCGAAGGTAAGGTCCGGGCGACGCACCGCGAGCTTGCCTTGTTCGAGCATTTCGAACGCGCGCCGGTAAGTCCCATCGTGTACGAGGTGAAGGTCCACGTACATGACGGCCGGATGGTCCGGCCTGTGCGAGACGCAATGCGCTTCCCACAGCTTGTCGTAGAGCGTAGTGCGCGCTAACATTCCTCATTATGACATCGATTCAGAATACTGAATATCCACTGTGGGAGCCCGGGAGTTTCCGGGTCGTCGATTTCACCCGTTACATGCCTGGCCCGGTGGCGGCGCGCTTGTTGCGGGACCTCGGCGCGGAGGTCATCAAGGTCGAGAACCCGAAAACCGGCGATGCGACGCGCGGCTTCGCCCCCTACATCCACGGCGAAGGTCTCTTCCATGTCAGCCTGAACGCGGGGATACGCAGCCTCGCGCTGTCCAGCCGCGCGCCCGAATGGCCGCAGGTGATAAAGGCGCTCGCGCGCTGGGCGGACGTGATGCTTGTCGGCGGGCTTCCGGAGGGGCTGAAGAAGCTGGGACTCGATTTCGACAGCCTCGCGGCGGCGAATCCGCGAATCGTCCAGTGCAACGTCACCGGCTACGGCGAAGAGGGGCCTCTGCGCGCGCTGCCCGCGCACGGCCTCAACCCGGACGCGTACGCCGGAATCGTGCCTATCGAGTGGCGAGACGGCCTTCCCTACCCGCAAGCCATGTACCAATCCGCCGGCGCGCCGCTTGCCGGCATATTTGGCGCGCTCGGCATCCTGGCGGCGCTCCGCCGCCGCGACGCCACCGGGGAGCCGCAGCGGCTGAGCGTCTCGCTTTTCGGCGCCGCGATCTGGTGGAACTGGCGCCACGTCGGAACGTTCGCCAATCTCGGCGAACGCTGGTTCAGCTACGCGGACTTCGGTGGCCGCTACGCCACGTACGAGACGAGCGACAGGAAAATCGTCCTCGTGTGCCCGATCGAGAAAGTGTTCTGGGAAGCGTTCTGTGCGCTGCTCGGGCTGCCGGAGGATTGGAAGTCATGCGGCAAATGGGGCCGCAGCGAGATGGACCACGGCATGGATTATCCGTGGGAGCGAGCCGAGATCGCGAAGAAGATCCGCGAGCAGCCTCGCGCCTACTGGGAGCAGGAATTCGTGCGCATGAAGATTCCGTTCGCCTGTGTGCTCACGCTCGAGGAGACCCTGCAAAGCGAGCAGGTAAGAGCCATCGGAGCGCTACGCGAGGTCGACGTCCACGGCAAGGCCGCGCGTATTCCATCGAACCCCGTGCGCTTCGCCGACCGCAAGGAGCAGACGCTCCACACGCCGGATCTCGGCCAGCACACCGAGGAAATCCTCGCGGAGCTCGGCATCGCGCGTGGAAGGGCTTAGCCGGCAACTCTGCGAAGCGGTTCACGCGCTTCGCTACGAGGACCTGCCGCCGGCCGTCGTGGCGGGGGTCAGGCGCCTGAGCCTCGACGCACTCGGCCTGGTCGCCGGTGCGGCCGGCGCCCCAGGGATCCCTGAGTTGAACGCGCGCCTCTCGCGCTGGGAATCAGAAGGCTCGTCCACAGGCCTCCTTGGCAAACGGCGCCATTCGCCGCCCACCGCGGCACTCGCCAACGGTGCGGCGGCACATGCGCTCGATTTCGACGACCTGCACGACGCCGCTCGCGTCCACACGGGCTGCATCGTGCTTCCTTCGGTACTCGCGGCCGCGGAAGATGTAGGCCGCGTCGAGGGCAAGCGCTTCATCCTGGCCATGGCGGTCGGGGCCGAAGTGCATGCCCGCCTTGGTCTCGCCTGCTACGGCAGCCTCGGTCATGGCTGGCATCCAACCACGGTGTTCGGCGCGCTCGCCAGCGGCCTCGCGGTGGGCAAGCTGCTCGGATTGAGCTCGAAAGCGCTGGGCGACGCGCTTGGTCTCGCCTTCCACCAGGCGAGCGGCTCCGCGCAAAGCATGCACGACGGCGCGCTTTCCAAGCGCCTAGGGGCCGGCTTCGCGGCTCGGGCGGCCGTGCTCGCCGCTTTTCTGGCAAAGGACGGCGTCACGGGACCACGCCGGACGCTCGAAGGCGAGGCCGGACTGTTCGCGCTCTATGAGCGCGGCGAGGTGAAACCCGAGGCGCTCATGGCCGGCTGGGGCGAAAGCTGGCGGGTTCCGGAATACAGCTTCAAGCCCTACCCGGGCTGCCGTTGCAACCATACCGTTATCGGCCTTGGTTTGCGCTTGCATCGGGATGGCGTGCGGGCGAAGGACGTCGCGAGCATCGAGATCGGCCTTGGAAACCTAAATTGGCGCACAGTCGGGCAAACCTACGACCCGGCCGAGAAATCGGTCGTACACGCGCAGTTCAACGCAGCCTACAGCTTCGCGCGCGCGCTGATCGACGGTAAAGTGGGCCTCTCTGCCTTCCAACAGGACGCCATCGCCGACGAGGCAGTTGTGGCGCTGACAACAATCATTCGCGTGGTGGACGATCCGTCGATCGAGGCGCGCGCAATAGAACCGGCCCGCGCGACGGTAACGCTGCGCAATGGGAAAACGCTCAACCTATCAAGCTTCACCATGAAGGGCAGCCCCGCAGATCCAATGGGCGATGCCGAGCTCGACGAAAAGCTTCGAGGTTGCCTCGCCTTCGGGCTCGGCAGCTCGAGCGATCAGGCCGATCGCCTTATCGCGGCAGTTCGCGGCCTCGACGCGGTCCCTGATGCAGCGCGCGCGCTGGTCGATGCCTTTCCCGTACCCCGCGTGCGCCTTTTGTAGCCATTTCTCGACCGCGGCGCGCGGCACGCTTGCCGCTTTCTCCGCCGGGCTGTAATAGAGAGGACCGTGGAAAAGCCCGCAAATTGGCGGCTCTGCGTTGCCCCCATGATGGACTGGACCGACCGGCATTGCCGGTACTTCCTGCGCCAGGTGTCCTCGCGCGTGCGCCTCTATACCGAGATGATCACCACGGCGGCGCTGGTCCACGGCGACGTGGACCATCACCTCGCCTTCAGCCAGGAAGAGCATCCGCTCGCCGCTCAGCTCGGCGGCAGCGATCCGCAGGAGCTCGCGATGTGCGCGCGCCTCGTCGAGAGCTACGGCTACGACGAGATCAACCTCAATGTGGGCTGCCCGAGCGAGCGGGTGCAGAAAGGCGCCTTCGGCGCCTGCCTCATGGCCGAGCCGTCGCTCGTCGCCGAATGCGTGCGGGCAATGCGCGAGGCGAGCGGCCTGGAAGTCACGGTCAAGCACCGCATCGGCATCGACAGCATCGAGGCCTACGATTTCGTGCGCGACTTCGTCGCCGTTGTCTCGCGCGCAGGCTGCCGCACGTTCATCGTGCATGCCCGCAACGCGATCCTCAAGGGTCTCTCCCCCAAGGAAAATCGCGAGGTTCCTCCGCTCAAGTACGACTACGTGTACCGCCTGAAGCAGGACTTTCCGCAGATCGAGATCGTCCTCAACGGAGGAATCGCAAGCTGGGCGGAGATCACGAACCATCTCGCTTACGTGGACGGCGTGATGCTCGGCCGCGCTGCGTATCACAATCCCTGGATGCTCGCCGACGCGGAGACGACACGCGCCCAGGTCGTGCAAGCGATGTACGAGTACGCAAAAGGGGTGCCATCCCTGCGCCACGTCACCCGCCACATGCTCGGCCTGTACCACGGCCATCGCAAGGCGCGGCTGTGGCGACGCATGCTTTCGGACTCGGAGCTTCTCAGGCAAAACCGCCCGGAGCTCCTCCTCGAGGCGCTTGCCGCCGTGGAAGAGGCCAGTATGATCGTCTCATGAGCGCAAACCCGAGAACGATCAAGCCCTCGCTCTTGCGCATGCTCGAGCGCCGCGGCGTCAGGTACGCGGAATAAGCCGGCCGCGGCCGGACACCTGGAGCACCGTCAGGATCGCAGCGAGCGCGAAGCCGAAGATCACGTAGAACACGGCCTGCGGCGCGCCGCTGTCGATGAGCATGCCGTAAAGCATCGGCGTCGCGAGAACGCCGATATCGAGCCCCGAGTACACGAAGCCGTAGACCCGTCCCGCGGCGCCGGGCGGCGTCGATGCCCGCACGATGAGATCGCGCGACGGGTACGTGAATCCCGCGGCGAGGCCCGCAGCGCCGAGAGCGACGGGCAGTGCCGGAGCGCTGACCGCCCCGGCTGCAATGGAGAGAACCACGAGCGCCGCGCAGGAAAGTCCAGCGCCGGCTACGAGCTCGTGCCTTCCCACGCGCGCGGCAAAGACGCCCCCCGCCACCAGGCCCACTGCATTGGCGAGCATGTAAGTCGTAAGCGCCGAGGACGCGAGCGCGGGGCCGATCCCGAATTGCAGCTGCATTGCCGTAATCGAGAAATTCGCGAGGCCGGCATAGGCGCCGCCCCAGATCGTGAAGAAAGCGAAGCACAGCAGCACCGGCCGCGAAAGAAGCACGCGTGCATCCCAGGCCGCTGCAGGCTTCTTCGCCATGGCATGCGTCACATGAAGCTGATGGGAATTGGCGAGCAGCATCACGAGCGCCGCAAGACCGATCGCGGCCGTGCCGAGCAACGCGGCGCGCCAACCATACGCCGCTGCGATGCTCGCGCTGAATACCGGGGATGCGGCGAAGCCGAGAAATCCCGCCATGCCGTGCGCGCTGAAGGCATACCCGAGGCGCGGCGTCGAGACCCGGCCGTTGAGGATCGACATGTCGGCGGGGTGGAACACGCTGTTGCCGAGGCCCATCAGCATCGCGCCAAGCCCGAGCACGGCGATGCCGTCCGCCGCGCTCATCACGAGCAGCCCGACCGTGAGCAGCCCTACTCCGCCGAGCAGCATGCCCCGGCCGCCGATGCGATCGACGAGGAAACCGGCGACCGGCTGGAGCAGCGCCGAGCCGGTGTAGAACAGCATCACGACGAAGCCGAGGGCCGCGTACGAAACGCCGAACTCCTCGCGGATCAGCGGAAAAAGCGGCGCCAGCGCGAGCTGGCAGAAATGGCTCAGCGCATGCGCCGTGCCGACGATCGCGATGACCGAGGCCTCGTCTTTCATTTAAGCGCCTCGACGAAACGCGTCACCGCGCCAAACGTGGCGTCGGGCTGGTCGCGGAACGGCGTGTGGCCGCAGTTCGCGAGCTTGAGAAGCTCGCAAGGCCCGGCGACATTGCGCGCGATCTCGTCGAGCTGCTGCATCGTGCCGTATTCGTCCTGCTCGCCCTGGATCGCGAGCACGGGGCAGCGGATGTCCGGCAGATAATCGCCGCGGATGTCCCAGCTCTTGAAGTTGTCTTCGGTCCAGACATCCGCCCAGCCGTAGAAGGTCTTGCGCGCGTCGCGGTGATAGCGCCCCAGGCGCGCCGGCAGGTCCGTGGTCTCGAACGCCCGTGTGGCGGCGGCGATGGAGGTGAGGCAGATCTCCTCGATGAACACGTGCGGAGCCATGACCGCCACGCCGCGCGTCTGGTAGCCCGCGCCGGCATGGATCAGCGCGATCGACGCGCCATCCGAATGCCCGATCAGGATTACGTCGTCCAGGCCGAGGTTGTTTCGGATGTCGGGAAGAAAAACGAGGGCATCGTCGTGCATGAAGCGCACCGTGCGCCGCGCTTCCTGCAGGATGTCGGACTGGCCGTAGCCGTAGCGGTCGTAAATGATGGCGCGGCAGCCCGTGGCCTCGGCGATTTTCGCGGGAAAGTCGCGCCACTGGCGGATCGATCCGAGACCCTCGTGCAGGAAAACGAGGGTCGGGCCGCGGCCTTCGATCGACTCGTAATACAACGAATGTCCCGCGGCGTTCACCAACGGCATCGGTCGAGGTTAGCACGCGGGCATAATCCCTCCCGGCATGCGTTTCACCGCCTGGATCGTTCTCGTCGCCACGCTGCTTCTGTGGTCGGGCAACTGGGTCGTCGCACGCGCAGTGCGCGAGGGAGTCTCGCCCGCCGTCGCCACGATCGGCCGCCTGCTCATCGTGCTCGCGATCCTTCTGCCTTTCGCGCTTGCGGGGTTGCGTGAAAAACTTCCTTCATTGACGCGCGGAGAGTGGCTGGTGCTTGCGGCGCTCGGCCTCGCCGGAGGCGGCCCGCATCTCGGCTTGCAGTGGCTCGGGCTTCACTTCACTACCGCGACGAGCGGCGTCCTCTACATGTCCACCACGCCGATCTTCGTCATGCTGATGGCGATTCCGCTCGGCGAGCGCGTCGGCGCGCTGCAGTGGATCGGCGTCGCGGTCTCCCTCTGCGGCGTGGTCCTCATTGCGACGCAGGGCGACCCGAGTCTGGTGTCCTTCAACATGGGCGACCTGCTTGCCCTTAGCTCGACGATCGTCTGGGCGTGCTACACGGTGCTGCTGCGCATGCGGCGCGATCCGCTGAGCACCATCGAACTGCTAGTCATGGTGTGCGCTTTCGGGCTGGTGTTCATGCTGCCCTGGCTCGCAGTGGAGGTGCACCAGGAGCCCGGATTGACGCTCACCGCCGATGGCGTGCTCGCTGTCGTCTACTCGGCCATTGGCTCGATGCTGCTCGCATATGTGGGCTGGAGCTATGTCGTCAGGCGCCTCGGCGCCGCCGGTGCGGGCGTCACGATGCCCCTCATGCCGGCGTTCGGCGTCGGGCTGTCGGCGATCTTCCTGCACGAATATCCGCACTGGTACCACTTCGCCGGGATCGGGCTCATCTTCGCCGGCGTCGGCCTTTCGAGTCTCAGGTCAGGATCACGATCTTGCCGCGCGCGTGTCCGGTGCGGCTGAGCGCATAGCCGCGCGGCGCGTCGGCGAAAGGGATCCTGGTCTCGACCGGCACGCGGAGGGTGCCGCGCGCCGCCCACTCGAGCAGGGTCGCCAGCCGGTCCGCGGTGCAGCGCACGTCGGCGCGAACCACCCGCACATCGTTGCGGCCGGGCATTGCGTCGAACGGCGCGGCGGCGAGCCACACGAGCGTGCCGCCCGGCTTGAGCACCGCAGCCGAACGCTCGTGCACCGCGCCGCCCACCGTGTCGAGCACCGCGTCGAAGCCGCGCAGTGTCGCGAAATCCTCGGCCGTGTAGTCGATCACATGGTGCGCACCGAGCGATCGGCAGTAGTCCGCGTTCGCAGCGCTGCACGTCGTGCTGACCTCGGCGCCGAGCTGCCGGCCGATCTGGAGCGCGAGGCTGCCGACGCCGCCGGCGCCGGCATGCACGAGCAGGTGCACGCCGCTCGTGATCTTTGCCACCTCGACGAGCGCGATGTAGGCCGAGACGCCGGCCACGCCGAGCGCGGCCGCGGCATCGGGCGGCACGTTCGCCGGCCGGCGGGCCGCCTGCGCCGCCGGAAGCACGCAGCATTCGGCGTGCGTGCCGTCGCGCGCCATGTCGGCCACCCCCGCGATCTCGTCGCCGGGCGCGAATTCGGTGACGCCCGGTCCGACGGCGTCCACCGTGCCCGCGCAGTCGCGTCCGAGCACCCGCGGTAGCTGCGGCTCGAACACGCCGCGCAGCAGGCCGGCCGAGAGCTTCCAGTCGATCGGATTGACGCTCGCCGCGGCGACGCGCACGCGCGCCTCGCCGGGCCCGGGCTGCGCAAGCGCGCACTCTTCGAGCCGCAGCGGCTGGCCGTAATCGTGAAGCCGCCAGGCGCGCATCAATGCAGCCCCGGCAGCCACATGGCCAGCGGCGGAAAGGCGATGATCAGGACGATGAGCAGCAGCACGCAGCCGATGAACGGCAACGCGGAAAGATAGATGTCGCGCAGGGTGATCTGCGGCGGCGCCACGCCCTTCATCACGAACAGCAGCAGGCCGAACGGCGGCGTGGTGTACCCGACTTCCAGCGCGAGCAGCATGATGATGCCGAACCAGGTGAGGTCGAATCCCATGGTCTTGGCGAGCGGGAAGAAGATGGGCGCGGTGAGCAGCATCATCGAGAGCTGGTCCATGAAGCAGCCGAGGAAAAGGATGATGCCGATCATGATGCCGAGCATCGCCAGCGGCGAAGCGTGCAACGAAAGCGCGTAGTCGATCAACCCGCTGCCCGCGCCCGAGAAGGCGAGCACCTGCGCGAAAGTCGACGAGCCGAAAATCACGAGGAAGGCCATGACGGTGACGCGCAGCGCCGATTCCACGGACTTGAGCACCGCCCGCCACGTGAGGCAGCGGTACGCTGCGGCGAGCGCGCCCACTGCGAACACGCCCACCGCCGCGGCTTCGGTGGGCGTCGCCCAGCCGGCGATCATGATGAGCACCGTGAACACGATGACCGCGATCATCGGAGCCACGTCGAGAACCACGATGCGCCACAGCCTGCGCGCCGGGGCGCGGTCCTCCTCGTAGCGCGGCGCGGCCTTCGGGTCGAGAAGCGTCCAGCCGTAGATCAGCAACCCGTACATCGCCGCGAGCACCAGCCCCGGGATCACGCCGGCGATGAGCAGATCGCCGACGTCGCTGCGCGCCAGCGTGGCGAGCAGGACCGAGAGCACCGAAGGCGGGATGATCACCGCGAGGCCGCCTACGCCCATGATCGGCCCGATCGAGAGGTACTTGCTGTAGCCGCGGCGCATCATGTCGGGCACCATCAGCGACCCGAGCAGCGCGCACGAGCCCATGCTCGAGCCCGTTGCCCCGGCGATCGCCGTGCCGCCGGCGAGCGTCACGAAAGAGAGCCGCGCCGGAACGTTGCCGAGCAGGCGGTCGGTGGCGTTGAAGAAGCGCGTCGCCAGGCCGGTGTGGAAAAGCAGGTCCCCCATGAGAAGAAACATCGGAATCGGCACCAGCGCGAAATTGGTGAGGCTGCCGAAGCCGCTGTTGATGAGCTGCGCGATGCCCCGTTCGCCGCCCATGAACACATAAGCCGACACGATGTTCGCCGCGAGAAACGCGATCGCGACCGGCAGGCCGAGCAGCATGAGTCCGAGCGCAAGACCGAGCAGCAAGGCGGCCGCGTAGTACCACTCCATCGCCTACATCTCGCTCTTCGTGCGCTCGAACGCCGACTCCGGATAGATCGACTCGCCGCGGCGCAAAAGACGCGCGAACTCGATCGCCATGATCAGGAACCCGAGCGGGATGCAGACAACCAGCGCCCAGCGCGGCAGGTCGAGCGTGCGCACATCCTTGTCGCCCGCCCAGTAGTTGTGCCACGCGACATCGAAGCCGTACCACGCGAGCACCAGGCACACCGCGATGGAAACGACGGCGATTGCCTGGAGCGCGCGCCGGCGCGCGGGCCCCCTCAGCGTGCTGATGAGGATCTCCACGTAGACGTGCCCTTTCTCGCGCACCAGCCAGGGCGAGCCGAGCATCGGCACGAAAAGCAGCGCGTACTCGGTGAAGGTGAAGAAGTGCGCCGAGCTCTGGAAGCCCAGGTTGCGCAGGATCACGTCGATCAGGGTGGCCGCGAACATCGCCACCATGAGCGCCCCGGCGGCGACCGCCATCGCGGTCACCAGCCGGTCGAAAGCCCGCGCGATCAGGCGCCCGGCCCGAAGAGCTTCACGAAGCGCTCGTAGGACGCCGGGCCATCCGGCAGCTTGTCCAGCCGCTCTTTCATGCGCTGGTAGGTGTACTTGCGCGCCGCGTCGACGAAGCGCTGCCCGGCCTCCGGCGCCATGGCCTGGGCCTTGACGCCGCGGCGCGCGAGCTCGGCAAACTCCTTCTCCTTCAGCTCGCCGAGCGCCTTCAGGCTCGAGCGCTCATGCTCGATCGACACGCGCTGCAGGATCTCGCGCGTCTTCGGGCTGAGCGCGTTCCACTTCTGCTGGTTGACGATCACGCCGAGGTCGGTCGAGAAGAACCCCGGATCCAGGCGGTACTTGAGGTACTTGTCCCACTGCGCGTCCATCAGCCCGATCGAGGTCCACGGCGAGATTTCGACCGTGCCGCGCTCGAGCGCCGTGTACATCTCGGGCGAGTTGAGGGTGATCACCTGCGCGCCGAGGTAGTTCGTGAGGAAGGCGTTGTAGATCGGGTTGCCGCGCACCTTGAAGCCGCGGATGTCGAGGTCGCCCTTCGAGTCGAACTTGAACTCCTTCGTCGACCAGAGATGGAACTGGATGCCGCTGTCGAACCAGCCAAGGTATTGGACGCCCATGCGCTTTTGATGGGCCTGGTTGAAGGCGTCGTAAGCGCCGCTTTTGCGCGCTTTCGGACCGTCGATGGTCGAGGCGACGATCGCGTCGCACTCGGGCACCGTCGCCGCGTAGAAGGAGCACGCCGAGTAGACCATGTCGACGACGCCGTTACGCGCGGCGTTCGCCTGCTCCATCATCGGGATCGCCTCGGGGCCGCCGCGCACCGAGATCTCGAACACGCCCTTGCCCGCGGCGTTCGCCTTGCGCACGAATTCCAGGAAGCTCTGCGAATAGACGAAGTTCTTCGGGAAAGCGTGGGTGGCGGTGATCCGGTCCAGGGCTGCGGCCGGCTGGGCGAACACGACAGCGACGGCGACGGATGCAAGCAGGCGCTTCATTTCGATTTCCTCCCTTTGAGGCACCGTATACGATGTGGTTTTTCGCTGTCAAGATGATTCCGGGACCGGCCATCGAAGAACTGCGCGCGCTGCTCGGCGAGCGCTTCAGCGTCTCGCAGGCGGTGCGCGCGCACCACGGCAGGGACGAGTCGTACTTTGCCCCCGTGCCGCCGGAGGCGGTCGCCTTCGCGCGCTCGACCGACGAGGTGGCGTGCATCGTCGCGGTATGCCGCGCGCATCGCGTGCCGATCATTCCGTTCGGCGCGGGAACGTCGGTCGAGGGCCACATCCTCGCGGTGCACGGCGGCCTCGCGCTCGATGTTTCGCAGATGAATCGCATCGTCGCCGTGCACGCCGCCGACATGGACGCCACGGTCGAGGCCGGCGTCACGCGCAAGCAGCTGAACGACCATCTGCGCGACACCGGGCTTTTCTTCGCCGTCGACCCGGGCGCCGAAGCGACGATCGGCGGCATGGCGGCGACGCGCGCCTCGGGCACGAACGCCGTGCGCTACGGCACTATGCGCGAGAACGTCATCGCGCTTACTGCGGTGCTTGCCGACGGGCGCATCGTCCACACCGCCCGGCGCGCCCGCAAGTCGGCGGCGGGCTACGACCTCACGCGCCTCTTCGTCGGCTCGGAGGGCACGCTCGGCGTCATCACCGAAGTGACCGTCCGGCTGCACGCGGTGCAGGAGGCGCTGTCCGCCGCGGTGTGCTCGTTCCCCAGCGTCAAGGAGGCGGTCGATGCGGTGATCGAAACGATCCAGTCGGGCGTGCCGGTGGCGCGCTGCGAATTCCTCGACGCGCTGTCGATGCGTGCGATCAACCGGCACTTCAAGACGGCCTACCCCGAGCGTATGACGCTGTTCCTCGAGTTCCACGGCAGCAAAGCCGGCGTCGCCGAGCAGGCAGCCGCCGTGCAGGCGATCGCGCGCGAGCACGGCGGCAGCGATTTTGCCTGGGCGACGAAGCCCGAGGAGCGCTCGCGCCTCTGGCATGCGCGCCACAACCTGTATTTCGCCGGCCTGCAGCTCAAGCCCGGCGCGCGCTACGTGTCCACCGACGTCTGCGTGCCGATCTCCCGCCTCTCCGAGTGCCTGGTCGAGACGCAGAAGGATCTCGACCGCTCCGCCCTGCCGATCGTGGTGGCCGGCCATGTCGGCGACGGCAACTTCCACCTCGGCATCCTCTTCGACCCCCAGAAGCCCGGCGAGCTCGATGAAGCGAAGGCGATCTACGAGCGCCTCGTCGCCCGCGCGCTCGCGATGGACGGCACCTGCACCGGCGAGCACGGCGTCGGCCTGGGCAAGGTGAAGCACCTCGTCGCCGAGCACGGCGAGGACACCGTGTCGGTGATGCGCGATATCAAGCGCGCGCTCGACCCGGAGAATTTGATGAATCCGGGCAAGGTGCTGCGCATCTAAAGGATGCGGACATTCGCGTACGCCGCATTCGCCATCGCGGCGCTCGCCGCACTGACGGCGCTCGTCTCCGGACCTGGCCACCGCTTCGGCCTCTGGGATTACGACTTCGGGTTCACGCTCCTGGGAATAGCAGCCTGGGCGGGTGTTGCAGGCGCGCTGCTGTCGCTCGCCGCCGGAGCATGGGCCTTGCGTGCCGCTGCACGCGGCGCGCTGGCTCTCTCCATTGCCGGGATCGCGGCCGGCGCGCTGACCTTTGGCGTGCCGTGGATGCAGTTGCGGCATGCGCGCAACGTGCCGCCGATCCACGACATCACCACCGACACGCGCCAGCCGCCTGAATTTGTGGCGCTGCTTCAGACGCGACGCGCGGCGCCGAACGGCGCGAAGTACGGAGGCGCCCAGGTTGCGGAGGCCCAGCACCGCGGCTACCCGGACATCGTCCCGCTCACTTACGCGGCGCCTCCCGCCGTTGCGTTCGAGCGCTGCCTCGATGCGGCGCGCGCTCTCGGCTGGGAAATCGCCGCTGCGGACCCGAAGACACTGCGCATCGAGGCCACCGACCGAACGCTGTTCTTCGGCTTCAGGGACGATATCGTCATCCGCATCACGCCGCTCGATGCGGCGAGCCGCGTGGACGTGCGCTCGGCATCGCGCGTGGGCCGCAGCGACCTCGGCGCCAATGCGCGGCGCATCCGCGCGTTCTTCCGCCAGCTGGCGCGTCAACGCTCTGCCGCATAGCAAGAGATTATTTCGCGCTTGGATTGCGGTGTTGCGTCAGCCGCGAAAGCCGGCCGTAACCATCAGCGTCGACTCGATCGGGTGGATCGGGCACGGAAACAGATCGCTCAAGTGGCGCAAGGAAGAGACGAGCAACCGGCTCGCGGTCTGGGCGTCGGAAACGTCCGTGCCGTCCTGACCGGCAAAAACGATTGCCGCTGTCAGCAATACTGCCGAGGAGATGCTGTGAAGCGTCATCGAGGGCCTCCGACTCGATCGACCGCGTAAGCGATCAAGCTAACCGGACGGCCGCGCGCCGTTGTCAGGTGCTGTCAGCGCCTGAAAAGCTTTTACCTTTATCGCGTGCCCTGCCCGAACGCCGACTCAAAAATGTGACGGATTGCTCAGGCACCCAAAAGAGCCGCGAGGCTATTTCTTGGCGTCCGTCACCTACTGCCGGAGAGGAGGCTCTCCATGCCGCCCCTAGCAGCTACATGCACTACCCGATGGGCACTGTCCCGCCCGGCACATGCTCGGCGAGCAGCCGTAGCAGACGCACCAAGCACCTTCCCCCGATAGTCCAGTTCCTCTTTGGAGGTGAGGAAGATCACCGGGGACGATAAGGTCCGGCGGATCACGCATCAGTCAAGCCCTCACCACGAGACAAAGTAGATGGTCAAAAAAGCGAGCAGCGAGGCGGCGGCAATTTCCAGGAGGTAACCGACTCGCCGGCGCTGCGCCGTATGGCGACCGATATCCTTCGCGGTGAAGCTTTTTCGTTCTTCCATCTGCCTAATCCCAAGTGGCGTCGGGCGGAAAGCGGCTCGGGCGGTACAACGCGTGAGGAAGTCTACCCAACCATTGCGCGGCCGCCTGTGCCTTCTTTCACGGCCCGACGAATTGCCTGTCCTGGACGCCCTAACCTCGCGCCCTGGTCTCGAGCAGCAAGCTGCCAGGCGGCGCGCGAGAACTGGACGACGTGCGTACGTTCACTCAAGCGCGGCACTACGGCGATTGTGAACCCAATATTGGGTGAGCTCGGTCGAGTGAATGTGACTTATGCTACGGAACCGGGCATGGTCACCATCGTAGGAATCTCAGGCAGCACTAGGCGAGCGTCGTTCAACTCGGCGCTGCTGCGCGCCGCGGCCGCCGCGATGCCGGCCGGCGCCGAGCTGCGCATCGAGTCGATCGCCGCGATTCCGCTCTACAACGGCGACGAGGAGGCGGCGCACGGCATACCGCAGGCGGTGGCTCACCTGAAAGACGCGATCGCGGCCGCCGACGGCCTGCTCCTCGTCACTCCCGAGTACAACAACAGCGTGCCGGGCGTCGCAAAGAACGCCATCGACTGGCTGTCGCGGCCGCCGGCCGATATCGGCCGGGTGTTCGGCGGCAAGCCGGTGGCGATCGCAGGCGCTTCGCCGGGCGGCTTCGGCACGGTGCTCTCGCAAAACGCGTGGCTGCCGGTGTTCAAGACGCTGGGCGCAAACGTGTGGTCCGGCGGCCGGCTGCTCGTCTCGCGCGCCGGCGGCGTGTTCGATGCGCAAGGCGAGATCACGGATGCCGCGGTGCGCGACAGCCTGGGCAAATTCCTCGCGGGGTTCGTGGCGTACGTTGGCTCGCGGCGCTGAGCTTGCTTTGGGCGGCTCAGCCTCCATCTAACGCAGATGAAAAAGGTTTTTAGCATCCACCGCCAGGGCGAAGGCCATTGGGTCGGCGACGGCTTTCCCGTGCACACCGTGTTCCACTATGAAGAGCGCCCGGAGCTGACGCCTTTCATCCTGCTCGACCACGCCGGGCCGGCCGAATTCGCGCCGGCCAGAAAGCCGCGCGGCGTAGGCTGGCATCCGCATCGCGGCTTCGAGACGGTCACGGTCGTCTTTGACGGCGAGGTCGACCACGAGGACACCGCCGGGAACGGCGGGCGCGGGCCTGCTGCACAAGGAGATGCACAGCGCGAATTTCTCGCGCAAGGGCGGGCGCTTCGAGGTGCTGCAGTTGTGGGTGAACCTCCCGGCGAGGTCGAAGATGACGGCGCCGCGTTACCAGACGCTGCAAGTAAACGACATCCCGGTCGTCGCGCTAGCGAACGACGCGGGATCGGTGCGCGTGATCTCGCGCCGGCGGAAAGACGAAGCTCGACCTGCGCGACGGCTACACTGCATCCATCTACGTGCTCAAAGGCAAGGTGCTCTTGAACGGCAACGAGAACGCTAGCGAGACCGAGCTCGTGATCTTCGATCGCAAAGGCGCCGAAGTGCAGATTGAGGCGCTGACCGACGCGACGCTCTTCGTGATGAACGGGCAGCCGCTCGAGGAGCCGGTGGTCGGCCATGGGCCGTTTGTCATGAATACGAGCCAGGAGATCCGGCAGGCCTTCGTCGACTTCCATTACGGGAAAATGGGCAAGGTTCTTGCATAACGGTAGTTCGTCTTCAATGGCAGGAGGCAGAGCCATGGATGAAAGATCAGCGCGCCGGCGCGTGCTTAGGATTTTTGCCCTTGCCGGCGGAACCGCCGTGCTGCCGGGCATCGCGCGCGACGCCCGGGCGCAAGCCAAGGCGAGCAAGGCGGCGATGAAGTATCAGGACCAGCCGAAGGGCGATCAGCGTTGCAGCGGGTGCATGCAGTTCGTCGCGCCGAACCAGTGCAAGGTGGTCGAAGGCGACATCAGCCCGAACGGCTGGTGCGTCGCCTACGCAGCGAAACCGAAATAGCCTTGCAGCGCTAGCGGAGCGCCGCCGCGATTTTCCGCACTTCTTCGGCCGAATGCTCGCCCGCGAGCGGGGTTCCCGGCATCAGGTGCTTGCCCATGGCGAGCCCGCCGATGAGGACAGGCTCGTAGCCGATGTCGCGTATCAGGCGCGAAGCGAGCGCGATGGCCTCGGCGTCATCGCCGGCGATCGGCATCGCGATGCGTCCGGGCTGCTCGTGCGCCTGCCCCATGCGCGTATAGCCGATGGCATTGAAGGCGCGGACCAGGCGCGCGCCAGGCAGCAACTCCGCCGACGCCAGGCCGGCGCCTTTCTGCCGGGCCCAGGTGGCGATTCCGCCGTCGCGCGAAGGTGACGGGTTGCAGGTATCGATCACCACCTTCCCCTTGATGAGCCCCGCCAGCTCCTTGCCGACCTCCGGCAGCGCGCTGTAGGGAACCGAGATCATCAGCGCCTCGCCGAAGGCGGCGGCGTCGCGCGGCGTTCCGGCACGCGCGTTGGGTCCGAGCTTCGCGGCGAGCGCCTTGTCGTGTTCGAGATCTCGGGATGAAATACATGACTTGGTGCCCCGCTTTCACCCACACGCCGCCGAGCGTGCCGCCGACCCTGCCCGAGCCGACGATGCCGATCTTCATCTTCCCCCCGTTTGCCGCCCGCGCGGCAAGCGGCAGCGCCATCACAGCGCCCGCGATCTTCATGAATCCACGACGATCCTGTTTCATGGCAGTGCCTCCACCAGTTCGATCATTCGCTTCCTCGTCGCTTCGTCCGGAAGCCGGCCGCGCGCGCCGCCCATGTTGTCGGCCATGTTCTCCGGCCGGCTGGTGGCCGGCGTGATGGCCGTGACCGCCGGATGGCTCGCCACGTACTTGAGGAAGAACTGCGCCCACGAGGCAGCGTCGAACTCCGCGGCCCATTCCGGGAGGCTGCGTCCGGCCACGCGTCTGAAAAGCCGCCTGCGGCCGAAAGGCGCGTAGACCAGCACCGCGATCCCTTTGTCCCGCGCGAGCGGCAATATCGTCTCCTCGGCGTGGCGGTTGTCGATCGCGTAATCCGTGCCGATGAAGTCGATCGGCTCGTTGCGCATGGTCTGCTCGAGCTCCGCGTACTGGCCCTCGAAAGTCGTCGTCACGCCGATGTAGCGAACGCGGCCCTGCTGCTTGTATTCCCGCAGGATGGGCAACTGCCCGCGCACGTCGGCCATGTTATGGATCTGCACCAAGTCTATGACAGGCTTGCCGATCCTGCGGAACGACGTTTCGAGCTGCCGGCGCGCGGCCGCGTTCACTTTGGTGGCCCAGAAAAGCCGCTGCGCGATGCCGAGCTCCTGGGCGATGCGGCCCGCCACTTCTTCCGCAGCGCCGTAGGCCGGCGCCGTATCGAACACCCGGCCGCCGAGCGCCGTCATGCGCTCGAGCACCGCGCGCAGCGCCGCTACGTCCTCGCTGCCCGCGGCCTGCGCGAACGTGGCCGAGCTGCCCAGGCCGACGATCGGCAGCCGCTCGCCCGTGGAGGGGATGGCGCGGGTGATGAGGTCCGCTTTCCCGGCTTGTGCGAGAAGCGCCGGCGGATCGAGGGCCAACGCGCCGGCCGCGGCCGCCATGCGCTGCAGCCATGATCGGCGCGTAATCATCCGGCGGCCCGCTTGCGCTGCGCGTAGCCGAGCCACACGCCGAGCGCCATCCAAATCATCGCGAGCGGTAGCGCAAAGGAGGCGAGCGCAGCCAATCCCATGCCAAGCCGCCCGAGCAGGCCTTCGGTCTGCGCGCCGATGACATCTCCAGCGCGGTAGACGAACGTGTCGATGAACGCCTTGGACTTGTAGCGGTCGGCGCGCGCGACGACGGTGAACAGCGTCTCGCGCGCGGGCCGCATGATGCCTCGCTGCACGGCGCGGAAGGTCGCCTCGAATGCAATGAGCGCCGCCAGCGAGCCGAGGAGCGCGAGCCCGAGGAAGCCGAGGGCGGCGGTGAGCGGCAGCAGCGCCAGGGTCACGGACACGCCGAGCCGCCTCATGAGATGTCCGGTGACGATCGCCTGCAGGACCAGCGTTGCCGCCTGCGCGATCAGATCGATGCGCGCGAACATCGCGGTGCGCATGTCGAGGTTGGCGCCCAGCGCAGCCACCATCTGCAGGCGCGTGAAGTAGATGAAGGTGGCCATCACGGCGACGATCAGCACGTACGCGCAGATGGCGAGAAGATAAGGCGAGCGGAAAACCGCATGGAATCCTTCCCAGGCGCTGCCGCCGATCACTGCGTGCGCACTCGATGCCGGCGGGTGATTCTTTTCCGGATAAATGCCGGTCAGCCACCACGCCGCCCCTAACGCCAGCAACAGGAACCCGGCGGCGACCGACAGCAGCGCGGCTGTCCCGAGCGGCTTCGCGAGCACGGCTGCGAGCCACGGGCCGAAGATCGCCCCCAGCGTTCCGCCTACTGCGATGACCCCGAAGAGGCGCTTGCTTTGCTCGAGAGAGAAACGGTCCGCCATCATGGCCCAGAACAGCATCGTGGCGAACAAGTTGAAAACGCTGAACCAGACGTAGAACACCTGGCCGGTCCGCTCGCCGATGCTGGCCGGCGCGAGCGCGAGCAATGCATGGAACGCCAGCAGGCCGAAGGCGAAGAACAGGTAGGTTGCGTTGACGAAGACCCGGCGGCGGAACCGGCTCACGAGCAGGCCGAAGAGCGGGTTCACCAGGAGGGTCACGACCACGGTGCCGATGAAAAGCCAGCGGATCGATTCGATGCCGCGTTGCATGCCCAGCGCCTCGCGCGCCGGCCGCACGACCATCAGCGCCGTGAGCACGCAAAAAAAGAACAGCCCGGCCACCAGCGCCGGCGCGAGTTCGTCGCGCCGGATGTTGGCAAAGCGTTGCAGCAAGGCCGTCGTCACTACCGCGCCAGAAGCTCGCGGGTCGCCATCGGATAGTGGAACACCTTCCCGCTGAACGGCGGGAAGCGCTTGTAGTCCTCGCGCATCTCGTGGCGGATCGGCGAGCGCAGCGCATCGGTGAGCGCCTGCACGCTGTCGAACACCACTTTGTTCCTCTGCATGCACGGATCGCGCCGCCACGGCAGGAAAGTGCACCAGTCGATGCGCGTGCAGATCTCGAATTCGCGGATGCCGGGCATGCGTGCCATGAGCGGCGGGTGGTTTTCGATGTAATACGCGAGCCAGGCGTTCAGGTCCTCGGCCGGGCCTTCGTAGCCGACGAGATAGGTGCACGGCAGGTCATTGCTCAGGACAAGCGGCTCGGGAACGCCGAAGCTGCGCACGAGCATGGCCTGCTGCGTGACATGTTCGCTTGGGAAGAGATCGCCGAGTGCCTGCAGCGCGCCGTTACGGGCTGCCGCGCGCTCGAGCGGCGCGATGTCGTCGAAGTAAAGCTCGGCGGCGAGCTGCGGCGGCTCGTCCTTCAGGTACGGATCGTTCGCCTTCTCGGGCGTGAAGACGAGGGCTCTGTTAACCCCGGCAAGGCTCGTCAGCACTTCAGTGAACTGCTTGACATCTGCGTCGCTGGCGCGGCGGGCCGGATTCGCTTCGTCGTGATAGGTGAGAAAGTAGGCGATCTTCATGCGGCGATCCGCTCCTCCGGCTCCGGTGCGCGCAATTGCGCGAGCAGCTCTGCTTCCTTGTTCTTCGCTTCCAGGATGCTTTTCGCCTTGACGTGGCCGAAGCCGCGGATCGCGTCCGGCAGCGACGCGAGCTCCACGGCAAGCGCGTGCCGCTCGGCGTCGAGCGAGCTCAGCAGCTCTTCCACGAGCGCCTCGTACTCGGCGATCAGCCGCCTCTCCGTACGGCGCTCCTCGCTGTAACCGAAGGGGTCAAAAACGCTGCCTCTCAGTTTTCTCAGTTTTACTAGGATTTGGAATACAGCGAGCATCCACGCGCCAAATTGGCGCTTGCGCTTGCCGAGCGCCGGCGGCGCGAGATGAAACTTCAGGCGGTAGTCCCCTTCGAACATGCCTGCGACGCGCGCCGTGAATCCGGGAGCGGCGTAGAGCCGCGCCACCTCGTACTCGTCCTTGTAGGCGAGGAGCTTCGCGTACTGGCGCGCCACCGCCTCCGCAAGTTTCGACGAGCCGGTCTTTTCCCGCTCGATTTTTCTCACGCGTTCAACCAGTTTCTTGTACTTGTCTGCATACGCGCCGTCCTGATACGCGGTCAGCAGGGCGACCCGGGCCGTGATGATCTCGTCCAGGGTTTTCGCAAGCGCAGCTTTGCCCTTCCCGGCCAATGCGGATGAACGTTCCGGGTCGTGGGCTGCCGCCCGCCCGAGCGCGAAGGCGCGCTTGTTCAGCTCCACGGCCGTATCGTTCAGCTCGATCGCCCGCTCGACGGCCTGGACGCTCAGCGGCACGAGTCCCTTCTGCAGCGCGAATCCCAGCATGAAGACATTGACTGCGACGGCGTCACCGGCGAGCGCGGTCGCATCGATCGTCAGCATCGCTTCGAACGAAGGCGCGCCGGCCGTGTTCGCGGCGACGCGGGTGCGAGCGTTCAGCTTCGAGCGCGCTTCCGAGGACAGCGCGACGCCGAGATCGCAGGCAATGACCGCATCGGCGCGCGCTTCGCCGATGCGAGCGCCGTCGATTTCGCCGGCGCGTGCGGCCAGGCGGACGTGGGAAAGCACGGCGCCGCCCTTCTGCGCGAGGCCGGTCACGTCGAGCACCGAAGCGCTCTTCCCTTCCAGATGCGCCGCCATGCCGAGCAGCGCGCCGACGGTCACCACGCCGGTGCCTCCGATGCCGGCGACGAGG
Source organism: Betaproteobacteria bacterium (assembly GCA_004297625.1). Taxonomy (GTDB): domain Bacteria; phylum Pseudomonadota; class Gammaproteobacteria; order Burkholderiales; family SG8-39; genus SCGC-AG-212-J23. The sequence continues at coordinate 77,238 of SCTY01000010.1, read as the reverse complement.
ATCGAATAGCTTTTTTCGATTTGCGGTACGACCGGGCCAGGGATTGCCGGCAAATCGCTCACCTTGGGATTTCTTCTTTTGAGAGAACCCCCGTGAACGGTGACAAAGGACGGGCAGAAGCCGTTCACGCAGGAGAAATCCTTGTTGCACGAGGACTGGTTGATGCGGCGCTTCTCGCCGAATTCCGTCGCGATCGGCTCGATCGACAGGCAATTGGAGGCGCTGAAGCAGTCGCCGCACCCTTCGCACACCTCCTCGTTGATGAACACCCGCTTGGCCGGGTCCGGATAGGCGCCGCGCTTCCTGCGCCGGCGCTTTTCGGCCGCGCAAGTCTGGTCGTAAAGCAGCACCGAGACTCCCGGAACCTGGCGCAGCTCGCGCTGCACCGCGTCGAGCTCGCCGCGAGGGTGAAGCGTGACGCCGGCGGCGAACTCGGCCTGTGAAGCGTACTTCTCCGGTTCGTCGCTCACTACGGCAATGCGCTTGACGCCTTCGGCGGCGACCTGCCGCGTGACGCTCTGCGCCGAGATCGGGCCGTCGACCGGCTGCCCGCCGGTCATCGCCACCGCATCGTTGTAAAGGATCTTGTAGGTGAGCGACACCCCGGACGCGAGCGCCGCGCGAATCGCAAGCAGCCCCGAGTGGTAGTAAGTGCCGTCGCCCAAATTCGCGAAGATGTGCCGCGTCTCGCTGAAGGGCGCCTGCCCGATCCACGGCACCCCCTCCCCGCCCATATGGGTCCACGTAGAAGTGTTGCGTCCCATCCATACCGCCATCGAATGGCAGCCGATTCCCGCGGTCGCGCGGCTTCCCTCGGGGACGCGCGTGGAGGTGTTGTGCGGGCACCCGGAGCAGAACCACGGCTGGCGCGCGACGACCGGAATACCGGTGATATTGAGCGGTTCCAGGCCCTTCAAGGAAAGATCTACGTTTGGTAACAACGAGGCGAGGCGGCGGGCGAGCGCCCGAGCGACGAGGCCCGGCGTCAATTCGCCGGTGGGCGGCACGAGCCAGCTCTGCGGCGCTTGCGGCTCCCACTGGCCGATCGCCTCCAGCTTGCCGAAGATGCGCGGGCGCTCGGCGTCGGGCAGGTGATAGAGCTGATCCTTCAGCTGCTCCTCGACCAGCGCGCGCTTTTCCTCGATGACAATGATCTCCTCCAACCCTTGAGCAAAGCGCCGCACGCTTTCCGGCTCGAGCGGCCAGGGCATGGAAATCTTGAAGATGCGCACGCCCAGCGCGTCGAGCCGCGCCTCGTCCAGCCCTAACGCCGTGAGCGCGCTGCGCAGATCGCCATAGGCCTTGCCCACCGCGGCGAGCCCGATACGCGCGCGCGCCGAGTCGAGCACGATGCGGTTCAGGCTGTTCGCGCGCGCGTAGGCGAGCGCCGCATAGAGCTTCTCGTTCTTCAAGCGCGCTTCGGCCTCGAGCATCCAGTCGGGGTAGCGGATGTTGAGGCGCGTCTCGTACGGGAAAACGGGCGCAATGCGGCTCGGATCGACTTCCACCGTGGCCGATCCTTCGGCCACGTCGGCCACCAGCTTCAGCGCGATCCAGCAGCCCGAAAAGCGCGACATTGCATAACCGTGCAGGCCAAGGTCGAGAATTTCCTGCACCGACGCGGGCGCGAGGATCGGGATCATCAGCGCCTTGTAGAAGTGGTCGGTCTGATCCGCGACAGTGGTCGAGCGCGCCGCCGGGTCGTCGCCGGTGGCGAGCAGCACGCCGCCATGGCGCGCGCTGCCCGCGGAATTGCCATGGCGCAGCACATCGCCGGAGCGATCGACGCCCGGGGCCTTGCCGTACCACAGGGCGAAAACGCCGTCGCGCCTGGCGCCGGGAAAGAGGCCGAGCTGCTGCGTGCCCCACACCGCCGTGGCCGCGAGGTCTTCGTTGATCCCCGGCTGAAAGCGGATGTCGTGGCGCTCGAGGTGCTTCGCCGCCCGCGTAAAGGCGAGATCGACGCCGCCGAGCGGCGAGCCTCGATATCCGGAGACGAATCCCGCGGTGTTGAGCCCCGCGGCGCGGTCGCGCTCGCGTTGCAGCATCATCAGCCGCACCAGCGCCTGCGGCGCGCTCATATAGGCGACGCCGCGCTCGAGCGCGTACTTGTCGTCGAGAGTCGCGTTGCGAAGCATCCCAGCACCGAGGCTACCAGTTTCTTGATCTGGATTAACCCCTCCCCCGCGGACTTGGCCTCCAATCGCCACCAGGAGGGTCCGTTTCCCCATGAAGCTGTTCGAGCCGCTCACCGTCGGCGCAATGACGATGCCCAATCGCGTCATGGTGCCGGCCATGGTGACCCATCTTTGCCGCGAAGACGGCCTGGTCAACGATGAAGTCATTGCGCGCTACACGCGCTACGCCGAGGGCGGCGCGGGCCTGATCGTCGTCGAAGCGATGGCGATCCACCAAGTGAAATCGGGGCCGCTGCTGCGAATCAGCGAGGACGGCTACCTGCCGGGCCTGCGCGAGCTCGCGCGGCGCGTGCACCAGAGCTCGGACGCGAAGATCGTTCCGCAGATCATCCACTTCCTCAAGGTCGCGCGCACCGGCTGGCGCCAGACGGTGGACATGCTGTCCGCCGCGGAGATCGACCAGATCGTCGAGCAGTTCGGCGACGCGGTGGCGCGCGCGCGCGAAGCGGGATTCGACGGCGCGGAGCTGCACTCGGCGCACGCGTACACGCTCTCGTCGTTTCTTTCGCGCACCAATCCCCGCACCGACGAGTACGGCGGCCAGACGCTCGAGGGGCGGCTGCGCCTGATCGGACGCGTGATGCAGAACGTGCGGCGCAAGGCCGGCGCCGACTTCACCGTCGGCGTGCGCTTCAACGGCGAGGAGTTCATCAAGAACGGCTACACCGTCGAAGACTCCAGGCTCATCGCGCTGCGCCTCGCCGAGCTCGGCTTCAGCTATCTCTCCATGACCGCCGGCGGCAAGTTCGAAGACGCGGTGCACACGGAGGGGCAGGTGTTGTTTCCGTACTCGGGCTATTCAGGCGACCGCGCAATGCCGGGCGACTGGCTGCCGCGCGGGCTCAACGTGCGCAACGCCGCGGAGGTGAAGTCGTTCCTCATGTCGCGCGCGCAGCGGATTCCGCTTGCCGTCGCGGGCAAGCTTTCCGATCCGGCGGACGCCGAGCGCGTGCTGCAGGAGGGCTCTGCCGACATGGTGGCGATCGCGCGCGGCCTGCTCGCCGACCCCGACTGGCCGAACAAGGTGAAGGCCGGCCAGCTCGACCGCATCGTGGAGTGCGACTACTGCAACGTCTGCAAGACGATGGACGGCACGCATCGCGCGGTGATTTGCGCGCTCTGGCCCAAGAACACGCTTCAAGCCCCCGCCCACAACGCGCCGGGCGCAGCGCCGCGCTGGACCAACGGCGGCAGCGGGCTCGCCGCCGCGTTGAAGGGCGTACGCGTGGTGCTGAATTGGCGCAAGGCCTCGGGCGCCGAGTACTACGACGTCTATCGATCGGACGAAGGCGGCGGCGAGCCGAAGCTGATGGACGCCGTGAAGGCCACGCTTTGGACCGACGACGGCGTGCTCGGCGGAAAAACCTACCGCTACAGGGTGCGCGCCCGCGACGCTTCCGGGCGCGGCGGACCCGCCTCCGACCCCGTATCCATCAAGACGCCGACGCCTGACTACATGGAGCAATGAGCGCGCCGGCGTTCATCGTCGAAAAAGCCGCGGGCGTCGCGAGCATCACCCTCAACCGCCCCGAGCAGATGAACGCGCTCGACTGGAGCACGGTGAAGGCACTCGGCGCGGCGTTTCGCGAGCTGGAAGCCGACAAAGCGATTCGAGTTCTGATATTCACCGGACAGGGAAAGGCTTTTTCCGCCGGCGGCGACCTGGAAGCCTATCGCTCGCTCTACCGCCGGCCGGCGGATTTCCGGCGCTTCCTGGAAGATTTTTTCGAGTTTCTCAACGCGCTTGAGCAATCGCGCATCGTCATCATCGCGGCGGTGAACGGCTACTGCCTCGCCGGCGGCCTGGAGCTGATGCTCGCCTGCGATCTTGCGGTCGCCTCGACCGAAGCGCGCATCGGCGACGCGCACCTCAATTTCGGCCAGCTGCCGGGCGCCGGCGGCTCGCAGCGCCTGCCGCGCGCGATCGGCGCGCAGCGTGCGAGGGACCTGATGTACAGCGGACGCTGGGTGAACGGCGCGGAAGCCGAGCGCATCGGCCTGGTCGCGCGGGTGGTGCCGCCCAACGAGCTCATGCCCGCCGTGCGCGCGCTCGCCGCAGACATCCTGCAGAAAAGCCCCGCCGGCGTGGCAAGCGCGAAGCGGCTGCTGCGCGAGGGCTCGCAGATGAGCCTCGAGAAGGCGCTGCGCTTCGAGATCGACCTGGTTCACGAATGGGCCACCAAGCACCCGGACGCCATGGAAGGCCTCGAGGCGTTCGCCGAGAAGCGCAAGCCCCGGTTCCTCTGATGTGGACCCTGCGCGACAAGTACGCGATCGCCGGAATCGGCACCACGAAGTATTCGGCCAATTCGAGAACCACCGTCCTCAACCTGGCGCTCGAAGCGTGCGGCGCGGCGGCTGCGGACGCCGGGATCGCCGTCGAGGAGATCGACGGGGTGGTCAGCTACCACTTCGGCGATTCGGTGCCTTCGATCGCAGTGGCCACCGGGCTCGGCCTGCCGGCCGCGCGCTACGCGGTCGAGTTCTCCTCCGGCGGCAACGCGGCGAACCTCATCGTGCAGACCGCCGCGGCGGCGATCGAAGCCGGATTGGCGCGCAACGTCCTCTGCTTCCGCGCCATGAACGGACGCTCGGGCCTGCGCCTCGGCGGCAGCCGCGATCTCAACTCCCGCGGCATCACGCAGTACACGGCGCCTTTCGGCTGGATCACCTATCCCCAGGCGATGGCCATGTGGTGCCGGCGGCACATGATCAAGTACGGAACCACGAGCGAGCAGCTCGGCGCGGTGGCCGTCGCCTGCCGGCGCAACGCGGCGCTCAACCCGCGCGCCATGATGCGCGAGCCGATCACGCTCGCCGACCACCAGAGCTCGCGCATGATCGTCGAGCCCTTCCGGCTGCTCGATATCTGCCTGGAATCCGACGGCGCCTGCGCCGTCCTCGTGACACCGGCCGAGCGTGCGCGCGATCTGCGCCGCAAGCCCGTGTACATCCGCGGCGCGGCGTACGGCGGCGGCCCGAACCAGGGCGACGACCTGTTCGATGCCATCCGCTGGCCCGAGCACGCGCACAACTACGCCAAATACATCGCCGCCGATCTTTGGGCGAGCGCCGGCGTCGGTCCGCAGGACATGGACGTGGCCGAGATCTACGACTGCTTCACCTATAGCGTGCTCATGCAGCTCGAGGGATTCGGCTTCTGCAAGGAAGGCGAAGGCGGCGCGTTCGTCGAGGACGGCAACATCGACCGCGGCCGCAAGATTCCGGTCAATACGCACGGCGGGCTGCTGTCCGAGGCGTACATCCACGGCCTGAATCATGTCATCGAGGCGGTCGAGCAGCTGCGCGGCGACGCCGGCTCCCGCCAGGTTGCAGGAGCCGAGCTCGCGCTGACCACCGCAGGCGCAATGACCTGCGGCAGCGCATTGGTGCTCAGGAACTGAGCCGATGGGCGCGAAGCCGATGCCCGTTCCCGACGCCGACTCCCGGCGCTTCTGGGAGGGGTGCCGCGAGCATCGCTTGCAGATCGAGCGCTGCGCCGACTGCAAAACGGCGCGCTTCCCGCCGGCGGCGCTGTGCCCGCACTGCCGCTCGAGCCGCAGCGAATGGGTCGCGGCGAGCGGTCGCGGCACGGTCTTCAGCTGGATCGTGGTGCGCCACCCGGTACCCAAGGACATGTACGCCGGCGAGGTGCCTTACGTCGTGGCGCTCGTCGAGCTGGAGGAAGGCGTGCGCATGCCGACCAATATCGTCGGCTGCGCGCCGGACGCGATTCGCGCCGGCATGCCGGTCGAGGTCGTGTTCGACGACGTCTCCGCCGATATCACCTTGCCGCGCTTCCGTCCCCAGGTGCCGTCGTGACGCTGCTCGAGCGGATGGAGCGCGCGCGGCGCGAGGACTTTCTCGCCTTTCAGTTCGCGCGGCTCAAGCGCCAGCTCGAGCGCGTTTACGCCGGCAACGAGTTCTACCGGGCGAAATGGAAGGCGGCCAGGGTCGCGCCCGGGGACATCCGCTCGATGGACGACTTCTCCAAGCGCATTCCGCTGGTGACGAAAACCGACTTCCTCGCCGACCAGCAGGAGCGGCCGCCCTTCGGCTCGCGCCTCGGCGTGCCGCGCGAGCAGGTGGTGCTGGTGACGACCACCGGCGGCACTTCCGGAATCGGGCAGGAGATCTACGGCCGCACCGCAGCCGATATGGCCGTGCACTCGCATCTGCACTACCTGCCCTATCACATGGCCGGCTTGCGCCGCGGCGATATCGTTTTCAACTGCGCGCCGGCGGGCGGCATGACGAGCGGCGGCTGGGGTCCTTCGGACGGATTCCGCCAGGGCGGCGCGACCGCGTTTCACGCCGGCGGCGTGATCAGCACCGACGCGAAGATCGACATGATGTGCCGCATCGGCGCGGTGAACTTCATTTACGCGTCGACCAATTACCTGCACACGCTCACCGAGGCGTTCCGCCGGCGCGCCATTGCGCCGAAAGAGCGTTTCCCGACGATGCGCGCGCTGTATATCGCCGCGGAAGGTTACCCGCCCGCGTGGGCGCTCGAGATCGAAGCGTTCTGGGGTTGCCGGCTGCACGAGGGCTACGGCAGCACGCAGGCCACCGGCTTCGCGTATACCTCCTGCCCTTCCACGCCGCGCAAGGCCGACGCGCGCAGCATGCTGCACGCGCTCGAGTGGCTGAACCTCACCGAGGTGCTGAACCCGGATACCGGCGAGCCGGTGAAGCCGGGCGAGGAAGGCGAAATCATCCTCACCAACCTGGCGATCCACGGCTCGCCCTGCATCCGCTTCTCGACGCGCGACAAGGCGCGCTGGTTCCCGCACGACGCCTGCGGCTGCGGCCGCCCGTGGGATCTCGTCGAGGCCGGCAGCATCGGGCGCTACGACGACATGATGAAAATTCGCGGCAACAACGTCTGGCCGGTCACCGTCGACACCGCGGTGTTCTCGCATCCCGAGGTCGCCGAGTACGCCGGCCGCGTCTACGTGGACGACCAGGGCAGAACCGAAGTGCTGGTGCGCCTCGCGTTCAAGGCAGCCTTCGCCGCGGCGCCAGGCGCCGCCAAGGCCGATTGCCTGCGCCGCATCGCCGAGTCCGTCAAGCAACGGACCAACGTCGCGATGACGGTGGTCGAGGTGCCGCGCGCGGAGCTCCCGACCTTCGACTACAAGGCGCGCCGCTGGAAGGACGAGCGCCAAAGCGGCTACGCAAAGGCGGCGCACGCATGAACGACCGCGAAGCGCTGCTCGCGATGCGCCGCCACGCCGAAGCGCTCGCCTGCTCGGAGGACCCGCTGCTCGCCGGCGCGGTCGCCCAGATCGTCGGCATCATCGACGGGCTGCTGCTCGCTTCCGCGTTCCCCGAGCAAGCGCCGGGGAACGGCCATGCATTTGAACCACCACCAGAGGGAGGGTAATCGCGTGATCAGGACTTTATTGAGTGCCGCCACCGCGGCGGCGTTGCTGTCGCTGCCGGCCCATGCGCAGCAGAAGATCAAGATCGGCTTCGTCAACACGTTCAGCGGCCCGAACGCCTCCATCGGCAACGACGAGCGCGACGGCTTCGAGCTCGCGCTCGATCACCTGGGACGCAAGATGGCGGGCAAGGAAGTCGAGGTGATCTACGAGGACGACCAGATGAAGCCCGAGGTCGGCAAGCAGGTCAGCGAGAAGCTGCTGCAGAGCCACAAGGTCGATTTCATGACCGGGTACAACTGGTCGAACGTGCTGCTCGCCTCGCTGAAGCCGGTGGTCGATGCGCAGACCTTCCTCGTCAGCGGCAACGCCGGACCGTCGCAGATCGCCGGCGAGCTGTGCTCGCCGTGGTTCTTCTCGGCGTCCTGGCAGAACGACCAGACGCCGATGGCGCTGGGCGAGGTGCTGAACCGCAGGGGCGTGAAAAAGCTTTTCGTCCTCGCGCCCAACTACGCGGCCGGCAAGGACATGGTCCAGGGCATGAAACGCACCTACAAGGGCGAGATCGTCGGCGAGGAATACACGCGCTGGCCGGGCCAGCTCGACTTTTCGGCCGAGCTCTCGAAAGTGCGCAACGCCAAGCCCGACGCGGTATTCGTGTTCTACCCCGGGGCGGCGGGGTCGCAATTCTTCCTGCAATACGGGCAGGCGGGGCTGCGCGGCCAGATCCCGCTTTACTCGGTGTACACCACCGACTCCATCACGCTGCCGCTGATCAAGGAGATCGCGCTCGGCTCGCTCAGCACGCAATCGTGGGTCCAGGACCTGGACAACCCGGTGAACAAGCGCTTCGTCGCCGACTTCCGCAAGAAATACGGCCGCTACCCGAGCTACTACGCCGCGCAGCACTACGACGCCGCCATGCTGATCAACAGCGCGGTGGTCGCGGTGAAAGGCGACATGACGAAGAAGGACGCGATGCGCGCGGCGATGCGCAAGGCCGACTTCCCGAACACGCGCGGCAAGCTGCGCTTCAACAACAACCACTTCCCGATCCAGAACTTCTACCTGCAGGAAGTCGCCAAGGACGCGCAAGGCAACCTGACGATGAAGACGCTGGAGAAGGTGCTCACCGACCACAAGGACCTCTACGCGTCGAAATGCACGATGAAGTGGTAGCAGCGGTCGGATGACGCTGTTCCTCGAGCAGTGCCTGAACGGGCTGCAATTGGGGCTGCTCCTGTTCCTGCTGGCGGCGGGGCTGACGCTGGTCTTCGGCATCATGGATCTCGTCAACCTCGCTCACGGCTCGCTGTACATGGTGGGCGCCTATCTGGCGGCGTGGTTCGCGAAGCGCTTCGACAGCTTCTTCATCGGGCTCGCGGCCGCGCTGCCGGTCGCGCTGCTCCTCGGCATCGTGCTCGAGGTGCTGGTCATCCGGCGGCTTTACGGCCGCGACCACCTGGTGCACGTGCTCGCGACTTTCGGCCTGATCCTCTTCTTCAATGAAGCGGTACGGCTTGTATGGGGAGCCGCCGGGCTGACGCTGGCGCTGCCCGAGTTTCTCGGCACCTGGGTGCAGGTCATTCCCGGAGTGCCCTACCCCGTTTACCGCGTGGCGATCATCGTCGTGGGCCTGCTGGTCGCCGCGTTCCTGTACTTCCTCGTGCAGCACACGCGCGTCGGCATGCTCATCCGGGCGGGCGCGGCCGACCGCGAGATGGTCGGCGCGCTCGGCGTCAATATCCGGCTGCTCTACACGCTGGTGTTCGGCGTCGGCGCCTGCCTCGCCGCGCTCGCCGGGGTCATGGCCGCGCCGATCCTCACCGTGCAGATCGGCATGGGCGAGACCATCCTGATCCTCGCTTTCGTGGTGATCGTGATCGGCGGCATCGGGTCGGTGCGCGGCGCGTTCGTCGCCGCCATCATCGTCGGGGTGCTCGACACGCTCGGGCGCGCGTTCCTGCCGGGAGCGCTGAAGCAGACCTTTGGCGCCGCCGCCGCTTCGACCGCCGCGCCGGCGATCTCCGCCATGTTCATCTACCTGCTCATGGCGGCGTTTCTGATCGTGCGTCCCGAGGGACTGTTTCCGGCGGCGGGAGGGCGCAAGTGAGCACGCGGCTGCAGTTCGCGCTCGGCGCGGGGCTGCTGATCGCGCTCGCCGCGATTCCGCCGGTGGCGTCGCTCGCCGGAATTCCCTTTCTGTTGACGCTGTTCACGCGCATCGTCATCGTTGCCATCGCTTCCGTAAGCCTGAACCTCATCCTCGGCTACGGCGGCATGTACAGCCTGGGTCACGCCGTCTACATCGGCATCGGCGGCTACACCGTGGGCATTCTCGCCTTCCACGGCGTGCATTCGGGCCTCGTGCAGTGGCCGCTCGCGCTTGCCGTGTCGGCGCTCTTCGCGCTCGTCACCGGCGCGCTCTGCCTGCGCACGCGCGGCGTGTACTTCATCATGATCACGCTCGCCTTCGCGCAGATGGTCTATTTCCTGACCGTCGGCGTGGCGAAGTACGGCGGCGACGACGGCCTGACCATCGCGCGGCGCTCGAGCTTCGGCGGCCTGGTGAATCTCGCCGACCGGACGACCTTTTACTACGTGAGCCTCGCGTTCCTGCTCGCAGCCGTGCTCGTCGTCTGGCGCATCAGCCGCTCGCACTTCGGCATGGTGGTGCGCGGCGCCTGCGCGAACGACCGGCGCATGCAGGCGCTCGGCTTCCCGACCTACCGCTACCGCCTCGCCGCTTATGTCATCGCCGGGACGATGGGCGGGCTCGCCGGCGCGCTGCTTGCCAACCAAACCGATTTCGTGAACCCGGAGATGCTGAGCTGGACGCGCTCGGGAGACCTGATGATCATGGTGATCCTCGGCGGCAGCGGCTCGGTGATCGGCCCGGTGGCCGGCACCGTGGCCTACATGGTCCTCGAGGAGGTGCTCTCCGGCATCACGGAACACTGGCAGATCATCCTCGGCCCGCTCGTGGTGCTGATGGCGCTCGTAAGACAGGGCGGCATCGTCGGCTGGCTCTCGCCGAAGCGCCATGCCTGACGCCCTCGTCCGCACGCGCGGGCTTTGCAAGCACTTCGGCGGCGTCGTCGCGACGGACAACGTGACGCTCGAGCTGAACCGCGGCGAGATCCACGCCGTCATCGGTCCGAACGGCGCCGGCAAGACGACGCTCATCAACCAGCTCACCGGCGAGCTTTTCCCGGATGCAGGAAGCATCCTCCTCGACGGGCGCGACATCACGCGCGAGCCGCCGGCCGTGCGCGCCCGCGCGGGGCTCGCGCGCGCCTACCAGATCGTCTCGATATTCCCGGCGTTCAGCGTGCTGCAGAACGTCGCGCTCGCCGTGCAGGCGACGCAGCCGCATTCGTTCCGCTTCTGGCGCGAGGCGGCGCGCGACGCGCGGCTGCTCGACCCCGCCATGGAAATTCTCGCGCGTCTCGGGCTGGAAGGGCGCGCCGGCGCGCTTGCCTCGCAGCTGAGCCACGGCGAGCAGCGCCAGCTCGAGCTCGCCATGGCGCTCGCCACGCGGCCCCGCGTGCTCCTGCTCGATGAGCCCACGGCCGGAATGGGCCACGAGGAGTCGCGCCACATCGTGAGCCTCCTCGGCACGCTGAAGTCCGACTACGCCATCCTGCTCGTCGAGCACGACATGAACGCCGTCTTCGCGCTCGCCGACCTCATCACCGTGCTGGTGTACGGCCGCATCGTCGCCTCCGGAGCGCCGGACGAGATTCGCGGCGACGCCGAAGTGAAGCGCGCGTACCTGGGCGAAAAAAAGAAAGCGCCGCGCCGCACGGGAGCCGCCGATTAGCAAAGCCCTGCTCGCGCTCGAAGGCATCGAAACCCGCTATGGCCCGAGCCAGGTGCTGTTCGGCGTCACGCTGGAGGTGCGCCGCGGCGAAGTCGTGACGCTGCTCGGGCGCAACGGCATGGGCAAGACGACCACCGTGCGCTCGATCATGGGGCTCACCCCCGCGGAACGCGGCTCGATCCGGTTCGATGGAACGGAGATCCGCGGCATGCCCTCGTATCGCATCGGCCGGCTGGGCGTCGGGCTGGTGCCCGAGGGCCGCCGGATCTTCGGCAACCTCACCGCGCGCGAGAATCTCGTCGCCACCGGCGCCGCGCGCACCAATGGCGCGCAGCCGTGGACGCTCGACAAGGTCTACGAGCTCTTTCCCCGGCTGGCGGAACGCGCGCACAACATGGGCAGCCAGCTCTCGGGCGGCGAGCAGCAGATGCTCGCCATCGGCCGCGCGCTCATGACCAATCCGTCGCTGCTCATCATGGACGAGGCGACCGAGGGCCTTGCGCCCATGGTGCGCGACGAGATCTGGGACTGCCTCACGCGCCTGAAGGCGCTCGGCTACTCGATCCTGCTCATCGACAAGAACCTCGACAACCTGCTCGAGCTCGCCGACCGCCACTACATCCTGGAAAAGGGCAAGGTCGTCTGGACGGGCTCATCGGCCACGCTCGCAGGCGACGAGCGGCTGCAGGCCGAATACCTCGGCCTTTGATTCGAAGCTTAATCGGCTTACGCGGCGCGCTTTTCGATCGGCTTTACGGCGATTCGAAGCCCGGTCGCCGCCAAGAGCGCCTTCAGGCTTCGCAGCTCCGGGTTGCCAGACTTCGATAGCATCTTGTAGGTCGCTTCGCGCGTGAGCTTTGCTTTCTTTGCGACCTCGGCAATCCCGCCGCGCGCCTGAGCTACGTTTCGTATGGCGAGCATGATCGCCGCTTGGTCACCCTCCTCGATCACCGCCTCAAGATACGCCGCGGCTTCCTCAGGATCCCTCAGTCGGTCGATCATTTTGCTGCGTCCGTTTATCTCCTCCGCAAAGGAGGATCACGATCACCTCGAGCCGCTCGACGAAGGGCCTTTCGCCGCGTGAAGTAAGTTATAGTTCACAGGCCGTCAATCGACGGTCGCACCCTATTCCGCCGGATGTGGCTTACTCAAGGGGTCTTGACTCCTGTATCGCATGCCGATACACTCTGTATCGCTTAACGATACAGTGATCTTGTGATCAAGAGCTTCCGACATAAGGGAATTCAGCGGTTCTTTGAGACGGGATCGAAAGCGGGGATTCAGCCCACGCACGCTAAGCGGCTGCGTTTGCAACTCGGAAAGCTCGATTCGGCATCGGTCCCGGAGGATATGAACCTGCCCGGATGGGGCTTTCATGCTCTCGGGAGAGACCTGGCCGGTCATTTTGCGGTGACGGTAAACAAAAACTGGCGTCTGACATTCACTTTTGAAGGAGGCGATGCGGTCCTAGTGGACTACCAGGATTACCACTGAATGCCAGAACGGTCTGGCAAAGAGACGATAAGACGACGACGATGAAGATGAAGATGAAGACGAAGATGACTCGTATGTATAACCCGCCACACCCGGGTGAAGTTCTCCAGGATACTGTGCTTGGAGAACATGGCATCTCGGTAAGCGACTTCGCAAAGAAGCTCGGCGTATCGCGTGTAGCGCTATCGCGAGTTGTGAACGGTCGCGCGGCGGTTAGTGCAGATATGGCCCTGCGGCTTGCGGCGGCCCTTGGTGGCAGCGCGGAATCTTGGCTGCGAATGCAGGCCGCATATGATCTTTGGCAAGCGTCAAAGAAACCGCGGCCCAAGGTCGAGCTGCTAAAACTGGCGGCCTGGTAGTGGGAACTCTGAGACGCGCAGTATGCGTGATGACATTGCGCGAACGCTCGACCACATCCCTGGTTCGTAGCACGCTAGCTGACGGTTCAACCAGCCTTCGCCAGTCGCCTTCCGACCAAAAACTCCTTGATGATCCGAGCCGAGCCTTCCGGATCGTCGCGGACCGCGATGTGACCGCATTCGGGCATGTCGACATAGGCGGAATGCGGAATTGCCTTCGCGATGATCTTGCTGAATTTCGCCGGTATCCAGAAATCGAGGACGATGAACCTGTCGAGCTCCGAGAAGGCGCCGAAAAGCAGCAATGAGGCCACTACCGACGGATGGCGCAACGCCATCGCCATCGCCATGCTGCCGCCGTGCGAGGACCCCAGTATGTGAGCCGACGGCAAATCCAGGTGTCTTATGAGCTGCGCAAAATCATCGGCCCACTCCTCCGCCGTCACCAGCGTATCGGTCCTGGTAGATCGGCCGATGCCCCGAGGGAAAGCCCTGCTCGGTAATGGTCGGGATCTCAGGCGCAATCGCGCTTCTTCTCGCTACAACGGCGAGCACCTTCAGCTTCCCGGCCTGTGCAGCGGGCAAGGCTGTCGACAGCGCAATGAACATGCCGTCGATATGGCCTCCCAGGACGTCCGAGAGCGCGGGCGATGCGCCCTTATAAGAGCGGCTTGGCGCTCGATCTTGCGAGGGCGACGAACTCGCGCAAATCCTTGGCGGGAACCTTGTTCGCAGCGATGAACGCCACATCGCTGCAGACGGCGTTGACGATCGGGCTGAGATCGCGGGCAACATCGTAGGAAAGATTCTTCTCGTAGAGCGGGCTGAAGGAGACCGCGGTTCCGAGCTCCGACTGCGCCCGGCGGGAACGGAACGATGAGGTGTTACGGTAGCAGGCGCTTTCTGGGCGAACGCGGATGTGCAGATGAGCAGCGCGATGGCGAAAAATAGTTTTCTCACAGAGCCTCCAGCGATGATCTCTAAGGCGTTCACTGGAGTGCGTCACCGCGATTGGTCGACCTTGTTGATCTCCGGCAAGTTGTGCAACGTCATAGCTTCATCGGCTTCCAGTAGCCGGTGAGCTCGAGATAGCCTTTGCCCACCATGTTGTTCTCTCTATAAGCGCGGACTGCGCCTTCCCAGTAGATCGTGCCGGCGGTAAGGCGCGCGTCGAGCTCCTGGTCGTCCATCAGCGGCTCGAGGCGCAGGTCGTTCACCTGCATGGACACCGGGTACTCGACGCCGGTGCGCGGCGAGCGCCAGGTGCGCAGCGGCTTCATCGACACGCCGGGCGGCGCGTAGTACGTGCCCCCCGATTTGCCGCGCATGCGAAAGGCCATCAGCGATCCGCCGCCGGCGAGATTGATGCCGCACCAGTCCCAGCCGGACGCCTCCGGCGCGAGGTAGGCGCTCGACCATTCGTGATCGAGCCACGCGCTGCCCGAGACCGCTTTGCCGTTCAGCTTGCCGGCGACCTCGAGGTGCGGGCGGCTGTAGTAGTAGCTCGCCTCCTCGGGCCGGTATCCCTTGCGGCTGAAGCCGGCGTCGCCCTGCAGCACGAGCTGGCTCGCGAGGAAGCTGAAATCGAACTCGAACCCGCGCGCCGCGATGCGCGCCTGGTAGCGGTTGCCCTCCAGCGCGAGGCTCCAGTCGTCGATGCGCACATCGGTGCGGTCGGTCGCCGCGTATGCGAGGGAGAATCCCGCCCGCGCGGCGCGCTCCTCGTGCACCAGCCGCCCGCGCTGCGGATCGGACAGCGCGGCGTGCGCGAAAAGGATCTGCCGCGGATTGAAGCGGCTCGGGTTGTCGCTTTCCTCGGGAGGCCGGGCGCGGAAGAAGGTGATCTGGAAGCCGAGCCGGTCCTCGAGCCAGCCGGTGACGTACCACCACTCGGTCCGGAAGTCGGGATGCGCGCCGTGGTCGCGCGGAAAAGTCAGCCGGTAGCCCGGAACGACGCGCGGATAGTCCACCTTCGCCGCCCACGCGGCGAAGGGAAGCCCCGCCAGACCGAGAAACGCGCGCCGCTTCACCAGTCCTCGCGCACCGCGCGCACCGGTCCCATGCCCATCGCTTCCCTGCCCGACACGATCGCGGTGACCACGGCGAGCGCGACCAGCAGCACCATCAACGAAAGAAGAAGCGCGTAAGGCGGATGGAGCTCGATGCTCCAGTTGAACGACTGGCGGTTCACCACGTACACGAGCACGAGGCTGATCGCAGCGCCGACGGCGAGGCCCGCGGCTGCGCCGAGAAGCGCGAGCAGCCCGCCCTCCGCGGCCAGCATGGTGCGGATCTGCGCGCGCGTGAGGCCGAGATGGCGCAGCATGCCGAACTCCCGCCGGCGCGCGAGCACGATGGCGCCCAGGCTCGACGAAAGCCCGAACAGCCCGACCAGCACCGCGATCGCCTCCATCCCGTAGGTCACTGCGAAGCTCCTGTCGAAGAGGGCGAGCGAGTCGTCGCGGATTTCCGCCGGCGGCGCGATCTCGAGCTCCGCGCCGCCGGGCAGCGCGCGGAGCGCCGCCATGATCTCGGCCGGCGCAACGCCGGGTCTTGCCCAGATCGCGCCGTCGTTTACGCGCCGATCGCCGGTGAGCGCGACATAGTCGGCGCGCTCCATGAGAACCGCCCCATGCTGGCGCGCATAGTCGCGGAATACGCCTCCAACGACGAGGGAAAAGCGCTTTCCCTCCAAAGGGAGCTCGACGCGCTTTCCAGGCTCGAAGCCGTACAGATCGGCGACTGCCTCGCTCACCCAGACGAGCGGCGGATCGCCCGGCTGGCGCGCGTAGCGCTCGCTCATCAGCGGAAACGTGCCCTCGGCGTAGTCACGCGCAAGCAGCGACAGCGGCGGCCGCGCCGGGTCGAGCGCGATGCGGCCGCTGCGCAGAAACTGCACGCGCGCGGCCTGCGGCAAGGCGCGAATCTTCGCTTCCATCGCCGGATCGAGATAGCCCGTGTCGCCCGCGTAGGTGGTGCGGAAGTAAACGTCGGCGGGCAGCACCCGGTGCAGCCAGCGGTCGACGGAATCGCGGAACGAAGCCACCATGATCGCCATCGCCGTCATGAGCGAGAAGCCGGCGACGATGGAAGCGAGGCTCACCGCAGCCTGGCCGGGCGCGCCGCGCAATTGCGAGATGGCGAGCGCCATCCACGGGCGAGAGCTCAGCGGAACCGCGGCGAACACGACCTGGGACACGCGCGGCATGACGGCGATCGACCCGACCAGCAGGCAGGCGATCGAGGCGTAGCCGAAGAGCGGCAGGCCTGCGACCGGTCCGAATTGCGCCAGCACCACGCCCGCGAGAATGAACGCGATGCCGGGCCACGCGCGCGAGACCCGCTGGAACAAGCGCTGATCGTCCCCGGCTTTCAATGCACGCGCGGGCGGCGTGCGCGCCGCATCGAGCGCGGGGAGAAGCGCACCTGCAACGGCCACCAGCACGCCCGCCACGACGTAGAGCAGCATGGAGAGCGCGGAGACGCTGAGCTGCGGCGCGAGTCCGCGGAACTGCCCCGCGCCAAGATCGGCCCCGGCATAGCGCACGGCGGCGAGCGCGAGCGCGTAGCCGAGCGCAACGCCGAGCACGCCGCCCGCAAGGCCGAGCACGGCGGTTTCGAGCAGCATGAGCCGGGACAGGCCGCGAGCGGTAAGCCCCAGAACGCGAAGCAACGCGTGCTCGCCGCGGCGGCGCGCGGCCTCGAGCGCCTGCGCCGAAAAGACCAGGAAGCCGCCGGTGAAGAGCGCAACCATCGCGAGGACGTTGAGATTGACCCGGTAGGCGCGCGACGGGTAGCCGCTCGCCTGCTCCAGCGCCTCGGTGGACGCCACCTGAACCCCCGGAGGAAGCAGCGCGCGGATCGATTCGGCCACGCGCTCGCGGTCGGCGCCGCGCGCGAGGTGCACGTCGAGGCGGTTGAGCTCGCCGAGACGCTCGAGACGCCATTGCGCGGTCGAAATATCGGTGAGCGCGGCGAATCCTTTCAGCTCGCTTATGCCTTCGACCTGCAGCTCGACGATTCTCGTTCCGACCACGAGACGCAGCCGCTTCTGCCCGAGCGACGCGGCTGCGGGAGAGAGCAGCACCTTGTCGGGCACGAGCAGCTCCGGCTTTCCGAGCCGCAGCGCGTCCAGGCCGATGATCCGGAGGGTCCGCTCCGTGCCGGCGATGCCGGCGTCGAGCTCGAGGCCCGGGTTGACCCACGCGACGCCGGGGAGCCGGGCGATCTGCGGGTAAAGCGTCTCCGAAAAGCCGGCGCGTCCGCCGCGCACCTGCAGGCTCGCCTCGCCGGCGAGCAGCCGCACGGACGCGGCGAGGTCCTCGACGGCGGCGCGGTTCACGAGGAACACGGCGTAGCCGAGCGCGACGCCGAGCGCGATGCCGGCCACCGACAGTGCCGCCCGGCCGCGTCCCCGGCGGCGGCTAAGAAGCGCGAGCACGCGAAACATCGAAGCTAATATACTGGCACCGATGAGATGGCTGCTTCTCGCGCTCGCTTTTTTTACGCTGCCCTCGCCGGCGCAGGAGGTGCCGCAGTGGTTCACGCTGTCGTTCCTCGACATCCGCGAGGACCTCGCCGACGCGGCGCGCGAAGGCAAGCGCCTGATGATCTATTTTCACCAGGACGGCTGCCCTTACTGCGAGAAGCTCGTCACCGTGAACTTCCGCGACCCGAAGATCGTCGCGAAGATGCGCCGGCATTTCAGCTCGGTGGACATCGACATCTTCAGCGATCGCGAGGTGACCTGGACCGACGGCCGGAAGATGACCGAAAAGCAGCTCGCCGCGCTCCTGAAGGTCCGCTACACGCCGACGCTCGTGTTCTTCGACGAAAAAGGCGCCGTGGCGGCGCGCATCGACGGCTACCTGCAGCCCGATCGCTTCAGCGCCGCGCTCGACGCCGCCACGGTGGCGCGCGCCGGCGTGGACCTGACGAACTAGCGCCGCCGATAGAGCGTTCGCGCGCGCTGCGGCAGTTTGGGGCGTGGCGCGCACAAGGAGGGCGTCGGCGCGCGCTCGAGAACATGGGGATCAAGCTCGAGTCCTACGGGAAGTTCGATAGCGGGGTGATCCTTTTCGCCCGCACCGGGGAGCGCAGCGTCGAGATCGAGCCGCCACGGCGCGGAAGATCGTGGCCCAGACGGAAAAGCTGCTGGAGGGCTCGGCCGTGACGAAGTTCACGGCGAAGACGCGGCGCATCAGTACCTATTAGTCCGAAAGGACTAAACTTTGGGGTCATGAAAAAGACCCCCATCCTCCTCGCCGCGCTCGTTTCCCTGACGTTCATTCCGGTGCCGTCGCCCGCCGATCCGCCGCCTTGGGCTCCGGCGCACGGCTGGCGCAAGAAGAACGATCCTAACTACGTCGGCTATACCGGCAGGAAATGGGAGAAGGACTACGGCATTCTCGACGGCCGCTGCAACACCGCCGCGGTCGGCGCGGTGCTCGGCGGCGCGGTGGGCGGCGTGATCGGCGCCAACAGCACCCGAGGGGAGAACCGGCCGATCGCCATCATCATCGGCACGGCGCTCGGCGCGGTGGTCGGCGCGACCATCGGCAAAGAGCTCGACGACGCGGACCGCGGCTGCATGGGGCACGCGCTCGAGCTCGCCGCGGTAAACCAGACCGTGGTGTGGACCAACCAGGCGACCGGGGTCAACTACCGCATGACGCCGACGGGCGCGTTCACGTCGGGCAGAACGCCCTGCCGCGAGTTCAACACCGTCGTGACCACCGGAAAGAACAGGCGCACGGTCAACGGCGTGGCCTGCCGCCGCGGCGACGGCGAGTGGGTCTTCAAGAGCTAGCCGGCGTCGCGCGCCGGCGGCAACCCGTCCGCCAGCTCCAGATCCGCCGGGTCGGGCTCGCGCTCGAGGAGAATCTCCAGGCGCCGGATATGGCGCTGCTCGTCGTTCGCCATCTCCGCGGCGAAAGCGCGCACCGCGTCGCGCGGCGCGTTTTCAGCGACATCGTTGTAGAAGGCCTGCGTGCGGCGCTCCAGCGCGAGCGCCATCGCGATCGCCTGCCGGACGCTGCGCGGCGCGCGCTTTTCCACCGCGCACGCGGCGAAGTGCCACGAGAGCTCCCAGCCGGCGAGCTGCGGCAGATCGCGGCCCGACGTTCCGAGCGCAATGATCTCGTACTGCTCGCGCTCTTCGTGGCCGATTCCCTCGAATTCGTCGGCGACATGCTCCGCGCCGGCGTCGCGCAGGAAGCGCTCGAGCTCGGCGTAGCGCTTGGTCGCCTCGCGCTCGATGGCGAGGGAGTACGAGAACAATTCCGGCAGCGTGCGCGGCAAGAGGCGAGAGCCCATATCGGTTCCTTGCGCCCACTGTAAGTTTGACAAGTTACGTCCGATGGCCGCGCCGGGGCCGCGCTTCATGGGTCGAAGGTCCTACGCCAAGGTAGAATGTTTCGCGAACCATAACCAGGCTGGCGCAGGTGGAACTAAGGACGCTGGGCCGTTACAAGATTCTCGGGGAACTTGGCCGCGGAGCGATGGGCGCGGTGTATCGCGCGCAGGACCCGATGATCGACCGCGAGGTGGCGATCAAGACGCTGCTGCCGAACCTGCCCCAGGAAGTGATGGCCGAGGTGCGCGAGCGCTTCGTCCGCGAGGCGCGCTCCGCGGGGCGCCTCAACCACCCCAACATCGTCACCATCTACGACGTCGGCGAGCAGGACGGCATGGCCTACATGGCCATGGAGCTGCTCCAGGGGCATTCGCTGCAGCAGGTGCTGCGCCACCCCCAGCGCCTCGCGTTCAAGACGGTCGCGCGCCTCATCGCGCAGGTCGCCGACGCCCTCGAGCACGCGCACCGCTTCAAGATCGTGCACCGGGACGTGAAGCCCGCGAACATCATGATCGACAACGCCGGGCGCGCGAAGCTCACGGACTTCGGCGTGGCGTACATGCCCTCCTCGACCATGACGCAGACCGGGACCGCGCTCGGCTCGCCGCGCTACATGTCGCCGGAGCAGGTGCTCGGGCAGCCGATCGACGGGCGCTCGGACATTTTTTCGCTCGGCGTGGTGCTCTACGAGGCGCTCACGCGGCGCACGCCCTTCGAGGAATCGCAGGACACTACGGTCTTTGCGCTCATGAACCGCATCGCCGGCACCCCGCATACGCCGCTGCGCAAGGTCGATCCGCAGATCCCCGAGGCGTTCGAGCGCGTCGTCGACCGGGCGCTCGCGAAGAAACCGGCCGACCGCTATCAGAGCGCGGGCGAGATGGCCGCCGATCTGCGCAAGATCAGCGGCGAGCCGTCCACCGCGGCCGCTTCGTCCACCGCTTACGAAAAAACCGTCGCGCTCGGCACGCAGCCCGCGCGCGCCCCGCAGGACGAGGCGCTGCGCACGCAGCTCATCACCGATCTCGACAAGTTCGTCGAGAAATACGACCGCGAGGAGCAGGCGCGCCTGCGCGCCGAGGAGGAGGCGCGCCTGCGCAAGGAAGAGGAGGTGCGCCGCTGGGGCGAGGCCGAGGCGCGCAAGCGCGACGAGTTCGAGCGCACGCGCGAGGCGGCAATCGCCGCGGCGACCGATCCCGGGGCGACCAAGCGCCGGGCGGCGCTCGAGCTGCTGCGCAAGCAGGCGGCATTGCAGCCGGCGCGCGAAAATCCCGAGGTGGTGCGCGCGCGGGCGATCGCCGCGCTCGACACCAGCATGCGCGGCGCCTTCCAGTATCTCGCCGAGCTGGCGAAAGAGCTGAACGCGGTGAACCCGACTTCCGAGCAGCCCTACGAGTTCATCTATCTCGGCAAGCTGCCTTCCGTGAGCCTCTCGCAGGCGTTCGTCGACAGCCGCCCGCGCCGCATCGACGGCAAGGACGTGTGCGACCACGTATTCATCCGCTACCGCATCACGCCCGCGCAGCCGGCAAAAGCCCGCGTGCTCGGCGACGACATCCGCCGCTGCGAGGAGTACCTCGGCTTCATGAAGGTGGCTTTCCAGCAGCGCGTGGAGGCGAAGAACGATTTCGGCAAGGCGACGCGCGCCGAGTTCACCGTCACCGGCTCGCTGCCCTGCGAGATCAACGTGCGCGCCGACTACGACAACTTCGTGGTGAGCGTCGAGCTCACCAACGTGCGCCGGCTCGGGCGCGTCGGCTACCGCCTCACGCCGCAGCAGTTCGACGACGCGGTCGACGACCTCGCGCGCTACATGCTGGGCGCCGACGACGACTTCGAGAAGGTCGCTCGCAAGTAGGAATTCGGGGTCAGGGTCTTAATTATTGGCGACGCGTAGCTAATAATAATTAAGACCCTGACCCCGAATTCCTTCACTCGGGCTGGATCTTCGCCTCGCGGATCACCTTCGCCCACTTCTCCTCCTCGGCACGGATGAAGGCCGCGAATTCGCCGGGAGTGTCGCCGGCAACGTAGGACCCGGTGTTTGTCACCTGCTGCTTGATGTCCGGCGCGTTGTAGGCCCGCACCACCTCGCGATGCAGCGCCTGGACGACCGGCTGCGGCGTGCCGGCGGGAACGAAGATGCCGTTCCACACGATCGCCTGCAGGACCGGCAGCCCGGCCTGCGCGGTCGTCGGCACACCGGGCAGCACATCGAGGCGCCCCGGTCCGAGCACCGCGAGCGCGTTCAGCTTCTCGGATTTCACCGCGCTGATGATGACCTGAGGGACGACGAATGCAGTCAACACCCTGCCGGCGATGACATCCGGCAGCTCCGCGTTCACCGCCTTGTACGGCACCTCGGTGATCTGGGAGCCGGTCTCGCTCTTGAGCCACTCGCCTACCAGCTGGTTGATGCTTCCCGGGCCCGAAGACGCATAGGTCAGGCCGCCGGGCCTGGATTTCGCCAGCTGCACGTACTCCACGAGCGTGCGTACCTTCAGCGAGGGATGCACGACCATCACGAGCGGCGTCATGGTGAAGCGCGAGACCGGCACCAGCTCCTGGTTCAGGCGGCAGCACGGATCGGGCTTGAAGACGTCGCCGATGGCGTTGTTGATGAGCGCGAGGAGCATGGTGTAGCCGTCGGGCGCCGCGCTTGCGGCCTCGCGCGCGGCGATGAGCCCGGCGCCGCCGGGGCGGTTCTCGACGACCACCGGCTGGCCGAACGCCTGCGTCAGCTTGGCGGCAATCTGGCGCGCGCGGATGTCGGGCGAGCTGCCCGCCGGGCTCGGCACCAGGATGCGCAGCGGTTTCGAGGGAAAGTTCTGCGCGCCCGCAAGGCCCAGCAGCACGCACTGTAAAATTATGAATACACCGAGCTTTTTCATCATGGAGCGCGCCCCCTCCTCGTCGAATTTCATCCGCCAGATCATCGAGGCCGATCTCGCCTCGGGCAAGCACCAGGAGATTGTCACCCGTTTTCCGCCGGAACCGAACGGGTACCTGCATTTCGGCCACGCCAAGTCGATCTGCCTGAACTTCGGGCTGCCGCAGCAATACGGCGGCCGCTGCAACCTGCGCTTCGACGACACCAACCCCGAAAAGGAGGAGCAGGAGTACGTCGACGCGATCATGGACGCGGTGAAGTGGCTAGGTTTTGATTTCCAGACGCCGCTCTTTGCCAGCGACTACTTCGACTTCATGTACCGGGCCGCCGGGCACCTCATCGAGCGCGGCCTCGCCTACGTGGACAGCCAGAGCGCCGAGGAGATGCGCGCGAGCCGCGGCACGCTCACCGAGCCCGGCACGAATTCCCGCTTCCGCGACCGCAGCCCGGCCGAGAACCTGGAGCTGTTCAAAGCCATGAAGGAAGGCGCTTTTCCGGACGGCGCCCACGTGCTGCGCGCCAAGATCGACATGGCCTCGCCGAACATCAACCTGCGCGATCCGGTGCTGTACCGGATCAAGCACGCGGAGCACCACCGCACCGGCGGGAAGTGGTGCGTCTATCCGATGTACACCTACGCGCATCCCATCGAGGACGCGGTGGAGCGCGTCACCCACTCGCTCTGCACCCTGGAGTTCGAGGACCAGCGGCCTTTCTACGACTGGCTGCTCGAGCGCCTCGCCGAGGGCGGCCTGCTCGAGCGCCCGCTGCCGAGGCAGATCGAGTTTGCGCGCCTCAACCTGACCTATGTCGTCCTGAGCAAACGCCGGCTCATTCAGCTCGTGGAAGACGGCCACGTCGCGGGCTGGGACGACCCGCGCTTGCCGACGCTCGCCGGCGCCCGGCGGCGCGGCTACACGCCCGAGGGCTTCCGCGCGTTTGCCGAGCAGATCGGCGTGTCGAAGGCGAACCAGCTCATCGAGCTCGGCGTGCTCGAGGAATGCATGCGCCGGCACCTGAACGAGGTGGCGCCGCGCCGCATGGCGGTGCTCGATCCGGTCAGGCTCGTGATCGACAACTTCCCCGAGGGCGCGCAGGACCTCGCCTCGGTGCCCAACCATCCGCAGAAGCCCGACTGGGGAAAGCGCGAGGTGCCTTTCACCCGCGAGCTGTGGATCGAGCGCGACGACTTCCAGGCGCAGCCGCCCAAGGGCTATTTCAGGCTCTTTCCCGGCAACGAAGTGCGCCTGCGCTATGGCTACGTGGTGAAATGCCTTGGAATGGAGAACGGCGCAGTGCGCTGCACCTACTACCCCGACTCGAAGTCAGGCACGCCGGGCGCCGACAACTACAAAGTCAAAGGCAATATCCACTGGGTGAGCGCGCAGCACGCGCACGCCGCGCCGGTGCACCTCTACGACCGGCTCTTCAAGGCCGCGAACCCGGGGGCCGAGCGCGACTTCCTCGAGGACATCAACCCCGAGTCGAAGCGAACCCTCATCGCGCAGCTCGAGCCCGGCCTGCGCGCGGCGCGGCCGGGCGAGCGCTTCCAGTTCGAGCGTCACGGCTACTTCGTCGCCGATCGCGACGGCTTCAACCGTACCGTGACGCTGCGCGACTCCTGGACGAAGCCTTAGCTACTTCGGGGTGCTGCTGCTCGTGCCGCCGGCGCTCGAGCTCGACTCCGACTTGTTGCGCGACACCTTGTTCTTCACGTCGCGCCCGGCCTCCTTGACCTTTTCCGCGGCCTTGCTCACGTCTTTCTTGCCCTTGACCATGAGATATTCGGCGCGGCTCAGCTTGCCGTCATTGTTGCCGTCGGCTTCCTTGAATTTTCTCATCAGGTCCTTGTCGGCGGCCGCCTCGGAGCGGCTCACGTAGCCATCGTGGTTCTTGTCGAGGTTGTTGAAGCCGGGCTCGGCGTCCTTCGCTTTGGCTTGCTTGTCGGCGGCGTACGCGCCGCTGACGGCGAGCGCCATCGCCGAGGCTAGAAACACTAATTTCGTCAGTCTCATAAGGGTCTCCTAAGAAGGCCTTGCATGTTGCGGGCCATCTTTGTCCGTAGCAATAAGCCTGCCAGACCAGCTTCCAGCGTGCCCTCCGGCCTATGCCGCCCTTGGCACGTCGCGTGCAGGCTCCGGTCCGAACGCACGGAGGTCACATGGCGAAAACCGTCGCAGGGCTGATGGACAACATCGACGACGCGCGCAATGCGGTGCGCGCGCTGGTGCAGAGCGGCATCGAGCGCAACGACATCGGCTTCATGGCGAACCAGAGGCATGCGATACCTGATACGGCCGAGCTGAACGAAAGCGAGGGAAGCCATGCGGCTTCCGGCGCGCTCGCGGGCGCGGGAAGCGGCGCCGCGGTGGGTGGAATTGCAGGACTCGCGCTTGCGCTTGCGCCGCTGGCGACTCCAGGCATCGGGCCCATCCTTGCCGCGGGGCCGATTGCCGCGGCGCTGGCCGGTGCCGGGCTCGGCGCCGTGGCGGGCGGGCTCATGGGCGGGCTCGCGCGGCTCGGCGTACCGGAACATGAGGCGCAGTATTACGCGGAAGCAGTGCGCCGCGGCGGCATTCTCATCACCGTCGCCGCCGACAGCGAGGCGCAAGCCGGCATGGCGCTGACGCTGCTGCGGCGTCACGGCGCGGTGGACGTCGACGAGCGCGCGACCGAGTGGAAAAAGCAGGGCTGGAAGGGACGCTTCGAGGCCGCCCCGGAACGCCGGGTGAGCACGGCGCCGTATTCCGGCAAGGAGCGGCGGCGCGCGGCGTGACGGACGCCACATCGGTCCCTGTTGTATTTCACCCTGGCGGCGTAGCATGGGCCTCCACCCAGAACCCACGCCCCGTGCCGACCTCCCAGCAGTTCATCTGCAAGCGCTGCCGCACACTCGTGAACGTGCAGCTATTCGAGCAGACGAAGGACGGCGTTTATTTTTGCCGCTGCACCGAGTGCAATGCGAAGAATACGGTGGTGCAGACCGGCGCCACGCCCAGCCAGCCCGGCATCCTGCCGGTGACCGGGCTCATCGACTAGCCGCGGCTCAGTCGGCGGGCTCGTCGGGCGCGCCGCCGGCGCCGGTCAGATCTTCCTGCTTCACCTTCTCGGTGTTGAACTTGGCCGCGCGCTCGCGCATGGTCTTCAGCACCTCCTCGAGCGCGGGCGGCTCGCCCTGCATCCAGCGCAGCGGGTTGATGCGCGCGACCACGAAGGCGCGCAGGTACGGGCTGACGAAGCCGCGCTGCTTCAGCTTCGCCACCACGGCGGCGACGCGCTCGTCGAGCTCCCTCAGCTGATTTGCGTGCTGCTCGTGCTCCTTGAGGGCCTTCGCCAGCGGCCCGTCGGAAAACTTCTCGAGGCGCCGCACGATCGGGTGGTACGCTCCGCCGGCGAACTTGCCGTTGCGCTCGTAGCAGACTCCCAGGGTGACGAGCGACGCCTCTTCGAGGTAATAGGCGAACTGCGATTCCGGCCGCTTCGGATCCTCGTCGATCAGCCCGCGGTAAATGCGGATCACCTCGAGCGACTTCTCGCGCAGGTTGTGCGCCTTCTCGGTGTTGAGGGCGAGGATCTGCCAGGCGATGTCGCGCTTCGGAATGACGAGCGCGGTGATCGCCTTCGCGCCGAGGCGGCGCATGGCCTCCAGGCGGTGCATGCCGTTCGGCGTCCAGAAGCCCTTCTCCGGCGCCGTCACCGCGATGACCGGATCCAGGAACATTCCGGTGCGGTCGAGCACATCGGCAAGCTTGCGGTGGTGCGCCTGCGAAAGATCCCGCTGGAACGGCGTGCGCTCGACGCTCTCGATCGGCAGGATCGCCACGATGAGCGGCTGCTTTCCGAGCGGATCGCTGTAGCAGCCGAGCATGAGGCCGCCCACCTGGTCGATGCGCGCGGCCGTGTCGCGCGCCGAGTCCGGGATTGCGTCGAGACGGCACTCCGGCGCCGTCGCGCCCCGCGTCCCGGGTTTCGCCTTTCGCGGCCGGCGCTTCGCCGGAGCCCGCTTGATCCCTTTCCTCGCGGTCTTGGTAGCCATCGGGCGCGATTATGAACCCAAAAAAAAGCGGGCCATGAGGCCCGCTCGCTGAACTGCGACTGCTGCGCGCTCAGTCGCTGTTCGAGCCGTCGCCGCGCGTCATGGACGCTTGTTTCAACGTGCCGAAAAATTCGGAAATCTCGCGCGCGAGCATTTCGGGTTGCTCGAGCGCTGCAAAATGCCCGCCGCGCGGCATGACGCTCCAGCGGCGGATGTCGGTGTAGGTGCGCGCCGCAAGCGAGCGCGGCGGGAGAAGGATTTCCTTCGGGAACTGCGCGTAGCCGGTCGGCACGTCGACCGTGCGGCCCTCGGGAATCGGCCACGCGCGGTGCATGCGCGCGTAGTAGGGCCAGAACGAGGACCCGATCGCGCCGCTGAACCAGTAGAGACAGATGTTGGCGAGCATATCGTCGCGGGCGATCGCGTTCTCGATCACGCCGCCGCAATCGCTCCACGCGCGGAACTTCTCGGCGACCCAGGCCGCGAGCCCGGCCGGCGAATCGGCGAGCGCGTACGCCAGCGTCTGCGGCTTGGTGCCCTGGATCCATTGATAGCCGATTTCCTCCTTGAGGAAATGCTTGAGCTGGGCGAGAAACGCCTTCTCCTCTTCGCTCGGGCTTTCCAGCATGCTTGGGTCGCGGCGCACGGCGAGCAGATTCAGATGAATGCCGATCAGCCGCTCCGGGTGATTGAGCGCAAGCACGGAGCTCACGAACGCGCCCCAGTCGCCGCCCTGCGCGGCGAAGCGCCGGTAGCCGAGCACGCCGGTCATCAGCTCGGCGAAAACCTCGGCGATCTCCTCTATCCCGAAACGCGGCTGCCCCGGCTTGAAGGACAATGTGTAGCCGGGCAGCGAAGGGGCGATCACGGTGAAGCGCTCGGTGAGCAGCGGAATCAGCCGGCGGAACTCGACGACCGATCCCGGCCAGCCGTGCGAAAGCAGCAGCGGAACGGGGTCCGGCCCCCTGCCCGGCTCGTGGATGAAGTGCAGCTCGATCCCGCGGATCGGCACCGTGAACTGGCGAAAGCGGTTGAGCGCCGCTTCCTGCGCACGCCAGTCGAATGATTTTTCCCAGTACGCGACCAGCTCCTTCAGATAGCCGAGGCCCGTGCCGGTCGACCACGGCTCGAGCGGCGGCTCGTCGGGAAAGCGCGTGCGCGCGAGCCGCTGCCGCAGATCCGCCAAATCGGCGTCAGCGATGCGCAAGCGAAATGGCGTGGGTCCTTGCGCCATGGGTGCTTTAGTATTTTCCGCTCACTGAGGAGACGGACCATGATAGATCTATATGCCGCCGGCACGTCGAACGGCTTGCGCGCACGCATGGCGCTGGAGGAATGCGGCCTGGCGTACAAGCTCAATCCGATCGCGCTCGACAAGGGCGAGCACAAGACGCCGCAATTCCTGGCGCTGAATCCGAATGCCCAGATCCCGGTCATCGTGGACCACGAGGGACCCGGCGGAAAGCCCCTTACCCTCGCGCAGTCCACCGCGATCCTGGTCTACTGCGCCGAAAAATCCGGCAAGTTCATGCCACGCGATGGCGCCGCGCGCGCGGCGATGTGGGAGGCGCTGATGAGCGCGTCGACGGACGTGACGCCGACCTTCGGCTCGATCAACGCCGTCCTGCGCTCCGAGGAGCCGCACGCGCCGAGCGCGGAGCTCTTCAAGGAACGCTGGAAGCAATACCTCAAGGTCTGGGACGATCGGCTCGCGCGCCAGAAATACTGCGCCGGCAACGAGATGACGATCGCCGACATTTCGCTCTACGGGATCTACGCGCGCGCCAAGGCGGCCGCGGCGCAGCTGTGCGAAGGTTTCCCGAGCGTCGCGCGCTGGGCAGGCGAAATGGCCGCGCGCCCGGCGATGCAGCGCGCGGTTAAATTCTGAGAACCTATTCTGCGCTGGCGGGCGGCACGGGAATGCGCGGCAGCCACGAGAGCCATTCGTTCTTCGGCTGGTCGTGAAGAAAAAACACCGTGCCGGGCTTCACGCGCGGCGACTTCTCGCTCGGGGTGGCGAACTCGATGCCGCCGGTAGCGATGGAGCGCAGCGACTCGACGTCAACCTCGATGCCCTTGAGCAGGCCGCCCTTCACGTTGATGCCGCTCGTGTTCCAGAAGGCGGAGCCCTGGCGCACCAGGCCGGCATACCGCTTGTAGATCAGCACGTTTATGTCGGCCGACGTGGAATTCGGCCCGAGCTCGAGCTTCTGCACCACGCCGACGTCGACGCCGCGATACTGCACCGGCGTGTTCGGCCGGATGGAGCGCGGCCGCTCGGCGCGCAAGACGAGGCTCAGCCCCTCGGCCTCCTGCGCCACGGGGGCGTTGTCCAATCCGACGAATTCCTTGCGGCGCTGCTCGCCCTTGCCGGGCAGCGCCTGAATCTCGGGGCCGGTGAGCACCGTGCCGAGACCCGTGATGCTGCCGAATCCCAC
Organism: Betaproteobacteria bacterium; assembly: GCA_004297625.1. Classification (GTDB taxonomy): domain Bacteria; phylum Pseudomonadota; class Gammaproteobacteria; order Burkholderiales; family SG8-39; genus SCGC-AG-212-J23. The sequence continues at coordinate 48,258 of SCTY01000010.1, read as the reverse complement.
TTGCGGCCGCACGATCCAGAAAGTCGTGCCTTCGCGCGCGATCGACGCAGCCGAGCGCTGCAGGCGCACGCGCACCAGCGCGCGCTTCCGGTCTTCGCTGAGCGAGACGGCGCTCACCTCGCCGATCGTCACGCCGCGGTACTTGACCGGCGTTATGCCTGCGCGCACGCCGCCGCCGTCGGCGAAGGTGATCGCGATCTCCGGACCCCGCTCGCGAAGCCGGTCCCACATCAGGGCGCCGGCGATCAGCGCGGCGGCAAGCGGAACCAGCCAGGCGAGGTTGAAAAGGCGCCGGCGGCGTACCCGCGCCCGCGGAAGCTCTTCGCCGGTCACGGCGCCGCGCGCCACATCAGTTTCGGGTCGAAGCTCGCCGAAGCGAGCATGGTGAAGACCACCACGCAGGCGAACGCGAGCAGCCCGGGTCCGGGAAGAATGGTCGCGAGCGTGCCGAGCTTCACCAGCGCGACCAGCACCGCGAGCAGGAAAACGTCGAGCATGGCCCACGGCCCGATGACGTCGACGAAGCGATAGATGCGCGTACGCTTGCGCAACCAGCGGCGGCCGTGCAGCGCGGTGCTGAGCACCAGGTACAGGAGCACGGCGAGCTTGACGAGCGGGATGGCGATGCTCGCGACGAACACGATCGCGGCGACGAACCACTGGTCGTGCTGCGCCAGGCTCGCCACGCCGCCCCACACGGTGTTCTCCGAGTAGGCGCCATAGAAATTCATCCGCATGATCGGGAAGATGTTCGCGGGCACGTACAGGATCAGCGCCGCGGCCGCGAACGCGGCCGTGGCCTGCAGGCTGCCGCGCGCCCCGGCAACCAGGAAGCTGCCGCAGCGCGCGCACTCCGCGGTCCGGTCGGGCGGCAGGGGCTCCACCCGCTGGCGCAAGCCGCAGGTGCTGCACGAAAGGATGTCCGGATGAGCCATGGCGGGCATGCTGTCCCGGTTCCAGCAACTTACAGGCCATGACCGATACGCGATCTTTCGCCGCTCTGCGCTATCCCCGGTTCCGCTTCTATTTCCTGGGCGCGGCGCTCGCCATGATGGCCGACAGCATCGAGCACGTAATCAGCTACTGGATCATCTTCCAGAAGTTCCATTCGCCGGCGCTCGGCGGCTTCGCCGTGCTCTCGCATTGGCTGCCGTTCCTGCTCTTTTCCGTGTACTCCGGCGCGCTCGCGGACCGCTACGATCCGCGCCGCGTCATCCAGATCGGCATGGCGCTCTTCATGAGCGTGTCGTTCGCATGGGGGCTGCTTTTCCTCACCGACACGCTCGAGATGTGGCACGCCGCGGCGCTGCTGGTGGTGCACGGATTCGCCGGGGTGCTCTGGTCCCCGGCCGGTCAGATTTTCATTCACGACCTGGTGGAGGAGCCGCAGCTGCATAGCGCCGTGCGCCTCGTGGCGACGTCGCGCTGGCTGGGGCTGCTCTTCGGCCCGGCGGTCGGCGGCGCGATCCTCCTTGCCGCCGGGCCAGCCTACGGCATCCTGCTCAATACGCTCATTTACCTGCCCCTCGTGCTTTGGCTCTGGAAAACGCCGTACGCCCGGAAAGCGGCGCAGCGACCGTTGCGCGCGATCGCCGACATCATCGCCACGCTGCGCGAGATATCGGGCAATCGCGTCATCCTGCCGATGGTCCTCCTCGCCGGCGGCACCTCGCTGCTGGTGGGCAATGCCTACCAGGCGCAAATGCCGGAATTCGCGCGCGACCTGGGTCACGCGCACGCCGACTTGAACTACAGCATGCTGCTCGCCGCCGATGCAGCCGGAGCGCTGATCGCCGGCCTGCTGCTCGAAAGCCGGGGGCTTCTCCAGGCGCGCGCGCCGACCGCCTTCCTCCTCGCGATGCTGTGGTGCGTGGCAATCGCCTCCTTCGCCGCCGCAAGCTCCTATGCGCTCGCGCTCGTGCTGCTCTTCGCCGCCGGATTTCTCGAGCTGTCGTTCAACGCGATGGCGCAGACGCTGGTGCAGCTCAACGCCCCCGCGCAGGCGCGCGGTCGCGTGATCGGCCTTTACGCGATGTCCGGACTCGGCATGCGCACCTTCAGCGGCGTCACGGTCGGTCTCGGCGGCCAGATGATCGGCATCCACTGGTCGCTCGCCCTGAGCGCCGCGACGCTGTTTCTCCTCGTGCTGTCGCTGTCGCTCGTCACGAGATCGCGGTGAACGAGGAGCTCAAGCGCGCTTCCGCCCTCGCGCAGGCCGGGCGCTTCGGCGAAGCGGCGCAGATCTACCGCCAGCGCCTCGCACGCGCCGCGGACGACCCCGAAGCCACGCATTTCCTCGGCGTCTGCCTCTTTCAGAGCGGGCAGCGGGACGAAGGCCTGAAGCTGCTCGCGCGCTCGGTCGATCTCGCTCCCGGAAACGCCGTGTACCGCCGGAACTACGGGCTGCTGCTCGCGCAGGCCGGCGAGCTTGCGCGCGCGGAGACCGAGCTGCGCCGCCTGATCGCGCTCGATCCCGGCAACGCGCCGGCGCACAACTATCTGGGCATGGTATGCCAGCGCCTGGGCAGGGTGGACGAGGCGATTGCCGCCTACCAGGCGGCGCTGCGCCTTGCCCCCGGCGATGCCGCGACGGCGAACAACCTCGGCTACTGCCTGCACCAGCGCGGCGACCTCGAGGGCGCGGGCGAGTGGTTGCGCCGCTCGCTCGCCGCCGATCCGCGCAACGCGATGGCGCACAACAACCTCGGAAACGTGCTGCGCGCCGAAGGCGATGCGCAAGCGGCGGCGCGGAGCTACCGGCGCGCGCTCGAGCTGGCGCCACGCTTTGCCGAGGCGCACGCGAACCTCGCGCTCGCGCTGCGCGATCTCGGCGCCGCGCGTGACGCGCTCCTCGCCGCGCGCGAAGCGGTGCAGTGCGCTCCCGGCAACGCCGCGGCGTGGCAGCTCTTCGCCGACACTCTCGCCGCCTTGCGCTTCGCCGCCTGGGACGCCGGACTTGCCGCCGACTGCGAGCGGCTGTTCTCGCAGACCGAAGTCGAGGTGCAGGACTGCGCCGAAGCGGTGCTGAGCCTGGTGCGCAGCGCTCCGCGCGGGCCGCTTTTCCTCCTGCTCCTCGAGCACGCGCTCGTGGCCGACGCGCAGTTCGAGGCGCAGATGACCGCGCTGCGCCGTGAAGCGCTCCTTGGCTCGGGCCCTCTCGAGCTCGCCTGCGCGCTCGCGCAGCAGTGCTTCCTCAACGAATACGTCTGGCGCGAAACCCCCGAAGAGAGCGAAATCGTCGAATCGCTGAAAACCGATACCGCCCTGAATATCGCGCTGCGCGCGATGTACCGCCCTTCGCCAGGCCTCGAAAAGCCGGCGGGCGGCGGTGAGGCGTTCGAGCGCTTGTGGCGCCGCCATGTCGAAGAGCCGCGCGCCGAGGCTGCGATCGCGCCGTCGATTCCTGCGCTGAGCCCGTTGGAGGACGAAGTGTCGCGCAGGGTGCAGGCGCAATACGAAGAGAATCCGTATCCGCGCTGGCAGCGCGCGCCGGCGGCGGTGCCGTATCCCGTGCGCCTCATGCTGCGGTCGCTTTTCCCGCAGCTGCCGGCGATCGACATTCCCGACAACCCGGAGATCCTCATCGCCGGCTGCGGCACGGGGCGCCACGCCGCCATCACGGCGCAGCTCCAGCCGCTCGGGCGCGTGCTCGCCGTCGATATCAGCCGCGCGAGCCTCGCGTACGCGGCTCGGCGGTGCAAGGAGCTCGGCCTCGCCAACGTGCGCTTCGCACAGGCCGATATCCTGGGATTACCGGCGCTCACCGAGCGCTTCGACCTCGTCGAATGCTCCGGCGTCCTGCACCACATGGCCGATCCGCTCGCCGGCTGGCGCGTGCTCGTTTCGCTGCTCAAGCCGGGCGGCGTGATGAAGCTCGGCCTGTACTCCGAGCTCGCCCGCCGGCACATCGTTGCGGCGCGCAGCCTGGCGGCCGGGCTCGACGTGCGCGAAGCGCGCCGGCGGATCCTCGCGCTCCCGACCGATCATCCGGCGCGCCGGGTCGCCGCGCTGCGCGACTTCTACTCCGCCTCGGGCGCCCGGGACCTGATCCTCCATGCGCAGGAGCATCGCTTCACGGTCCCGCAGCTCGCGCAGGCGGTGGAAAGCCTCGGCGTCGAATTCCTCGGATTCGAATTCAGCGATAAAACAGCGCTGCAAGCCTACCGGCCGCGCTACCCGGACGACCCCGCGGCGCGTTCTTTCGACAACTGGGCAAGCTTCGAGGCGGAACATCCTGATACATTCGCCGGCATGTACCAGTTCTGGGTCAGGCGATGAAGGAATGGAACGTCGGGCTGATGCGCCGGCTCGGCATGCGCTTCGTCGAGGTCGGCCCCGACCGGGTGGTGGTGGAGCTCGAAGCCGGCGAGCCGCTGACCACCGTGGGCGGCGCGGTCCACGGCGGAACGCTGATGGCGCTCGCCGACACGGCCGGCGCACGCACGTGTGGCCGACGCGCGTCACCGACGAAAAAGGGCGGCTGCTCTCGCTCACGATCCAGACGCAGATGCTCCTCGAGTAGATGAGCGTCGACCTGCAGGGCCACCGCGGCGCGCGCGGGCTCGTCCCGGAGAACACCCTTCCGAGCTTCATGCAGGCGCTCGCCATCGGCGTCAGCACGCTGGAGCTCGACGTCGGCGTGACGCGCGACGGCGTAGTGGTGATCCATCACGACCGCAGCCTCAATCCCGACCTCGCCCGCGGACCCGACGGCGAATGGATCCGGCCGCCCGGCCCGCGCATCCACGACCTGAGCTTCATCGAGCTGCAGCGCTACGATGTGGGACGCATCCGTCCCGGATCCGAATACGCCGAGCGCTTCCCGCACCAGCGCCCGATCGACGGCACGCGCGTGCCGCGGTTGTCGGAGCTCTTCGCCAAGGCGAAAGGCGAGGTGCGCTTCAACATCGAGACCAAGATCGATCCCCGGGCGCCGCACGAGACGCTGCCGCCGGAGCCCTTCGCGCGCGCACTGATCGACGAGGTGCGCAAGGCGGGCATGGCGGCGCGGACCACGATCCAGTCATTCGATTGGCGCACCCTGGAAGTGGTGGAGCGCGAGGCCCCGGAGATCGCGACCTCCTACCTCACCGCCGCGAAAGACTCCGAACCGGCCAAGGTGCACGCGGCCGGCGGCCGCACCTGGTCGCCCGACTTCCGGGCGCTCAGCGCAGGCAAGCTTGCGGCCGCGCGTGACCTGGGCCTGAAAGTGATCGCCTGGACGGTGAACGAGCCGCCGGACATCGCGCGCGCGCTCGACACGAAGCTCGACGGCATCATCAGCGATTATCCCGACCGGGTGCGCGCCGAGATGGCAGAGCGCGGCCTGCCGCTACCCCCGGCGCTCTAAGGAAACGAAACCACATGCCGCCGGTCACCCTTACGCTCGTCATCGCCAACGTCGCCGTGTTCCTGCTGGAAATGGCTGGCGGCATGAACGCGCTCTTCAGCTGGTTCGCGCTGTGGCCGCCGACCTCAGGACCTTCCTACGGTCCGGATTTCCAGCCGTGGCAGCTCGTCACCTACAGCTTCCTGCACGCCAACGTCACGCACATCTTCTTCAACATGTTCGCGCTGTACATGTTCGGCTCGGACATCGAGCGGCTGTTCGGCGCGCGCTTCTACGCCGCCTACTACTTCGCCTGCGTGCTGAGCGCCGCGCTTTTCCATCTCGTGGTGCAGGCGTGGATGGGCGCCACGCCCTATCCGACCGTCGGCGCGTCGGGCGGCGTCTACGGGTTGCTGCTCGCGTACGGCATGTATTTCCCGAACCGGCAGCTCATGCTGCTCATCCCGCCGATCCCGATGCGCGCGCGCACGTTCGTCATCGTGTTCGGGGCGCTCGAGCTGTTCCTGGGCGTGACCGGCACGGCCGCCGGCATCGCGCATTTCGCGCACCTGGGCGGGATGCTGGGAGGCTGGCTCATGATCCGGTATCGCAGGGGGTTCCGAAGATGGTGAAGCCGCAGGTCATCGCGCTCGAGGAGCACTACTTCGATGCGGAAGTGGCGGCGCATTTCAAGGAAGGCGGTCCGGAAGCGCGCCTTCCCGCTCTGCGCGAGCGGCTTTTCGACGTGGGCGAGCGCCGGCTCAAGGAGATGGACGAGGCGGGCATCGACGTGCAGGTGCTCTCGCACGGCGCGCCGGCCACGCAGCGCATGGACGCCGAGACCGCGATTCCAGTGGCACGGCGCGCCAACGACAAATTGTTTCGGATAAAAAACGATTCTGGCGGGCGATTTGAAGCGTTTGCTGCGCTTCCGACCGCCGATCCGAAAGCGGCCGCGGACGAGCTCGAGCGCGCGGTTGCCAAGCTCGGCTTCAAGGGCGCGATGATCCACGGCCTCGCCAACGGCGTGTTTCTCGATGACCAGCGCTTCTGGCCGATCTTCGAGCGCGCGCAAGCGCTCGATGTGCCGATCTACATGCACCCCGCCGTGCCCCACCCCGCGGTGGTTGAGGCGTACTACAAGGACTATCTGAAGGATTTCCCCGGGCTCCTGACCGCCGCATGGGGCTTCACCGTCGAAACCGCGACGCAGGCGATCCGGATGGTCCTTTCGGGAATGTTCGAGGCGTATCCGCGGCTCAAGATCATCCTCGGCCATCTCGGCGAGAGCCTGCCGTTCTCTCTTTGGCGGATCGACATGGCGCTGCAGCGGCAGGGCAACCGCTCGACGCCTTTCCGCGACTGCTTCCGCGAGCACTTCTGGATCACGACGAGCGGCAACTTTTCCACCCCGGCGCTGCTGTGCTGCGTGATGGAGCTCGGCGCCGACCGGATCCTGTTCTCGGTCGACTATCCCTTCGTGCTCAATCCGCCGGCGACGAAATGGGCCCAAGACATCCCCTTCAGCCCCGAAGACCGGGCGAAAATCCTGAGCGGCAACGCGAGGCGGCTCCTGCGCCTCTAGGACGGAATGAATTTTGCGAGGCCGGTTCCGAAAGGAGCCGCCCATGCGCCTCATCTTCGCATTCCTCGCTCTTCTTGCGGGCGCTGCCGCCCAGGCGCAGACGACCAGCGTGCCGTCAGCGCAGCAGGTGCGGCTGCTTGCGCCGCAGCTCGTCAATTTTTCGGGCTCGACGGCCAACTTCGAAAGCCTGGTGAACGGGCTGACTGCCGGGACCCCGGTCACGCTGACCACGATCGGGGCCGACGGCACGATGCAGATCGTGACCTTCCTCCCCGGGCAGACGCTGTCGGTGGCGGACGCGGCGCGCATTCTGGAGACCGCTCGTCAGAACCTCATTGCGCGCGGCATCGCTACCCCGAGCGCGCAGCAGGTCGCCGCGGCGCTGATGGGCGGCACGGTGAGCAATGGAATGACGAGCGCAACGCTGCCCGGCATCCTGACGGGAAGCGTGAATGCCACTACGGTACAGGTCCGCAACGAGGCCTTTCCCGTTGCGACGCCCGGTTTCAATACGGCGAACGCGCTTTCGCCGGCGAACATCGAATCGCTGCGCGCCTCTTTGCCGCCGGTCACTGCGGCCTCGCTGAGCGGCACGGATTTCAACCAGGCGCTTCAGCTCGCGATCGGACTGCTCGCGCAGCAGGGAATCGTCAACCCGACGTCCGAGCAGCTGCGCGTCGCGCTCGTCGGCGGCACGCTGACCACGGCGACCGGCGCGAACATCACGCTGCAAGGGTTGCTGCAGCCGCGGGTGCGCAACACGAGCGAGAGCCCGTTCTTCGGCACGAGCAACTCGCCGCTCCTCGGAACGAGCAATACGCCGGCGACATTGAATCCGGTCATCACCCCTCCACCGGCGAGCACCGGGGGACTGGTGCGTCCGCCTACTGCGGCTCCTGCACCCAACCGCCTAGGGGCGAGAGCCGGCGGCTAGCTCGTTTGGCAGCGAAGGAAAGAATTGCAAGAATCACACAGGCATGAGGTTTGCTGGCGCTTCAGGCATGGGCAGCGTCCTGTACCTGAACCGCGGCCTGGAACGCAAGGAAAGGGCGCTCCCCAGCCAGGCACCCGACCCTGAAAGCCTTCTGCGGCCGGGATATAACTGCTGCGCCGTAGCGCACGCCGAGCGCGTCGCGTTCCTCGTCGACGCGGACGCGTACTTCCGCGCGTTCTACGAGGCGGCGCTGCGCGCCCGGCGCTCGATCACCATCCTCGGCTGGGACTTCAACAGCCAGACGCGCCTGCACTTCGACCCGGTGCCGGAGGGCGGGCCGCCGGCGCTGCTCGGCGATTTCCTGAATTACCTCGTCGCGCGACGCAGAAGCCTGCATGTGCGCGTGCTGAACTGGGATTACCCCATGGTGTTCGGCACCGACCGCGAGTTTCCGCCGCTCTACGGCTTCGGCTGGAAGCCCGCGCATCGGGTGCACCTGCGCTACGACGACACGCATCCGGTCGGCGGCTCGCAGCACCAGAAGATCGTGCTCATCGACGACGCGATCGCGTTCTCGGGCGGCATCGATCTCACGGTGCGGCGCTGGGACACGCCCGAGCACCGGCCGAGTGACCCGAGGCGCACGGCCTACAGGGCACCCTATCCGCCTTTCCACGATGTCATGGTGGCGCTCGACGGCGAAGCCGCCGGCGCCCTGGCGGCGATCGCCCGCGAGCGCTGGCAGCTCGCCACCGGTCAGAAGCTGAAGCCGGTGGCCGCCGAACAGGATCCGTGGCCGCCGTCGCTGGAGCCGGACCTGCGCTCGGTCGAGGCCGGCATCGCGCGCACCCTGCCGCCGCGCGGCGAGCAGCCGGCGATCCGCGAAGTCGAGCGCCTCTACCTCGACATGATCGCGTCGGCGAAGCGCCAGATCTATATCGAGAACCAGTATTTCACGGCGCCGCGGCTGGCGGCGGCGCTCGAGAAGCGGCTCGCCGAGCCGCAAGGACCGGAGATCGTCCTGGTGCTGCGCCTGCTGAGCCACGGGTGGCTCGAGGAGCACACGATGCACGTGCTGCGCACCCGGCTCATCCGCCGCCTGCGCCAGGCCGACCGCTACGGGCGCTTCGACGTGTACTACCCCCACGTCCCGGAGCTGGCGTCCGGCTGCTGCCTGGACGTGCATTCGAAGGTGATGATCGTCGACGACCGCAGCTTGCGCATAGGCTCGGCCAATCTTTGCAACCGCTCGATGGGCATGGACACCGAGTGCGACGTGCTTATCGAGTCGCGCGGCAAGCCCGATGTCGCGGCGGGAATCATCGATTTCCGCGACCGGCTTCTCGCCGAGCACCTCGGCGTTTCGGTCCAGGCGCTGCGCGACGAGATCGGCAAGAGCCCGACGCTGAACGGCGCGATCGCCGCGCTGCGCCACGACGCGCGCAGCCTGCGCGAGCTCGACGACATCAAGGACTGGCCCGACGTCATCCACGAAATCGCGGCGGTCGCGGACCCCGAGGAGCCGATCGCGCTCGAGTTCCTCATCAGCGACCGCAGCGCCGGGCCGGGCGCTCCGCTCGGCCCGGCGTGGGGCAGGCTCGCGCTGTTCGCGCTGGCGATCGTCGCGCTCTCCGCGCTATGGCGATACACGCCGCTCGCGCATATCGTGACGGCCGAGAACACGATCGCCTGGGCAAAGGAATTCGGCGGCCAGCCGTGGGCGCCCTGGACGGTGATGCTCGCCTACACGCCGGCGTGCTTCGTCATGTTTCCGCGCCCGCTCATCACTCTGGCCTGCGTGGTCGCTTTCGGGCCGTGGATGGGGTTCCTCTACGCGCTCTTCGGCATCGTCGGATCGTCGATCGTCACCTACTACGTCGGCAAGAGAATGCGCCGCGACACCGTGCGGCGCCTCGCCGGCCCGCGCCTCGACCGCATGGTGAACGTGCTGAAGAAGCACGGCCTGCTCGCGATGACGCTGCTGCGCCTGGTGCCGATCGCGCCGTTCGCCGTCGAAGGCATCGTCGCCGGAGCCGTGCGCCTGGGGCTCTGGCAGCTGACGGCCGGAACCGCGATCGGCATGCTGCCCGGCACGCTCGTCACCACGGTGTTCGGCGACCAGCTGGAAACCGCGCTTTCCGGCGGCGAGATCAACTGGTGGCTCGTAGGCGGCTGCGCCGCGCTGCTCGTGGGCGGCAGCCTTCTGGTCAAGCGCTGGTTCTCCAAGATGGCGGGGCGGATGGATGTTCAGGCGGGCGGCCAGCCTGGCTAACTGGCGGGCGCTCGACGAGCAGCTCGGCCCCGACTGCCTGCGCATCGCCTCGTACAACCTGCACGGCTGCGTCGGGCGGGACGGCGACCGCGACGCGGCGCGCATCGCGGCAGTCATCGCCGAAACCGGCTGCGACACCATCGGGTTGCAGGAGGTGTACGGCCTCGATTCGCTGCGCGAGAAATTGAACATGATGGCGCTCGCCGGGCCGCACCACCTGTGGCACGACCGCCACGTCGGCAACGCGCTGCTGACCCGCCGCAGGGTCATCGCCGTGCGCAACCACGACTACACCTGGCCGGACCACGAGCCGCGCACGGCGCTCGACGTGGACCTCGAGGTCGACGGCCAGACGGTGCGGATCATCGTGACGCACCTCGGCCTGAAGCCCGTCGAACGGCGCTTCCAGGTGAGGAAGCTGCTCGCGCTGCTCAGGGAAACGCCGCTCTACGAGCGCGTCGTGGTGCTGGGGGACATCAACGAGTGGCTGCCGCTCGGCCGCCCGGTGCGCTGGCTGCACGCGATCTTCGGGCACTCGCCCGCCGAGCGCACCTTCCCCTCGCGCTGGCCACTGTTCGCGCTCGACCGCGTGTGGGTGCGGCCGCGCCACGCGCTGCTCGCGTTCGGCGCGCATCGCTCGCCGCTCGCCGTCCAGGCCTCGGACCATCTGCCCGTGAAAGCGATCATCGCAACGCACGAGCTGCCGCAGCGAGTCGCCGCGACGCGCTCGCCGCGGCGGCGACTGCGGATCATTGGCCGCTCACCCGACGCGGTGTAGGGCCGGCCGCTGCGCGCTGCGATTGGCGGCTTTTACTTTTCCTCGGCCTTCGGGGCCGTGCCGCCGGCGCTCGCCGGGCGCTCGGTCTTGCGCGCGGCCGCCTGCTTGTTCTTCTTCGCCTTGGCTCTTGCCTGCAGCTGGGTGTAGCGCTCGTACTCGGCGACGCTCAGCTTGCCGTCGCGATTACGATCGGCGCGATCGAACGCGCCCGTGACTTCCGCATTGCCGGCCGCCTCCGCCTTGGATACGAGCCCGTCGCCGTCGATATCGAGGCCCTTGAACGCCGCGGTCCTGTCCGCGTACGCCGATGCGACGGCGAGCGCGGACGCGGACAGAACGAGGATTCGGGCAAGGCTCATGGCAGCTCCATGCAGTTGAATTGCGTGGCTCTCTGCATGCGGCGTGCCCAACACAACCTGTTACACAATCGGACAGACGCCCGGTCCCCGGCGGACTTAAATGCCGGGCATGAGAGCGTTTCTCGCCATTGTCCTCGCGAGCGCGCTGGCTTTGTTTCAAGCGCCGGTACACGCGCAGGACCGTTACTACAACCCGCCTGAGCTCGACGCCTTGCTCGCGCCGATCGCGCTCTATCCGGACCCGCTGCTGTCGCAGGTGCTCATGGCGGCCACCTATCCCGCCGATGTGCACGAGGCCGCGGCTTGGTCGCGCGCGCATCCGCAGCTTAGAGGAGAGGATGCCGTGCGCGCGGCGCAGAGCCCGCCATGGGACCCGAGCGTGAAATCGCTGCTCGCGTTTCCGGAAGTCCTCGCGCGCATGGATGAGAGCCCGCAGTGGCTGACGGACCTCGGACAGGCCTTCCTTGCGCAGCAACCGCAGGTGATGGAGACGGTGCAGGGACTGCGCCGCCGCGCCCAGGCTTCCGGGTATTTGCCGGCCCAGAACCGGGTTCAGCAGGAAGGCTCGTCCATCGCGATCTATCCTGCGCAGTCGTTCGTCTACGTACCTTATTACGACCCGCTCGTGGTCTACGGGCCATGGTGGTGGCCCGCGTACCGGCCGGTTTACTGGCGCCCGTGGCGCCCGGCGCCGGTCTTCGTCTCGTCCAAGTTCTTCTTCGGCACGATGGATTGGCATCGCCGCTATGTCACCGTGGTCCGCCGGCCGGCCTTTGTCCAAGCGAATCGCGTCTACGTCGCTCCCGGCAGATGGCGGCAGGTCGCGCACCGCTCGGCGCCTTCGGTGCGGCCTTATGTCGCTGTACCTGAAGCGAATCGGCAGCCGATCGTGCGCAGCATGCCGCCGGCGGCGCGCGTCGAATCGCCGCGGCTGGGCCACAGACCGGAGCGGCGCGAATTGCGCCACGAGCAGCACGTCGGACCTGGCAACTCGCAGCGCGCACGGGAAACCAGGCCCTGGAGGAACCGCCCCGGCTGAGCGGCCCGGCGGGCTTTTTCCGCTAGACTTTCCTCATTCCGAGGAAAGTCCATGATCATCGAGACGCAGCAAGACGTCACCCAGGCGGTGCTCGACGAGATGCACCGCACGCCCGACACGCGCACCAAGGAGCTGCTCACCGCCCTCGTCAAGCATCTGCACGCGTTCGTCCGCGAGACGCGGCTCACGGAAAAGGAATTCCAGGACGCGATCGCCGTGCTGAACGCCATCGGCCAGAAGACCACGCCCAGCCATAACGAGGCGATGCTCATGGCCGGCGCGCTCGGCGTCTCGAATCTCGTGTGCCTGCTCAACAACGGGCGCAACGGCCCGACGCAAATGAACAACCTCGGGCCGTTCTTCCGCGAAGGTGCTCCGCACCTCGAGAACGGCGCCTCGCTGCCGCGCTCGCCCACGCCGGGGCCGCAGCTCGCGGTCAAGGGCCTGGTCACCGATCGCGACGGCAAGCCGGTGCCCGGGGCGCTCGTCGACGTGTGGCATTCGTCGCCGGTAGGGCTCTACGAGAACCAGGATCCCACGCAGGCGGAAATGAACCTGCGCGGCAAGTTCACGACCGAGGCGGACGGCGCGTTCCACTTCCGCACGGTGAAGCCCGCCGGCTACCCCGTTCCGACCGACGGGCCGACGGGCGCGCTGCTGCGCGCGCAGAGACGGCACAACCTGCGCCCGGCGCACCTGCACTTCCTGATCCAGAAGGCGGGATACAAGACCCTCGCTTCGCAGGTCTACGATCCCTCCGACCCGAACCTCGAAACCGACAGCCAGTTCGGCGTCACCCGGGCGCTCGTCGGAAACTTCGCCAAGCACGGCGACAGCCACCGGCTCGAGTTCACGTTCGTGCTCGGGCCGGGCGAGAGCTGGCGGCCGCGCGCGCCGATCACCCGCAAAGTGGCAGCCGCCTAGACCTTGCCTCGCCTCGTTCGCGTCGCGCTCGTCTCCATCCGCGATCTCGCGCTCACGGCGGGACCGTTCGTTCTCGTTGCCATCGCCCTGCTGGTGGCGGCGTACTTCGTGCTCGATCCCACGCCGCCGAAGCACGTGGTGCTCGCCACCGGGCCCGAGCTCAGCGCTTACGCGCGCTTCGGCGAGCGCTACGCCGAAGAGCTCAAGCGCCACGGCATCCGCGTCGAGCTGCGGCCCACCACCGGCTCGTTCCAGAACCGCCGGCTGCTGCGCGACCCGAAGGAGCACGTCGACCTCGCGTTCGTGCAGGGCGGATCGGGCGACTCGCCGCGCGCCACGGAGGAGGAAAAGGCGGACATGGTGCCGCTGGTGTCGCTCGGCACGCTGTTCTACGAGCCGGTGTGGATTTTCTACCGCGCGGAGCGGACGAAGCACCTGAACCGGCAAGGCTCGCTCGCCGCGATTCCGCAGATGCGCGGCTGGAGCGTCAACGTGGGCGGGCGCGGCAGCGGCACGCCCGGCCTCGTGAGCAAGCTGCTCTTTGCGAACGGCATGGAGCGCGACGAGCTGAAGCGCGCCAACCTCGACGAGACCTCGGCCGTGGTCGCGCTTCTGGAGGGCAAGCTGGACGCGGCCGTGCTCGTTTCGGCGCCCGAGTCCAACATGGTCCAGATGCTGCTCCAGACCCCGGGCATCAAGGTCTATGAGTACGCGCAGGCCGAAGCCTATGCGCGGCGCTACCCGTTCCTCAGCCCGGTCGTACTGCCGCGCGGCGTGGTCGACGTCGCGCGCGACGTGCCCCCGGAGGACGTCACGCTGATCGCGACGACGACGTCATTGCTCGCGCGCGAGGATATCCATCCGGCGCTGGTGCAGCTCTTTGCCCAGGCGGCCTCGCGTATCCACAGCGGCCCGGGCTGGATCGCGCGCGCCGGCAGCTTCCCCAACGCGCAGCAAAGCGAGTTCGAGCTGGCGAAGGACGCCGCGCGCTACTACCGCAACGGCCCGCCGCTGCTGCAGCGCTACCTGCCGTTCTGGCTCGCGAACCTCGTCGACCGCATGTGGGTCGCGCTGTTCTCCATCATCGCGGTGCTGATCCCGCTGTCGCGGCTGGTGCCGCCGCTCTACCAGTTCCGGGTACGCTCGCGCATCTTCCGCTGGTACCGCAACCTGCGGCAGATCGAGTCCGACCACGACCACGGCGAGAGGACCGCGCCCGAGCTGCTGAGCGCGCTCGACAAGCTGGAATCACGCGTTTCCGCCATCGCGGTACCGCTGTCATACGCGGACGAGCTCTATACGCTGCGCACGCACATAGACCTCGTCCGCGAGCGGCTGCAAAAAGCCGCGTAAGCGGTATCAGTGCGCCCGACGAGCCTGGCGCGCCGCTTGCTTCGGCCTCGCTGGAGGACGATGAGATGAGGTGGCTGACACTCGTTGCGCTGGCGGCGCTCGCCGGCGGCATCTACCACCACCGGCAATGGCGCGCCGCGCGCCAGCGCATGCTGCTCGCGAGGCCGGCCGAAGAGCCGGTCATCGCCGTCGTGACGGCGCAGACCGGCATAGCCCTTTAGCTATTTGGCCTTGATCAGGCCGATCCGCTGCAGGGGGTGTGCAGCTTGTACTCGCGCCATAGATCGGCGCGCAGCACGTCTCCCGGCCGACGAGCCCGGCCGGGTAGCCTGCGAGCAGGGTGACCGGGCCGATGAGGAAATCGGGGTCCGTCCAGGTCCGTCCCTGTTTTTCAGGCGGGGACGCTGGCCTCCGCGAGCGACAGCCGCACCGGCGTCGGGTTGCGCAGCAGGTCCAGCACCGGGCAATGGGCATCGACGGTTTGCTTGAGCGCCGACAGCTGCTCGGGCGTGGCGGGGCTGTCGAAAGAAACCTTGCCTTCGATCCACAGGAAGCCCGGGCGCACGCCTTCGGCCGCGTTGAAGAATCCGCGCAAGTCGAGCTCGCCTTCCAGCGTCACCGATACATCGTTGACGGGAATGCCCATCGCATCGGCGTGCAGCCGATACGTGATCTCCTGGCAGGTCGCGAGCGCGGCAAGCGCGTACTCGACCGGGTTAGGCCCCTTGTTGGTGCCGCCGAGCGTGGACGGCTCGTCGACGGTCAGCGAAAAATCGCGCACCTGGACTTCGCGGTGCAGACCCTCCTTGCCGCGGCTCGAGACGCTGAAGCGCACGCTCGCCTGATCCGGCGCGCCCTGCAATGCCACTCTGGTGGCGTGGAAAAGCTTGGCGTAACGCGACATCTCGGACCTCCGGATATAGGAATGCAGGCACCGAGTATCGAAGACTTCGCCTCCCGAGAGAACGAATGATTAGTTATGTGCTTAGGCCGCTTTCTTCTCGGCGCGCTGCTCGGCGGGCTTGGCGTGCTCCGTCAGGTTCATCGCGGTATTGACGAGCGCGACGTGCGAGAACGCCTGGGGGAAGTTGCCGAGGAAGCGCCGCGCCACAGGATCGTATTCCTCGGCGAGAAGGCCGACGTCGTTGACGAGGCCGACGAGGCGCTTGAAAAGCGCGCGCGCCTCCTGCCAGCGGCCGAGCATGCACAGCACGTCGGCGAGCCAGAAGCTGCACGCGAGGAATACGCCCTCGCCCGGCGGCAAGCCGTCGAGCGACTCGCGGGGACGGTAGCGCCGCACGAAGCCGTCGACCGTAAGGTCGCGCTGGATCGCCGCGACGGTCGCCTGCACCCTCGGATCCGAGCAGGGCAGGAAGCCGGTAAGCGGGATCAGGAGCAGGCTCGCGTCGAGCTCTTCCGAGCCGTAGCTCTGCACGAAGCTCCCGCGCTGCGGATTCCAGCCGTGCGCGCAAACGTCGGCATGGATGCGGCTGCGCAGCTCGCGCCAGCGCTCGACCGGCCCTTCCTGGTGGAACTGCTCCACCGTCTTCACCGCGCGGTCGAACGCCACCCAGCACATGAGCTTGGAGTACGTGAAATGCCGCCGCGGCCCGCGCACCTCCCACATGCCCTCGTCGGGCTCCTGCCAGACCTTCTCGAGGTGCTCGAGGAGCGCGCGCTGCAGGTCCCACGCGGCGCCGTTGCTGGCGAGGCCGGCCCTGCGCGCCTGGTGCAGCACGTCCATCACTTCGCCGTAGACATCGAGCTGCAGCTGGGCCGAAGCCGCGTTGCCCACGCGCACCGGCGCCGAGCCCGCGTAGCCCGGCAGCCAGTCGATCGTCCATTCGGCGAGGCGCCGCTCGCCGGCAATGCCGTACATGATCTGCATCTGCGAAGGAGCGCCGGCGACGGCGCGCAGCAGCCACTCGCGCCAGCAGCGCGCCTCATCGTGGAAGCCGGCGTTCATCAAGGCGAGCAGCGTGAGCGTGGCGTCGCGCAGCCAGCAATAGCGGTAGTCCCAGTTGCGCACGCTGCCGATCTGCTCCGGAAGCGAGGTCGTCGCGGCTGCGAGGACGCCGCCGGTGGGCTCGTAAGTCAGCGCCTTCAGCGTGATGAGCGAGCGGCATACCGCCTCGCCCCATTCCCCGGCGACCTTCAGCTTCTCGCACCACCTCTTCCAGTAATTCTCGGTCCGCGCGAGCGCCGCCCGGCAGTCGATGCCCGGCGGCACTTCCTGGTGCGAGGGTGCGTGCTCGAGCTCGAACGCGACGCTGTCGCCTGCCCCGACTTCGAAGCGTGCGACCGTGGTGAGGTCCTCGCCTTCGAGCCTGACCGGCGAGCGCAGCACCGCCATGTCGGGACCGGCGATGGCGCGGATGCCGCGGCCGCCGGGAAGCCGGGTGACCCAGGGAACCGAGGCGCCGTAGTCGAAGCGCAGAACGAGCTGCATGTGCATCGCCACGCGGCCGCGGCGGCCGACGACCATGCGCAGAAGATGCGGCGTGCGGCTGCGCACCGGCATGAAATCCACGACCGTCACGGCCCCTTCGGCGGTCTCGAAATCGGTCTCGAGGATCAGCGTGCGGCCGCGATAGCGCCTTGTCGAAGAGTGCTTTTCCGCTGCAGGGCAAATCTTCCATCGGCCGTGCTGCGGCCCGCCGAGCAGCGCGGCGAAGCACGCGGGCGAATCGAAGCGCGGCCAGCACAGCCAGTCGATGGAACCGTCGCGCGCGACGAGCGCGGCGCTCTCGCAATCGCCGATCAGCGCGTAGTCTTCAATCTTCAAAGACGATCACCGTCTTCACATCGTTGTCGCGCCGCTGGTAGGCCCGCTCCCAGTCCTCGAGCGGCAGCCGGCTCGTGATCACGCGCTCGAGCCAGGCGCGATCCGCGCGCTCGAGCGCCTTCGCCGCCGCGTCGTAATGCCGGCGGTTGGCGTTCACGCTGCCGAAGATCACGCGGTTCTCGAGCACCAGCGACTGGTTGAGCGCGGCGACGTCGAGCTTCGCGCCCGAGTGCTCGGGTCCCAGGCCGGCGAGGCAAACGATGCCGTCCGGTGTGCAGCCGGCCACTGCCTGCGCGATGACGCGAGGCGCCCCGGTGCACTCGATCACGACATCGAACTCCTTCGTGGGGTACTCGACGTGGTAACTCGCGCCGAGGCTGCGCGCGAGCTCGGGCTTCGGCCCCGAGTCGTTGCGATCGAAGAGATGTACCTCCAGACCGCGCTGCAGGCCGAGCAGCGCGGCCATCAACCCGACCGTGCCGGCGCCGGTGACGAGCGCGCGGCATGGCGCCCAGCGCGCGCGCCTGCCGATGCGCTCGATATGCTCCCAGCCTTTCGCCACCACGCTTGCCGGCTCGAGCAGGACGCCGGCAAGGCCCAGCGACGCGCTCACCTTCACGAGGAACTCGGGCTCGGCTCGCCAGCGCCGAGCGGCAAAGCCATCGGCCTGCTTGATGCCGCGCTCGGTATAGAGCCCGTTGCGGCACATGTCCCATTCCCCGAGCGCGCAGTTGACGCACGGCACCGGGTCGGGATGCCGCACGATGCCGACCACCACATCTCCCGCGCGAAGCGCGCCTCCCCGGGGGGCGTCGACCACCCGGCCGAGCGACTCGTGGCCGAGCACGAGCCGCTCCTTGCCCTCCGGCGCCTTGCCATACTTGCCGTCGATCAGCTCCCGGTCGGTGCCGCAGACACCGACTGCCAGGGTGCTCACCAGGACCGAACCTTGCCACGCCGGCGGCTCCTCCACCTGGGCGAGCCGCAGCGACCCGGCGCGTCCGGGGATGATGCTGAGCGCCTCCACACTCAAGTGACTCCGCGCCCGGGGGTTTAGTTTCTACAATCCCGGGGTGGACTACGTCTTGTACGCCGCCATCGCAGTGTCGCTTTTCGCCGCCGGTCACGCGGTGGTCTATAAGCGCGATTCGCGCTCGGCGGCCATATGGGTGCTGGTCGGTTTGCTGCTGCCCGGCGCCGGCGCGGTGCTGTATGCGCTGCTCGGCGTCAACCGCGTGCAGCGGCGCGCGGCCAAGCTGCGGCGCGATCGCCTGCGCTACCGGCCTGCCGCGCAGCTCACGGCGCGGCAGCTCACCGACGGCATATCGGGCGCCAATCTCGGTCCGCTCGCGCTGATGATGAGCCGCGTGGCGGACCGGCCGCTCCTGAAGGGGAACTCAGTCACGCCGCTCGTCGATGGCGCCGAGGCGTACCCGGCGATGCTCGACGCCATCGAAGGGGCGCGCAGGTCCATCGCGCTCGCTTCGTATATTTTCCAGGCGCGCGGCATCGGCGCCAGATTCGTCGAGGCGCTGATACGCGCGCACCAGCGCAACGTCGCGGTGCGCGTCATGGTCGACGACGTCGACGCGCGCTTCACGCGTTTCTCGGCGGTGAAGCCGCTCAAGCGCGCGGGCGTGCCGACCGGCATCTTCAACCCGCCGCTGGTGCCGGCGCGCCTGAACGCCTTGAACCTGCGCAACCACCGCAAGATCCTCGTCGTCGACGGCGCGCTCGGCTTCACCGGCGGGATGAACATCGACCCGCAGTACTGGCAGCCGGAGCAGCCCGAAACCGCGTACCGCGACCTGCACTTTCGCGTGCGCGGGCCGGTGGTGGCACAGCTCATGGACGTCTTCATCGACGACTGGCAGTTCGCGACCGATGAATCGCTGCACGGCTCGGCCTGGTTTCCCGACATCGAGCCGGGCGGCCCGCTGGTGGCCCGTGTCGTCGAGGAAGGCCCCGACGAGAACGTCGATCGCTTGCGCTGGAGCATCATCGGCGGGCTCAATGCTGCGCAGCGCGCGGTGCGCATTCTTACGCCTTACTTCGTTCCCGACGCCTCGCTCGTTTCGGCGCTCAACGCCGCCGCGCTGCGCGGCGTCGAAGTCGACATCGTGCTGCCCGGACGCAGCGACCTGCCGCATGTGCAGTGGGCCGGCATCCACGGCCTGTGGCAGGTGCTCGAGTACGGATGCAAGGTGTGGATGAGCCCCGGGCCGTTCGATCACTCGAAGGTCATGGTCGTGGACGGCGCGTGGACGCTCATCGGCTCGGGCAACTGGGACGCGCGCAGCCTGCGGCTCAATTTCGAGCTCGACCTCGAGTGCTATTGCGGCGAGCTCGGCGCCCGCATGGAGGCGCTCGCCCTCGAGCGCCGCGCCGCGGCGCGCCAGGTCACGCTCGCCACCGTCGACAAGCGCCCGCTGCTCATCAAGCTGCGCGACGGCGTCGCTCGGCTTTTCGCTCCGCTGCTCTAGGAATTCGGGGTCAGAGTCTTAATTATTGGAACGCGTAGCTAAAGATAATTAAGACTCTGACCCCGAATTCCGGTCAGGCTTTCAGAGGCTTGTACTTGATGCGGTGCGGGCGCGCCGCCTCCTCGCCCAGGCGCTTCTTCTTGTCCGCCTCGTATTCCTGATAGTTGCCGTTGAAGAAGACCACCTGCGAGTCGCCCTCGAAGCCGAGGATGTGGGTGGCGATGCGGTCGAGGAACCAGCGGTCGTGCGAGATGACGAGGACGCTGCCCGCAAACTCGAGCAGCGCTTCCTCGAGCGCGCGCAGCGTCTCGACGTCGAGATCGTTCGACGGCTCGTCGAGCAGCAGCACGTTGGCGCCGGACACCAGCATCTTGGCGATATGCAGGCGGCCGCGTTCGCCGCCGGAGAGCTGGCCGACGAGCTTCTGCTGGTCTGCGCCGCGGAAGTTGAAGCGCGCGAGATACGAGCGCGACGGCATCTGGAATTTGCCGACCGTGATGGTGTCCTTCCCGCCCGAGACGTCCTCCCAGACGGTTTTCTCGCTTTGCAGCTCTTCCCGCGTCTGCTCGACGTATGCGATCTTCACCGTGCTTCCGATCGCGATCTTCCCGGAATCGGGAGATTCTTTCTTTGTCAAAAGACGAAACAACGTGGTTTTGCCCGCCCCGTTCGGGCCGATGATGCCGACGATGGCGCCCGGCGGGACCTTGAACGACAGCTTGTCGATGAGCAGCCGCTCGCCGTAGCCCTTCGAGACGTTCTGGAACTCGATCACCTCGTTGCCGAGCCGCTCGGCGACCGGGATGAAGATCTCCTGCGTTTCGTTCCGGGTTTGATATTCTTGAGAAGAGAGTTCTTCAAAGCGGGCGAGTCTCGCCTTCGACTTCGCCTGCCGGCCCTTCGGGTTCTGCCGCACCCATTCGAGCTCGGCCTGCATCGCCTTGATGCGCGCCGCTTCCTGGCTCGCCTCCACTTCGAGCCGCTTTTCCTTCTGCTCGAGCCAGCTCGAGTAGTTGCCTTCCCACGGAATGCCATAGCCGCGGTCGAGCTCGAGGATCCAGCCCGCCGCGTTGTCCAAAAAGTACCTGTCGTGGGTAACGGCGACCACGGTCCCCGGAAAGCGCTGCAGGAACTGCTCGAGCCACTCGACGCTTTCGGCGTCGAGATGGTTCGTCGGCTCGTCCAGAAGCAGCAAATCCGGCTTGGACAGCAAGAGACGGCAAAGCGCGACGCGGCGCTTCTCGCCGCCGGAGAGCACGTCGATTTTCGCGTTCCAGTCCGGCAGCCGCAGCGCGTCGGCCGCGACTTCCAGCTCGTCGGCGCCGCCGGCGTTGATCATCGCCTCGAGCTTCGCCTGCTCCTCCGCGAGCCTGTCGAAGTCCGCGTCGGGCTCCGCGTACGCGGCGTAGATCTCGTCGAGGCGCTTCCTCGCCGCGGCGATGTCGCCCATGCCTTCCTCGAGCGCCTCGCGTACCGATTTTCCGGACGCGAGCTTCGGCTCCTGCTCCAGGTAGCCCACGCGGATCCCCGGCATGCGGATCACCTCGCCCTCGTAGTTGTCATCGACGCCCGCCATGATCTTCAGCAGCGTGGACTTGCCCGAGCCGTTCAGCCCCAGCACGCCGATCTTGGCGCCGGGAAAGAAGTTGAGCGAGATGTTCTTCAGTATGGTGCGCTTGGGCGGGACGGTCTTGCTGACCCGGCGCATCGTGTACACGTATTGGGCCATTCGTTTTTTACGCTAACATCCGGCGGGGAATTTCAGGGGGGTGCAATGATACGAAAAATAACGGCCCTGTTGGCCTTGACCGTGTGCGCTCTTCCCGCACATGCGGTGGACGGCGTATCGCTGGAGCTCGGCGGCGGCAACGGCGCGGACCTGTGGCGCGCCGGCGCGCAGTGGAACTGGCAGCGCAAGTGGTTCACCTCGGGCGACTGGCACGTCGGCGGCTATTGGGAAGTTTCGCTCGGCGCGTGGGACGGCGGCCGGAAGACCGTGTACGACCTCGGCCTGACGCCGGTGTTCAGGCTCGAGCAGAGGGCGCCGTCCGGGGTTGCGCCCTATGCCGAGGCGGCGATCGGCCTGCACCTGCTCTCGCGGCAGCGCATTACCGGGCAGAAGGAATTCAGCACCAGCTGGCAGTTCGGCGACCATCTCGGCGCGGGCATACGCTTCGGCGCGCACCGGCAGTACGACCTGGGATTGCGCCTGCAGCACATCTCCAACGCGAGCGTCAAGCGGCCGAACCCGGGGATCAACTTCCTGCTGCTGCGCTTCGCCTACGAGCTCGAATAGCGCCCATGAACCGCGGCGCCTCCTGCTCGAGCCGCTCGTCGCTCATGCGGCCGCTGCGCGTCATGTAGTCGTAGGCGAGCTGCCAGGGATCGAGCCGCATCTTGTCCGAAAGCTGCTCGTACCAATAGGAGCTCCGGTTAGCCGCGGCAACGAGCTTCTCGACCACCGGGCGCCTTTGCCGCTCGAATTCCCTCAGCGCTTCGGCGACGTCGTCGCCGGCGTGGTCGAAAGCGCGCGCAAGGGCGATGGCGTCGTCCATGGCGAGCCGCGTCCCCGAGCCGATCGAGAAGTGGCCGGTGCGCAGGGCGTCGCCGATGAGCACGGTGTTGCCGACGAACCAGGTGTCATTGGTGAGCAGCGGAAAGTTGCGCCAGATCGACTTGTTGGATACCAGCGGCTCGCCCCCGAGGTCTTTCGCGAACACCGCCTCGCAATACGCCCGGCTTTCCGCGTCGCTCATGCGGTCCAGGCCGGCGCGCCGCCAGCTCGCCTCCTCGCATTCCACGATGAAGGTGCTCATCGTCGGGCTGTAGCGATAATGGTGCGCGACGAACGGACCGTGTCGGCTCTCGCGGAAGGTGAGCGTCAGGCAGTCGAAAACCTTCGTCGTCCCGTACCAGACGAACTTGTTGGTGAGCCATTCGATGCGCGGCTGGAACGCGAGCTTTCCGCGCACCGTCGAATTCAGGCCGTCGGCGCCGACGACCAGGTCGAAACCTCCCGGAACACCGGCAAGCGCCCGGTTGAATTCGAGCCGTACCCCGCTGCCCTGGCACGCGTCCGCGAGGATCTGCAGCAGCTTGAGGCGCGCGATCGCCGAAAAGCCGTTGCCGTCGATGTCGACGGCGACATCGCGGTGCACGATGCGCTGGATCGGCCAGGATTCCATGGCCGCGGCGAGCCGGGCGTGCATTTCGGGCTCGTCGCGTGCGAGAAACCCGAGCGCGCCTTGCGAGTACACCACGCCGAAGCCGAAGGTGGCGTCGCGGGGGTTCTGCTCGAGCACGACGAGGTCGTCGCCGGGGCGCGCGCGCTTCATGAGCAGGGCAAAGAACAAACCCGCCGGCCCGGCGCCGACGATGGCGACTCTCATTCGGATATATTAAAACCCATGGCAAGACTGCGACTCACCTTCGCCTGCTGGCACTACGACCGGATGCGCGCGCTCGCCGACGGCAGCGTGCGCCCCGAGGGCATCGACCTCGTGTATCTCGCGCAGCCCGTGGAGGAGACGTTTTTCCGCATGCTGCGCTACCGCGAGTTCGACTGCTCGGAAATGTCCTTGTCTTCCTACGTGGCCTCGCTCGACAGCGACAAGCCCCCTTTTATCGCCATCCCGGCTTTCCCCTCGCGCTTCTTCCGGCATTCCTGCCTCTTCGTGTCGGCGAAGAGCGGCATCGAGCGGCCGCAGGACCTGACCGGCCAGCGCGTCGGCGTGCCCGAGTACCAGATGACCGCGCCGGTGTGGATCCGCGGCATCCTCTCCGACGACTACGGCGTGAAAGTGACCGACGTCGAGCATTTCTCCGGAGGCGAGGAGCAGCCGGGGCGCGACGAGAAAATCCGGCTCGACCTGCCGAAGGCGATCCGCCTGCGGCCGATCGGGCCGACGCAGACGCTGTCGCAGATGATCGCCGACGGCGAGCTCGACGCGCTCGTGACCGCGCGCGCGCCCTCGACGTTCCACAAATATCCGGAAAAAGTAAGACGCCTGTTCCCGGCTTACGTGGAGATGGAAAAGCAGTACTACCGGCGCACGAAGATCTTCCCGATCATGCACACGGTGGTGTTGCGGCGCGACGTCTACGAGGCCGATCCGTGGGTCGCGCAGTCGCTCTACAAAGCGTGCGTCGAGGCGAAGGCGAAGGCCTACGAGCTCTACGGTCAGACCGCCGCCATGCCGGCGATGCTACCCTGGTCGGTGGCGGCGGTCGAGGAAGCGCGCCGCGAGATGGGCGACGACTGGTGGCCGTATGGCCTGGCGCAGAACCGCCACGTGCTCGACACGTTCCTGCGTTACCACCACGAACAGGGGCTCTCAAAACGCCGCTTCGCTCCGGAAGAGCTGTTCGCTAAAGAAACGCTCGAAACCTACAAGGTTTGATGCTTTCAATTTCAGAAATTGAAGCCGCTTTACCCGCCGTCCGGGCCGCGGTTCCGCCCACGCCGCAATTCGCCTGGCCGCTGCTCAAGGCTCGCGTCGGCGCCGAGGTCTTCGTCAAGCACGAGAACCACACGCCGGTCGGTTCCTTCAAGGTGCGCGGGGGGCTGGTATATGCGGACCGGCTGAAGCGCGAGCGGCCGCAGGTGCGGGGGATCGTGAGCGCGACGCGCGGCAACCACGGCCAATCGCTCGCGTTCGCCGGCAGCCGCGCCGGGCTCGCGGTGACCATAGTCGCGCCGGCAGGCAACTCGCTCGAGAAAAACGCCGCCATGCGCGCTTTCGGCGCCGAGCTCATCGAGCACGGGCGCGATTTCGACGCGGCGCGGCTGCGCGCGGCCGAGATCGCGGCGGAGCGTGGCCTCGAGTACGCACCGTCGTTCCATCCCGACCTGGTGGCCGGCGTCGCCACTTACGCCTACGAGCTCTTCAAGGCGGTCGCTGATCTGGACACCGTCTACGTACCCATCGGACTCGGCTCGGGAATATGCGGCGTCATCGCGGTGCGCGATGCGCTCGGGCTGAAGACGCGCGTTGTCGGCGTGGTCTCGGAGCGCGCCAATGCATACCGGCGCTCCTTCGAAGCCGGGCGCGTCATCGAGACCGATTCGTCGCTCACGTTTGCCGACGGCATGGCGGTGCGCGTGCCCGACCCGGATGCGCTCGAGGTGATCCGCCGGGGCGCGGAGCGCATCGTCGAGGTCTCCGACGACGAGGTCGCGGAGGCGATCCGCATTCTCTTCGTCGCCACCCACACCACCGCCGAAGGCGCCGGCGCCGCACCCCTTGCCGCGCTGATGAAGGAGCGCGCGGCGCAACAGCGGCGCCGGGTTGGAATTGTCGTGACGGGACAGAACATCGACCGGGGCTGGATGCAGACCGTGCTGGCGGGCGCCACGCCGCGCGTCGGCTGACCAGGCTGGCAATCGGCAACGCATCGGCTCAGAATCGGCGCGCAGGGAGCGCCATGATCCTGGACCGATCCCGACGGGCACAACATCGAAGCAGTCTGCCACAAGGCGCAAGAGCCCGGCCGCTGATTCTTCTCCGGTCGCAGAGCGCGTGAGCGCGCGTGTCGCGTTTTTCTTGAATCCCGCTATGCGAACCTGCGTCGCGGGTTGGCACGCATATAGTCGCTTTCCCATTCGGAAGGAGAGACAAATGCACATGCAACCCCAATATTTCGAGCTCTACCGCGCCTGCCTGAAGAGCGCCGCCGACATGATGTCCGCCTCGCTGCAGAGCGCGCAGCGGCTGCAGCAACAGCAGCTCGACGTTCTGCAGGGCGCGATCGACGACCAGGTGAAATCAGTGCGCGAGCTCTCCGAGGTGAAGAGTATCGACGAGCTGATGGCGCTGCAGACGCGCTTCACCGGCGCGCAGTTCGAGCGCACCGTCGATTTCTGGAGCCGCATGTGGCGCGTCGCCGGCGACAGCCAGGCGGCGATCATCGGGCAGGCGCAGGCGCAGCTCGGCCAGGTGCAGAGCACGGCGCGCGACACGACCTTTCAGCAGCAGCAGGAGCAGCAGCGCAAGCACCAGGAGCGAAAGACCGCCTGAAGCCTAGGCCTGCGCGGCGCCGCGGAGCATCAGCTCCACGGTCGCCGCAATCTCGCTCTCGTCGTCCCAGTCGGCGTCGGGCGCAAGCAACGCGCGGGCGATGATGTAGCCGAGGTTCAGCGAGATGATGGCGCGCGCGATCGCCTCGGGGCGAAGGTCCGAGCGCAGCTGGCGGCGGCGCTGATAGCGGCGCACGGTCCCGACCAGGGGCTGCAGCACGTTCTGCTTCCAGAGGGCAATCACCTTGCGGCGCAGTGCCTCGTCGGTCATCAGGCCGGCCACCAGCAGGCGGAACTGCGGCGCCGCCTGCCTCGCGGCGCTGGTGCGCAGGTGCAGGACGCGCCGGTGCCAGTCGGCAACGGACTCGGCGTCGGTCCCGAACAGGGCCCCGGTATCCAGCAACGCGCGCGGGGCTGCGGCGGCGAGAAGCGCAGGGAACATGACCCGCCGCCGAAAAGCCTTTTCCGCAAGTATAGTGGCCACTATACCCACCTGAGGAGGTAGGTGATGCGCAAAGTCCGGGTAGCGCCGAAAGGCATGGGCATCCACGAGTTCGTCGCCCAGGAAGAAGGCTTTTTCGCCGCAGAAGGCGTCGAGGTGGAGTTCGACTGGAAAACCTTCCGCGGCACGCAGTCGAGCTGGAAGAGCTACAAGTACCTGGAGCGGCCGCAGGACAAGCCCTACACCGAGCAGAAGGACGGCAGCCTCATCCAGTGCGCTTGCGCCTGGGGAACGATCTCGAACGCGAGCGCCGGCATGGGCCGCTTCGTGCAGGACTGCTACGGCGTCTCGCCCTGGGCCATCTTCGTGCGCCCCGAGTCGAAGATCCGCCGGCCCGAGGACCTCAAGGACGTGCCGATCTCCGTGGGCATGCGCGCCGGCAGCCACTTCAACGTGCCGTACCGGCTCGAGAAGTACATGCCGCTCGCGAACGTCAAGACCGTGAATACCGGCGGCTTCGGCGCGCGCCTGAAAGCGCTGCTCGAGGGCGAAGTGGCGGCCGCGAGCCTGCTGCCGCCGCAGATCGACATGGCGAGGCAGCTCGGCCTGCGCTGCGTCATCGAGGACGAGTTCCACACCCTCTGGTGGGTGCCGGAAACCGCGAACCGGGAAGACGTGCGCGCCTACCTGCGCGGGCTCGAGCGCGCCGAGAAGGCGCTCGACGCCGACCTGGCGAAGTACCTGCACCTCTGGAAGATCGCGATCCCGCCCGAGTTCGAGAACCTGCACCCGTGGGACTTCAGCCGCTTCTCGCGCGGCGAGCGCTTCGTGTACCAGCCGATCCCGCGCTCGGAGTTCGACGAGGTGATGCAGCAGGTGGAGCGCTGGGGGCTCGACGACTACCTCAAGGAGCGCTCCTTCGAGCGCCTCGCCTACCGCGTTTAAGTAGCCAGCGAGACGCAGGCATCTTCGTAACGCCCGGCGCCCATGGCGTCGGGCTCGAAGATGTTGCGCTCGCGGATCCACTTGAACGAGTTCTCGAACACCTCCTTGGTGTAGGGCTCGAACACGATGCGCTCGCCGGGGCCCCAGCGGCGGGTGTCCATCTGGTCGAGGAAGCGCTTCGGGAACTCGTTGCGGTAGTGCCGGGTGTAGAGCTCGGGCCGCAAATCGATGTCGCGCTGCGCGCGGCGCAGGGCGGCGAAGTACTTCTTGAGATCGGCCGGATCCGGGTCGCCGGTGATCATGGTCGCCATCATGAACGTCGTGTCGATCACCTTGCGGAAGCCGAGCTGCTCCAGGAAATAGTACGGCCCGCTGAACAGCGCCGCCGCCGGCACCTGCCGGTCGATGAGCTTCTCCAGCCGCGAGAAGAGGATGCCGTCGGCGAAGGAAAGCTTGACGTCCGAGAGCGGCATGTACTGCTCGAGCGCCTGGATGGTCGAGTAATGGCTGCCCGACTGGTAGCCCACCGAGATCGGCACGCCGCGCAGGCCCTCGGGATGGCGGATCGGCGACTCGGGCGGCACGAACACGCCCGCGGGCGACACCGAGTACGCGTCGGCGTACATCTTGCCGTGGCCCTTGGACGCCGCGACGTTGACGGTCCAGTGGCACGCGCAGCTCACGTTGGTGTCGCGGCCTTTCTCGATGTTCTGGTAGGCGCCCACCCTGTCCGGGGTGGCATGGTTTTCAAAAACCCCCTGAAACTCGTACTCGAGGCCCGCGTCGCGAAAATAGCCCTTCTCCTCGGCGACCCATTCGTGCAGGCGGAAGTGCGGGGTGATGGCGAACTTAGGCATGCGCGGCCTCCTCGACGATGGATGGGGTTTTTTCTGCGGCGATCATTTTTGCGAGCGTGCGGCGGAAGTGCGCGAGCGGCGCGTCGGCGACGATGCCGTGCATCTTGAAGTCCGGATCCGCATCGAGCATCTCCTGCTGCCCCTCGATGATGAACTTGTCCTCCATGAAGCCCTCGACCATGCTGTCGTGGAGCGAGAGCGCGATCGTCGGATCGTCGAGCGCGTAGTCGTGCAGGTAATCCCAGAAGAAGTGCGTCGAGCGCTTCGTCTCGGGCGTGAAGAACTGGCAGTTGCGGTATTGCTTCGCGCCTTCGAGGCTGCCTTTCCCGGCTCCCGAGCCCGCCGGGGAAAACAGCGTCTCCATGAAGAAGATGCCGGGCACGTACATGCGCGCGATGTTGCGCCGGTCGACTTTGCCGGCGTTGCGCACCGCTTTCCGGTGGAAAGGCGGCGCGTCGGCGGCCATGTGCCAGCGCTCGACGCGGAACCCGTCCTCCAGGCGCTCGATCGCCGTGGGCTTCGACTTGTACGCGTACTCCTCCGAGCCGCCGAGCGTCCGCGTGTGCACGAATGCGAGGTGCGCGAAATCGCTGAGGTTGTCGACGATCAGCAGATAGTTCGCGTTGTAATGCATGTAGCCTGGCTTGCCGCGCCAGGCCGGGTCGCGCAGATACGGGAAATCGAGGATCTTTGCGGGGTCGGCAGCCGCCGGGTTGCCCATCCAGATCCAGATGAGGTGGTCGCGCTCGTGCACGGGATAGCTGCGCACGCCGAGCCCTTTCGGGATGTTGTCCTGCCCCGGAATCTGGATGCACTTGCCGCTCGGGTCGAACTTGAGGCCGTGGTACATGCAGCGGATGTCGTCGCCTTCGCGGCGGCCGTTGGAGAGCTTCGCGCCGCGATGGCAGCAGCGGCTGTCGAGCGCGACGACGCGCCCGCTGTCGCCGCGATAGAGCACTACCGGCTTGTCGAGGAGGGTGCGCGCGAGCAGCTTGCCGTCGATGAGCTCGTGATCCCACGCGGCGACGTACCAGCAATTCAGCAGGAAGCCCTGCGTTTCCGGTCCCATGCGTTTCCTCCTCAGGAATGCGCTCCCGCAGTTTACGAACGCCGCGCGACCGGATAAATTGCCGCGCCTGGATAGATTGTCCAGAATGCTGAACAATGGACTGGAACGATCTCGACGCTTTCTGCTGCGTCATCGAGCACGGCGGCTTCACCGCGGCGGCGAAGGCCATGAGCCGCCCGAAGTCGAGCGTGAGCGCGTCGGTCTCGCGCCTGGAAGGCGAGCTCGGCACACGCTTGTTGCAACGCACGACGCGCCGGGTGCGGCCGACCGAAGCTGGCGAATCGCTCTACCAGGACACCGCGACGATGTTCCAGCGGCTGCGCGAGATGCGCGCCGACGCGATGGCGCGCGGCAAGGCGGTGGCCGGGACGCTGCGCATCGCCGCCCCGTACGAATTCGGGGCGCATCACCTCGGCGCGGTGGCGTGCGACATGCTCGCGCGCTACGCGGATCTGCGCATCGACATCGACGTCGAGCACGGCCGCATCGATCCCCTCGACCGGCGCTACGACATCGTCTTTTCGACCTACGACGAAGATCTTCCCGACAGCGGGCGCATCGCGCGGCGCATCTTCGCGTTGCCGCGCGGCATATTCGCCTCGCCGGCGTTTCTCGAGCGCACGCATCCCGTGCGACGCCCTGAAGATCTCGCCGATCTGCCGGCGATCGCGCACACCGCCGATGCCCAGTGGTCCTTCACCGGCTCGGCCGGTGCAGTGCACACGGTTCCCATGCGTCCGCGCATGCGCAGCCCGAACGCCGATGTGCGCCGGCGCGCGACCGTCGAAGGGCTCGGCGTGTCGCGCATCGTGCTTACCTTCTGCGCCGACCTCGTGAAGCAAGGCCGCCTGGTACAGCTTCTTCCGGACTATGGATGCACGCCGCTCAGGATTTACGCGCTGCTTCCCGGCCGGCGCCTGATGCCGCCGAAAGTGCGGCTCTTCCTGGAAGCGCTCGAGGCCGCGGCCCCACTCGTCGAGAAAAGCTGATTGCGGGGTCAGAGCATTTGCTCTGACCCCAATTTGCACGACGCGGCAATGGTCTTGCGCAAGCTCAAGGGCCGAAGTACCAGCCGCCGTTGACGTCGATGGTGGCGCCGGAAACATAGCCGCCCGCCTCGGAGCACAGCATCGCCACCACGCCGGCGATGTCGTCGGGCTTGCCCGCTCTCCTCAGCGGAAGCGAGTGCACGAACGCCTTTTCGGCTTCGGGGTTGTCGTGGCCCCAGGAAGCCTGCGCCATGCGCGCTGTCTTGATGAATCCGGGCGCGATCGCGTTGACCGTGATGTTGTGCGGCCCGAGCTCGAGCGCGAGCGTCTTGGTGAGCCCGATGATGCCGCCTTTGGCGGCGGCGTAATGCACGCCGACGCGGTCGCTGCCCCGGCGCGCGGCAATCGAGGCGAAGTTGACGATGCGCCCGAACTTGCGCGCCTTCATGCGCGGCGCGAACTCGCGGCAGACGAGGAACGCGCTCGTCAGATTCGCGGCGATGACGCGGCTCCACTCGCTCTCGTCCAGGTCCTCGAGGCGAACCGCGCGGGAAGGCAGCTGCGGAAGGGTGTTCTCGCGCGTCGGCGCCACCGGCCCGCCCGCGACGTTGACGAGAAAGTCTGGAGAACCGACCGAGGAAGAAAGCTTCTCGACATCGTCGGCATCGGTGAGATCGGCGACGATGAGGCCTTGGCCGGGATGAATGTCGGTGGCGAAGATTTCGACGCCCTCTTTCCTCAAGCGCGACACCACGGCCTGCCCTATGCCGCTCGCCGCTCCCGTGACGAGCGCCCGCCTGCCTTTCAACCCCTTAAGCGGCATACGAAGCGCCGTTGACGTCCACCATGACGCCGGTCATGTAGGCGGTGTCGTCGGTGCACAGCGCGACGATGAGCGCTGCCGTTTCGGCCACCGTGCCCACCCTGCCCATGGGGATCTGCGAGACGGGACCTTCCGGACCCCGATCTTTCCCACTCAGTTGAAAAACCTGGTTGAGGCGGCCGCTCGCCACTACGCCGGGGGCGACGCAATTCACCCGCACGCCGAACCCGCCCAGCTCGAGCGCGAGCTGGCGCGTGAGCGCCATGATGCCCGCTTTGGCCACCGCGTAGGGGCCGCTCGAGCCGAGCGCGCCGGGCGGTATCCCTTTGCGCGCCGCGATGGAGGAAATATTGACGATCGCTCCGCCCTGCTTCTTGAGGTAAGGCGTCGCGGCGCGGCAGCAATAGAAGGCGCTGTCGAGGTTGGCGCCGAGAATCGTGCGCCAGTCGGAAAGCTCGCAGTTGGCGAGCCCGAGGAACGTCGCGCGCGGCGGCGAGCGCAGGTCCTGCTCGGTGATGCCCCAGCTGCCGCCGACGCAGTTCACCAGGATGTCGATCCGAGCATGCGCTTCGATTGTCTTTTTTACCATCGTTTCGACTGACGATTGATCAGATGCATCCGTCTTAACGCATAAACCCTTGAAGGCGGAAAAGCCCTCGGTGTAGAGGTCGGCGACCACGACCTCGCAGCCCTCCTCGATCAGGCCGCGCGCGACGGCGAAGCCGATGCTTTCCGGCTTGGCAGCGCCGGTGACGATGGCGACCCGCTTCATCTATTTGACGATGCGGTTGCGCAGGATGCCGATGCCTTCGACCTCGAGCTCGACGACGTCGCCCGGCTTGAGGAACTTCAGGTGCTCCAGGCCGCAGCCGTTGCCAACCGTGCCGGAGCCGAAGAACTCTCCGGGATGCAGCGTCTCGGAGCGCGAAGCGTGCGCGATGCAGTCCTCGAACTTCCAGTGCATGTCGCGCGAGTTGCCGCGCCCCCATTCCTCGCCGTTCACGCGCACTTTCATCTCGAGGCTGTAGGGATCCTTCAGCTCGTCGGCGGTGACCAGGCACGGCCCGAGGGCATTGGAGTTGTCGAAGTCCTTGCCCTTGCCGGGCCCGAGCTGGCCGGCCATTTCCTTCGTCTGCTCGTCGCGCGCGGAGAAATCGTTGAAGATGCTGTAGCCGAAGATGTGCTCGCGCGCCCGCTCGCGCGGGATGTCCTTGCCGGGCTTGCCGATCCAGCAGCCGAACTCGAGCTCGAAATCCATGCGCTCGCTGTAGGCCGGCCAGGGCACGTCGGCGCCGGTTCCGCACACGTTGAAGCGGTTCGGATGGTAGAAGATCGGCCGCTCGTACCAGACGTTCGGGATGCGCGCCTCGGTGCCGCGCAGCTTCGCCACTGCGCCGAACGCCTGCACCAGGTGCTTCTCGAAGCACAGGAAATCGCGCATCTGCGGCGGCACCGGTATCGGCGCGAGGAGCTGCACCTCGCCGAGCGGGAAGGCCGCCACCCGGCGCTTGAGCGCCTCGGCCGCGCGGTCGAGGCCGTTCTGCCCCGCTTCCACGATGCTGAGAACGGTCCCGAACTGCAGATCCACGACCGTGCCGTCGACCAGCGCGCCGGCCCGGGGAGGCTCGCTTGCCTTCTGAAATGTGACGAGTTTCATGGCGCTTTTGATAATACACTTGGGCGCTCGAACGCGATCCTGAGGAGGAAGCATGCGCCAGTTCAACGAAGACACCCTGACCGATGCCGTCGTCGCGCGGCTGAAGGACACCGAGAATCCGCGCTTCAGGCAGGTCATGACCAGCCTGGTGAAGCACCTGCACGCCTTCGCGCGCGAGGTCGGGCTCACCGAGGAGGAATGGTTCGAGGGCATCAAGTTCCTGACCGCGACCGGCAAGATGTGCGACGACAAGCGCCAGGAATTCATCCTGCTTTCCGACGTGCTGGGGCTTTCGATGATGGTCGTGGCGCTCAACCACAAGACCCCGCCGGGAGCGACCGAGGCGACCGTGCTCGGGCCGTTCTTCGCGCACGGGGCGCCGGAATTCGAGTCGGGCGCCGACCTGCGGCAAGGCGCCACGATGAAAGGCGAGGACACGTACGTCACCGGCCGCGTGCTGTCGACCGACGGCAAGCCGATCCCGAACGCCGCGCTCGACATCTGGCAGGCGAAAGCCGACGGCATCTACGACGTGCAGGATCCGAACGCCGAGTTCGAGCTGCGCGGCCGCGTGAAGGCGGATGCGAAGGGAGAGTTCGCGTTCAAGAGCTACAAGCCGAAGTTCTACAGCGTTCCGGACGATGGGCCGGTGGGCGAGCTGCTGCGCGCGACCGGCAACCACAAGATGCGCCCGGCGCACATGCACGCGATCGTATCCGCGCCGGGATACCAGCAGGTGATCACCCATGTGTTCGTCGACGGCGATCCGTATCTCGACTCGGACGCGGTATTCGCCGTGAAGGATTCGCTCATCGGCAAGTACAGTAAGGTCGACTCGCCGGAGGAAGCCAAGCGCCTCGGTATGCCCAATCCCTTCACCAAGCTCGAGTGGGACTTCCGCCTTGCGCCCGAGAGCGGCGTCAAGGCGCGCAAGACCATCGCTCCGAGCGACGCCTTCGCATGATCTGGCGCGTGCGGCGGGTGATCACCGGGCACGACGCCGACGGCAAGTCGATATTCATCGCCGACGGCGAAGCGCCCAACGTGAAGGAGATGGGCTCAGGCTCGGGGCTCGCGATCACCGAGCTCTGGGAGACCGACCGCACTCCCGCAAGCAACGCAGGCAGCGCGGACGCGGGCAACCGCAAGCCGCGGCTCGAACCGGCGCAGAACGGGACGGTTTTCCGCATAGTCGAATTCCCTCCCGACACGCAATGGCAAAGCCGGGCGGACGCGCGCAAGTGGGCCGAAGCGATCGACGCCAGCCACGCCCCGGACCGCACCTCGAGCGACCCGATGATGCACAAGACGAGCACGGTGGACTACATCATCGTGCTCAAGGGCGAGATCTACGCGATCCTCGACAAGGGCGAAAAGCTGCTGCGCGCGGGCGACGTATTCGTGCAGCGCGGCACCAACCATTCCTGGAGCGTGCGCAGCAACGAGGCGTGCGTCATCGGCGTGGTCCTCGTGGACGCCAGGCCGGTCGGCGCGAAAAAAACGAAGACAAAACGCGCTGCGAAAAGGAAAACCGCAAAAAAAGCGGCGAAGAAGAAGAAATGAGCCCGTCTTACCGCCCCCCTGTCAAGGGGGGAAGCGAGCGATTTTCGCGAGCGGGGAGTTTGCTTTTGCGTAAAACCAACCCCCCGCTCGCTTCGCTCGCGACCCCCTTAACAGGGGGCCAAAGAACCCCATGAAGACCGTCGGCGTCATCGGCCTGGGCATCATGGGCTCGGCGATGTCGGCGAACCTCGTCAAGGCGCGCTTTCGCGTCCAGGGTTTCGACGTGCTCGCCGCGCCGCGCAAGGCGCTGAAGCGCGCCGGCGGCACGCCGGTCGCCTCGGTGGCCGACGTTACGGCACCGGTGGTCATCACCTCGCTGCCGAGCGCCGAGGCGCTGCACGCGGTCGCGCGCGAGATGGCGACCAAGTGCATCGTGATCGAGACCAGCACGCTGCCGATCGCCGAGAAGCTCGAGGCGAAGAAAACGCTCGAGCGCAAAAGCATCACCCTGCTCGACTGCCCGCTCTCCGGCACCGGCGCGCAGGCGAAGACCAGGGACCTGTCGGTCTACGGCAGCGGCGAGCAGGCCGCGTTCAAGAAAGTCACCCCGGTCCTCAAGGGCTTCGCGCGCGCGCATTACTACCTCGGCGAGTTCGGCAACGGCAGCAAGATGAAGTACGTCGCGAACCTCCTCGTCGCCATCCACAACGTGGCGGCGGCGGAGGCGTTCGTCCTCGGCATGAAGGCCGGACTCGATCCGAAGACGATCTACCAGGTGGCCGGCGACGGCGCCGGAGCCTCGCGCATGTTCCAGGTGCGCGGCCCGCAGATGGTCGCCGGGCGTTACGACGACGCGACCATGAAGGTCGAGGTGTGGCAGAAGGACATGAAGATCATCGGCGAGTACGCCGCGCAGCTCGCCGTGCCCACGCCGCTCTTCAACGCCTCGGCGGCGCTGTACACCGCGGCAATGGCGCAGGGCTTCGAGAAGCAGGACACCGCGTCGGTGTGCGCGGTGCTCGAAAAGCTCGCCAGTCTCAAGCGTTCGCCTTGATCCCGAGCTCCCCGCGCGTTGCTAAAGCGAGCGCAGGGTCCTGACCAGCGCGGCGGGCTCGAAAGGCTTCAGCAGCGTGGCGTCGGCGCCGATGAGCTTTCGCCGCCTCCAGGTAGTCGCGCTTGGCGACGCGCGCGTCGCCGGAAATCACGACGATCTTGGTGTCTGGGAGGACGCGGAACCGCTGGCCCAGTCTAGTCCTTTCTGCGGCGAGGTTCAGGACACCGTCGCAATCACTTCCTCGAGGCGCCGGGCCTCCACGGGCTTGGTGAGGTGGGCGTCGAAGCCCGCCTCGAGCGCGCGGGCCTCGTCTTCCGGCTGGCCGTATCCGGTCACGGCGATGAGCCCGATCCTGCCGTCGGCCGCCGAAGCGCGCAGGCGCCGCGCGACTTCGTAGCCGTCGATGTCCGGCAACCCGATGTCGATGAGCACGGCGTCCGGGCGCGCTTCCATGGCGGCGGCGATTCCGCTCATCCCGTCGGGCGCCTCGCGCACCTCGTGCCCACCCAAAGCGAGCAGCGCGCGCAGCATTTGACGCGCATCGTCGTTGTCCTCGATCACCAAGATGCGCCGGCTGCCCGCACTTCGTCCGAGCTTGCTGGCACCAGCGACCATTGCCTGCACTCCGTCGACTGCCGGCAAGCGTACCGTGAACACCGCCCCGCGGCCCGGCCCTTCGCTTGCCGAGAACACCGATCCGCCATGCAACTCCGCCAGGCTCTTGACCAGCGCGAGCCCGAGGCCGAGGCCGCCCTTGCCATGATCGGGCCCCAGCGGCCCTTGGGTGAAGAGCTCGAATACGCGGCCGATCATGTCGGGAGACATGCCCTGCCCCTCGTCCGCCACCTCGAGTACCGCAGCGTCGCCCTCCGGGCGCACGCTCACGGTTATCGGCTGGCCGGCCGGCGTGAACTTGAGCGCGTTGTCGAGCAAGTTTGCGACGATCTGCTCGATACGGATCCGGTCGGCATTGATCCATACCGGCCGGGCGTCAACCGAGACGCGCGCGCCTTCCAGGCGACCCGCCGCTCGCCACGTTTGCACGACGTTCGACGCGACCTGCGCGAGGTTGAGGATCTCGCGCTCGAGCGTGGCTTTACCCATGGTGATCCGGCTGACGTCCAGCAGGTCTTCGACGAGGCGGGCCATGTGCCGGGTCTGCCGTTCCACCACTATTCGCGCCTTGATCGCGGCCTCGCGCGCCGGATCTGCGCGCTTGAGCACGTGCGCGGCCGCGGTGAGCGCGGCGAGCGGATTGCGCAATTCGTGGCTCAACATGGCGAGGAACTCGTTCTTGGCGCGGTCGGCGGCCTGCAGGGCCTGCTTCTCGCGCTCGACCAGGTCCTCGCGCTCGCGCGCCGCCTGCGCCGCGGTGCGCAGGGCGGTGGCGAGCAACCGGATCTCGTCGATGCGCGGCTCCCGGGGCAAACGGGGCTCCGACCCGCGTCCGATCGCTTTCACCTCAGAGGCGAGCACAGCGATCGGCCATGAAATGCGCCGGCTGATGATGATGGCGAGCGCCACGGCAATGCCGGTAGCGCCGAGCAGCCCGAGGCCGAAGAGCCACGCCGCCTGCTGACCCACGGCGCTCACCGTGGCAGACGGGATCCCCATGGCGAAGGCCCAGCCCGTGGTCTCCGAGACGACATAAAAATACTGGTAATCGGCGCCCTCGAGCGAGCGGGCGCGGACCCAGGCGCGGGATTGCTCTCCAGGCGTCTTGAGCAGAAGCGGGCGCGCGAGCTGCCCGCGGCTTTTCTCGGAATTCAAGTTGCGCGCGACAACCCGGCCGCGGCTGTCCAGAATCATTGCGATCCAGTCCCCGGGAAGGTCCTGCCGGATCACGAGCTGGCTGAGCGCCTGGGGCTTCACGACGGCCGAAAGCACGTACTTGACCGCACCGTCGCGGATTACGGGCACCCGCACGGCGAAGTCCCAGCCTTTCGTCACCGGGCCGATGACGAGGTCGCCGACTGCCGGCTTCGCGGTGCGCAGAACCCGTTCGAGGCTGGCATCCACGGCCGCGATGTTCGGCAGTGGCGCCCGCTCGGGAAGCTTCAAATTCACTACCTGCTGGCCGTCGGGCAGCGACAGGTTGATGTTCACCCAGTCGGGCCGACCGGCGAGCAATCCCGCTGCCGTGCGGCGGAAGTAACCGAGATCGGCAGCGTCGAGGCTCGGCGAGAGGCTGAAGGCCTCGAGCGTAGTGATCGAGCCCTTGAGCGACGCATCGATCGCGGTGCTCAGCGCGCGCACCTGCTCTTGCGCCCCGCGACGGAAGGTCTTGCGCTCCTGGTCGACGAGATTGGCGCCGACGAGCGCCGCGAAGATCGCGACCGGCACCAGCGTGGCGAGCGTAAGAAGCGTAAGGTACGAGCGGAGCTTCACGCGCGCCACTCCTCCCCGGGTGGGAACGCAGGAGCAAGCACTCTACAAGAGTTTGAAGGTCCAATGGCAACCGCCTGCACCCGCCCATGAGCGACGTTCCGGACCATTTTCCGACCAAGATACGGCGCCGCAGCGAGCTGGTGCGGCACACCCTGGCGATCGTTCTCGCCGGCGGGCGCGGTGCGCGCCTGCAGCGCCTCACCGAGTGGCGCGCCAAGCCGGCGGTGCCCTTCGGCGGCAAGTTCCGCATCATCGACTTCACGCTCTCCAACTGCGTGAACTCCGGGATCCGGCATGTCGGCATCGCCACCCAGTACCGCGGCCAGAGCCTGATCCGGCACGTCCAGAGCGGCTGGAGCTTCCTCGACGGGCGCTTCGGCGAATTCATCGAGCTTCTGCCCGCGCAGCAGTCCGGCGCGCAGGACTGGTACAAGGGAACCGCCGACGCGGTGTACCAGAACCTCGATCTCCTCTCCCGCGTGAGTCCCGACTACGTTCTGGTGCTCGCCGGCGACCACGTCTACAAGATGGACTACAGCAAGATGCTTGAGCAGCACGTGGCGAGCGCATCGAAGGTGACCGTCGCCTGCATCGACGTGCCGGTCGACACGGCGCGCTCGCTCGGCGTGGTGGAGATCGACGCCAGGGGCCGCATCGCGGCGTTCGTCGAGAAGCCGGCGCAGCCGCCGACGATTCCGGGCCGTCCGGACCGTTCCCTCGGCAGCATGGGGATCTACGTTTTCGACGCCGAATTCCTGCGCGATGAGCTGATCCGCGATGCGCAGGACGCCTCGTCGAGCCACGATTTCGGCAAGGACGTCATCCCGCGGCTGGTCAAGGAGGGCGTGCTGGCGTACGCGCATTTCTTCTCGGCGAGCAGCGTGAACATGGTCGAAGGGGTGCCTTACTGGCGCGACGTAGGCACGGTGGACGCCTATTGGGAGGCGAATCTCGACCTGACGCGAGTGGTGCCCGACCTGAACCTCTACGACGACGAATGGCCGATCTGGACCTGGCAGGAGCAGCGCCCGCCGGCGAAGTTCGTTTTCGACCTGGAAGGACGCCGCGGCGAGGCGATCGACTCGCTCGTCTCGGGAGGCTGCATCCTGAGCGGCGCCTCGGTGCGGCGCTCCGTGCTTTTCACCAACGTGCGCCTTCACAGCTACGCCGGGGTCGAGGACTCCGTGATCCTGCCGAACGTGGACATCGGCCGCCATTGCGTGATCCGCCGGGCGGTGATCGACAGCTACTGCCGCCTGACCGAGCACTTCAGCGTCGGCGTCGATCCCGAGGAGGACCGCAAGCGCTTTTACGTCACCGAGCGCGGCGTCGCGCTCATCGTCCCGGAGATGATCGGCCAGCAGGCGCACTACCCGCGCTAGCGCCGGTCGACGGCGGCGAGCGCCGCGCCGAGCCCGTAGACCGCGGCGGCGAAAAGCGCAACCGCCTCGACGCCGAGCCGGTCGGCGAGCGCGCCTGCGGCGAGCGGCCCGAGAAGCTGCCCGATTCCCATCACCGCGGTGGCGAAGCTGAACGCCTGCGGATATTCCTCGGCCGAGCAGCGCTCGCGCACGTAAGCGGTCACGATCGTCGGCGTGGAGCTCAGTCCCGCGCCGACGAGGAGCGCACCCGCGAGCGCCGCGCCCGGGAACTCGGTCCACGACGCCCAGGAGCCCAGCGCGCCGAGAAGCAAGGCGGCGAAGAGCGCGAGCCGCCGCCGGCCTTCGAGGCGAAGCACCGCGAAGCTGAGCGCCGAGCCGGCAATCATCGCCGTGCCGAACGTGATCCACATGGCGCTCACGGCAGCTATTGAAGCGCCCGCCGCGGCGAGCCGGGTTCCCGCGAAGGTCGCGTACGCGATGTAGGCGGCGCCGAACATCAGATAGGCAGCAACGAGGAACAAACCCGGCGAGCGCAAGCGCACGGGCGCGGTTGCGCCGCCCTCGTCGGCCGTTCCGGCCGGCGGAAAGACGAACGCGAGCAATGCCGCCAGCGCGGCCGCGACGAGAAACGCGGCGCGCCACCCGAACGCGGTCTCGACGAGCACGCCGGCTGCGGCGCCGCTGACGACGACCGCGAAGCCCATCCCGGACCACACCAGCGCGCTCGCGCTCGAGCGCGACGCCATCGGCACCGCGGCGAAGGTGATGACGAGGATCGCCACGATCGCGGCCCCGGCGCCGAGGCCGGTCGCGATACGGCCGAGCGCGAGCAACGGCAGGCCCAGCGCACTTGCCTCGGGTACAACCGCGCACGCGAGCGCTCCCGCTGCGACCAAGGCGTGCGCGCCGCGCGAAAGCGCCGCCATGCCGACGCGCCGGGCGAGAAGCGGTGCGGCCAACGTCCCGGCGAGGTAGCCGAGCAGGTGCACCGCGTTGAGCAGGCCGCCGCCGAAGTAATCGAGCGCCAGGTCGCGCTTCAGCGCGGGCAGCATCACGCCGTAGGTAAAGCGCGCCAGGCCGATGTGCAGCGCCACGGCGAGCGCCGCCCAGGCGAGCAGCGCGCTAGACGGGAACTTCGCTTTCCAGCCTGTTTTCAGCGGGAATCAGCAATTCGTCCCGGTCGTCGTGAGCCGCCCCGACAAGCTCGTTGACGTCCTCTATGCCGTTTTCCTGGAGATAGGTCGTCAGATCTTCGAGCGCGCGCGGCAGCGCCATCGGATCCACGTAGTTGATCGTCCCGAATGCCACCGCCCGTGCCCCGGCCGCCATGAACTCGATCACGTCGCGATAGTCCGTCACGCCTCCCATGCCGAAAATCGGCACGCGCACGGCGCGATAGACCTCCCAGACCATGTACACCGCCATCGGCTTGATCGCCGTGCCGGAAAGCGCGCCGACCCTGTTGCCGATGATCGGCTTGCGCGTGCGGTAATCGATGCACATCGCGCGCGGCGCGTTGACGAGCGAAATGGCATCCGCCCCGGCGGCTTCGACCGATTTCGCCACGCGCGACAGCAACGAGTAATCCGGCGCGAGCTTCGCGATGAGCGGAAGCTTCGTCGCGTCGCGCGCGCGCTTCACGAGGTGAAACGAGGCCTCGGGGTCGTAGCCGAAATCGACACCGCCCTGCTTGGTGTTCGGGCAGGAAAGATTGAGCTCGATGCCGGCGAATATGCCGAGCTCCGAGCAGCGGCGCACGATTTCGACGTACTCGTCCTCGGTGCGCCCGATCACGCTTTGAATGATCGGAACTTTGAGCCCTTTCAGAATGGGAACGTCGTGCGCCACGAAATAATCCCAGTCGTTGCACGGGATGCCGACCGAGCTGTGCAGGCCCGACGGCACCTCGTGCACGCGCGGAGGCGGATTGCCCGGCCAGCGGTGGCTGCGGATGGTCTTCGTGACGAGCGCTCCCATGGTCTCGACCGGATAGAACTGGCCGAACACGCCGTGATGGCCGTAGGTGCCCGAGCCCACGGTGAGCGGGTTCTTCATCCGGATGCCGGCAATGGTGGTGCTCAGATCAGGCGCTCGCATCGACGACCTCCCAGGTCTGGAAGACGGGACCGTAGTGACAGACTTCCTTGAACGCTTTTTCGCCCCTGGAGGGACGAAGGTTCACGGCAATCACGCAGCCGTGGCAGTCGCCGAAGCCGCACGCCATGTGCTGCTCCATCGCGATCTCCGCCGGGACGTTCTGCTTCTGCGCCAGCGCGTGAACGGCGCGCGCCAGCCGGTTGGACCCGCAGACGTAGAAGGCGTCGAACCTGACCTTCTGCGCGAGCGCCGCAAGCGCGTCCGTCACCAGGGCGTTCGCGCGCGCCTCGTCCGTATGCGTGACGACCGGAAAGGCGTACTCGGCGAAGATGTCCAGGGCGACCAGATTGGGCCGGGTCCTCGCGCTCAGGAATGCGTGAACCTCGATGCCGCGGCTTGCGGCTTCGTCCGCGAGGGTAGGCAATGCCGCGATGCCGATGCCGCGGCCGACGACGGCGATTCTTTTCGCGTTCGCAGGCAAGGAAAAACCGTGGCCCAGCGGGCCGATGAGGTCGCAGCGCCCGTTCTCGCGTATCGAGCTCGTCATGAGCCCGGTGCCCTCGCCCATGACCTTGTACGCGATCTGCAGGCGCCGGCGGTCGCGGCTGACGCGGTAAACGCTGAACGGACGCCGCAGATACGGCGCCGCGCTGCCTTCGATGCGCACGTTGACGAACTGGCCGGGCAGCAGGCTCGCGGCGAGGGCGGGCGCTTCGGCTTCGAGGAGCCAGTAGTCGCCGGTGAGATGCCGGTTGAAAACGACAGATGCGAAGACTTGCTCCACAATACCGCGATTATATGCATGCCCAGCATTTGGTCTCGTTGCTGCAAGCCTTCGTGCGCTTTCCCAGCCAGCAAAGCGAGCTGCAGGAGCGCGATCCTGCGATCAAGGCGTTCATCCAAGAATGTGCCGCGCCGCTATTGCGCGAGATGGCGCTTGAGATGCGTTACGACGGCATGGGCAACCTGATCGCCGAGGCGGGCCCCACGGGCACCGGCCGTTCCCTGATGTTCGTCGGCTACGCGATGACCCACCCGGCGGCGGCGATGCCCGATCCATTCTCGGCGACGCTCATCGATACGCCGCGCGGCGCGGCGGTGCGCGGACGCGGGGTGGCCGAGCAAAAAACCGCTCTGGCGGCGGCCTTCGGCGCCATCGCCCGCGCGCTGGAGCAAGGCCCGCTGGGCGGGCGCCTGGTGTTTGCGCTCACCACGGCGGGCGAAACGGGGCGGCACGACGCGGTCGAAAGCGTGATGCGTTCGCTCGATCATGAGCCGCGATTCGCGGTCGTTTGCATCGGCACCGGCAACAGGATCGCCGTCGGCAACAAGGGGCGAGTCGATTTCGACGTCGTCGTAAAAGGCAAAGCGGCGCACAGCTCGGTGCCCTGGAAAGGCGTCAACGCCATTTCCGGGGCCCGGCGCATCCTGGAGCGGCTCGAGCGGCTGGACCTCGGGGTCGAACCGCATCCGGTCTTCGGGCCGGCCACGCTGACTCCCACCGCGATAGAGAGCAGTCCCAAAGCCACCCATACCGTTCCCGACGCGGCGCGCATTACGTTCGACCGGCGGCTGCTGCCCGGCGAAGACCCGGAGCTCGCATTTCGCCGCATCCGCGAGGCCGTTTCCATCGAGCCGCCCTGGGAATTGGAGCTCACCCGGGGCCCGGTCATGTACCCGAACGAGCTTGCGCTCGACGCCCCCTTCTATTCGAAGCTGCGCTCGGCGTTCGAGCGCGCCGGGCACCTGAAGTGCGAGCACTTTTACTGCAATTTCGCGCTGGATGCGGGGTATTTCAGCCGCCGCGGAATCGAATCGGTGATGCTCGGACCCGGCGAGGTCGATCAATTCCATTCCAGCGAGGAGCACGTCCTCGTGTCCGACCTGCTCGCCATGTCGGATGTCTACTACGAGCTGATCCGGGCCTGCCTTATCATCCAGGGATGAACAAGGCGAGAAGCAAGGCGCCCAGCGCCATCGAGCTGCTCAAGAAGGACCACGACTACGTCCGGCAGGCCTACCGCCGGTTCGAGAAGATGAATCACGCGGACCGTGCCGCGCTCGGCGCGCTGGTGAGCGAGGTATGCGCGCTGCTCGAAGTGCACGCCGCGCTGGAGGAAGAGATCTTCTTCCCGGCGGTGCGTGAAGCGCTCGACGAGGAGGATCTCATGCACGAAGCGGAAATCGAGCACGAGTTCGCCAAGACGCTCATCGGGCGCCTCGAGGCCATGAAGCCGGCGGACGCCAGGTACGCGCCGACCTTTACCGTCCTGTGCGAATACTTCATTCACCACGCGAAGGAAGAGGAAACGCAGATCTTCCCGAAGGCGCAACGCCGTTACGCCGGCATGCGCGAGCTCGGCAGGAAGCTGATCGAGCGCCAAACCGCCCTGGAGGAGAGGCCATGAGCGACTGGAGAGAAATCCGCGCCTGGACCCGCGAAGAAATGATGAAGCGCGTGGCGCGCTTCAGGCACCTGAAGGGCTCCGACGGCGGCCTGCCCGACAGCCCGCTGCCCGAGTGCCGGCGCAAGCTGTACGCGGTCATCGGCTTCGCGCCGCCACAGAGTGGTTCCGAGTCAGTGACTTCTCCCGTGGGCGCGAACGCGTCGCAGATGCCGGCGATCGCCATCGCCGAAGGCTTCAACCTCGGCTACTGCAAGGCGCGGCCGGGCAAGGGCCCGCTCATGCACAACCACGACACCAACGAGACGTTCATCCCGATGACGGGCAAGTGGCGCTGCGAATGGAACGAGGGCGACGCGAAGGAATACGTCGACCTCGATCCCTACGACGTCATCTCCTTCCCTACCGGCGTGGCGCGCCGCTTCATGAACGTCACGTACGACGAACCGGGCAAGGAGCACCTGCTCATGTTCATCATCGGCGGCAACCAGCCGCAGGCG
The DNA here is from genome assembly GCA_004297625.1 of Betaproteobacteria bacterium. Taxonomy (GTDB): domain Bacteria; phylum Pseudomonadota; class Gammaproteobacteria; order Burkholderiales; family SG8-39; genus SCGC-AG-212-J23. The sequence goes on along the minus strand of SCTY01000010.1, from coordinate 4,290 downwards.
GAATTCACCCCCGCCGCGATGCAGCGCTGCGAAGCGTTCGAAGCAGAACAATCGCGACGAACAGCGTCGCCAGCGCGAGCGCAGCCGCGGCGAGCGCGCGCCACAGCGGCGCGGGGTGGTCCTGCGCGTAGCGCGCGGCAGCGTAAGCGAGCGCGTCGAGCGGAAAAGTAAAGGACCACCACGCCGGCGCGAAGGGCCAGCGCAGGAAGTTGCGCGCGTACACGAGCAGCGCCCCCGCCAGCACGAGCGCCAGGAAATAGAGGTTCTCGAGCGGCTGGAAGCCGGGGAAGAGCGCGATGCCGTTCGCGTAGATCAGCGACGGCGGCACCAGGAAAATGAACCAGGTGGGCCGCAGCGCCTCGGGCAGCGGCGCGGCGATCGCCGCACGCACCGCCAGCAACCCCGCCAGCACCGGCGCGATGGATGCCGACACGCCGAAGAGGAAATGCGAGGCTTCGTCGTGGCCGAGCAAGAGCCCCGGCCCCGGCACCACGATGCCGCCGACGAGAAGGATGAACCAGCCGCCGTTGAGCTCGCCGAGCTCGATGCCGCCGGCAAGCAGGCGGCACACCCCCCAGACCTGCAAGGACACGAGCAGCCCCACGCCAACCCACCACAGGATATTTCCAAGCAAAGGCCAGTACGGAGCGACGCCGCCCGCGACGAGCGTCATGCCGACCGGGAAAGCGCCGCAGAAGCCGAGCAGCGAAGGGGCGGTCAAGTCCTCGCCCACCTGCTCGGGATGCTGCACGAGCTTGATCGTGTAGGCGATCACCAGCACCACGAGGGCGAGGAGGCCCAGCGCCACCCATAGCTCCGTGAAATACGCGGGCGCCTTGACGACGCCGGGAAACACGGTTGCGGCAACGCGCGCGGTGAGCCCCAGGCCGGCGAGGCCCATGACCGCGCCGTAGTTGCCGACGTGGAGGTCCTTAAACCGTAGAGCCAAGGTAGTAGTTTTTCACCAGCTCGTTCTGCTCGAGGTCGTCGACCGTTTTTCCTTCGAACACGATCTCGCCGTGCACGATGATATAGCCGCAGTCGGCGATGCGGATCGCCTGGTGGAAGTTCTGCTCGGCCATGAGCACCGTGAGGCCGTATTTCTCCTTGAGCTCCTTGATCTTGGTGATCGTGTGCGACACCAGGATCGGCGCGAGGCCCACCGACGGCTCGTCGACGAGGAGCAGCTTCGGCGCCGACATCAGCGCGCGCGCGATGGCGAGCATCTGCTGCTGGCCGCCCGACATCGAGCCGGCAAGCTGGCGGCGCCGCTCGGCGAGCACCGGAAAAGCCTCGTAGGCGAACGAGAGGTTGCGGCCGATCTCGCCGCGCGCGCTCCTGCGGAACGCGCCGAGCAGCAGGTTCTCCTCCACCGTGAGCTTGGGGAAGAGCCGCCGGCCTTCGGGCACCATCGCCACGCCGAGGTTGACGATCTCCTCTGTCGAGAGACGCGTCAGATCATAATTTTTATTTTCCATCGAAAGAACAACCGTTCCGGCCGTCGGGCGCACCATGCCCATCACGCACTTCATGAGCGTGCTCTTGCCGTTGCCGTTGGTGCCGAGCAAAGCCACTGTCTTTCCATGGGAGATTTCGAGCGAGACCCCATGTAAAGCCCGCACGGCGCCGTAGCCTGCCGCGACGTCCCGGATACGCAGGCTAAGCGCCAAGATAGGCCTTCTGCACGTCGGGGTTCTTCACGATCGCCTCGGGCACGCCCTCGCATATGATCCTGCCGGCATCGAGACAGATCACGCGCTGCGAGAAGCGCATCACCGCCTGCATGATGTGCTCGATCATGATGATCGTTATGCCCTGCGCATTCAGATCAAACAATATTTTCAGGACTTCGTCGACTTCGCTGCCCGACAGCCCCGCCATCGCCTCGTCGGAGATGAGCAGCCGCGGGCGCGCGGCCATGGCGCGCGCGAGCTCCAGCTTCCGAAGCTCGACCTGCGAGAGCTGGTTCGACGGCGCGCGCGCACGCTCGGCGAGGCCGATCCGGCGCAGGATATCCATCGCCTGCCTTTCGGCTTCCGACTGCTTCAGGTGCACCACGTACTCGTAGGGCACGAGCAGGTTGTCGATCACCGACATGCTGTGAAACGGGCGCGGAATCTGGAAGCTGCGCGCGATGCCCTTGCGGGTGCGCCTGTAGGCGGGCAGGCGCGAGATCTCCTCGCCCTCGAAGCGGATCGAGCCGCCGTCGTTGCGCAGCGCCCCGGAGATGCAGTTGATGAGCGTGGTCTTGCCCGACCCGTTCGGCCCGATGAGGCCGAAGCGCTCGCCCGGCGCGATGTCGATGCTCACGTCGGCGAGCGCGGTGAAGCCGCCGAAGTGCTTGGATATGCCTTTTACTTCGAGGATGCTTTGAACCATCTCTTGAGCAGTCCCAGGATGCCTTCGGGAGCGAGGACCACGAACAGCACGAGAAGCACGCCGACGATCAGCACGTTCACCTCGCCGGATATGGTCACGGTGATGATCTGCTGCAGCGTGCCGAGCAGCAGCGCGCCGAGGATCGGCCCGAGCCAGTGCGACATGCCGCCGATGATCGAGCCGCCGAGCGCGGATATCGTGTAGCTCAGGTTGAAGGTCGAGGCCGGCTCGATGAAGCTCAGGTACATCGGCATCGGCGCTCCCGCCGCGCCCATCAGCGCGCCGGACACCACGCAGGCGAAGAGCTTGAGCTTCAGCGTCGGCACGCCGTTCGCTTCGGCCGCCTCTTCGCTGTCGCGCAGCGCGCGCAGCCCGCGCCCGATCCACGAGCCCTGCACATAGCGCGCAACGGCGACCGAGGCGAGCGCCATGAACGCCGCCACGACGAACAGCATGCGCGCGTACGTTTCGAACGGCGCGATGACCGGCGGCCGCAGCAGCTGCAGGCCGGTGGCGCCGCCGACGTAGCGCCAGTTGATCATCAGCGTTTCCATGATGAAGACCACCGCCACCGTGGCGATGGCGAAGAAGATGCCGCGCAGCCGCAGCGTCAGGAGGCCCACGCCGAAGCCGAGCAGCCCGCCCATGGCGGCGCCGGCGGCGATCTGCGCCGCGAGCGGGGCTCCGAGCCACTTGAAGAGCACCACCGCCGTGTAAGCCCCGGTGCCGAAAAACGCCGGCGGACCGAAGTTCACGTAGCCGGCATAGCCGCCGAGGATGTTCCACGCGGTGGCGAGCGTCACCGCGGTGAGCACCACGTAGGCGGCGAAGAAGAAGTACTCGTTGACGCCGCTGATCGCGACCCCGAAAGCCGCCAGGAAGAGCAGCGCCGCCGCGATCCAGAATTTCATCGGCCGAACAGCCCCTGCGGCCGGATGCCCAGCACGACGAGAAGCAGCCCGAACGCCACCGCCGGCGCCCAGGACGCCCCGAAGAACATGAGCACGATCGACTCCGCGATGCCGAGGATCAGGCCCGAAATGAGGGTGCCGGTCATGCTGCCCAGCCCGGCGAGCACCACCACGCAGAACGTGCGCCCGATGTAGACCCGATCCATCGCCGGCTCGACCGGGCCGACGATGATGAGCATGGCGCCGGCCAGCGCGCTTACTCCGGTGGCGATGCCGAAAGCCCATTGCTTGATGCGCACCGGGTTCGCCCCCATGAGGCGCAGCGCCGGCTCGTCCTGCGCCACCGCCTTGATGGCGCGCCCCGTAAAGGTCTTCGACAGGTAAACGGTCAATGCAAAAGTCAAGACGAGGGCGACGCCGAAAGCGACCAGCATCCGGTACGGAATGCGGTAATCGCCGAGCTCCAGGCTCGAGCCGATATAGGCGGCCTCCACCGAGCGCTGGTCGACGCCGAAGACGAGGATCAGGCCGATCTCGACGATGAAGGCCACGCCGAAGAAGAACGCCAGGCCGCGCACGCCCGCCTCGGTGCCGCGCTTCTCGAACGACTCGTAGTAGAAGCGGTAGAGCAGCACGCCGACAACAAAGAACGCCGGCATGAGCAGCACGCCGGCTACGATCGGATCGATGCCGTAGCTCGCAATCACGTAGGTGGCGTAGGAGCCGAGCACCATCACCGCCGGATGTGCGACGTGCGGCACGTCGAGCAGCCCGAAGGACACCGACAGCCCGATGCTCACCGCGGCGTAGAAGCAGCCGAGGAGAACGCCGAAGATCAGCGCCTCGGCGAGCAGGTCGAACGAAAAGATCATGCCGCTCCTAGCGGGTAGGAGGCGGGGTTACCCCCGCCGTCCTCCCACACCACCGGACGTGCGGTTCCGCATCCGGCGGTTCATGAAGCACGCTGGAGACGCTGCACCGTATCGAGCAGCGACACCAG
>SCTY01000009.1 GCA_004297625.1 Betaproteobacteria bacterium | reverse complement strand
CAGCGCCGAGACGTCGTTCTGGCCCTCGACGTCGGCCTTGGCCGCGAAATACAGGTAGCGCCGGTTCGCCTGCGATTCGCCGGCGAACGCCGCCTTGAGATTGTCGTGCGTCTTGCTGCCTTTGAGCGCTTTCATCGGGAGTCTCCTTGCAGAAGCGGCCAGCGTACGGCCGCGGGGGGCATAGATCAAATCAAAAAACCCAATTCGCCCGATTGATCTACTTGATCGCCGACTCGATCTCCGAGAAGGTGCGCGCGACCTCGCCGCCGGTCTGCACCGGCACGCCGAGCTGGCGCGCGATCTGCGAGAGAGAGAAGATGCCGCGGACCATGGCGCGCCGACCCGGAAGCTCGAGCGGCCGCGCGGGCGGCAGCGCATCATAGTCGACCACCAGCGCATGCTGGCGGCCGGCGCGCCGCAGGGTCTCCAGGACGTGGCCGACGCGCGCGCCCTCGACGTCGGCGAACTCGATCACCTCCACCTGCGCCGCCGGCGTCATCACGTCAGCCACCGTGAGCTCGTCGCGCCGCAGTCCCCGGCCGGTCGCCACTTGCATCGTCCGCTCGCCGGCCAGGTCCGCGGCGGTGATGACGCCGAGCACCGTGCCGTGCGCCTCGTCGACCACCAGGAGCAGGCGAACGCCGCGCGTGATCATGAACTGGTTGGCGCCGCCGAGGGGCGCCTGGGGCCGGATCGTGGCGGGACTGACGCGCGTGAGGTCGGTCATCGCCTGCAGGGCGGGCGATTCGCTCGTGACCCGTGCCGCCTGGGTCTGCACCGGGCGGCGAAAGCCGGCGCCGGCGCCGAGCTCGCGGATCGGCAGCGCGTGGTAGTCGCGATCCATGGTCAGCTTTGCGCGATCGGCTCCGGGCGGCGTGCCCGCGCGCGGCGGTCAGCCTGGAGATAGCGGAACAGCTCGGTGAGCGCCTGCCGGTAGACGTCGCGCTTGAATTCGATGACCGCGTCGAGCGGCACCCAGTAGTCGTGCCAGCGCCAGGCGTCGAACTCGGGATGGCCGCTCGCGCGCAGCCTGACGTCGCAGTCGCGTCCCGTCATGCGCAACAGAAACCAGATCTGCTTCTGGCCGCGGTAGGGGCAGCCGCTGTCCCGGGAGCGCCGCATCCATTTTTCCGGCACCTCGTAGCGCAGCCACTCGCGCGTGCGGCCGAGGATGCGGACATGGTCGCGCTGCAGCCCGATCTCCTCCTCGAGCTCGCGGAACATCGCCTGCAGCGGGGTTTCGCCGTGCTTGATGCCGCCCTGGGGAAACTGCCAGGCGTGCTGGTTCACCCGCTTGCCCCAGAACACCTCGTTCCGCTGGTTGGCAAGGATGATGCCGACGTTCGGACGGAAGCCTTCCTTGTCGAGCACCGCAGCACCGCCTTAAGTTAGAATTCACGACGATTTTTCCACAGCCCACCGCGGATGACAATCCCGGTGCGGGCCCATGAAAACCTCCAAGTTTTTCATCGCGACGCTGAAGGAAGTTCCGGCCGAAGCCGAGATCGTGAGCCATCGGCTGATGCTGCGCGCCGGCCTCATTCGCCGCCTCGCCGCGGGCATCTACACCTGGCTGCCGCTCGGATTGAAAGTCTTGCGCAAAGTCGAGACTGTGGTGCGCGAGGAGATGAACCGCGCCGGTGCCGCGGAACTGTCGATGCCCGTGGTCCAGCCGGGGGAGTTGTGGCAGGAGTCGGGGCGCTGGCAGGCCTACGGCCCCGAGCTGCTGCGCTTCAAGGACCGCCACGAGCGCGACTTCGTCCTGCAGCCGACCTCCGAGGAGGTGATCACCGAGCTCGCGCGCAGCGAATTGAAAAGCTACCGCCGCCTGCCCGTGCACTTCTACCAGATCCAGACCAAGTTCCGCGACGAGCGCCGGCCGCGCTTCGGCATCATGCGCGCTCGCGAGTTCGTCATGAAGGACGGCTATTCTTTCCACGCGGACTACGCCGACCTCGAGCGTGAGTACCGCAACATGCACGAGACGTACACGCGCATCTTCACCCGCCTGGGGCTCGAGTTCCGCGCCGTGGCCGCCGACACCGGCGCGATCGGCGGCACGGGCTCGCACGAATTCCACGTGCTCGCCGAATCGGGCGAGGACGCGATCGCCTTTTG
>SCTY01000008.1 GCA_004297625.1 Betaproteobacteria bacterium | reverse complement strand
CTTGAGGACGGCATTCAGGCTTCGAAGTTCTGGATTGCCTGACTTTGAAAGCATCTTGTACGTCGCTTCTCGCGTGATCTTGGCTTTGCGCGCAATTTCTGCGATGCCGCCCTGAGCCTGGGCAACCTGACGCAACGCGAGCATCAGGGCAGCTTGGTCGCCTTCCTCAATGACCGCCTCGAGGTACGCGGCTGCTTCCGTCGGGTTCTTGAGCTGCTCGATCAGCCACGGCTCGTAGGGAAGGCTAGGGGCGGCCGCGCGGCTTCTTTTGCGCGGTGCGGGCTTTGTAATCCTCGAAGCACTCTTTGGCACGATCGATGTCCCTCTGCTGCGTCCTCTTGTCTCCTCCGCAAAGGAGAAGAACGACCACTTGGCCGACCCGCGCGAAGTACACACGGTATCCCGGCCCCCAATCTATCCTCAACTCCATTACGCCTTCGCCGACCGGCTCGGCGTCGCCGAAGTTGCCAGCCGCGACTCTCGCGAGCCGCGCTTCGATCCGCGTACGCGCCTACCTGTCCTTCAAACCTTCCAGCCAGTCGACAAACGGCCGCTCGCCGTCGGATGTCTGGTAGTAACGAAGCTCCATGGCGATTGTAATTTATAGTTCACAACTGGTCAAGCGCGCGGCCCCACACCCATCTGGCAAGGCGGGACGCCTTGCGAGCGCTATATTTCAGTCGACTGACTGCACCGACTGCTTCACGCAATCGAAAATGCGATCGATCTGCGCCTTCTCGATGATGAGCGGCGGCGACACGGCGATGATGTCGCCGGTAACGCGGATCAGCACGCCGGACTCGAAAGCTTTCACGAACGCCTCGTAGGCGCGCTTGCCGGGGGCGCCGGGGCGAGGCTCGAGCTCGATGGCGGCGATGAGGCCGGAGTTGCGGATGTCGATGATGTGGCGCGTGCCTTTCAGCGCGTGCGCGGCGTCTTCCCAGTAGCGCTCGAGGGTCGAGGCGCGGGTGAGAAGACCTTCTTCGGCGTAGGTGTCGAGCGTGCCGATGCCGGCGGCGCAGGCGAGCGGGTGGCCGGAATAGGTGTAGCCGTGGAAGAGCTCGATGCCGTCGGGGCCTTGCATGAAGGCCTCGAAGATGGAGTCCCTGGTGAAGACCGCGCCCATGGGAACGGTGCCGTTGGTGAGGCCCTTAGCTGTGCTGAAGATATCCGGCATGACGTTGAAGCGCTGCGAGGCGAAGGGCGCGCCCATCCTGCCGAAGCCGGTGATCACCTCGTCGAAGATGAGGACGATGCCGTACTTCGTGCAGATCTCGCGCAGCCGCTCGAGATAGCCTTTCGGCGGCACCAGCACCCCAGCCGAACCTGCGACCGGCTCGACGATTACCGCGGCGATGGTCGACGGATCGTGCAGCGCGCAGAGGCGCTCGAGCTCTTCGGCGTACTCGGCGCCGTGCGCGGGCTGGCCGCGCGAGAAGGCGTTGCGCGACAAGTCGTGCGTGTGGCGCATGTGATCGACGCCGGCCACGCCCGGCCCGAACACGCGCTTGTTGTACTGCAGGCCGCCCACCGCCATGCCGCCGAAATTGACGCCGTGGTAGCCGCGCTCGCGGCCGATCAGCTTGAAGCGGTGGCCTTCGCCGCGCGCGCGCTGGTAGGCGAGCGCGATCTTGAGCGCGGTGTCAGCCGATTCCGAGCCGGAATTCGTGAAGAACACGCGCGAAAATCCCGGCGGCGCGATTTTCGCCAGCCGGTCGGCGAATTCGAAGGCGATCGGGTGCCCCATCTGGAAGGTCGGCGCGAAGTCCATCTGCGCGACCTGGCGCTGCACCGCCTCGACGATCTTCGGGCGGCAGTGGCCGGCGTTCACGCACCATAGCCCGGCGGTGCCGTCGAGCACCTGGCGGCCTTCCGGGGTCCAGTAGTGCATGCCTTCGGCCCGGGCGAGGAGCCGCGGGGCCTTCTTGAACTGGCGGTTCGCCGTGAACGGCATCCAGAACGCCGAGCGTTCCAGGTCGGTGGGGATTTCAGCGGGCTTGTTCATAAGAGCCCATTACACGCCCGCCCGCGCCGAAAAGCACGCGGCGGCGCGGAACACTCCTACCCTTGGTAGGCGACGACCTTTTGCGTCTGCTGGCCCAGGCCCTCGATCTTCAGCGTCATGACGTCGCCGGGCTTGAGGAATACCGGCGTGGGCTTCATGCCCAAGCCCACGCCGGGCGGCGTGCCGGTGGCGATGATGTCGCCCGGCAGCAGCGTCATGTACTGGCTCACGTGGGAAATGATCTTCGCGACGCTGAACACCATGGTGCGCGTGTTGCCCGTCTGCATGCGCTTGCCGTTGACGTCGAGCGACATGTCGAGCGTCTGCGGATCGGTGATCTCGTCGGTGGTGACGAGCCAGGGCCCGATCGGCCCGGCGGTGTCGAAGCCCTTGCCCTTGTCCCACTGGCTGGTCGCCATCTGGAACGAGCGCTCGGAGACGTCGTTGACGATGCAGTAGCCGGCGACGTGGCCGAGCGCATCCGCCTCGCTCACGTAGCGCGCCTGCGTGCCGATGACCACGCCGAGCTCCACTTCCCAATCGAGCTTGGTGGAGTTCTTCGGCTGAACGACATCGTCGTTCGGCCCGTTGATGCAGGTGGTGGCTTTGAGGAACACGATGGGCTCGGAGGGCAGCGCGAGCCCGGCCTCCTTGGCATGATCCGAATAGTTAAGGCCGATGGCGACGAACTTGCCGATGCCGACATAGGGCACGCCGAAGCGCGGGGTGCTGTTGACGAGCGGCAGCGACTCGGGCTTCTGCTTCGCCAGCATCTTCAGCGAGCGCGGCGAGATCTCGTTCGGCCCGATGTTGTCGATCACTTTCGAAAGGTCGCGCAGGCGCCCTTCGCCGTCGATCATGCCCGGCTTCTCGTAGCCCGGCTTCCCGTAGCGGCACAGCTTCATATCGTCATTCCCCCGTCGATTGAATGAGCCAGCCCCGTGACGAAAAGAGACTCGTCGGAGGCCAAGAAAACCATGAGCCCGGTTATGTCGTCCACGGTCCCCAGCCGTCCCATCGGCTGGCGCGCTACGAAGTCCTTGCGCGCCTGCACCGGGTCCGGCAGCGCGTTGATCCTTCCCTGCAGCGACGGCGTGTCCACTGTCCCGGGGCATATCGCATTGCAGCGAATGCCCTTCTTCACGTAATCGGCGGCGATCGCCTTGGTAAGGCCGATCACCGCCGCCTTGGTCGCTCCGTAGACGAAGCGGTCCGGCAACCCGTGAATGGAAGACGCCACGGAGGACATGTTGATGATCGACCCTGCGCCCTTTCTCAGCATTCCAGGCAGGAACGCGCGCGTCACGAGGTACATCGACTTCACGTTGACCGCGAAGGCGAGGTCCCATTCCTGCGGCGTGCAGTCAAGAATCGTGCCGTTGTGCACGATCCCCGCGCAGTTGAAGAGCACGTCCACGTCGCCCACCTCGCGCGCCGTCTTCTCGATGGCTGCCGCGTCGGTGACGTCCAGCGCGCGGGTCCGGATGCCGGGTTCTTTCAGCGAGGAAAGGCCTTGCGCATTGACATCGGTGGCCCACACCTGCGCGCCTTCGCGCGCAAAAGCGAGCGCGGCGGCGCGCCCCATTCCCTGGGCGGCGGCGGTGATGAACGCGGTTTTTCCGGCGAGACGTCCAGCCATGAGGGCAGCGATTATACTTCGCGTGTCCATGAATCAGCTCGATTTCGCGGGCAGGACTGCGATCGTGACGGGCGGCGCGCAGGGCATCGGCGCGGCGATCGTCGAGCGGCTGAGAGCGTCGGGCGCGCGCGTGCAGATCTGGGACCTCGATGGCTCGCCGCGTGTGGACGTCTCCGATGCGGCGTCGGTCGAAACCGCGACGCGAAATACCCTCAAGGAGCTCGGCAGGATCGACGTGCTCGTCAACAACGCGGGCATCGCCGGGCTCAACAAGCCGACGATCGATTACCCGCTGGAAGAATGGGAGCGGGTGCTGCGCGTCAACCTGACGAGCCAGTTCCTCTGCTGCCGCGCGGTCGCGCCGTACATGGCGAAAGCGGGCTACGGCCGCATCGTCAACATCGCCTCCATTGCCGGCAAGGAGGGCAATCCCAACGCGGTCGCCTACTCGGCCTCCAAGGCGGGCGTGATCTCGCTTACGAAGTCGCTCGGCAAGGAGCTCGCGCAGACCGGCGTGCGGGTGAACTGCGTGACGCCGGCCGCGGCCAAAACCGCGATCTTCGAGCAGATGACCGAGGCCCACATCAACTACATGCTGTCCAAGATCCCGATGAACCGCTTCGTGCACGTCGACGAGATCGCCGCGCTCGTGTGCTGGCTCGCCTCCGAGGACTGCAGCTTCTCCACCGGAGCGGTGTTCGACGTCTCCGGCGGCCGGGCGACCTACTGATGGCGAAGAGGCGCTCGGCCGCCTGGTTCGGCCGCCAGGACATCTACGGCTTCATCTACCGCAGCTGGGTCAAGAACCGCGGCGTGCCGCAGGACCAGTTCGACGGCCGGCCGGTAATCGGCATCTGCAACACCTGGTCGGAGCTCACGCCCTGCAACACGCATTTCCGCGTGCTCGCCGAGCATGTGCGCTACGGCGTGCTCGAGGCGGGCGGCTTCCCGCTCGAATTCCCGGTGATGTCGCTCGGCGAGACGCTGCTGAGACCCACCGCCATGCTCTACCGCAACCTCGCGTCCATGGACGTGGAGGAATCGATCCGCGGCAACCCGCTCGACGGCGTGGTGCTGCTGATGGGCTGCGACAAGACCACGCCCTCGCTCATCATGGGCGCGGCGAGCGTCGATCTGCCGACGATCGGCGTCTCGGGCGGCCCGATGCTCTCGGGCAAGTACCACGGCAAGGACATCGGCTCGGGCACCAACGTCTGGTCGATGTCCGAGGAGCTGCGCGCGGGCAAGCTCACGCTGCACGAATTTCACGAAGCCGAATCGTGCATGCATCGCTCGCACGGGCACTGCATGACGATGGGTACGGCCTCGACCATGGCGTCGATGGTCGAGGCGCTCGGCGTCGGCCTGCCGGGCAACGCGGCGTTCCCGGCGGTCGACGCGCGCCGCAACGTGCTCGCCCGCATGGCCGGGCGGCGCATCGTCGAGATGGTGAACGAGAACCTCGTCCTGTCGAAGATCCTCACCAAGGAGGCGTTCGAGAACGCGATCCGCGCGCTCTCGGCGATCGGCGGCTCGACCAACGCGGTGATCCACCTGCTCGCGATCGCGCGCCGCGTCGGCGTGGAGCTCACGCTCGACGACTTCGACCGGCTGGGGCGCGGCGTGCACACGCTCGTCGATCTGATGCCCTCCGGCGAGTACCTCATGGAGGACTTCTGCTACGCCGGGGGATTGCCCGCCGTGTTACGCGAATTGGAAGATTTACTGAATAAAGATGCCTTGACGGCTAACGGCAAGACGATGTGGGAAAACGTGAAGGACGCGCCCTGCTACAACCGCAAGGTGATCACGCCCTTCGCCAAGCCCTTCAAGGAGAACACCGGCATCGCGGTGCTGCGCGGCAATCTGTGCCCGGATGGCGCGATCATCAAGCCCTCGGCCGCCACGCCGCAGCTCATGCGCCATCGCGGGCGCGCGGTGGTGTTCGAGAATATCGAGGACTTCCACCGGCGCATCGACGACCCGAAGCTCGACATCGACGAGAGCTGCGTCATGGTGCTGAAGAATTGCGGGCCGAAGGGCTATCCCGGCATGGCCGAGGTCGGCAACATGCCGCTGCCGCCGAAAGTGCTGAAAAAGGGCATCACCGACATGGTGCGCATCTCGGATGCGCGCATGAGCGGCACCGCCTACGGCACGGTGGTGCTGCATATCTCTCCGGAAGCCGCCGCCGGCGGCGCGCTGGCGCTCGTGCAGAACGGCGACATGATCGAATTGGACGTTTCCAAAAGAATCCTTCGCTTGGACGTCAGCGACCAAGAATTAAAGGATCGAAAGGCGCGCTGGACGCCGCCGAAGCCGCCGCTCGAGCGCGGCTACTGGAAGCTCTACCACGACCACGTGCTGCAGGCGCACGAGGGGGCCGATTTCGACTTCCTCGTGGGCAAGAGCGGCGCGTTCGTGCCACGTGACAACCACTGAGGAAGCGACGATCGTCCTGCACCCGCGGGACGACGTCGCGATCGCGCGCACCGGCATGAAGGGCGTTCGCGCGGGCGAGCACGTGCACGTGCACAACGTGGCGATGGGCGAGTTCCAGCGCGATTACGCCTTCTGCAGCGACGTAAAACAGACGAATTTTTTTGAAAACAAGGCAACCTTCCAAGGCATCCGGCGCGCCGACGGCCGCGTCGCGACGCGCAACTACATCGGCATCCTCACCAGCGTGAACTGCTCGGCGACGGTGGCCAGGATGATTGCCGAGCACTTCAAGAATAATTTATCTGATTACCCCAATGTGGACGGCGTCGTCGCGCTCACGCACAAGAGCGGCTGCGGCATGGCGAGCGAAGGCGAGCCGGCCGACGTGCTGCGCCGTACGATCGCCGGCTACGCGCGCCACCCGAACTTCTTCTCGACCAATATCGTGGGCCTCGGCTGCGAGGCGAACCAGGTCAACGTGCTGCTTGCCTCCGGGGGACTGAAAAGGAGCGAGCGCCTCGCGGCGTTCACCATCCAGGAAAAGGGCGGCACGCGCAAGGCGGTGGAGAACGGCATCGCGCGCGTGAAGGAGATGCTGCCCGAGGCGAACAAGGCGAAGCGCGCGCCGGTGGCCGCGAGCGAGCTCATCGTCGCGCTGCAGTGCGGCGGCTCGGACGGCTACTCGGGCATCAGCGCCAATCCTGCATTGGGCGCTGCCGTGGACCTGTTAGTCAGAAATGGGGGAACGGCCATTCTTTCCGAAACCCCGGAAATCTACGGCGCCGAGCACCTCCTCACGAGAAGAGCGATTTCGAAAGAGGTCGGCGAGACGCTCGTCGCGCGCATCCGCTGGTGGGAGGACTACACGCGGCGCAACCGCAACGAGATGAACAACAATCCCTCGCCCGGGAACAAGGCCGGCGGCACCACGAACCTCGTGGCGGTGTACGAATACGCCGAGCCGGTGAGCGCGAAGGGGTTTGTCTACATGGACACGCCGGGCTACGACCCGGTGTCGGCCACCGGCCAGGTGGCGGGCGGCGCGAACCTCATCTGCTTCACCACCGGGCGCGGCTCCGCGTTCGGCTGCAAGCCCGTGCCTTCGCTCAAGCTCGCGACCAACACGCCGCTCTTCGTGCATCAGGAAGACGACATGGATTTCAACTGCGGCACCATCGTCGAGGGCACCGAGTCGATCGCCGAGGCGGGGAAGCGCTTCTTCCAGCTCATGCTCGAAACCGCCTCGGGGCGCAGGACGAAGGGCGAGCAATTCGGCTACGGCGAGGACGAATTCGCGCCCTGGACGCTCGGCGCGACGATGTAGTGGAGCTGCAAAAGCATCTTCCCGACATCGCGGTCGCCGCGGCGCTAGCATGGGGGAGCGGGCTGCGCGCGTATGCCGTGATCTTTGCGGTCGGCCTTGCCGGCGCGCTCGGCTGGGTCGAGCTGCCCGAGCATCTGCGGCTCCTGCAGCATCCCCTGGTGCTCGGCGCGAGCGGCCTCATGACCGCGGTGGAGTTCTTCGCGGACAAGGTGCCGTGGCTCGACAGCGTCTGGGACGCGGTGCACAGCTTCATCCGCATCCCGGCCGGCGCGGCGCTTGCGGCGGCGGTGTTCGGCGATTCCGGAACTGCCGTGACGCTCGCCGCGGCGATCCTCGGCGGCACGCTCGCCGGCACGGTGCACCTCGCGAAAGTGGGCACGCGCGCGGCGATCAATACCTCGCCCGAGCCCCTCACCAACTGGACTGCCTCGCTCGCCGAAGACGCGATCGTGCCGTTCGGCTTGTGGCTCGCGGTCGTGCATCCGCTCGGTTTTTTCGTCCTGCTCCTCGTCTTCCTCGCGGCGGCCGCGCTTGTCGCGCGGCTCATCTGGCGAGGCGTGCGCCGGCTCGCCGGCCGATGAAGCCGCGCGTCTACGTCGAGGAGCCGCTGCGCGCGGGCATGCAGGTGGAATTGCCGCTTAGCGCGCAGCACCATGCGCGGGTGCTGCGTCTGCGCCAAGGCGAGGCGCTCGTCCTGTTCGACGGCACGGGAGGCGAATGGGATGCCGTGCTGGTCGGCAAGAAGACGGCGCAACTCGGAGAGCACCATGCCGTGGAGCGTGAGTCGCCGCTTGCGGTCACCCTAGTGCAGGGCGTCTCCTCCGGCGAGCGCATGGACTATACGGTGCAGAAGGCGGTGGAGCTCGGTGTCGCGGTGATCCAGCCGCTGCTGACCAAAAAGGGCATCGTGCGCCTCGAGGGCAAGCGCGCCGATGCCCGAGTCGCGCATTGGCAGCGCGTCGTCATCTCGGCGTGCGAGCAATGCGGCCGCAACCGCGTTCCCGAGCTGCGGCCGCTCATCGGCTTCTCGGACTACGCTCTCACGCCGGAAGGGCCGGCCCCGCGCCTGCTGCTTTCCGCGCAGGGCCGCTCGATCCGCGAGTTCGACGCACCAGGCGGGGCCACCATCGCGGCGGGCCCGGAAGCCGGCTTCGCCCTGGAGGAGCAAGCGACCCTCGAGCGCGCCGGATTCGTGAAAGCGAGCCTCGGTCCGCGCATCTTGCGCACCGAAACGGCGGCGCTTGCCGCGCTCGCCGCCCTCAGCGCGCTGCGGGGAGATTTCTAGCGAGCAGCTCGGCCATCGGCCGGTTGCCGCGGTCGCGCGCGATATCGAGCGCCGTCCTTCCCCGCCAGTCCCGGGCCCCGAGGTTCACGCCGCGCCCGGCGACGAAAAGCTCGACCGCGAGCGTGTCGTCGCGGCCGACCGCGTCGAGGAAGTCTTTCTGATCGTAGTAACGCAGCCCCATCGCGGTCAGGTCCTTGCGCGCCTGCAGCGCGCTGTCCACGGACGCCGGCGCCGCAGGCGCTTTGCCGACGTTCCTGCGCGCGAGCGTCGCAATGTCCCGCCCCATCGAGGCCACGCGGTCGCGATACTCGGGCGGCATGTCGGCGGTGGCCTCCTCGAGCATGCCGGCGATCGCGCGGTTGGCCTCGCTGTCGCGGCCGGCGAGCACGTCATCGAAAGCCTTGTCCGGGTTGTCCGAGCGCACGGCGATGCCCATGAGGACCTGCGCCAGGGTAAGCGCATGGCCGAAGGCCTTCCATCCTTCGTCATCGCCGGTAACGGCGCGCGCCGGGAGCGCGGGAATGAGAAGAGAGACAATTAAGAGCGTTCCGAAGAGCTTCATATCGGCCTCCGCGAAGCTAGGATAACGCGCGGTGGCGCCCAAGGTTTACGCATTACAATTTGAAAAAAATACACCTATGGCCACTTCGCCGCATCCCGAATTGTTCGTGCGCTGGTTCCGGCAGGTGGCGCCGTATCTGCACGCGTTCCGCGGACGCACCTTCGTCGTCGCCTTCGGCGGCGAAATGTTCGCCGAGCGCGCGCGTTTCGCGAACTTCGTTCACGACATCAACCTCCTGGCAGCGCTCGGGATCCGCCTGGTGCTCGTGCACGGCGCGCGGCCGCAGATCGAGGCCGAGCTGAAGGCAAAAGGGCTGCGCTCGCGGTACGCGCAAGGCCTGCGCATCACCGACGAGCGCGCGCTGCAGGCGGTGAAGGAGGCGGCGGGCGTGCTGCGCGTGGAGATCGAGGCGCTGCTTTCTCAAGGACTGCCGAGCTCGCCGATGGCCGGCGCGCACATCCGGGTCGCTTCGGGCAACTACATCACGGCGCGGCCGATCGGCGTGCGCAAAGGAACCGACTTCCAGTTCACCGGCGCGGTGCGCAAGGTCGACGCGGCGGCGATCGCGCGGCGGCTGGATGCCGGCGAAGTGGTGCTCGTGCCGCCGCTCGGCTATTCGCCGACCGGGGAAGTTTTCAACCTGACTTGGGAGGATGTGGCCGAAACGGTGGCGGTGGCGCTGAAAGCCGACAAGCTCCTCATGTACACCGACCGCCTTCCGGCCGACCGCAAGGGCGAGGCGATCGCCGAGCTCACCGCGCAGGAAGCGCAAGCGCTTCTCAAGAAAGAGGGCCTGACGACGGCGACTGCGCGCGCCATCGAGCATGCGGCGCGCGCCGTCAATGCGGGCGTGGCGCGCGGCCACATCGTCACGCGGCGCGCGACCGGCTCGCTGCTGCTCGAGCTTTTCACGCATACCGGCGTCGGCACGATGATCACCGCCGCCACGGTCGAGACGCTGCGCCCCGCGCGCATCGAGGACGTGCAGGGCATCCTCGCGCTCATCGAGCCGCTGGAGGCCGACGGCACGCTCGTCAAGCGCAGCCGCGAGCTGCTCGAAGCGGAGATCGGCAATTTCTTCGTCGTCGAGCACGACGGCGTCATCGTCGGCTGTGCCGCGCTTTATCCGTTCCCCGAGGACAAGAGCGCCGAGTTCGCCTGCCTGGCGGTGGCGCAGGACCGCCGCGACGCCGGCTACGGCGAGGATCTTCTCAAGGCCTGCGAGGAGCGAGCCAGGAAAATGCGCATCCGGCGGCTGTTCGCCCTCACCACGCACGCCGCGCACTGGTTCCTGGAGCAGGGGTTCCGCGCCGCCGACGTGAGCGCGCTCCCCGAGCGCCGGCAGGCGCTCTACAACTGGCGCCGCGGCTCGAAGGTGTTCCTCAAGCGAATCTAGGAAGCGGGGGCGAGAATCGCTTTACCCCCGCGCCCCCTTATAATCGGCGCCATGCCAAGGATGGTGAAGTGCGTGAAGCTCGGCCGCGAGGCCGAGGGGCTCGACTTTCCGCCCTACCCCGGCGCGCTCGGCAAGCGCATCTGGGAGAACGTCTCCAAGGAAGCCTGGCAGCAGTGGCTGCGGCAGCAGACGATGCTCGTCAACGAGAACCGGCTCGACCTCGCCGATCCGCGCGCGCGCAAATACCTCCTGGAGCAGACCGAGCGGTACTTCTTCGGCGAAGGCGCCGACGTCGCCTCGGGCTACGTTCCGCCCAAAGAATAGAAATAGGGACAGACCCCATTTCAGAGATCCCTGAAATGGGGTCTGTCCCTATTTCTCGGTCATGACGGCGACACTGCCGTCTGCCTTCCCGAGCAACAGCAGATCCGCAGGCCGACGGGCGAATATGCCGTTGGTCACCACGCCGGCGATGTTGTTGAGCTCGGCCTCGGTCTTCGCCGGGTCGAGCAGCGTGAGCCCGTGGCAGTCGAGGATCAGGTTGCCGTTGTCGGTCTTGAAGTTCTGGCGCAGCTCGGGATACCCGCCCATGCGCGCGAGCTCGCGCCCGACGTGGCCGCGCGCCATCGGGATCACTTCCACGGGAAGCGGAAACTCGCCGAGCACCGGCACGAGCTTCGAGGCGTCGCAGATGCACACGAACTTGCGCGCCACCGCGGCGATGATCTTCTCGCGCGTGAGCGCCCCGCCGCCGCCCTTGATCATGTGCAGGTGCTCGGTGATCTCGTCGGCGCCGTCGATGTACACCGGCAGCTCGTCGACGCTATTCAGGTCGAACACCCGGATGCCGTGCTTCTTCAGGCGCTCGGCGCTCGCCTCGGACGCGGCGACCGCACCTTCGATGCGTCCCTTGATGGTCGCGAGCGCGTCGATGAAGCAGTTGACGGTCGAGCCCGAACCCACGCCGACCACCTTGTCTTCGACCACGTGCTTCAGCGCTTCGCGCGCCACGAGCTCTTTGAGCTGGTTCTGGTTCATTTCTTGCGCTGGGGCGGCAGGTCGGTGCACACGCCCTCGAAAGCTTCCGCGGCCATGCCGATCGACTCGCTCACCGTGGGATGGGGGTGGATGGTCTTGCCGATGTCCGTCGCGTCGGCGCCCATCTCCACCGCGAGCGCCAGCTCGCTGACGAGATCGCCCGCGCCGGTTCCTACGATGCCGCCGCCGAGAATGCGGTGGTTCTCGGCGTCGAAGACGAGCTTGGTGAAGCCCTCGTCGCGCGCGTTGGCGATGGCGCGCCCCGAGGCGGACCACGGGAATTTCGCTACGGCGATCTTCTCGCCGTTCTTCTTCGCTTCGTCTTCCGTGGGGCCCACCCAGGCGATCTCCGGATCGGTATAGGCCACCGACGGCACGACGCGCGCATCGAAGTGCGACTTCCGGCCCGCCGCGGCCTCGGCCGCGACGTGGCCTTCGTGCACCGCCTTGTGCGCGAGCATGGGATTGCGCGTGATGTCGCCGATCGCGTAGATGTGCGGCACGTTGGTGCGCATCTGCGAGTCGGTCTCGATGAAGCCGCGCTCGCTGACCGCAACCCCGGCATTCTCGGCGCCGACCCGCTTGCCGTTCGGCACGCGCCCCACCGATACCAGGATCATGTCGTACGCCTTTGGTTCACATTGGTCGAAGCTGACCTTTAATCCTTGCGAAGAGGCTTCGACTTTGGTCGTCTTCGTCTTGAGCATGATGCTGTCGAAGCGCGCGGCATTGAACTTCTGCCACACGGCGACCAGATCGCGGTCCACGCCGAGCATCAGCCCGTCCAGCATCTCCACCACGTCGAGCCGCGCGCCGAGCGTGGAATACACCGTGCCCATCTCCAGGCCGATGATGCCGCCGCCGATCACCAGCATTCTCTTGGGCACGCGCGGCAGCTCGAGCGCCCCGGTCGAATCCACGATGCGCGGGTCTTCCGGCAGGAACGGCAGCTTCGCCGCCTGCGAGCCCGCGGCGATGATCGCCGAGGCGAAACGAACAGTCTTTGCCCCCTCGGTCGTCTGCACCTTCAGGTGGTTTGCGTCCGAAAAAGCGCCCGTTCCGGTCACCACGGTGACCTTGCGCAGCTTCGCCATCATGGCGAGGCCGCCGGTCAGCTTGCCGATCACCTTGTTCTTGAACTCCCGCAGCTTCGCGAGATCGACCTTCGGCTCACCGAAAGCGACGCCGTGCGAGGCGAGCGCTCTTGCCGCGTCCATGACGGCGGCGGTGTGGAGCAGCGCCTTGGACGGAATGCAGCCGACGTTGAGGCATACGCCGCCGAGCGTCGGATAGCGCTCGACGAGCACGGTCTTCAGCCCCAGGTCGGCCGCCCGGAACGCCGCCGAATACCCGCCCGGCCCGGCGCCGAGCACCACCACGTCGCACTCGATGTCGCCTGCGCTTTTCCCAGTTGTCGTCGTTTTTTCCTCTGCTGCCGGTTTTTCTTCAGAACCTGTTTCGAGCATGAGAATCGGCGAACCCTCGGAGACCTTGTCGCCCACCTTGACGCGCAGCCCCTTCACCACGCCGGCGCCCGGCGACGGAATCTCCATCGTCGCCTTGTCCGATTCCAGCGTGACGAGCGACTGCTCCTTCGCAACGGCGTCGCCCGGCTTGACCAGGACCTCGATGACCTCGACGTTCTTGAAGTCGCCGATGTCCGGGACCTTCACCTCGCTGGAGGCCATCTAGAGCAGCGACTTGCGGATGTCGGACAGCACGGAGACGAGGTAGGTCGTGAAGCGCGCGGCGGTGGCGCCGTCGATGACGCGGTGGTCGTACGAGAGGGAAAGCGGCAGCATGAGCCGGGGCATGAACTCGTGCCCATTCCACACCGGCCGTATCACGGCGCGCGAAACGCCGAGGATCGCAACCTCGGGAGCGTTGATGATCGGGGTGAAAGCCGTGCCGCCGATGCCGCCCAGACTCGAGATCGAGAACGTGCCGCCCTGAAGATCGGCGGCCTTCAGCTTGCCGTCGCGCGCCAGCTTGCTGATGCCGGCGAGCTCCTGCGCGAGATCGAACACGCCCTTGCGGTCGGCGTCGCGCACCACCGGCACCACCAGCCCGCCCGGCGTGTCGACGGCGACGCCGATGTGGTAGTACTTCTTGAAAATCACGCTCGCGCCGCCGGGTTCCAGCGAGGCGTTGAACTGCGGAAACTGGCGCAGGGCGGTAACGCAGGCCTTGATCATGAAGGCGAGCATCGTGAGCTTGAAGCCGCGCTTTTCGGTCTCCGCGCCCTGCGCTTTGCGGAACGCCTCCAGGTCGGTGATGTCCGCCTCGTCGAACTGCGTGATGTGCGGAATCGAAATCCAGTTGCGGTGCAGGTAGGGACCCGAAAGCTTCTGGATGCGCGACAGCGGCTTCTTCTCGATCGGGCCGAACTTCGCGAAGTCCACGTCCGGCCAGGCAGGGAGGTCGAACGGCAACCCGCCGCCTTTCGCCGTGGCGGGCGGCGCTCCCGTTTCCAACGCACCCTTTACGAACGCCTGGACGTCGGAATGCAGGATGCGGCCTTTCGGGCCGCTGCCTTGCACGCGCTCGAGCGCGACGCCGAGCTCGCGCGCGAACTTCCGTACAGAGGGACTCGCGTGCGGCTTGGCGCCGCTTTGCGCGTGCGGCTCGGCGCGCGCAGGAGCGGGCGCCGGGGCGGGCGCGGGTTTGGCGGCCGCCTTCGGCGCCGCTTGCGGTGCCGGCTTTTCGACCGGTTTTTCCGCCGCTTCTCCTCCGGGCTCGAGAAGCAGGATCGGTGAGCCTTTGGAGACGCGATCGCCGACCTTGAGCTTCAGCTCCTTCACCACGCCGGCGGCGGGCGAAGGAATTTCCATCGTCGCCTTGTCCGATTCGAGGGTGACGAGCGACTGCTCTTTCGTTACGGCATCGCCCGGTTTGACCAGCAGCTCGATCACTTCGACCTCCTTGAAGTCGCCGATGTCCGGCACCGGAATCGTCTGCGCTTCGCCCCCGGCAGGGGGTTTTTCAGGCTGAGCGGGCGGCTTTTCCGGAGCAGGCGCCTTGGCGGGCTGCGGCTTGGGCGCGTCGTCCTTCGCTTCGAGCTCGAGGATCGGCGAGCCCTTGGATACCTTGTCGCCCGTCTTGATCTTGAGCTCCTTCACCACGCCGGCCGCGGGCGAAGGGATCTCCATGGTCGCCTTGTCGGACTCGAGCGTGATGAGCGACTGCTCCTTCGATACCGAGTCGCCCGGCTTCACCAATACTTCGATGACTTCGACATCCTCGAAATCGCCGATATCCGGAACGACGACTTGGCTCATACCGTGGTGGGATCGGCCTTTTCGGGATCGATGCCGTACTTCCTGATCGCGTCCGCCACGGCCTTGCTCTTCCCCTCGCCCTGATCGGCGAGCGCCTTCAGCGCCGCGATGGCGACGAAGTGGCGATTCACCTCGAAGAAGTAGCGCAGCTTCGCGCGCGAGTCAGAGCGGCCGAAGCCGTCGGTGCCGAGGACGCGGTAGGAGCGTCCCGCCGGAATGAACGGCCGGATCTGGTCGGCGAAGGTCTTGATGTAATCGCTCGCCGCGACGACGGGCCCCGCCGGCCTTTCTTTCAGCATTTTTTCGACAAATGATGTTTTTTGTTTCCCTTCGGGGTGCAGCATGTTCCAGCGCTCGGCGGCGAGGCCGTCACGGCGCAGCTCGGTGAAGCTCGTCGCGCTCCACACGTCGGCCGCGACGCCCCAGTCGGATTCCAGCAGATCCGCTGCCGCGAGCACCTCGCGCAGGATGGTGCCCGAGCCGAGAAGCTGCACGCGCAGCTTGTTCTTGCTCTTCGCCTGTCGCAGCAGGTACATCCCTTTCAGGATGCCTTCTTCCGCCCCTTCCGGCATGGCCGGATGCTCGTAGTTCTCGTTCATCAGGGTGATGTAGTAGAAGACATCTTCCTGATTCGTCACCATGCGGCGCAGGCCGTCGTGAACGATGACCGCGACTTCGTAGCCGTAGCTCGGGTCGTAGGAAACGCAATTCGGAATGACCGAGGACAGGATCTGCGAGTGGCCGTCCTCGTGCTGCAGCCCTTCACCGTTCAGCGTGGTACGTCCCGCCGTGCCGCCGAGCAGGAAGCCGCGCGCGCGCTGGTCGCCCGCCGCCCAGGCAAGATCGCCGACGCGCTGGAATCCGAACATCGAGTAGAAGGCGTAGAACGGGACCATCGCCACGTTGGAGTGGCTGTAGGAGGTCGCCGCCGCGATCCACGACGAGAAGGCGCCCGCCTCGGTGATGCCTTCCTCGAGGATCTGGCCGTGCCTGTCCTCGCGGTAGTACATCACCTGGTCCTTGTCCACCGGCTCGTACTTCTGGCCTTCCGCGGAATAGATGCCGAGCTGGCGGAACATTCCCTCCATGCCGAAGGTGCGCGCCTCGTCCGGGACGATCGGCACGACGTGCCTGCCCAGGTCCTTGTCGCGGATAAGGGCGGTGAGCACGCGCACGAACGCCATCGTGGTCGAGATCTCGCGCCCTTCGCCCGAGCCGCGCAGCACCTGGTCCAAGGCGCTGAGCGGCGGTACTGCGGGAGGGTTGTCGGCCTTGCGGCGCCGCTGCGGCAGGTAGCCGCCGAGCGCCTGGCGGCGCTCGTGCAGGTATTTCATCTCCGGCGAATCGGGCGCCGGCACGTAGAAAGGCAGATCCTCCAGCTTGTCGTCCGGGATCGGAATCCTCATCCGGTCGCGAATGTCCCGGATGGTGCTCATGTCGACTTTCTTCAGCTGGTGCGTCGGGTTCTTCGCCTGGCCCTGCTTGCCCAGGCCGTAGCCCTTGATGGTCTTCGCGAGAATGACGGTCGGCTGGCCCTTGTGCTTCACCGCCGCCGCATAAGCGGCATAGATCTTGTGCGGATCGTGGCCGCCTCGGTTCAGCCGCCAGATGTCCTCGTCGGTCATGCGCGACACCATTTCGAGGAGCTTCGGGTGCTTGCCGAAGAAGTGCTTGCGCACGAACGCGCCGTCGTTCGCCTTGTAGTTCTGGTACTCGCCGTCGAGCGCTTCTTCCATCACGCGCATCAGGATGCCTTCCTTGTCGCGCGCGAGCAGAGGATCCCAGTACGAGCCCCAGATCACCTTGATCACGTTCCAGCCGGCGCCGCGGAAGTCGCCTTCGAGCTCCTGGATGATCTTGCCGTTGCCGCGCACCGGCCCGTCGAGGCGCTGCAGGTTGCAGTTGACGACGAAGATCAGGTTGTCGAGCTTCTCGCGCGCGGCGAGGCCGATCGCGCCCATCGACTCGGGCTCGTCCATTTCGCCGTCGCCGCAGAACACCCACACCTTGCGGTTGGCGGTGTCGGCGAGGCCGCGCGCGTGCAGGTACTTGAGAAAGCGCGCCATGTAGATGCCCTGGATCGGGCCGAGCCCCATCGAGACGGTAGGGAACTGCCAGTAGTCGGGCATCAGCCACGGATGTGGATACGAAGAGACGCCCTTGCCGTCCACTTCGCGGCGGAAATTGAGCAGCCGCTCCTCGCTGATGCGGCCCTCGAGCAAACCGCGCGCATAGACGCCGGGCGAGGAATGCCCCTGGAAGTAGACGAGGTCGCCGCCGTGACCTTCGTGCGGCGCGTGCCAGAAGTGATGCTGGCCGACGCCGAACATCGCGCCGACCGAAGCGAAGCTCGCGATGTGGCCGCCGAGCTCGTCGTCGTTCTTGTTCGCGCGCACCACCATCACCATCGCGTTCCAGCGGCAATACGAGCGGATGCGCTCCTCGAGCGCGGCGTCGCCCGGCGAGCGCTCCTCCATGTGCGGCGGAATGGTGTTGATGTACGCCGTGTTCGCCGAGAACGGAATGTACGCGCCGGAGCGGCGCGCCTTGTCGATCAGGCGCTCGAGCAGGAAATGCGCGCGCTCGGGCCCTTCGCGCTCGAGCACCGCTTCAAGCGCATCCAGCCATTCCTGGGTCTCGAGGGCGTCGGAATCGTTCGCGGCGGGGAATTGGGGGACAGCGGCCATAGGTTCCAGAGTTCCGGGTTGGTGCTGCGGGAGGGCGGGCTAGCTTAATACGGCAAGGGGGCGCCCTCAAGTGGGATGCTATATTTTCCGTCCCTATGCCCGCATACATTCTCGACGGTAAATCGCTCGCCGCGCAGGTGCGCGCGGGCGTGAAAGAAAAGGTTTCGCGTCTTGCGCAGCGCGGCATCCGCCCGGGCCTTTCGGTCATCCTCGCGGGCGACGATCCGGCGTCGAAAGTCTACGTGCGAAACAAGGTGCGTGCCTGCGAGGAGACCGGCGTCGCCTCCCGGCTTTTCGCCTATCCATCTTCCGTTTCGGAAGCGGAACTTTTGTCCCGCGTCGGAGCGCTGAACGCAGACCCCGCGGTGCACGGCATCCTCGTGCAGCTGCCGCTGCCGCGGCAAGTGGACGCGCAGCGTGTTCTCGACGCCGTCTCGCCGGCGAAGGATGTCGACGGCTTCCACGACGTCAACATGGGCGCGCTGGTCGCCGGCAAGCCGGGCCTTCTGCCCTGCACGCCCGCCGGCGTGATGCGCCTGCTCGAGCACGCCGACGTGCCGCTCGCCGGCCGGCGCGCCGTGGTGATCGGGCGCTCGAACATCGTGGGCAAGCCGCTCGCGCTGCTTCTCCTGCGCAAAGACGCAACGGTCACGATTTGCCATTCAAAGTCAGGAAATCTTTCAGAAATAACAAGAGAGGCGGACATCCTGGTGGCGGCGATCGGGCGCGCGAAACTCGTGACTGCGGCGATGGTCAAACCTGGAGCCTGTGTCATCGACGTGGGCGTCAACCGCCTTCCCGACGGGACTCTTGCCGGGGACGTCGACTACGAGCCGGTGCGGCAGATCGCGCGCTGGATCACCCCGGTGCCCGGAGGCGTGGGACCCATGACGATCGCGATGCTTCTCGAGAACTGCCTGCGCGCGGCCGCCCGGGAATGAATCCGCTGCTCGATTTCTCCGGTCTTCCGTGCTTCGACCGGATCCAGCCTGAGCACGTCGGGCCCGCGATAGACGAATTGCTCGCCGCGGCGCGCGCGGCGGTGGAGTCTTCGACGCACGCGCCGGCGACATGGGACGCCTTCGTGGCGCCGCTCGAGGACGCGAACGAGCGGCTCGCCCGCGCCTGGGGCCAGGTCGCGCACCTGCACGCGGTGATGGACAGCCCGCCGCTGCGCGAAGCGTACAACGCAGCCCTGCCGAAGGTTTCGCAATACTGGACCGAGCTCGGCCAGAACCAGGCGCTGTTCCAGAAATACAAGGAATTGGCGAGCTCGGAAAGCTTCGCCTCGCTTTCGCGCGCCCGCAAGAAGATCGTCGAGAACGCGCTGCGCGACTTCCGGCTCGGCGGTGCGGAGCTTGCGCCCGAGAACAAGAAAATATACGCCGCGATCCAGGAAGAGCTCGCCAAGCTTTCGGCGAAATTCTCCGAGAACGTCCTCGACGCGACCAACGCGTTCTCCATCGTGATCGACCAGAGCCGCCTCTCCGGAATTCCCGAGGATGTCCTGCAGGCGGCGCGCGAGGCGGCCGAAAAGGAAGGCAAAGCCGGCTGGAAATTCACGCTGCACGCGCCTTCGTATCTGCCGGTCATGCAATACGCCGACGAGCGCACGCTGCGCGAGACGCTGTACCGGGAGAATGCGACTCGAGCCTCCGAGTTCGGAAAGCCCGAATGGGACAACACTTCGCTCATCGCGCGCATCGTGGCCCTGCGCCGCGAAATCGCCCGGCTCCTCGGTTATGCGAACTTCGCCGAAGTGTCGCTCGAGCCGAAGATGGCCGAGACGCCGGCGCAGGTGCTCGCTTTCCTCGAGGACCTCGCGCACCACGCGCGGCCGTTCGCCGAAAAGGATGCCGCGGAATTAAAGGAATTCGCGAAGAACGAGCTCGCGATCGAGAACCTCGAAGCCTGGGACGTCGCCTACGCCTCGGAAAAGCTGCGCGCCAAGCGCTATGCGTTCTCCGACCAGGAAGTGAAGCAGTACTTTCCCGAGGACGTCGTGCTCGGCGGGCTGTTCCGCGTCGCCGAGACGCTCTACCAGGTGAAGATCACTCCCTCGCGAGCGCCGGTGTGGCACGGCGAGGTCCGCTTCTTCGACATCCGGGATGCCGGCGGCGCGCTCGTGGGGCAGTTCTACATGGATCTCTATGCGCGCGAGACCAAGCGCGGCGGCGCCTGGATGGACGACGCGATTACGCGGCGTCGCAAGGGAAGCTCGATCCAGACGCCGGTGGCGTACCTGAACTGCAACTTCTCCCGCCCTGTCGGCGGCAAGCCCGCCCTTTTCACGCACGACGAAGTGCTGACGCTGTTCCACGAATTCGGCCACGGCCTGCACCACCTGCTCACGCGCATCGAAGACCTCGGTGTATCGGGGATCAACGGCGTGGAATGGGACGCGGTGGAGCTGCCCAGCCAGTTCATGGAGAACTTCGCCTGGGAATGGGACGTGCTGCGGCACATGACGCGCCACGTCGATATGGGCGCGGCGCTGCCGCGCGCGCTTTTCGACAAGATGCTCGCCGCGAAGAATTTCCACAGCGGGCTTGCCATGCTGCGCCAGATCGAATTCGCGGTGTTCGATATGCGGCTGCACTCGGAGTTCGATCCCGACTGCGGACGCAGCGCGCGCGAGCTCCTCGAGGAAGTGCGCGAGCGCATCGCCGTGCTGCGCCCGCCGGCGTACAACCGCTTTGCGAACAGCTTCTCGCACGTCTTCGCCGGCGGCTACGCCGCGGGCTACTACAGCTACAAGTGGGCGGAAGTGCTCTCGGCCGACGCGTACGGATTCTTCGAAGAGAATGGAATCCTCGATCCTCGCGCCGGCGCGCGCTTCAGGGACGAGATCCTCGCCGTCGGCGGCAGCCGTCCCGCCGCCGAATCGTTCCGCGCGTTCCGCGGCCGCGCGCCGCGCGTCGAAGCGCTGCTCAGGCACAGTGGTATGATCGTCGGGTAACCCGTCGACATGATGAAGCGCGCGCCGATCGCGATGGTTCTCGGGCTCATCGCTTTTTCCGCGAGCGCGCAGCTGTACCGCTGGACCGACGAGCAGGACCGCGTGCACGTCACCGACACGCCGCCGCCCGCCTCCGCAAAGAACGTACAGAAGAAGGCCGCGCCTGCGGAAAGCGCCGCGTCACAGCCGCCGGTGCCCTACGAGCTCGGCCAGGCGATGAAGGATTTTCCTGTCACGCTCTACAGCTCGCCGAATTGCAAGGCGCCGTGCGCACACGCACGCGAGGCGCTCAACAAGCGTGGCGTCCCGTTCAAGGAAGTGCAGGTTTGGGACGAGGACACCAACGCCGAGCTGCGTCGCGTCTCCGGCGGCAGCGAGGTGCCGACGCTCGTGGTCGGGCGCAGCGTGCACCGCGGCTTCGAGCAAAGCGGATACGACGCGCTGCTCGACTCGGCGCGCTACCCGAAGGCCGGCGTCCTGCCCGAGCGCGCTCAGGCCGCGCCGCCGCCGCCGCCAGGCTATGCCGCACCGGGGGAGCGGCCGGCCGAGCCGGTCGAGGCGGAGCCTGAGCGCCCCAGGGGCCCGTACGCTCCGAAACCGCCGCCGCCAGCGAAGAAGTGACGTTCAGGCTCGCGACCTGGAACGTCAATTCCCTGAAGGTCCGGCTGGCCCACCTCATCGACTGGCTGGCGCAGGCCAAGCCCGACGTGGCCTGCCTGCAGGAAACCAAGACCGAGGACGCGAGTTTCCCGCTCGCCGAGGTGCAGGCGGCCGGCTACCAGGCGGTGTATTGCGGACAGAAAGCCTACAACGGCGTCGCGATTCTCGCGCGCTCGGCGATTACCGAGGTGCAGCACGGCATTCCGGGCTTCGCGGACGATCCCAAGCGAGTGATCGCCGCAACGGTCGAGGGCATCCGCATCGTCTGCCTCTATGCGCCGAACGGCCAGTCGCCGGGCTCGGACAAATACGCCTACAAGCTGCGCTGGTACGCAGCGCTCGCGGCCTGGTTGAAGAACGAGCTTCGAGCGCGGCCGAACCTCGCGGTGCTCGGTGATCTCAACGTCGCGCCGGAGGATCGCGACGTGCACGACCCGAAGCGCTGGGAGGGACAGATCCACGTCTCGGCGCCCGAGCGCGCCGCGATGCGCAGCGTTCTCGCGCTCGGCCTCGCCGACGCCTTTCGGCTCTTCGAGCAGCCCGAGAAGGAATTCTCCTGGTGGGACTACCGGCTCGCCGCGTTCCAGCGCAACTGGGGCTTGCGCATCGATCACATCCTGCTTTCGCCCGAG
This sequence comes from Betaproteobacteria bacterium, assembly GCA_004297625.1. GTDB lineage: Bacteria > Pseudomonadota > Gammaproteobacteria > Burkholderiales > SG8-39 > SCGC-AG-212-J23. The sequence goes on along the minus strand of SCTY01000008.1, from coordinate 5,777 downwards.
CTCGCGAAGCGTTGCATCGCCTGCCGCATCGACAAGTCGCCGAGAAGGCTGGAGCGGCCGTCCGATCATGCGCCGGTGCTCGCGGAGCTTGGGCAGTAGCGCAGCTAGTCGACGAGCTGGTACGCCGGCAGCGTCAGGAACTCGACGTATTTCTCGTCGACGGTAATCTTCTCGAAGAGCTTGGCCGCCTCGTCGTATTTGCCGCCGGTGAACGAGGCCTTCACCTTGGCGAGCTCGTCGGCAAGCAGGTCGCGGAAGAGCTCGACCGTGACCTTGCGGCCGTCGTCGAGCACGCCCTTCGGCGAGCGGATCCACTGCCAGATCTGCGAGCGCGAGATCTCGGCGGTGGCCGCATCTTCCATGAGGTTGAAAACCGGCACGCAGCCATTCCCGGCTAGCCACGCGCCCAGGTACTGGATTCCGACCGAAATGTTGTTGCGCAGGCCCGCCTCGGTGATCGGCTTCTCGGGCTGGAAAGCAAGCAGATCCTCCGCCGCTACGTGTACGCCGGGCCGCTGGCGCTCGTACTGGTTCGGCTGCGGCATGTGCTGATCGAAGATTTCTTTCGCGATCGGCACGAGCCCCGGGTGCGCCACCCACGTGCCGTCGCAGCCGTCGGTGACCTCGCGCAGCTTGTCCTGGCGCACCTTTTCGAGCGCCGCCTCGTTCGCCGCCGGATCGTTCTTGATCGGGATCTGCGCCGCCATCCCGCCCATCGCCGGTGCGCCGCGCCGGTGGCAGGTCTTGACGAGCAGCAGCGCGTAGGCGCGCATGAACGGCGCGGTCATCGTCACCTGCGCGCGGTCGGCAAGGCAGAAATTCTTGTTGGCGCGGAACTTCTTGATGCACGAGAAGATGTAGTCCCAGCGCCCGATGTTCAGGCCCGAGGAGTGCTCGCGCAGCTCGTAGAGGATCTCGTCCATCTCGAAGGCGGCGACCACGGTTTCGATCAGCGCCGTCGCCTTGATGGTGCCGCTTGGCAGGCCGAGCTCCTTCTGCGAAGCGAGGAAGATGTCATTCCACAGCTGCGCCTCGAGATGGGACTCCATCTTCGGCAGGTAGAAGTACGGGCCCGAGCCGCGCGCGACGAGTTCCTTTGCGTTGTGGAAGAAGTAGAGCGCGAAATCGAAGAGGGAACCGGAAACCGGCGTGCCGTCGATCGTGACGTGCCGCTCGTCCAGGTGCCAGCCGCGCGGCCGCGGAATGAGCACCGCAGTGCGCTCGTTCAGGCGGTACTGCTTGCCAGCCTGCTCGAAATTGATGGTGCGGCGCACGGCATCGCGCAGGTTCAACTGCCCTTCGATCATGTTCTGCCAGGTCGGGCAGTTCGCGTCCTCGAAGTCCGCCATGAAGGTGGAGGCGCCGGAATTGAGCGCGTTGATCACCATCTTCCGGTCGGTGGGGCCGGTGATCTCCACGCGCCGATCGAGCAGGTCCTTCGGCTGCGGCCCAACCTTCCACTCGGATTCGCGGATGTTCGTGGTTTCGGGGAGGAAATCCGGCCACGCGCCGGCATCGAACTGCTTCTGGCGCGCGGCGCGCCGCGCGAGGAGCTCCTGCCGCCGCGCTTCGAATTGCCGGTGCAGCTTCGCGACGAACGCGAGCGCCTCCAGGGTCAGGACTTGCGCGAACTCGCGCGTAATGCGCGCCGAGATGGAAACGCCTGCAGGAATCGGACCGGACATGTGCATCAAGCGATTCTATTAACGGGGATACCGCGTCGCAACATGAATTGCAGTGCCGTTTGGAGCACGTTTGGAGTACCCTTGTTTTTCAATTCGCGGCGGCGCGTTTCACGATACGGGATGGCGCGCACGCACTATCTACTGGAGCCACTGCATGAAACCCACCTACAAAGTTCTCATCATGGGCGCGTCGTACGGTTCGCTGCTCGCGACGAAGCTGCTGCTCGCCGGCCACAGCGTGAAACTCGCGTGCCTGCCGGTGGAGGCGGATCTCATCAACACGAGCGGTACGCGCGTGCGCCTGCCGGTGAAGGGGCGCGAGGGGCTCGTGGAGGTGCACTCGTGGAAGCTGCCCGGCAAGCTTTCCGCCGACGTACCGACGGCGATCAATCCGCGCGAATACGATCTGGTCGCGCTCGCCATGCAAGAGCCGCAGTACAAGGCTTCGGGCGTGCGCGAGCTGCTCGATGCCGTCGCGAGGGCGCGCGTTCCGTGCATGTCGATCATGAACATGCCGCCCTTGCCGTACCTCGCGCGCATTCCGGGAATCTCGGTGCAGGCGCTGCGCTCCTGCTACACGGATCCCAGCGTCTGGGACAGCTTTGATCCCGCTCTCATGACGCTGTGCAGTCCCGATCCGCAGGCGTTCCGGCCGCCCGAGGAAAAGTTGAACGTCCTGCAGGTGCGCCTGCCCACCAACTTCAAGTCGGCGCGCTTCGTCTCCGAGACGCACACCGCCATGCTGCGGCAGATGGAGGCGGACATCGAGGCGGCGCGCTTCGACACCGGCTCGGGCAAGATCGAGCTGCCGGTAAAGCTCAAGGTGCACGATTCGGTTTTCGTGCCGCTCGCCAAGTGGGCGATGCTGATGGCGGGAAATTACCGCTGCATCACCAAGGACGGCATGCGCCCGATCAAGGAGGCCGTGCACGAGAACCTGCAGGCCTCGCGCGACGTGTACGGCTGGGTGGTGAAGCTCTGCGTGTCGCTCGGCGCGGCCGAGAAGGACATGGTGCCGTTCGAGAAGTACGCCGCGGCCGCTCAGGGCCTCGCGAATCCGTCGTCCGCCGCGCGCGCGCTCTTCGGAGGAGCACCCGACATCGAGCGGGTCGACCGCCTGGTGCAGGCCGTCGCCGCGCAGAAGGGCATGCGCTCGCCGGTCATCGATGAAGTGGTGAAGCTGGTCGACGCGCGGCTGGAGATGAACCGCCGCGCCGCGCAGAAAGCCGCTTAAGGGGTCAGGACCCTTTTTCAGTCCTCCTCGGAGCCGTCCTCGATTCCGAGCTCCTGAATTTTGCGGGTGATGGTGTTGCGGCCCATGCCGAGGAGGTTCGCCGCCTCGATGCGCCGCCCGCCGGTGTGCGCGAGCGCCTTGGTGATGAGCGCGCGCTCGAACTGCTTTCCAAGGCCATCGAGAATGGATGTCTCGCCGCGCACCAGGCGCCGAACCGCCTCGCTCTCGAGCGCGGCGACCCAGTCCGGCGCCGTGACCGCCGCCTGATCGCGAAACTCCGCCGGCAGGTCGCCGACCTCCACCACCTGCCCGGGCGCCATCACGGTGATCCAGTGGCACAGGTTCTCGAGCTGGCGCACGTTGCCGCGAAATTCCAGCCGGGAGAGATGGGCGAGCGCGCTTTCGGAAAGGCGCTTGGGCTCCACCCCGAGCTGCTTCGCGCTCATGGCAAGGAAATGTCTTGCGAGGAGCGGAATGTCCTCTGCGCGCTCGCGCAGGCTCGGAAGCCTTAGCCGGATGACGTTCAGGCGGTGATAGAGGTCCTCGCGGAACGATCCTTCGCGCACCCGCTGCTCGAGCGCCTGGTGCGTCGCCGCGATGACGCGCACGTTGGCCTTCAGCTGCTGGTGGCCGCCAACGCGATAGAAGCTGCCGTCGGAGAGCACGCGCAACAGCCGCGTCTGCAGCTCGGCCGGCATGTCGCCGATCTCGTCGAGAAACAGCGTCCCGCCCTCGGCCTGCTCGAAACGGCCGCGGCGCTGCTGCTGCGCGCCGGTGAACGAGCCGCGCTCGTGGCCGAAGAGCTCGGACTCGAGCAGGTCCTTCGGCATCGCCGCAGTGTTGATGGCGATGAAGGGCCGGGAAGCGCGTGCACTGTGCCGGTGCAACGCGCGCGCGACGAGCTCCTTTCCGGTTCCCGATTCTCCGGTGATCAGCACGGTAGCGTTCGACTGCGACAACCGGCCGATGGCGCGGAACACCTCCTGCATCGCCGGCGCCTTGCCGAGAATCTCCGGCGTATCGCGCGCCGGCTCGGCGGCTTGCGCCTCGCGGCGGCTCTCTTCCAGCGCGCGGCGGATCAGATCGACCGCCTGGTCGACATCGAAAGGCTTCGGCAGATACTCGTAGGCGCCGCCGTGGAACGCGGCAACCGCCGAATCGAGATCCGAGTACGCCGTCATCACGATCACCGGCACCTCGGGATGGCGTTGCTTCACTGCATTCAGGAGCTCGAGCCCCGAAAGCCCCGGCATGCGGATGTCGGAAACCAGCACCTCGGGAGAATCGCCGGAGAGCGCCTCGAGCGCGTCCTTGGCCGAGGAGAAAGAGCTGAACGCGATCCCTTCGCGGCTCAGCGCCTTCTCGATCACCCAGCGGATGGAGCGGTCGTCATCGACGATCCAGACCGGTTTCATGTCAGCGGCAGCAGAATCCTGAATGTTGTGCGGCCGGGTCGGGACTCGAACTCGATGACGCCCTTGTGGTACTGGACGAACGTCTGCGCGAGCGAAAGTCCAAGGCCGGTGCCGCCTTCCCTGCCCGAGACGAGCGGACTGAAGATCCTGTCGCGGATCTCCTCCGGTACGCCCGAGCCGTCGTCGATTACCTGCAATTCTAATGCCAGCCTGTGGCGCTGCCGCAGGATGGTGACCTGCCGCACCGCGCGGGTCCTGAACAGGACGCTCTCGGCTCCCGCCTGCGCGGCGTTGCGCGCGATGTTGAGCACCGCCTGAATCAGCTGCTCCCGATCGCCGAGGAGCTCGGGAAGGCTCGGGTCGTAGTCGCGCTCAACCTCGATGCCGAACTCGGCGCTCACGAGGTTACGCGCTCGCTCCATCACCTCGTGTACGCTCATCGGCTCGATACGCGGGGCGCGCTGGGGCGTAAGCATGCGGTCCACCAGCGCTTGCAGCCGGTCCGCCTCCTTGATGATCACCTGCGTGTACTCGCGCAGCTCCGGCTTGTCGAGCTCGCGCTCGAGGAGCTGCGCCGAGCCGCGCAAGCCGCCCAGCGGGTTCTTGATCTCGTGGGCGAGGTTGCGCAGCAGCTCGCGGTTCGCCTGCTGCTCGGAAACAAGCCGCTCCTCGCGCGCGAAGCGCAGCTGCTGCTCGAGCGGCCGCAGCTCGGCGAGCAGCGAGAGTCCCGGATTGTCCACGCGCGTCAGCACGCATGACAGCGCGACCGGCTCGCGCCCGGGACGGCTATAAGTGACGCTGCGCGCCGCGTAGTCCCAGTGCGTGGAGCGCGCCTCGTTCATGGACGAAGCGAGCGCCTCTTTTTCGGCAAACAGGCCGAGGAAGGGCTGGCCGGCAAGGCTCTTCGCGGCCGTGGCGAGCAGGCTCTCGGCCGCCGGGTTGGCGTAGCGCACGACCAGGCGCTCATCGAGCACCACCACCGCGGTCGCGAGCAGCTCCAGGCCCGAAAGCATCCGCTCAGCGGTTCAGGTTGGCGAGCTCGCGCTTGAGCGCGTCGATGTTCTTCTCGTGGGTCTCGATGCGGTCTTTGTACGGCTGCAGGCGCTCCAGCACCCTGGCGTAGTTGCGCTCGTCGCCGCTGCGCACGGCCTCCTGCTCGGCGAGCGCCTGCTTCGCCTTGGCGAGGTCGTCCACCTCGGTGGCGAGCTCCTTCTCGAGGATCTCGCGCTGCCGTCCTTTGGCGTTGGCGCGCTCGGCGGCCGTTTCCTTGGGGAAGTTGCTCGGTGCCCGCGCCGCGGGCTTGGGCGCCGGCGCGACGTTGATCTGGGTGGTCACGACCTCGCACTTCTTGCCGGCGGTCTCGCGCTTGTCGTTGGTGTAGCTGGGACGCCCGGAAGGATCGAGGCACTTGTAGATCTCGGTGGTCTGCTGGGCGAGCGCGGG
>SCTY01000001.1 GCA_004297625.1 Betaproteobacteria bacterium | reverse complement strand
CCTTGGCACTCCACGCCGCCGATGCAAAGCTCATTTGTTTCATCTTATTCTCCCCGCCGATCGCGCTGATGCGCTTTCTCATCAGACACGATTCGCGGGGACTTGTTCAGAGTTTCCCTAATTCCCCCTGCTCTGGCGTAGAGAGAATCAGTATCCGCTTCGCTCCTATGCGTTGAACCTCGTCCGCGAGCCTTGGTAACGCTCCCATCCCAAACAAGACCCGGGACCTGCGCGACGTATAAAGAAAGATGTCGAGTGCGGCCGTCACGTTAGAACAACTCAAAATATTCGCGATGCTCCCAATCCGTAACCGCCAGATTGAACCGGGAAATTTCGGCTTCCTTAATCTTGCAAAAGTACTTGACGAACTCTTCGCCAAGCCCTTCACGTAGGCATGTATCGTCCCGTAGATGAACAAGAGCGTCCGCGAGCGTTCGAGGCATGTGCTCCACTGCGGCTTCGTAGGGCGTATCCGCGGATCGTCCTGGGTCGAGCTTGTGGACCATGCCGTCTAGGCCAGCAAGGACTTGGGAGGCGAAGTACAAATATGGGTTCGCGGCCGGCTCGCCTATCCGGTTTTCCAAGCGAATGGCTCCGGGCTCTACGCCCTCCACGAGCCTCACCATGGCGCCGCGATTGTCGCGCCCCCAACTAATGCGATCGGGCGCAAGCGAATACGGCCGGTACCGTTTGTATCCGTTGATAGTTGGCGTGGATAGAGCAGTGCATGCTTTTGCGTGCTTTAGGAGTCCCGCAAGGTAGTGACGGCAGACCGTCGAAATACCTGCTCCGCTGGAGTCCGCAAACGCGTTGCGGCCGTCCGATTTGCGACGCAACGATTGGTGTAAATGCCACCCGCTGGACATGACCTCTGGAATTTGTGGGCGGCACATGAAGGTCGCGTGATAGCCGTTACGGGCGCAGATCTGCTTCACAGCGCTTCGGAAGAGGATCATTGCATCGGCGGCTTCCATGCCAGCCATCGGGCCGAACGTGAATTCGAGCTGGCTAGGGCCGTACTCGATTTCAAGCGATCTGAGGGGAAAGCCCAGTGGAGCAATCTCCCGCCGTAACATTTCGACCACCGGCTCGACCTGGTCGAATCGCAATTCAGTCAGGTACTGATAGCCGTGAGAAAGAAGCTCGACGTCCGGCGGCTCTCCCGGCTGCCCGGCATCCGCCGGTTGCATGTGGCGGCGGACAAGCCGAAATACATGGAATTCGACCTCAAGTCCGGCGATGAACTCATAACCGGCCTCTTCCAGCTGGTCGAGAGCCCGCCGACAAATGTGACGAGTCGAGAATGGTACCCGGCGGCCGTCCGGGAAGTACACGTCGCATAGCAGCCATCCAGCGTTCGAGGCCCATGGCAATACGCGGAAAGAGTGCGGGTCTGCAATCATGAGCATGTCGGAGGCCCCCTGCATCTCCGGCATGTCAAAACCGCCGCCTGTAGCAAATACTGGGAAGACGGTTCTGTGCGCGGTGTCCTTGGCGATCAACGACGTTGGAACCGCAACACCGTTCAGCAAGGCCTGCTCAAGCTGTGAAACGGTGAGAGACTTTCCGCGAAGCAGTCCGTGCTGATCCGGAAATGAAAAACGCACGACCTCAAGCTGTAACCGCTTGGCCTCGGCGACGAGCTGCCTGGCCGCGTCGTGCATAGCATTGGTCCATAGCTCGTGCCGCTCCACAAACGTCCCCCGCAGACTCGTTTCGTCCCGCATCGACATCGAGCTCGGATCGGTCAGAGCGCCTGCGACGATGCCCATATCGAACCGCGACGCCGTTGTAGCTCGCACTCCCGCCAATACTCTTGCCATCGTCCAGAGGGTGCTATGCCGTCGATTGACTCCGGGCCGGTAAGCGTTAATGCGACCGCTTCATTGATGACCATCGGAACCGGCTCTCCTACGCTTGTCTTCTCTATCGCGTCGATTAGGAGCCTTCGGTAGGCCGCAATCGCTTTGTCGGTGCTTCCCAAGTGTTCGCGCGTTCGATCCTGGATCGGCCCTTGGGATTCCACCGCCCAGTTGTCGTGCACATTGATGTCGTGACCCATGCCTGTGTACGTATCTCTTCTTTGTTCGTCGACATCATAGCCATAGTTGTTGGACTTGTTCCGCCGAGCTTTATATGCGGGTAGTTCGTACAGTTCGAGCCGCTGATTGCGCATCGTCTCTTTGTCGACCGGCCTACCGAAGCTCGTGAAGATCGCGTACCAGTAGCAACTGGTGTCGTCCACGGGAACATGCCATTGTGTGATTGTCATTTCCGAGCTCATTGGAATGACGAAGGCCTGAGGAAAGACGAGATTGGTAATGCGAACGTGCGTTTGCTCCGAGCTGAGTCTACGGAGCGAAACCAGCTGCATTCCGTAGTCCTTCTGATGAACCTGGATCTCTGGCCGGATGCTTTCCCGCATGACCTTGGTAATGGAAATTGTCGACCCGGCCGAAGTGTCGCGGAACTGTTTTCCGTAGGCCTGACCCGCGTCCTCATCCGATTCAAATCGATGGAGGTACGACGCGTGCGCCGGGTCGATTCCGACTTCCAGCGCTTGCAGCCAGTTGCATTCCATCAAGCCCTTGAACGCGAAGGTGTACTCGCTCGGGGCAACGAAACAGTCGAAGCGCGGCATCGCTGGAGGCGTACCCGTCCCTAAGTAGCCGAACAGGACGCCATTCTTCTCGAGAATCGGATAAGAGGCCTGTTTAATGCGCTGACAAAAGGTACTGTTCGCCGGCTCAGCCGGCATCTCGAGACATTGCCCAGTGACATCGAATAACCAGCCGTGAAAAAGGCAGCGGATTCCCCCGTTTTCGAGACGCCCGAAGGCGAGGTCTGCGCCCCTATGAGGGCACGCCCGATCAAGCATGCCGTATCGGCCAGCCTGATCACGGAATACGACAAAGTCCTGTCCCAGTACACGTACTGCTTTAACCGGTCGTTTTTCGGGCAGCTCCTCTACCAATGAAACGGGCTGCCAATAGCGCCGCAGCAGCTTGCCGCAAGGCGTATTAGGCTCTATGCGCGTGACACGTTCGTTCTGTTCAGCAGTCAGCATGATTCCGTCCTCATACGTAACCTATCCGTTTTCATAGATGCCTTAGAGCACGACCTTGGGTAACCACACTGCGGTGCCAGGCACGAAGAAGACCAATGCGAGCATCAGAATACTTAGTACGACATAAGGCATCACCGCACGGAAAACATCCGCCATCAATACCTGCGGCGGCGCGACCCCTTTCATCGTCATCAGAAGCAGGCCGTGCGGCGGCAAAAGAAGACCAAGCTGCATGCAAATCAAGAACATCACCCCAAACCACACCGGATCTATGCCGAACTTCTGCACGAGCGGCATGAATATTGGAAGAGTGATCATCATCATGCTCACCTGATCGACAAATATCCCAAGGAAAATAAGCAACACGAGCATCGCTGCAATGACGGCGAGAGGCGGTAAACCTTGGCTCGAAATTAGGTCAACTAGTCCATCGCTCGCACCGGAGAAGCTCAAAATCTGTGCGAATGTCATGGCGCCGAAAATGATGAAAAGAATCATTCCCGAGATAGATGCAGTCCCCTCAAGCGCGCGAATTAGGTTTCGCATCGTGAGTGCTCGATAAGCGAGCGCCAGAACGAGCGTAAAAACGGTTCCGATTGCGGCGGATTCCGTTGGGGTCGCCCAACCGGCCGTCATTGAGGCAACGACAACGACAAAGATTGAAATCAGCGGGAGGACGTACTGTACGAAGGGTCTTAGCTTCTCCCACCCATGGTATTCGTCAAATTTCGAAGATGGAGCGATCGATGGTTGGAGCTTTACTCTGACGACGATGTATACGACAAACGCAATGCTGAGGAGTAACCCAGGCAGAATTCCGCCAATCAGCAGCTTCGGAATTGAGATGCCGGAAAGGCTGCCCAACAGCACAGTGAGGGCCGACGGCGGTATGAGCATGTCCACCGCACCTATTGCCATGATCGGCCCGGTCGCCATAGTCGGGTGATAACCGCGCGACAACATAACGGGCACCATCAAAGTTCCTAGCATGGCGGTGGTTGCGATTGTCGATCCGGAGATGGCCGAAAACACCGTTCCCGCCACCACGGCCACGACGGCTAACCGCCCAGGCACTTCCTTGATGAGCCGTTCAACCGCATCGATGACCTTAATCGCCAGCCCAGTGTGGAAGAGAACCTCTCCCATGAGGATGAAGAGCGGTATCGGGGTTAGCGAGAAAGTCGCTACGGAGCCGACGCTGTTTCTCGCGAATTGCGTAAGACCGGCCTCGCCTCCGAGGTAAAGGATGGCTCCGATCAGGTTGATCACGAGAAAGGCAAACCCAACCGGCATACCCATGAAAATGAGTGCCGTTGAGCCGCCAAGCATGATGCAAGCGGCTAACTGCCAGGACATGAGCTACCCGGTGGACACCGCTTCCGCACGGGGTCCCCGCTCACCCAAGCAAAGGCGCCGCATGCGGAAGATGAACTCTATGGCGAGCAGCACGAACGCGATTGGCAAAGGCGCTAACAGCCACCATTCAGGCGTGATAAGTGTCTTGATCGTCATTGCCGACGACTGATAGCTCTCAATGGCTGACCGCGATCCATACGTCGCCATCGCAAGGCAACAGATGAAACCGAGTACATCGGATATCGCTTCGCAGTACCACGCCGTGTGACGAGGCAGTGCTATAAGGACGATATCGACTCGAATATGCTGTCCGCGTCGTAATAGCCATGGCGCCATAAGGAGTGTGATGAGGTACAGAAAGCTCTCTGATACCTCGTTGCTCCAGGACAGTCCGCGAAGCCCAGCAATTAGCGGAACGTTGCGCAGCAACACGTCTGCCGTGATCATTGTCGTCATTAGGAAAAGCAGCGCGAGCGCCAACATAGCGAGGCCATATGTGACACGTCCGTAAATGGCCTCTATGCGATCCATTCGATGAAGGCGACCGAAAACAGACCCACAGAAATGTTCACTGCTTACTGAGCGCTTGTTTTAACTTCGGGCCATACTCCGGAGCTGCCTTTATGACCGCCTGCCAGGCGGTCTCGTCGGCAAGCTTTAGATACTTGTCCCTTTGTTCGCCAATGAGCGTAATGATTTGAATGCCCTGCTTTCTCTGCCGTTCATCCTCCTTCCTGTTGATCTCTAGATCATCCGCGTCGCCAGAACGCTCCATCCAGGCTCCCGCCTCTTCCAAGATCGCTCTCTGCGGCCCAGCCAGCCCATTCCACTTGGTAAGGTTGACCAGTATCTCGTCGGCAGCGTTGTAGAAGCCCGGATCCACACGAAACTTTGTCACTTCCTGCCAACCAAGATCAAAGACTCCTTGCAGTGGCCAACCGTATCCATCCACGACGCCACGCTCAAGTGCCGTGTAAATATCTCCCGGCGCGAGACGAACGACCGTAGCACCCATGGCAGTGAAGAACGGCGCATAAATTGGCGTGGTGCGAAGCTTGAGGTCCGACAGATCCATGCCCGCAATTTTCTTGTTTACGTAGAGGTGAAATGGCACAAGCGTCTTCTGACGGGCCAGTAAATGCGCTTGTCCCTTCTTGTTATGCGCCTCCTCAAGCAATTTATATACATCGCTGCCCTTCAACTTAGACACAGAACCAGGTATCAATTTCAGGGCGTCCGCTTCGGGTACGACGTTGGTGTAAAACGACCCGGGAAGATTCGCGATGTCCACGACGCCGGTCTTAAGCGCGTTCCCCATTTGGAATGGGTCCATGACTTTTCCGCCGCCGCCTACATAGTGCACCTGAACCACGCCCTTGCCGCGTTCGTTGACGCGCTTAATGAAGGCTTCGAAATTCGACGAGAACGTGGTTCCTGGATTGAAACCGCTTACCGCACGAAGGGTGACTTCATCGGCGTACGCTGCGAAGCAAACGAGGGCGAGAGTAAATGCGGTCAGCCAGCGAACAGCCATACTGCCTCCTCCTCCAGGAATTGACTCACATTAAGAGTGTTTTCGGCAGTGTGCGTTATCCGCCAGACCGGACCTAATGAATTTTGTAACCATGCCCATAATGGAAAGGCATACGTTGGCTAGCCGCTGGCGAGCGGTTAAGCTTTGTCCATGCTTAAGCTCGGTCCTCGTCCCAAGATCGTAGGCATAGTGAACGTAACGCCGGACTCCTTTTCAGATGGAGGACGGTACCTAGAGCCGCCTAAGGCGATCGAGCACGCTCGCGAACTGCGAACCGCAGGCGCGGACGTCATCGAACTAGGCGCTGCATCTAGTCACCCGGACTCTGGAAAGATTTCGCCCGCCGACGAACTCGGCAGGTTAGCGCCTGTGCTCTCGCAGCTCTCGTCAGCGGATTTCGATATCGGCCTGGACAGCACTCAGCCCGAAGTTCAGACGTTCGGCATCAAGAACGGCGTGCGCTTCTTGAACGATATCCGCGGCTTCCCCGATAGCTCAATCTACGATGTACTGGCCACGTCCTCCTGTATGCTCGTCGTGATGCATTCGGTAAGCCGGACCGAGCACGCCGATAGGAGAAATATTAGTGCGCAATCGGCTTTTGACTCGGCTTGCCGGTTCTTTGAAGAGCGGTTACGCCGCTTGACTGAACGCGGCATCGCACTTGATCGGATAATTCTCGACCCCGGAATGGGATTCTTTCTTTCCAGTAACCCGGAGCCGTCGTTGGCGATGCTCGCTCACCTACCTTCCATTCACCAGAGATTCGGCCTACCGCTTTTCGTTTCAGTGTCGAGGAAATCGTTTCTCCGAAATCTGATGCCATCCGAGACTTGCGACCTTCGGATTCGCACAATTGCAGCCGAGCTATTCCTTCGCTGCATGCCCGTCGCCTACATACGGACACATGACGTAGCTGTCCTAAATGAAGGTCTTGCCACGCTCGAAGCCATTGTGCGCAGCCGCGACTGCGTTCGGGCTCCCGGTTAGAGATCGAGCTCAAGGGTCCCAATGGCTCGGGCACAACACACCATTACGAACTCGTTCCTCTCTTGTTCGGAAAGAACGAAGTCGTTATGTATTGGGCACCCGGACGTGTACCGGGTCTTGCAAGTACCGCAGGTGCCTGCCTCGCAAGATGTTTCTACATCAAATCCGTTTTCCCTCATCACCTGAACGATCGACTTTGAGGTCGGAACGGTTAAACGAGTCCCTCGCCTCCTCAGAACAATGTCGAAAGCATCCCCGTCCTGCTCTCCGTCCGACGGCTTAAACGACTCGAAATGCAGGGCGTCCTTTGGCCAGGCCGTCGCAGCCTCTCTTACAGACCGCATTAGTGGTACCGGTCCGCAGCAATAGACATGGGTTCCGTGCTCAGGCTCCCTTAGGAGGTGCCGCACATCGAGACCAAATCTAGGGTTGCCGCCGTCAAAGTGGAGAGCTACCTGCTCCGAAATACAAATTTCCGGCAATACATCTAAAAAGGCGGCGTCCGACGCCGAACGCGCGCAATAGTGCAAGCGGACGTTGGCGAACCGCCGCGCACTGAGTTCTCGAACCATCGCGAGAATAGGGGTTATTCCAATTCCTCCAGCGATTAGCACGTAACGCGCAGCGTCGGGTACCAATTCAAAATGGTTTACCGGCCCTGAGATCAAGAGAGTGCTCCCTGGAAAGACGGCCTCATGCAAGTAGCGCGATGCGCCGCGCCCGTTGGCTTCCTTCAGCACAGCGATTTGGTATTTGCTACTGTCTCTTGGGTCATTGCAGATCGAGTATTGGCGCTGCACGTCGTGCTCAAGATGCACGGTGATGTGGGCGCCGGCCGTGAATGGGGATAGTCGCCCCTGCGTTGCCTTCAGCTCAAAGCCTTTGATGTTTCGCGCAAGTTCCTTCACCGACGACACCAGTACTACTCGTCGCACCTGCGAAGTCGCATTCGACATTCGTAAGAGTCTCTACAGGCCGGCGTCTTCACTCCAATCACATTAGCCGCAGGTCTCATAACCCAATGTAATGCCTTCTTGACCATGTCCCAGAAGTGGAATAACCCCGCCAAGCGCGTGCTCCGCAGCGATAGTTATAATCAAACTTCATGGAAGTGGAGGCCGACATAAGGTGCGCTTGAGACATATCGAGGTCTTCGAAGCGGTGATGAAAACCGGCTCCGTCAGCGCAGCCGCCACTTTGATCAACGTATCGCAGCCGGCCGTCACCAAAACATTGCAGCACGCCGAATCTCAGCTCGGCTTCAAGCTCTTTCGCCGAATAAAAGGTCGTTTATACCCAACGCCGGAAGCAACGGTCCTCTACAGGGAGGTGGGAAAGGTCTCCAGCGCAATTGAGACCGTGCGTACACTCGCTCGTAACCTCAAGAGTGGCGACCAAGGACATATCCGGATAGCAGCCACCCCAGTGTTAGCCCAAGAAGTGGTGCCAATCGCTATTCACAAATTTAGGACGGACAATGCAGGCATTACCTGCGCGATGGAGACGAACCATTGGAAGGAAGTCTTCGAAGCAGTCCTTACTAATGGCGTCGACGTTGCATTTGCGGCGGCCCCTCCAGATCACCCGGCCATTCAACAGCACCCGGTGCACCAGGGCGAAATGGTTGTGGCGTTTCCACGAAGTCAAGCACCTCGCCGCGAGCGCATTACCTTGAAGGATCTTGACGAATACGACTTCGTTTCGCTGATGGAAAGCGTAAATCCCGTTTCGAATAACTTGAAGAACGCATGCGAGGCTGTGCAGCTAAACCTGAAATCCGTGATCCAAGTTCAAACCCACCATGTGGCGCTCTGGTTTGTCGCACAAGGCGCCGGAGTCGCGGTGATTGATCAGTTCACGGCAGTCAAGGCACCGCGGGACCAGGTGGCCCTCCGCAGACTTAGTCCCGCCATGAAGTTCGATATTGCTGTGCTATTCGCGAAGGACAGACCGCCAAGCGTTTACACCGAAAAGTTCATCAAGTACTTCGTTGCAGCGTGCCAGGAAATGCACGCGAAGTATGAGCGGCTCATAGCTTCGTCGTCGTAAGACACACAAAGAGCACGATTGGCAGTTGCGACCCCAGCAGCTTATGCCGCTTTTCTGGAACGCCCTGTGCTATGTGCCGATACGTTCTCGGACGGCAGCGCGGCCGGCGTCGAACGCGCTCATGCGCAGATCAGTGCCCGGGAATCCGGCAGCGAGCCGCGTGCCAGGCCTCGTTGAACGGCACCATCTGCAGCAGCGGCTCCCTGCGCAGCGCCCCCGAGGATTCGCGATCGACGAGGACGTTCACCAGCGCCGGCTTGCCCGCGCGCACGGCGGCAAGCGCACGCTCGAAGGCCGGGCCGACTTCGGCCGGCGTACGGGCGAGCTCGCCGTGGCAATCCAGCCCCCGCGCCACCAGGTCGTAGCGGCTGTGCACGAGATCGGTGCCGTAGGTGCCGCCAAAGAGACGCAATGCGATCTCGCGGCTCGCGCCCCACGAGGCGTCGTTCGCGAGCATGATGAAGATCGGCAGGCGATGCAGCGCCGCGCTCGAGAGCTCGGCGACGTACTGGCCGAGCGCGCCGTCGCCCGTGCCGAGGAACACCGGGCGCGGCGCAGCGCTTTCCTGCTCCGCGGCCATGGCGCCGATGGCAAACGGCAGCCCGACGCCCATCGAGCCGAAAGGCTCGTGGTCCATCCACAATCCGGGCTCCCTCACCTGCAGGATCCCTTTGTACCAGTTGAGGCAGTTCGCCCCGTCGCCGACGAAGATCGAGCCCGCGGGCATGCGCGCCGCGAGCTCGCGCGCCATGCGCAGCGGGTGCACGAGGCCATCCTCGTCGCGCCCGGCCGCGTCGATGCGCGCCATGCGCTCGGCGAGCGCCGCGCCGAGCCAGCCGGGATCGCGCGGCGCGTAGCGGCGCTCGAGCAGCTCGCGCGCGATCGCCTCGAGCGCCGGCCCGCAATCCCCGGCGACGGGTACTTCGATGCGCCGGCTGCGGCCGATCTCCGCCGCGTCGATGTCGACCTGGATGAAGCGGGCATGCTCATCGAAGTACGGCGGCGCGGCGTACGAGATCGGGCTGCCGAGGCGCGCTCCCGCGACGAGCACCACGTCCGCCGCGCGCGTGCCGAGATTCGCGATCGGCCACGAAAAGCCGATGCGGCCGTCTTCGGACACCAGCCCGCGCGCCGGCGACTTCGCGACCACCGGCATGCGGTGCTCGTGCGCAAGCGTTCGCAAACCAGCGCCCGCCGCGCCCCAATACGCGCCGCTGCCCGCTACGACGAGCGGCCGCTTCGCCTGCTCGAGCAAGTCTGCGGCGCGCTGAATCGCCGCCGGGTCGGCCAGCGCCCGCGGCACCCGCACGAGCGGCGCGAGCGATTCGGCGGCGATCGCCGCGTCGACCTTCGCTTCCGCGAGATCGCGCGGCACGTCGAGCAGCACCGGTCCCGGCCGGCCGGCAAGCGCGACGCGGCACGCCATGTCGATGTACTCGCCGAGGCGCGAAGGATCGTGCACGGTTTGCGCCCATTTCGTGAATGGGCGCGCCGCGCGCGGGTGGTCGAGCTCCTGCAGCGCGGCGGTTTCGGCGAGGTAGGCCGGATTGCGCCCGCAGATAAGGAGCAGCGGCACGCACGCCTCGTAGACCGCCGCGAGCCCGCCAAGCGCGTTCGCGAGCCCGGGGCCTGCCGTCACGCACGCCACGCCGATCCCGCGCCGCGCGCGCGCATAGCCATCCGCGGCCAGCACCACCGCGGATTCGTGACGCATGTGGATGAGGCGCAGGTTACGGTCCTGGAGCGCGCCGAAGAAGCTTTCCAGGTGCCCGGGCAGGCCGAACACCGTGCGCACCCCTTGGCGCTCGATCGCACGCGCCATCAGCTCAGCACCGATCATCGTGGCGCTATTTTGAAATTAAACCGTTTGGGTTACTAGCTCGCGGCCCGCGTCGAACGCGGCGGCGTTTTGCGCCGCAAGCGCGCCGCCCGAGAAGCGGCGCAGCACCTCGTTGCGCAGCATCTGCTCGGGGAACGGCAGGCTCGAGGCCGCCGCGCCGAGCATCACGCTGTTGGCAAGGCGCGCGTCGCCGAGCCGCTCGGCCGTCGCGCGCGCCGCGACTTGCAGGACTTTGGTTTTAAGAGAATCCAATTCCCCGATGGGATTGGCAGGATATTCATGCACCCCGGAGGAAACGATGGGCGGCACGGCGCGCCAGGGATCGACGAGGATGCAGCCCTCGGGCGCGAGATAGTGGCTCCAGCGCAGGCCCTCGGCGGACTCGAAGGCGATGACGAGCTGCGCAGCGCCCGGCCGGATCTCGCTCGCCGATACGCGCTGCCCGAAGCGCACCTGCGAGCAGACGACGCCGCCGCGCTGCGACATGCCGGTGACCTCGGTCTTGGTCGCGTCGTAGCCCGACTGAAGCGCGGCGCGCGCGATGGCGTCGGCGGCGGTCAGCACGCCCTGCCCGCCGATGCCGACGACGAGGAGGTCGAAGGTCATGCAGCGACCATCGCGCCGCGCGCGCAGGCTTGCGCGCACACGTCGCACCCCGTGCAAAGGCCGCTTTCGATCTTCACCCACGCGTGCTCCACGACCTTGCCGCTTGCGCGCATTTCGCGCTCGCGGCGCGTGACCGTGATGGCCGGGCAGCCGACGTCCAGGCAGCGGGCGCAGCCATTGCACTTGTCCTCGATCACCGTGAGCGGGCGGCGGCGCACGAACTCGCGCGACAGCACGCACGGCCGCTCGGCAATGATCACGGAGGGCTCGGGCGCCTTGATTTCCTCGCGCAGCACCTTGAAGAACGCGGGCAGCTCGTACGGATCGACCTTGCGCACCCGCTCGGGCCGGATGCCGAGGGCCGTGGAGAGTTGCGCGAAATCCAGTTGCGGCCGGTCCTGGCCGCCGGTCATGGCGGTGGTCCGGTTGTCCAGAATCAGCGCCGTGACGTTGGCGCGGTGATAAGCGATGTTGGCAAGCGCCGGCATTCCGCTATGCAGGAACGTCGAGTCGCCGATCACGGCGAGCACCGGCTTGGCGTCGCCGTTTCCCTCGAAGGTCTTCGCCATGCCGTGCGCGACGCCGAGCGAAGCGCCCATGGAGATGATGCTGTCCATCGCGTTCCACGGCTCGCCGCAGCCCAGCGTATAGCAGCCGATGTCGCCGCAGATCACCGCATCGGTGAGCTGGCCGAGCCAGAAGTAGATCCCCATGTACGGGCACCCGGCGCACAACGTCGGCGGGCGTGGAAATACTTTTTTTGCCTTCTTTGCTTCTTGAACTTGGGAATAGCCAAGTAGTCGCGAAACTGCGCATTCGATCGCCGGAGCGGTGATTTCGCCGTGCGGCGGCAGCCACGCGCGGCCCGCCGCCGCGATGCCGGCGGCGTTGAGCTCCGTCTCGACGAGCGCCTCGCTCTCCTCGACCACCATCACGCGCTCGACGCTTTCGGCGAGCTGATACGCCAGCGCGAGCGGCAGCGGATGCGAGAAGCCGAGCTTCAGCACGCTCGCGTGCGGAAACGCCTCGCGCACCGCGTGGTACGCGGGACCCGAGACGACGAAGCCGACGCTCCGGTCGGTACCGTGCTCAAGCACGTTCCAGCGCGACGCGGCGGATTCCTCTGCGAGCGCGGCATCGCGCAGCGCGCGCACTTCCAGGCGCTTGCCGACGTGGTTCGGCGTGATGATCCAGCGCTCGGCATCGCGGTGGTAGCCGCGGCGCGAGCGATCGGGCGCCTCGCGCTCGCCGAGCGTCAGCGTGCGCTTCACGTGCGAGACGCGGGTCGTGAGCCGCAGAAGCACCGGCACCTCGAAGCGCTCGGAGATCGCGAACGCGTCGCGCGCCATGGCGTAAGCCTCCGCGGCGTCGGCCGGCTCGAGCACCGGCAAATGCACGAAGCGGCCCCAGTAGCGCGAATCCTGCTCGTTCTGCGACGACGAGAAGCCGATATCGTCCGATACGGCGATGACGAGCCCGCCCTTCGCGCCGACGAGCCCGAGCGTCATGAGCGAGTCGGACGCGACGTTGAGACCGACATGCTTCATCGCCGTGAGCGCGCGCCGGCCGGCGAGCGAGGCGCCGAACGCGGCCTCGAGCGCCACCTTTTCGTTGGTCGACCATTCGGCGTATACGCCCGGGCGACCGATCAGGCTTTCGAGGATCTCGGTGGAGGGCGTGCCGGGATAGGCGGCGGCGACTTCCACCCCGGCTTCCCAGGCGCCCCGCGCCGTCGCCTCGTTGCCGGAGAGGAATTCGCGCATTCAGCGAGTCTATGCCACTCGCCGCGCAATTAAATTGCATTCTGCGCTCGAAACTGCCACGATCGCGCAATAAAATGCCAAAACCGATCCTCGACAGCACCGACCGGAAAATCCTTTCCGAGCTGCAGGCCGACGGGCGCCTCAGCAACCAGGAGCTCGCCGAGCGCGTGGCGCTTTCGCCTTCGCCCTGCCTGCGCCGCGTGCGCGCGCTCGAGCGCGCGGGCGTGATCCGGCGCTATGCGGCGGTGCTCGATCCAGCGCAAATAGGCCTTGGGCTTCTTGCGTATGTCACCGTGAAGCTCGAAAAGCGCGGCAAGATGCCGGTGGACCAGTTCACGCGCGCGGTGGAGAGCTGGCCCGAGGTGATCGCCTGCTACTCGATGACCGGCGACATGGACTACCTCATGCGCGTGCAGGTCGAGGATCTGGAGCACTATTCGCGTTTCGTCATGGACAAGCTTCTCAAGCAGCCGGGCGTAATCGATATCCGTACCAACTTCGTGCTGGAGCGCGTCAAGGAAACCACCGCGCTGCCGCTCGGGCATCTCGCCTGATGCGCATCGCGGTGCTGGGAGGCGGCCATGGCGCCTACGCCGCAGCCGCCGATCTCTCGGAGCAGGGACACGAGGTGCGGCTGTGGCGCCGCGACGCGGCCGCGTTCGCCCCGGTGCTCCAGAGCGGCGCGATTCGCGTGAAGGACGTAAAAGGTGCGCGCAGCGTGCGCCTTGCGGCAGCGACTACGGACCTCGGCGCCGCTTTGAAAAACGTTTCATTGGTTTTGGTCCCGACCCCGGCGCACGCGCAAGCGGATATCGCGCGCGCCATGGCGCCGCATCTCCAGCCGGAGCAGGTCGTTTTCTGCCCGCCCGGCACGTTCGGCAGCTACGCCATGGCGGTCATTACCAGAAGCAAGGCCTGCTTCGCCGAAACCGGCACCCTGCCCTACCTCGCGCGCAAGCACGCGCCCGACGAGATCGCGATCACCATGCGCGCGAAGCGCCTGCCGGTCGGCGTGTTTCCCGCGCGCCGCAGCGCCGAGGCGCTCAAGGTGATTGCCGACGCGTATCCCGTCGTGCACCCGGTGGAGGACGCGCTTTCGGCCGCGCTGATGAACGCAGGTCCCATCATCCACCCGCCGCTCATCCTGATGAACGCCGGGCCGCTCGAGCATTTCGAGCGCTGGGACATCCACGACGAGGGCACGCAGCCTTCGATCCGGCGCGTGACTGATGCACTCGATCAGGAGCGTATCGTCCTGCGCGAAGCGCTCGGCTATGCGCCCTATCACTATCCGCTGCGCGACCACTACGCGAGCGACAAATGGATGTACGGCGCTGCGCACGACCGGCTCACCGAATCGGGCGACTGGCGCGAGCACATCGACCTGCGCAGCCACCGCTACATGCGCGAGGACGTCGCCTACGGGCTCGCTTTCCTCGTCTCGGTGGCGCGCTGGGCCGGGTCGCCCGCGCCGGTAGCGGCCGGGCTTCTTGCCATCGCTTCCGCCGCGCTTGGCGAAGATTTGTATGCGAATTCGCCCCGCACACTCGAGGCCTTGAGGCTTTCCGCTCTTGACCGGACGTCAATGAACAAGTTGTTGCAGGAAGGTAGCGTTACGTGATGCGCGACTGTGCCGCCCCCCTGTCAAGGGGGGAAGCGAGTGAAACGAGCAGGGGGTTGGTTTTCGCGAAAAACAACCCCCCGCTCGCACAAACCGCTCGCACCCCCCTTAACAGGGGGGCAAATAAATGAGCACCCTGCCCATCATCGGCTCGCTCGGTGCGGGGCGCATGGGGCGCGGCATCGCGCATGCGTTCGCCTATGCCGGCCACGAAGTGGTGCTCGTCGACGGCAAGCCGCGCGATGCCCAAGCCTCCTTGAATCTGGAAACTGAAGCCAAGTCAGAAATTCGAGCTAGCTTGGCCGCGCTCGCCGAGCTTGGAGCCCTCGACTCGGAAGAAGTCGGGGAAATCCTTGCGCGCGTGCGCTTCGCGCCGTACACCGAGGCGCCGCGAGCGCTCGCCGAAGTGGGCGTGCTCTTCGAAGGCGTTCCGGAAGTGCTCGAGGCGAAGCGCGCGGCGCTCGCCCTCGCCGGCGCGCACCTGCGCGCCGATGCGATCGTCGCGTCGACCACCTCGACGATGCTCTCGACTCAGCTCGCCGGGCTGATCGCAGCACCGGAGCGCTTCTTGAACTGCCACTGGCTCAATCCCGCATACCTCATTCCGCTGGTCGAGCTCTCCCCGCACGAAGGCACCGATCCGGCGGTGGTCGAGCGCATGAAGCGGCTGCTGGAAGCGATCGGCAAGAAACCGGTGGTCTGCAAGGCGGCGCCGGGCTTCATCGTGCCGCGCCTGCAGGCGCTGGTGATGAACGAGGCGGCGCGCATGGTCGAGCAGGGGCTTGCGAGCGCCGAGGACGTGGATAGGGCGGTGCGCTACGGCTTCGGCTTGCGCTACGCCAGCATGGGCGTGGTCGAGTTCATCGACTACGGCGGGCTGGACATCCTCTACTATGCGAGCCATTACCTCGCGCAGGCGCTCGGCGAGCCGCGCTTCGCGCCGCCGGCGATCGTCGAGCGCTACATGCACGAGGGCCGCCGCGGCTTGCGCGACGGGCGCGGCTTTTTCGACTGGAATGCCATCGATACCGCTGCCTATCGTCGAAAGCTGCTGGCGCGCCAGCTCGCGCTGCTGCGCCATCTCGGCCTCGCGCCGCAGCCGGGGGCTGCCCTGAAGGCAATTCCTTGACCCAAGCCCGTTGACAGTGCGCGGGGCGCGGATTATAGAAACCCACTGCCATCAATAAGGAGGGGAAAATGAATCGCAGCCTCGCCATCGCGTTACTGGCCGCGGGAGCGCTCGGCGCTACCGCGGCGCACGCCGATGTCACCGTGGGGGTGACTCTCGGCGCCACCGGACCCGGCGCCTCGCTCGGCATCCACTACAAGAACGCCTTCCAGCTGATGCCGAAGACGCTCGGCGGCCAGCCGGTGAAGTACATCATCCTCGAGGACGGCTCCGACGCCACCAACGCGGGCAAGAACGCGCGCAAGCTCATCAGCGAGGACAACGTCGACGTGATCATGGGCTCGAACGGCGTGCCTTCCTCCCTGCAGATCGCCCAGGTCGCCACCGAGACGCAGACGCCTTACCTCTGCCTCACGCCCATCAACGTCAAGCCCGACCAGTACAAGTGGACCTTCTCGGTTCCCCAGCCCACCGAGCTCATGATGAGCGCGGTCGCCGAGCACATGAAGAAGCACGGGGTCAAGACCGTCGGCTTCATCGGCTTCTCGGACGCCTGGGGCGACCTGATGTACAAGGCGACCGAGCACTGGGCCCAGAAATACGGCTACAAGGTCGTGACGAACGAGCGCTATGCGCGCGCGGACACGAGCGTCACCGGGCAGGTGCTGAAGATCATGGCCGCGAATCCCGACGCCGTCGTGGTCGGCGGCTCGGGCACCGGCGGCGCCCTGCCGCACATCGCGCTCGTCGACCGTGGCTACAAGGGCACGATCTATCACAACCACGGCACCGTGAACGCCGAATTCATCAAGGTCGGCGGCAAGAAAGTCGAGGGCGCGATCGCCCCCACCGGCCCGCTGATCGTTCCGGAAGAGCTGCCGGCGTCGAACCCGGTGAAGAAAGTGGCGCTCGATTTCACCACGCGCTACGAGAAGAGCTTCGGCGCGGGCAGTCGCAACGCCTTCGCCGGCTACAGCGCCGACGCCGTGCACCTGCTCGGCGCCGCGATTCCCGCGGCGATGAAGAAAGCGAAGCCCGGCACGCCGCAGTTCCGCGCCGCGCTGCGCGACGCGCTCGAGCACGTGAAGAACGTCGTCGGCACGCACGGCGTGTACAACCCCACGCCGGAGAACCACAACGGCGAGGACGAGCGCGCCCGCGTGCTGGTGCGCGTCGAGAACGGCAAGTGGCGGCTGATGAAGTGATGTGCCTGCTGCGGTAGTCGCGAAGGGGACGGGCGACCGTCCCCTTTTTATTTCGGCATGAACGCGGACATCTTCCTCTGGCTGGTGCAGGACGGCGTGACCAACGGCGCCATCTACGCGCTGCTCGCGCTCGCGCTGCTGCTCGTGTTCGCGGTGACGCGGGTGATCTTCGTGCCGCAAGGCGAGTTCATCACCTATGCCGCACTGTCGCTCTCGCTGCTCGAGGCGGGGCGCACGCCCGGCACGATCTACATCCTCGCCGTCGGCGGGCTCGCCGCGGCGGCGATCGACGGCTATGCCGCGCTGCGCGAGCGGGCGTGGCGGCGCCTGCCGCGCATTGCCGCGCTTTACATCGTCCTGCCGCTCGCGATCGCCTTTCTCGTCGCCTGGGCGGCACCGCGCAAGCTCGACCAGTGGATCCAGGTGCTGCTCGTGCTCGCCATGGTCGTGCCGCTCGGGCCGATCGTCTACCGGATTGCGTTCCAGCCGCTCGCCAACGCCTCGGTGCTGGTGCTTTTCATCGTCTCGATGGCGGTGCACTACATCCTCAGCGGGCTGTCGCTCGTCTTCTTCGGCGGCGAGGGACTGCGCTCCAGCCCTTTCTGGGACGCGCGCTTCAAGCTCGGCGTGGTGGAGATAAGCGCGCAGAGCCTGTTCGTGGTGGCCGCGAGCCTGCTGCTGATCGTCGGCCTGTGGCTGCTTTTCGAGCATTCGATCTACGGCAAAGCGCTGCGCGCCACCGCGATCAACCGCGTGGGCGCGCGTCTCGTCGGCATTCCGACCGCGCTCACCGGGCAGCTCAGCTTCCTGCTCGCCGCGTTCATCGGCGCGGTGTCCGGGATCCTGATCTCGTCGATCACCACGCTCTACTACGACACCGGCTTCCTCATCGGCCTGAAGGGCTTCGTCGGCGCGATCCTCGGCGGCATGGCGAGCTATCCGCTCGCCGCGGCGGGCGCGCTCGTGCTCGGGCTCCTCGAGTCCTTCTCGTCCTTCTGGGCAAGCGCCTTCAAGGAAGTCATCGTCTTCACCTCGATCATCCCGATGCTCGTGTGGCTGTCGCTGCGCTCGCGGCACGTCGAGGAGGACGAAGAGTGATCGGGGCGCGCGCGGCGCTCGTGCTGTTCACGGCGTTCCTCGCTGCCGCGCCGTTCTTCCTTTCCGAGTTCTACGTCACGCTGATGAACTACATCGGCCTCTCGACGCTGGTGGCGCTCGGCCTCGTGCTGCTCACCGGCGTCGCCGGCTTGATGTCCTTCGGACAGCAGGCGTTCGTCGGCGTCGGCGCCTACACCAGCGCCGTGCTGGCCGTGCACTACGGCGCCTCGCCGTGGATCGGCCTCGCCGCCGGCCTGGCGCTCACCGGATTGATCGCCGTTGGCCTCGGCGTGATCACGGTGCGCCTCTCGGGCCACTACCTGCCGCTCTCCACCATCGCCTGGGGAATCAGCGTCTACTTCCTCTTCGGCAACCTCGAGATGCTCAACAAGCACGACGGCGTGGGCGGCCTGCCGCCGGTGGCGATCGCCGGCTGGAAGCTCGACACCGGGCGCGAGTCGTACGTGCTGATCTGGCTCGTGGTGCTCGCGGCGCTGCTCGCTGCGCGCAACCTGCTCGATTCGCGCTCCGGCCGCGCCGTGCGCGCGCTGCGCTTCAGGGCCACCATGGCCGAGAGCTTCGGCATCGACACTGCGCGCCTCAAGCTCGTGATCTTCCTTTACGCCGCGCTGCTCGCCGGGCTCTCGGGCTGGCTGTACGCGCATTTCACGCGCTACGTCAGCCCGGGCGCCTTCACGGTCAACATGGGCATCGAGTACCTCTTCATGGCGGTCGTCGGCGGCGCGAGCCAGGTATGGGGCGCCGTGATCGGCGCCTCGCTCCTCACCCTGCTGAAGGAATGGCTGAAGGACATCCTGCCCACGTTCTTCGAGAGCAGCGGCAACTACGAGGTCATCGTCTTCGGCCTGCTGATGCTGCCGCTTCTGCACCGGGCGCGCGACGGCCTGATGCCGGTGCTCGCGCGCCTTGGCCGCGCCGGGCGCCGCGCTCCTGCAAGAGTGGTTACCGCAGATCCTCTTCCGCGGCGCGCGGGCCCGGCCGCCGGCACGCCGCTGCTCGCGCTCGCCGGCGTGCAAAAGAACTTCGGCGGCCTCGCGGCGGTACGCGCGCTTTCGTTCGACATGCGCGCCGGCGAGATATTGGGGCTTATCGGTCCCAACGGCGCGGGCAAGAGCACCGCGTTCAACCTCGTCACCGGCGTTCTGCCTTCGGACGCGGGCGAGATCCGCTTTTGCGGCGGGCGCATCGACGCGCTGCCCGCGCGGCGCATCGCGCGCCTGGGCATCGCGCGCACCTTCCAGCACGTCAACCTCGTCGGCGCCATGTCGGTGCTGGAAAATGTCGCGATCGGGGCGCACCTGCGCGGCGCCAAGGGCTCGGTGCGGGCGATGCTGCGCCTGGATCGCGACGAAGAGCGGCGGCTCCTGCACGAGGCCGCCAAGCAGGTCGAGCGCGTCGGCCTCACCGCGCACTTGAACGATGCTTCGGCCAGCCTCCCGCTCGGCCAGCAACGGCTGGTCGAAATCGCGCGCGCGCTGGCGGCGGACCCGGTGCTGCTGCTGCTCGACGAGCCGGCGGCGGGGCTGCGCTTCCAGGAAAAGCAGGCGCTCGCCGCTCTGTTGCGGCGCTTGCGTTCCGAGGGCATGAGCATCCTGCTGGTCGAGCACGACATGGACTTCGTCATGGGGCTCGTCGAGCGGCTGGTGGTGATGGACTTCGGCGAGAAGATCGCGGAGGGACTGCCGCGCGACATCCAGGCGAACGCGGTCGTCATCGAAGCCTACCTGGGAGGAATAGAGGAGGATGCCCCGTGAGCGCCGCCCTGGAAATCGACGGCCTGTCGGTCGCCTACGGCAAGGTCGAGGCGCTGCACCGCGCAACGCTGCGCGTCAACGAAGGCGCGATCGCCACGGTCATCGGGCCGAACGGCGCCGGCAAGAGCACGCTGCTCGCCGCGATCATGGGGCTGCTGCCCTCGAAAGGCATCCTGCGTTACGCCGGCGCTCTCCTTGACGGCTCGTCCACCGAGGAGCGCGTCGCGCGCGGCATGTGCCTCGTGCCCGAGCGTCGCGAGCTTTTCGCCGAGCTCTCGGTGCACGACAACCTGCTGCTCGGCGCGTTCCACCGGCGCGGCGACGGCGCGCGCGCCCTCGCCGCCGATTTCGCCGAGGTCTACGCGCGCTTTCCGCGCCTCAAGGAGCGCTCCGGCCAGCTCGCCGGCACGCTCTCGGGCGGCGAGCGCCAGATGCTCGCGCTCGGGCGCGCGCTGATGGCCAAGCCGCGGCTGCTGCTTCTCGACGAGCCGAGCCTCGGCCTCGCGCCGCGCGTGGTGCGCGAGACGTTCCACATCATCGCGGACCTGAAGCGCACCGGCGTGTCGATGCTCCTCGTCGAGCAGAACGCGCGCGCCGCGCTGCAGGTGGCGGACTACGCGTACGTGCTCGAAGTCGGCGACATCGTGCTCGAAGGCCCCGCCGCCGAGCTCGCCGGCAACCCGCGCGTGGTCGAGACCTATCTGGGGCTCAGCTCGGCCGCGAGGTAGCGAACGCCGAGCGGATTTTCATCGGGCGCAGAAACATTTTGATCCTTGTCAACGAGCGGGAAAGCGCTTAGCCGAATATGGCGAGTGAGCGGCGGCGATTCCGAATCCATGAAACCCGCAACCTGCACCACATGCGGCTCCGCTTCGGCTGACAGGCTTTATGCGACAAGGCCCGAAGGGCCGGCTTGCGAGCATTGCCTGCTCGATGCGAGGAAGCAAATCGCCGGCCTGGCCGCGAACCCGTACGAATCGCTCGTCGAGTCGCTGGCAGCCGTGCTCGATCTTCGCGAGCACGAGACCGGCCTGCACTCCAAGCGCGTCGCGCTGAATAGCGCGCTGCTCGCCCGGCAGTTCTACTCGGAGGCGGACGATCTTCGGGAAATCTACTGGGGAAGCCTGCTGCACGACATAGGCAAGATCGGCGTTCCGGACTCCATACTGCTCAAGCACAAACGGCTATCGAGCGCCGAATGGGCGATCATGCGCCAGCATCCCGGCCACGGGTATCGAATCCTCGAAAAGGTCCCCATCCTCGCCCTTGCGAGCAAGATCGTGCTTTGTCACGAGGAGCGCTATGACGGCTCCGGCTACCCCGAGGGACTGAAGGGAGAGGCGATCCCGCTGCCGGCGCGCGTGTTCGCCGTGATTGACGCCCTGGACGCCATGACTTTCGACCGGCCGTATCGGCGCGCCATGTCCTTCGATGCTGCGAAGGCGGAAATCGTGAGAATGTCGGGGAGACAGTTCGATCCGGTTGCGGTCGAAGCATTCCTGAAAGCGGAGCCTCAACTGAGGGAGATCAGCTCCCTGGAATACCGCCTCCCGGAGCTCGACGTTCTGGCGGGTGGCTAATAGATTGAGATTGCAACGCGAGATAGGGACCATTGGCGAAGTCCAGGGGCCCGTCGTGGACATTGCCTGCGATGTGCTTCCTCGGCTGCACCAGGCCCTGTACACCCGCGTGGACGGCGAACGGTATGTCTTCGAGGTGCACCAGCACCTCGACCGCGCCACCGTCCGGGCCATCACGCTGCACCGTACCAGCGGCCTCAGACGCGGAATGCCGGTTTACGACACCGGCGGGCCGCTGTGCGTGCCCGTCACGCAGGAGTGCCTGGGCCGGTTGCTCAATGCCTTTGGCGAGCCGCTGGACGGCGGTCCGGATCTCGCTGCGCGGGAAGCGCGTCCCATCCTCGCGGCGCCGGCTCCATTGCGCGACACACGCGCGCCCTCGGCCGTGCTCGAGAGCGGAATCAAGGTGATCGATCTTCTCTGCCCGTTCGTGCGCGGAGGCAAGACCGGCCTCTTCGGCGGCGCCGGCGTGGGCAAGACCGTCCTGATCATGGAATTCATGCATGCCATCGCGCACCTTCACCAGGGCGTGTCGGTGTTTGCCGGCGTGGGCGAGCGCATCCGTGAAGGGCACGAGCTCTGGCGCGAAATGCAGCGGGCCGGCGTGATGCCGAAGACCACCATGGTGTTCGGCCAGATGGATGAATCGCCCGGCGTGCGCTTCCGGGTGGGCCATACGGCATTGACCTACGCCGAATACCTGCGCGACAAGCTGCAGCGCGAAGTCCTTTTTCTCATGGATAACGCGTATCGGTTCGTTCAGGCCGGCAGCGAGATCTCCGGGCTTCTGGGGCGCATGCCCGCGACGGTGGGGTACCAGCCGACGCTGCTCACCGAGGTGGCCGAGCTCCAGGACCGGATCATCTCCACGCAGCGTGGCGACGTGACGGCGGTGGAGGCGATCTACGTTCCCGCCGACGATATGGCAGACCCGGCCGTGACCGCGCTCCTCGCGCACCTCGATACGTCGGTGGTCCTTTCCCGCTCCCAGGCGGCCAAAGGGATCTATCCGGCCGTCGATCCCCTCGCGTCGGCGAGCCGCAGCATGAACCGCCGCGTCCTTGGCGACCGGCATTACGAAGTGGCGCAGCGCGTGCGCGAGCATCTCGCGCGCTACCGGGAGCTCGAGAACATCATCGCCATGCTCGGCATCGAGGAGCTGAGCGAGCAGGATCGCCGTGTCGTGCACCGCGCAAGGCGCCTGCAAAGATACCTGACCCAGCCCTTCTACGTGGTCGCGGAGCATACCGGCGTCCCGGGCGCGGCGGTGCCGCTTTCGCAGACGCTCGCCGACTGCGAGGCGATCATGCAGGGCGCTCACGATGCGGCTCCGGAAGAGCGCTTCTACATGCGGGGGCCGTTGAGCGAGGCGCGCGCATGAGCCCCCTTGTCTGCCTCCCTGACAAGGGGGGAAGCGAGCGTGCTTTTCGCGAGCGGGGGGTTTGCTTTCTAAAAAACCAACCCCCCGCTCGTTTCACTCGCGACCCCCTTATCAGGGGGTCAAAGGTACGCCAATGAACGCTTTCACCCTTCACTTGCAAAGCGCCACGCAATACGAGCGGATCGACGGCGTGGCAAGCTTCGTCGGCGAGGACGCTACGGGACAATTCGGCATCCTGGCCTCCCACGAGCGCTTCATCACGTCTCTTCGGCCGGCGCTCGCGCGCTTCAGGACTGCGGAGGACGCCTGGCAATACCTCGCCCTGCCTGGAGGAGCGCTCTATTTCAACCGCGGAG
>SCTY01000007.1 GCA_004297625.1 Betaproteobacteria bacterium | reverse complement strand
CTGGTGTCGCTGCTCGATACGGTGCAGCGTCTCCAGCGTGCTTCATGAACCGCCGGATGCGGAACCGCACGTCCGGTGGTGTGGGAGGACGGCGGGGGTAACCCCGCCTCCTACCCGCTAATGCCCACGATCGATCCGGTAAGACACGCGCTGGTGGCGGCCGACTCGGCCGCCGCCGATGCGCTGGGTGCGCCGAACTACGACGAGTTCCAGAGCGACCGCGAAGTCTGGGAGCTCCTGCAGGAGCGGCCTGCGTCGGTGCTGCGCGTGAGCATGCCGCACTGTGCGGTCGCGACGCCGGAGGAGATCGGCGAGGACGGCTCCGCCGAGGCGCTGGCGCGTGCGGCCAAGAACATGTCCGAGCTGAGAAACGATCCGCGCACGCGCCGGCTGTCCTCGATCCTGTGGGTCTACGAGATCACGCCTCCCGAGCGGCCCGAGGCGCCGCAGATCGGACTCGGCGGCATGGCGCGCACCCGGGAGATCCGCACGCCGCAGAACCCGGGCGGCACGATCATCCGCAACGAGGGCATCCGGGAACCCAAGGCGCGCGCCCGCGCGCGCCTTACGGAAGCCACGCGCGCCGATCTCGGCATGGTCAACCTGGCGGTCGACGACGAGAGCGGCGCGCTGCAAGACGCGCTCCAAGCGCATGCGCGCCGAAATACGCCGAGCTTCGAAACGCCCGACGAAGCGGGCAACCGTCACCGTGTATGGCTCGTCACAAAAGAACTCGAGGACTGGAAAAATCTTCTTGCGCGAGAGCCGCAGGCCTACGTCGCCGACGGCAATCATCGCAGCGCCGCCGCCGCGATGCTCGGCTACGAGCATTTTCTGACGGTGTTCTTTCCGGCGCGGACGATGACCATCGCGCCTTACAACCGCCTGATCGCGCAGGTTCCGGCGCCGACGCTTCCGGAAGCGCTGAAGCGCTCATTCGACGTGACGAAGCACGCCGGCAGCGGCGCGTTCCAGCCGAGCTGGAAGCACGAGATCGGCCTGTATGACGGCCGGGCGTGGTGGCTGCTGCGGCCGCGGCCGGGTACCTTCGATCCCGCCGACGCGGCGCAGGACATCGACGCCGACATCGTTCAGCGCAAGCTTTTCGCCGAGGTGCTCGGCATCGGCGACGCGCGCGACGAGCGCATTACCTACGTCGGTGCGAACCGGGATGCGGCGTGGCTGCAGGCCGAAGTGGACAGCGGGCGCTTCGCCTGCGCCGTCACGCTGGCCCCTGTGACGATGGAGCAATTCATCAACGTCTGCCGCCAGAACCGGCTCATGCCGCCCAAGTCGACCTGGTTCGTGCCGAAGGCGCGCACCGGGCTGGTGATCGCTCTGCTCGACTGAACCAGAAAATCAGGGACAGACCACGTTTTTTTTCCGCGTAGCCAGGAAAAACGCGGTCTGTCCCTTAGACCGGTAACTTGAGCCGGGTTTTAGGCTGGCAGGTTTTGCGCGATGCGCCCGCCGTCGACGTAGAAGGTCTGGCCGGTTATGTAGCTCGCTCCGTCGCCGAGCAGGAAGGCAATGACTGAGGCGACCTCCTCCGGCTCGCCGACGCGGCCGAGCGGCGTGCGCAGCAGTACTCGCTCCAGCGCTGCGCGATTGCGGGCCAGCAACTGATCGAGCATGGCGGTACGGATGGTTCCCGGACCGACCGCGTTCACCCGAATGCCGTAGGGCGCGAGCTCGACCGCCATCACCCGGGTCATCTGCGCGATCGCTCCCTTGGTCGCAGCGTAAGCAGTGTGCGTTGCGGTCCCGATCTGCGCATTGACCGAGGAGAGATGCACGATGGAGTAGGAGCGCGGCGGCTTGCGAGGCTCGCGCGCCATGGCCTGCGCGACCAGCTGAGCCGCGCGGAAGGACCCGAGCAGGTTGACGTCCAGAATGTGCTCGAACTCCTCATCGGTGAGCGCGAAGAGATCGTGACGGCGGTCGATGCCTGCGCTGTTCACCAGGCCGTCGATCGCGCCGAAGCGCTCGAGCGCGCTCGCCACCAGCGCCTCGACCTGCGCGCGTGCCGTCACGTCGCATTTTCTCAGGAGCGCGTGCCCGCCATGGCGCGCCAGTTGCTCGCGTTGCTCCGCGCTCGCTTCGACCGCGTCGGCGACGACAACTCTCGCGCCCTGGGCGAGCAGCATCGCTACGGTGGCGAAGCCGATGCCGCCGAGCCCGCCGGTGACGATGATGGCGCGGTTCGGGTTCGGCATCAGCCGGCCTTGCGATCGAAGCAGTGATAGCCGGTGCGGTTGGCGCGGATGAAATCCCAGTCGAGCGCCACCCCCAACCCCGGCCCTTCGGGCACCGGGTAGCAGCCGTCCTTGCCCACCGCATCGAGGGCGTCGGAGTAGCCATCGGCGTAGATCGGCGGCAGGATCGTGGGAATCGACGGTCCGACGAGCGCGAGCTCGTAGTAATTGCTGTTGCGCATCGCGCTCATGCACGCGCGATGCGCCGGGCCCGAGGAGTGCACCTCGCAGTCGAGCCCGAAGGCTTCCGCGAGATGCGCGGTTTTCATCGTTCCGGTGATGCCGAGGTCGTACTCGGGGTCGGCGCGCACGAAGTCGGTCGCCTCCGCGGCGATCCAGTCCGCCTTGGGCTCGAGGCCGCGCACGTGCTCCAGAGCGAGAATCGGCGTGCGGATCATCTGGCGCAGCTTTTTTTGCGCGTGCTGGGAGGTGCCGTTGTCGCGGAACGGGTCCTCGAGCCAGAAGAACCCGGCCTCGTCGCAGGCCCGGCCGATGCGCAGCGCGTCGGCGAAGGTGAGAATCTCGCCGCCGAGGTCGAGCATGAACGTCATGCGGCTGCCGAAATGCCGCGCGAGATGCAGGATGTTCTCGACCTCCCGTCCGGCGTCGCCATCGGTCCAGCCGTGGACTTTGAAGGCGCGGAAGCCGTGCTGGTAGCACTGCTCGGCAAAGTCGACGAACGCCTCCTTGCAATGCAGGCCGCCGTTGTCGTCCGCATGGATGGCGCTGGCGTACGCGGGCAGGCGCTTGCGGTAGCCGCCGAGCAGGGCCGCGACCGGCATCCCGGTGCGCTTGCCGAGGAGGTCCCACAGCGCGCAGTCGATGTGCGAGGCGCCCACCCCGCCGAAGTGGCGCAGCACCTTCTTCAGGTCGTTGAAGATGCGCTCGCGCTCGTCGGCAGGCTGGCCGACGACGACGGGGGCCACGAAAAGCACCTGTCCGAGGTGCGGCAGCTTGCCGCCGAGGCCGGGCGCGAACTCGCCCACGGCGCCGTCGCTCGCGGTGATGCGCACGACGAAGTTCGAGATCGTCGAGCGCGCGCCTTTCTGGTAGACGCGGTTGTGCTTGCGATCGGAGCCGAGATTCTCGACCACGAAGCGGTATTCGAAGATTTCGACGCGTTCGATCATTGCCGCCATGGCGTCAGCTTGCCGGAATGAGCACTTGCCGTAGGGCCTTGCCTTCTGCCAGCCGGTCGAACGCCGCATTGAGATCGCGCAGCGCAACGGCCTCGCCGGCGATGCGGTCGACCGGCAGGCGTCCGGCGCGGTACAGCGCGATGAGCCGCGGGATATCGCGCGCCGGGACGCAGGAGCCGAAATAGCTGCCTTTCACGGTCCGCTCCTCCGCCACCACGCTCGCGTGGCCGATCGGCAGTTGCACATCTCCCGCAGGGAGGCTGCCGATCACCGTAGTGCCGCCGCGACGCGTGACGCGATAGGCGACGTCCATCGCGCTACGGGCCCCCGCCATCTCGAAGGCGAAATCGACGCCACCGCCGGTCGCTTCGCGCACCCGGGCGACACAGTCGGGATCGGCGGCATTCACGGTAAGCGTCGCGCCCAGGTCGGCGGCGAGCGCGAGCTTGTCCGCGTTCAGGTCGATGGCGACCAGGTGCGAAGCGCCGGCAAGCCTTGCCCCGAGCAGCGCGGACAGGCCGACGCCTCCCAGGCCGATGACTGCGGCCGACTCGCCGGCCTTGAGCCGCGCGGTATTGAGCACGGCCCCGACGCCCGTAAGCACCGCACAGCCGAACAGCGCAGCGACTTCCGTCGGAACCTCGGGATCGATCTTTACGAGCGAGGGGCGCGCCATCACCGTCATTTCGGCGAAGGCGGCGACGCCGACGTAATGGTGCACTCGCCGTCCCTTCAAGCTGAAGCGCGTGCCGCCGGTCGCGAGCGTGCCGCTAGCGCTGTACGTCGGCGCCGGCTCGCACAACGCCGGGCGGCCCTCCATGCAAGGCACGCAATGGCCGCAGCTGGGCACGAAGGTGGTCACGACCCGGTCCCCGGGCTTCAGGTCCGCGACCCCGCTTCCGGCTTCCAGCACCTCGCCGACCGCCTCGTGCCCGAGGATGATCGGCAGCGGCGTGCGGCTGGCGGGGCGCACGCCGTCGATCGCCGAGAGGTCGGAATGGCAAAGCCCGGCGGCGCGGACCGCGAGCAGCACTTCGCCGGCGCGCGGTCCCTCGAGATCCAGCTGCTCCATGGCAAGCGGGCGGCTTTGCGCATAAGGCCGCTCCGCGCCGATGTTCCACAAGACCGATGCGCGTATCTTCATTTTGCTAGTCCACCAGCCGGGTGAAGTAAAGCGTCAGCTCGGGCCACGCCATCGTCATCACGACCACGACGAAGTCGGCCAGCAGGAATACGGCAACGCCCTTGAAGATCGTCCACGTGTCGCACAGCGATCCCACCACGTTCTTGATGACGAACACGTTGAGCCCGACCGGGGGCGTCAGCATGCCGATCTCGAGGAACTTGATGAGGATGCCGCCGAACCAGATGAGGTGAATGTCGAGCGACACCAGGATCGGGTACAGGATCGGGATGGTGAGCAGCATGATGCCGAGCGGCTCGAGAAACATGCCGAGCGCCATGTAGAGCAGCGTGACGATGACGAAGAACTCGCCCCGTGACGGATTGAGTGCCATCACAGAGTCGGAGATCAGCTTGTCGGTGGCGCTCAGGGCGAGCAGGCGCACCAGCAGGCTGGCGCCGATCGCGATCAGGAAGATGACGCAGGTGGTGGAGAGCGCCTCCTCGAGCGCGAGCCGCGCCTCCTTCAGCGTCAGACTGCGGCGCACGAGGCCGATCACCGCCGCGAGCGATGCCCCGATGGCGCCTGCTTCCGAAGGCGTGAAGACGCCGCCGAACATGCCGCCGAAGACGACAGCCACCATGACGAGCGCGGGAAACGTGTCCTTCAGCGCGCCGAAGCGCTCCGCGAGCGTCGGCCTTTCGAGCTGCCTCGGGGCGGCTTGCGGCTTCCAGATGGACCAGGCCAGGATCGTCAGCACGTAGCCGGATGCGGTGAGCAGGCCGACCGCGAGCCCGACCAGGAACAGCTTGGCGATCGGCTGCTGCACGAAAACGCCGTACAGGATGAGAAGGATGCTCGGCGGAATCAGCGGACCCAGGGTCCCGGCGGCGGCCACGGTGCCCACCGCGAGGCGCACGTTGTAGCCGCTCTTGACCATTTCCGGCACCGCAATGCGCCCCATGGCGGCGGCGCAGGCCACACTGGAGCCGGTGAGCGCGGAAAACCCGGCGGAGCCGAATACGGTCGCGATCGCAAGTCCGCCGGGCAGCGCGGAAAGCCACAGCTTCGCCGCGCGGAACAGGCCTTGCGTCAGCTTCGCGTGATGCGCCAGGTAGCCCATCACGAGAAACGTCGGCACCGAGCTGAGCGTCCAGTTGGCGGCGAACTCGTAGGGCAGCGAGCGCAGCATCCCGGCCGCCGGACCGAAGCCGAGGATCATCGTGATTCCGGTGGTGGACACCAGGATCATCGAGAGCGCGATCGGCACTCGCAGCATGATGAGGACCAGCAGCACCGCGATCGCCGCTACGCCGATCAGCTGGTCAGGCATCGAGTTTCCCTTCCTCGCCGTAAAACGCCGCGGCATAGCGCACCTTGCGCGTGAACCCACCCCGGTGAAGCAGCGCGATGACGATGCGGGACGCAGCTACCAGCGCAGCGGCGAAGAAGCCGACGGGCAGCATGAAGTACGAAATCCAGGTATCGATGCGCACGCCGTACTCCACGATGAACATCTGCGTGCGCCAGGCGCGCAGCGCTTCGTGGCTCGACTCCCAGCCGAGCAGCACGAAGACGCCCACCGCGATCAGCCACGCCAGCATGCGCAGCGCGCACTGCAGCGCCTC
Source organism: Betaproteobacteria bacterium (assembly GCA_004297625.1). Classification (GTDB taxonomy): domain Bacteria; phylum Pseudomonadota; class Gammaproteobacteria; order Burkholderiales; family SG8-39; genus SCGC-AG-212-J23. The sequence continues at coordinate 25,934 of SCTY01000007.1, read as the reverse complement.
GGGCAGCTTCTGCGCGACCACCTCGACCTCGATGTGCTGGCGCATCTGCTCGGCGATCACCAGCGGCAGAAACGTGGCCGCGACCATGTAGTAGTTCGAAACGAAGGCGATGGTGCCGGGCAGCGAGAGGTGGAAAAAATAACGCGCCACCACGTCCACCGTGATGTGGAGAACCATGAGACCCATCACCGCCACGCCGATGAACGAAACCGCACGCGCGAAAGCGCTGACGGCGGTGCGCAGAAGAGTCCCGCGCCGGGATGCGGCGCGGGGGTCGTGAGACGCCATTACTGGAACGTCGACGGATCCTGCTTGGCGAAGATTTCCCGCTGGTAGAGATCACCCAGCTTCTGGTAGTCGACCGGCATTCCCGCGGTCAGCTTTTCCCATTTCGCGAGCAGCGCGATGAAGCGATCCGCCTTTTCCGGCGCATTCTTCAGGCCGGCGTTCTTCGCCGCCAGCTCGACGATCGTCTTCTTGTCCTTCCGCAGGAACGCTTCGCTCGCGGCGACGAGCTCCGGCGACGGCGCATGCACGCTGACTTTGAGCTGGCCGAGCTTGCCGCGCACGTTTTGCGCCGCGACGATGAGATTAGTCACGTAGCGCGACAGCAGGTAGGGCGCCATGTCGAGGATCGCCTTGCGTGCCTCGGGCGAGAGGCCCGCCCAGTTCTTGGCGCTGTAGTCCATCGAGGCTCCGAGGTACACGCCGAGCGGCATGTCGGTGACGTGCTTCACTACGTCCGCCAGGCTCTGGTCGACGAGCGAGCCCACCGAGTGCGTGTGCGCGTCGAGCACGCCCTGGCTCAGCGCCTGGTACGCATCGGGCGCCGAGATCGACATCTTGACTCCGCCCATACCCTCGATCCACCGGCCCCAGGCGTCGCCGCCGCTGCGGATTTTCATGCCCTTGAGCTGCTCGGGCCGCGTGATCGGCTTCTTGGTGAGCAGGTTGTAGGGATAGTTGGCGATGTTGCCGAGATAGACATGGCCGTTCCGGCGCATCTCGTCCATGCAATCCTTGCAAGTGAAGATGTACTCGGTGGCTGCGCCCGCGGCCGCGGGATTGGACTTGGCGAACAGCGAAAAGTCGGCGATGAAGTTGGCCTCGCGGAACTCGGCCGGATGATACGGATGCACCACCAGCCCGAGGTCGGCGACACCGTCGCGCAGACCGCCCGTGATCTCCTTGATGCTCAGCAGCGTCTGCGGAAACACCCGCCCGGTCACCTTGCCGCCGGAACGCTCGCCCAGCGATACCGCCCACGCCTGCATCGCCTTGACGCCGTCGTGCTGCGGTCCATCGCCGGTGGCGATCTTGATCTGCTGAGCGTGCAGCGCGACCGGCACGGCTGCGAAGAGCGTGCCCAGGCACAACGCGATTGCCGTCAATACACCCGGTTGCCTTGATTTCATCTTCTTACCTCCTTGAATGTGGCCGCCCCGGCGGCCTCGGTTACTCGCTTGCCCGTCAGGCGTATGCGCGCGTCCTTGCGCGCAAGCAGCGCCGGCTCGAGCGCGGTTCCAAGCCCCGGCTTGTCGAGCGGGCGGATGTAGCCGCGCTCGACCTCCGGCATGTCGGTCACCAACTGGCGGTAAAAGCCCGCGACGTGGCTGCGCACGGTCTCGGTGATCAGCGCATTGGGCGCCGCCGCCAGCAGATGCACGTTGGCGATCAGCGTGACCGGCCCGGTACAGTCGTGCGGCGCGATGGTGCGGTCGAAGGCCTGGGCGAGGTGCGCGATGCGCTGGCCCTCCGTAAGACCGCCGATCCAGGCGAGGTCGAAGTGCGCCACATCGAGCGCGCCGCGAATGAATGCCTCGCGGTACCACTGCAGGGTGCCGAGATTTTCGCTGCCTGCCACGCGCCCGCACACCCGTTCGCGGTAACGCGCGAGGTCGTCGAAGTTCTGCATCCAGACCGGCTCTTCGTGCCAGTAGATGTCGAATTCGGCGAGCGCGGCGGCGATTTGCAGCGCGGCAGGCAGGCGCCACAGGCCGTGGTATTCGATCAGGATGTCCATCTTGTCGCCGACCGTGGAGCGGATCTGCTCGATCGGCCAGATCGCCTTGCGCAAATCGGTGCCCGAAATCTCCTGGCCGTCGCTGCGCAACGCGTAAACGTCGAAGGGCCAGATCTTCATCGCCGTGATCCCCTCGTCGAGCAGCTCCTTGGCGAGGCGCCCCGGCTCGTAAACCTGCATCAGCAGATCCTCGTGCGGCCCGATGCGCTCCGGCCGCGGGTCGTCCCGCGAGACGAGCTCGGTGTTGTAATCCCGGCGCAGCCGGTTGTTGTACGTGCCTCCGGCGCAGGTGTTGTAGATGCGGATGCGTTCGCGCGTGCGGCCGCCGAGGAGCTCATACAGGGGGACGCCCAGCGCCTTGCCGCGCAGGTCCCAAAGCGCGATGTCGATTGCCGAATTGCCGCGGATTTCCACGCTGCGCGTCGGAAAACCGTTGAAATGATTGCCGACCTTGTGCGCGAGATCGCGACCGATGGCGTTGAGCTGCAGCGCGTCGCGCCCGAGCAGCGCCGGGGCGCAGGTTTCGTGGAGATAGGCGACCGTTTCCGCGGGATTGCGAAACGTCTCGCCCAGGCCGACAAGGCCGTCCGCGGTATGCAGGCGAACCCAGACCAGGTTGCCGTACTCCGCGATCTGGACTGTCTCGACGCCGACGATCTGCACGGCAGAAAGCTCCAATCCACGTTTACAGGAGGCGCTCGACTTGTAAGTGGATCGGTATGCGCAGTCAATTAACGGGCTTAACCTGGATCAATCTTTCGCAACAACAGTGCGATATCCTGGGGTGAAGCGCTTAGACTCCGATCGGAAATTGACAACTCCCTTTACATCTCCTTCCGCGAGGCCGATGGCGCAAAGACTGCGCGACGAGATCTACGAGGTGCTGATGCAGCAGATCGTCTCCGGCGAATACAGCGTCGGCGGCAGGCTGCCCGGCGAGTTCGCGTTGGCGAGGAGCGTGGGTGTTTCCCGGCCGGTGCTGCGCCAGGCGCTCGCACGGCTGAGAAGCGACGGCCTGATTCGCTCGCGCCGCGGGGCGGGCAATTTCGTGATCCGGCGCGAAGCCCGCAGCACGCTCGAATTCGGGCCGCTGCAGAGCATCCCGGACGTGCATCGCTGCCTGGAATTCCGCGCGGCGCTCGAGACCGCGGCGGCGCGCCATGCCGCGGCTCTGCAGGACAGCGCGGGCCTCGGCGAGATCGGGCGTTCGATGGAGGCGATGGAGAAGGCGGTCGCAAACGGCGGCCCCTCGGTGGAACCGGACTTCGAGTTCCATCTTGCCATCGCGCGGGCTACGCGCAACCGCTTTTTCGTGATCACCCTGGAAGCGTTGCGCGCGCCGGTGCTCTTCGGCATTGACCTGACGCGCAGCCTGTCGAAGAAACCTGCATCGCAGCGTCTCGAGGACGTGTGCGCCGAGCACAGGCGCATCCACGAGGCGATCCGCGATGCCGATGCCGAAGCCGCCGGCATGGCGATGGCGCGACATGTCCAAGCCGGCATCAGCCGCCTGTTCAACGAGTAGCGACGGCGCCGGGCGGCCGACAAAGGGCTTCTTCGGGCGCTACCTCGCTCTACTGCGCCTCCACCACCTGTAGAAGACCGGCGTGGCCCTGCGACAGTTTCCGGTTGATCCGTATCAAGTCGCCCGCGGAGCAGACCGGTAAGTTACCCCGGCTCTCAAGGAATCCGAATGGCAAAAATCGAAGGCGTGTGCCGCGAAGTCTGCAACGCGACCGAGTACGTCGCCATCGTCACGCAAGGCGACGACGGTCCGCATTTGGCGGGCCACTGGGCCAATTACATGTTCCTCGACGTCGAGGACGAGGTCATCGTCTTCCCGGTAGGCCGCTTCCAGAAAACGGAGCAGAACCTGCGCAAGAACGGCCGCGTCCAGCTGCTCGTCGCGTCGAAGAAAGTGCAGGGCACGAAGAGCCCGGGGCAGGGTTGCGAGATACGAGGCAGCGGGGAAATCGTCGCCAGCGGGAAATTCGTCGACGCGGTGCGCGTCAAATTCCCCTGGGCGCGCGGCGCGCTCGTCGTGCGGGTAGAGGAAACGAAAACGCAGTTGTAAGCCCCAGCCGCGATAGCGCTCAGCGGCGCTCGATCAGCGTGCGGCCGATGATTTCCTTCATGATCTCGGTGGTCCCCCCGTAGATGCGCTGCACCCGGGCATCGGCCCAGGCGTGCGCGATCGGATATTCCCGCATGTAGCCGTAGCCGCCGTGCAGCTGCACGCACGCGTCGAGCACCCGGAACTGCAGCTCGCTCAGCCAGTACTTCGCCATCGATGCGGTCGCGGTATCGAGCTTGCCCTCCAGGTGCTGCGCCAGGCACCGGTCGAGGAACGCGCGCCCGATGGTCGTCTCGGTGTGCAGCTCGGCAAGCGTGAAGCGAATCGTCTGTTTCTCGGAGAGCGGCTTGCCGAAAGCCCGCCGCTCGCGCACATAGTCCACCGTCCAGCGGATGGCGGCCTCCGCCGAAGCCACCGCGGCGATCGCAACGAGCAAGCGCTCCTGCGGCAACTCGCGCATCAGGTAGCCGAATCCGGCGCCTTCTTCGCCGAGCAGGTTCCCCGCCGGCACGCGGACCTGATCGAAGAAAAGCTCGGAGGTGTCCTGCGCGCTCATGCCCATCTTGTCGAGGTTGCGCCCGCGCGCGAACCCCGGCCGGTCGGCCTCGACGAGAAACAGGCTCATGCCCTTGGCACCCGCGTCCGGGGTGGTTTTCGCCACCACGACGAAGAGATCGCCGATCTGTCCGTTGGAGATGAAGATCTTCTGCCCGCTGATCAGATAGTCGTCGCCCCGGCGCTCGGCGCGCGTGCGGATTCCCGCGAGGTCGCTGCCGGCGCCGGGCTCGGTCATGGCGATGCCGGTGATGACCTCGCCCGCCGCCATGCGCGGCAGCCAGGCGCGCTTTTGCGCCTCGCCGCCGTAATGCAGGATGTACGGAGCGACGATGTCGGAGTGCAGATAGAAGAGCGGGCCGGTCGCGCCGGCGGCGGCGAACTCCTCGACCAGGATCGCCGAATACAGGAAATCCGCTCCGGCGCCGCCGTACGCTTCGGGAAGGCCCGGGCAGAGCATGCCGAGCGCGCCGGCCTTGCGCCAAAGCTCGCGCGGCACCGCGCCTTCGTCCTCCCACTGCCGGTGGTGCGGAGCGACTTCCGTCTCCACGAAGCGGCGTACCGTTTCTCGGAACGCGGCGTGCTCGCTGCTGTAGGGGAGCGCGCTCAAGACGAGGCGGCCTTGGCCATCCGGTAAACCGTTCCGGTGAAGGTCGACGTGAGCGTGCCGTCGGCGCGCGTGACATCGATCCGGTAGACGGCCAGGCGTCTGGAGCGCGAGACCTCCGTCGCGGTGGCGGTGAGCACGTCGCCGCGCTGGACCGCAACCTGATAGGTAATGTGCGCGTCGATGCCGGCCGCAAGCGTGCCGTGAGAATTGGAGGCGAGGCCGAAGGCCATGTCGGCAAGCGAGAACACTACGCCGCCGTGGCAGGTGCCGTTGAAGCTCAGGTGCCGTTCGCCGATCACCAGGCGCACCGCGGCGCGGCCGGCGCCGCCGGAAACGTATTGCACGCCGAGCGAGACGGCGAACGGGTCGCGCGCAGCGAGCTCGGCGAGCCGGTGCGACACGGCGTCCATCGCTAGACCGCCACGAGCGGCCGGCCGAAGCCGAGCTCGCGGCGCAGCGTGGCGCAGATTTCTCCGTGCGTCGCCCCCGCTTCGGCTGCGGCGATGACCTGCTCGAAGAGGTTTCTCGCCGGGTCGCCGGCGGCACGCGCCAGGCCGTCGAGCGCGCGCTGCAGCGCGCTTTGCGAGCGGGCCGCCTTGTAGCGGGCGAACGCCTCGAGGTGCGCGCGCATGCGCTGCGGATCCGGCTTGTCGAGGGCCCGCACACCGGCCGCCTCTTCGTCGACCTGGTACGCGTTGACGCCGACGATCACCTGCTCGCCGGACTCGACGCGGCGCTGGAACGCCATCGCGGAGTCGCCGATCTCCTTCTGCACCAAGCCTTTCTCCACCGCGCGGTACATGCCGCCCGCCTGCTCGACCTGGTCCATGACACGCAGGATCTCGGCCTCCATCTGGTCGGTCAGGGCCTCGACGTAGTACGAGCCGCCGAGAGGATCGATGACGTCGGTGAGGCGCGCTTCTTCGCGCAGGATGTTCTGCGCGCTGATGGCGATGCGCGCGCCGGCTTCGGTGGGGCAGGAGAGCGCCTCGTCGTAGGAGTCGGTATGCAGCGACTGCAGGCCGCCGAAGATGCCCGCCATCGCCTGCACCGTGACCCGGGCGATGTTGTTGAGCGGCTGCTGGCGCGTGAGGTCGGCGCCGGACGTCTGCGCGTGGAACTTGAAGCGCCACGAGCGCGGATCCTGCGCGCCAAGGCGCGCGCGCGCGAGGCGCGCCCAGATGCGCCGGCCGGCGCGGAACTTGGCGACTTCCTCGAAGAACGAGACCGAGACGTCGAAGAAGAAGGTAAACCGCGGCAGAAAGTCGTCGGGCGCCATGCCGCGGGCGATGCAGTCTTCGGCGTTCTGCAGCGCCGTGCAGAGCGTGAACGCCATCGCCTGCGCCGGCGTGGCACCGGCCTGCTGCATGTGCTGGCCCACCACCGACATCGGGTTCCATTTCGGCAGGTGCCGCGTGCAGAACTCGATGTGATCGGCGAGGATGCGCCGCGCGCCCGGCAGGGCGATGCGGAAGAACATGTGATTCGCGACGAAGTGGCTGAGATAGTCGCTCTGGTTCGAAGTGCCCGAGATGCGGTGCCAGTCGACGCCGCGCTTCCTGGCGGTCGCGAGCAGGAACGCAAGCAGCGTGAAGGGCGACGGATCGTTCAACGCAACCGATGTCCTTTCGATATCCACGCCCGCCAGGCAGGCGTCCATGTGCCCGGCGCAGTTCACCACCACGCCGCAAGTGCCGAGCAGCTCGAAATGCGACTCGTCCATGTCGTAGCCGCGGAACACCGAGTTGCAGGGAATGAGCGAAACCGCGCTGCCGCCCTTCGCGAGGATGTCGCGCAGGCGCGTGTTGTAATCGGCGGGCGTGCCCAGGCCGACGAGCTGGCGCTGCGTCCAGGTGCGTCCGCGATGCATGGTCGCGTAGATGCCGCGCGTATACGGCGGCTGGCCGGGAAAACCGAGCGCCTGCGCGTCCTCGCCCGAGCGATCCGCCGCCGTATAGAGCGGCTGCACCGGGATGCCCGAGCGGTTGCGCAGCGCGCGCTCGGAGCCGATTTGCGCGGCGTATTCCCTTTCCCACTGCGCGTGCTCGAAAGGTTTGTTCATGGCAGAACCTCCTTTGCGCGCCGGGCGCGCGCGATGCCGCTCACGTATTCCGCGATCGCCTCGAGCGAAGAGCCCGGGTGGAAGACGCGCGCGACGCCCGCCTGCGCGAGCGCCGGCAGGTCCTCGTCGGGCACGATGCCGCCGACGATCACCGCCACGTCGTCGAGGCCCGCCGCGCGCAGCGCGCTCATGAGCTTTGGCACGATGAGATGATCGGTGGCGAGCGAGGAGATGCCGATGACGTCGACGTCTTCCTCGGCCGCCATCTTCACGACCGTGCCGATATCCTGCCAGGGCGGGGTATAGACCACTTCCATCCCCTTATCGCGCAGGTAGGCGGCGACGACCCGGCTGCCGCGGTCGTGGCCGTCGAAGCCGATCTTGGTGAGGAGAATCTTGGGACGAAATTCCATGCCTAGCTCCGCCGTTCGCTGTCGAGCTGCTGGCGCAGGAGGGCGACAAACTGTCTCGCGATGCTGCGCGGGTCATCGCGGCCGCCGCGGTACCAGGTCTGCGACCAGTTCAGCGCGCCGAGAAGCATGAGCCGCAGGCTCCTGCGATCCACGCCGCGCGCAAGCGGCAAGGCCTGAACCAGCCGGGTGAAGAGCGCCTCGTAGCCATCGCGCAGCGCCACGAGCTGGGCCGCGATGGCGGGGACATCGCTAGGCCGCACGCGGACCACGACCTGCGCGAAATCGCTTTCCTGCAAAAGCGTCTCGAGGTGCGCGATGCACGCCGCCTCGAGCCGCGCCCACGGCGCGGCGCTCGCCGCAATCGCCGCGGACACCGCCTCGGAGAAGCGCCGCACGCCTTCCGCGTACACGGCGAGCAGCAGGGCTTCCTTGGATGGGAAGTGGTAATAGAGCGACCCGGGCAGCATGTCGATCGCGCCGACGATGTCGCGGATCGACGCTGCGTCGTAACCCTTGGCGCGAAACGCGCGCGCTGCCTGCGCCAGGACTTCGGGCAGCCGGTTGTCCGAGCGCGCGGCGCGTACCGGGCGCGTGGCGGGCAGGCGTCGGAGGGAAGAGGCGCGGGCCATGCGATACCAAACGAGTGTTTGCTTTTACGCGCGCTGCCCATCGGCGTCAAGTTGATCCGTATCAAGCCAATCCCGGGGAGGACCGGTAAGTTGAGCGCGGGAGATCCGGGAGGAGGGGTGAGCGCTTGAATTTTCCGAACACCGAATTGCGCGGCGAAAAGGACGACGTGTGGGTCCCGACCACGTGCTCGCTCTGCTACGGCACCTGCGCGATTCTCGCGCATCGCGTCGACGGCACGATCGTGAAGATCGAAGGCAACCCGGCGAGCGCGGTGGGCAAGGGAAGGCTCTGCGCCAAGGGCGTGTCCGGGATCATGAGCCATTACGACCCGAACCGCCTGATGCGGCCATTGCGCCGCACCAATCCGAAGAAGGGCCTGGACGAGGATCCGCGCTGGAGGGAAATCAGCTGGGACGAAGCGCTGAACGAGGCCGCGGCGGTCCTCAAGCGCGTGCGTGCAGACGATCCGCGCAAGCTTCTCATTCACCGCACCACCACGGTGCTGGCCGCACGCAACAGCTTCAACACGTTCGCCGCGGCCTTCGGCACGCCCAACACGGCCACGGCGGGAGGCGGGCTGCATTGCGGTAATGCCGCGCATCACGTGAGCGGCGTGATGCACGCGTCCTGGTCGATCGTGCCGGACTTCGAGCACTGCAATTACGCCCTCTATTTCGGCGCTTCAAAGGGTCACAGCGCAGGCCATGCTTCGGCGTCCAACATGAAGCTCGCCGCGGATGCGCGCGTGCGCGGCATGAAGATGGTGGTCGTCGACCCGATGGCCAATTTCGCGGGCGCAAAAGCAAGCGAGTGGGTGCCGATCCGGGTCGGCACCGATGCGGCGCTCGCGCTCGCGATGGCCCACGTGCTGGTGCACGAGCTGGGCGTCATCGACGAGCCCTACCTGCAGGCGAAGACCAACGCGCCCTATCTCATTGGCCCGGACAAGCGCTACGTGCGCGATCCGGCCACGAAGAAGCCGCTCGTGTGGGACAACGGCGCGCGGAGGGCGCGTCCGTTCAACGATGTGGCGGCGCAGGACATGGCGCTCGCCGGGGATTACGAGGCAAACGGCGTGCGCTGCCAGCCGGCGTTCCAGAGGCTGAAGGACCACCTGAAGAAATTCACGCCGCAATGGAGCGAAAAGATCTGCACCGTGCCGGCCGCCGCCATACGCCGCCTTGCCGGGGAATTCGCGCGCGAGGCGCGCATCGGCAGCACCCTAGTGGTCGACGGCGTGAAGCTGCCCTACCGGCCGGTCGCGGCGATCGCTTTCCGCGGCGCGCAGGGCCACAAGAACTCGCTCTATAACTTTCTTGCCGTCGCCCTGCTCAATCACCTCGTCGGCGCGGCGGACGTCGTGGGCGGCTGCCTCGGCTTCAATCCCGCCTGTAGCGGGCACCCGCAAACCGGCCGGCCGCGCTACGTCCCGAAGGCCGACGAAGACGGCCTCATGGTCGTCGGCCTGTGGATGGGCTACCACCTTCCGTATCCGCCGCACGAGCCGAAGCTTCCCGAACGAACCGGCCTGCAGGATCTGTTCGTGATGGGCATGTCGTCGCCCTTTCTGCAGTCTTGCGACCAGGAAGAGCTTTGGAAGAAGTTCGATCTGCCTTACCGCACCGAGGTGCTGATCAACTTCGGAGCGAACCTGCTGATGTCCATCGGCAACAAGGACACCGTGGCGCAGGCGCTCGCGGCGATCAAGTTCATGGTGTCGTTCGATCTGTACGAGACCGAAACGACGCGGTTCGCCGACATCGTGCTGCCGGACTGCAGTTACCTGCAATCGCTCGATTCGCGCACCAGTTTTCCATTTTTCTTCTGCAGCATGCCGGGCGGCATGGGCGAGTGGTCCTGGACGATACGGCAGCCGGTGCTGCCGCCCGACGGCGAGCAGCGTCCATTCGCCGAGGTAATGCTCGAGCTGGCCGATCGCATCGGCATGACGGCCGACATGAACATCGCGTACAACGCGGTCCTGAACCTGGCGCCCGATTACCGGCTGCAGCCCGATCGCCGCTACCGCTTCGAAGAGATCTGCGATGCCGAGCTGAAGAGCAACTTTGGCCCCGGACGCGGCCTGGAATGGTTCCGCAACGAAGGCCAGATCAGCTGGCCCAAGAAGCCGCAGGAAGTGTACTGGCGGCCCTTCGTCGATGTGCGGGTGCCCGTGTACTGGGAGTTCATGGTGGACGTCGGCGAGAAGACCGCGGCCATTGCCGAACCGCGTGGGCTGAAAATCCCGCCGGAGTACTACGAGCCGCTGCCCGATTTCCTGCCGTGCAATTCGCATTGCTGCACGGCGCCCGAGTTCGACCTGTACGGCTTTTATTACCGCGACACCGTTCATGCCAACAGCTTCACCCTGGAAAACCCGTGGCTGGATGAAGCGGCGCGGCTCGACCCGTTCTCCTACGCCATCGCGCTGAACGCCGACGTGGGCCGGCGCAAGGGCCTGGCGGACGGGCAGGAAGTCTGGGTGGAGAGCGAGAAGGGACGCAGGGTCAAGGGCCGGCTCAGGCTCACCCAGGCGATCCACCCCGAAGCACTCGGCATCGCGGCATGCGCCGGCCACTGGAGCGACGGCATGCCGGTCGCCAAGGGCAAGGGCGTGTTCTTCAACGAGCTGCTTGAAATCGATTGGGATCACTGCAGCCCGTCGAATTTGAATCTGGATTTGTGTGTAAAGGTGAAGCTGACGGCCACATAGCACAGGAGGGGAGAAATGAAACAAGCTTGGAAGGTCTTGCTCGTCATCGCGAGTTCCATGGGCGCGGCTGCGCTCGGCACTACAGTCCACGCACAGGGAGATCCGGCGAAGAGCTATCCCAGCCGGCCGGTTCAGCTGATCGTCGGTTATGCCGCCGGAGGGGCCAATGACACCGTGGCAAGGGTCATCGCGCCGAAGCTCGCGGAAGCTCTGGGCCAGGCGGTGGTTGTGGAAAACAGGACCGGCGCGGCCGGAATGATCGGCGCCGTGTATGTCGCCAAGGCGAATCCCGACGGCCATACCCTGCTTTTCGCCGCCAGCTCGATGTTCACCACCAACCCCGTGATGTTCAAGGAGGTTGCGTACTCCTTGAAGGATTTCGCGCCCATATCGACGACCGTCACCTTCCCGTTTTTCGTGGTGGTCGGCGGCTCGCAGCGTTTCCAGTCGATGAACGACCTGGTCGAGTACATGAAGGGCAATCCGCAGAAGGCCAACAACAGCGGCGCAGCCGGCGTGCACCAGCTGGCGTTCGAGCTCTTCAAGAGCCAGACCGCCGCGCCCGGAGAATTCGTCAGCTACAAAGGAACGAATGAGGCGGTTACCGCCGTGATGAGCGGCGACGTTCTGATGACGATCGCCGATGCCGGCGGCGTGGCGCCCACGCTCAAGGGCGGCAAGGTGCGCGCGCTTGCCGTGACCACCCCGAAGAGATCCGCCGGCTTTCCCGACGTTCCTTCCGTGGCGGAGCTTGGCTATCCGAGAATGGAAATGAGCAGCTGGATGGGACTGCTTGCGCCGGCCGGCACACCGCTGCCGATCGTCAGGAAGCTGCAAGAGCAGGTGGCGCGGATCGTCGGCTCGGCGTACTTCCGCGAGCGGATGGCTCCGCTCTATGTCGATCCGGAGTCCAGCACTCCGCAAGAGTTCGCGAGCATGATCACTTCGGGTCTCGCCCAATGGCAGGCCGTGGCCAAGGCGAGCAATATCAGGGCGAAGTAGTGGTGGGCGGAGCAGGTCGGGCGCGCGAGCGCCCGGCCAGCGCCCCGGCGAGGGGATCAGCGCGGGTACCACCGGCCCCCGGGATCGCCAATGCGGGAGCGCTTTGCGGATCACCGCCGCCGATCCTGCATCACCGGCGCTTGTAGCGCTTCGGCACGAAGGGAAGAGGCGTGAGGCGTACGGGGCGCGGCTTGCCCCGCACCATCGCGTAAAGCGGCGCGTCGCGCGGGTGGCTCGCGGCGAGACAAGCGAGCATGATCGCGCGCTGCGTGGAAGGAGAGACGGTCCCGCTCGTCACCACGCCGACTTCGCGCTCCGCTGCATCGAGGAGCGCAGTGCCGTGGCGTATCGGCGCCGGCTCCTCGCCGATCAAGCCGACGAGATTGCGCGCGCTTCCTTCCCTCGCTTCGCGCAGATAAACTTCGGCGCCCGGAAAACCGCCTTCCTTTGCGCCCGCGGCGCGGCGCGAGCGCGCCACCGCCCAGCCGAGGCTCGCCTCGACGATCGTGGTGTTTGCGTCCATGTCCTGGCCGTAGAGGGGCAGGCCGGCTTCGAGCCGCAACGTATCGCGCGCGCCAAGGCCGATGAGCTTCACCGCCGGATCGGAGAGCAGCCGGCGCGCGAGCGGCTCGAGCGCCTCGCGCGACACCGAGATCTCGAACCCGTCTTCCCCGGTATAGCCCGAGCGCGATACCAATCCCAAGCCATAGGTTTTTGCATGCATGAAGGCAAGCTCGGAGACCCGCGGCTCGATTTTCGCCAGAACGCTCTCCGCGGCAGGCCCTTGCAGCGCGAGCAGGCCTGCGTCGAGCAAATCGAACGAAAGCGTGGGACACAAGGAGCGCAGCCGCGCGAGATCCTTTTCGCGACCCGAGGCGTTGACAACGATGCGCGCCTCGTCCGCGAGGCGCGTCACCATGAGGTCGTCCACGATGCCGCCGCGCTCGTTGAGAAGCAGCGAATAGCGCTGCTCGCCCTCGGGCCAGCCGTCGAAATCCAGGGGCAGGGCGCGCTCGAGCGCGGCGTGTACCCCGGAGCCGCGCGCGCGCAGCTGTCCCATGTGCGAGACATCGAACAGGCCCGCCGCCGCGCGCGTGTGCAGATGCTCGGCGCGCAGGCCGTCGCGGTACTGCAGCGGCATCTCGAAGCCGGCGAACGAACCGAAGCGCGCGCCATATTCGGCGTGCAGGGGGTGCAGCGCCAGGCGGATCACGCGCAGGCCTCCACCGGCGGGCAGGTGCACACCAGGTTGCGATCGCCGAAAGCAGCATCGATGCGCTTCACCGCCGGCCAGAACTTCGCCGCGCGCAGGCCCGGCACCGGAAAAGCGGCCTCTTCGCGGCTGTAAGAATGCCTCCAGTCGGCCGCGAGCTCGACGGCGGTATGCGGGGCGTTGCGCAGCGGATTGTCCGCGCGGTCCCAGAGGCCCTGGCGGATCTTTTCCAGCTCGCCGTGGATCGCGATCATCGCATCGCAGAAGCGGTCGAGCTCGTGCTTGGATTCGCTTTCGGTCGGCTCGACCATCAGCGTGTCGGCCACGGGGAACGACAGCGTGGGGGCGTGGAAGCCGTAGTCCATGAGCCGCTTCGCCACATCCTCGGCGCTCACTCCGAGCGCGGGCTTGAGCTTGCGCAGGTCGAGGATGCATTCGTGGGCGACGCGCCCGGCGCGGCCGGCGTACAGCACCGGAAAATACCGCTTCAGCCGCTCGGCGACGTAGTTCGCGTTGAGGATCGCGATCTCGCTCGCCCGCCGCAGTCCGCGCGCTCCCATCATGCGGATGTACATCCACGAGATCGGCAGAATGAGCGCGCTTCCGAAAGGCGCGGCCGACACGGTTACGCGCGTCTCGTCGCCGCTCGACGGGTGACCGGGCAGAAAGGGCTCGAGGTGCGCGGCCGCGGCAATCGGTCCCATGCCCGGTCCGCCGCCGCCGTGCGGGATGCAGAAGGTCTTGTGCAGGTTGATGTGGCACACGTCGGCGCCGATATCGCCGGGCTTCGCAAGACCCACCATGGCGTTGAGATTCGCGCCGTCCATGTACACCTGCGCGCCGCCGGCGTGCACGCGCTCGCAGATGTCCACGATCGCCTCTTCGAACACGCCGTGCGTGGTGGGATACGTCACCATCAGCGCGGCGAGACGGTCGCGATGCTCGTCGATCCTGCGCTGCAGATCGGCGACATCGACGTTGCCGGCTTCGTCGCACGCGACCACGACGACGCGCAGACCCGCCATGTGCGCGCTCGCCGGGTTCGTGCCGTGGGCAGAGGCGGGAATGAGGCAGACGTCGCGCGCGCCCCCGCCTTTCGCTTCGAGGTAGCCGCGGATTGCAAGGAGTCCCGCGTACTCGCCTTGCGCGCCCGAATTGGGCTGCAGCGAGACCGCTGGCAGTCCGGTGATTTCCGCGAGCATGCCGCGCAGCTCGGCGAGCATTCGCCGGTAGCCCGGCGCCTGCTCCGGCGGCGCGAAAGGATGGATCGCGGCGAACTCCGGCCAGGAGATCGGCTCGAGCTCGGCGGCGGCATTGAGCTTCATGGTGCACGAGCCGAGCGGGATCATGCCGTGCACCAGGGAGAAGTCGCGATTCTCCAGGCGCTTCAGGTAGCGCATCATCTCGGTCTCGGTGTGGTAGCGGTTGAATACCGGGTGCGTCAAAACGCCATCCGCGCGCCGCAACGGCTGCGGGATGGAGAGCGGCTCCCCGGCGAGGGCACGCAGGAGCGGCTCGAGCTCCGCCCGATCGCCGGTCAGCACCTCGGCGACGTCGGCGACATCGGCAGCCGTGCTCGTCTCGTCGAAGCTCACGCCGAGGGTTCTGTTGCCGCTCCAGCGCAGGTTGATGCGTTTCGCGTTCGCCCGCGCCCGGATCGCGCTCGCCTCGGAAACCGCGAAGCTGACCGTATCGAAAAACGCCGCGTGGACCGGTTTCAGGCGCGCGGCGACGCACGCGGCGAGAAGGCGGGCCATGAAGTTCGCGCGCAGCGCGATGCGCTTCAGTCCTTCCGGCCCGTGATAAGCCGCGTAGAACGCCGCAACGACGGCGAGCAGCGCCTGCGCGGTGCAAATGTTGCTCGTCGCCTTTTCGCGGCGGATGTGCTGCTCGCGCGCCTGCAGCGCCATGCGCAGCGCCGGCCGCCCCGCGGCGTCGACCGACACGCCGATGATGCGGCCCGGCATGGCGCGCTTCCATTCATCGCGGCAGGCCATGAACGCGGCGTGCGGCCCGCCGTAGCCCATCGGCACGCCGAAGCGCTGCGCCGAGCCGATCGCGACGTCGGCGCCGAGCGCCCCGGGCGGGCGCAGCAGCAGGAGCGCGAGCAGGTCGCAGCCCATGGACGCCAACGCCTGGCTCGCGTGCAGCGCCGCGATGACGGCAGTGAGGTCGCGCACCCGCCCCTGCGTATCGGGGTACTGAAAATGCGCGCCGAAAACCGCCGCCGGATCCAGGTCGCGTCCGGGATCGCCTACGACGAGCTCGATGCCGAGCCAGCGTGCGCGGGTGCGCAGCACCGCGATGACCTGCGGGTGACAGGCAGCGTCGACGAAGAAGCGTTGGCTCCGGCTCTTCGCGCTGCGGCGGATCATGAGCATCGCCTCGGCGGCGGCGCTCGCCTCGTCGAGGAGCGAGGCGTTGGCGATCGGCAAGCCGGTCAGGTCGATCACCATCTGCTGGAAGACGAGCAGCGCTTCAAGACGCCCTTGCGAGATCTCGGCCTGGTAGGGCGTGTAGGCGGTGTACCAGCCGGGGTTCTCGATCACGTTGCGCTGGACGACGCGCGGCGTGAAGCAGTCGTAGTAACCCATGCCGATGAAGCTGCGCCAGCGTTCGTTGCGGGCGGCGATCGCCTTCAGCCGCGCGAGCGCGTGCGCTTCGCTCGCCGGCTCGCCGAGGGCGAGGGGCGCTTGGTGCAGGATGGACACTGGCACCGCGTCGCGCACCAGCGCTTCCAGCGAGTCGACGCCGAGCGCCTCGAGCATCTGGCGTTCGGCCGCGGCATCGATGCCGATGTGGCGTGCGATGAATTCGCCGCTATTGGCCAGCTCGCCCGGCACGCCCGTCACGGCTCGATCCCGGCCGATTGCTTGTACTCATCGCGCGAGCGCAGCCCCTCCACCGGACCTTTGAGCTTCAGCTTGAAGAGCCAGCCCTCGCCGTAAGGCGAGCTGTTCACCATTTCGGGGTGCTTGGCGAGCGCTTCGTTGACCGCAATCACCTCGCCCGCCGCGGGCGCGTAGACATCGGACGCCGCTTTGCTCGATTCGACCACGGCGCACGACTCGCCGCGCGCGAGCGTCCTGCCGACCTCGGGCAGCTCGACGTACACCAGGTCGCCGAGCTGCTCGGTGGCTACGGCCGTGATGCCGACGCTCGCGGTGCCGTCGCCGTGCTCCGCGACCCATTCGTGCGATTCGCTGTACTTCAGGCTAGAGGGCAGCTCCACGACATCTCCCATAGGCAATCGGACGGCTGAGCACGACCATGCAGGTCCCGTGCCCCCTCTGTCCGTTTGCCTGAGAGATTGGCGGGCCGCGAGCGGCGCCGCGTGTTCCTTCGGCGAGGTCCGGGCGATCCCGAACCTACTCTCCAGAGCGCCCTCGCCTCGCGCGATCCTTTTGCCTGAGAGTTTTGCGGGGCGTTACCCCTTCGGCGCCGGCGCGCGGCCGGTCTCTCTCACACGAAGCGCTTCGGGCAGCCGCAATCTAGCGCAATTCGAGCAGCCAAAGCAAGTGGCTGAAAGGCATCTCCACCTGGCACTCCGTTAGGCGAAGTCCACCTGTTGTCCTCGAAAGGGCGATCGCAGGTTCGTGCAGCCACCGCCTGGCAACTAAGATACGAAAAAATTGACGTCATGTCGGCGATGGTTCCAGCTCTTGGCGCTACCCTAGTCAAGGGCGCTATGAGCTCGATCCGCTTTAATGCTTAACGTTAGAAAGGCACGATGATGCGGGCACAAGAGATTTTGGCGGAAGCAATCGTCATCGATACGCTCGGCGGCGCCGTGGTGCAGCCGACACCGCAGACGCCGGAAGGTACGTACGAGGAGATGATGGTCCGACATGGCTGGAGCGTTCTGCACGCCTGCCTCGTGTCCGAGCCCTCCTACTCACCGTCGTTCCACCGCTTGCTCATGGCGGTGTACGAGAACCTCCTGAACTTCGAGATGAACGCAGCGGTGAGACATGTCGAGAAAGTGGACGATATCTACGCGGCAAAAAAGCAAAGCCAGCTCGGCGTGATCTTCGGTGTGCAGAATTCGACCTGGATTGAACAAGAGCGAGAGCGCATTCGCATCCTTTACAAGCTCGGCCTGCGCTCGCTTCAGCTTACGTACATGGAGCGCAATTGGGTTGGTGACGGCTGCCTTGAGCCCGAGAACCGCGGCCTAACGAACTTCGGCATGCAGGTAGTGCGCGAGTGCAATCGGCTGGGGATTCTCATCGACTGTTCTCACGTCGGCGTCCGAACCACCCTCGATGCCGTACGGTGCTCGGAGAAGCCGATCGTGATCTCGCACACGGCTGTGCGTGCCATTACAGACAATCCCCGGTGCGTAACGGACGAGCAGATGAAGGCCGTAGCCGATAAGGGCGGCACTATCGGAATTACGGCCTTCTCGCCGTTCATTCGTACCAACCGGCAGCCGACGCTAGACGAGTATCTTGATCACTTCGACTACGCGATCGACCTGATCGGCGAAGATCATGTGACCTTGGCAACGGACTGGTTCGACGGCAAGACGAAGGTCAACTGGGCTACTCCCTGGTATTACCCGGAAGTGACGCAAGGCAAGAAATACGAGGGGCTGGGCCTGGTTGGTTTCAGGCAGCGCAAGGAGTTGATTAACCTGGTCGACGGTTTTCTCAGGCGGAACTACAGCTCGGAGCGCATCATCAAGCTGCTCGGAGGCAACTTCATCCGCGTTTTGCGGGAGGTGTGGAAATGAGAACGCGCCCTGCCTCGGCGGAAGCCCTCAAGGGGGCGGCTCTCATCAGCAGGGCGTCGATCGTGCTTCGATTGGTTCCCGGCAGAACCAGCTGAATGAAGTCGTACATGTAACGCGTGATGTAGCTGTCACGATGGATGCCAACCGTCGTCATGCTGGAATCGAAGAGGTGGCTGGCATCCAAGATTCGCAGGTCCCGGTCTTCGGCCTTATTGAAGGCGATGGAGGCGATTAGGCCGATTCCGAGGCCGGCCGCGACGTAGGTCTTGACGATTCCCGCATCCGCGGATGTCAACGTGACGAAAGGGGTGAGGCCCCTGCTCTCGAAGGCGGTCCGTATCTTGGACATTTTCGCGAACGCAAAGTCGTAGGTGATCAACGGGTACTCCGCGATATCCGCCAAGTCGAGAGGCCTGCACAACAGCAGCGGATGTCTCGGCGGCGTTATTACGCAGCGGATCCACTTTTCCCCCGGGATCATTGCCAGCTCCTTTACGGAAGCAACTACCTCGGTGGATATGCACAAGTGGGCTTCGCCACGTTTTACGTACTCCGCGGCTTCCGTCGGGCTGCATGGCTTTATGCATAGGCGCACCTTCGGGTATTTGACGATGAACGTGCGGACAAGCGGCGGCAGCACGTAGCGCGCCTGCGTATGGGTCGTGGAAACGACGAGCTCGCCGCTCACCTCCTTCTGCGATTCACCGGCGATTCGCTCCAGGTTCTCCGTGTCCGAGATTATTCGCTCGGCAACGGCGAGAACATCGCGTCCAGTTTTCGTCAGCCCTACTATCCGTTTTCCCCGTCGGACGAATACGGGGGACTTCAACTGCTGCTCGAGCTGACGGATATGGTGGCTCAAGCCGGGCTGCGAGGCATAGAGAGCTTGCGCGGCGTCCGAAACGTTGAAGCCGTGGCGGACGACCTGCACGAAATACCTCAACTGCTGGAGCTTCACCCTCGCTCCTTATAAAAACGCTGAATAACGTTGCTGAATAATATTCCTTTTATCCTAACGCCATGAAGGTACCATCGGCGTGCGTTCGTAGTGCTGTGCGCTTCGGCGCAAATTAAATCTCAATTGATGTTGCCGAAAGGAGGTCGCTGATGATTCTTCGGGTTGTCCACGGTGCCGTACCGCCAGAAAAAAAGAAAGCTTATGTCGACTTCATAAACACCACATTGGCCCCCGCGATCAGGAAGATGCCCGGCTGCCACTTCATCTACGTGGCGGAATGCGTTGAGAAGTGCCACGAGCACGAGGTCATCTACGTGAGCGGCTGGGACTCGGAGGAGCAGTGCGAGGCTATGGACAAGACCTCGATATATCAGGGTGCGGCAGTCTCGGCGAAGAGCTTCTACACGCATCGATATCACGACGGCGCACTGCACATCCATTACAAGACCTTCGCTGCCTTGGAGTAACTAATTACCGCGTCGCAGCCGGCGTTCTTGGAGGTCGATGTTCAGTTCTCCAGCCTTTCCGCCTCGAGCGCCGCGCTGCGGCCCGGGCACGATTGAGTTAGGCGGCCCGCCGATGGGTTTGGACGCCATTTCGCAGAGACAGAGTCCTCTGTCTCTTCGGGAGCCAGCACCCGGGGAATCTGCTTTGCAGGCAATGCTGACGGCGGCGATGTGCGCCCCAGACCACGGCAGGCTCAGGCCTTGGCGCTTCATCATGATTTCTGGAGACGATCGCCGGAGCTTCGGGCAGGTATTGGCTGATGCTCTGCAGAGTCGACAGCCGAGCGCCACTCCTGCGGCCCTCGAGAGAGAGTGTGCGAAGGCGCTGCGGGCGCCGTTAATCGTCGTGGCCGTCGCAAAGGTCGCGCAGCATCAAGGCGTTCCCGCGATCGAGCAGATCATCGCCGCGGGAGTGGCGGCCAGCAACATGCTGGTCGCGGCGCATGAGCTGGGCTTCGGCGGAATGTGGCGCACCGGCGCCGCCGCGTATGATCCAGGCGTCAAGTCGGCGCTTGGGCTCGCGGAGGAAGATGCCATCGTCGGCTTCCTTTATCTGGGCACCCCCGACAAGAGACCCCCGCCGCGAACCCTGCCGCCTTTCGATGCATTTGTGTCTCACTGGGGCAGGCAGTAGGAGGTTCGACAACTTCAACCCATCCTTTAAAGGGAGGTTCGAAATGAGAAGACGCTTCCTGGTCCTCGCCGCCGCGGCCGCGGCTGGATTGTTGTTCGCTTTCACTTCCCAAGCACAGCCGTGGCCCTCAAAGCCGATTAGGCTCATCGTCCCTTTCTCCGCGGGAGGATCTACCGATACAGTGGCACGGATAATCAGCGAAAAATTGACTTCGCGCATCGGCGAGGCGGTGATCGTCGACAACAGGGCGGGGGCGGGCGGCGCTCTGGGTTCTGAAATGGTGGCGAAGTCGGCCCCCGATGGCTACACCTTCCTCGTGGGGACGGCGAGCACCATGGTCATCGGACCCCACATCTACACCAAGCTGCGCTATGACCCGCTCCGTGATCTTGCTTCGGTGACCTTGCTGGGGATTGCGGATATTGTCGTCGTGGTGAACTCGAAGCTGCCTATTCGCACCATCAAAGATCTCCTCCAGTATGCCAAGGCCAATCCCGGCAAGCTCACGTTCGCTTCAGCCGGAAATGGCTCGATCTCGCATCTTCTCGGCGAGTACTTCAAGTCCATGGCGAAGATCGAGCTTCTGCACGTGCCATATCGAGGCGACGCACAGATCGTACCTGACCTTATCGCCGGTCAAGTGAGCTTGGCGTTCGGCACGGCGGTCGGGTTCATGCCCCACGTGCGCAGCGGCAAGGTAGTCGCGATAGCCGTGACGAATCCGAAGCGCTCCACGACGCTAACGGATTTGCCGACGGTGTCGGAATCCGGCGTTCCCGGCTACGAGGCCGTGCAGTGGTTCGGCATTTCAGCGGCAAGAGGTACGTCCGCTGAGATCGTTAAGCGGATGTACACCGAGGTCAAGGCCATCCTCGCGATGCCGGAGGTCGCGAAGAGGTTTACCGAACTCGGGTTCGACGTGGTGGGCAGCAGCCCGGAGGAGTACGAGCAGTTTATTCGCGCAGAGGATGCGAAATGGAAGAAAATCGTGGATATGTCGGGGACTAGGCTGGACTGAAAATGCCCGGCAATATCGCCGTCATCGGCGCAGGCGTCGTGGGCCTCGCCTGCGCGAGCGAACTGCAGAGGCGCGGCCATGCAGTGACGCTGATCGACCCCGGGCTGCCGGGCCAGGGTTGCTCATTCGGCAATGCGGGATGCCTTAGCCGCGCCTCATGCGTGCCGCTTGGGTTACCAGGTTCGTGGCGCAAGGTGCCCGGATGGCTGCTTGATCCGGCAGGTCCGTTGTCCATTCGGCTGCGTTACGCGCATCGCATCGCGCCTTGGCTTTGGCGGCTACATCTGTCTACGTCACTCGCTCGAGTCAATCAGATCGCTGACGCGTTGCGCCCTCTGCTCGACAGGAGTATCGAGAAATGGCGTCCGTTGGCCGCGTGGGCCGGCGTACCCGAGCTCATTCGGCAGGATGGTTACGCTTTCTCATACGAAAGCGAAGCGGGGTTTGCCGGTGATGCGTTGGGGCGCAGTCTGCGCGTAGCGCGCGACGTCGAAATCACCGTGCTGCAAGGTCCAGAGATACGCGAATTTGATCCTGCCCTGTCGCCGACGATCACGCATCTTGTGCTAATGCCGCAGCAGGGGCACGTCGCCAATCCAGGCCGGTTGTCGCGAGCGCTAGCCGAGCGTCTTCGCAGCGGCGGAGCCACGTTTGTCTCGGCGGCTGCAAAGGGATTCGATTTCCGTGACGACCGGGTAGCTCGCGTCATCACTGACGGCCCTTCAGTGGAAGTCGGGGCGGTAGTGATTGCAGCCGGAGCGTATTCGAAGCAGTTCGCGGAGAAGCTGGACAGCGATGTCCCGCTCGAGACCGAGCGCGGCTACCACGTAATGCTCGAATCGCCTTCCGTCCTGCCGCGCATTCCGGTCTGTTCGGGCGAGGGCAAGTACTTCATGACACCAATGGAGACCGGCTTGCGTATTGCCGGGACAGTGGAACTCGCCGGCTTGGAAGCGCCTCCGAACTATCGACGCGCCGATTTTCTCCTCCCCGGAGCCAAGAGGCTGCTTCCCGGTCTCAAGCATGGAAAAGTCGAGCGTTGGATGGGGCATCGACCCTCATTGCCAGACTCTATGCCCGTTCTCGGCCGATCCCCGCGCGTCCCGAACGCGTACTTCGCTTTCGGTCATGGTCATGTCGGCCTGACCGCAGCCTCGCCGACGGCTGGAATCATCGCCGATCTCGTGGAGAATCGGGACCCCTACATGGATATCCATCCGTTCGCCGCAGAACGGTTCTGACGCGGAAAGCCTTTCGCGATGGTGATGAGCGTTTTCGAGCTTTTCAAGATTGGCGTTGGTCCATCGAGCTCGCATACGGTAGGACCGATGCTCGCCTGCCTTTGCTTCGTCAGGGGCCTGCAATCCGATTCAGTCCTGCAGAAAGTTGACAGGTTGCGAGTTGAGCTTTTTGGGTCCCTGGCTGCTACTGGAAAAGGGCACTGCACGGACAAGGCCGTATTAATGGGTCTGGAGGGAGAGGCGCCGGAAACGATCGATCCCGCGTCGATCGATTGTCGCGTCGATTCCATACGAGCCAAGAGGCAGTTAACGCTGCTTGGCCGGCACCTAATCCGTTTTGACGAGCAGGAGCACCTAATTTTCAATCGGTGCATAACTCTGCCGTTTCACCCCAACGGGCTGAAAATCACTGCATACGACGCGGCCGGTGCGGCGGTCCGGAGCAAGGTCTATTACTCGGTCGGTGGCGGCTTCATTGTCGAAGAGAACGAGGTTGACCGGCTCAACCGTGTCCCCGATGAAATAGCTCAGCCGTTCCCGTTCAGCACGGCGCGAGAACTGATCCGTCTATGCGAAGTGCACGACCTACGGGTGAGCGACCTTATGCTCGAGAACGAGAAGGCATGGCGTACCGAAGCTGAAATCCGGAACGGTCTCCTCGGCATCTGGCAAGTTATGCAGGAATGCGTGAGCAATGGATGCCGCCGTGAAGGATATCTTCCGGGCAATCTCGGGGTGAGGCGGAGAGCACCCGAGCTTTTCGGGCGCCTTTCAGCTGGCCGGACGAGCGACGATCTTTCCGCGATGGACTGGGTGAATCTGTTCGCGCTCGCGGTGAACGAAGAAAATGCGAGCGGGGGGCGCGTCGTCACCGCGCCGACCAATGGCGCCGCCGGGATCATTCCTGCCGTTATGCACTACTACGCGCGCTTCGTGCCCGAGGCGAACGACGACGGTATAGTGCGCTTTCTGCTGACGGCCGCGGCGATAGGTGTTCTATACAAGCTGAACGCTTCCATTAGCGCCGCCGAGGTCGGCTGCCAGGGGGAAATAGGCTCTGCATGCTCAATGGCATCCGCGGCGCTGGCAGAGGTCATGGGCGGTAGCCGCGCGCAAGTCGAGAATGCCGCGGAGATCGGAATGGAACACAATCTTGGTCTAACGTGCGACCCCGTAGGGGGCTTGGTCCAAGTGCCGTGCATTGAGCGCAACGCGATTGCGGCGGTGAAGGCGATCAACGCGGCCCGGATGGCGCTGAACGGCGATGGCAAACACGTGGTGTCCCTAGATCAAGTAATCAAAACCATGCGCGATACCGGGGCGGATATGAAAAGAAAGTATAAGGAAACGGCGCGTGGTGGTCTTGCGGTCAACGTTAGCGAGTGCTGAAAGCTGGGACCGCTGAATTCCAGGCGTTCGCGACCGCTAGGCCCGTAAGGTCGATCATCATCTACCGGAGGACCTTTCAGGCACGTGCGCGCGCGCCTGCTTGCATTAGGATGCAAGCCTCGCACGGAGCAAACGATGATCGTCAAACAGATCTGGACCGCCAACGCCTACCGGAACTTCAACTACCTCATCGCCTGCGCCGAAACCGGCGAGGCGCTCGCCATCGACCCGCTCGACCATGAGAAGTGCCTCGCGGCGGCAAAGGAGGCGGGCTGGGAGATCAGGCAGATCCTGAACACCCACGAGCACCGCGACCATACCGGCGGCAATGCCGCGATGCTCAGCCGGACGAAGGCGCAGGTGCTGGCGCACAGGAATGCGAAAAACAGGATCCCGGAGATGACTCGCGGTCTCGGTGCGGGCGACGTCGTGAAGGTGGGCAAGACCGTGGAGCTCGAGGCGCTGGATACGCCGGGCCACACCATGAGCCACGTGTGCCTGCGCTCGCGCACCGAGCAGCCGATGCTTTTCTGCGGCGATACGCTGTTCAACGCCGGCGCGGGCAACTGCCACAACGGCGGCCACCCCGAGGCGCTCTACAAGACGTTCTCCGAGCAGCTCGCCCGCCTGCCCGGCGGCACGCTCGTTTACCCTGGCCACGATTACATCGAGAACAACCTGCGCTTCACGCTCTCGCGCGAGCCGGACAACCGGCGCGCGCAGCAGATGCTCGAGAAGCTGGAGGGCCAGGATCCGAGGCGCGCCTATGTATCTACGCTCGACGTGGAGCGCGAAATCAATACGTTCTTCCGCCTGACGAGCCCGACGGTGATCGCAAAGCTGCGCGAGGCGTTTCCCGATCTGCCGGAGAAGCCCGATCCGCGCACCGTGTTCCTCAAGCTGCGCGAGCTGCGCAACAAGTGGTAGGGGAATTCGGGGTCAGAGTCTTAATTATTTGAGCTACGCGTCGCCAATAATTAAGACTCTGACCCCGAATTCCTAGCGGCCGAGGAGCGCGAGAAACTCCTCGCGCGTCGCGAGCTGCTCGCGGAACGCGCCCAGCACCGACGACGTGAGCATGACCGAGTTCTGCTTCTCGACGCCGCGCATCATCATGCACAGGTGGCGCGCCTCGATCATCACGCCGACGCCTCTCGCGTCGATCGAGTCCATCACCGCCTGCGAAATCTGCTCCGTGAGGCGCTCCTGCAGCTGCAGGCGCCGGGCGTAGACGTCGACCAGGCGCGCGAGCTTGCTCACGCCGAATACCTTGCCGTTCGGGATATAGCCGATATGGCAGCGGCCGAAGAACGGCAGCATGTGGTGCTCGCACAGGCTGTAGAGCTCGATGTCCTTCACGATCACCATGCTGCTGGTGACCTGGGTGAACAGCGCCTGGTTGATGACTTCCTGCGGGTCGGTGCGGTACCCATGCGTGAGGAAGGACAGCGCCTGGGCCACCCGCAGCGGGGTCTTCAGCAGTCCCTCGCGCTTCGGGTCCTCGCCCAGCTCGACCAGCAGCTGGCGCACCAGCGACTCTATTTTCGGGACATTCGGTTCCATGGCAGTACTCGCGGCGAGGAGCAGTCAAGGGGAAACCGTCATTTAGGACACTGTTCGGCGTTTTTTCGTTCCTGCCGGCCTGGGTTGCCGTCTCGCAGGACAGCTCGGTCGATACCAGGCCGCCAAGCTCCAGATCGATTAGGCACGCCGATTGCTGCCCTCCAGGTGTTCGTGATCGGCCCCCCTTTTTACGACTGGAGGAAATATGACGAAGTTCTACTTGGTTGCGATCGCGCTTGCCTCGGCCCTCGGCGTCGCGGGTTGCGGCAGCACCGGCGAAACGGTGGGCACCGTAGGCGGCGCGGCGGTCGGCGGCGCGGTCGGCTCCGCGGCGACCGGCGGCAGCACGATCGGGACGGTCGGCGGCGCTGCGGCCGGCGGCATCATCGGCCACGAGGTCGGCCAGCGCTACGAAGAGCGCAAGCGTTAAGCGAACGCGCAAGAAAGCAAAAGGGCGCCGGAGGGCGCCCTTTTATTTGTGCGCCCGGCAGGGCGCACTCACTTGA
This sequence comes from Betaproteobacteria bacterium, assembly GCA_004297625.1. Taxonomy (GTDB): domain Bacteria; phylum Pseudomonadota; class Gammaproteobacteria; order Burkholderiales; family SG8-39; genus SCGC-AG-212-J23. Next base: position 89 of record SCTY01000007.1, on the reverse strand, counting down.
TGGTGAGAGTCCATTACACGCCTGACAGGAGGAAGTGTTAGCCGAACGGCAAGGGTGTCGCGGGCGACTGCGAATCTGAAGGAAGCTGT